>CAVYEY010000034.1:0-75891 GCA_963767435.1 uncultured Alphaproteobacteria bacterium
CACTGCCGAGCGATTTCCTGCACGAAGGTGATACTTCTGGGCGATGGTTTGCATGGCTTGGACCGCGCGATTGACAGCCTCGCCGCTCGTCTGCGCGTCCTGCGACGACTGCTTGGCGATGCGCTGGGTCTGGGCTGCGTTGTCGGCGTTCTGCTTGATATTGGCTGCCATCTCTTCCATGGAAGCAGAGGCTTGCTGGGCGAGAGCCGGCCTGCTCGCTGGCGCCTGATGCAAGTTCTTCCGCACCCGCCGAAAGCTCCTGGCTGCCGGATGAGACGTTGTCCGCTGCGGCCAAAGATTCGCCGATCACCTTTTTCAGCTGCTCGACCATTCTGTTCAGCGCATCGGCCAGATCCTTGATCTCGTCGTTGGTGTGAACCTCAAGATTCCGGGTCAGGTCGCCATCCGCGATATTGCCAGCCATGCCTACGGCGCGGGACAGGCCGCGGCTGATGCTAAGCGACATCCAGAGGGCTCCAGCCACGCTAAGCAATATTGCGATAGCTATGGCGGCAAGCAGAACATTGCGCGCTTGCAGGTAGACAATCCCGGCTTCTTCTTTCGCGTCCGCCAACGCCTTATGGAGATTCACAAGCATCTCGTCGATTTGCTTGGTTAGCGCAGTGCGGATGCTTCTGCCGTCGCCCATCGCGAGACCGGCGGCCCGCGCCTTGCTCATCTTTGTGCTGAGAGCCACGATGCGGTCATTAACAGGCGCCCATTTCTCAAATAGGTCGAAGAACTAAGTCGCGAGCGCACGATCCTGTGCATCGGGCAGGCGCTGGAAAATATCGCGCTGTTTAGTTATGGCGGAGATTGTGTCGCCGATCTGCTTATTGAACGCAGCAACGCTGGCATCGGTGGTGGCCAAAATCGAATCGCGCTGGCGGATCTCGATGTCGCGAAGCAGGGCGACGATATCCCCGAGTGCCATGGAGGCGTCCACCGCCTCCTGTGCCGGCCTTGCCCCGGCGAGATGTTCGCGAAGGGGCCGAAGCATCATCACAAACTCGTCCGTATGGCCTTCCTTTTCCGCAATTTGGAGAGCCTCGGCGTTCGTGTCATGCTTGCCGTTCTCAAGAATTTTCTCCTGTATGGGAATGTATTCAGCCGCTAGCTTGCGGATTTCGTCGAATTTGGCGCGGTTCGCCGCTAAGATGATATGCGACGAATAGTCCTCGAGCTTGCTTAAAAGCTGCCCCCGCAGCTTGCGGGATTGTTCCTCGAAGTGCTTTAGAAGAGTCTCGTCGGCGGATACGATCAGGTTCAGATCGTTCCGCATCATGTTCATGTAGGTAATCTCGATATCGTTGAGCTTCTCCAGCCGGGTCACAGGACCGCCAAGAACCTCGTTCATGCTGTTTTCGATGGTTGCGAGGCTGCTCGTGCCGACATAGGCCGCGATGCCCGATAAGACGATTATGGCGCCGAAGGTGGTGGCCAGTTTTTGTTTGATCGTAAACCGCATGGATTTCTTCCCAGATGGTCTTGCGGACAGTTTATGCCGTGGCTTCGCCGGTATCGGCGGCGGCGGTTCTCACCGCAGCCGCCTTCAGGTTCAGTACCGTTCGAATTCGGCGTCCTGCTCGTCGGCGCCCTGGCCGCCGAGATCGAGCGAGTAGCCGTTCTTATGGGGCGTGCCGTTCGCAACCGGCTTGGCGCCGAGCGTCTTCGCACCAAGCGTTTTTGCCGCGAGCTGCTTTGCCGGCACCGTCTTGCGCGCCAGATTGATGGCGCCGGCCCGCGTCTTGACCGAAGCGGACCGGGCGCGGCCCTGTTCGCCAGTTTTGAAGAAGGCGATGGCCGATTGCAGCGTCTCGGCCTGGCCGGAAAGTTCTTCTGTGGTCGAAGCGATCTCTTCGGCGGCGGCGGCGTTCTGCTGGATCACCTTGTCGAGCTGCTGGATGGCCTCGTTCATCTGATCGGCGCCGATGTCCTGCTCGCGGCAGGCGGCGCTGATCTCTTCCACAAGTTCGGCGGTCTTCTTGATGTCGGGCACGAGCTTCGTCAGCATCTCGCCTGCTTCCTGCGCAACTTTCATGGTGTCGCCGGAGAGAGAGCCGATTTCGGCGGCTGCCGTCTGGCTGCGCTCGGCGAGTTTCCTCACCTCCGATGCTACGACTGCGAAGCCCCTGCCGTGCTCGCCCGCGCGGGCGGCTTCGACTGCGGCGTTGAGGGCCAGAAGGTCGGTCTGCCGGGCGATTTCCTGCACGAAGGTGATCTTCTGGGCGATGGTTTGCATGGCTTGGACCGCGCGATTGACAGCCTCGCCGCTCGTCTGCGCGTCCTGCGACGACTGCTTGGCGATGCGCTGGGTCTGGGCTGCGTTGTCGGCGTTCTGCTTGATATTGGCTGCCATCTCTTCCATGGAAGCAGAGGCTTGCTGGGCGGAGCCGCCTGCTCGCTGGCGCCTGATGCAAGTTCTTCCGCACCCGCCGAAAGCTCCTGGCTGCCGGATGAGACGTTGTCCGCTGCGGCCAAAGATTTGCCGATCACCTTTTTCAGCTGCTCGACCATTCTGTTCAAAGCATCGGCCATGTCCTTGATTTCGTCGTTGGTGCGGATCTCAAGATTACCAGTGAGGTCGCCGTCCGCGATGGAACCGGCCATCGTCACAGCGCGGGACAGGCCGCGGCCGATGCTGAGCGACATCCAAAGAGCGCCAACCACGCCAAACAGCAGCGCAAGGGCGACTGTCGCGAGTTGGACGTTGCGGGCCTGAACATAGGTGTTTTCGGCCTCAACCTTCACGTTCTCCAGAGTCTTCCGGTTAACCGCCACCATGCCCTCGATCTGGGTTCTGATTGCGGTGGTGATCCGGAAGCCCTCGCCCATGGAGAGATTGGCAGCGTGTGCCTTTGTCATCTCGGTGGCCAGAGACATGATGCGATCATTGACGGGCGCCCATTTCTCGAAGCGGTCGAAAAACTGATCCGCCAGAACCCGGTCCTGTGCATCCGGCAGGCGCCGGAATGTGTCGCGCTGTTTCGAGACCGAGGCGATCAACGCTTTGATCTTTTCATTGTCCGAAGCGACGTCCGCATCGGTCGTGGCCAAAATCGTATCGCGCTGGCGAATTTCGATGTCGCGAAGCTGGACGAAGAGGTCGCTGAGCGTAACCAGGGCGCTTGCCGCTTCAGGCACTTGGCGCTCGGCAGCTAGGCGGTCGCGGAGCGGCCGCAGCATCGACACGAATTCATCCGTGTGAGCGGACTTTTCGGCGATCTCAAGAGCCTCGACGTTGGTGTCGTGGTTGCCACTTTCGTGTATTTTATCTTGCAGCGGAATATATTCCGCGAAGGCCTTGCGCAGCGCTTCCAACTTCTCCCGATTTGCTGAAACAGAGTGTGAGAACTCCTCAAGCTTGTCCAGCATCTCCTTCCGGAGCGCGAGAGAAGTCTCCTCGTATTTCTTCGAGGCGGCCGGATCGGTTGCCAGGATCACGTTCTTGTCGGTCCGGACGATGTTGGCGAACGTGTTCTCGATGTCGCCGATTTTCTGCAAGCGGGCCACTGGGCCAGCCAGAACATCTTTCATGCTCTCGTCGATGGTGGCGAGGCCGCTCGTGCCGACATAGGCCGCGACGCCCGACAGCACGATGATCGCGCCGAAGGTGGTGGCCAACTTCTGTTTGATTGTAAAACGCATTGCTTCGTTCCCAAATGGTTCCGCGGATACGGTTCGATGCGACGCCGGAACGAGGCTTTGCCGCGCGGCCGGCATGGCGGACAAGGAGCGTATGCGGGTACACACACGGCCTGGTTGCATATGGTGCCACCATGCCTGCGCTGGTTTAATATATCGTTGTGGAGGGAACGGCTTTTGGTCAGGATATTGTGTTTGTTGGAGCAGTAATAAAAAAATTAACGGAGGATTGATTTCAAGTGTCGGAGTGTCTCAAGGAATGGAACGTCCGTTACTGCCGTATTAGCTAAAATATCATCCTTCCAGCTTGGAGGGGCAAAATAGACAATTACGTGTCATGATGGAGTATTAAGAAACCGTGTATTTTGCGTAGGACGCTACTGTGGTTAACGAAGGCATGGTTAATCGGGAATCCGGGTTGCTGAAATTGGCCAGATCGCGCCCAAAATTGCCCGGAAAAAGCGTATTTTTGACTTTCAAAACTACAGTTAATTATAATCGAAGGTTCGGCCTTAACCCTGAACCGGCGCGCGGTTTACACAATTTATTGCGTGCAATCAATGATATGCCGTAGATGCCGCGCGCGCAGCGCTTGGCCCGGACCATGTCCGCTGAAATAATTCAAGTTCGAAGGAGGGGAGAAAAATTATCAAAATGTGCAGTTTTGACTGAGGACAGCGTTAACGGGGGAGTAATAATATAACCCCTCCGGTAGGACCCAGGCGGCGCCGGGGCCTAAAAACGAAAAGCCGCACAGGCCTGCCGCCCGCGCGGTTTCGAAGCGCTTACGGGATTGTGTGCTAGGCCGCGTGCCTCTCGTGGAAGGCGCTCAGCTCCTGGTTTTTCCGCAGCGCCGAGCCAATTAGTGCGACGATATCGAGCACGACGACAAAATCGTCATCGCGCTTTGCGATGCAACGAATGTATTCATGCCGCCATACCATGCCTATTTTCGGAGTTTCTTCCATCTCTGTAGGCGGGATGTTTGTGACCTCATGCACTTTTTCCGCAAGGAGGCCGATTGTCGTCAGATCGCCGTCGAGATCCACCTCTATGACTACGACGCGCGTATCGATAGTGGGAGGCCGTTCCTCCATGCCGAGCTTGTAGCGCAGGTCGGCCAGCGGCACGATCTTGCCGCGTACATTGATCAGCCCCCGGGCGAAGGGGCTGCTGGTTGGAACTTCCGTCACCGGCACAAGATCGAGGATCTCGCGCACATAAGACGCTTCCAGTGCAAATGCCTGGCCGTTGAGGTTGAATGTCAGAACCTCAAGAGGATTTCCGCCGTTCATGCTTGCCATTTCTGCCATCACTCTGCCGCCCTAAGGTTTTCTTCTCTGATCTGGCCGAATTCAACCAGATGCGGGATGTCGAGAATCAGTGCGACCGACCCGTCGCCCAGAATCGTTGCTCCGGAGAACATTTCGACGCCGGAGTGCAGCTTCGTCAGAGACTTGATCACCGTCTGATGCTCGCCGATCACCTGATCGACGGCCAGGCCGACCTTCATGCCGCCCGAAGAGACGACCACGATTTTCTGATAGCGATCGGGTGGTGTGACGGTCCCGAACAGCTGCCGCATGCGCAGGAACGGCACCAACTCGCCGCGGATGTTGAGGAAGCTGTGTCCGCGCGAGCGGGCATCCTCCTCCTCCGAAAGCTCGACGCATTCCTCGACCGTGCCCAGCGGCATGACGTAACGGCCTTGTCCGACGCGGACCATCAGGCCGTCGATGATCGCCGTCGTGAGCGGCAGCCGCAGCGTGATCTCGGTTCCCGAGCCGCCCGTGCTTGCCAGATCGATCTTGCCCCGCAGGCCCTCGATGGTGCGCTTGACAACGTCCATACCCACACCGCGGCCCGACATGCTCGTGACCTGCACGGCGGTTGAGAAACCGGGGAGGAACAGCACCTGGAACAGCTCGCTGTCCGAAACAACGGCGTCCGCAGAGATCAGGCTGCGCTCGATGGCGCGGGCACGGATGCGCTCGCGGTTCAGTCCGCGCCCGTCGTCGGCGATAGTGATAAGAACCTCCGTGCCGGCATGGCGCGCGGACAGCATGATACGCCCCTGGAGCGGCTTGCTGGCGGCGAGCCTATCGGCCGGGTCCTCGATGCCGTGATCGATGGAATTGCGGATCAGGTGAACGAGCGGATCGTTGAGTTGCTCGATCATGGTCTTGTCGAGCTCGGTCTCCTCGCCTTCCGTCACCAGCTCGACCTGCTTGCCGAGATCGCGGGACAGGTCGTGCACGACGCGGCGGAAGCGTCCGAACAGCGAGCCGATCGGCATCATCCGGATGCCCATTGTGGTGTCGCGCAGTTCAAGCACCAGGCGTTCGATTTCCTCCGTTACCGCCCGGACCTGTGTATCGGAGCATGCGGCCGCGACCTGGCTCAGGCGCGATTGGGTGATGACCAGTTCGCCGACGCGGTTCATCAGTTCGTCGAGGCGCTCGGCCGGTACCCGAACGCTGGCGCTGACTTTTGCGGCGTCGCAGCTGCGGTTCTTGGACTTTTCGGCCGCGCCCGCAGGCGGCTGGCCCGCCGGTGCTGCAGTCTGGGCCGGAGCGGCGGAAGGTTTCTCTTCCCGTGGCTCGGCCTGCGTTGCTGGCGCGGCGGCTCCGGCGGCTCCGGTCTGCGCTTCGTCGCTCGCCTCCGCAGGCTCGATCTCAAGCTGCATCTCGTCGCGGACAAAAATGAACACGTCCTCAATGACCTGCCGCAACTCCGATGTCGTCAGAAGGACTTCCCAGGCGACGTAGCAGGAGGTGGGATCGAGTTCCTGAAGATTCGGAATGCCGCCGGTCAGCGGCGTGACCGTGGCAGAGCCGAGCGAGCGCAGTTCGTCGAGCAGCAGGAGGGGGTTCGTCCCGTTCGCCATGACGTCGCGGGGCAGCTGTATGTGAATGCGCCAAGTGCGCTTGCCCCCTGCGGCATGAGCATGAGCGCCTGCCGCAGCAGCAGGGGACGCCGCCGACTTGTTGGGGTTGAGGCTGTGGAGCCCGGCAAGTATCGCGTCTCCGCTAGGCACGTCCGCTTCAGCTGGGTTTTCGATCAGCTGCTGGATGTGATCGCGTGCGCGAAGCGCAAGCGAAATCAGTTCCGGGCTGGACTGCGTCTTGCCTTGGCGCACGTGATCGAACGCGGTTTCAACGTGATGGGTGAACGCAGCGGCTTCTTCGAAGCCGAACATCGCGCCGGACCCTTTGATCGTGTGAAGCGCGCGGAAAGCGGTGTCGATCAGCGCGCTGTCGTCCGGCATGTTCGAAAGATCGAGCAGCGCCAACTCAAGCTGAATGAGGAGGTCCTGCGCCTCCTGCTGAAACATGGTTTTGGGGTCTGCGGCACTCATCAGCCAATTACCTTTTTCAAAGTATCGAGCAGTTGCTGGGGTTGGAATGGCTTGGTGATCCAGCCGGTGGCGCCTGCGGCTTTCGCCTGCGCCTTTTTCTCGGCGTCGCTTTCCGTCGTCAGGAGCAGGATCGGCACGCCCACGTAGGTAGACAGTTTCCTAACTTCACGGACGAAGGTCATGCCGTCCATCACCGGCATGTTCAAATCGGTGATGATTGCATCCACCGTCTTGCTTTTTGCCTGAGCAAGCCCTTGTGCGCCGTCCCCCGCCTCGATCACAGTATACCCGGCGTCGCCCAGGGTCATTTTGACCATCTGCCGGATGCTTGCGGAATCGTCTACGCTAAGAATGGTTTTCATCGAGCGCCTCGCTCTTCAGCCAGAAAAGCCGGTCACCGGCTGGGCTGTCCGCCTTCAAAAAGCCTCCCCGCTCCAAAACGCTGCGAAGCGCTTCTCCCGCGGGATGGGCAAGTGTCAGGCTCTTGCCGAACTCTGCCGCGGTCTTGCGCGCCGATAGCAGAAGCTGCACAAAACTAACGTCCGTTTCCGTGATTTGCGAGCAGTCCAGGTTGATCGGGGACGCGGACCGGAGCGCCTCCAGCAACACAGAATGACTCTGCTCTGCGGTGCGGACGGTGCGCACACCGCCAAGCTCAATCGTCCCATCGCAGGACTCTTCTGCCGATGCGGCCATGCCAAGTATGTCCCTCGGTTCACTACTTCCGGTTGCGAGAGAGTGGCAGAACCCGGTAAACTATTGATGAATGCGGTTGTCTCTGGATACTGCAAATCCGCAGCTTTGCAGGACGCGAAGGACTTACCGTACGTTCGAGGGGCAAGAAAAGGCTAATGCCGGGGCAATAAAACTTTTGCGATTTGAATGGTTTTTGGTTGCGCTACCGCGCGTCATAGCATTTGAGCGCGATTGGCTGGGGTGCCAGGGATCGAACCTGGGAATGGCGGATTCAAAGCCCGCTGCCTTACCGCTTGGCTACACCCCAACGATAAAATCGCCCGTAAGGGCGATTGCAAGCCGCTTATGACACCGTTTCGATGCTGTTTCAACCGGGAACGCAGGGCGAACACAAGCGTTTTTCCCGAGGCCAATCCCAGCGGCCGGATTTCGCTTGTACGCCATCGGCTTGCACGGCGAACTTCAAAATTCTGTCCACAGGCAGCTAAGTTTTGTACGTAAAACGCCTAAAGCGGCATGCACGTGAGCGAAGCAACAGGGACGCCCCGGTCCTTGTGCACAACCTATGTCCTTATTGTTCAAAGCCGGCCATAGCCGCCTTGAGCTTTGCGGCATGCTCCTGCAGCAGCGCGCTATCGGCCATGACCCCGGCGGGGCGGAGGGCGATGCCTTCGAAGCGCGGAATGACGTGGACGTGCAGGTGAAACACGACTTGGCCGCCCGACGGCTCGGAGAATTGCGAGATGGTCATGCCATCCGCGTTGAAGGCTTTCTTCGCCACGATGGCGACACGCTGGACGGTGCTTATCAACGGCACCAGCAGCTTGGGCGATGCGTCGAGGATGTTGCGTGCGGGCGCCTTCGGAATGACAAGCGCATGGCCGTCCGAGCGTGGCATGATGTCCATGAACACGAAGGTGTCCGCGTCTTCCCACACGAAATTGCAGGGCACTTCCTTGCGAAGGATCTTCGCGAAAATGTTGTCCGGATCGTAGGCTGGCGTGTCCATGGGCGTCTCCACCGGCTGGATGTTTGTTCCGTATTGGCCTCACTCGCGCGCGGCGGTCAAGCGGCTAGTGTGGCGTCTCGCAATTGCCCACCCCCTTTGCGGCTAGCCTCAGGAAGGCAATTGCGAGACATAAGCCACACTAGCTCTTTGTTTTTGCGAGTGTCCCTTATGTCTCCGAATTGCCGTGCGAGCGTCCGGCAAATGGGGCGGCAATTCGGAGACGGGACACTAGCGCGGGATGACGGTGGAGAACGTTCATTTGAGGTAGCTACACCTGGCTGCCGGCCCGTTCCGCGGCATCACACCATTTGTAAACCGCCAAAGCCTTGCTAAATAGCACTCAAGCAGTGCGACGCGCGGTAGCGCAGCCAAGGAATTATGCCGGTGCTCTCACCCGAAGAAATCAAGCGATACAAGCGGCACCTGCTTTTGAAGGAAGTCGGCGGCCAGGGTCAGCAGCAGCTCAAAGCGGCGCGCGTGCTTGTGGTGGGGGCGGGGGGGCTCGGCTCGCCGCTTGTCATGTATCTGGCGGCTGCCGGTGTTGGCGCCATCGGCATCATCGACGACGACAACGTCTCCATCGACAATTTGCAGCGTCAGGTCGCCTATTCCACGCAGGATGCCGGAGCACCGAAAGCCGAACGCGCGGCCGCTTTCTGCCAGGCCCTCAATCCGCATGTCTCTGCCGAGGCGATGCCGTTCCGCCTTACCGCTGAGAACGCCCTCGACATCGTTTCCCGCTATGACATCGTCGCCGACGGCTCCGACAATTTCGCCACGCGCTACCTCGTCAACGATGCGTGCTACTTCGCGAAAAAGCCTATGGTTTTCGCGGCGCTGGGCCAATTCGACGGCTATCTCTCCACCTTCCGCGCCTACGAGCAGGACGCCGCTGGCGACCCGCTTCCGAGCTACCGCTGCCTTTTCCCGGAGGCGCCTCCGCGCGGCACCGTGGCCAGTTGCGAGGAGGCGGGCGTGCTTGGGCCAGTCGCGGGCGTACTTGGTACGCTTCAGGCCGTCGAGGTTATCAAGGAAATTCTCGGCATTGGCGAGCGGCTGGCAGGCAAGCTTTTGATCTACGAGGCACTTTCGGCGCGCTTCCAGACCATCGCGCTCAAATGGGATCCGGATAATCCGCTCAACGGCCGCAATCCAACCATCCGCGACTTATCTATCCACAAGTCCCGCGCCGCTTGACAGGCCGTGCACCGTTTCGCACGCACCTGCCTCGCAAGCGCCGGTCAGCAACCCGGGTCGCAACCCAACCTATGGTTGAGCTACGCGGCCTTATCCTGGTCCTCAACTTCCTTGAGGGCGGCATCGATATATTTCTGAGCCCGCTCAAGTTCTGCCCATGCGGCGATTGCGCTCAGTTCCTTGAGCATGTCCAGGAGGTATTCTCTGGTATCGTGCTTTTGAATGATCCGCGCGTCGGTTGCAGGGGGCTGATTTTGGGGTGTCGCCTCTGGCAGGACCGGTGTTAAAACGCTCATCGGGGGGCTCCATCATTCCACTGTTTCTGCCCTCCTTGATAACCTGTGGTTGTATATAGATCCAACGCACTCTTCCGAGAGCACCCGATTCGCGGGCCCGTTGTGATTTTTTTGCACTCACCCCATGTATTTTGACCGCGCTTGTGGTTTGAAACGGTGCACGGCATGATATCCGGCATGTTGAAAGGTGAGGAAAACCCCGCATGGATCAGGCCTTCGCGTCTTTGATTCGCCAGCAGTGCCTAGTTGACGGCCGATGGATTGGTGAGCCGGAAACCGCCGTACTCAATCCCGCAACCGGCGCCGCGCTGGCGCGCGTTCCCAATTTCGGAGCGGGCGAGGCCAAGGCGGCCATCGAGGCGGCACACCGCGCCTTCCCCGCGTGGAGCGGGCGGCTGGCGAAGGAACGCTCTGGCATTCTCAGGCGCTGGTTCGATCTGCTGACGAAGCACGCGGAGGGATTGGCGCAGCTCATGACCGCCGAGCAGGGCAAACCGCTGGCCGAAGCGCGCGGCGAGGTTGCCTATGGCGCGTCTTTCGTGGAGTGGTTCGCCGAGGAGGCGAAGCGCGTCTATGGCGAGACTATTCCAGCCTTCAAAAAGGGCGGGCGCCTTATCGTGCACCGGCAGCCTATCGGCGTCGCCGGCGCGATCACGCCTTGGAATTTCCCGCTCGCGATGATTACGCGCAAGGTCGCCCCAGCACTCGCCGTTGGCTGCACCGTGGTGGTAAAACCCGCCCCGGACACGCCACTTACGGCGCTGGCACTGGCCGCGCTCGCGCAAGAGGCGGGCTTCCCCGATGGCGTCCTCAACGTGATTACCGGCGATGCGGAGGCCATCGGCAAGGAGCTGACCTCGAACCCGCTCGTTCGCGCGATTGCTTTCACCGGATCGACCCGCGTCGGCAAGCTCCTGATGGAGCAGTGCGCTTCGACGGTGAAGAAGGTTTCGCTCGAACTTGGCGGCAACGCGCCGTTCATCGTGTTCGACAATGCCGATCTCGACAAGGCAGCAGATGGCGCGATTGCGTCCAAGTTCCGCAACATGGGCCAGACCTGTGTGTGCGCGAACCGCATTCTCGTGCAGGATGGCGTATACGATGCGTTCGCCGCCAAGCTTGCGGAGCGCGTATCGAAGATGAAGGTCGGGCCGGGCAATGAGGATGGTGTGGTGCAGGGGCCGCTTATCAACGAAGCAGGCCTTGCGAAAGTGGAGGCGCATGTCGCCGACGCGCTGGCCAAGGGCGCGCGGGCCATAGTGGGCGGCAAGCGGCATGCGCTCGGCCATACGTTTTTCGAGCCAACCGTTCTCATCGGCGTGAACGCGGACATGCGCATTGCTGCCGAAGAAACTTTTGGCCCAGTCGCGCCGCTTTTCAGGTTTAAAGATGAGGACGAAGCGATCCGCTTCGCCAACAGCACGCCCTATGGGCTTGCTGCGTATTTCTATTCCCGCGATGTTGCCCGCGTGTGGCGAGTTACGGAGAAGCTTGAGTTCGGCATCGTCGGCGTGAACGAAGGGATCGTCGCCACAGAAGTCGCGCCGTTTGGCGGAGTGAAGGAGTCCGGGCTTGGACGCGAAGGCTCCCGGCATGGGCTCGATGAATTCCTTGAAATGAAATACATGTATCTTGGAGGACTTTCGGATTGAATTCGCAAAATTATAAGAGACTAGCGGCTGAGCAGGCGCTCAAGCTTGTCGAGCCGGGCATGGTTCTGGGCCTCGGAACGGGTTCCACCGCGGCGGAATTCGTGAAGCTGCTTGGGGAGCGGGCGAAGCTGGAGAAGCTCGACCTGCGCTGCGTGGCGACGTCGGAGCAGACCAAGGCTCTGGCTGAGCGTTGCGGGCTCGTTATCGCCGACTTCAACACCATCGCCGATGTGGACCTCACCATCGATGGCGCCGACGAGATCGACCCGGATCTCAACCTTATCAAGGGCGGCGGCGGCGCGCTTCTTCGCGAAAAGATTGTGGCCATGGCGTCGGACCGCGTGTGTATCATCGCGGATAGCTCAAAGCATGTGGAGCGGCTGGGTGCGTTTCCGCTGCCGGTGGAGATCGCCGATTTCGGGCTTGCCGCCACGCTTGCGATGATCGAAGCGGCGGCGCTGGATGCGGAATGCGAAGGCAAAATCGAACTTCGCCGCCTCGCCAATGGCGACCCGTTCCGCACCGATGGCGGACATTTGATCGCGGATTGCGCTTTCGGGAGCATTCCGGACGCGGAATTGCTGGCCGATCTGCTCGATATCGTGCCCGGCGTCATGGAGCATGGGCTTTTCATCGGAATTGCCGACGAGGCCATTCTTGCGGGGCCTTCCGGTATCACCGTGCTTGGAACGGACGACAGCGACCTTTGACGTATCTCAGATCGCACCACAATTCTGGCCCGAGCCGGTTTTAAGAGACTGCCCTGAATAGCAGGCGGGCTGCAGTGCGG
Source organism: uncultured Alphaproteobacteria bacterium (assembly GCA_963767435.1). GTDB lineage: Bacteria > Pseudomonadota > Alphaproteobacteria > Rhizobiales > Rhodomicrobiaceae > Rhodomicrobium. The sequence goes on from CAVYEY010000034.1 coordinate 12,644, forward strand.
CTTGCCGTGACGGATACGCTGGAGACAAAGCCATGCGCTTCAAACTGTTATTGCCCGCCCTTCTGGTGGCGTTCGCTGGCGCCTTCGCGGTTGCGGGCGTTGCACAGGATAAGCCTGCCCTCCCGGATCAATCCGCCCCTGCCGGGCAGAATAAACCTGCCGCTCAGGACAAACCGGCGGCGCCAGAAAAGCCCGCGGCGGAAGTTCCCGTAGACCCGCAGGTCAAGGAGGCAGCGCGCGGGTTCATCGAAGAGTTCCTGCGCTTGACGCATGCGCCGGACATTTTCAGCGATCTCCGCCGGACACTGCGCGAGGTTTACATGCCGGCTTTGCGCGACTTCGTCGAAGGCAACAATCCCGGCGTTCCGGCTCCCGATCCGAAGAGTGCCGCGGCGGTCGCCAAGCTCCTCACCTACCTGGATTATCTGCGCAGGGCGGGCGACGAACTCGACGTGGCTCTGTCGGAGAACCGGGAAGCGATGATCTCCGATGCCGCCGGGCAGATGGCCAAAAGCACCAAAATTGCCGATATCGACAGCGTGCGGGCTACCTTCAAGCTCCCCGCCGTCACCAAGGGCCTCGACGCGCTTTACGCAGTCACCAAGCTGCTCACCGGCTTCACCTACGACGACAGCCGCACTTTCTCCTCGTTTTCGGCGTGGGCCAGCCGCCAGGATCTCGACCTTCAGAAGGCCCTGCCCGGGTTTTCTCCGGGCGGGCCGCAAAGCGGCGACGCTGTGCCAACGAGAAGCAGGGTTGCCAAGGCGCAAGCGCTTGTGAGCGATTTCCTTTCGATTTCGCATCTCGACGAAATTGTGGAGCACTCCCATCGCTTCGTGCGCGACGTTTATGCGGAAACCGCGCCGATCCCGGAAAACGAACGGCAGGCGCTGCGCGAGCAGGCGGACCAGTTCGAGTTTCTCTACAACATGCAAAAGGCCGTGGCCATGGCGATGGCACCGTCCGTGCTGGCGGCCGGCATGACAGACGAACAGCTCGCGCAGGTGCATGGCTTCGTGCGCTCGGCGTCCTTCGGCAAACTTTGCGGCCTGCTTCTCGATTCGGTCAAGGCGGGAACCGCCTTTACGAAGGCCGATGTCGTTGAAGCCCAGAAGGCCTTCGAAGACCTCGAAAACAAAGCCAAAAGCGAGGAGCACAGCGAGGCCGAGGAGAAGAAGGTCAAGGCCGAATGGGATGCGCTGGCGGAGAAGTGGACGGAAATCCTCAAGAACCGCATGTCGCCCGAAACCCTAGACGGGTTGAAAAAGGCGATGGATGAGCTGAAGGATCACGGCGCGCCGATTTAGGGCCGGCCCCTTAGTTAGGCGGGCGGTGAGGCCGATGCGCTTGCACGTGCGATTGCGGTATTGCCTGAGCCCCGATATTCAAGCGAGCGGAAGCTCATCAAGCTGGCCATGGCAATGCCGCGTCCGTGGAGGTCGAAAGCGCGGCTCGCATCGAATTTCATATAGGGTTGCCAGTCGAAGCCCTCTCCCGCGTCGGCTATAGTGAACTCGAAGGCATCCCCATCACGCCGGAACGACAGCCGCGCGTACCGGGAAGACCAAGGAGCCTGCTGGAGACGGCGTGCGACCTCGGCATCCCATTCACCATTCAGCAGCAGGCGCGATTTTTCTTGGTAGCCGATGCCAAGATTGCCGTGCTCGACAGCATTGACCAGTAATTCCATCAGCCCAGAGCCGGCATTGGTATTTTCCTGGCATACGCCGGCCATGGCGGCCGCGATGGCACGCGCCTCATCGAGGGTGCGGAAGCGTAGTTCGCCGTGCTCGAAAAGTGGCAAGATGTCCTGCAGACGGGCTTCGGTATCCTTGAGGCGCAGCTTTTCGCCGAGCTCGGAGACCACAGCCGCGACCAGCACCCGCAGCATTTGGGGTTCGAATGGCTTGAGCAGGTAGTAGTAGGCTCCGGCCTCCATGGCCTGCAGGATCTGCTCTTGGGTGCAATCCGCCGTCTGCAAGATGACGGGCGTCTCCGCCCAGCGAGGATCGGCCTTCATCTGTTTGAGAAACGTCATGCCGTCAACGCGAGGCATGAGGCGGTCGAGGAGGATCACGCCGTAATCCTGCGCCTGCATCATGTCCCAGGCCGTGTCGCCATCGTCGGCCTCGTCGACCTGGTAACCGGCAGGGCCAAGGATGTCGGAAATGATCATCCGGTTAATTTCTTCGTCATCCACCGCCAGAATCCGGGTCATTTGAACGGCTCCAATCGATTATCGAGGTCAGACAACCCATCGACGACAATATTCAAGCAATGAGCCACGGGTGGCAGAAGAGCTGCGCATTGCCCGGCATTTTCAGCTTCGGCGGCGAGTTGCAGGGCATGGGCCGCCCCGGCCAGCGTTGACGCCCCCAAGGTACTGGCAACCCCCTTCAGGGAATGGGCCAGACGTATCTGCGCTTTCCAGTCCCCGCTAGCCTGGGCAGCGGCGAAATCTGCCTCGAAATTCTTCCCCATGTTGTCGCGGAATTGCTTGAGAACGCGCAGTAGCAGGGAGTGCCTGGCGCCGGTATGGGCAAGGGCAACTGCTATATCGATGCCGGGAAAATGCGGGAACGCCGGTTGTGCCGGCTGGCTGGGCCCCGCCGCCGCGGGAGCTGTGGCAGCCGGCCCTGGCAGACCGGTATCGGGCAGGCACTGCACCATCCGTTCGTAAAGCACATCCATGCTGATTGGCTTGGCAACGTGAGCATTCATACCCGCCTCAAGGCAGCGCTCCTGGTCTGCCATCGTGGCATCTGCCGTGAGAGCTATAACCGGTATATGGCGGGTATCGCGGTTCATACGCAGCCGGCGCGTGGCTTGATAGCCATCCATCTCCGGCATATGGCAATCCATCAGGATCAGGCCGGGATGTTTGTCCTGAACCGCAACGAGCGCTTCGACACCGTTTTTCGCAAACCGGGCTGTCAGGCCCACATTGGACAACAGTCCTTGCATGACCTCCCGGTTGACCTCTATGTCCTCGGCAATCAGGATATCCAACCCATGGAAGCGCGCCCACTGCGAGCGCGCGGCCTCGTGCCTGTCCACGTGCGGGGCAGGTTTTGGGCATATCCCGAGGCAGCGGGATAGCTCGATAAGCAGCTGAGAGGTGCCGGCTGGCTTGGTCACGAAGCCATCTATCCCGTTGCTGACCGCTTGAATGGCTGGCTCATGGCTGCCGGCCGCCATCAACAGCATAGGGGGCGGTTGTTTTCCTTTTGCGATGTACGCCGCCCTGAGGCGCCGGATGGTTTCGCCGCCATCGATTTCCGGCATGCGCCAATCAACCAAGCAAGCGAGATAATCGGGTCCAGTATCGATGCATTCAAGCGCCTTCAGCGCATTGGAGGCAGTGTTCACTTGCAGGCCAAGCCGGCCAATCAGATGCGATAGCCCCTTTAGGACCACCGGGTCGTCATCAACGATCAGTACTGGCCGGCCAGCATATCCGGCCAGCGTGGCAGCCGGTTCAACCTCATCAGGCCGGCGGTCTGTGCTAGCCTGCTGAAAGCGTACGGTGAAATGAAAGGTACTGCCCTGGCCTGGAGTACTGTCCACCCAGATGTGTCCGCCCATCATCTCCACAAGCTGCCAGCTGATCGCAAGGCCCAGACCGGTGCCCCCGTACTTGCGTGTCGTGGAAGTGTCGGCTTGAGTGAAGGGACGGAACAGGCTGGCAGCCTGTTCGGGCGTCATGCCAATGCCCTGGTCGCTCACGGAAAAATACAGTTCAGCCGCCCCACTCTCGCTTTTAACGGTTTCGACCCGGACAACCACATTCCCCTTGGTTGAGAATTTGAGGGCATTGCCAACAAGGTTCGTTAGCACCTGGCCGAGGCGCAAGGGATCGCCAACCAGCATCTTGCTATCGCTCTCGATGTCGTACACCAGTTCGATGCCCAGCTGATCGGCTTTCATGGCAAAGAGGCTTGTCAACTGATCGAGCACAGTTTCGAGAGCGAAGGGAATGCTCTCAAGCGACAACTTGCCAGCCTCGATCTTCGAAAAATCCAGAATGTCGTTGAGAATTTGCAGCAAAGAGTTGGAGGCAATCTTGATTTTGCCGATGTAGTTGCGCTGGCGATGGTCCAGCTCCGTCGACAGGGCAAGCTCCGACATGCCAATGATCGCGTTCATCGGCGTCCGGATCTCATGGGACATATTGGCCAGAAACTCCGACTTGTATTTGTTGGCCTTTTCCGCATCCCTTATTGCTTGCCGCAATAGCCTCTTGTCTTTTTCCCGCTCGCGCTCACGGCCGATAGCAGCGAGCAATTGGGCACTTGTGCTTGCGACAGGACCAAGGTGCTCGACGACTGTTTGATCGTAACCGCCGGGCCGGTTCGCAAGGCCAATCATGCCAATGAGGCGGTCACCATAATGAATAGGTATACCCAGGAACGAAGTTAAAAGAAGATGCCCGTTGGGAACACCTACGTCTCTCGAATAATTATGCGGGTTGTTATTTATAAGGACGTTATCAGTGCCAATTACATAATCACACAAGGCATCTAACTTAAGCAAATCAAGACAGCATGATACTTTATCCTCATAGATGCTACGAATATCTTCGTCCCACGTCGTCTTGTTGATAGCGTAGGTAATAAGTTTCCTACCGTTTTCTGCAGCGCTTATTTCTCCGATAAAACCGAATTCGCTATCGGTTAAATCTAATATATCTGGCAAAAATTTTCTAAAAAGATGGTATGGATCGCTATCTGCGATAAATAGCGCCTGAGCCTTCTGGATGATATCTAATTGTCTATGTTGTCTACGTAGTTGCTCTGCATCCCTGTGGCTGGTGATATCGTGCATAGATCCGATCCAGCCACCTTCGTCCCTCTGTCTTTGCATAACAAAGGTAACCCACCGGCGGCTTCCATCTGATCCAACCAGGCAAAGGTCATTGAGCGTCGTTGTCCGCAACTCGCTGTTGCTTAGACTGCAAACAAATTCTCGCCATATGGTCTCAAAAGAATGGTGAATGAAGTTCTCAATAGGTTTCCCTAACGCATCTTCGATAGCTATTCCAGTTATCGAACTCCAAGCTTTATTAAGAAAGCGAAATTTCAGCTGTTCGTCCGCTTGGAAAACAATCTCTTGTATATTCTCAACAAGAGATTGGTAACGGCTTTCCGATTGAGACAGTCGATCAATAAGACGGTGCTGGATTTGCAAATCCAGCTCTCGTTTATTTAACTCTCCAAGCATGGATCAGGCGGGCGTTAAGCCGAGCCGCGACAACAGCTCCCGGCTGTCTAGAACTTCTGCGTACAACGGGAAAATCGAGTCACAGTAAAATGTCTCTTCGACGTTACTGCGGCCCGCGGTGCAATCCCTCAAAACATGTACGCGATAGCCCTTTTCAGAAGCCGACCGGCCTGTGGAGTCGATACAGACCGATGTAACGGTCCCCGCAAGGCATATATCTGTAACTCCTTTTTCCTGCAGCACCTCATGAAGGTTCGTATTAGAAAAAGCGTTTAGACCGCGCTTCCCAGGCACCTCTATAATACGGTCTCCATAGGCGATAAGCTCTTTGATCGTTTCACTTCCTTTTGTGCCCCGTTTGAATGCGCCCGCCTCTTTGACCGCCTTCAATATTCCTGCCGGCTCTACAAGTTCAGAGTAGTCATGTGTAAATACTATTGGCGTCATCACTAATACAACTGGAGATTGCTTAACAGCTTCGATTAAAGCAATCGTATTCGACAACACTTTATTAATTCGTCCCGGTTCGTCGATTACGGCCTTCAATATCCCGTCTTCTGCGAAATAGTCATTTTGGTAGCCGATAAGCAACACTGCCGTATTTTCACTTTTCATAATTACCGTCCTTTCACCCAGTGGGGAACTTGCGAGCAGGAACGGCGAACACCTTAGCCTGCGCCCGTAAATAAACCATGCGATACTTCACAATAAATTTCGCTTAAAATTGGATTTTTGTTGCTGAGGTTCAGCTTGAAAGCGGCTTATGTATTTCGAACACCTGATTTCATAGACTGCTCCGCGAGTTTCACACCGTTTTGCACCCTGGAAGGAGGTTGCGTTTGCTCTTGGCCCGTTTTGTATGCTCAGGCTCCCAGCGGCCCGCGGGAGTTCCGCACTAGCGGATCTGTGCGCTTCCCTAATGGACGCGCCAGGCTCTAAAGTTTGGCCGGACCCAACCAACGCGAAAAACGAACGTGTCAGACTTCCAGCTCTCCGCGATCCAATCGCCCTTTCAGCGGCTGCGCGATCTTCTGGGCGGCGAGGCGCCAGGCGCTGCCCCCATCGATATGACCATCGGCGAACCACGGCACGGTTTTCCGGCCTTCGCTGCGGCCATCGTCACCGAACGCGCCGCGCTGTTCGGCAAATATCCTCCCATCGGCGGCATTCCCGAGTTGCGCCAGGCCATCGCCGGCTGGCTCGGCCGGCGCTTCGGGCTCGCTCCGGGCGCGATTGACGCGGACCTGCATATCCTGCCGCTCTGCGGGACGCGCGAAGGTTTGGTCTCGGCGCTGACCATCGCAATCGAGCGGAAGGGCGCGGACCGGCCCGCCGTGCTGATGCCCAATCCGTTCTATCAGGCCTACTACGCGGCGGCGCTCACCTCGCGGATCGAGCCCGTGCTCCTGAACGCGGACGCCGGCACGGGGTTCCTGCCCGATCTCGACGTCCTCTCGCCAGCGTTGCTCCACCGCACGGCCGCCATCTACCTCGCCTCGCCAGCTAATCCCCAAGGGGCCGTTGCATCCGAAGCTTATCTCGAAAAGCTGATCGCGCTCGCACACCGGCACAGCTTCTACGTCTTCTCCGACGAATGCTATTCCGAGATCTACCAGGACGCCCCGCCACCGGGCATTCTTCAGGTCGCCGCGCGGATCGGCGGATTCGAGCGCGTTCTGGCGTTCAATTCCTTGTCGAAGCGGTCCAACGCGCCGGGCTTGCGGTCGGGCTTCATCGCGGGCGACGCCGCTTTTCTCGCGGACTACATGAAGTACCGCAACGTAGCCTCGCCGCAGGTGCCGCTGCCTGCGCAATACGCCTCGGCAGCGCTTTGGTCCGGCGAGGCGCATGTAGAGGAGAGCCGTGCGCTTTATCGCCAGAAATTTGCGGCAGCCTCTGAAAGGCTCGGCTCCATGCCGGGCTACTACCAGCCTGCCGGAGGCTTCTTTTTATGGCTCGATCTTTCAAAATTCGGTGGAGGTGAAGCGGCCGCGATTACCATTTGGAAAGGATACGGGGTTAAAATTCTTCCTGGGGCCTATTTGGCCCAGCCGGACGCTGCCGGGATCAACCCCGCCAGGAACTACGCCCGGCTTGCGCTCGTGGACCCGTTAAACCCGGCGCGGGAAGCCTTGGATCGCCTGGCGTCGTTCCTCTTATGACGCGCAGAGCAAGTGGAGTGGCGTGCGTTGACGCAAACGGCCCGGACACGCTTTTTACCGAAAGCGCTGGCAGTGGAGCTGCGCCGGCTACCCTGGCGGCTGCTTGGGCTTTGCCTGCTCGCGCTGGCGGTTGCGGGCTGGCTCTCGCTCTTGAGCTGGTCGTTCGTGGACCCGAGCCCAGGCAACGCAACGAAGGCCATACCGCATAATTTGCTCGGCTATAAGGGCGCCGCCTTCGCCGCTTTCATGATGGAAGGCTTCGGGCTGGCTTCGCCTTTTCTTCTGCTGCCGCTTGCGGCATTCGGCCTGCAGATCACCAACAGCGACACGCCGGACAAGTTGAAAGCCCGGTTCCTCTATTGGGCCGCGTCGCTTATTCTGGCTCCGGCTTTCTTCGCTTCGCTCCCGGCACCGGCAGGCTGGCCGCTGCGAAATGGCCTCGGCGGCATGTTCGGCGACTTCGCTTCGACAGGGGTGAGCCGGCTCTCGGCGGTGGTTCCGCCGCAGGTGCTTTGGCCGCTGTCCGCGCTCGTCTTCTTCGTTCTGGCGGCGTGGTGCGTGTGGCATGCCGTTGGACTTAGCGCTTGGGATTTCCTGCTGGCGTTCGAGGAGGAAGACGGCAGGAAGGCAAGCACTGCCCCCGAAGAATTCGGAGCGCCTCCGCCCAAAGGTATCGCCAACCGCCTGACGAGCTGGGTGAAACGCTTGTCGCCGCGCAACAGGGCGCTCGTGACCACAGGCCCGCGCGAATTCTGGATGACCAGCGCCAAGGGCGGAGAACCGGTCCGGACCGAACCGGTACTGTCCTCGCCGTCCTTCGCCCCAAAGCAGGCGAAGGAAAGCCCGGCCGCGCAAGCTCCTGCCGAGGCTCCGGCTTCGGTTTCCGCCGTTGCCGCGAAAGCTGCCGCGTCCGTGCTTATGGCTGCCAAAGGGAAGCTGTCCCCAGCCACATCGGCCGCGGAAGACCTCGCTTCCTCATTCCAGTCTTCGGCCCATCGGGGGCAACAGTCCGAAGGCAACGGACGCACCGCCGCTCCCGAAAGCGAACCCAGCTTTCGCGAAAGCACCATTGAAGACTACCGCATCGAGCCGTTTTTTGGCCCGAAGCCTGCCGATTGGCCGTCCGAAGGCCCGGAAGGCGGCGCGAACGCTGGCGGCGGGCGGGGCACGGCATCACCATTCCTGCGCTTGACGGCTCAAGCCCCGAAGGTTGGAGGGCTTGGCGCACAGAGAATGTTCTCCAGCGCGGCTAACGGCAGTGCCGGCGCTCGGGAGCCGCTCAAGAAAGCCGCAAATGGGTTTCGCGCAGCGCCAGCCGCCGCGCCGGTCTTCGATTCAGATTTCGAACCGGACCTGGATGTTCTCGATGAGCCCGTCACCGCGCTGCCTCCGCTCTCGCTTCTGAAGCACCTCGTTCCGCACCACGACCGGCCCAACGCCACGGACCCGGTCCACACCGGACGTGCGGAGGCTTTGACGGGCGTGCTTGCGGATTTCGGCGTGAAGGGCCGCATATCCGGCATTTATCCCGGCCCGGTCATCACGCTGTTCGAGTTAGAGCCCGTGCGCGGCACAAAGTCCTCGCGCGTCGTGAGCCTTTCGGACGACATCGCCCGCTCGATGAGCGCGGTGTCGGCGCGCATCGCCGTCGTACCCGGGCGCGACGCCATCGGCATCGAACTGCCGAACCCCAGGCGCGAAATCGTAGGCTTGAGAGAAATCCTGGAGTCGCCCGCCTTTCAGAATTCGCAGGCCGCGCTTCCGCTGGCTCTCGGCAAGACCATCGGCGGCGAGCCCATCGCGGTCGATCTCGCGCGCATGCCGCACCTGCTCATCGCGGGCACGACCGGCTCGGGCAAATCGGTGGGGATCAACACCATGATCCTCTCGCTGTTGTTCCGGCTGCCCCCGAGCCAGTGCAACTTCATCATGATCGACCCCAAGATGCTGGAGCTTTCGGTTTACGACGGCATCCCGCATCTGCTGGCCCCCGTCGTGACCGATCCGCGCAAGGCCGTGGTCGCGCTCAAATGGGCGGTCAAGGAGATGAACTCGCGCTACGAGCGCATGAGCAGGCTCGGGGTGCGCAACGTCACGAGCTATAACGAGAAGGCCGCCGCCGCCCAGCTTCGCGGCCAGCCGCTCAAGCGCATGATCCAGACCGGCTTCCATCCCATCAGCGGCGAGCCTATCGAGGAAGAGGAGATCATGGAGGCGATTTCCATGCCCTATCTCGTCATCGTCATCGACGAGATGGCCGACCTCATGATGTGCGCGGGCAAGGATGTGGAGTTCGCGGTGCAGCGGCTCTCGCAGATGGCGCGCGCGGCGGGCATCCACCTCATCATGGCCACGCAGCGTCCGAGCGTCGATGTCGTCACCGGGACCATCAAGGCGAACTTCCCGAGCCGCATCAGCTTCCAGGTGACTTCGAAAATCGACAGCCGCACCATCATCGGCGAACAGGGTGCCGAGCAACTACTTGGCGCGGGCGACATGCTCTATATGGCGCCGGGTGGGCGGATCATGCGCGCGCATGGGCCTTTCGTGTCGGACGGCGAGGTCGAGGCCGTCGCGCGGCATCTGAAGGCGCAGGGCTTCCCGAACTACCGCGACGACATTCTGGAGGATACTGGCGGCTTCGAGGACAGCGCGCCTTCCAAGGGCAATGGCGGCGGCAAGGACGCCGATCTCTACGGCCAGGCAGTCGAGATCGTCTTGAAAGACCGCAAACCCACGGCCAGCTATCTGCAGCGGCGGCTCAACATCGGCTATAACCGCGCGGCTTCGCTGATCGAGCGCATGGAGGACGAGGGCATCGTCAGCGCGCAAGGCCGGACAGGCCGCCGCGAGATCCTTGCCGACGCAGGCAGTTAGGCGGAGGCGAATTAATTTCCTGTAATGCTGGACTACAGCGTTACCATTTGTAAGGAAATTTCTCAATTGGGAAGCATACTTGAGGCAGATTTGTCACTGTCAAGCTCATAATCACAGTTTTGTGCTTTGCAAAGGGACGCACCCATGCTATGTTTTGGTCATTGAGAGGTTGGTGCCAGTCACCATCGGTAGTGCCCCCCCGTCTAGCCGAAGGCCCGATCTCTCAGCACCGGCTTCCCTCCCGGTGCAGCGTGTAAACGCAAAAGCGCCCAACCTTCGCCGGAGTTGGGCGCTTTTTTCTTGCCCAACGTTTTGAATTGTCTCGCGAGCCGTCATCAAGTCCGGCGCGCGCCGGCTCTCGCGTTCGAGCCGCCGTCTTCCATAAAGTCCTGGGGCTCTACCCTGGCCACCGGGAGCGGGGGGCAGGCGCTAAGCTTAGCTGCGAAGCGTCGAGAGGAGGAGGCTTGTCTCTGAGCTGGCGATGCCCTTCATCTCGCGGATGCGGCGGAGCGCTTTGTCGAAGGTGTCGAGGCCGTCGGTCTGAAGTTCGACTACAAGGTCCCATCGGCCGTTGGTAGTGTGCACTGCCGCGACCTCGGGAAAGCGCCGGAGCGCGCGCAGCACGGTCTCGGAGCGCTCGCCCTCGATTTCGACCATCATAATGGCGCGGACGCGGCCCGGCTCGGCGGCGGCGGAGGTTGTGACGGTGAAGCCGGTGATCGTGCCTTCTTCGATCAGCCGGTCCATCCGCTTCTGGACCGTCGCGCGCGAGATGCCAAGGATCGAGGCGAGCGTCGCCACGGGCAGCCGCGCATTTTTATGCAAAAGTCCGATAAGTTTCCGGTCAGCGTCGTCCATGTGTACCATGTACAAGTTGCTAATTTTGTATAGCACTCTGCTCATGATGTGGCGTTGCTTGCGCAGGTTGCAAACTACAACTTGAGGTGCTTTCAGGAGATTATTGTTGTGAGCCTTGCTCTTTGGTTAAGCGAGACAGATCAATGCCTGGAATGCCTACGTTTTTAATGACGGATTCGAGCCATTTTGAGGTGTCTTACAAGATTAACCCTTGGATGACGCCCGAAGGATGGCGCGCGAACGAAGCGCAGAACCGGGCGGCAGCGCGGGAGGCGCAAGGACAGCTTGCGGCGGCGCTCCGGCAGGCAGGGGCCCGCGTCACGGTCATGGACGGCGTGCCGGGGCTGCCGGACATGGTGTTCCCCGCGAATGCCGCGGTGGTGCTCGATGGCCGGGCGATGGTGGCGCGCTTCCGCTATCACGAGCGGCAGGGCGAGGAGAAGCATTTCTTAAACAAATTCATAGCTCTGCAGAATGAGGGGCACCTGCTGGACGTGGCGCGCGCGCCCAAGGGCTGCTGGCAGGAGGGGGCGGGCGATTGCATCTGGGATGCGACGCGGCGGCATTTCTGGGCAGGTTTCGGCCCCCGGTCTTCGTTCGAGGCGATCCCGGCGATCAAGGACTATTTCGGCGCGCCGGTGGTCCCGCTGGAGCTTGTCACGGGCCAGTTCTACCACCTCGACACGTGCTTTGCGCCGCTCTCCGGCGGGGAGGTTCTCTATTATCCGCCGGCGTTTTCTAAGATGGCCATTGCGGTCCTCAAGGAGCGGGTGCCCGCGGATTTGCTCATCGAGGCGGCGCGAGAGGATGCGGAGCGCTTTTCGGTGAACGCGGTCAATATCGGGCACCAGATCGTCATGGCCCAGCCCACGCGGCGGCTCACGGATATGCTCGGCGAGCGCGGCTATGCCATCGAGCCGGTTCAGTTACGGCCCTTCATCATGTCGGGCGGCGGTGCCTACTGCATGACGCTGCGGCTCGACCTTACGAGCACGTCTCAAGACAATCCGAAAGGATAGACCCATGGCACTCGACATCTTTCCGGGCATTTCCCACGGCTTCTCCAGCACGCAGGACTTTATCGAGGCCGAGAACGAATATGGCGCCAGCAATTACAAGCCGCTGGACGTGGTGTTGAGCCGCGGCGAGGGCATTTGGGTCTGGGACGTCGAAGGCAAGCGCTATCTCGACTGCCTGGCTGGGTATTCCGCTGTGAACCAGGGGCATTGCCATCCGAAGATCAGGGAAGCGATGGTGGCGCAGGCCTCGCGGCTGACGCTTACCTCGCGAGCCTTCCGCAACGACCAATTCGCGCCCTTCTGCGAGGAGCTTTGCAAGCTTACGCGCTCGCACAAGGTGCTGCCGATGAATACGGGCGCGGAGGCGGTGGAGACCGCGATCAAGGTTTCGCGCAAATGGGGCTACGAGGTGAAGGGGGTGCCGGAGGGCCGCGCGGAGGTCATTGTTTTTGCGAACAATTTCCATGGGCGCACCGTCACCGTCGTCAGCTTCTCGACCGACCCCACGGCCAGGAATGGATTTGGGCCGTTCACGCCGGGGTTCAAGATCGTGCCGTTCGGCGATATCGCGGCGCTTGAGAAGGCCATTACGCCCAATACCGTAGCGGTGCTGATGGAGCCGATCCAGGGCGAGGCGGGCGTTATCATCCCGCCTAAAGGATATGTCCGCGCCGCCCGCGAGCTTTGCACGCGGGAGCGTGTGATCTTCATCCTGGACGAGATTCAGACAGGGCTTGGGCGCACGGGCAAGCTGCTGGCCGAGGAGCACGAGGGTGTCGAAGCCGACATGACACTGCTCGGCAAGGCACTGTCTGGCGGTTACTACCCCGTTTCGGCCGTGCTTTCGAGCGTGGAGAACCTCGGGGTGATCAAGCCCGGCGAGCATGGCAGCACGTTTGGCGGCAACCCGCTGGCTTGTGCCGTGGCCCGCGCCGCGTTGCGCGTCATCGTGGAAGAGGGGCTCGTCGAGAACGCGGCCGGGCAGGGCGCGTACATGCTGGAGGGCTTGCGGGCCGTTGCGAGCCCTGTGGTGAAGGAGGTGCGCGGGCGGGGGCTGATGCTGGCCATCGAACTGCATCCGGATGCGGGCGGCGCGAGGCGCTACTGCGAAGCGCTGCAGCGGCGCGGCATCCTGTGCAAGGACGCGCACGCAAATACCATTCGCGTATCGCCGCCGCTGGTCATCAAGCGGGCGGATGCGGATTGGGCGCTTGAGCAGTTCGAGGCGGTGCTGAGGACGCAATGACATCCAACCGCAGCTAAGCTGCGCTTGAGCGTCTGCCACCAGCGAGGAAATGCGGGGGAGTTAAATGGTCGGAGCGAGAGGATTTGAACCTCCGACCCCCGGTCCCCCAGACCGGTGCGCTAACCGGACTGCGCTACGCTCCGTTCGACGGCACTTTGATGACTATTGCCAACCCAGTCAAGGGCCGTCACGCCCCCCGCCGCGAGGAAGCGCGCTTTTTTTCCGGAGAAGGTTTCGCCTGCTTTGCGGGGCTTGCAGCCCTGGCCGATTTTGCAGGTTTGACCTTCTTCGCGTTTTTGTTCACGGGCTTGGCGGCTTTCGCCGGCTTCGAGCCGTTGCCAGACTCCGGCGCCGCCGGTGGATTTGAAAGCGCCGCATTAATGCGTTCTTTCATGATGTTGCTGGCTTTGAAAACAATGACTTGGCGCGGCGTGATCGGCACGACCTCGCCCGTCTTCGGATTCCTGCCCACCCGTTCCGATTTTTGGCGCAAGCCGAAAGAGCCGAAAGATGAAAGCTTTATCGCTTCACCACGCTCAAGGGCGTAGACGATTTGTTTCAAAACCGCCTCGACCAGCTCGGCGGCTTCGTTTCGTGGCAAACCGACTTTCTCGAAGACCGCATCCGCTAAATCAGCCCGAGTCAGCGTTTTCCCAATAAGCGACATAACGCGCTGTACCTCCCCGCAGAGCAAAACACTATATAAATATTAAGGCCTAAACCAATTTATGGCAAATGCTAAGGTCGGAAATTCTCCTTGAGAGTCAACATTTTTTCCGGCTGCAGGGGGCGGTGGGCACCGTTCCCTGGGGATTGTATACATTGAGGCCTCACCAGCGGACCAAATTGGCGCCCCAAGTGAAACCGCCGCCCATCGCTTCGAAAAGAACAAGGTCTCCCCGCTGGATACGCCCGTCACGCACAGCGGTGACAAGCGCCAGGGGAATCGATGCAGCGGAGGTGTTGCCGTGCCGGTCTAAAGTGACAACCACCTTTTCTGGAGCGATTCCAATCTTCTTGGCGGTTCCGTCGAGAATGCGCTTGTTGGCCTGATGGGGTACGAACCAGTCGATATCGCTGGGCGTGAGCTTGTATTTGGCGATGGTTTCTTCGATGGCTTCGGCGATTGCGTGCACCGCAAACCGGAAGACTTCTTTGCCATGCATGCGCAGCTTGCCGACAGTTTGCGTCGCCGATGGCCCGCCGTCGACAAAGAGCTTGTCGCGGTGGCGGCCGTCCGAGCGAAGCAGCGAGCCGATCACGCAGCGCTCCCGCATCTGGTCTTTGATCTGGCATGCCTCAAGGATCACGGCACCAGCGCCATCGCCGAAGAGGACGCAGGTGGTGCGGTCTTCCCAGTCGAGGATGCGCGAGAAGGTTTCCGCGCCGATGACGAGCGCACGCTTGCCGTGGCCTGCCCTGATGAAATTGTCTGCGGTGGCGAGCGCGTAGGAGAAGCCTGAGCACACCGCCTGCAGGTCGAATGCAAAGCCGTGGGTGATGCCTAGCGCGGCTTGAACCGTGGTCGCGGTCGACGGAAAGGTAAGGTCCGGCGTGGAGGTCGCGAGCACGATGAAATCGATGTCGCGCGGCTTGAGCCCCGCATGATTCAAGGCGTCAAGTGCCGCGGCGGTGGCGAGGTCGGAAGTCTTTTCGCCCTCTGCTGCGATATGACGGGCCTTTATCCCGGTCCGCTCGGTGATCCACTCATCGCTGGTGTCCATCGTGCGAGCGAGGTCGGCATTCGTGAGGATTTTGCTGGGGAGATAGGCACCACAGCCAACTGCAACGGATCTTGTTTCTTTCACTGCGCCACTGCCTTGACGGCTGCTCCCGGTTTGTTTGGAAGGGCTTTGTGGAAGCGCTCGATGTCCTGCGCGATCGTGGCCACAAGCCCACTTGCCGCCATGTCGTAGCCGAGGTCGATGGCACTTGCAAAGCCTACGGCATCCGCACCACCATGACTTTTTATTACAATACCATTCAAGCCCAGAAACATTCCCCCGTTCATTTTTCTTATATCCATCTTCGCCCGGAGCGCTTGGAACGCACCTTGAGCAAGGAACCCGCCCAGACGGGCCATAAACGAGCGGTTCATCGCGGCCTTCAAATAGGCGCCGAGCTGCTTGGCCGTGCCTTCGGCGGTCTTGAGCGCAATGTTGCCCGTGAACCCTTCGGTTACGACGACATCCACGACGCCTTTGCCGAGGCCGTCGCCTTCGACGAAGCCCCTGTAGTCGATCGGCAGGTCCGGATTGCGCAAAGCTGCGGAAGCCGCCTTCACCTCTTCGAGGCCCTTTATTTCCTCTACGCCGACATTGAGCAGGCCGACGCTTGGCTTATCGACCGAGAACAACGCGCGAGCGAGTGCTGCGCCCATGCCGGCGTTTTCCACGAGCGTACGCGCGTTCATCCCGACGTTGGCGCCAACATCGAGCACCACGCACTCGCTTGTGAGCGTTGGCCAGAGCGCGGCAATGGCGGGGCGTTCGATCCCGGGCAGCATGTGCAGGCAAAAGCGGGACATGGCCATCAGGGCGCCCGTATTGCCCGCGGAGACAGCGGCCTGAGCCTCACCCTTTTTCACGGCGTCCAGGGCCAGCCACATGCTGCTTTTCCAGCGGCCGTGCCTGAGAGCCTGGCTCGGCTTCTCGTCCATCGATACGGTAACGTCGGTGTGCACGATCCGGCTCACATCGGCGAGCGGCGAATGATCCGCCATGTGCTCGCGGATCTCGGATTCGCGGCCGAAAAAGATATAATGCGTATCCGGATGCCTGATAAGCGAAAGTGCCGCGGCTGGGATCACAACGGACGGGCCATAGTCTCCCCCCATCGCGTCAAGCGCAATTGTAACTGCCGACCCCATCTTCCAAAATCCAAACCCGCGCCGCATCAAGAGGGCTCAGCCAGGAGCCCAGGCGGCAGAACATACTGTATTGGTCTTAACTGACAATCAAAATGTTGTCCCGCGCCTGCAAATACGCCTCGCTGCTATTTTTCCTCCCGGGATGCGGCCGGTTTTAGCCGTGCGAGCGTTGCAAATGGGCTTGATTCCGGCCCAGCATCGGGCGCGGTCCAATCCAATGCCTCGCCTGCATTGCGGGGATATGGATCGAGCGCCAGCACGAAAAGCTCGGACAACAGCGTTCCGGCGGGAATTTTCCCGCCTTCGAGCGATTCCGGCAAGTCGGAATCGAAGGGGGCATCCTCCTGCGCCTCTCCGATTGCATCGGCGGGCCAGTATTCCACGGAGAAGCTTTCCTGGATGGAAGACGGGACGGGCTCAAGATTGACGACGCTCGCCTGCACCACGCTTGCCCGAAGCGTCCCCGACACGCGGTAACGGCCTTTGGAGAGTGGAGAGACTTTTAGTTGCGCGGCAAAACTCGCTACGTCCTCAACGGCGGCGTAGCGTTTGAGCGCGTCAAGTTCCCTAGCGTTCGCCTCGAAAGACAAATCCGCAAGCGACTGGCCAACAGTAGCGGTGTCGACGCTCCAGTGGAGCGGGGGTGCATCCATGGAACCCTCTGACTGCCGTCAGACGGCTTGCTTCAATCCGTAAAGCTCAGGGAAATTGAGGTGCCCCTGCAATAGCAGATTGAGCGGCATCTCCCCGATGTTGCGGATCGACTGGAAGATGTAAACGGCCAGCTCATCGGCTGCGACATTGGCGTTCTCGTCGCCGGACTGGAAGCTCTTCCAGATCGCGTCGGCTAGTGCGCTTCTGTTTCGCCGCTCCACCGCATTCGTATAAACGATAAGCTGCCGGTAGAACAGATCGGCGATCTTGCGAACTTCCTGGCCCACATAAATATCGGCGATGCCGAGGTCGCGCACCATACTATCCATTTCGCGCACGAATGCCTCGATGATCTCCTTGCCAAGAAGCTTTCCTTCGTTGGCACCGAGCTTCAAGTTCTGCATCACGACGAACATATGTATGACCAGCATATCGAAACGACCCGAAAGGGTGTCCGGTACGCCGCATCTCACATAAAAGACAGGATTGCGCGACTGCGCCACAATCGAATCATAAATTTTCTCAGCTGCCTCCCGGCGGGCTGAACGTTCTGCGAACCAGCGGAACATGCTTCGGCCTAGACTCCGTTTGTGCGCTACCCCGACCACTGTACCTTATAATGCCTCAATCGCATCAGAAAAGGTTGCAATCACCTTGCGGCAAAGTTAGGTCAAGAGCAAGCGCTGACATCCCAGACAGCAAATTTGAGGGCCGAATGTCAAATCAATCCTGCAATCCAACGCGAAGAAAGTGCATAATTGCCTTCCGGCGCGGCCTTCAGGGGGCGGCTTGGAGTGCCATTTTGGCCGGCAGCCTCGTTTTGGCGGGGTGCGGCAATACGGTTATCCGGCAGGGCCACCTGTTTCACGAGGAGGACGTTGCCCAGATCAGGAATGGAATGGGCAAGGATCAGGTTGTACTTGCGCTCGGTACGCCCGATACACAATCCACCACAGGTGGCGGCTCTTATTACTACATCTCGCAGACCGCGAACCAGCCGATGCCGTTCATGAAGGCCGAGGTTACGGACAGGCGGATCGTTGCGATCTACTTCGACAAGAAGGACAAGGTCGAACAGATCGCCAATTACGGCATGAAGGACGGCAAGGTATTCGACTTCGTCAAGCGCGAAACGCCGGCCTATAGCCGCGATCAGGGCCTGTTGAAGGAGTTGTTCCGCGACATCGGCATGGGGCCGGACATGGGCAAAATGCTTGGCGGCGACAAGCAAGGCCCAGGAAATTAGGTTCCGGCGGACGCGCAGTGACGCTCCCGCCTCCGCGGGAGCGCATATTGCACCATGAACCCCTCACCCCAGCCCTCTCCCTCAGGGAGAGGGAGTCCGGGCGTGCCCGCTGAGAGGGCGTCCCCTCTCCCCATCCGCATTCGCAAGACAGCTTAAGTTCCTGCTCTAGCGGGTTTTCACGGTCAGGCCGTCCGGGCCATTCTCGACCGCAAGGCCTTGCGCGGAAGCCATCGAGGTGAGCCGTGCCATGCCGCCCGGGAAATCGAAGGAGACCTGGGCGCTCCTCGGATTGACGGATTTGAGGGTCCAGTGCTGCATGCCCGGCAGGTTCTGCAGGCGGCCGCGGATCGCCTGCCATTCCTTAAGGCCCGAGAACTCCGCGGTAATCTCGATGGTGCTCATCTCGCCGGTCATGTAGCCCGCGCTGGCCGGCGCACCTTCCGCGGTTCCTGTTCCGCCGCCAGTTTGGGAATCCGGCCCAGCCTGCACGTAGGTATCGCGCGTCAATTTCCAGCGCTCCTGCAGAGAATCGAAGGCAAGCCGGGCCGCCGCCTGTATGAGCGGCTCTTCCGTGGAATCCTCGGCCTTCACTTTTCGCTGAAGTGAGAAAAGCCCCATCGCATCGGTGCCGGCGAGGTTCAAAGACACAACGCTGCTGCCGGCGCTGGTGTTTGCCACCGCGAGGAGGATTTGGGTTGCGTGGTATTGCGTCTTGAGGGATTCCACACCCGCGGATGCGTTTGCCGCATAGGAATTGGCGATTGCGGCGGTGAGATCCTGGCGGACAGGGGCGACCTTTGCCGGGACAAGCGCGTGGGTGAGGTCGAGGCCGGCGAGTGCAGCGCGCCAAGGATTGCGGTCGCTGGTGACGGCCGTGCCGTCCTCGATCAGCACGGGCACGATCAGGATCTCAGGCCCCCGGTCCAGGATCGGAATGACGCCGTAGCGGGTGAAAAGGCCGTTAATGGCCCGCTCGGAGAACGTCACGCCGAAATTGGCGACGTAGCCCGTGCCGGACACGCCTTCGCCTTTGACCTGAATTTCAGAGACGAGGTGTTCGACTTCGGCAGGCGGCAGTTCGGGGATACGCTGAACGGCCCGAAAGTCGATCAGGCGGGACACGAGTTGCCGGAATGCGCGGGTTACCGCCGTCTGGGTCGCAATTTTTTTGGCTTCGACCGAATCGGCGGCTTCGGCCTCAGCCTTCACATTTGCGACGGTGAAGGGGCTTGGGGCTTTTTGCGCCAAGGCGGGCGCTGTGAGAAAAAGGGCCGCTGGCAGTGCCCAGACCAGGAACCTCGTTGCACCGATCCATGCCATGAATGGAACTCCCCCGATCATAAGGACGGCAGCGTTTGCGCCATGCGCGCGCTATGTTGGGGCTTGTTTAATTGGTGTGGCGGGGCGCTGCAAGCATTTGCCGCGTAAGGGCGGGCAGTGCCTTAAACTGAGGGAATCTCCCCTCATCCTGTCCTTCTCCCCATGGGGGAGAAGGAACCCTCGAACAGCGTGCGGCGGAAATTCTAGCGTTCCCTGTGGGAGAGGGAAGTCCGGACGCACCGGTGTCCCTAAAAGGTATATTCCAATCCGGTAGTGAAGCCCTGGAAAAGTACGTTCGACCCGAAGTTGACGCCAAGCGCACGCACATCACCCGTGGGCCCCGTATAAGTTTCCTGGATCTGCCCCGGCGCCAAAGCAATGCGGCCGAGCCATAGCGCCTCGTAGCCTGCCTTTAGCGCCAGCCCATCGCCGATTCGATACTTCAACTGCAAGCTGCCTTCGGCGGCGAAGGCTGCGCCATTGGCGGAGGCTTCCGATGGGTGCACCTGTTTGGCGAGGCTGACCCCGGTTGACTGCACCGCATAGTCGTCGAAAATCCCGGCCTTCAGCAGCCCGCCCAATGAAAAGCGGCCAACTTCGAACAGTTTTCCATCTACGCCGATTTGGAAGCCATAAAGGTTGTTCGCCGTGTCCGTATTCCAGAAGGGGGGATAATTTCCTGCCCGCGTGGAGCCCGTCAGCGGGACCTCGGGAAGAGTGCAGTTAGGACATGCATTCGGGTTCTTCCATGACGGCGCATAAACGTCCGGGGGCGTCAACGTGCCCTGAAGGTTGTCGTTCAGCTGGAGCCAGCGGAAACCCGCCAGCACGGTCACCCGGCTGGACAGCTCCAGCCGTCCGTTGGCTTCGGCGCTGAAGAGATTGGCCGTGGCGCCCCAAACCATTGCTTGGTTTGGATAATCCTGGGTTTGCCAGAAGAAGCCAGGGGCTCTCATCACCAACCAGTCGCCGTTGGGGCCTACGGATTTTGTGTCGCTCTGGTTGAAGATATTGAAATACGCCAGCTCCGCGCCGTAGCCGGAACCGCCATGGTAGATCAGATCGATGTCCGGCCCGGCGGAAAATCCTTGTTGGAACTGGCTGCTATTGAAGGCTTCCACACCGCCGGTAACTGGCGGCGTATTGCAGTTTGGGTAAGGAAATCCTGCCGTAACGCAGAATGGCGTGCTGCCCGGCAACGTTGCGGCGAGCGTCCGGTTGACCCCGCCTGTGCGATTCAAGACGATAGCCTCGACTGAGACAGTCCACCGTGGAGCGCTCTCCGGCGATTGGCCGGTTGAATTTTCTTGATCTCCGGCTGAGGCGTTTGCCGGCAGGAATAGCGTGGCGAGGAAACAGGTTGCCGCAAACCTCGCAAGAGCGCGTCCGGTCTCAGGATAATTCATTAAGTCATGTCCCGTATGGCGAAGCCTATGCGGGACGAGCGCTTCTGCGGTTGCAAAGAGTGTGCAATTTAAGGTAGCAGAATCAAGCTCACGCCCGCAACAGGAGTTTGCCCGGAGGCGTGATCGCAACGAAATTGTTGCCGAAGCGCAACTGCTATCCTGCCATTGGAAAAATGCAACCGGGCTCGAAGGCTCCGGTAGCGCTATCGCGTAGGGCGTTCGTAGAGCCGGCTACGGAAGTCAACGCGATGGCATAAGGTACTGGCCTTATCGCGGCGGACGTTTTAATAGTGCCGCCGCACAGGTTCCCAGCGAAAGAGGGTTCATGACAAACGGCACGCCCACAAAACCCGCAGGCGCTTACGCGGAGGCGGGCGTCGATATCGAGGCTGGCGACGCGCTTGTGGAGCGGATCAAACCGTTCGCCAAGGCGAGTGCCAGGCCGGGGACTACGGCGGCGCTTGGCGGGTTCGGCGGGCTTTTCGACCTGAAGGCGGCGGGGTTTACCGATCCGATCCTGGTGGCGTCCAACGATGGCGTGGGCACCAAGGTCAAGATCGCGTGCGAGACGGGGCTGCACGATACGATCGGCATCGATCTTGTGGCGATGTGCGTCAACGATGTGGTGGTACAGGGCGCTGAGCCGCTGTTTTTCCTGGACTATTTCGCCAGCGGCAAGCTCGATACCGAGGTGGCGGCGCGGGTGATTGCCGGGATCGCGGCGGGCTGCCAGCAGGCGGGCGCGGCGCTGATTGGCGGGGAGACGGCAGAGATGCCGGGGATGTATGCGCCGGGCGATTACGATCTGGCGGGCTTTTGCGTGGGGGCTGCGGAGCGGGGCAGGCTGCTGCCGCGCGAAGATGTGGCGGAGGGCGACCTGCTGATCGGGGTGGCGTCTTCGGGGGTGCATTCCAACGGGTTTTCGCTGGTACGCAAAATCGTGCGCGATGCGGGGCTTTCCTGGAGCGATCCGGCGCCGTTCGAGCCGGGGAAGAGCCTGGGGCAGGCGTTGATCGAGCCAACGCGGATTTACGTGAAGCCCGCGCTTGCGGCGCATAAGACGGGCAAGGTGAAGGGGTTCGCGCATATTACGGGCGGCGGTTTGCCGGGGAATGTGCCGCGCGTGTTGCCGGAGGGGTTCGGGCTCGATATCGACCTGGGCGCCATTCGTAGCAATCCGGTGTTCCACTGGCTGGCCGGCGCGGGCAAGGTGGACGAGACCGAGATGCTGCGGACCTTCAATTGCGGCGTGGGCTTCGTGGCAATCGTTGGGCCGCACGATGCCGGCATTATTGATGCGTGCTTCAACGCGCATGGCGACCGGGCGTTCCCCATCGGCATCGTGGAGCGGCGGGCGGCGGGCGAGCCGGCCGTGCGCTATAGCGGCAAGCTGGGGGCATGCGAATGAGCGGGCGCAAGCGCGTTGGCGTGCTAATTTCGGGGCGCGGGAGCAATCTTGTTTCGCTGATCGAGGCGGCGCGGGAGCCTGGGTTTCCGGCGGAAATCGTGCTGGTGATTTCCAATAAGGCGGATGCGCTGGGGCTTCAGCGGGCGGCGGATGCGGGGATCGCGACGGCTGTCATCGATCACAAGGCGTATAAGGGCCGGGAGGCGTTCGACACGGCGCTTACGGCGGCGCTGAAGGATGCGGGCGTGGAAATCGTCTGCAATGCGGGGTTCATGCGGCTGCATTCGCCGGTATTCGTGCGCGAATGGCGGGGGCGGCAGCTCAACATTCATCCTTCGCTGCTGCCAGCGTTCCGGGGGTTGCATCCGCACGCGCAGGCACTTGAGGCGGGCGTGCATATCGCGGGGGCCACGGTGCATTTCGTGAGCGAGGATATGGACGCTGGGCCGATTATCGCGCAGGGCGTGGTGCCGGTGCTGCCCAGCGACGATGAGGATGCGTTATCAGCCCGCATTCTGGGGATGGAGCACAGGCTTTTTCCTCTGGCGTTGCGGCTGGTGGCGACGGGTGCGGCCCGGCTGGAGGGCGCGCGCGTCAAATACAGTCCGGATGCACCGCCGGCATTTTTGTTTTCGTTCCCCGGTAGCTATAATTCTTGAAGTTTAGCAATAGCTTAGCCCTCGCCTGCATCCAAAGCGATATGACGGCGCGGGTTACCCAAGAAATTCAGGAGTGCATCTTAACACTTTTTTAACCATCCCGGCGCTAGATAACATCGTTAGCACGCTAAGGTTGCATTTTTAGAGGAACTCTCCTCCTGGGAATGCGGTAGCGGGTGTTGTAGCGGGGATTTTATGTTGGT
The DNA here is from genome assembly GCA_963767435.1 of uncultured Alphaproteobacteria bacterium. Lineage (GTDB taxonomy): Bacteria > Pseudomonadota > Alphaproteobacteria > Rhizobiales > Rhodomicrobiaceae > Rhodomicrobium. The sequence goes on from CAVYEY010000034.1 coordinate 35,791, forward strand.
GGGTAAGCGCGTCAGTTCATGCGCCGTTGCATTCGGCGCTGTAATGATTGCCGGGCCGGCGCTCTCAGCCGACTACTACGGCAATTCCGGCGGGTACAAAGATCCGCCTCCTGGCCCGTCCGCGGGCTACTGGCAAGGACCGTATATCGGCGCCACTTTTGGCTGGGCGTGGTCCGCGATAAACGCCGGCAACAACACACTTATCTTTGCAAATCAAGGCACTGTGCCTTTCTCTCAGCCCGGAACGAGCGGGATGATCGGCGGCGGCGTGCTTGGCTATAACGCGCAGGCCGGCAATTTCGTGTACGGCATCGAGGCCGATTTGGGCGGTTTGGATGCCGGTGTGAGTGGCACGCGGACAGTCTCCGGCGGGACCGTGACCGTGAAGAGCAACGCGGGTTTTTACGGCGATTTGACCGGCCGGGCGGGCGTAACGCTCGGAAGCGCGCTGGTGTACGCCAAGGGCGGCTTCGCCTTCTTCAACGGCAACGTACATACCGCCGTACATGTCACAAGCCCCGCCAGCGATATCAGCCAAGACAGCGGCATGTTCACTGGCTGGACCGCCGGCGGCGGGCTCGAATACAAACTCACACATGCTTTGACCGTCAAGGCCGAGTACCAATACATCGACATCGACAATACGAATTTTAGCTGCTGCATTGCATCTTCTATCGGAAAGATCGACGACAATATCACCGCCAACACGATGAAGGTTGGCCTCAATTTCTATTTGAACGACCTGCGCTCGCCACTCGACTAGCCCCTCGAGTAGCGCAGCCCTAAATCCAGGAGTGCCTTTGGCGCCCCCCCTTCCTCCAAAGGCCTCCTGGATTCCTCCTTCCTTCGAAACCCAAGCCGCCTATCGCTTCCCGCCAGCCACTCTCGGCCACGCCTTGACATTTCGTTATTTCCATAATAATGGAATTACAGGAGGATGCGATGGCTGACGCGCCCTACGACGATCAAATAACCCGCTACGCCGATATGCTGGCGGCGCTTGGCACCGAAACGAGGCTCAGAATCGTGCGCCTTTTGCTGTCGGCGCACCCGGACGGCCTTGTGGTAGGCGAAATCGGCCAGGAGCTTGGCATTCCGGCCTCGACGCTTTCCCATCATCTCGAAAAGCTCAAGAACGAGGACCTGGTGAAGGTGCGCCGGGAAAGCACCTTCCTGCGCTACACCGCGAACCCGGACGCGCTGCGGGAGGTTTTGGCATTCCTCTTCGCCGAATGCTGCACGCGCAACAAGGCAATCGAACCTGAAATCCATCACCTGCAGTCAGGAGTGAGCCATGACCCAGATCGCCGTGGATCGTCCCGCCGTGCGGTGCGGCTCATGCGGGAGCCCGCTGGATGCATCTATTCCAGCACGCCTTTGCGATAGCTGTCTTGCTGCGGTCTCTTCGGGCGATGCCGCCGAACGGCGGGAGGCCATTCAGGCCATGGACGCAGCAATTCTGCTGATGCAGCCGGAGCCGCGCCTGGTGCTTACGGCCAATGACCGGGCGCTCGCCCTGTTCGGCAAGGCGCTGGAGCAAGCGGAAGGTCAGCGCGGCGGCGATGTGTTCGGCTGCGTTCATTCCTTCACGGATGCCGGATGCGGCAAGGACAGCCACTGCGAGGACTGCAAGATCAGGGGCGCGATTGTCAGCGGCTTTAGCGGCGCGGCGTCCGCCATTTCCACTCTGACGATCCGGGGCGGCGGCGGCGATCTGCCTTACACCCTGGCTGTATCGGCTGAAAAAGCGGGCGGCTATGCGCTGGTCCGCATCGAACGGTTCGAACCTGAAATTGGAGGTCAACATGAGTGACACCGGCATCAAGGAAGCTGTGCGCGAACGTTATAGCGAGGCGGCCAAGCGAGTCAGCGGCGGCGGATCGTGCTGCGGCGGCAAGGCGGCTGCGGTAGGCCCGAATCCGATCACCTCCAATCTCTACGATGTCACCGAGCAGGGCTCTCTGCCCGAGGCGGCGGTGCTAGCCTCGCTTGGCTGCGGCAACCCCACGGCCCTGGCGCAGCTCAACCCCGGCGAAACCGTGCTCGATCTTGGCTCGGGCGGCGGCATCGATGTGTTGCTTTCCGCGCGCCGTGTGGGTTCTACGGGCAAGGCGTACGGCCTCGATATGACGGACGAAATGCTGGCGCTCGCCCGCCAGAACCAGAAGGCGGCTGGCGCCGAGAACGTTGAGTTCATCAAGGGCGAGATCGAGAGCATCCCGCTTCCGGACAATTCCGTCGATGTCGTCATTTCGAACTGCGTCATCAACCTTTCCGCCGATAAGGACAAGGTGCTCAAGGAAGCGTTCCGGGTGCTGAAGCCTGGCGGCCGCTTCGCCGTTTCCGATATCGTTACGCGCGGCGAGATGCCGGAGCAGATCCGCAGCCAGGTTCTGCTCTGGGCGGGCTGCGTCGCGGGCGCACTTCAGGATACCGATTATGAAGGCAAGCTGGCCGCAGCGGGTTTCGTGGACATCGGGATAGAGCCCACGCGCATGTATACGGGCGACGATGCGCGCGAGTTCCTGCGCTGCAAGGAGCTGAGCGGCGGCATCGATGTGGACCATCTTTCCCAGTACATCGACGGCAAGTTTATGAGCGCCTTCGTGCGCGCGAAAAAACCCGAGGCCTCCGCCACCTGCTGCGGAAAATAGGAGTGCGAACCCATGAGCGAACGCATTTATAACGTCCTCTTCCTCTGCACCGGCAACTCGGCGCGCAGCGTCATGGCCGAGTGCATTATGAACCGTGAAGCACCCGGGAAATTCCGCGCCTTCAGCGCCGGAAGCCATCCAAAGGGCTCCATCGATCCCTTGGTGCTCAACTTGCTGAAGAAGCTCAATTACGCGACGGGCGAGCTGCGGTCGAAATCGTGGGAGGAGTTCGCGCAACCCGGCGCTCCCGAGCTCGATTTCGTCTTCACCGTCTGCGACAACGCCGCCGGCGAGGTGTGTCCGATTTGGCCGGGCCAGCCGATGTCCGCTCATTGGGGCGTGCCCGATCCCGTAGGCTTCGAGGGGACGGCTGCGGAAAAAGCGGCATTCACCGCAGACGTTTTTCGCATGCTTGAAAGACGCATCAGCATTTTCTGCTCTCTACCGCTCCGCTCGATTGACAAGCTGGCGCTGCAAAAGCGTCTCGATGAAATCGGCAAGAGCCGCGAATAGAAGGGCCTTTCAGCAATGAGCGCAATCACAGCCAAGCTATCGTTCCTCGACCGCTATCTCACGGTCTGGATTTTCGCGGCCATGGCCGCAGGCATCGCGCTGGGCACGCTGGTTCCCGGCGTGAAGGGCTTTATCGATGCCTTCCAGGTTGGCACCACCAATGTGCCGATTGCGGTGGGCCTTATCTTGATGATGTACCCGCCCTTCGCGAAAGTGCGCTACGAGGACCTGCCGGACGTTTTCCGGGATAAGAAGGTTTTGGGCCTCTCGCTCGTCCAGAACTGGGTGGTTGGCCCGGTCTTGATGTTCGCGCTTGCGATCATTTTCCTGCCGGACAAGCCGGAATATATGGCCGGCTTGATCCTCATCGGGCTGGCCCGTTGCATCGCCATGGTGATCGTGTGGAACGAGATTGCCGAGGGATCGACGGAATACGCGGCCGGGCTCGTGGCTTTCAATTCTATCTTCCAGGTTCTGTTCTACAGCGTCTACGCCTGGGTTTTCGTCACGGTGTTGCCGCCGCTGTTCGGGCTGACCGGTTCGGTGGTCGACATATCCATCGGGCAGATCGCGAAAAGCGTCTTCATCTACCTGGGCATCCCCTGCGCGGCGGGAATTCTGACGCGCGTCGTCATGCTGCGCTTCGTCTCCAAGGACTGGTATCACAGCCGCTTCGTGCCGAAGATCGGGCCAATCACGCTGGTTGCGCTGCTTTTCACCATCGTCGTCATGTTCTCGCTCCAGGGCGAGAAGATCGTCACCATCCCAGGCGACGTGGTGCGCATCGCCATTCCTCTCCTGATCTACTTCCTGGTCATGTTTGCCGTTTCCTTCGCCATGGGCAGGCGGATTGGCGCCGGGTATCCGAAATGCGCCACGCTTTCGTTTACCGCCGCCAGCAATAATTTCGAGCTGGCGATTGCGGTGGCGGTGGCTGTCTACGGTATAAATTCAGGGGCGGCTTTCGCGGCTGTCATCGGTCCGCTGGTCGAGGTGCCGGTGATGATCGGCCTCGTCAATGTCTCGCTTTGGGCCAGGGACCGGTATTTTTCCGGAGAGGCTCTTAAGGAGAGCCGCGTCTAACTCAATCGGGTGCGAGAAGGCGCGGCTTACGTACAGTAGCGCCTTCGGCCGGGAACTCCTACATTGGCGCCGTCAGCCTCCCTATTCTGGGAAGCCCTTCCCAATCGAAGCCCGAACGAGCCAATGGAATGAACGATCTCCTGTTTATCGCTGCTGCCGGCGCGGTTGGCGGCGGCATGAATGCAATCGCCGGCGGCGGCTCATTCGTGACCTTGCCTGCCCTGGTCGCGGCCGGGGTGCCTTCGCTTAACGCTAATGCCACGAGCACGGTTGCGCTGGTGCCGAGTGCGCTTGCGTCGGCTTTCGCGTACCGGCACGATTTCGAGGGATTCGAGGGGGTCAAGCTAAGGGTGATGGCGGTTGTCAGCGTTATTGGCGGCATCATCGGCGCCGTTCTGTTGCTGTACACCTCGCAAAGGGTGTTCGATGAGATTTTTCCGTTCTTGCTGCTGTTCGGAGTGCTGGTGTTTGCCTTTGGCCGCAAGCTTGGCGACGAGTTGCGCAAGAGGATAACGGTTCATCCGCGCACCTTGCCAGCGGTGCAGTTCTTTCTGGGCATTTACGGCGGTTATTTCGGCGGCGCGGTCGGCGTGATGATGCTGGCAGCGTGGAGCGTTTTGACGGCGGCGTCGATCAATACGATGCAGGCCACGCGCCATTTATTGAATGCGTCGATGAATGCCACGGCTTCGCTGCTCTTTATCCTGGGCGGGCTCCTCTATTGGAAGCAGATGGCCGTGATGTTAGTTTCGTCGACGATTGGCGGCTATGTGGTCAGCCATTTCGGCCGCAGGCTCGACCCGGCCAAGGCGCGGATCGCGATTTCTTGCCTGAATGCCGGGATTGTTGCGGTGGTTTTCTGGCGGCATTTCGGATGAGCCGGGCGCTGCTGTTTCCCTGAGTTTTCCTGTCAGCCTTTTGTCAGCGCGGAAATGCCATTCTATACCTGCGACCTACCCACAGTCGTGAAGGCCCCCGCCGAATCATCGGTTAGGCGGGGGCCGGCAGTTCGAAGACAAACCCTGAACTTCAACGCGCCGTATATGCACCCCCGGCGCGTTTTTTTCGCCCATTATAGCGGCGGCGTCTCTCTTATACTGCTGAGCCAAAGTTTCGACTCTCCAGCCGCCGTTTCCGTCATGTGCGGCTGCCTTGGGCGTTTTGCCATGAACGAAGGTCACGCCCCTCACCCTGTCCCTCTCCCCATGGGAGAGGGGACGCCTTAACAACGGTCGCGAGCGAACTCCCTCTCCCATGGGGAGAGGGCGGGGGGTGAGGGGCGTAACCCCCGTTCATGGCAAAACCCGCCGCCATGTCAGCACCTTGCGGATGCGCCCCTCGCGACGATGCCCAGAGGTCAATGCTTAGGCTCGCCGGTATTACTTGCTTGAGCGCTACTTTTTTGCTTCCTGTTCCGAGAGTTCGCCGGTCCAAGGGTTGACGTAGACCCAGATGGTCTTTCCGTCCTTGCGGATCGCCCTGACCTCGTAGCGGCCAACGCCGTTCTTGATCCGCTTCACCGTGTAGCCGGCCGCGGCAACCTTGGCCTCGACCTCGGTCTTGGCGAGCCAATGGCGTTTAGCTGCGCCCGAGGGCTCGCTTTGCGCGCTTGCAATCGTCCAGGCTGACGCGGCGAAAACTGCCGCCAGCGTCAAGCGGATCAAGGAATTTGGCATGCTTTGTCCCCAATGCGCGGAAGCCGCACGCGCGAAGCAGCGCGGCTGATCTAATTATATAGTCACCAAGGGTTCTTCTGTAATAGCACCTAACTGGGAAACCGTCCTGCTTGTAAACTGTGCGATGTCTTTTCGCCTTCCGGCAAGTTCTCCCTGAGCGGTGTATTTGACGATTTCCACAAAGCCGCCGTACTCGATGGGAACGCGCGCGGTGAGGCCTGCAACGACCGTATTGCCAAGCCAAGTGTCCCGGCGCTCCAGAATGCCCTCACGCGCGCAGTGCAGAAGCTGCTCGAACAGGTCCAGGAATGAATGCTCCTCCGGGAGCGCACCCAGCGGAGGCAGCGGCGACTTGAAACCTTCGTATCCCCGAAGCAGCATCCGGTTTGGAGCGCCCGCTCCCAATCCGCCGGCGAAGGCTACGGCCGGACCAAAAAGCTTCGCCTGCCGTTCAGGCACGCTCAGCGCTTTCAGAAACGAAATCCCGCTTGTGGCGTTGTCGCCGCAACGCGACGCAATCGCAATCTGCGCGGCCTGGCGTGCCGGGGACGCGGCAAGGAGGCCATGGTATTGCAGGTGGGAATGGATATAGTTCAGAGCCGATTGGCTGTTCTGGAGGATGCGGGCAATTTTTGTGAGCCCATTTTCCACGTTGTTCGCGCTATTTGAGCGCGAGTTACTGGCACCACCGTCCTCCGGATTCCTTGAGCGCATGTTCCGGTCACCCGCGCTCGCGGCCTTGAAGCCGTTGACAGAAACCATTCTCCTGCTCCAGAAGTGCCGCATGCATGCCTCCACCAGAAGGAGTGCGATGCCCTCTGGAAGGTGGATTCTAAGAGGATTTCGGCTTTCTGTTGCTTGAGCAGTCCCGTCAGCACTTTGACAGACAATTGGGGGCATAAACGTTCAATGCGCAACCGGACGATGCTGCTGACCCTGATTTCGATCCTGCTCGCTGGGGGGCCGGTCTTGCTGCCCGCTGGCCAGCCGGTGGCCTTCGCTCATGACGAGCCTGGCGAGCATGACGAAGACCTGGCCCGCCAGGCGCTTGAGGCCGGGGAAGTTATTGCGCTGGACCAAATCCTTGCAGCGTTGGGCAATACCATGCCGGGCGAGATTTCCGGAATTGAGCTTGAAAGAGAACAGGGAATTTGGATCTATGAGTTCAAGATCATCTCGCCGGACGGGCAGATGCTGCAAATCCGCGTAGACGCCAAGACCGGCATACCCATAAAGCCGGAGGGCTAATGCGAATATTACTTCTTGAAGACGACAGCCGTATCGCCAGGGACATCATGGCTACCCTGGTTGCGGCGGGCTATACGGTCGAGCACCAGACCAATGGCGAGGAGGGCTGGTTCAAGGGAGACACCGAGGACTACGACGCCATTATCCTCGATCTCGGGCTGCCGATGCTCGACGGTCTCACCATTCTCAAGAGGTGGCGGGCGAACGGGCGGACCGTGCCGGTCCTGATTCTCACGGCCCGGGGCAGCTGGAGCGAGCGCGTCGAGGGCATCGACAGCGGCGCCGACGACTATCTGCCGAAGCCCTTCCGCATGGAGGAGCTGCTGGCGAGGCTCCGCGCCATTGTCAGGCGGGCCGCCGGTCAGAGTTCGCCCTTGCTTACGCTTGGTCCAGTCTCGCTCGACACGCGCCAGATGCGCGTCTCGATGAATGGCGTGCCGGTCAATCTCACGCCGCAGGAATACCGCCTTTTCAATTATCTCATGCACCATACAGGGCGCGTCGTGCCTCATACGGAGCTGATCGAGCATCTCTACGAACACGACTTCGGCAAGGACGCCAACGCAATCGAGGTGCTGATCGGGCGCATCAGGCGCAAGCTCGGCCCGGATGTCATCGAGACACGGCGCGGCTTCGGCTACATCATCGAAGAAAAGCAGTGAAAGGCCTTTCGCTCAAGTTCCGCCTCCTGGCACTGGGCGGCGTTACTATCGGGCTTGCCCTCCTTATCGCCGGCGCGGGCATGTCCAAGCTGTTCGAGCTTCATGCCGAGCGGCGCGCCGTTGCCGAACTCGACACGTATATCCGGCAGATTTCCGCCGGCATCAGTTACGACGCAAAGGGCCGCATGGCTTTCAAACCGGCACTGCCGGACCCGCGTTTCGGCGAGCCCCTAAGCGGCCTCTATTGGCAGATCGAGGATGAGACGAACAAGCAACTGCTTCGCTCCCGTTCGCTTTGGGACGGGGTATTGCAGCTTCCCGCGGATCAACTCGCCGTGGGCAAGGTCCACCTGCACACTATCAATGGACCGTCCGGCTCTACGTTGCTGGCGCGGGAAAGAAGCCTTTCCTACAGCACGCCGGCCGGACCTCACCAAGTGAGGATTTCGGGGGCGCTCGACACGCGCGAGATCCTGGCTGCGCGGGCCGAATTCAGCTCAGACGCCATCAAGGGCCTGGCGCTGCTTGGGCTCGCGTTGATGGCAGGCGCATGGGCGCAGATTACGCTCGGTTTGAGGCCGTTGAAGGTTTTGCGGGAAAGCGTGCTCGCGGTGCGCTGGGGCTGCGCGCAGCGTATAGGTGTCAGCGAGCCGCAGGAGGTGATGCCGCTGGTGGCGGCCGTCAATTCGCTGCTCGATGCACAAGCGGAGGCGATGGAAACTGCCAAGGACAGAGCCGCGAGCCTGGCCCACGGGCTCAAGACGCCGCTCACCATTCTGATCGCCGACGCGGCTAAGCTGCGCGAAAGCGGCGCCACTGCCGTTGCCGCCGAAATCGAGGAGCTTGCGGACAGCATGCGCCGGCACATCGACCGCGAGTTGTCGCGCGTGCGGCTGGAGAGCGCACGCAGCCTGAAGATCCACGAAACGCGCGCACGCCCTGTTGTTACGAAACTGGTTGGGGCTCTTGGCCGGACTCCCAAGGGCGAGGAGCTGGAATGGCGTATTCAGATCGGGGAGGGCATCACCCTACCCATAAGGGAAGACGATCTGGCCGAGCTGATCGGCAATCTCCTGGACAACGCATGCAAATGGGCAAATTCGGCCGTCACCATCTCCGCCAGCACCGGGGATGGCACTACGATTGCAATCGAGGATGACGGGCCGGGAGCGCCGCAAGCCTTCGTTCACCGGCTTGGCCAGCGGGGTGTCAGGCTGGACGAGGACGTTCCAGGCTCAGGCTTCGGCCTCGCCATCGCCAACGATGTCGCAAAGGCCTATGGCGGGGCTTTGAGCTTCGCCAACGCCGAGCCGCACGGATTCAGGGCTACGGTTCACTTTCCGGCCCGTGTTATGAGGCCGGCCGTACCGGAGCGCGGCGCCAAGGCACAATAATACTCGCTGCCGGAATTTGAGTTCCCGCCGGGGATTGCCGTACGTAGGTGCGTACGTATGTATGGGCCGCCACACTCGTTAAGGATATATGGTTAACGCGGAATCGCGAGTGGCTGAAATTGGCTGAAACTGGTCGAATCCTGTCTCAAATTCCCCGGATTCGAGCATTCAAAAATGCAGTTAAATATTGTGTCTTTACCATAACCGCAACGTGCGTCTGAAGTTATTTCGTTATTTTTCAATGACTTGCGACACGTCCCCGCTTAACCTTTCAGCAAGACGCATCTGCTACAATTAGTTCAAATTGGAAAAGCGCCCTTTACTTATCAAAATGGGTGTTTTGGAGTGCCAGGAGTTTTCATATGGCGTCACTTCGCAAGGCGCAGCCGCCGCACGGATTGGGACCGGTGCGTCCGGAGCGCGGCAGCCGGTATAAGTGCTGGTTCACAATTGAATGCCGGCGCGAATCGGCCAATGTTTCCGGCAATTCCAGGGGGGCAAATGCGCGAACTTGTGCTCGACACCGAGACGACGGGGCTCGACCCCAAAAGCGGCGACCGCATTATCGAGCTCGCCTGCGTCGAGCTGATCAACTACATCCCCACAGGCGAGACGTGGCACTGGTATTTCAACCCGGAGCGAGACGTACCCAGGGCGGCGACCGAGGTGCACGGCCTCACGGCTGAATTCCTTGTGGACAAACCGCTGTTCGCCGGCATGGCGCAGGCAATCCTCGAAGCCCTGGGCGATGCGCAGCTCATCATTCATAACGCGCCCTTCGACGTGGGCTTCCTTAATCACGAGTTCGGGCGTCTTGGGCTGCCGCCGCTCAGCATGGAGCGCGTGACGGATACGCTGGCACTTGCCCGCCGCAAGCATCCCGGCAGCCCGAACAATCTCGATGCGCTTTGCCGCCGCTATGGCATCGACAACTCTACGCGCACCAAGCACGGGGCGCTGCTCGACAGCGAGCTTTTGGCCGATGTGTACCTCCGCCTTATCGGAGCGGAGCAGGCCGGCCTTAACTTTGCCTCCGATGCCGATAACTCTGTTCTCGTGGCCGAAACGCCAGCTCAAATCCGGTCTGCACCGTTGCGGTCTCTGCTGACCCCAGAAGAAGAGACGGCTCATGCTGAATTCATTGCCTCGCTTGGTGAAAAGGCGATCTGGCGCCGCTACCTTGAGAAGGAAGAACCTGTGCAGCTGGCAGCCTAAGCAGATTTTCGTTGGTTGCCCAACGAACGCCCGCTTAGATTCTTTTGTTTTCGCAGAGTTTTATCGCAAAACCGGGAAGGCCACTTTTGCGAACTCTGCTTAGCGTTTACCCTCATTGCGGCGTTTCTCCCGGATATTGGATAGCCCGGCACAACCTCCGCGCTATTCTTTACGTCGAATTTATGATGCGGGGAAACATGCTTCTGTCATGGTTTCGCCTTATGCCTATCGCTCAAACCCCAAATGTTGTATGTGAACCGCGACCATGCCCCTGGCTGCGGTGCATTTGAACCTAACGAGCGAATCCTCCACTAAAGTCACTGACTAACGAACCACGCACACTGAGGGTAAAATAGATGCGTAGCTTGAAGCTTGGCGTACCCGCGAAAATCGCCATAGCGTTGATGTTCGCACTTCCTGTATCCACCGTAGCGCTCGCCGAGAGTGCCACCCCGTTCAGCCAACTCGCCGGCAGCTGGCATGGCGGCGGCTCTGTACGGTATAGCGACGGCAGCAACGAGCACCTTTCCTGCCGTGGAAATTACAATTCAAAGTCGGGCGGCTCCGAGCTGACGCTTATCATCCGCTGCCAGTCGCCCAGCAACAAGATCGACATGAAGAGCGAAGTCGCCTACGAGGGCGGCCGCGTGACCGGGCATTGGAGCGAGAAGACGTTCGGGCTTGAGGGCGATTTCAGCGGCAACGCCTCTCCCAATAAGTTCAGCGTACAGATCTCCGGCCAGCTCCAGGGAGCGATGACCGTTTCCGTTAACGGCGCGAATCATCAGGTCAGCATCTCGACCAACGGACCGGGCTTCAAAAGCGTATCGATCGCGTTCTCCCGGGGCTAAAAGGGACCGCCAAGACCAATGGATGCACCGTCGCTCAATTTACGGCTAACGCGCGGAGGACACGAACTGGCTGCGGCCGGATCGTGGACTGCCGCGAACGCCGCCGGTCTTGAAACAGTCATTGAGCACGCGGCGCAGGAGGCGGCGGCGATTCGCGATGTGTCGGTCGACATGCACAGCATCGCCTTGTTCGACACCTATGGCGCTTGGCTACTGGAGCGGTTGATCCGCGAAAGAAGCCGCGCCGGCCTGACCACGCAAGTCTCGGGCTTGCGCGACGAGTACCAAGGGCTCCTGCGCGACGTTCACGGCGTCAACCAGGAAGCGCCCAAGAAGCCCGAGGGCAGGGGTCTTGCCGGTCTGTTCGAGCGCTATGCCGATGGGGTCGTCGCATTTTTGACCGGGATGGCGCCCTTCCTCCATATGCTGGGCGCTGTGTTCCTCGCGTTGCTCCGCGTACTCAGGAACCCGAAGCACTTCCGGTTCACCTCGGCAGTTCACCAGCTCGACCGGGTCGGCTGGCAGGCGATACCGATCATTGTGCTGATCACATTCCTGATCGGCTGCATCATCGCGCAGCAGGGCTTTTTCCATTTCCGCAAGTTCGGCGCAGAAACCTACGTCGTCGACATGGTCGGTATCCTGATTTCGCGCGAAATCGGCGTGCTGCTCGTCGCCATCATCGTGGCCGGCCGTTCCGGCAGCTCGTACACCGCTGAACTTGGCTCGATGAAGATGCGCGAGGAGATCGACGCGCTCAAAACCATGGGCCTCGACCCCGTCGAAGTGCTCATCCTCCCTCGCGTGCTGGCCCTCGTGATCGCGCTCCCGGTGCTCAGTTTCCTCGGTCTGCTGGCCGCTCTTTACGGCGCCGGCCTTGTCGCCCTGGTTTACAACGGCATGAGCCCGGCCATTTTCCTCGCGCGCCTGCACGATGCCGTCACCCTCGTCCACTTCAAGGTCGGCATGATCAAGGCACCGTTCATGGCGCTGGTCATCGGCATTGTCGCCTGCACCGAGGGCCTGCTGGTCAAGGGGAGTGCCGAATCGCTTGGCTTGCAGACAACCCAGTCGGTCGTGAAGTCGATCTTCCTGGTTATCGTGCTGGACGGCCTGTTCGCAATCTTCTTTGCAAGCATCGGGATGTGACGATGATGGCTGCGAACAGCAAGGTTGTCATATCGATACGCGATCTCATCGTCGGCTTTGGCGGTGTCACGATCCTCAATGGGCTTTCGCTCGACGTGTTCCGAGGCGAAATCCTGGGCGTCGTTGGCGGCTCGGGCGCCGGCAAGACGGTGCTGATGCGGACCATTATCGGCCTTCTGCCGAGGCGGGGCGGCAGCATCGAAATTTTCGGCACCGACCGCGACAATGCAAGCGAGCAGGAGTTCCGCGCGGTTCAGCGCCGCTGGGGCATCCTCTTCCAGCAAGGCGCATTGTTCTCCTCGCTGACAGCCCGGCAGAACGTGCAGTTCCCCATGCGGGAATATCTCAAGCTTCCGGAGCGGCTCATGGACGAGATCGCAACGGCGAAGCTTGAAATGGTGGGCCTCAAGGCCGCGGACGGCGACAAGTTCCCTTCCGAGCTTTCCGGCGGCATGACCAAGCGCGTGGCTCTCGCCCGCGCGCTGGCTCTCGATCCAGAGATCGTCTTTCTCGACGAACCGACTTCAGGTCTCGACCCGATTTCCGCTGCGGAGTTCGACGACCTTATCATAACGCTCAAGCGCACGCTGGGGCTCACCGTCTACATGGTGACGCACGATCTGGACAGCCTCTACCGCGCCTGCGACCGAATCGCGGCGCTCGCGGACGGCAAGGTCGTGGCACAAGGTCCGATGGAGACGATGCTCCAGTCCGATCACCCTTGGGTGAAGTCCTATTTTCAAGGCCAGCGGGGCCGCGGATTGGCCCAGGCTGCGCAGACAAAGACACAGGGTTAGAACGAATGGAAATCAGAGCGCGCTACGTTTTGGTTGGGCTTTTCACCCTTGCCGTCATAGCTGGGGGCTTCGCCTTCGTTTACTGGCTGCAAAACGCCGGAAGCGGCGGCAAGCGGACGAGCTACGAGGTGCGCTTTGCCAATACGGTTTCAGGGCTGCTGCGCGGCTCGCCCGTGCTGTTCAACGGCATCCGTGTAGGCGAGGTGACGGGCTTGCGGCTAATCCCGGATAATCCGCGCGCGGTCGATGCGACGATTGCCATCGACGAAAACACACCGGTTAGGAGGGACACGCTTGTTTCGCTCGAATTCCAGGGCCTGACAGGCGTCGCGGCCGTGACGCTTACGGGCGGATCGGACAACGCGCCAGCCCCATCCGCAAATGCCGGCGGCGGACTGCCGGTGCTGACGGCTAGCGAAGGTGCGGGCGAATCGATGAGCGAGTCGGCGCGCCGGGTGCTTGCCCGGCTCGACAAAATCCTCGGCGACAATACCGCGGATGTGCGCAACATCATCTCGAACCTGTCGACGTTCTCGGAATCGCTGGGCCGCAATTCCGGCAAGGTCGATGGCATCGTCGCCGGCCTTGAGCGCATGACGGCGGGCGGCAAAGGCTCAGGCGTCTTTTACAGCTTCAACGCTGTGCCTGCGCCCGCTAGCCCCACCCCGCTCGGAAGGCAGCTTGCCGTTGCCGATCCGGCTGCCTTGATGGTCTACGACACCGAGAAGCTTCTTTCGCAAAGCCAGGCCGGGCAGGTTGAGGCGATCAACAACGCCAAGTGGAGCGACACGGTTCCGAAGCTCATGCAGGCCAAGATCGTGCAAAGCTTCGAGAACGCGGGCGCCCTGGGCGAGGTGACACGCTTTGTCGACGGCTCCACGTTCGACTATCAGCTCGCGACCGAAATCCGCCGGTTCCAGATCGTGCAGGGCCCCCAGCCCATGGCCGAAGCCGAGATCAGCGCCAAGCTCCTTGCGAGCGATGGCCATGTGGTAGCGGTGCGCGTGTTCACCGCGAAGGAGCCCGTTCAGTCGAAAGATGAGGCAGAGGCAGCCCGGGCGCTGGGCGCCGCCTTTGGCAGCATCGCTTCGAATCTCATTGGCTGGACCAGGGAGTCGATGGCGGCGGCGAAAGAGGCCCCCGAACCCGGCGAGAACGGCAAGGCGGACTCAAAAGAGAAAAAGCACTCCGGCAGGCAGCGCTGATATGACTTGTCAGCACGGGCTTTGCAGCGCCGGGGATTGAACTGGGGGAATCATCTCCCCTCATCCTGTCCCTCTCCCCATGGGAGTTCCACACCGGCCGGCGCGGCTGCCCCCCATGACTGAAACTGGTTGGGCTGGTTTGGCGCATTGCTTAAGATAGTGCTCGCCGCTGGCAAAGAGGCTGTTTCCTTTATGGTGCGCGAGAGCCCGTATGGGAGTTGGGTCCGGGGCGCCTCGAATACCCCCAATGGAGCCAAGGAGCCGCAATGCTCCTGGAGCAAGTTTCTTAGAATTCTTTTTCGGTGAGGTCCCCCACGCTGGCGGCTGCTGAGGGAGAACCTGATGGAAGTAATGTACGAGCGTGTTGCCGGTCTCGATGTTCATAAGGAGACGGCCGTCGCCTGTATGCGCATTGTTGCTGGCGGGAAGGTCTCGCGCGAGTGCCGGACCTTCGATACCACCACGGCGGGGCTTGAGGCTTTGCTGGCCTGGCTGACGGAGAGCGGATGTACGCATGTGGCGCAAAGGCGCTCCCTGGCTCAAAACGTTGCTCGTCCAATGCGCCTGGGCCGCCATCAAGAAGAAGGACAGCTACTACAAAGCGCAGTTCAACCGGCTGAAGAGCAGGCACGGCCCCAAGAAAGCGATCTGCGCCGTGGCCGCCTCGATGCTCACGGCGATCTATCACATGCTCAAGAACGGCGTTGAACACCATGATCTTGGGGCCAGCCATTTCGATCGCCGCCCCGCCATAACCAAAGCAAATCGCCTTGTGGCTCAACTCGCCAAGCTTGGCTTCCGCGCCGAGCTTCAACCTCTCGCGGAGGCCGCCTAATGTTCTGGGTAAATGGCCGCCCGCAACTCCCCTGGCCACCCGGCCGCGTTGCGGCCGGCTACAATATCGCTACCCGCGGCCATCTCTCGCAGCACCAGCGGGCTGCGGCGAACCGCAATTGCCGCCATCGCACGCCTGGATCGTCAGCTCCTTGCCCTCCGCTACGTCCCAGAATTTCAGGGTCTCGTTCATGCTTTTTCCGGCGAGGCCGGCAGTGACCGCGAATTCGCCGCCGGACGAAAGCGCCATGGCGCTGATGCCCTCTTCCTTGCCTTTGAAGCTGCGAAGCTCCGCGCCCGTTTCCACATCCCAAACCTGCACCAGCCCGCTAACCCCAGCCGAGATGATCTCGCCCCCATTGGCCGAGAATTGCGCAGCGGTGAAGAGCTCTTTCTCCCCTTGGGTAACATGCCCGTCGAAGGTGCGCTTCTCGATGCCCGCCTCTACATCCCATAGCTTGACCGTACCGTCCCAGGACGCGGAAACCGCCCAATGGCTGTCGGGTGAAAACGCAACCGAGCGGATTTGCTCGGCATGACCGCTCATGCTGTGCAGTTCGCTGCGGTTTGCCGCATCCCAGACCTTCACCAGCTTATCCCCGCCGCCGGAAATGATGCGGCTGCCGTCAGGCGAAAACGCGAGCGAATCGACCTCCTTGGTGTGCCCGGTGAACTCGCCCAGCCGATTGCCCGTAGCCGTATCCCAGATTTCGATCGCTCCATCGTCGGAGCCGGAAAGGATGGAGCGGCCATCGGGCGAAAAGGCTACCGACTTCACGCTGCGGTTCCCGCCGCCGAAGCTGCGCACCTCGTTGCCCGTGCCGGTTTCCCACAATTTCAACCCATTGCGGCCGGCAGTAGCTAGCACCAAGCTGCCATCGGGCGAGAATGCCACGGAACTGACGTCCTCCGCACTGCACTTGAAGCTATGCAGTTCCTTGCGGGTCTCGATGTCCCATAATTTCGCCACGCGCGAACCGCCAGCCAGCACCAGCTGTCCATCCGGCGAAACCGCCACCGACAAAATGGCGCCGGCCTTCCCCGGAGCTTGCGCCAATGAATCGTTTCCAGGCTTCGCGGGAGTCTGCGGCAATGCCTCCTTCGTAGGCTTCGCCAACGCTTGCCGTTGAGGCAACGCCTCGTTTCCGGAATTCGCCGGCGCCTGTGGCAACTCTTCGGACACGGCAGGAGCCGGCGGCGATGCCTCGTTCGCGGGCTTCACCGGAGCTTGCGCCGGGACTGGCTTCGCAGGCTTAGCCGAAACCTGCTGTTGAGGTACCACCTCTTTGTTAGGCTTCGCCGGCAGCCCGGCATTTCTCTGCGGCTCGGGCCGCCGTTGGACCGGACCATCTTCCGAATAGTCCCGATAATCTCGCGGCGGTGGCGCGTCCCCAGGCGCCCCCCAAGCTCCCCCCATCATAACCGACAGGTTCATCTCTCTGCCTCTGCGCAGCACCACCATCTCAACAGGTGCCCCCGGATGGCCTCGCAGCATGCCCTGCAGCAGAGAGAATGTGCCGCGAACTCTCCGTCCGCCCACCAAGACGATAATATCGCCCGGCTGCATGCCGGCTCTTTGGGCAGGCGATCCGTCATGAACCGCGCCGACCTCCAGCGCGGGGAAGGGCATGCCAAGCCTGTCCGCGGTGTCGGGCGAAATCTCCCTCACGCTAGCGCCCAGCAGCGGCCTGCCGTGCTCCTGCGCCTTTGCGTCCCCTGCGCCAATTACAAAAAACAGCGCAAGCCCGGCCAAACCCGCCGCAACCGCGCGCCCAAAGACATAACGTAAACCTGACATATCGCATCTCCCCGCAATCCTGGCATTATCTGCATGCATATAAATCAGGCGCCGAATTGGCCAATCTTTGGCTGGAGCGTGCCCATAAGCCAGTTACGTGAAGCAAATTCAGTCTCTCGCACGATTTAACTGAATGTTGATACAATAATGCCCCCCGACTACCCCGGCCGGTGCGGCCCAGGAACACTTGCGCGGCAGCAACTGCGCTCAAGTAGTCCAGAGGGCGGAAGCGCCAGCAACATGCGCTCAACAAGCGCCTTAAAAGATACGGGCACCTGCAATCCGAAGCGTTCAGGCCGTCAGCCCGGCACTATTTGGCGGCACTTTGCCCGCTACGGGTATCGCGCAGGCTAGGATCGCCCCCCAGCACGCCACGGCATCGCGCGGCTGCATACCCGCCTTGGCGTTGGCGTTCGCTTCCTCCTCGGCAACTGTCTCGCGATAGTTCCGCTCCTCTGCCGGGGGCTGCGTCTCAAGCCTTTGCGCCAAGACTTCCTTCGCCCGCTCCATGCTGGCCTGAAACGCGGCTTCGTACCCGGCATCGCCCGGCGACTCGTTTTTCAACGCAAGCCGCGTTTCCGCCGCCGCGAGGAAGAACGCCCTGGCCCCCGTGAAGTCCCCGGCCTTGGCCTTGATCTCCCCGATCAGATGAAGGGATGCAGCCATATCGCGGCGCCAGATCAGGTTCTTGGGATCGGCCGCAGATAGCTTCTGGCGTATCGCAAGCGAAGCGAACCCGGCATCCAGGGCGCCTGGAAAATCGCCGGTTTGCATTCTGGCGCCTGCGATCTTGTCGAAGCTCCAGGAGACATCGTGCTGAAGCCGGCTGTCGGCGCGGTCCTTGGAGAAAAGATATTCGCGCACGCAAAGCCCATTGCTGTAAGCCGCGCCCGCATCCGCGTATTCCTTGAGGTCGGCGGAAACGTCGCCAATCTTATTGTAATTCCAGGTCAACTCGCGCTGGAGCGCCGCCGGCGGCTCGCCCGTACCGCTGCGCAACGCGCTCTTGATCTTTTCGAAAGCGTCGAGATAGTGCCCCTTCGCCTCGAAGAAACTCTTGGAAATCCGGTCGAGATCACCAAGCCGGATGAGGGTTTTCGACAGGTTCACCGCATAATCCGTATTCGCCGGAACTTTTGCGTTGAGGGTCAGCCCGATCCGCGACGCCTCGCTGTAAAGCGCGCGCGCCTCATCGTACCGCTTCTGCTCCCGCTCAAGATCGCCCGCCAGATCGAGGTTTTCCGCCAGCTCGGCCGCAAGTTCGATATTCTGCGGGTGTGCCGTTGCCAGCTTGCGCCAGATCGCGAGGCTTTCGTCCGATGCCTTGACGGCCTGATCGCGCTCATTGATCTTCTGGTAGGTCTTGCCGAACTCGTAAAGCATCGCAGCCCGGGTTTGCTCAAGCCGCGCGTCCCCGCTGCCGGCCTGCTTCAAATTGGCGGCAAGCGCTTCGCCATTCTTGAGGATGCGCTGCACGGCCGTAACCGGCATGCCCTCCGTATTCTGCATCTCCGCAGCCAGATCCTTGACCATCGAATCGAGATTGGTGCGGGCCGCGGTATAGCTCGTCTCGGCGCGCTGCCATTGATAAGCTGCGAAGCCGGCCAAAGCGAAGGCGAAAACGGTGGCCGCCAGCGAACCCGCAACCCAGGCCCTCTGCCGCTCGGTGGCAGCGCGGCGGCTCGCCAGCATCAGCTCCAGAATTTCGTCGCTAGGATGAGGCGCGGCACCGGGCTGACGGTCCTGCCAGCTCTCCGCATCGGCAAGCGCACCGCCGCGCAACAAAAGCGAGGGCTCCCGTCCCCGCAAAATCCATTGCCGCGCCTGGCCGGCAAGCCTGGTATGCTCCTTGATCCATTGCCGGTTGGTGTTCAGCGTTACCGCAAGCGGCCTCACATCGGCCTTGAAATGGAAGGCGCCCACAGCCGGCAGAAGGTGGATCTTGCCGATACTCTCGGGCAAATCCGCAACTGCGACGGGCTCGATCACCACAGGCACGAGCCGCTTGTTCGTGGCCTTGACCTGCCCCAGCTCCCAATTGCAAGTCTTGGAGGCAAGAAACGCCGGACTGACCAGCGCGACCACCGTGTCGGCACCCGCAATGAAATCCGCCAGCTCCTTGAGCCACTCCTCGCCGTAGGGAAGGTCGCGCCGGTCGATAGTGACGTTGACCCCCTCGCGCTCAAGCGCCTCCACAATGCGGTCCGCTATCTCAAGATCGAGCTGGGAGTAGGAGATAAACACGCGGATGGCGTTGGGATTGGCGGGTTCAGAAGCCATCGAAGTATTTACCCTCAAAGAAGTGCCGAATTTTATGTAAAAGCTCCATGACTTCTTTGATCCGTGCACATGGCTGTTTCATGACACTCAATTAGAGAGTGTATTGTTCAAAATGGCGCCAAGCCTGACGCCCGCGCGCTTGAGCCGGTCGCGGACAACCGGCGCCTCAGTCTCAAGGTACCTCTCCGTGATTTGCACCACGCGCTTCTGCCCGCAAATTGCCGCTGCCCTGCCGAGTACCAGCAGCCGTCGCCATGGCGGAAGCAATACTGAATAAACGGGCTTTCCGCGATAGCAAGCAACTCGTTCGCCCAGGCGGCAACGGCGGCAGCGTCAACGCTCGCGGGCGCCCAATTCTTGCGGTCTGCGTCCCCGATTTCGGCTTCGAGCGCCGCCGCAACGGCCCCCTCGTCCGTGCCGATCTTCTTCTCGACAATACACATATCCCAGGCAAGGTGCAGGCTGCTCGTACAGGCACCCGTAGCGTCGATATAGTTGGCGCCCTTGTCGTCCTCGAACGAAACATGCAGCGGTTGGTGAATATCGCCCACCCAATGGCCAAGGCTCTTGAGCAGGCGCAACTTTTCGCCCGCATCCTGCGCCGTGGCCAGATCCCGCGCATCGTTGAGGATCGCGGAAGCAACGCACCGGTCCGGCACCGGGCAAAGCTTGTCTGGATCGACTGCCTTCGCACCGCGCGGCACGTTCAAGAAGTGCTCGGCCGGCCGTTGCGGCGGAAACATATCCGGCCAAGTACAAGCAGTAGCGAACGTGCGAAACTTCGGATCGAGCGCAATCAGCGCGTCCACCTTGGCCTTGGCGGCGGGCGTCAGCTCCAGATAGGCCAGCTGGCAAACGATCTTGTGCCCGGCATCGCCCCAGGCGAGCGCTTGCGGCGCGGCGAACTGCGATACGGCTGCTGCAAGCAAGAAAAGTCCCGTATTCCGCGCCGCCAGAACCATGCCGCCCTCACCTCAAACCGGATTGCCTGCGCTTCCGCCCTCGGATTACCTACGCGATTCACATTAAGCAGGCGCAGAAACTTCGCTACATAAAGCACGGCGGAAGATCGGTCCGGAAAGCTGGAGGATATTCGCGGCTCGCGATGCCTCCCACTACATGCTGTCCTCTCAATAACACTGCTGGACGATCCGCGCCGCCTCAAACCTGCGTGCGGCCAGATCCTCGCGGCGAATCCAGACGTAGAGCTGGCCGTTATCTCCCCAAACGATCTGCGCTTTTTCATCGGTACCGATCTGAGCGAGCAAAACCCACTCGCGGGCACTTGCACGCACCGCTTCCGTCCCAGGGTCGCGATATGCGTCGCCGCTGCCGCAATAATGGCCAGCCGCGACAAGTGCACACTCCGTTTGCATGTCGCCCTGGACTGGTGTTGGCCAGCCGCCCACACGATGACATTTCCAATTGCTGCCGCCTTCGGTGGCGTACATATTGTCATCCTCGCCCCACCATTCCCCCAAGGCATCGGCTATTTCTGGAGCAAGATCCAGGCTTGCAAAATCGGCAGTCTCCATGGGGAGCAGCGCCAGGCATGCGTGTGCCTGACAACGAAGCGGCGGGAACGGCGCAAATTGCGTAGCTGCGGCGAGTTCCGCAGGCAGTTCGCGCCGTGTCATCTGTCCTGCATCGCTTGTGTGGAACAGCACTCTGGTTCCAACGTGATCGGCTGGGTCGTAGCCCCACGGTGACTCAAGAGCGTCGTAAAAGATCGAGAGCAGCCCATTCTTGGGAAAGTCCGGATCGAGAGGCCCGGCACGCCAGGCTTCGGCAAAATCGATCTGGGCGACAAATGCCAGAGGAAAAGGCTTTTCAAGTATCTTGATCGTCTGTGCGCAGTCGCGGCTGAACTCTTCGCGCTGAGCAGGCGTTGCCCAGGACCAGTATTTCTTCGGATCTTCGATTTGGCGGCGATATCGTTCGATACGATCCGCGTTGGGGTATGGCGGACGCACCGGCCAATCGATCCCGGCCGGGAGGTCCGGCCGTCCTCCGATTTTCGTTGCCCCCAGCGCGATCCCGTCCTCGCTGGCGATGCTCTCCGTTTCAAGCCAAACACAGGGCTTTGCGTGCTTCGCGATTTCTTCTGCGTCTGTCTTTGTCAGTCCCGCGCCAACGAGGGCGGCAGCGATTTGATCCACAGACGTAAACATGGCTGAGCCTCCGGCTATCTGGTGCGCGATGCGGAAGCTTGCACCGCGGCGACCGGTGTTCCTGCAGTTCATGGCGGTTGTTTGTTCCGCTGGGGCGTGCCGGTGTTCAGGGAATTGGCCCTCACATCGCACACTCTTTCGGCCGCTGGCCATGCGGTCGAAGCGCCCGTTTGGGGACTTAAAGGCGGTGTAAGCGAGTGCTGCCACGCTGGCGGAGATTGGGGGGCCGGGCAGGCTGCGCCCGTCCCCTGTTGCGTAGAGCTTAGATCCCGGATGCAGTCTCCGGAGCAGCCTGAACGCGATCGCGCCGCAGCCGCTCGGCCACCAGGAACGCCGTCTCCAGCGCCTGATCCGCATTGAGCCGCGGATCGCAGAACGTGTGGTAGCGGTTCGACAGATCCGTGGCCAAAATCGACTGCGCGCCGCCTGTGCACTCGGTGACGTTCTTGCCCGTCATCTCGATATGGATGCCGCCGGGATAGGCGCCCTCGGCCTGGCAGATGTCGAAGAAGCTGCCGGCCTCGCGCATGATATCGTTGAACGGCCGCGTCTTGTACCCGCTTGCGGTGATCGTATTGCCGTGCATCGGATCGCAGGACCAGACCACGGACTTGCCCTCGCGCTGCACCGCCCGGATGAGCCCCGGCAGGTACTTGCCGATCTTGTCGGCGCCATAGCGCACGATCAGCGTCAGCCGGCCCGGCTCGTTCACCGGGCTCAGGATATCGATCAGCTTGATCGCCTCCTCCGGATCGAGGCTCGGCCCGCACTTCAGCCCGATGGGGTTCTTGATCCCGCGCATGAACTCGACATGCGCATGGTCCGGCTGCCGCGTGCGGTCGCCGATCCAGAGGAAATGCCCCGACGTCGCGTAGTAATTCCCGCTCGTCGAATCCACGCGCACGAACGCTTCCTCGTAAGGCAGCAGCAGCGCCTCGTGGCTCGTGTAGAAATCGGTGGTGCGCAGGCGCTCGGAGCTATCCGAGGTGACACCGCAAACACGCATGAAGTTCAGCGTCTCGGTAATGCGGCCTGCCAGCTCCTCGTAGCGCGCCCCCGCCGGACTGTCCGAAACGAACCCGAGCGTCCACTGGTGCACCCGCTCCAGGTCCGCATAGCCGCCCTGCGCGAACGCCCGAAGGAGATTGAGCGTCGCCGCGGACTGCCGGTAAGCCTTGCGCATGCGGTGCGGATCGGGCGTGCGCCCCTCGAGCGTGAATGCGATGTCGTTGATGATGTCGCCGCGATAGCTCGGCAGCTCGACGCTGCCCTGCTTTTCCGTATCGGCCGAGCGCGGCTTGGCGAACTGCCCAGCGATCCGCCCGACCTTGACCACAGGCCTGCTCGCCGCGAACGTCAGCACCACCGCCATCTGCAGGAACACCCGGAAGAAATCCCGGATCGGATCGGCGCCATGCTCGGCGAATGTCTCCGCGCAATCCCCGCCCTGCAGCATGAAAGCGCGGCCCGCTGCCACCTCGCCCAAGGCTTTCCGCAGCTGGCGCGCCTCTCCTGCAAAAACCAGCGGCGGAAAGCTCGCAAGCTCCTTCTCGACGGCGTTCAACGCCGCTTCGTCCGGATAGGCCGGCGCTTGCACAATGGGTTTTTGCCGCCAGCTGTCTGGCGTCCAACGCGAGATTGTACTCAAGATAGGCTCCGTCAGCGCGTGCCTGCGCGCTTCATGCTTTGTTCCGCGCTCTTATAAGCGATGGGCGCGCGCGTTACCAGTGCGTTTCGCTGACAGCAAGACCGGCTTGCTGACCGGGCCGCAAATTAGATACCAAAGTTCCTGAACGGCTTGTGTGGTGTGATGGGCTCAGACCGAATGCAAAGTATTAACTGTCGGCAAAAGGCGCTTGCCGCGAATTGACGCCGCTCTTAAGGTAGATAGACCGCTTGCAAGGCCTAGGCAAGTCTTGCGGGATAGCCTGCGTTTTGCTTTCCGGCAGGTTTCTTGGGGAATTTGATATGCCAACACTTGGCCTGATATTTGATTTGGATGGCGTACTCGTTGAAACTGCTCATCTTCATACTGCGGCATGGCGGCAAGTCGCATTATCGATGGGGGCCACTCCCAAGCACCTCGATACACTGGATTTCCGGGGAGTGAAGCGGGAACAATGCTTAGATCTTATTTTCAGGAATAATAAACTATCTGCCGAAGCCTCTGCAAAGGCTCTTCATGACAAGAACGAGATGTACCAGACTGCTGTAAAAGATTATGGCAAAGCTCTTCTTACGGATGGTGTCAGACATCTATTGATAGACTTAAGAAAAAATAAGTATAAAATGGCTATTGCTACAGCAAGCCGCAATGCGGACCTCATACTAAACATAACAGGACTAAGAGCACTCGTCGATGAAGTTTGCGATGGCAGCTTTACCGGCCGCACTAAACCTGCCCCAGATCAATTCATTGAAGCAGCAAAAATTATTGGCTGCAAACCTGAAAGGTGCGTTGTTTTTGAAGATTCCAACGTAGGTGTCGATGGCGCACGAGATGCCCACAGTTACATCATCGGCATCGGACCAGCGGTAAAAAACCGCCCAGAGTTAACTTGTAAATTTGAGACATTATCTCGCGTAGCATTCCATACGTTACACGAGATCATTTCAGACATCGAGCTTAGAGTGGCAGCATAACGCTGCTATTCCAGCCGCGGCAGAGGGATACTCTGCTTGCACTACTCCCATCCAGCTACCTTTACATCGGCGAACTTGCGCACCGTCGGCTGAATTATTTCGTCCGTCAATTCCCATTCGACTTCGCCACGCCAGTCGAATGTCGCGGGACGGTCGCCTCCCTCGTCGGAGCTCACCGTCACCTTAAGAAAACAATGCAAGGCAAAAAAGTCGGGGTCTTGCACCATTTTGTCCAGCAATAGCTTCAGAATCGTTTCCGAGGTTGTGACCGGATCGAATGTGCTCGCACCCGTGGCCTTTTCTGCTTCTAACAGCCCGGCTTCTTTTCCTTCGCCCGTTAGAACATGGGTGAGGGCCACAGTTGCGGGACCGGCCGCGCCATTCAGCACCACCAGAAAGCGCGGCTGAGTGTCTCCCCCCTCCTCGTCGGAGGGGAATGGATTTCTGGCAACGACAAGGTGAGCATATACCGGAAATGGATCCTTCTTTGCTTCCTTAGGTCCATAGTACTTCTTTAGAAAGTAGCTATCGTTTTCCCTGATCAGCCTACAGAAAAACCCCCGCCACTCATCGTCATCGGTACCTTCCTTATCGACACAAAAAACGCGCGGCGTCGGGCTTGCCTTGCCGGGATCCGAACTCCTCCTTTTCTTCACCACTACGATGCCGTCGCCAGCCAGGCAATACCTTTGCCTCTGCGAACAATTCATGCTTTGGAACGCCGTAAAGTCGGCCGAGCACGATCTCCGTCAGTGGATTGACATCGGGCGATCCGATAATAATCGCCGTTTTCTTTCCTATCTCAAATGAGTTCAGCACACCATTTACGTACTCAGTTACATTTGTTGCTTGATATTCGTAGATCGGTTTCTCGATTATAGGATTGTACTGATGACGGCTAAAATACGACGTAAGTTCAGATGCAGCCCGTAGATCCCAATCTGCGATCATCTCTCTTCTGTGATCGTTACTAAGCAAAGCCCCGGTAAAAATTGAGACATTTCCACGATTGCCCAGCAACTTAGACCAAAACTTCTTACGAGACCACTCGGAAAAATCCGCATGAATCATTTCATCCAGCGTTCGTGTAAGCTGCTGCTTAAGCAGCTGCGGACGCTCTTTATCAAAGACCATATGCCGTTGAGCGCGAATATCGAACGCCAAATCATTAAATTTTCTGGGTCCTTGGGTATCTTTGACTTGCGTTGTTATTGGAATGACATTTTTGCCCTTCGCATGCGCATACCCCAACCAGAAATAGGTTATTGGATGACATTCCCCTCCTGTTCGCATTACAACGCAGTACGCATTATCGATCTTTCGTTTAAGCTCTCCGAACTCAGTCTCAACATTACACTCGGTTATATCAGTCAACTGACCACTAATAATGCCGTCCACGTAATCTTTTAAGATCTGACCTTGCGCCGGCGTTTGTGAAACCTTTCGCAGTTTTACCAGCAATTCCTTTACTGCTAATTTGATATGTGAGATCGCATGCTCACGAAAGAGCAAATCGATATCCTTAATCCTGATATTAGTATCAGCCTTATAAGCCGCAGCAGTCTTTTCTGGAGACAAAGGATCTGGCTTCTCTTCTTCACCATCTGCCATCGCCTCAAAAAATAGTATATTATTCTTTACCTCACCTTGTACAACTCTATGGCTATGATCATCCAAATCAATCCAGAACAGGTCACCTGGGAGCACATTTTTCTGATTAAATCCTTCTAGGTTGGCATAATCGTATACTCGGCACCCTCCTTGACTAAGTTTCTTCACAGCCAGATCTGCAAATGAGTTTTGATGTCCATACGGGGATTTCTGACAAACCACAAATATTTTTTGCTTTATACCATAAGCGAGACCCAACTCATAAAAAACGTTTGCGTTTGGAAGGGAAATATCCGCAGTCACAAAATCAGCTTCTTGTATGCGCTTACATATACCCTCGCAAATTATAACACCCGGTCGCTCTACCTCATCAGCTCTGACGAATTTTAGGTCGTTCTCTTCACAAGAACCAAACTTTTCAAACAAGAACGGCTTTATGCACAACTCAAGAACCACTTCCAAATTTCCGCCGAATGGCATAATAATAAAACCAGTACAAGCGCCCTGGAAGCTTTTCTGCCTTTTGAGCGCTCTTAGTCGCTTATTCCGGCGATCTTCGAAACGATCACTGTAAACACATCCCTTTCCCGTCATAAAGCATGGGCTGACTGCATGATGAGGCTTACGTATTGTCGCATCGACAAACATATTGCGCAGTTCTTCAGGGCTAGGCCCATTTTTTTCTGAGCCATTACCTGAGCGCGAAACATCAAAACTCATTGCAACGTACCTCGCCAGAAAGCGTAACGGCCGCAAAGCAATCCACCTGACCAGTCTGTCGTTCAGCATTGTCAGGGCATCGCCGCACAAAAGTGCCGGATTCATCCGAGCGTTCGTCCCGTAAAATGATTGTAAAATTTAATTCTACCCTATTCAAGGGTTCTTATATGTATTTTATGCAATGCGGCACCGGCGGACGCCTTACCGCGCAATCAGGCTGGCGCCGATAGATCAGGCCGTAACCTTAAGCGGCAGCGCGCACCAATGCGGGCGGTGCCCGGAATGGGCGAGAAGCTTCAACAGATCCGCCATCGCTATAGTGGTGGTCGCCGTATTCACCAGCGGATGCGCGCTGACGGTCTCTGCCTTCCGCATGCGCTCGTCGAGCACGACCTTCACCCGCCGCTGCCGGTCGTTGAAAGCGGCAAACGGCGTAACGCTACCCGGCAACACCGCAAGCGTAGCCCCCAGCGTCCCGGCCGAAGCAAAAGAAAACCGCCCCTCCGCCCCGAGGCGCTTGGCCAACTCCTTCAGATCCAGCGGCGGCGTCAGCAAATGCATGGTAACGAGATAAAGCTGCTTCCCCTTATCCTCGACCAGAATATTCTTGACCGGAAACTCCCACGCTCCTGCGTGCTGCCCGGCAAGCCCCTCCGCGGTCATCACCGCCTCGTGCTCCACCGTCTCGTAAGCAATGCCCAGCTCCGCGAGCAGGGCGAAAAATGCGCGGCTGTCATTCATGTGCGAACTATAAGCGCGCGGGCACGGAAGAAATCAACTCCACGGCCGGAGCCGCGCCCCATCCGGTCCCGGCCAGCGGCCATATTCTTGTGGACTTCCCGGCAATCCGCGCCGTGCCGCAGAATTCCCTCAAATTTCGCCGATTGTCTCGATTGAGCCCATTTATATCTCAATCGATTCGCCCCCCGGCCGCACATTCGACAAGGCGCCCCACATGGCAGATGACTCCCGCTTGCCCCGCTTCGCCATCCTCATCGATGCCGACAACACCTCCCCGCGCATCGCCGCCGGCCTGTTCGAGGAAGTCGCAAAATTCGGCGAAGCGAGCGTGCGCCGCATCTACGGCGACTTCTCCGGCCAGCGCCTCAAATCCTGGGCCGAAATCCTCCAGAAATACGCCATCGACCCCTACCAGCAATTCGCCTACACCACCGGCAAGAACGCCTCCGACATCGCCCTCGTCATCGACGCCATGGACCTCCTCCACTCCGGCCGGCTCGACGGCTTCTGCCTCGTCTCCTCCGACAGCGACTTCACCCGCCTCGCCTCGCGCCTCCGCGAACAGGGCGCCGATGTCTACGGCTTTGGCGAGCAGAAAACCCCCGAAAGCTTCCGCCAGGCATGCCGCCGCTTCATCTACACCGAAAACCTGCTGCCCGAGGCCCAAGCCGCCGCTCCCGAAGGCCCCGCGCCCAAATCTCTGCAACCCCCAAGCGCGGCCATCCCTATTTTGAACAAAGCTATCGAGCAGATTGAAACGGAAGACGGGTGGGTCGGCCTGGGCGTGGTGGGGCAGCGCCTGGCCAACATCGCCTCCGACTTCGACCCGCGCACTTACGGCTTCCGGAAGCTCAGCGACCTTGTAAGGAAGACCAGCGCGTTCGATATTGATCAAACGGAGGGCCGCTCCATTCGGATTAAGGCAAAACCGGCGCAAGCCGCAAAAACCCGGCGCTAAGCCGGTCATAATAAGGAACGGTAGTGAGAAAACGGAACGTTAAACATTTCCTGACCAAGCCCCGGGGCAGGCTGGCCGACACGGATACCAACATGACATTCTTCATGCCACGGACGACCGCCGCCCGGCTGAACGAAATTGCCGCCGCCGAAAACACCTCGATGCAGCAGCTCATCGCCGCCGCCGTCGGAGAATGGCTCGACCGCCGTCAGGCTTGATTGCGGGTCATTCAGGCGTCCCTTCTCCCATAGGGCCCATAGGGAGAAGGACAGGATGAGGGGTTGAACACCTCGAAATAGCCCTTTCCGCGAAGCAACGGCTCGACAGCAAGCTGTTACCTCGATATATTCCGCTCAAATTAAGATTGTATTTTTGGCGGCTATCGCGGGATGGACCAAGAGCAACCCGGCCTTCATAACGAAGCCGGCCTGAAGCCTGAGTTTTTCATCAGCCGCGCCGGTCCCGACGCGGAGATCGCGCAGCGCATCGCGCACATTCTGGAATCCGCAGGCCGCCCCGTCATCCTCCAAGACTGGGACTTCAAAAACCGCGCTTTCATGGAGCGCATGCACGCCGCCCTCACCTCCGGCGCGCGCACCATCGCGCTCTTGTCCCCGGACTATCTCACCCGCGATCATTGCGCCGCCGAATGGCAGAACACCATCGCGGACGACCCGCTCAACCGAAACTCCAAGCTGATCGTCTTGCGCATCCGCCCCTGCGCGCCCGATGGCCTGCTGAAATCCCTCGCCTTCTGGGACCTCGTGCCGCTGCTCTCCGCGCCGGAGCAAGATGGCCTGCTGCGTGATGCGGTGCTCGCTTCGGCGCGCACAGGCCGCCAGAAAGACCCGCTCTCCCCGAACACCCGCTTCTTCGAGGCGGCAAAGCCCATCCTCCACACTGAGATCAAGCCGACCGCGAACTTCACCGGCCGCGAAGCCCAGCTCGACGCCATCGGCGCGGCGCTCGAACGCGGCGCGAAAACCGCCATCACCCAGCCCGCCGCCGTCCATGGCCTGGGCGGTATCGGCAAATCGACGCTCGCACGTGAATTCGCGCGGGCCGCCGCTGGCAGGCCGGCCGCTATTCCGGCATCTGGTGGCTCCGCGCGGAGAAGTCCAAGGGCAGCGCCACCTGGGACGGCATCGAGCAGGGCCTCGCCGATCTGCGCACCGTGCTCTATCCCGGCCTCGAACCGCCGAAGGAACGCGCAAAGGCCGCGCGCGACACGCTGAACTTGCCGGGTTCCGGCAGGCCACAGGCGCCGGCTTAACACAGCCGGTCCCCGGCAGCACCAGCAGTTTGCAAAAAGGTCGCAAATTTGCTACATAATAGCGATGTGGACCGTCGAAACCCTAAACGCGGATGTCGATGCGGAGTTAGAGGCGCTGCCATCTGACATGCGCGCGCATTTTGTGCGTATTGCCGGTTTGATCGAAAGCCTCGGCTTGGAGCGGGTGGGCGGGCCGCATATCGATCATATCGAAGGGCCGTTATGGGAAATACGCATTAAGGGGAAAGACGGTATCGCGCGGGCGCTTTATGTAACCGCGCGCGGCAAACGGGTCGTGGTTGTGCGGGTGTTCGTGAAGAAAAACCAAAAAGCGCCGCGTCCCGAAATCGAGCTGGCCCTGAAACGGGCGAAAGGAGTGACATGACCCGGATAAGCGAACTGCACAAGAAGTGGCTGGCGGATGAAGAGTACGCCAAGGCTTATGACGAACTGGCGACCGAGTTCGAGCTGGCGCGTCAAATGATCGAGGCGCGCGCCCGCGCCGGCCTGACCCAGGATGAGCTGGCCGCCCGCATGCAGACTTCGCGCACGGTTATTGCGCGTCTGGAGAGCGGCCGGGTGCTGCCTTCGACGCGGACGCTGGAGCGTCTCGCCGCCGCCACCGGTTGCCGTCTCAGGATCAGCTTGGAGCCGCTGGCTGCTCAGTAGCACAGGTTTGGTCCATCGCAGGAAAATGGCGCCATTCGCATAATTGCGCTCAAGTAGAGCGAAGCGCGATAGCGCAGCTGCACAAATTCCGGCCAGAAGGGCCAATCGCCATGAACAAGATCGTTACTACCGGCAAGCGTTTCCTCAAGGATGACCGCTGGCACGATGACAATGGACCGATCCCGGACAGCCCGGGGGATTGGGACCCGCCGATAACCGATGAGGAAGTCACTCTGGCGGCGCTGTCCGATCCAGACGCGCAGCCGTTGACAGCGGAGCAACTGGCGCGGATGCGGCGCGTCGCCTTTGCCAGGCACGTCCGCTGGAAGCTTGGATTGAGCCAAGCGGAATTTGCGGCCCGGTTTCACATCCCCATCGGCACATTGCGGGACTGGGAACAGCACCGTACCGAGCCCGACGCGGCGGCAGCGGCCTATTTGCGCGTCATCGCGGAGATCCCCGGCGCAGTGCGCCAAGCGCTCGCCAAGCCGCTGGCCGAAGCTGCGCGAGTATCGGCGGGAGAGTAGGCAAGAAACCAAATCTCATGCGCCTGCCCCCGGACCTCTTGCAATGTCCCGGTGCCCGTTCCATACTAACACCATATATACACCGTTAGTACCTTCCCGCCGAGGGCTCACGCATGCCGAAAGAAGCCGTCTTCACAATGAAGCTCGAACCCGAGCTGCGCGCCGCGTTTCTCGCGGAAGCCGAAGCCGCCCATCGCCCCGCGTCGCAAATCCTCCGTGAACTGATGCGCGAATTCATCCAGCGCCAGCACGATGCGCGGGACTACGATGCGTTCCTGCGGCAAAAGGTTGAAGCAGCCCGCACCTCGATGCGCGCGGGCCATGGCCGGCCGGATGACGAGGTCGAAGCCGAATTTGCCGCCCGGCGCGCGGGGGCCACGAGTGAAGCGTGAGAGTTGTTTGGACACCTCAAGCCCAAGAGGATCGCGCCGCCATTTGGGACTACATCGCCGCTGACAACCCGCGCGCGGCAGCACGGATGGACGCGCTTTTCAGCGCCGCAACAGCCAGGCTCGCCAACCTTCCCAAGATGGGACGCCCAGGAAAAATACCAGGCACGCGCGAACTGATCCCGCACAAAAATTACCGCCTCGTGTATGAAATCGAAGGCGAAATGGTTTGGATACTTGCCCTCGTTCATACCCGGCGGCAGTGGCCGCCCATCCGCCCCGAATGACCCGCGAAGTGCATCGCACGCGAGCCTGACGCGGCGGCGGCGCATTCGCTTTGTTAACAAACCGTTCCCGCCGCCTACGGCTTCGCCATGATTAATGCAATCGTGGTTAACGCCGAATCCGGATGCCAAAAACTGGCAAAAAAACCCAGAAAAACAGCTCAAATTGCCCGAATCGGAGCATTCAAAACTACAGTTAAATATACTCGCAGATTTGCATTAACCATAATTTCGCGCCCCGCAAGCAAATTAAATATTATAAATCAATAACTTAACAAGTTCACCCCGCTTAATGTTTTCTCAAGACGCATCTGCTATACTATCTCAAACTCGAAAATCACCCATTTTGTACAGAAAGGCATCCCCCCAACACTAACCCCCGCCATCGAGAAACGCAGCAACAGCAGGCTTCCCCCGCAACTCCCGCAGCTCCTCCTCGCCCGGCAACTGAGGCTTATCCCGCTCCGCATTGACCATGCATAGGAACCCGAAAGCCTCCCCCGCCGTCGCCCGGAACTGATGCCACGTCATCGGCGGAATGAACACAAGGTCCGGCGCCGCCACCTCCCGCACCTCGTCGCCCACAAGGCAGGTGCCGCGCCCCCGGAAGATCATGACCGCATGGACGTGCCCATGCCGCTCCAGCGTCGAATGCCCGCCGGGCTGCATCTCGAAATACCGCAGTTCGCATCCAATCTCCGGCCGCTGGAACAGCACCTGCCGGGTGATCGCCTTGAACGGCGCTCTGCCCTCCTCCTTGTAGGCGAGCAGCTCGACTCCGTCCCAGCGGAACCCGCCATCCGAGGGCCGGATACAACTTTTCTCAGGCACTCGCGCCCCCCTCGAAATGCCGGGCGACGCGGGCCTGCAACGCCACCGCCTCCGCGGTGAGCATATCGTCGGCCGCGAGCAGGCTGCCCCCAATGAGCAGCATCGTCTCGCGGCCATAAAAGTCGAGGATTTCGTCCACCCGGTCGAGCGTCATACCGCCGGCCGGGCAAGGCATCGTGCGCTTCAGCGGCTGCCACGGCCGCCGCGCCTCATCCGCAATCGCCCTACAGGTCTCGGCGCTATAACTGAACCGCCCCCCATAGTTCGGGAAGATCGTCACGTCCGCCCCTAACATCCTGAAAAGCTTACCCAAAAGCAGCGGCGGCGCGATCCGGGCCGCCCCCGCCATCGCCGGATGCGCAAAGAACGCCATGCCCGGAAAGTCCCGCACCAGCCTGTTGAAATTCGATAGCCCGAGGATCATCGGCGCCACCATCACCGCCTCAAGCCCTTCCTCCATCGCAAGCCCGATCTGCGCCGCCGCCAGGTTCAAATCCCCAGATATATTAGGCACATAGGAGGTCAAAAGCCCCGTGTCGTCGCTGGCATGGCACACCGCGCCGGCACACGCCCGCACCCGCTCCGCGAACCGGCTGTAGCTCTGGTCCGCAAGCCCATGGTCGTCCTTGATAAAATCGATACCGCCCGCCGCGAGCTTCCCCGCGAGCGCCCCAAGCTCCGCCGGCGATAGCCCCTGCGGCTTCACCGCCGCACAAGTCAGTGCACGATCACCGGCGCCGCAAATCTTGCGCAAGCCAGAGATGCCGTAATTGGGTCCGCCGAACTGCGTCGCAAGCGCGCCGGGGATCTCGGCGTCCCACAACGTCACGTCTTCCTGGAGGCTCGTATTGCCAAACAGCATATTGAGAAGCTGCCCCGCATCGCCGCCGGCACTCGCCGCCGCAAGCCCGATGCGCACCTCGAACAGCCCCGCCCCGGCCTCGCGGATACCCTGCACCTCGCCCGCGATGTCGCGCAGCACGGCCTCGCTGAAGATCGCCTCCCGCGGCAGCTCGACGCTCTGCTCCAGCGCAATCGCCTGCGCGCGCGCCTCGATGGAAGCGCTTTCGCCCCTCACCCGGTAAACGGCCACCATGCGCTCCATGCTTTTTTCCTTTCGCGCTACAAGGCTCCAGCTTCTCCCCGATTGGCGCCCAAGCACCAACAATTCGCACTTCGATGTATTGCATAAACGGAGAGCAGGATGAAGACCTCCTTCGAATATGACATTTTTATCAGCTATAGTCAGCGCGACCGCGTAGCGGCCGGCCGTCTCCAGGCGGCGCTCGAAGCTCGGAAGCTGAAAGTATGGCGCGACAAGCGCCTCGAAGACGCACCCGCAGCCGATTTAACCACGCAAATCGACCAGGCTCACGAACGTTCCGCGCGCGTGCTCGTCCTTTGGTCGCGCATATCCGTAGCCTCGTCCTGGGTTCGCGCCGAAGCGGAAAAGGCTCGAAGCGCGGACAAAATCGTGCCGCTGGCGCTGGAGCCGCTGCCGGCACTTCTGCCCTCCATCCCCCCGCCATTCGACATCCTGCCCACGATAGACATCTCCACCCCCATCCTGGAGCTTGAACCGGTCTTGCGCGCGCTGGGCGTGGTGGAATGCGAAGGCCCGTCAAACGTTATTACGCCCATGACGGCAAACGCAAACCTCTCCAAACTGCCAGACACCTATGCGAAGCGGCTGTACGGCCGCGACGGCGAAATGGCAGCGTTGTTCAAGGCCTGGGATGGCGGCAAGACGCGCATCTTCGCCCTCGACGCCATGGGCGGCGCGGGAAAAACCGCGCTCGTTCATCACTTTGCGCAGGCGCTGAAAGCGTCGGGCTGGCGCGGCGCACGCTCGGCCTTCGCCTGGAGTTTTTTCAGCCAGAGCACAAACGAAGCCAGCTCCGATGAGTTCTTCAATGCCGCATTCGCACATTTCAGCAGGGGCGAAAAGACGCCGCCCCGCGATCTGCACCAGAGGGGTGCAGAACTGGCCCATCTGGTGCAACGGCAGCGCTCCCTGTTGATCCTCGACGCGCTGGAGCCGCTGCAGTGCGCGGCACATGGCGGCCCGCAATCCTGCATCGTCGAAGGTAGCATCAAAGACCCCGCCGTGAAGGTGCTGCTCAAGGCGCTAGCGGATGACAACCCGGGCCTTTGCATCGTCACCACGCGGATCAATCTTGCAGAGCTAGCAAGTGTTGAGGGCGTGACCCTCCTACAGCTCCCAGAAATCCCGCTAATGAACGCAATCGCCCTGCTGCGCGATCTGGGCGTCGAGCCCCTGGTGCCGCCCAGCAAATACAAGCTGCCGCTCGCCAGCGAATTCGCCTCGCTTGTCCCTCCCTGTACGCTGCCCGCCGGCTATGCGCCGGGCGATGCCGCGATGCCCGCCATGCCTGCGCTGGTCGCCCGTGACTTGATCGAGGCCGTACATGAACTGAAGGGCCATGCACTGGCGCTTACGCTAGCCGGCAGATACGTCGCGCTACACAAAAAGGGTGATACGCGCGCGATACGCGAACTGCCGGGGCTACCGCGGCTCAAAGCAGGCGCCGAGCGCGCCCCGCACCGCGTGACGCGCGCCATCGAGGTCGCGCTTGAGGACAGCATCGCCGGACAGGACGAGGACAAGGAACCCGCCGCCAGTCCCGCAGGGCAGCAGCTTGCGCTACTATTTTTCCTGGGACTTTTCTACCGGCCCGTAGACCGCAAGCTATTGCCGGTGGTGTTCACCGAAGCTGCCGCGAAAATCGGGCCCGCCGCCATTGCCGCCACGGCGAAAACCAATTCCCTCGCTGTTACGCGCCGCCTGCAGGCGCTTGACGATGAGCTGACGGGCAGTTCCACGCCGGAATGGCGCAAGCAGCAGATCCAGCAGCTCAAGCAGCCGCTGCTCGCCACACAGAATAGTTTCCTGGAGGCACGCCGCCGTGAACTGGTGCGGCGGCTTTTCGCTGGCATGCACGCGGTCATCGGAGACGAAGCCGCGATCACCGAAGCGCTGGTGCAACTCGCCCGTCAAGGCCTCGTATCGCTGGGCGATGGCGCCGGCATCGATTGCCACCCATTGGTACGCACCTATTTCGGCATGCGGATCAACGAACTGGACGCAGAAACCTTCCGCGCCGCCCACGGCCGCCTCTACGATCATTACCGCGACGCAGGCCTCCCCGCCGCCTTCCGCGAGCCCGTAGCATACAGCCTGTTGGCTTATAAGGCTGCCTTCCCGGGCGTTGACCCGCAACAAACTATCCAAGCACTGATCTCGGGAAAAACTCCGGCCACCAGCCAGTCATCCATGCCACCGGCGCTCGCAAATGCACCCCATGAACAGCTTGCAGAAACACAATCCCTGATCGGCGGTACGGAGTGGGACGGCGCACTGAAGCAATTTCAGCCGGGAGACGGGGCAGGGCTGACACCACTCTTCGCTGCAGTCGCCCATGGCTGCGCGGCTGAACGGGAAGATGAAGCCTTTACCGAAGTCTACTGGCCCCGCATCGCACGCGGAAAAGACTTCTTCGCAACCCGCAAGCTCGGCCTTTGCGGGACTGAATTGGCAGCGATAGCAAGCTTCTTCGAAACACCCTTTTCCAAACCTTCGCCCCGGCTCGCCCCAACCCGCCGCACACAGATCCAGAACGTGGCCAGCCTCCATTTGCACGCACTGGGACGCCTGGAAGACGCCGCCGTGCCCCTTCGCGCAGCAGTAGAACTGGGAGAAAAGCAAGGCGAAACGCCGGAAACCCTGGCTACGGGAGCCCGCAACCTGTGCAGCCTGCTCATCAGCATTGGATGGCTGGGCGGCGAGGACGGCGCGATACCGGCAGGCAAGAAAGCCGCTTCTTTCGCGGTTCGCTCTGCCGGTGCAATCGACCGGATGAGCACGCACGCCACCTTCGCCGATGCGCTATTCCAATCGGGCGCACTCGGCCAGGCCGAAGCCGTATTCCGCAAGGCCGAAGACCTGCAGGACGAAGCCGAGCCCAGCATGTTTCGCCTCCCTGCCCTGCCGGCCTACCAATACTGCGCCTTGCTGCTCGCCCGCGGCCACCTGGATGAGGCAAATGACCGTATCCGCCAGATGTTGTCCCAGTCCGCTCCCGACCCCGATACGCCCCTGCTGACATCGGCAGTGGAACTCGTTGCCCAAGCACATGCAGCGCTCGCAGCAGTGCCGCCCCGCGCGCGCGCGCCGGAAGAATGCGCCGTCCGATCTGGAACGGCACTAGCCGCCCTGCGCCAAGCCAACCAGGAAGCCTGCATCGTTCCCGGCCTCCTCGCGCATGCAGAAGCGCTGTGGCGCTGCGGAAACCCAAGCGCCGCAGGCGAGCCGCTACGCGAAGCCGAAACCATCGCGAGACGGACACCGATGCCGCTGTTCCTGGCTGACGCAAACCTGTTGGCAGCCAGCATCCAGCTTTCCGAAGGCCGCATCGCCCGCGCACGCACCTGCCTCGACAACGCCGCCGCACTGATCGGGAAACACGGATATGGGCGCGGCGCCCTGCACCTCGCCGTGCTCAACGCCGAAATCGCCAATGCGGGCAAGGCAGCGGATCGCGAAGGCATGATCGCAGCGGCGATCAAGGCCGTCCGGGGCGAACCCTATTACGACGAGCGCACCCGCGTCAGCATCGATGGCGGCTGGTGGGGCCTGCTTCCACGTCTGGAAGCGCTGCTTCCAGACGATGACTTCGAGCTAGCCAAGCTGCGCCTTGCCCGGGACAACTACAATGACGAGCGCGGCGAGTATATTGCACGCCGGAAAGCCCGCTTGGCTGGCGAAACGGCCAGCATTCCAGGCGAACTGGCGGAGAGTACCCTGGCTGACCGGGATGCGCAGGCGACTGTCGAGCAAGTGCTGAAGCAAAGGGGCATTGGCGGACTAGACCGCATGAAACCGGAGGAGCAGCGCGGCGCCATTCACGAAGCAGTCTACGCGGTGCTAGCCGGAACGCTGGCGCCCAACCCGTCCGAAGTGCCAGACGTGACGGTGGAGAAGGTATTCGCCGATCCGGAAGCGCAGTGGCCGGTCCGCGACATGATGCGGCAATACAGTCTCGATGGCGAAGCAGCCGGCCTGCCGTTGGAAACCAAGCGTTTCATTGTGGGCAAGCTGAAGGAGCACGGCCTTGCCGGCATCGAGGTACCGGCGCTGGCAGAACCGCCATCCCTTCCCCCACACGCAAAAAAGAGCGGGTGGTGGCCTTTTGCAGGAGATTAGCAAGCAGAGTGACTGCGTCGCGCTCACCGCTCGCTTCCATCACCCGTCGCTCTGCCTAACTAAAGGCCCGTCCACCTGCCCGCAGGGCTAGTTATACGCCATCGCGCCGCCTCCGTTGATAACCGTCACGCACCGCCTGTTTTGCGACCAGCAGGAGATGTTGTCGCAAACCGCAACAGGACGTTCCTTGCCATAGGAAAGCGTATGCAAGCGGTGCGGGTCCACGCCTTGCGAAATCAGCGTACTCTTGACCGTTTCCGCGCGCTTGGCGCCAAGCGCGATGTTGTATTCGCGCGTGCCGCGCTCGTCGGCATGTCCCTCGATATTGACCGGATAGTTCGCGTATTGCCTGAGCCAAACCGCCTGACCCATCACAATCTGGCGGCCTTCAGGCGTCAGCTCCGGGCTGTCCGTCTCGAAATGAACCGTATCGCCGACCTTGTTATTGAACTCTGCCACGCTGCCCGGAGGATAGTTTCCCCCGCCGCCAAGGCCAAGGCTCGCAGCCGGCGCGGTCTTGTCGCAAGAAGCCAAGAACGGCGCCACCAAGAGCAGGGGCGCCACACAAGCGGCAACTCGTAGGACCGTTGATATACGCATTCGTGTTGCCTCCTGTTCCACGCAACCAATGCGTGCAGGTTGACCAGAAATCGTAACGGAATGCCTACCAAGAATCCGATTTCTCGGCCATATTGTGGCTCTTAGGCCGATGCTGGCACCGCCGCAACACCAAATCCGCCCAAAAGTGCAAAAAAGGTGCGGCAGTGACACCAAGATCCGCACCCAGGCCAGCGCCTCCCTGCCTACTTTTCGGCCATCTTGAAAAACAGGTCTTCCTTGGGCAGCACGCCATAAACCGAGGGCTGCTGCTTGTTCTGCGTCAATCGCAAAACTGCGTCGCTCACTTTGCTGAACATCGAACGCACATCAACGCGGTTTTCGCCGATGTGATCGAGAAGCGCCCGCGTGAACGGGCTATGGTCGCCTTCTCCGTCCACGGCAGCAGTGCCGTCTTTGGCCGAAAACACGATCAGCTGGCCTGGCGCCGGGTCGGCCGCCGCCAGCTCTTGCCCGAAGGAATGCACCGCCGGTGTTTGCTGCATGCGCTTGAGAAAAGCAGTGCCAGGACTGGCGTCGAGAATTACCAGGCTCAGCTTTTTGGCGCCCTTCACGCTCTCCATGACTTCGCTGAGCCCTATCGTCTCGAAATCCATATGACGCGCGGAATCAAGCCTCGCGTCGGCCGGGATCAGGAAGTTGCGGCCATCGGCCTGCATACCGTAGCCCGCGAAGTAAACCACCGCCCAGTCGGCGTCCGCCGACTTGTCTCCGAACGCCTTGATCGCCGCTTCGAGAGTGTCGCGGCCCGGATCGCGCAACTCGCTCACCTCGGCAAAGCCAAGATCGCGCAGCCTGCCAGCCACCGCGGTCGCATCGTTGGCAGGCTTTGGTAGCGCAGGAGCGTCTGGTAGCTGCCGACCCCGATCACAAGCGCAACGCGCCGGCCCGGCCAGCGGGCTGTTGCGCTCCAAGCGTATCGTTCTCGATTGCGCCAAGCCGCTCGCGAGCCGCCGCCTGCGCCTGACGCTGAACCGGACCCGAAGCGCCAATCTCGATGGCAGTCTTGAGGTCTGCTATCGCCAGCGGCTTCTTCTCCAGCTTCTCGTACACCGCTGCACGGCGGCATAGTCGGTAGCCCGCTTGGACGCAGACAGCCTCATCACTTCCGTGTAATCGTCGACGGCACGCGCATAGTCGCCCTGCGCGTAGGCGAGTTCGCCGCGAGCCGATAGAAACCGGTCACGGCCGAGCCCCGCCTGCAAGCCTGCGTCGATCTCCCGCGCGCTTCGGCAAATTTGCCAAGGCCAATGAGCGCGCGCGCCTTCAAGCTCTGCGAAGTCCAGTCGTCCGCATGAAAGTGCATGGCATTGGTGAAATCGCAACCGCCGCATCGTATTGCTTCTGGCAGAAATAGGCCTCGCCCCTCGCGGCGTAGTCGGCCGCTTCGCCGGGCGAAAGCCGCAAAACGTCGTTCCCGTCCGCTATGGCGCGGGTGAAATCCTCTTTCTGGAAATAGGCCGCGGCCCGGTCGCGATATCCCTTCGCGTCGTTCGGCTGAAGACGGATCATCTCGGTCGCATCGGCAATAACGGCATCGTAGTCCCCAGCGTTCAGGCGATAGGCAGCTCTGGCCTTGTAGGCGGCGTAAAAGTCTGGCTTCTTTTGCAGCAACTTATCGAGCCCGGCGATGGCCATTCCGGCATCGCCTTTGTTGCCATAGGCCAGCGCAAGGGCATAATTCTCATCGTCCAGCCGGGACTGGTCCGCATTTTGAGCGGTCAGCAGCCGGATTTCCTCGCTAAGGCATCGATCTCCTTGCCGTAGTCCTTCCGCTTCCCATAGATCCGCGCCTTATCGGCGTAAGGCCCGGCATTATCCGGCTCAAGGCGGTCGCTTCATCGAAATCGGCAAGCGCTCTCTCGATATTGCCCAGTCCTTCGAACGTCTGGCCGCGCAGCCAATAATCCTTGAAGCTCGGGCTGCTGGCGATAGCGGTGTTGAAGTCGGCAAGCGCGCGCGCAAACTCCTTCTTCTCGCCATAGGCTCTGGCCCTTCCGCTGTAAGCCTCCGCCAGTTTCGGGTTAAGCGTAATCGCACGCGTGAAATCGGATATGGCCCTGTCGTCGTCCTTCTTGCCGGC
>CAVYEY010000035.1:0-39686 GCA_963767435.1 uncultured Alphaproteobacteria bacterium
TGCGCGGCTTGTCCTTCAGCTTAAGATGTAGTGCCCGCACGTGCTCGCGCGTAATCTGTTCCATCCCCGGCCGCCCCAGGCAGTCGTTCGTCAGCCTGGCCGCATCGCATGTGCCTGCATGGGTGCGCAGCAGGCAGAGGTAATCGGCAAGCGTCCTGGGTTTCTGGGAAAGCCCGATCAAACCTCCTCTTTTAATCACCGGCAGGAAAATAGAAGGATCGTGCCTCATGACACCGCCGTTTCCGCTGCGAGAGCTGCTGCGGCTCGGCTTGTGGTGACATCATTGGTGTGCCGGAGCGGATCGTCGGCAAGGTGTGCGTAGCGCTGCGTCGTGGACCATTGGGAATGCCCCAAAAGCTTGCCAACCATTGGTAGGCTGGCACCTCCGCTAATCGCCATCGATGCAAAGGAATGCCGCAGATCGTGGAGCCGGACATTCTCCAACTTGCCATTGGGAAGCTGCATCGGCTCCAACTTCGCAATGACACGCACGCGCTCCCAAACATGCTGCAGCGCTTTGAAATGGTCGCCCTCGTTTCGCCCCGGAAACACAAAGGGATTACCTGCGATCCGGGGCAGGGCGCGCAGGAGGTCGATTGTGGCCGATCCGAGGTACACCGTTTTGGCGCCGCTCTTACTGTCTGGCAAATTCAGGAACCCGCGTTCCAAATCAACCCATGACCAGCGCGCTTTGAGAATCTCGTTCTTCCTGCACCCCGTTAGAATTAACATCCGTATCGCGGCGATTGCGAATGGTTCGGTGCCGTGGCGCTCGACTTCGCTGAACGCCACGCTGATGCGGGCGATCTCGCTGGCACTGAGGAAGCGCTCGCGCTTGCGCTCTTTGTAACGTTTGATGTCCTGAGCCGGATTTTCAGCATCCTTCGCAATCAGCCCAGCCTTACGGGCCTCCTCGAACACTACACTGAGCATAGCGAGCAGATGGTTTGCAGCTCTGGGCTTCTCCGCCAGGCTCCGATGCAGTGCCGAAATTTGCGCTCGCGTCACCTGATCGATCTTCGAATTGCCGAGGCGCTGTGCACTGCGGTCAGCATCGGGCTTCTGGGCGATATAATTCCGAAGGAAGCGCTCGTAATTGTAAAGCGTGCCGTCCTTAATCACGCTGCGGCGCTCGTCGATGAAGGTTTTGACCCAAGCCTCAAGTGTGGGGGTGCCTTTGGCCTTACGACGCAGCGCGGTTGGCGACGCACCCTTCTGGATGCTTCCTAACAGGATTTGGGCCTCCGCCCTGGCAGTCGCTTCGGTCCAACCAACCCCGTGCTCGCCAATGGTCTGGAAGTGGCGGACGCCATCATGTGCCTTGCGGATGAAATAGATGCGCGCCTCCCCCTTCTGCCGACGGATCATAAAGCCGGGCAGGGCGTTATCAGCGATTGTTTCGCCCAGCTTCAGCGCCTCAACCGCGCGTATTGTGATCTTTGCTTTGCGGTAGGACATAAAGGCTCCCTGTTTATCGCTAGTGCCAATCTAGTGCCAGATTGGGAGAGGGTTAAAGGGGCTTTGTGTCCGTTTGCGGTCAATCAACAGTCAGAAAATACGGGCATTTGGCGCATTGTGTCGGCGACTGCGGGCCTATGCGGCGAGATTTTCAATCTTGAAAGAGGGGTTCGACTCCCCTAGGGAGCGCCAATGGCCTTCTAAGGCCATGTTTTCGCAGGACTTTTCTCTCGGTGGGACAATGATCCTGGCGTTGCTGACCTTGGCCGCGCCGCAGCCATCTTTTTCTGCACCGCCTTGCGCTGCTTCATTCGAGGCACCAATCTGGGGTACACTTTCGAGACCGCAGAGCCTCAAGAAACCTGCACGCCTTTCCAAAACGCGATCCGCCCCTTAATCTGCGCAGCCTCGGGCTTGGGATCGGAGTAATACCAGGCGGCGCCGCCTACGGCTCCAAGGACTACTTGAAAGGGCACGATCTTCACAACCCGTCCTCCGGGTGCTGGATTGGATTTCGCGCCGGAGAGGTTTTTCCCGAATGGGTGCAGGAGAGCGCCTATCCTAAACTCCGGGTGAAATGCGTGTTTGAAAGTGTGCTGGTGCAGTTTGAAGCTTGCAAGGCGGGGATGGGGCTCGGGATGCTGCCTTGTTTCCTGGGGGATGCAGCACCTGAACTGCGGCGGGTGTCCGCTATAATCACCAAACCGTATTATGATTTATGGCTGCTCAGCCATCGTGATATGCGCACAACAGCATGCATCCGTATATTTTCCGATTTCATCGCCACCGCAGTGAAGAGTTGCCGCGTGCGGCTGGAAGGTGCTGGCGTAGGATAGGGATTTATTGAATTTGCTATTTCCGATGTCATCCGGTGCGCTGGCGGAGAGGGAGGGATTCGAACCCTCGGTACGGTTACCCGTACTCCGGTTTTCGAGACCGGCCTATTCAACCACTCTAGCACCTCTCCGTGCGGAAGCTCCGAAAACCCAAACCCCGGCCTGGCGCGCCATGCCGGTCCTGGGTTCCAATTTTCAGAAAGCCGCGGGGCTTCGATAGCAAATCCGCGCCTTGATCGCAACGGTGAAGTGACCGTTGCCAACCGCAACCGTCCGCCAAGTTGCCGGGTCAATGATGGGAGAACAGGTCGCGGAGCTTACACAGCGTTGCCGTGATATCGAAGCGCCGGTCCGGCAAAGCCTCGCCGGCAAGAATACGCGTCAGCGCCGCCGCGGGATCGGTCTCCCCGGTAAGCAGCACCTGCACACCACGCTTTTGCATGTGCCGGATGAACCCGTCCCCGGCGCTGCCCGCCACCGCGATATCGATGCCGTCGAGGGGGTGGGGGCCGTCGTCGCGGAAGTGATGGAACACTTGGTCCTTCGCAAGCTCCACGCGCACGGGCGCAGG
Organism: uncultured Alphaproteobacteria bacterium; assembly: GCA_963767435.1. Classification (GTDB taxonomy): domain Bacteria; phylum Pseudomonadota; class Alphaproteobacteria; order Rhizobiales; family Rhodomicrobiaceae; genus Rhodomicrobium. Next base: position 2,866 of record CAVYEY010000035.1, read on the forward strand.
CAAGGCGGCCATACCGTCCATGCCAGGCGCCAGGCTGTAAAGGAGCCAGCAGCACGCTTTTCCGGCATGGCCGCTGACCGTTTGCCAATCCTTCGTTGCTATTGCGATTTTCATGATCCGCCTACCCCTCCCGCCGTGCTGCCGCGTCAGGTTTCGTACACTGCCTTCAAGCCGTTCTTCACAAGGCAAGCAATAGCGATGCCATTCGCCGATCCGGTCAGGGGAGGCGCTCGCGTGCTGCCCATATTAGCGCCATGCTTTGGCTACGATAGCGCTTCCGCAACGCAAGATCGCCGCCGGCGAGTTCGGGTCCGGAGGAATTCTTGTTGCCTTCAGACGCACGGCTTGCCGCAACCGGCGCATGGCTCACGGACGCTCGTTCATCCGCATTTTCCAAGGATAGAACACTGCCAGGAACGCCGCTGCGAAGCACGATAGCCCAACATTGATCATCTCAAGCCAGGGCAGCTGACCGGCGGCGATCAGGTAGACGCAAGTGGCTGCGATGGAGAGCGAGAACGCGATCAGGACGATCACCATGTGCTTGTTCCGCACGGGAGCAGCCGCTGCGAAGAAAACGAGGAGAACCGGAATCAGGCCGAGGGTTCCGATTATCTTCACCAAATTGTTCTGGTAGCTACCCGGCTCAAAACCGAGCAGGCGGTGATACCAATCGGGGTAGAACCAATGAGAAAGTGGCCACCAGAACAGCAGGAATATGCCCATTACCAGCAGGAACCGTTGCGTCAGCTTAAGTCTCAAGGAATTGTTCATGCGTGACAATACGAGGAGCCGGGCTTTGGGGGCAAGCAGGCAATGGCCACCGCTCCAGCCTGAACTAGGCCGGCAGCGGCTGTGTTGCTCTGTGCGGCATCGCGTTCGATGCTACACAGAGCAACAATCGAAAGGCACTCCTCAAGCCGCGTTCGATGCAGCGTGGCCGGCAGCGATCTGCTCGGCAAGCTTGCCCGTCAGCTCGACGAGGTGATCGAACTTCGCTTCGAAGCTGCCAACACCCGCTGTCGCCGATCTCAGTTCGATGATGAGGTCCTGGATCTCGGCCTCTGGGAGATGCGCCTCGATCGTGTCCCAGCCGTCCCAGCCGGAGCGCGCGTCGAAGCCCAGAATTTGCCCGCGCCTGGACGAGATCATGCCGTTGACCTTGGGGGTCGCCTCCGACGGCACCGAGATCTTAACGAGGCTGATCGGTTCCAGCAGCACCGGCTGGCATTTCGGCATGCCCTCGCTCATGGCGATGCGGCCGGCCGTCTTGAATGCCATTTCCGACGAGTCGACCGTGTGATAGGAGCCGTCCTTCAGCACGACGGCGACATCGACGACCGGAAAGCCCAGCGGCCCCGCACTCAGATACTCGCGCACGCCTGCTTCCACCGCCGGGAAGTAGTTGCGCGGGACGGCGCCGCCAGTAATGACTTCGGAGAACGCAAAGCCGTCGCCCCGCGGCTGGGGCAAAATCTCGACAACCACGTCGCCGAACTGGCCGTGTCCGCCGCTCTGCTTCTTGTGCCGGCCGCGGATCTCGACACTCTTGCGGATGGTTTCTTTATAGGGAATTTGCCGCTTGCTCGTCTCCGCCTTGATGCCGAAGCGCCGCAGCAGCCGCTCCAGCGTCACGCGCAGATGCATTTCGCCCTGGCCCCAGAAGATGATCTGGGCCACTTCGCGGTCATGCACCAGCGTCAGCGAGGGGTCTTCGTCGATGAGCTTGGTCAGCGCCGCGGTGAGCTTGATCTCGTCCTTGCGCTCGGAGACGCCGATGGCAAAACCGTAAACGGGCTTCGGCGCCTGCGCGGTCTGGATGGAGATCGTGCCGCCCTTCTCGGCGGTGAGCGTCGTGCCAGTCGGCAGGCTCTCAAGCTTGCCGAAAGCCGCCACCTCGCCCGCCGAAGCAGGCCCGCGCTTCTTCACATCCATCCCGGTGATCTGGAACACGCCGGAAATGCGCTCTTCGCCCGCCACGCTGTACACAGACATGCCATCGGCAAATTGTCCGGTCAGCACCCGCGCCAGCGAGAGCTTGCCCGCATGCGAGGTGTGAATGGTCTTCATGATGTAGGCGGCGGACTTGACCGAGCCTAGCCCCAGGCGCTTCGCCGTCTCCTCGACAAACGGAGCTTCATGCCGGAGCGCCTTCAAGAGCCGCTCCAAGCCATTTCCTTGCTCGGCCGAACCGAAGAAAATCGGGCAAATCTGGCCGCGCTTGAATTCCATGACGAGGTCGGTGAACACCTTGTCGCGGCTCGGCATCGCGTCGCTTAAAAGCTGCTCCATCAGCTCGTCGTCGTAATCGGCGAGCTTTTCGAGCATGGTGAAGCGCTGGTCGGCCTCGAAAGTCGCCAAATCCGACGGGATTTCAATGATCTCGCCCTCGGTATGCTCGCGATAGACATAGGCGCGCTCAAGTGCCAGGTCGACGAAGCCGCTCACCACGCTGTCTTCCCAAATCGGTACTTGCCTCAGGAGGAGGGGGAGCCGGCTCGCAGACTGCATCATTTTCAGGACATCGGTCAGGCCGTGGCCCACCTTGTCGATTTTATTAATAAACAGAAGGTGCGGAATGCCCGTAGCTTCCAAGGCCTTCATTGTCATTTGGAGCGCGAAAAGTTTCTTGTCGTCGGCCTCGCAGACCACCACGGCTGCGTCGCAGCCGGAGAGCGCTGCCATTCCATCGTACTGGAATTCGACCGAGCCCGGGCAATCGAGCAAAGTAAACGTATCACCCAGATATTCCAAATTTGCCGCATTGAGCTCGACGCTCATGCCGTGGCTTTCCGCCTCCGGGGAATGATCGCCTATCGTTTTGCGGATATCGGAGCCTTCATGGCCTGTGGCGCCGGTTCTCGCAAGGAGCGCCTCGAAAAGCGTGGTCTTGCCGCTGCCATTTGGCCCGATGAGCGCAATGCAGCGCGGACTTCTGCCGTTCGTATTACCTGGATTGCCCATTTCGATCTTCCTCTGCGGAGATTGTTCTTCTTGGGCCGCGCGCCGCGGCGGGCGGCGAAGTTGCTATCGTCGCGCGCGGCGCCGGACTTGGCAAGACCCAAATAACAAGTCAGGCTGTTCCTAAGCTGGGCTATTCTGACGCTCCCAGAGCATTTTTGCGAAGTCCGCGGCGGCCTCGAAACTCGTGTGCACAGCGGTGGAGGGGCGGGCGCCGGCGCCCAGCACGAGGCAGGCGGATTTCGTGCCTGCATTCACCAGCATGAGATTGGCGGCGAAGCCCTCGAAATCCTCGATCATGAAGCCATCCCGCCCGCCGCGAATGGCAGCGCCGTCGCGGTAGATGTCTCCCTCGTAGACATCGGAGATAATCCGCGCGGCAAAGGGCCGCGGATCGCTCGTATAAAGTACAACGGGCTTGCCGAGTGCTGCCATGAAGCCAAGTTCGTAGGCAGTGCCTTCGTCCGCTTCTGGCCCGCGCCAGGGCCGTACGTTGAAAAGCCCCATATCGGCCTTGCGGATGTGCGCTTCGCAGGCTTCGGCGATGGCCAGGGCGAAGGCGGCCGGGTCGGGAAAGGCCGGGGCGTTCAGCTCCCCGTCGAGCGGGTAGAGGCCCGTCATGCCGTGCTCCGCGAGCGCGGCCTTCATCCGCGCGCCTCGGCCGGCGCATCTGGGTAGAAGACATGGGGCAGGCCAGGTAAACAAAGGGCCGTCCATTCTCGTCGGGCATGGTGCCGGTTTCCTTCACGATGATCGCGCCGCCGGGGTTCGTTCGTCCGGCTAAGCAGAGTTCGCAAAAGCGGCCTTCCCGGTATTGCGATAAAACTCTGCGAAAACAAAAAAATCTAAGCGGGCATTGGTTGGGTAACTCCTCCCGCCCCCCTGAAGGCAGCGGAAGCGGGCGTATTGTAATATAGAAACCGGCTGAGTATTTCCGCGGCTGTCACCCGGGAAGCATAGAGGGCTATCTGCCGCTTTGCCTGTCAAGGGGAGCGTGCGGAGCAAAGTTTCATGGCGTGGACAACGAATAAGTGGCTCCGAGCGGGCCGGCGGCCGTTGTTCGGCTGGGGTCGAATCCGGTAATACGCGTATCGAGCAAATATAGGCAGTTGAACCTCCAAAAGCGAACTCATTATTACTGGCACAACCGTCGGATGGTGCGCTTTACGGCTGCACCTCAGCAGCAAATTGCGTTGGCATTTAGCTCAAGTTTCCTTATAATTACTACGTTTTTACATAAGTAGCTAGCCACTTGATTATGAGGTACCGAGGTATGAGTGCTGCATTATGGACGGCTTCCAAAGCGGCAGAGATCGTCTTAACTCAGCTAGCGAAGACTGATGCCGCAAAGAATGTTCAGGACTTGTTTGTTAGCCAGGTCCTCGGCAACTTGCCATTCGTGGTACCATTTCATCTGGGTATTCTTACCGGGTATTTCGGCAAGGATCGTTCGCTGTCTAAACGGAACCCGAACGAGGTTGAGACGCTCAAGAATGCCTTTAAGGCTCGTCCGTATATCCACGGCCCTGCCTACGTTAGGGGAACTTACATGCCTGGCTCATTGCTTCTCTCAGGATGGTGGGAGCGCACCGATCCCAATCGGCGTGTTGCCCCGAAGCAGTGGGCGGACAATTCCGGTATCCAAAGTTGGCTGTGGAATGGCTTCGAGCAGTGGGCGCCCTCCTGGGACTACAACTTCTGGCATGATGGCAACAGCAGTGACGTTCTGTTTGGGCAGATTGGAATGCACGATGAGGCGGATTCGATCCCGGTGATCATCGAAGCCGGAGAAAAGGCACGCCAAGTTCGCGAAGAAATGACAGCCCTCATTTCGTCAAAGGGACGCTTGGTGTCGAATGCGGTCATTCGAGGAGAGTTGTTGAATAGCAAGCAGGTGCTCGCGCATAGCGATAAGGCTATCCGAAATGTCGCAAAGAGACTAGAGGACACGGATCGTTTGGTTGGGAATTGTCTTGTTGTGCGCAACGACGCAAAGGAGCACCGTGTGGACTTGCGCACGAATGAACACGTGGAGCTGTATTCAGGTTATCTGTGGAAATGCGTATGTCCGAAAATGTTTGTAGACAATAAGGATGCACTGCTCGATCATTCGTATTTCGCGTGGGAACATACCAACTTCGCCAATCGCGATGCAATCAATTACAATCTGGATGCGCTCGACCATAAGCTCGTATACATCGCTGAAAAGCGCAAGCATGGCGGGTCGCGCGATGACCTATCGCTTCTCCAACACATGATGCCGGAGGATCGGTTACGTGGCGATCCGGGCGGAACTGGCTACGCCCCCCCCAAAATCGACATGGGCGACTTCATGAAGATTTTTCCCCGTTAAGATGCGTAAACGGCGGGATGGGAGGTCTGCGCACTTCCGTATTCCGCCGGCGTCCTGTGCCGTTCTCACCGGTTTCCGCGTAGCGATTCGCTTGCGGCACGCCAGATGCGAGTTGGGGGGCAGAACGCCGCATTGAACGTGATCCGGCGCGGTGACGAATCGCGCGTCCGCGAGATAGTGAAATTGCTCGAAGGCTATGGCGTGCTCATTTTCCAGCGATGGAGCACCACCGCCGCAAACCCGTTGGCAACCCGCCGTTTACGTTCTCACGTGACAGCGAGCCACGGCTCAAATCAACGCAACAGATTGAGCTTTCCGCAAGGCAAGGCGAACCGTCTGCCATTGGCGATTGCTATCCATATCGAAGACAAGTTTTCCGACGCTTATAAAGAAGAAGCGGCGAATATGCTCCGTGAGAACTCCAGATGGTATAGACGGAATAGTTTTCGGCGCTGCGTTACTCGGGCGCGCATAATAGTCAAGGTAAGTGCATGGGGCATGATCCGGGCTCAGCGGAGGTTGCATATAGTCGAAATCGAGGCGTTTGAAACCGCGCTGACGCCACCAATCCATGCGCACGTAAGGGTCGATCAGCGCCGCGCGTGCATCGGCGAGGATTTCATCGCGCGTCATGCGGGCGGGATTATTCTGCTCGCAGGTGATGAAGGCGCGTGGACGGTCAAGTCCGCAATGCGTATGCGCGAAGTCCGCGATTGCCTGCTCCACCTTCCCAATCAGATAGCTGCCGATTCCGAGGCCGCGCAGATCCTCCCGGACCATAAGGAAATGCATTTGGCACGAGGCGTCAAAAGCGTAAATTGATCGGGGATATGCGTAGAGCGTGAAATTGACGGCGGCTATGAGTTCACCGCTTCGCGGATCGCGGGCGATGAGGATCGGCTCGCGGAATGGTCCGTAGTCGCGCTGGACGGCGGCATTTTCATTGAATGCGAGGACGCTGGCAAAGCCATCCAATGGTTCGCGCTCGTCAGCAAGTGTGAAGATCTGGGCGTAGAGGTCATAGAACGCCGGTAGCAGTGGATCGTCCGGAGCATCGATCATCTGAAGCTGTAGACTGGCGCGGTACACTGCCGCTGAGCCGTATTCCGACGCGATAGCCCCAGCCACCTCCTTGGTGCGCTTGCGGTGCTCCGCGAACGCCAGCTCGATCTCTCGGGGAAACTCAATGGTTGGCATGACAGTCTCGCCGGGGGGTGGCATAGTCGTCGGTCTCCTGTTTTGGTGGAGCCAGAGCTGCGTTTTTTGCTGGCATCTGCCTCGTTTTAGCGCGCCCGTGGTTGCGGCGCCATTGAAACACTCGGGACTCTTTCCGTCGGTCTCCCGCCGGAGCTAAGCAAGAAAGTTGGTGATGGGCTCGGCATCAACCAGACTGCGGCGGGTTTGATGAAGCCTCTCCGTCATGGCCGTGGGCTTCGCCAAGCTTGCCATGGTTTGCGACATGCGGAAACGCCTGACACAGTCAAGCCCAACGTCTGCAATATAAACCATCCCGCCCTCCGGCATGACACTCAAACGTCACCGCCGGATGCTTACATGTAACTTCTACCGCCAGCCCGGGCATCGGCTTGTGGCATCCGTGGCATTCTCCGGCCTCCATCCCGCTTTGTGGCTTTTTTGGGATGTATGGGGCCACAGGTCTTAACGGAACATGGTTAACGCAATTCCAGCGTGGCGAAAATTGCCTGGAAAAAGCGAAAAAGTGGCACGAATTGCCTGAAATCGCGGCATCGAAAAATACAGTTAAATATTGTGTCTTCACCATGTTCCACGATTAATACGGAGCAATAATATCGCGCTATAACAATGCGATAGCCATTACGCGGCACATGGCATTCCTGCCGGAACCGGCCGGACCGCGCAAAAATTGAAGCCTCAAAAGTGGCATTTTGCTAGCTTTCGCCGGTAAGAATGGCTTAACCCGAGGATTTTTAGGGAAGCCGTACAGCCTCCTTACGCCAAAGCGGAGGTTCCCTTCGATCTGGGCACGTCTATCGGGGCATCGAGAAGCCCCCGCGGCCCCTCACGATACCGTGACCGCCGGGCGGCTCCGGCGTACCCTCCCGCATTTGACTCCGCCCGCGGCCCCGGCACAGATAACGCCAGCCACCAACGGGGAATTTCGCCAAAGCATGCCGCTCCTCATCGAGACCTTCAGCAACGCATCGGGCGGCAACGCCTTCTTCAAGGCCCTCACTCACCCGCTCGCGGCGGAAAAAGCGCAAGGCCTGCTCCAGGCGCTTGCGGCGAAGGGCGCGGTGGCGATCTACGATCCGCTGAATGTGGCGGAGGTGGCGGCGCAGGCGCTGCCGCTGGCGGGGCTGCCTCTGGCGGGCTATTATGTGCAGGATGTGGAACGCCGCGCCAGCACGTTCGCGGGACATGCGGCGGAGTTGGTCACGGCGCTGCCGCAGGCCAAGGCTTCGGCGCTGCTCATCACCGCGTTCGATGTCCCGCGCCTCGCCGCCCAGATCCAGCATTTGCTGCCGGCGGGAATGACGGTGCACAGCCTCGATGCGCTGCGCCTGCCGGATGCCATGCTGAGCGACCGCTCGCGCTATCTCTCGCCGCTCAATTTTGCCACCAACTTCGCCTTCTTCCGCGATGGCGCCGGCCACCACACCCGCCTCGTCACCGCGAACTATTGGGGCGCATATGGCGCCAAGGCGGTGCGCTTCTGGTGCCGGCTTTACGATGGCGCGGGCCAGCAGCTTGCGCAGTGGGAGCAGCAGGCGGGGCCGGCGAACAGCGCCATCGTGCTCGACAGCAAGCAGATCCGTGCGCGGTTCAACCTACCGGAGTTCACCGGCCAGCTTTTCATCCACGCCACCGGCATCGCGGGCCACGATGTGGTGAAATACGCGCTCGACACCTATGGCGATGGGGAAGACGTGCTTTCCTGCACGCATGACGCCAATTCGTGGCCCGCGGAGTTCTATGCGGGGCTGCCCGCGCCCGCCCAGGACGAAGAAGTGGTGCTCTGGCTGCAAAACAGCCAACCCTTCGAGATACCCGCGGGCGAGATCGCGCTGAACATCATGGGCAGGCCGGAATCCGCGCCGCTTTACGAGCCGGTCGCGCCCTTCGCAACCCGGCGCTTGAGCGTTTCGGAGCTTTTGCCGGGAGCACGCTGGCCGCAGCAGGTCGAGATCGGGGCGGGCAAATATATCGTCCGGCCCCGCTACGAGGTGCTCGCGAAAGACGGACGGCAGCGCATCGCTCATGCGAATGTCGAGCGCGCGGATCTCAAGCCGAGATCCCAGGCTGGCGGAGCTGGGCGCAGCGCTTGGCAAGGGGCACATCCTGCCCGCGCCGGTCCCGCCGCTCAGCCGGTTCGACTCCTACATCCTGCCTACGCCGATGGCGCGGGACATCGCGCACTTCCCCCTGAAGGCGGCAGTCTACGATGCAAGCGGGGAGCTTGTGGCGGAGCATCGCTTCGGAAACCTCCCGCGCGATCACGCAAGCCTGCTCGATGTGAGCGCGCTTCTGGCGGAAAAGGGCGCAGCGCTTCGCTCAGGCTATGGTCACGCCGAGCTGACCTACGATTTCGCGGCGGGCCAGGAGGCGGACGGCTGGATACACGGGCTATTCCGCTACCGCGACCGGGAGAGTGGTCACGCCGCCGAAAGTTCGTTCGGCAGCCACATGTTCAATTCGGTGCTGGTCTACGGGCACGAGCCGCAGAGCTATTCGGGGCGCGCGCCCGGGCTCACCACCCGGCTGTTCCTGCGCATCGGCCAGAAGCCCTACGATACGTTCTGCCACCTGATCTATGCGGCTTCCACGCCGTGGCATGCGAAATCGGACACGGCGCTGATCCTTACCTCGGCCAAGGGCGAGGAAATCGCGCGGGCGCACGCGGCCATCCCCTGCGGCGGTTCGCATCGTTGGCGGGTGAGCGAAACCTTCGGCGCAAAAGCGCTCGAAGCGGCGGGCGAGGGAGCGTATGTCACCATCCGCGACACTACCTGCCGGCTGTTCGGCTATCATGGACTTATCCGCGGAGAGACGGCGTTCAGCCTGGACCATATGTTCGGGTTCTAGAAAACAGGTCACCCAGTCGGAACGATAACAAAACCTTCTCTATTTCAAACAAAACCGGGCGCTTCCGGCATGTGCAAACAAGGTCCATAGAGACGAAACGTAATTCCAGGCTGGCATGCCGCAACTTTTCTCTTTTATCTGCGCCAGCTAAGATCTAGGCTCCTACTCGTTACTATAGTGCTGGAACCTTCGCGAGGTGACTAGCATGGCCAGTTCAAACCCGGCGGAGGTTCCTCTGGACCGTCTTGCCGTCTTACGCAAAACGGGGCTGCTCGACACACCGCCAGAGCCAGCCTTCGACCGCGTGACCCGGTTTGCAACCCGCCTGCTGAACGTGCCCGTTTCGCTGGTGTCGCTGGTCGACTCCGACCGGCAGTTCTTCAAGAGCGCCATCGGCCTGCCTGAACCCTGGGCTACGAAGCGGGAGACGCCGCTCACGCACTCGTTCTGCCAGCATCTGGTGCCAACTGGGAACACGCTGGTGATCGAGGATGCACGCACCGATCCGCTTGTGTGCAACAACCTCGCCGTCCCCGAACTCGGCGTCATCTCCTATCTGGGCGCGCCCTTGATCACGCGGACCGGCTACGTGCTGGGCGCGCTTTGCGCCATCAATTCCAAGCCGCGCAAGTGGACACCTGAGGACATCGCCAATTTGAACGAGCTTGCGGGCATCGTCATGAGCGAGGTGGCGCTGCGCAGCGAGATTGCGCTCCGCGAGAAGGCGGAGCAGCAGCAGAAGCTGCTCGTCCGGGAGCTTCACCATCGCGTCAAGAATACGCTGGCAATGGTCGAGGCGCTGGTGATGCTGAACCTTCGCACATCCAGCGGCAATTTCGAGAGCTTCCGCGACAGCATCCGGGACCGCATTCATGCGCTCTCCAATACGCACTCGCTCTTGATCGAGCGCAAGTGGGGCCGGATTCCGTTGCATGAACTTATTAAGTGCGAGTTCGAGCCCGTCATCGCCGGGAGCCGGATAACCGTCGATGGCCCGGACCTCGACATCCCAGCGGAAACCGCGGTGTATCTGTCGATGGGCCTGCACGAGCTGTTGACGAATGCGATCAAGCACGGCGCGCTTTCGGTTCCGGCGGGCCGGGTCTGCGTCCGCTGGAGTGCCGCGCCCGAAGACGGGGACATGCGGATGAACCTCGAATGGACGGAAAGCGGCGGCCCCCCTGTCGCCAAGCCCGCCCGCCGCGGCTTCGGAACTACACTGCTCGAACGCGTTCTTGGCGAGCAAATGAGCGGTGAAATCCGCGCGGACTACGCGCTGGAGGGCCTGCGCGCGGGCATGAGCCTGCTCATTCCGGGGGGCAAGCCCGATAATCCAGGCCGCCGGCAGGAGGATCTTGAAAGCGAGGGTGCGGCCTCTCCCGCTCCTTGAGACGCGCGTCAAATGCTTTCCGGCTTCGCCTGCGGCAACGCCACCTCGAAGCAAGCGCCGCCGCCATCGCGCGGCAGGCACTGGACCGCGCCGCCGTGATTCTCCACAATCTGCCGCACGAGGGCGAGGCCTAGGCCGGTGCCGCCCGCATGCTCGCCATGCCCCGGCAGGCGGTAGAAGGGCTCGAAGATGCGGGCGCGTTCGGGCCCTGGGATGCCAGGCCCCCGGTCGCACACCGTGACGATGGCTTGCGGCCCGCGCTTCGATGTTGTGACATTGGCGGGACTTTCGCCGCCATGCCGGCGCGCGTTTTCGAGGAGGTTGCGGAAGAGCCGGTGCAGAAGCCGGGCGTCGCCTTCGACGAAAATGGACTGGCCTGGAGCAACGGTGAGGTTCGCGTCGAAGGCTGCGCATTCCTCGGCGAGGAGGCCCGCGAGGTCGATGCGTTCGCGGGCGCTTGCGTCCGCAGTTCCGGCGTCGAGGCGGCTGGCCAAGAGGATTTCGTCCACGAGGCCGTCGAGTTCAGCGATGTTGCGCGCGATTTCCTCCTGATGCGGCTTGGGGACGGAGGTGCCGAGCGTCTCTGCCGCCATCTTAAGCCGCGCCAACGGCGAGCGTAGTTCGTGCGAGGCGTTCGCGAGCAGCCGCTTTTGCGTGGCAATCAGCGCTTCGATCTGACCTGCGGCGGCATTGAAAGTCCTGGCAAGCTTCGCCACCTCGTCGCGCCCGCGCACCGGAACGCGCATCTTCAAATTGCCCTGGCCGAACGCCGCAACACCTTGCTGCAGCCGTTCGAGGTTCTTCGTCAGCCGGCGGATAAGGGGATAGGAGGCGGCAGCGACCGCAAGGCCGATGGCGAATACCAGGCCAAGCCAGCGCAGGGGAATCAGGAAACGATACCGGTCCGGCGACTTGACCGCGATCAGCTGGCGCCCATCGTCGAGGCGGATCGCGACGGCGGCTGGACCGCGCCAATGAACGCCCTTGGTGGCGGCACGGTGCGCCAATGACGCAAGCTCGCGCTCCGGGATAACACCTGCCTGCGCGATAAGCTCGCCGCCGGGCGCCAGCAGTGCCAGATCGAATTTCGTGCGGCTATGCCAAAACTGCAGTTCCTGTCCCAGCGCTTCGGGCTTGGCGCCGGCAGGCAGAAGATGCTCCGCGACATCCGATATGAAGGGCGGCTCTGCTGCGCCGTCGTCCGGCTCCCTCAACTCGTGAAAGAGCCAGCCGCTCAAGCCCACGAGCACCGCGAACAGTGCGAGGCTACCCAGCACGGCCAGATAGATGCGAACGTAAAGCCGTGGCATCAGCCGCCCCCCTTTGCGAAGACGTAGCCCGCGCCGCGCACGGTAATGATGCGCCGCGGGTGCTTGACGTCCTCCTCGATGGAAGCGCGGATGCGGGCGATGTGAACGTCGACCGAGCGGTCGAGGCTTGGATCGTAGGGCTGGTCGCTGCGCCCCGCGAGGTCCGCCAGCTGCTCGCGAGAGAGCACGCGCCCTGCCCGCTCCGCCATTGCGGTCAGGAGATCGAACTGATAGCTCGTAAGCGGGCACTCCTCGCCGTTCACGCGCACCTGCCGGCTCCCCCGGTCGATCTCAAGCAGGCCGAAGCGCAAGACATCGGCGCCCTGCCCCGCATGCGCCCGGCGCAGCACCACGCGGATGCGCGCCAGAAGTTCGCGCGGCTCGAAGGGCTTGGGGATGTAGTCTTCCGCGCCGATTTCGAGGCCCACCACGCGGTCCATCGGATCGCCACGCGCGGTCAGCATGATGACCGGTACCGGTGCCGGTGCCGCCGGATGCAGGCTGCGGATTTCGTGGAAAAGATCGAGGCCGTTCGCATCGGGAAGCATCAGGTCGAGGAGAACGAGGTCCGGCTGCTTGCGCTTAAGCGCCGCCAAACCGGACGCGCCATCGGCCGCATGCTGAACCTCGAACTGGTTCTGCCGGAGGTAATCCGCGACCATCCTCGCGAGCCGGACATCGTCCTCGATCAAGAGAATAAGGGGCATGGGAATTCTGCGGGGTTGGTTGTCCGTGGGAATGCCGTGCATCATCGTAGTCCGGATTACTTGCGCAAGCCCTTGTAAAATGCGTCCGGAATTATCCGGCGGCTGCTGAGCCGCCGGAATTCGATTTGCTGGACTGCGCGTCATGGCAGAGGGTGCCAGCGCTCCCAGTCCGCCAGAAGCTCGCGGCGCTGCTCCGGCTTCAACACATCGGCTGCATCGGCGATGGCCTGCACGATGCGCTTCGAAGCCGTCTCGCCTGCGCTAAGCCGCTCCGCCCGGATCTCCTCAAGTGCTGCCCTATCGATGGTATCCGCCTTCAGGATCGCAACAACCTTCGCGCGCCGGGCATCCGGGTCTTTCTTGAGCGCAAAGACATCGCTGACCGTAGCCTTTGCGATGGCATCGATCTTGTCGCGCTGCTCCTGCGTGGCATCCACCTTCGACAGCGCCTTGTTGATGCGGTGCTGCACGAAGAAGGTGATTTCATCGGCATCCAGGCGATTGAAGGCCCAGTGGTGCATCCAGGGCGAGCTGTGGACTTTGCCGGCCGCGAAGCCAAGCATGCCCGCCACGGCAAGAGCCAGGACGGCAACCCAGCGGCGCCGGCGATGGCTCCGGCAGGTGGTGGCGGGGGCGCCTTCATTGGGGGGGGTCTGCGACATCGTCTTATGCTCCTTTTGCGGCATTGCCGCTCTTTCAATGAGCATAATCTGGCGCAGGCTTGTTTCCGCCGTCTGCGCCCTTTGTAAAGTTATGTAAAGGGCCTGGAACCCCTAGAGGCCCGCCGAAGCGATCTCGGCATCGCGTGCAGCGGTGGTGGCGGGCCGGTGATCGGCACCGATGAAGGTGTAGACCATCGGCAGCACGAACAGCGTGAAGATCGTTCCGATCGTAAGCCCGCATACAATAACAAGGCCGATACTGAACCGGCTCGCAGCGCCGGCACCCGTCGACAGCACCATCGGAATTAGGCCCACCACCATTGCCGCGGTGGTCATGAGGATCGGCCGCAAACGCACGGAGGCGGCGCGCACAATCGCGCCCCTGCGGTCCAGATTTTCATGCCGCTGCAGTTCCTTGGCGAACTCCACCATCAGGATGCCGTGCTTCGAAATAAGCCCGACGAGCGTGACGACGCCAACCTGCGAATAGATGTTCCAGGTCGCAATTCCGATGTACAGCGGCAAAAGCGCTCCGCAAATCGCCATGGGTACGCTCACCATGATCACGAGCGGATCGCGCAGGCTCTCAAACTGGGCGGCAAGCACCAGGAAGATCACGATTGCCGCGAAAACCAGTGTGTAGAGGAACTTGTTGCCTTCTTCGACATATTGCCGCGAATTGCCGAGATAGGCGTGCGTGAAGTTTTCGGGGAACAGCTCCTTAGCCTGCTGCTCCAGGAAATCGACCGCCTGCCCCATGGAAACGCCGGGGAACGGCACCGCCTGGAAGGTCGCGGAGTTGAGCTGGTTATATTGGGTCAGCGCGTTCGGTTCGGTGGCTGTGGTGACGTTGACAAGGGTCGAAAGCGACACCTCGGTTCCGCTCGCCGTCGGCACATAATAGTTGGCGAGCGAGTCCGGCGTCAGCCGCTCCGCGCGTGGAACCTGCGGAATGACCTGATAGGAGCGGCCCTGCAAATCGAAGCGGTTCACATAATTGCCGCCGATCATGAGCGCCAGCGTGTTGCCGATGCTCTCCATCGTCACGCCAAGTTCGTTCGCCTTGGACCGGTTGACCTCGACCTTCACGGTCGGGTTATTGAAGGCCAGATCGCTGTCCGCCACGATGAACATTCCGCTCTTGCGGGCCGCGGCTTTCAGCTTCTCGACCACGTTGTAAATGATGGTGTAGCCGTCGGTCGAATAGACGACCATCTGCACCGGCAAACCGCCCGGTGTGCCTGGCAAAGGCGGAGGGGGAAACGCGAATACCTGCAGGCCGGGCACTTTGAAAAGCCGGCTTTGCAGATTTGCCTGGATCTTCTTGGCGATGTCCTTGCGCTCGTTCCAAGGCTTCAACCTGGCGCCGGCAAAGCCTTGATTGACGACGGGCCGCCCAAAAATGATGAACGTGCCATCGGCCTCGGGTACGGTCAACGCCTCCTCGATTTGCTTCCTGTAGGCTTCCATATAGTCGAGGTTGGCGTATTGCGGGGCTTTGACGAAGCCGAATACGATGCCCTGGTCTTCTTCCGGCGCGAGTTCCTTGGCGGCGCCGCCAAGGAGAAACCAGATGCTAATGAACACGCCCGCAGCGATAATCGCGGTGGCGGGCCGGTAATCCAGGCTCGATGAAAGCCGGCGCTCGTACCAGTGCTCAACTCTGGTGAAGGTGTTCGTGACGGCCTGCGCGAAGGGGGAATGCAGCACCTTCGAGGACAGAAGCGCGCCCGACATCACAGGCGAGAGCGTCAAGGCGACAACGCCCGACACGATCACTGCGCCCGCCAGCGTAAAGGCGAACTCCTTGAAGAGAATGCCGGTCACGCCGCCCTGGAAGGCGATTGGCGCGTAGACCGCGGCCAGCGTGATCGTCATGGCGACCACGGGGCCGGCGATTTCGCGGGCGCCTACGAGCGCGGCCTGTACCGGGGTCTTGCCCTCTTCAATGTGGCGGAACACGTTTTCGACCACGACAATCGCGTCATCCACCACAAGGCCGATGGCCAGCACCATGGCAAGGAGTGTCAGAAGGTTCACGCTGAAGCCTGAGGCGTACATGATGGTGCCCGCGCCGATCAGCGACAGCGGGATCGTCACAATTGGGATCAGCACGGTGCGCATCGAGCCCAGGAACAGGAAGATCACCGCCACCACGACCGCCACGGCGAGCCCAAGCGTCCAGACCACGTCGTCGATGGACGCCTGGATGAACTTGCTGGCGTCGTAGGCAACGCTCATCTTGAGCGTGGGCGGCAGGGTATTTGTGATGCTCTCAAGCTTCTTGCGGACGCCGGTTACAATCGTCAGCGGATTTCCATTGGGCGTCGGCTGCACGCCGATGAAGACCGCGTTCTGGCCATCCATCGAAACGCTGGCGTCGTAGGCCTGGGCGTCGAGCGAAATGGTGGCGATGTCTCTCAAGCGGACCAGAGCGCCTTCGCTCGCCTTCACCACCATGTCGCGGAACTGATCGACGCTTTGCAGGTCGGTGTTGGCGGTGATGTTCGCGATGGTGAAGTAGCCCTTCTGCTGGCCGGGCGCCGTCTGGTAGTTGTTAGCGCGGATGGCAAGGGCTACCTCGGTCGCGCTGATGCCGCGCGCAGCCATGCGGGCAGGGTCGAGCCAGACGCGCATCGCAAAGTTCTGTCCGCCGAGCACGTCCGCCGAGGCGACGCCGTCGACGGTAGCCAGCACGGGCTGGACCACGCGGGTAAGGTAATCGGAAATGGCGGGCATTTCGAGGGACGGGCTCGAAAAGCCGATATACATGATGGCGGTCGTCTGGCCGGTGCTCTTGGTGACGATCGGATCGTTGGAACCCGGCGGCATCAGGTAGCGCACCTGCTGCACCTTGGACATGACTTCCGTAACCGCTGCATCCGGATCGAAATTCAGCCGGATGTAGGCCGTGATCGTGCTGGCGCCCAGCACCGAGGTCGACGTGATGTAGTCGATGCCGTCCGCGGTTGCGATGGCCTGCTGCAACGGCGTCGTGATGAAACCCTGCATCAGGTCGGACGTAGCGCCGGGATAGATCGTGGTTACGGTGACGACCGTGTTGGTGAGAAGCGGGAACTGCCGCACCGGCAGAGTATAGAGCGAGCGCAGGCCTATGAGCAGGATCAGCGCACTGATCACGAACGCCAGGACCGGCCTGCGGATGAAAATGTCGGTGAAACGCATGAGAACGGCCTGGCAGTCCGGTTATGGAAGGGCGACTTTGGCGGGCGGCACCAAGGCCGTCGTGTCGATGGGAGTTACAAGTGCCCCGGTTTGCAGCTTGTTCTGGCCGGAGGCGACAACGGTTTCGCCGCCATTGAGGCCCTTGGCGATTTCGACCTGATTGCCGAAATAGAAGCCTGCCGTAACCGGCTCGCGTCTCAGCTTGAAGACCTTATCCTTTGGCTCGCCTAGCGGTTCGAGCACAAGCACGCTCGCCCCATAGAGCGTCGCATCCAGTGCCGTGACCGGGATGGTGATGGCGTTATCCTTGGGGGGCAGCACGACCGCAACATCGGCAAACATGCCTGGCTTAAGTGTCTCGCCGGGGTTGGCGAGCGTGGCCTGGATGCTCAGCGTGCGCGTGGTTTCGCTCACGCGGGGCTCGATGGCCGTGATTTTCGCCTTGAAGGTTTTGCCGGGGACGGCGTCCACGCCAATATCGACCTCTTGATCGATTGAGAGCTTCGAGGCGGCTTGCTCGGGAAGCCTGAAATCGGCGTGCAGGGTGCTGGGGTCGATCAGGCCCACGATATTCGTGCCGGGGCCGATGTATTGTCCGAGATTGATCTGGCGGATGCCTAGCACGCCGTCGAACGGCGCTACGATCAGCTTCTGGCCGATGATCGCCTGCGTTTTCATGATCTGCGCCTTGGCCTGGTCCAGCACCGTGCGGTTCTGGTCCAAGGTCTGGCGCGCGGCGAAATCGCTCTTAAGCAAAGTGGCCGTGCGGTCGAGATTGGCTTCGGCGAGCTGGGCCTGGGCCTGATAGTTGGCGAGGTCCGCGCGCTCGGGCGCATCGTCGAGCTGAACGAGCTTGTCGCCCTTTTTCACCCGCTGGCCGGAAACGAAAAAGATCTCGCGTACCTGTCCAGCGATCTGCGTGGTCACGCTGACCTGCTGATCGGCGGTGAGCGTGCCGATGGCGGCAAGCGATTGCGGAACGCCTGCGCGCTTGGCAACCGCGACCTCAACCGGGGCCGGCGGCGGCTTCATCGACGCAAAATAGGCATTGATCCCGGCCTTCTTCATGCCGGCGAACCAGTAAAGCCCGTATCCAGCGCCCCCTACGAACAGCAGCGCCAGCAAGATCCTCAAACGCACGGTTTAATCCATCAAAGTTTATGAGAGCCCGGACAATAGCCGCCCCTTTCACTCAATGCCAGCGTTAGTTTGACTGCGGTTGGCAGCTATAACACTGGAACCTGCCGGTTGGCTCCGCGGGCTCGGGCTTCACCGCCGGTCAACGCTGTCAGCCGGTAACTCTCGGCCGCTAATCTTCCAAGGGCTCGTTCGCCGCTTTGCCCCCGGCCGGGGAAAGCCGCTCGGCATAAAGCGCTTGTGCTTCGGCCGGCGGGCCGCGCCGTTCGCCAAGTCCCAGCACTTCGATCACGCGTACGCTGCCGTTAAGCGTGGCGGTCAGCACGTCGCCGCATTTCACGGTGGCCGCAGGCTTGACCATACGCTGACGGTTCACCCGGATGCAGCCGGCCTCGACGAGCTTTGCCGCAAGGCTGCGCGTTTTGACGATGCGCGCATACCACAGCCACTTATCGAGGCGCTGGTCTCCGGTTGCGCTCAAACGGTCTCGTCCTGTTTTTGCTTTTCCAGCTGCTCCTTAAGCCGGCTTAGCGCGGCGAAAGGAGAATCGGGATCGACAGCGGCCGAAGATTTCTTGGGCGCCGCGGTCGCCGCGAAAGGCTTCTTGTCCTGATGACGGGGTGGACGCGAATCCCGGCCGCGGCCGGGGCCGTGGTCGCCAGGACGGCCGTGCTGACGGTGCTGCTGGCCGCTCTGCGCCTGCGGACGTTGCTCCCCATCCGGCTTGGCCTGGGCGCCCGCTTCCGGCTGTGCACCTTGCTGCTGCGGCCGGCCATGATGGTGCCCGCCCCCTGAACGCCGATGCTGCCCCTGATCGCGGTTGTGCCCGCCACCGGGACGCTGCCCGGGGGTTCCGCCCTGGGCCTGATCCTTCGGGCGATCCTGCTGCTGCGGCTGCTGACCGGGTGCGGCCGCCGTCCCGCCGGGCTGCGGGCGCTGGCGGTCCTGGTTTGGCCTCTGGCTGCGATCCCGGCCGTCGCCGGCTCCGTGGGAACGCCTGTGGTGTGGCCGGCCGGCCGCACCTTCCGGACGCTCGAACTTGGGTTTGGGCCTGCGGAAGCGCCAGACTTCCTCGAACTCGGGCTCAGCACTTTCGCCGCTTCCGGCTCCCGCTTCCACAGCCGGCGCTTCAGCCGCTTTGGTCTCTTCGGCAGGCTCCCCGGCTTCGGCCGGTGAAGCTTCCTCATGAACTTCGCCTGCCGCATCGCCAGCGGCGCTGGCTTCGGCTACCGCTAAAGCTACGTCTTCTCCGGCTGGCGCGACATTATCGTTCGCGGCCAGAACGTCGCTATCGTTCGCTGCCTGGATTTCTCCACTATCGTTTGCAGCCTGGATTTCGCCGGTGTCGTTCGCTGCCTGGACGCTGCCGCTATCGTTCGCAACCTCGACGGTGCCGGTCTCACCAGCGCCATCGGGCGCTTCGGCCGCCACGGGTGCCGCATCCGGCGCCGGCGCAGTTTTCTTCAACGGCCGCCTTTCGCGGCGGAAACCGAGCAACTCTAGGATCATGCCAAGCTCTTCGGCAGAGCAGCCCATAATGGACATCATTTCGGGCCTGATCCGGAAAGCGCCTCCGCCTGCCGCTCCAGCCGGTGGTTCGGCCGCAGTTTCGGTCGGCTTCCACGCGGTCAAAGGCCGGATAATGTCTGCAAGCCGCTCCAGCATATCGACGCGCACGGCACGCTGCCCGCACACATGGAAGCCCGCGGCGCGATAGAACTGCTCCGGCATGGCGGCGTTGCGCGGCACAGACGTCAGCCCTTGCCGCGGCGTTTCCGCAATGGCGGCGGGAGCGAGATTGTGCTCAGCCCCATGCCTCAGTAGCCAAAACAGCAGAAGCAGGTCCGCGGATGCGGGCTTCAGGAGCAGCGGGAAATAGATATGGTGCGCGCCAAAGCGAACGCCGTATTTCCTGAGCTGCGCGCGGCCCTCCTGATCGACGGACTTGATTTCCTCGGCGACGGTATCGCGCTTGA
The DNA here is from genome assembly GCA_963767435.1 of uncultured Alphaproteobacteria bacterium. Taxonomy (GTDB): domain Bacteria; phylum Pseudomonadota; class Alphaproteobacteria; order Rhizobiales; family Rhodomicrobiaceae; genus Rhodomicrobium. Next base: position 22,613 of record CAVYEY010000035.1, read on the forward strand.
GCACGCCGAAATTCTCGCGCAAGCGGAAGGCGATGCCCTTCGCGAGGCCCGTGATTTCCTCGGACTTGGAGATTTCCTGCAAGGGCTTGAGCCGCACATCGATATGGTGGGCAAGCCACGTCTCGATGCGCTTGGTGATATTGTCCTTATCGATGGCGGCCAGGTGCTCGTCCGCATAAAGCGTGAAATTGGGGCTCAGCGGATCGTCGCCCGCCGACAGCCGGCCGATTTCCTGATGCTCCCAGACGATTTGTCCCTCGCGCGTCAGCGTGAAAGCCGTGTCGGCCGCCGCAGCGAGCCGGTCCGCACGCGCGGCAAGCTCATGGACCAGCACTTTCGCCGCCGCGTTCCGCGCAGCCTTGCCGTGCACGCCGACAGCAGCCGCATCCGGCGTGAAGGAAAAGCCTTCAAGCTTGCCGACATAATGCTTCTCGACGACGACGCGGCCGTCCTTTTCGATCTCGGCGAACAGGCTCTCCTTGTCGCGCATGCTCTTCATGAGCACGCTGGTGCGCTTATCGACGAAGCGCTGCGTCAACTGCTCGTGCAGCGCGTCGGAAAGCTTGTCCTCGATCTCGCGCGTCCTGGCCTGCCAGTGATCGGGGTCTTTGAGCCATTCGCGGCGGTTGGAGACGAAGGTCCAGGTGCGGATATGGGCGATACGGTTCGAGAGCGTGTCGATGTCGCCCTCGGTGTTGCTGGCCAGTTCGACCTGTGCGGAGAACCAGTCTTCGGGGATCACCCCCTCGTCGCTCATGGTGAACTTGTAAAGGGTCGAAACCAGCTCGGCGTGGGTGGCGGGCGCTACCTTGCGGTAATCGGGAACCTGGCAGACCTCCCATAGCCGCTTGACGGCAGCCGGGGCGGCCGCAAGCTCCGCGATACGGGGATCGTTAACCGCCAGTTCCAGCGCTTCGAGATCGTCCGCTGTCCTGGCACGCTGCAGCCGGGCGTTTTCCGGCACGCGGCGCAGGCTTTCCTTCAGCCGGTCGATACTGCCGAAATCAAGGTCGTTGTTGCGCCATTGCAGAACCTTCACCGGCTCGAAATCGTGGTTTTCAAGCTTGTTGACCAGTTCCTGGTCGAAAGGCTCGACATCGCCTGTCACGCCGAAGGTACCGTCGTTCAGATGGCGCCCGGCGCGGCCTGCGATCTGGGCAAGCTCGGCGGGCGTCAGGCTGCGGTGGGTCCGGCCGTCGAATTTGCGGGTACCGGCAAAGGCGATGTGATCCACGTCGAGATTGAGGCCCATGCCGATGGCATCGGTTGCAACGAGGAAATCGACCTCGCCCGACTGATAAAGTGAGACCTGGGCATTGCGGGTGCGCGGAGAGAGAGCGCCGAGAACGACCGCCGCACCGCCGCGCTGCCTGCGTATCAACTCGGCGATTGCGTACACGTCGCTCGCCGAGAAGGCTACGATAGCCGTGCGCGATTGCAGCCGCGTGATCTTTTTCTGCCCCGAATAGGTGAGCTTGGAGAGACGCGGGCGGGCGATGAAGTTCGCGCCCGGAATAAGCTCGCGGATCGGATCGGCCATCGTCTGCGCGCCGAGCAGAAGCGTCTCGCTCATGCCGCGCGCGTAGAACAGGCGCTCGGTGAAGACGTGGCCACGGTCAAAATCGGCGGCAAGCTGGATCTCGTCGACGGCAAGAAAGTCCGCCTCGACCTCGCGGGGCATGGCCTCGACCGTGCATACCCAATAGCGCGGGTGTTCGGGCTTGATCTTCTCTTCGCCCGTTATCAGCGCCACCTCGCTTGGACCGATCCTGGCGACGATCTTGTCGTAGATTTCGCGTGCCAGCAGCCTCAGCGGCAAGCCGATCAGCCCGGATTCGTGGCCGAGCATCCGCTCTATGGCAAGGTGCGTCTTGCCGGTGTTGGTGGGGCCAAGCACGGCCGTTACGTGCCGTGACTGGAAGGGCTTAACATTAGCCGTTTGCATGCTTGCGCTCATAAGCGGACTTTCTGTCGAAAATCGCACGTCCGGTTTGTTTCGCGAGCCGGCGGCAATGGTGCGATAGGCGTAGGAGAATTGCGCGGGGGCCGGGAATGCCCGGTCTGAAACAAGGGCCGGTCAGCTTCCGCTCTCCTGAATAAATTGCCTCGATTGTTTTTCCTCGTTCAGTCGGCGAGCGCATGGCGGCCAGCAGACGTCTCAACATCGAATTTTGCCGTTACCATAGAAGCCGTACCGGCGGGTGTCGGCACATGGACGTAATAGGGCACCAATAGACCCGCCTCCGGCATTGGCACAAGCCAGATCTCTATGCCCGAGTTGCCGGAAGCATAATCCCCCTTGCCAGCCCTATGCCCGGCGATGGGAACGTAGCTCACCCGGCACACATAGGCGGTGCCCCGCAACCTGCCAACCTGTTCTATCTGGCGCGTGCCCTTTGGCGAAAGCACCAGATCGTAACGGAGCTTGCCGTCGAAAATAGGCAGGCGCTGGTTGCATGCCTGGCCACCGGTGAGACGGCTGGGACGGGCCTGAGCCAGGAGCACGATGGAGCTTAGAGGGTCGACCACGTTTTGCAGGTCTTCCGCGGTGATCGGAACGGCGCGGCCGCCCGGATGCGACGGCGGATTGATGATGATATCCTGTACCATGCGTTCCTGGAAGCGGATCTCCACCGCCTCGTGCTTGTCGCTCGTCGCATAGCGGAAGGTGTAATTCTGCGGAACCGGCCCCGCCGGGGTCATGAGCCCGCGGCTGCTTGTGACGCCTTTCCAGCTCACTATGCCGAACAGCGCGCTGAGATCGGCGGTGGCCTGCATCGAGTATTGCCGGGCGGTGATCGCTGAGCGGATCTTAAATTCCCCGATCTGGGAGCCGAGAAAGCTGATGTTATAAAGCGCATTCACCGTGGAGGGGCGAACGGTGCCCTGCACGTTTTCGGGCTTTGGGGTAAGGTCTTTGGGCCTCGGATCCGCCAGCCTCGGCGCCGGTTTCGAGTCGCCAGGCTTGGCCTCGGCCCTTGCGGGCGCACGCGGCTCCGGGCTTGCGGCGGGCTTGCTGTCTCCTGCCGTTGTCTCCTGCGGTTTCGCGCCGGCGGGGGCCGCGTTCGCGGGTCCGGCTGGCTGTGTCTCCGCGCTGGCGGGCTTCACGTCCGCAGGCACCGGTTTTGGCGCCTCGGCCGCAGGCGGATTCACACTCCCAGCAGACTTGTTTTCAACAGACGGCTTCTCAGCCGCAGGCCCTTGCTCGTTCACAACCGCTGGCGCTTGCCCCTGAGCTTCCTCACCGGCAAACACCTGCATTTCCGGCAGAGTAAATGCCAGCAGGGTGCAAAAAAGCAATAAAGTAGCGGGTTTTTCCAACGTGCTACGGAGCAGCGGAAATTTCAGCATTCACACATTTCTTTCATTAGCCGGGCCCGTCACCCTTCTTTGCCCGTAGAAGGTGATTTCGTCAATTATGTGTTGCAGAGCTTGCCCGCGGCCTGCAACCGCCAGCAGGGGCCGGTTCTGCATAACTTTTCGCGTCAGTTTGCCTGAGACGCCAGTTTCAGCGCCTGTTCCGGGTCGAGCCGGCCGTCGTAAAGCGCGCGTCCGGCGATCGCGCCGGCGATCATCGCATATTTCGGCGAGACAAGCCTCTTGATATCGTCGATGCCGGCGAGCCCGCCCGAGGCGATCACCGGAATTTTAACCGCGCGCGCGATCTCGGCGGTGGCGTCGAGGTTGAGGCCGGTGAGCATGCCGTCACGGCCGATGTCGGTGTAGATGATGGCGGAAACACCGGTGTCCTCGAAGCGGCGCGCCAGATCGGCCGCTGAAAGCTCCGAAGTTTCGGCCCAGCCCTGCACCGCCACTTTCCCGTCTTTCGCGTCGATGCCGACGGCGATTTTTCCCGGAAAGCGGGCGCAGGCCTGGCGGACGAGGGCCGGGTCGCGCACGGCGGCGGTGCCGAGGATCACCCGCGCCACGCCATGCTTGATCCAATGGGAGATCGAATCCAGGCTGCGGATGCCGCCTCCGAGCTGGACTGGAATTTGCACGGCGCCCAGTATGGCGGTCACGGCCTCGGCATTAATCGAGCGGCCCTCGAAAGCTCCATTGAGATCCACAACGTGGATGGAATGGAAGCCCTGTGCGGCAAATTCCCGCGCCTGATCCGCTGGGGTCAGGCTGAAAACCGTGGCCTTGTCCATGAGCCCCTGCTGAAGGCGCACACACTGGCCGTCCTTCAAGTCAATAGCAGGATAGAGAATCATACCACTTTTCCCCAAGGGTTGACCGGTTTCGGAACAAAAATCTGGACGCTGGCGTTTTTCTTTGGCGTTATAGAGGGGCTCCCTCTCGTAGCAGCGTCTGGAGCCAGGTTTGAACCACAGGCACGAAAGACAGTAACGTGCACCGCTACGTCATCGCATGCGAAATTAAGCGCGCCAAAGGCGCAAACGCTGTTGCCGACGCCATCAGAAGGCTGGCAAGCCAGTGGGAACATCCTCTCGACGGGCTTTGGGTCGTCGAGACCAAGTTCAAGGCGCAGGAAATCCAAACCGCCTTGCTCGCGCATATGGGGTCCGCGGACCGGCTCTACGTCACCGAGGCGGGCCTCGACAAGGCCGCATCCAATGTGATGGGAGCCAGCGGGCAGAAGATCTCGCCAATCGGCCCGGTCATGCAACTCGCGGAAGTGCGTGGCATGAACCGCATGCTCACCGCGATATTCAGCCGCTCCGGCAAGAAATCGCGCCATCTTACGGCCGCCACTTCAGAAAATTTGAAATCAGCCTGAGCCCGAGCTTCTGGCTTTTTTCCGGGTGGAATTGCGTGCCGGCGATGTTGCCGCGCGCAATTGCTGCCGTCACCGGGCCGCCGTAGTCCGAGACGGCCACGGCATCGCCTTGGTCCTTCGCCTTGAACTGGTAAGAGTGCACGAAATAGGCGTGCCAGCCCTCTTCGCCGCCCGGGATGCCTTCGAACAGCGGGTGCTCGCGCAGATAGGTGAGCGTGTTCCAGCCCATATGCGGGATCTTGAGCGCCTTGTCCGCTGGCTCGATGAGGCTGACCTCGCCGCCGATCCAGCCGAGCCCCTTGTGCTCGCCGTGCTCAAGCCCCCGGTTCGCGAGCATCTGCATGCCGACGCAAATGCCGAAGAAGGGCCGCCCGCGCGCGAGCACGGCTTCCTTGAGCGCCTCCAGCATGCCGGGCGCGCTTTCAAGCCCCCGGTAGCAGTCGCCGAATGCGCCAACGCCCGGCAGCACAATGCGGTCCGCGCGCCTGACCACACCCGGATCGGACGTAACGGAGATTTCGGCGGCAATGCCGCTTTCCCTGGCCGCACGCTCGAAAGCCTTTGCAGCGGAATGGAGATTGCCTGACTGGTAATCGACGATTGCAACAAGCATGGCGGCTATAAGATCTCACCGGGAAGAGTGCCAACGACGCCTGTTCCTGCCCAGCTGGCAGCGGAGCCGGAAGTGCTGGCGGAACCTGGCCTGGGCTCCTGTCTTGCATTGCGGCCTGCGATGCCAGGAAGCCAAGCGTCGAAAAAGCGCCGTTCGCACTCGTCGAGGCTGCTGCCTGCGACCGAGGCGAGGTAGATATAGCCCTTCCGCTCCAAGCATCCTCTCCGCAAGCTGTTTCCCTCGAAGCCCGCAACCGGCATGAGCAGCACGTATGCGATGGCCCAAGCTTGATCCTTCAGATCGAACGCAGTCAACACAGAAGCCACGGCTGCGGCAACCAGTACCGCTACCGCAAACTCAAGCCAGAGCGCATTGTAGAGCAGCCAGAAGGGCGCGTAGAGGAACCCCCACCAAGTGAAGCCTTCCCTGACGAACACCACTTCATCCGCGCGCTCAGCCGACGTTTTGGCCGGGATTACCGGCTCGTGAACGGTATAGACAATCATTGGCGCCGCAGCTGGAACCTAGTTCCCAAGCTGCCCTTTCGTGGATGGTATCTCGTCCTTCGCCCCCTCGCCGATGGCAATGGCGGAGCCGAGCGCCCGCGCCAAGCCCTTGAAGCAGCTCTCCGCGATATGATGAGAATTCTCGCCGTAAAGCAGCTCCATGTGAAGCGTTATCCCTGCGTTCTGCGCAAAAGCCTGGAAAAACTCGCGAAAAAGCTCCGTGTCCATATCGCCGATTTTGGGCGCAGGCAGGGCCACGCGCCAAATCAGGTAGGGCCGGCCCGAAATATCCAGCGCGGTGCGCGTCAGCGTCTCGTCCATCGGCAGGTAGGCATGCGCATAGCGGACGATCCCGCGCTTGTCGCCCAGCGCCTTGGCGAGCGCTTGGCCCAGGGCTATGCCGCAGTCCTCGACGGTGTGATGCTGGTCTACATGCAAGTCGCCCTTGGCTTGCAGCGAAATGTCGATGCGCGAATGACGCGAAAGCTGCTCGAGCATGTGGTCGAAAAAGCCGATGCCGGTGGAAATGGAATAGGTGCCTTTCCCATCGAGGTTGACCTCGGCTACAATTCCGGTCTCTTTAGTCTTGCGTTCGATCCGCGCTTTTCTCAAGGTTCCGTCCCCACATGCAGGCGGTGGCGCATCTTGATCCGTGAACGGGCCGCGCCATATCCCACGCCATGAACAGGACCGATAAATGACGCTTTCCTCGCAATCTATGCAAGGCCAATCGCTCTGGCATGGCACAACTATTTTAACCGTCCGGAAGGGCGGGCGCGTCGTCGTGGCGGGTGATGGACAGGTTTCGCTGGGTCAGACCGTGATCAAGGCGAACGCCAAGAAAGTCCGCACGCTGGGCAAAGGCAATGTAATTTCCGGCTTCGCGGGTGCCACCGCCGACGCGTTCACGCTGTTCGAGCGGCTCGAAGCCAAACTCGAAATGTATCCCGAACAGCTCGTGCGCGCCTGCGTCGATCTCGCCAAGGACTGGCGGACCGACCGCTATCTGCGAAGGCTTGAGGCGATGATGATCGTCGCCGACAAGAACGCCACGCTCGTGCTGACCGGCACCGGCGACGTGCTTGAGCCTGAGCATCACGTCATGGGCATCGGCTCGGGCGGCAACTATGCGCTTGCCGCCGCGCGCGCGCTCATGGAAACGGATTTCTCCGCTGAGGACATCGCCCGCAAGGCCATGGCCATAGCCGCCGATATCTGCGTTTATACGAACAACAACATCATCGTAGAGAGCCTGTCCTCCGCGGTCTAATCCCGCGGCCGGGTGCACGGAAAATCAAAGTATGACAAACTTCTCGCCCAGGGAAATCGTCTCGGAGCTGGACCGCTTCATCGTAGGCCAGGCGGACGCGAAACGCGCCGTGGCAATCGCATTGCGCAACCGCTGGCGCAGGCAGCAGCTCGACGAGGACATGCGCGAAGAGGTGCTGCCGAAGAACATCCTCATGATCGGGCCTACCGGCGTCGGCAAGACGGAGATTTCCCGCCGCCTCGCCAAGCTCGCCAACGCGCCCTTCATGAAAGTCGAGGCCACGAAATTCACCGAGGTCGGCTATGTCGGCCGCGACGTGGACCAGATCGTCCGTGACCTGATGGAAATCGGCATCAGCCTCGTGCGCGCCAACAAGCGCAAGGAGGTCAGCGCCAAGGCGCACCTCCAGGCCGAGGAACGCGTGCTCGCCGCGCTGGTCGGCGCCAATGCGAGCCCCGCCACCAAGGACGCATTCCGCAAGCGCCTGCGCGATGGCGAACTCGACGACAAAGAGATCGAAATCCAGGTTTCCGACACGGGCGGCGGCATGCCCGGCTTCGAGATCCCCGGTATGCCCGGCGCCCATATCGGCATGATCAACATCAACGACATGCTGGGCAAGGCGTTCGGCGGCCAGCGCACCAAGTCGCGGCGCGTCACCGTGCGGGAATCCTACGCCATCCTGATCGACGACGAGTCCGACAAGCTGCTCGATAACGAGCAGGTGGTGCAGGAGGCAATCAAATCGGTAGAGGACAACGGCATCGTGTTCCTGGACGAGATCGACAAGATTTGCGCGCGCTCCGAGCGGATCGGCGGGGATGTGAGCCGCGAGGGCGTGCAGCGCGATCTGCTGCCGCTGATCGAAGGCACCACGGTCGGCACCAAATACGGGCCGGTGAAGACGGACCACATTCTATTCATTGCGTCGGGCGCGTTCCATGTGTCCAAGCCTTCGGACCTGCTGCCCGAGCTGCAAGGCCGGCTGCCCATTCGCGTCGAGCTGCAGGCGCTGACCGGCGACGATTTCCGCCGGATACTGCGCGAGCCGCAGTCGAGCCTTATCAAGCAGTATATCGCGCTGATGGCGACCGAGGGCGTGGAGCTTGAATTCACCGAGGACGCCATCGATGCCATTGCGGATGTCGCTGTCGAGGTCAACTCGTCCGTTGAGAATATCGGCGCGCGGCGGCTTTCGACCGTGATGGAGCGCGTGCTCGACGAGATTAGCTTCGAGGCGGCGGACAAGGCGCATGCGAAGTTCACCATCGACGCGCCGTATGTGCAAAAGCATGTGGGGGATCTGGCGAAGAACGCGGATCTGTCGAAGTTTATTTTGTAGGCCAGCGGAGTCGCCGTAGCACCGGGCCACGCAAACAAGCAGCGGCAACATGGCTATTGTCAGACAGCGCTAGCACGGCGATAAGAAGTTGGAGCATCGCCCACGCGCGATATGACACACCGGGCAGCATTTTGCATCGCGGGGCTCGCTCACCATATTGAGTGTATGCAGCCAAGCTCCATCTGCCCATTCCTATGAGCACCTACCCGGAAATCTCCGGTTCCGCTCTGCGCGGCGCAAGCCGGCTTGTCTTCGACGGCATCGCCGGCATGATCGGGCTCGTAGAAACCATGCACGGCAACATCGCGCGTCCGTGGAGCCTGTTCGCTTCCCGGCCGGGAGAAAAGACGCGCGGCATCACAGGATTTGTCTATCGCAGCATCCGGGGCGTGACCCAGTTGACCGGCGCCAGCATCGATGCGGCACTCGCGCTGCTGGACCCGGTTCTTGCCAGCGGGCATCCCACCCCTGGCCGCGAGGCGGCGCTTGCCGCCTTGAACGGCGTCCTGGGGGATCACCTCGCCGGGACAGCCAATCCGCTGGCGATTCCCATGCGTCTGCGCCGCAACGGCGAACCCTTGCTGTTGGACAGGGAAAGCCTTGGCGCCGCCGTCACCCCGCTCAGCGGCCGGCTGGTTGTGCTGGTGCATGGCCTGTGCATGAACGACAGGCAATGGCGCCGGGATGGCCACGATCACGGCGCGGCCCTCGCGCGCGATTTAGGGTACACGCCGGTTTATCTCCACTACAACTCCGGGCTGCATATCTCCGTCAATGGGCGTTCGTTTGCCGGTTTGCTGGAGGATCTTGTCAGGGAGTGGCCCGTTCCGCTTGAGGATCTCGTCATAATCGGGCACAGCATGGGCGGGCTCGTAGCGCGGAGCGCGTGCCACTATGGTGCTGCCGCGGGACATGACTGGCCCCGGCACCTTCGCAAGCTCGTTTTTCTTGGCACGCCGCATCACGGCGCGCCGATGGAGCGCGGCGGACAATGGTTCCATCTTGCGCTCGGTAAGAGCGCTTACACAGCGGCATTCACACAACTCGGCCGCATTCGAAGCGCCGGCATCACCGATCTTCGTTATGGCAATCTGCTCGACGGCGATTGGCAGGGCACGGACCGGTTCGAGCATACCGGCGATGCAAGGCAAGCCGTCCCGCTTCCGGAGGATGTTCAGTGCTTTGCGATTGCGGCGGACACGGGGAGAGAGGCTGGGGGCTTGCGTGGCCGGCTTCTGGGCGACGGCCTTGTGCCGCTCGGCAGTGCGCTCGGCAAGCATGAGGATCCCTGCCGGGCCTTGTGCATCCCTGAAGACCGGCAATGGACCGGCCACGCCATGAATCATTTCGACTTGCTCAGCCAGCAAGATGTCTACGAGCGGATGCGGGTCTGGTTCGGAACAGACGTTTTACCTGCCCATTGCAAGCGCTCCCCGATCTTTTGAGCGAGGAAGAGATCCGCACCTATCTTTTGCATGTTCGCGATGAGCGCGGCGTGGGCAGAGCACCTACAAGCCTTGCCATGGCGGCATCCGCTTCTGTTCGCGCGCGCACTGGAACGCGAGTGGCCGCTGTTTTCGCGCTTGCCGAATGCTTCAAGTCCGCCGCACGCGCCGCCACGCAAGCTTGCCTCGGATAAGTTGCACTAGATTCAATAGCTTGCTAGTACGTCCTCTCCGCGGGGCGTTCTAGCGTGAGTGCAGTGTACCCATACCGCGGCGCGCCTCGCATCGAACGCCGGACTCCGCTCAGGCCCCGGGCCGCATGGCAAGGCCTGGCCGCGGCTGCCTCCGACGCATGCTGCTCGATTTCGGCCCTTGTGACCGACGCCAAGGGCTTGCCCTCGTGGTCCCTGAGCTGGGCGCCACTGGTGGAACTCCTCGCAATCGAGAGGTTCTGCTCCGTGGCAACGATCCACAGCGGGTCCCCGTCCTTCGCGAGACTCGCGGTAATCATCGCGGCCGGCCCTAACCCAGCCTTCCGCAGCATAAGATCGATGGCCTCCGCCGCGCTCGTCTCATCCGCAGCCGCGACGAACCGCTGGATGATTTCCGCGCTAACCTCCGACAGCTGCCTGCCCACTACCGGAGGCTTGTAATTCTGGATCTCGTCAAGGTCCAGCTCTGGACCGGGTGCGGGACGCGGGCTTCGATCGATGTATTCGTAAAGACGAGCGGCCTCATCGCCCGGCACGCATAGACGCTGCCCCATTTGCGTACTGAGAACGAAAACCAGGCGCTGCTCGCCGTCGACTTCTTCGTAAAAGCCGCCGCCGATACCGGTCTTGATTTCGGGCTCTGGTTCCACCGCTCCGCATGTGGCAGCGATTGCCATCTGGGCCGGATCGGTGAGCTGGTAGCGGAGGTTCAGTACGTTTTTCCAGACCAGGCGGGGGCCGCGGGCCGGGTTCAGCGCCGCGAGCTCTTCAATGGCGGCGGCGTAGCGATCCTCCTCGACGGTCCGCAGCTCCGGCCAGCCCGCGATCCAGCGCGCGGCCAGATGCGTCACCGGCTTTTCGCCCTCCGCGGCAAAGAAACGGCTATCCAGATCGTCGAGCGGCTTCGCGCGCACGCTGAAACCATCCTGGGCATCCGCCTCATCCGGGTTGGCCGCTACCCAGGCGGCCATTTCCGCCAGGATTTGACACTGGGCCCCGGCGCTCATCGCTTCCAGCCCAGCGAGGGCATCGGCGATGGCGATTGGCAGGAGGCTGCCGGAGTTCGCGATAAACTGGCTGTGCCCGCCATTCCTGACCTGGGCGAGGTAGAAATCGGCGTGGTAGGCTTGCAGCGCATTTGCGGGCAGTTCGCTCCGCGCATACATGCCCGCCGCTTGCACGTCGTTGACGTAGTCGACGACTGCCGCCGCCAACTGATGCGCACCCTGGGGCTGCTTTGCCGCCTCCGCCCACTTGCGCGGGATGACAACGGTCACGAGCCGGCCGTCACGCATATCTTCAGACATAATTCCCCCCACTTTCGCGCATGCGCGCCAACATAAGAGCATTCGAATAGGCAGGTTTTGCCATGACCTGAGGGCTGTAACCCCTCATCCTGTCCTTCTCCCTATAGGCCCTATAGGAGAAGGGACGCCTTAACAACGGCTGCGACGGGACTCCCGCGAGGGGAGAGGGGACAGGGGTGAGGGGGCTTCGCGCTACCCCGCCGCGACTTCCGCCCATAGATCGTAGTCGTCCGAGTCTATAATGGTGGCGCGGACCAGATCGCCGGGGGTCAGGTCATCCGCATCGGCGATGAAGACCGAGCCGTCGATCTCCGGCGCGTCCCAGGCGCTCCTGCCGGCGGCGCCATCCTCGTCCACCTCGTCGATCAGCACTTCGATGGTCTTGCCAACCTGGCCAGCCAGGACTTCCTCGCTCACCTCGCGCTGCACCGCCATGAACCGCTCGTGGCGCTCCACCTTCACTTCCTCGGGCACTTGGCCCTCAAGCTCCCGGCTCGCGGCTCCCTCCACGTTCTCGTATTTGAAGCAGCCGACGCGCGTCAGCCGCGCCTCGCGCAGCCAGCCGAGGAGGAATGCGAAGTCCTCTTCGGTTTCGCCAGGGAAGCCCACGATGAACGTGGACCTGAGCCCGAGATCGGGGCACATCGCCCGCCAGCGCTCGATGCGTTCGAGGGTTTTTTCCTGGTTTGCCGGGCGGCGCATCGCCTTCAGCACCTGGGGCGAGGCATGCTGGAACGGGATGTCGAGGTAAGGCAGGATCTTGCCCTCAGCCATCAGCGGCATGATCTCGTCTACATGCGGATAGGGATAGACGTAATGCAGGCGCACCCAAATGCCGAGGCTTGAAAGCGCCTCGCACAGCTCGGTGAGCCTTGCCTTGACGGGGGCGCCGCGCCAAGCGCTTTCCGCATATTTGAGGTCCACGCCGTAGGCGCTCGTGTCCTGGCTGATGACCAGCAGTTCCTTGACGCCCTGGGCCGCGAGCGCTTCCGCCTCGGTCAGCACATCGGCCGCGGACCGGCTCACGAGATCGCCGCGCAGGTCCGGAATGATGCAGAACGAGCAGCGGTTATTGCAGCCTTCCGAGATTTTCAGATAGGCGTAATGCGGCGGCGTGAGGCGCAGGCCGGCGCGGGGCACCAGTTCCAGGTAGGGCGCGTGCGGGGCGGGCGCCGCGGCGTGTATCGCGTCCATGACAGCGTCGTATTGGTGCGGGCCGGTCACGGCGAGTACGCCGGGGAACGCCGCGCGGATGCGCTTATCCTCGACGCCGAAACAGCCGGTCACGATCACCCGGCCGTTCTCCGCCATCGCCTCGCCGATCGCTTCGAGGCTTTCGGCCTTGGCGCTGTCGAGAAAGCCACAGGTGTTTACAACCACGATTCCGGCGCCCTCGTAGCTTGGCGAAATCTCGTAACCCTCGGAGCGGAGCCGCGTCAAAATCCGCTCGGAATCGACGAGCGCTTTCGCGCAGCCAAGGCTGACAAAGCCGATTCTGGGGGCCGCCCCGCTACTTTTGGTCTCCATCGCATCTTCCCTATTCAGCCCTGGATTGGCGCGTCACCGGCACGCCCCGCGAACGTCTTCAACTTGAAATGCGTACTAGCAGATCTTTGCCGCTAGTGCAGCTTACCGGCCGGAAGTTCGCGTGGCGGCGCGTGCGGCAAATGGGGTGCGAACCTGCCTCCGGCTGTACAGAAGCAGAGTTTCCTGGCTTCCCCAACGTATCGCCTTCCCCGGCGTTAGCTGCCATCGTACCGGTAATGGCCGGTTTCCCGGCATTTTGCACAAATGCCGCTCTCTTCCTTATGGCGCTCATGATAGCAGGGATTCCTTGCGGAAGGGTAAATCGTCCGGCAAGCCATTGATTTGGCTGAATAAAAACAAATAGCCGCGAGCTGCCCGGCGAGAAAAATGCACCGTTTTGCCGTTAACTTTCGACTTGCAAATATATTTAAAGGGGTTTTGGAATCATGAAATCGTAGCAAAAGCGGGAAAAAATTCGCAGAAATGCGGTAGGCAAAAAATATACGGATCCGCGTTTACCATCTTCGCATTAAGGATCGTAGGCGCCTTACGGGCCTTTACCCTTCCTTAATACATCGTTGGCGCGCAAAACCCGAAGAGCCTGGCGCTTTTCAATCTGCGCTTCCTTCTTCCGGCGCGTCACTTCGCCATCAGGCCGATAGCGGACCGTTCATCCTGCTTGCCAGAAAGTCTGCTGCTTGGGGCTGACCGGCTATACCCTGCTTTCCGATCACGTTGGTCGGTGACGGCGGCGCAGGTGTCTACTATTAAGGTCACCTATCGATCTTGAAACGAACCTGGCCGCCTTCTGGCAAAAGCTCATTATCCAATAGGTCGAGTGATTCGAATATGTTGTTAGGAAATGCGCAAAAGTGAACGCTAGGTGGCACCTTCCCTTTGGCTATAAGTGCAGTGCGATATGTTGCTAAACAATGCTCAAGTAACGAGAGCAGGAAATGAGCGGGGAATTCGATGCGCTCAAACGCGCCATAGAAGTCCGAACGCAGGGGCTTCCAATAGACTTCAGTCTCACTGAAGAAGCGTTGTGAATCGAGGAGGATCGTTGCTCCATGGATGGACTCTGATCTGAACTGCCGGTACAGGATGGTGCCGACCCTCTTGGTCTCCAAGAGCGGAGCGAGCGCTTTTGGTAAATTTTCTGCAATTTTCTTAAGCCGCGTTTGCATTGCAGCTTTCACGATGATGTCTTGAAAAACTAGGGGTTTCGCGAGGCGCTGCTTAGTCAAGCGCTGTCCTGGGGCCACTCGGTATTCCCGCTTACAGATGCGGATAATTGTGTCGAAGAGGATTCTCGAATCCGTCAATGTAAGCGGCAGCCCGGCATCTTCCAAAAGATGAATAATAGGTTCATCTAGTTTGGAAAATCTATGCACTCGCCCTGGTGCCGGAATCGTACCCTCCAAAAGCCAGCGATGATAAGCAAGTTCATAGTAGAGATCGCCAATACTTACTGAATTGAGCAGGTCTCTCTTTCCACCGTAAGCGCCAACGAAGCTTGTGAAGGCCCTCTTACTTGATGTCTCATCATCAGCAGCATCCGATGCTAATGCGTCAAGGCGGGCACATAGCAATATCAGGGTTTCCACGGGATATTTGCGCTTCGCAATAAATTCTGAGGCTAATTCGCGGGTGGATTCGAAACGTAGAAAATATCCGTCGAGCGCGTCCTCTAGGAGCTTGTTCACCGGTCAATTCATTTGCGCAACGACATACGAAATTCCGGTTTTCAAGCCACGAATGATAGGATTGTTTAGAGTCCAGGTCGCGAGACTATTTCGAGCGCGCCTTTTTTGAAGGGCGTTTTGGCTCGATCACTATGTTGATGTGCCGAAAAATGACGCTGCCAACCGACTGATCATCGGGCACACGCGGCAAGTCCGTAAGGGAAACGGCGACAACGTAGCGGTAGCCTGTTAGTTCGCTACCAGCTAAGGGGCCTTGGCTGTAGGCCTCCGCTTGCTTGCGTGCTTCATCGAAACGCTTCTCGCCATTTCCGGGTTCCGCGATCTTCCATTCCGTGAGCACTAGTCCTTCAATGCCTCGCTGTTCCTGGGTGTTTTCAAGTGGCTCATTGAACACCAAATCCGTGCGAGCCCCGATAGCATCTATTTTAAAGGCCAAAATACCATGCCAGAGCAAATGCACAGCACCAAGCTTCTCGCATGAGAGTTCACCCTTGCGTTCTGCTTCAAACGCAGCCTTCCATTTGACCCGCAAGTCTTCGTCTACAGCCAGCAACCTCTGCAAATGAAGAAATGCCCGTTCCGAGCGCGCTCTAAGCAACTCTTGCCGATTGGCTAGGTGATAGGACATTTCGAACTCAAACGCGCACAAGAACACCAAACCAGCACGGCCGGCGCGAGTTTCCTTACTGGCGTCAGTCGTGATTAGCTTGGCACCATCTCCCTCAAGGAAGGCTTTTAGACATTCCCGCGCCTCATGCGGCAACACAACTCCGAACGTTTCGAGAAACTCTTTGAGCATCAGAAGTATATTTTTGTAATGCCTATACAAATTTTTGGCGATACCATGAGGGTCGTTGTTAGTGCCTGTTTCAATATGCGCATATAGCTCACCCGCCTTGGCTAGACCGCGAATGCGAGCTGCCAACGCTCTCCATTGTTCGGCATAGGACATTTTATTATCCCCGAGTTTCAGCTATGCAACGAAAGGCCTGTTCTTTCCGTAAAGCAACCTTCTTGTGGTCGTTGACAGCGTCCCCGCTCCCGTTAGTCTGCGTTACCCACCGGAGAGGGCCGATCAGCGTCAGGGGGCGATCCTTGGAGCTTTAGAGACAGCGAGCATGCTACATGCGGGCGCGCTGTTGAAACGTCTATTCGCGAGGCAAGTTTCGGCGGTATAGCGGCCTACGCTTCAACCATCCAAGATTTACCGCTTTCGACCCATAACGGGCTGCCGGGCATTCGTTGGGTAAGCCAGGGATGTTTGCTTAGCCAAGTCAAGCGCGTGGAACTTTCCGCATGGCTCCGAGGCTGCTGTCTTATGTCTGGCGAGTCCCGCGGTTCCAGCGCGGGACGAGGAAACGCTTCCGGAAATGCACACACGAAAAGGCTCTTACGGCGTCATCGATCCAACCGGTGTGGCGTCGCGGCAACAGGCGCTTGCTTTTCTTCGCCAGCCCCGCTTTGACAAACGATGCCCGGAACCGTCATCACGGAAACGTTACGCCTTGAAATACGCCGTGAATAGGAGCCACCCCGGCATCTTACTTGATGCCTACTTCCGCCACGCCGCGCCCGCTGCGTCGCTAGTGCACTTGGGCGTTATCTCTTTTATGCTAAAAGGTAATCCGTTGGCTTTTCGCATAGCCTATGGATGCCATCGTCATGCCTGACACGCTCTTCACGGGATTGGTGGACGCCGCGCGGCGGTATGGACGCCGGTTTGTTATAGCCGGAGACTCAACCGGCGCCAGCCTCACCTACGGTGCCCTGATCGGGCGCAGTCTCGCCCTTGGGCGCAAACTGGCCGCCAGTACGCGCCCCGGCGAACACGTGGGTGTGTTGCTGCCCAACGTCAACGCGCTCCTGGTGACATTCTTCGGGCTGTCCGCGTTCGGACGCGTGCCGGCGATGCTGAACTTCTCGGCCGGCCCGAAAATCATGGGTGCCGCCTGCGCCCTGGCCAAGGTCAGGGTTATCGTCACGTCGAAAGCCTTCATCGAAGCCGCGGGACTTGAAACGGCGCTGGCCGCTCTCGAACGGGGGCGTCAAATCGTCTTTCTCGAAGACCTTCGCAATTCCATGACCCTCGCGGACAAGCTGCGCGTCCTGAGGGACAGCTATTTCGACCGCACGCCAAGCCCGCAGCCCAGCCCCGGCGGCCCGGCGGTGCTTCTGTTCACCTCGGGCTCGGAAGGCACGCCCAAGGGCGTGGTGCTGTCGCACCGCAATATTATTTCCAACGTCCGGCAATGCGCGGCGCGGGTTGAATTCACCTCCAAGGATATCCTGTTCAACGCGCTGCCGCTGTTCCATTCTTTCGGGCTGACGGGTGGAGCTATTCTTCCAGTGCTCTCGGGAATGCGCGTGTTCCTTTACCCGAACCCGCTGCATTATCACCTGAT
>CAVYEY010000036.1:0-32611 GCA_963767435.1 uncultured Alphaproteobacteria bacterium
GGGAGCCGACCTACGCCCCGACGCCACCAAGACCAGCGTCCAGACATTCCAGACGCCTCAACCGCCCGTCAACGCTCTGTTCGCACTGGTCTTTATGGACATAATCGTGCATACGGTCCCTATAGCTATGCCAACAGCGAGCCCATGTCAGTCGAGATCACATTTCCGCTGGAGTTTATCGTTCGCGTAACCGTGGTGTCACTTCAGGTAAAGCGTCCAGAGTTGAAGGTGGCGTGGAAACAACGCGAACGGCGGACATGCTGGTGCAGGAGGCGCTGTCGCGAAACTTGCGCGACCGCCGGGCCGTGGCTCGCCTGGGCGGCCTCACAGGCTCACCGGACGAAAGCGGCTCCAGACGCCGGGAGAAAGGGCTCGCCAGAGCGGGCTCCGCGCGGCTGCGTACGGGCATGATCCAATTGGCTTGGCGGATGACGATGTTCCAGAAGGACTGCGCGCTGGTTCAATGGTTCATGGCGCGGACAGCCGATGGCCGCGCCCAGACGCGAAAAACCATGATCGTGGCGCTTGCCCGCAAACTACTTATCGCTTTTTGGCGCATGGTGACGGCAGGCGAAGTCCCCGAAGGCATGATCTTGCGGCCAGCTGCGTAATAACTTCAACCAATCCAATCGTAACCTGAATTCATCGTCTCCCCCCACGGCGTAGACCCCGCGGGCTGCCGATGACGATCCGAGGCAGCGGTAACCCGATCCCGGCCATGGCATTCAAACGCCGAGCATAAGAATGGGACCGCTTCCGAGGAACCTCGCCCACGATGCGAATGATTGCATCATGGTGGGCCTCGCGAGAGGCTACCGGATACAAGGCTGTATCGCGGCCAGGCGCCGCGCTGCGATGGCGGGTTCCCCCTTCGATTGTCGCGAAAGTCCATGGACGCCGCAAACAACAAAAGAAGAAAAAAGAAAGAGGAGCCAGAATTGAGAGCTTGACAAAAAAAGCCCCATACAAGGCCGGACATAACCGGCACCCGCGATCCCGTTCGGTTTTGAGGGATTAGGACAAGTGAGCCGGCCGGGGTGATACACCTGGCCATGGGCCAGAACCGTTACCCCCGGAAACGCCGCGACGGCATCGAGAACGGCCCTACCCAAATCCAGCCAGATATATATAGATAATGACGGCAAGGGGCAGCAAAGGGGGAGGCAGGATAATGGCAACGGTCCGCTTGTTGATTTACATAGCTATGTTTTTACTTGCTGCCTCCGCCGGCACCGCGCTCGCGGATAAGCGGGTGGCGCTGGTGATCGGCAACAACGCTTACACGGGGCTCGCCCATCTCGACAACCCGGTGAGCGACGCGAAGAAGATCGTGGAGGAACTCAAGGCCAACGGGTACCAGGTGCTCGAAGCCTACAATGTCACGCGGGAGCGCTTCCTGGACACGCTGGAACGCTTTTCGAGGGATTACGCAAGCGGGGCAAGCGAGGCGTTCGTGTTCTATGCCGGGCATGGCATGACGGCTGACGGGCGGGATATCCTGGCGCCGGTCGATTTGCAATACGAATGCGTTCCGCAAACCGGCCTGCCGCGCGTGAGTAGGGCGGTGACGTGGGAGGAGGTAGAACTCCATCTCGCGGATGTGCCGAACGTCGTCGCCGTGCTGGATGCCTGCCGCTCCACGTTCAAGACCTGCACGCGCGGAGCGGGGGAAGGGTTTCGGGGCCTGTCGCGCTCGGCAAGCCCTGGGCGGCTGATCGTGAATTCGACGGCGCTCGGCAGCGTGGCGGCCAGGGGGAGGCAGGAATGGGCTCGCCCTTCGCGAATATGCTGTTGAAACATCTGCGGTCCGAGCCCGGCGCGTATTACCGCGACCTGTTCGATGAAGTCGCGCGGGATGTGAATGTGGAAACGGGCGGCAGCCAGATCCCGGCGGTTTTGACCCAGGGCGGGGCGCCCAGAATATGCCTCTCGGGAACATGCGGCATGCCTGCGGGTGTAGCGCAGGCGGCCAATGGCGTCACGGCGCAGGAGCTCGCGGCGCTGAAAAATGAGGTAGAAGAGCTGCGGCTGAAGCAGGAGGCGGGCATAGCGGCCGGGGCAAGCACGCAAATCGTTCCTAAAGTTATTGCTACAAATCCTAAAAACGGTGCGGCTAGTGTAGATCCAGCTACGTCTAAGATAACTGTAACTTTCAGCAGGCCGATGACGACTCTTGGTTGGTCTTGGGTTACCGAGGGTGGGGACACTTATCCTAAGACTACCGGAAACCCTTACTTTCCCGACGAAAAGACCTGTGTGCTGCCGGTGCAATTGATACCAGGGAAATCGTACATCCTATGGATAAATAGTCAAACATACCAGAATTTCAGGGACAGCAGCGGAAACTCAGTTGAACCATATAGGCTTGAGTTCACAACAAAGCAAAAATAAACATAATGAGCCGGCGCACCTGATAGCCCTCCACTTCAGGTCTAACGGCAACGGGATCAAATACTACCGCTCCCGCCCCATGTGGAAATGGGCGCCATTCAAGTTGCATCCCCGATCTGCCGGCGATAAGACCGAAGCAGGAGACACCCACCCATGAAATGGTATCACTACGTTGCCTATTTTTTCGCAGGCGCCTTCCTCGCCAACGCCATCCCGCATTTCGTGATGGGCGTGACCGGGCATCCGTTCCAAAGCCCCTTCGCTACCCCGCCGGGCGAGGGGCTGTCGAGCGCCACTGTCAACGTGCTCTGGGGCAGCTTCAACGCAGGCATCGCCTATCTGCTCTTCCGTCCGGGAGACTTCGCGCCGCGCAAGACCACGCATGCGCTTGCCGCCGGACTCGGCGCGCTGCTGATGGGGCTTATGCTGGCCCGTGCCTTCGGCCGGTTTTACGGGGGCCTTTGAGGCGCGGCGGGCAAATGCGGCGAAATCGTGGTGGGTGCCCTACGAATCCCGTACACGCCGCCATACTTCTTATTCTAAGACCACCGCTCCCGGCCCCATACCGGGCATTCGTTGGGTAAGCCAGGAACGTTCGCCAAGCCTAGCTCCTCCCCGGCTCACGAGAGCATCGATGCCCGGAAATGATGTCAACGTTTATATTGGGGGCCTGGCCAAGCACAGTCGCTTACAATTCGACATTTCTGTTCCGGCCTCCTTTTGGCTAGGCTCCCGGACGCCTCAACATCGGCATTTATAGCGTTCGCCCAACCAGTTTCCCCTGTGCCGGAGTGAGGCTGCCCATGAAGAGAACCGGAGACATGTCATGATAAAACAGGGGATCGCAGCCTTATTGGCTGTTCCGTTCCTGTGCTCGCCGCTCGCTTTCGCCCAAAGTGCGATGGAGTTTGAGAGCAAAGATCCAGGCGCTCGGCCTCAGCACTTTTGCGCCGAGCGCTACGCAAGAAAAGCTGCTCATCTCGCCTATCTTGAAGCCAAACTGAACCTGACCGATCAGCAAAAGCCTGCCTGGACCAAGTGGCATCAGGCCAAGATGGACGCAGCAGAAAAGCAGCGTGCGGCCTGTCTCCAGCGCGACAGGAGCGGGGATGAACACGAGACTGCGCTTGATCGCGAGGCGCAGATCGAAAAAAGGCTCACCACGCGCTTGCAGGAGCTTCAGGCCTCCCACCCGGCACTTCAAGCGATTTACGAGGCGTTGACCCCCGAGCAGAGGGTTCTTTTCGACCAAGCCTCTCGATGGCACGGATGGCATGGTCATCGCCATGCAAGGTGGTTCGGCAATCGCGGCGACGGCGATGGCCAACGCGGGCACTGGCATGACCGGGAAGGCGATAGGCAACCCGGCCAGGACTGAGATGTAAAGCGCGTTCGTTCCAGAGCGCCAATGGACCATCCCTCCGTTTGGCGCTCCCTTTTGGACAATCGAGGGAACCGCCGCGAGATGAGGCGGCCTCTGCTGCGCTGCCTTGGCCCTGAGTAGCACTGCTGAACATTGCGCTGGCAATTCGTGGGCGCACTCGGCAGGCCATTCAGGAGGCTCATTGTCCGCGTTGCCATCATGCTCTGTAAGAGCTTGCTGTTATGAAAGCACTTGTATCTGCGCTGCTGTCGATTTGGATAATCGGGCCTGCACTAATAAAGTGCGAAAGTATATAACTTATCCTCGATAACACCGCAATGTAGCCACCCGCGACGGAGGCTCAACAACACTTGATACACTCAAATACATAGGGATACACTTTTGGTTGTGTATTTTTATGTTGCACGCATTAGATTGCGAGAGGCCTGAGCTTATGCAGGTTGTGTTGGTGTTTCTAGTGGTACGAATTTGACATTCGATCGCGAGCGAGCGGCTGGCGGGGCTCAAATATCAAACTCAAAAAGTACAAATAGATTCAAAAGGTTGCTAGCGGTTCTTGTGGTTCCAACGTTTGCTCGCAAGCCATCCGCGAACGGATGCAAATGCTGGAACCGAAGCGCTAGAACTCCGGGGCAGCATGCAAGGGAAATCGGCAATGCCGGAAACGCTTGAGCGATTAGTTAACGCTCTTCCTGAGGTTTACCAACCAATTTTCGGTTATCCAGAGTTCTCAACGCGAGTTTCTCGTGCGTGCGAAGATCGTCTTTCTAACATTTCGATGGTGTACCGAAAATTATCCCGTCATTTGGGGCGCCCTTTACGCGTCTTAGACCTGGGCTGTGCACAGGGCTATTTTAGCTTAAGTCTTGCAAAATTGGGGGCTACAACGCTCGGCGTTGATTTCGACGCTCGCAATATTAGAGTTTGCAACTTTCTCGTAGAAAAGACGCCAAAGTTAAAATGTAGCTTCGATGTGGCCCATATCGAGGATACTCTGCAGAGTCTCCAGGCGGGTACATTTGATCTTGTCTTGGGCCTTAGCGTTTTTCACCATCTGGCGCATCGATATGGCGGTTTGAGCATTCAGGAAATGCTTGCCGCAACGTCAAATCGAATTACGGCGGGTTTATTCGAACTGGCGCTTGATAGCGAACCGCCGTCATGGGCAATCTCTTCAGCCGGCAAATCCAAAAAAATTTCTTGCCGGCTTCGGTTTTATAACTGAGATTGCCCGGCATCCCACCCATCTTTCGGACATTGAGAGGCCTCTTTATTTTTGCAGTAACCGTGTTTGGCTCCTAAACGGGCGAATGGAAGCCTTTGATCGCTGGACAAGACAACCTCATTGCTTTGATGGTGGGCATAAGGAGGGAACTCGCAGCTATTTCTTCGGCGGCGGGTTGTTCGCAAAACACTACATGTTAGACCATGAAAGCTGCCGCGAAGACAATCTGCGCGACCATCTGAACGAAGTCGCGTTTCTCTCAGAACCGCCGGAAGGCTTCGAAGCGCCAAAATTAGTGCTGCACGGCCGGACCGAATCCGAAGCTTGGTGCGTGCGCGAGAGCGTACCAGGCGAATTGCTGAGCGACATGATAGGAATGGGCAAGCCTTACAGTGCGCCGTCCGTCATTGAAAATGTGGTGACGCAACTAGCTATACTTGAGGCCCACGGCCTATTTCACGATGATGTGCGAACCTGGAATGTGATTGTTGACAGAAACGGCCGCGCCAGGTTGATCGACTACGGTGCCATATCAAGAAAAGATAGCGATTGCGTATGGCCATTTAATCGCTTTCTTGCTTTTCTTACCTTCTTGAGTGAAACACTTAATCTTAGAATAAACCAAATATCCGCGTTCCGTGTCCCTGCTCTAAATCCACAAACATTCGAAGAACCTTACCGTAGCGCGCTGTTTCGCTTTTTTGAATTGCAGTCGAGCGAGTGGAGTTATGCTGCGCTTCAGAGCGAGCTTCTTGGAGCTGGGGATAATGTGGCATCCCCAAAGTTGGCTCAAACCGGTGTTGGAACCATTCTGCAAGCGGCGGATGAAGCGCTCTATCTTCTGCTTTACGAAATATGCCTGCTGCGCGAACGCGTTCAACATTTTGAAGAAAGGGCGAAAGTAGTTCAGGCGGGAACGTCCGCTTGAAAGGGAAGTCAGGAGGCGCGCTGTATGACAAAGCCCTGTGGGATTTTGCCCTGGTGAATGGACCGTCGGGCAAACTCAATCGCAAAATCAGGTCGCTGGGCGTGGACAAATTTCATGCCTGGGCGGTGCTGCCCGGGGCCGGACGGCTCGTCCAGCCTGGAACGCCTGCCCTTCTCAACTAGCAAGATTGAAGTGCTGTGTGGCTGGCCTCACCAGGCCGTACGCGCCGCCATATTCGTTAACGATACAAGGTTAACGCGGAACCGCCGATGCTCAAAACTAGCCAAAATTGCCGGAATTCTAGCTCAAACTGCTCGAATTCAAGCATTCAAAACTACAGTTAAATATTGTGTCTTTACCATAACCGCGACACGTCGCGAACAAAACTGCAAGCAAAATCAGCTACTTACTATCTCGCCGCCTTTAACCTTCTGGTAAAGCACATCTGTTACAATTAGTTCAAATCGGAGAAGTACTCAAAATGAGTGCTTTGGGGAGCGCGGAGTACGCAAGCTGCCCCGGAAACATCCCCGGCCGGTGGATATGTGTAAAGGCGTTACGGCTTATGGAGGCCGGTATGAGGGATGGCTATATGTTGTGCGGCATGCACCGCGCGGGAAAGGGCGATGTTGCACTCGAACGCATGCGCCGCTTCCTCGATGACGTCCGGGACGGCGGCGACCTCCGCACCCGCGCAGTCGAGATCGGCCTTGAAGTCCGCTCTCAGCTGCTCCAGCGGATCGGCCTGGAACAGGAAGAACGCATTCTTGCCCGGCCCCAGTCCGAGGGTCTTGGTGAGGATCGCGCCAACCAGTTGGCCGCCGTTGAGGTCACCCAGATACCGCGTATAGGCATGGGCGATCAGGCGCTCGCCGCCGCCTGCCGCGGCTTCGGCGACCCGCGCGGTATAGGTTTTGCCGGCGTCCAGCAGCGGAATCCGGTCCGCCCAATCCGGTCCGTGCAAGGCTGCAAGGTCGCGGGCGATGGCGGGGGCACGATAAAGGATGGGCCGCGCAAAACGCCCTACGCCAGGACTTGCCCGGAGCCGGTCCAGCCCCCGCTCCAGCTCGGAATAGGCGGGCCAGAGGTTGCGCAGCAAAAGGGCGTAGCCGGTGGCCGTCGCTTGCCGCCGTAGGATGTCGCGCATGATGCCGGTGCGCTGGGCCTGCCGGTGCAGCGCCGCTGTCCGGTCGCGCAAGCGGCGCGCAAGGCCGGGGGATTGAATTTGGTTATCGTTCTGTTTTGACATGTTTTTTGCACAGTACCTTGTTTCCGGGAACGGCGTAGACGACCTCGTCGAAGCTCACCATGCGCGACATGGCGATGCCGCGCCCGTGGGCGTCGAGCGCGCGGGCGGGGTCGAGGCTGAAATAGGATTGCCAGTCGAAGCCTTCGCCCCGATCCTCGATCGTGAGTGCGATCGTGCCCGGCTCGCGCTCGAAGGTAACCGAGGCGCGCTTTCCAAGGTTGGCGGGCAGTCCCAGCCGGCGCTCGACCTCGGCATGCCATTGGCCCGTTTCGATCAATTCGCTTTTCTCGGCATAGGAAATGCCCAGATTTCCGTGCTCGACCGCATTCAGCATCAACTCGGTGATGCCAAGGCGCACAGAGCCCGGATCGGGAAAAAGCGAGGCGAGGAAGAACGAGATGACCCGCACATCCTCGAAGGTTCTGAACGTCAGGCGCATGGTTTCCATGCGTTCGAGCGCCACCGTCATCTGGGTGACGGTCTTCTCCAGGCCCTTGTAAAACGCGTAGTCGGAAAGCGCCCGCGCGACGATGGCGGTCAGCACTTCGCGGCTGTAAGGCTTCGGCAGATAGTAATACGCCCCGGCCGCGATCCCTTCGGCGATTTCGTGCGGCCCTACCGCCGCGGTCTGCATGATGACCGGTATCGAGGCGTGCTCCTTGAGTTTCTTAAGCTCCCGCATGAACGCCATGCCGTCCATGCCGGGCATCATCCTGTCGAGCAGAATGACATCGGCAGCACCGGCGGGCCGCGGCCGCAAGTAAAGCAGCGCCTCCGCCGCGCCATTGAAATATTCCACATGATAGCCGGTGTCTTCGAGATAGCTCTCGATCAGCATCAGGTTGTGCGGCTCGTCGTCGATGGCGAGGATCGTTGGGCTCATGAGGCGTCCCGGTTAGTCTCGGCTAGAATTGGGATCTCGAAGAAGAAGCTGGCGCCGCCGTGCGGGTTGTTGGCGGCCCAGATGCGCCCGCGATGCGCCCTGACGATATCGCGGCAGATGGCAAGCCCCAGGCCTGTGCCGCCGGCGCCGCTCTTGGTCCGGCTGCTCTGGATGAACTTGCCGAAAATCGTCTCCAGCTCGCCTTCGGGAATGCCGATACCCTGGTCGGCGACCGCGACGGCAAGGCTCGCAGCGTCCGGCGTGGTGAGGCTTATGGCGATGCGGCCGCCCTGCGGGCTGAATTTGATCGCGTTCGAAAGCAGGTTGATCATGACCTGGCCCATGCGGGCCGGATCGAAATGCGAGAGGCGGCTCTGCCGCAGATCCTGTACCGCGATTTCGACGTTCTTGCTGCGAGCAAGCGCCGCAATCTCCGTGACCGACGCGTCGACGGTGTGGCGGATGTCGCCTGCCGCGAATGCGAAGGACATGCGGCCGGCTTCGAGCTTGGACAGATCCAGGAGATCCTCGATCAGGCGCAGAAGGCGATGCGCGCTATCCAGAATCACAGACGCAGCGCGTTTGCGCTTTTCCACCGGCATCCCGCCGGCAGTGGCAAGAATGTCCGCAAAGCCGATGATCGCGTGCATCGGCGAGCGCAGCTCGTGGCTGACATTGGCGACGAACTCGCTCTTGAGCGCGTTGCTCTCTTCGGCCGCCTTGCGCATGCCGATCTCGTAGTGATTGGCAAGCACTTGCGCGAAGACGTGCCGCAGCTGGCGGGCGAGGTCTTCCGATACCGATGGCCATGGCGGGCAGCTGCCCTTGACCTCGCGCATATAGGCCAGAAACGAAGTGCGCGGCCCAACCGCGCCGGTTTCGCCGATCACCGCCGGAGCATGCGGATCGCCGCTCCATTTCTGAACGGTGACAACCTCGCGCCTGAGCCACGCGATGATGCTGTTTCCCAGCAGGTCGAGCGAAACGGCGCATACGCCGGCCACTGCCGGGCAAAGCGAGGCGAATTGGGCGTCCTCCTCGCCGATGCAATCGGTTTGATAGAAATCGGGTCCGGTGAGCAGCTTCGATTTGAGGAACTCAAGCAGGCGCTGGGCGTTGGGCTTTGCCAGCGAACGGCCCAGATGGCTTTGCCCTTTGTAGATGCAAAGAAGGTCGTCCGCATCCATAAGTGCGCAAAAAGCGTCGTGATTTCCGGCAACGAAAGCACCCAGATCGCGACCGGCCGCCTCGAAGCTGCCTGAGAGCGTGTAAAGGGCGTCGACCCGGTCTGCCAGCAAAGCGCGTTCCTCGCGGGCTTTGAGCGAGTCGTAGCGGCTCTTGAACAGCTCGGCCAGATGCCGGCAGATCGCCATCTGGCGAAACGAAAGCAGATGGGCTGTGGCGTGGTGTCCGCCGAAGACCGCTTCGGTCCGGCCATCCCGGACGACGGGAAGCGAGAAGGTGGCCTTGACGCCCATATTGCGGTTGTACTGCAGATGGGTCTCCGCAACGGCGCGGCAAGTGGACATTGTCAGGTTGAGCGGCGTGCCATCCCCGCCGAGGATGGGAACCGGCAGAGCGTCCGTGTCCGGGATCAGGCGGAAGGGATTGAACAGGAACATCCGGCGCGCCGCGGCTGGGATATCGGTGGCCGGGAAGTGGTGGTCGAGCAGTTCCGGCAGGACATCACCCCGCGCTTCGCCCAGAACATGGCCGTGGCCATGGCAGTCGAAGCGGCAATAGTAGACGCGGTCTACGCCGGTTACATCGCGGATCGCTTCGCAAACGATGCCGGGCAGGGCGCTTGCGGTGGCGGCCTGGGAGATGCGCTCAACGAGTTCGAAAAAGCGCGAGGATGCGGCTGCGATGGCCAAGGCGTCCGGGCAGTTCAGCTCGAATTCGATGCACAGCAGCGGCCCGCTGCGAAAAAGGAAGGCATCGGTGGCGAAGCCCGGCGGGGTGGCGAAGGTCAGGATGAAGCTTTTGCGGATCTCGTAGCCGATGTCCGCAAAGCTTTCGAGCTTCTCCGCCGATTCAGGAGCCAGGAAGTTCCTGAAATCCGATCCAAGGATCTCATCAACCTTGCGGCCGAGAAACGGGGAGGCGTTGGCACTGACTTGGACGGTATTGAAGTTTGCGGGATCGATGGCGCAAAAGACCCCATGCGGCTGGATGTACGCGGAGAGGTGATAGGGTTGCCTTTCGCAGTCCTCGATCCGGTTTTCTATCATGCTTTCCGTGGCAACGCCGGCGGGCGGGCGAGCCTGCCGATAGCTTCCGTTGAACCGAAGATCGTACGCATGCAGCCATACGCATCCAGAAGCCGGTAGCTGCCGGATTGCGTTTGCTGGCCTAGGGGGGACTATAGGGCCGGTTACTTGCGCGGGTCTGGTGCGCGATATGACGTTCCGGACGGCGGCCCATTCCGCCAGAACCGGCCCCCACGGGCGTCATTTCGTGCTGCGGCGCGGAGGGGACGGCAGGGGCGCCGGCTCTATTTCGGCGGGTAGGCCGGGCCTTGCAGGCGCCCGCGGGGCGTCAGATCCAATTGGGAAGGCTCCTCGCGGGGCAGCGAAGGCAGAGCGTCGTAATACCGCTCAGGCGCCCGGCGGTAATAATAGGTTTCGGGCGGCGGCGAATGCGGTGCATCGTAGTCCGGGGGGCAATAGGGAGGCGCGCATTCCGTACGCTTTTCGTACATCCACTCGTCGCTGGGCGGCCGCGGCCGCCCCCACCCTTCGTGTTCTTCCTTCCACTCGGCCCTTTCCTCGGCCTCGATGCGGGCGTGCTCGATATAGGACTGGCAGCCATGGCCGCAGTAGCCCTGCCGCAGGCGCCGCATCCAGCAGAGCGGCCCGCACTTGTCGGTGCAGGGATAGCCTCCGCAGCCGTAGCGGCAGGCATCGTCCTGGCAAGCGCCTGGATTGAAGCCTGGGTCTACGGGGAACGGCGGCGGCCCTGGGCGCCTTGAGGTGTAGATGTTCACGTTGCCGTAGTTGTGGATCGTCACCTGGCCGGAGCGGTAGCCCGGCCGGCCGAAGGACGGATCCGGCGCACAGGGATAGTCCCAGCCGCAACCGCCTGCGGCGCTAGGCTGCGAACCGAAGATCGCGAAAGGAAGGCACAAAAGCAGGACAGTAACAAAGCGAAGTTTCATCTCAAGCCTCCGGCTACGATCCTGCGATTGAAGTTATTCGATTTTTCTTAAATTCGGCCGCTTGGCATGCACCTTTTTCAGTTGTGGTTAATTTTCACTCTGCCGGCGCATCAGCCAAGAGACATATTTGCTGCAACGCGCAAAACCGCTATGAGAGAAGCAAGTTTCGCCGAAGGAGCGCCCATGTCGCAGCACGCACAAATCCGCCGGCTCACCGCGCCGGATATCAAGGCGCGCAAAGGCCGCGAGAAGATCGTCTCGCTAACCTCGTACCATGCCCATACCGCGGGCCTTCTCGATGCGCATTGCGATTTCCTGCTGGTGGGCGACTCGCTCGGCATGGTCATGCATGGCTACGAAACCACGGTGCCAGTACCCCTGGAACTGATGATCATGCACGCAGCGGCGGTGGTGCGTGGCTCCAAGCACGCGCTTGTGGTCGTGGACCTGCCATTCGGCTCCTACGAGGAATCGCCATCCGTGGCCTTCCGCAATGCCGCGCGCGTCATGAAGGAGACGGGCTGCGGCGCGATCAAGCTCGAAGGCGGCCGCCGCATGGCCGACACCATTACATTCCTCACCGGGCGCGGTATTCCGGTGATGGGGCATATCGGGCTCACGCCCCAATCGGTGAATGTGATGGGCGGCTTTAAGACGCAGGGCCGCCGGCTGGAAGAATGGGCGGCGATCGAGGCCGACGCCAAGGCGGTCGCGGATGCCGGAGCCTTTGCGGTGGTGCTTGAAGGCATGGCCGAAGCGCTCGCAGCCAAGATCACGCACGCGATCCCAATCCCTACCATCGGCATCGGCGCTTCGGCCGAGTGCGACGGCCAGATTCTCGTGCTTGAGGACATGCTGGGCCTGTCGCCGTCGCCGCCGAAATTCGTGAAGAAGTTCGCGGAGTTGGGCCACGCCATCGAGGAGGCGGTAAAAGACTACGCTTCGGAAGTGCGCAAAGGCCAGTTTCCGGGGCCGGACAACGTGTATGCAATGCATAAAGACAGCCAGGAGCCGGCGCGGGACACGAAAATGTCCAAAAGAAAGGCCAGTTGACATCCTGGCTTGAAGCAGGAAAAAGGTCTATCCGCTATTTGGAAAACCGTCTTCCTGAATTGCAACAGCGTGCGCGCCCGATCTGTTGCAGAAGCGTCATTGAACCTAAGGCACCTGCGCTATGAGCCATACGAACCCCGAAGAAGAAAGCTTTTTCCGTGAGGTCGACGAGGATTACCGCCGCGATCAAACCATCAAGTTCTTCAAGGACTATGGCGCGTATTTCGCCGCAGGCGCTTTCATCATCCTGGCTGTAGTTGCGGGCTATACCTTCCAGCAGAACCGGCGTGCCCATCAGGCCGGGGTTGGCGGCGACGCGCTTTCCAGTGCGATGATCCTGTCTGAAACCGGCAAGGAGGACGAAGCCCAGAAGGCTTTGGCTTTGCTGGCCCAGAACGGGCCTGGCTCCTACCGCGTGGTAGCGCGCTTGCACGCGGCGGGCGAATCGGTTGCAAAAGACAATCTGGACGCTGCGCGCACCGATTATAAGGGCATAGCGGACGACGAGACTGCGCCTGAGGCGTTCCGGGACTTCGCGCGGTTGCAGCTTGCGGCCTTGTCTGTAGGCAGCGAGAGCTACGATGTGCTGGCGCGGGACTTGGATAGCTACCGGTCGGGCTCAAGCCGCTGGCGGTTCACCGCGAAAGAAATCCTTGGCCTAGCCGCCTTCAGGGAAGGTAAGATGGGCGAAGCCGAGCGGCTGTTCGGGGAACTCGCGAGCGACGGCGAAGCGCCGCAGGGGATGCGGCAACGGGCGGAGGTGCTGCTTGCATTGCTTCTTGAGAAGCAGAAGTCCGTGCAGGCAGAGCCAACGGCGAAAAAGGACACGGCAAATGATGCCAAAACGCAGTAACCGGGAGCTTAGGGCCTCGTGCTTGCTATTCCGGTCTGTACCGCTCATTGCTGTTTTAGCGGCTGGGCTTGCCCGGCTGCGAGTCGATGGGGCTGGGTGAGCCCAGCATGCCGGGCATCTCATCCGTAACCGGGATGTTCGACAAGAAGCAGGAGCCGCTTCCCGGCAGGCGCATTTCCGTTTTGAAAGCGGATGAAAAAGGCGGAGTTTCCGGTCCCGAAGCGGCTGGACCGCTCATGCTGCCTCCGGCGCTGGCGAATGCCTCCTGGAGCCAGCCGGGCGGCGTAGCGTCTAACGCGCCGGGCCATCTTGCCATTGGCGAGGCGCTGCACACGCTTTGGACCGCAGATGCGGGCGAAGGCTCTTCCAAGCGCCAGCGGCTGACGGCGGTTCCGATCGTCTATGGCAGCAAGATTTTTACGATGGACTCGGAAGGCACCGTCAGTGCCATGTCGGGTAGCGACGGCTCAAGGCTTTGGTCGCTGAAAACGGTGCCGGACCAGAAGACCGGCTTCGATTTCGTCCATCCATTCAACACCAATAACCTGGCCAGGAATGGATTCGGCGGCGGCCTGGCGGCGGATGGCGGGAAGATTTACGCCGCGACCGGCTATGGCTCGGTTTTGGCGCTCGATGCCAGCTCGGGCAAGGTTATCTGGTCGAAGATGTTCTCGATCCCGATCCGCGAGGCGCCAACCGCGTCGGAAGGGCGCGTGTTCGTCGTGAACTCCGACAGCGAGCTGCTGTGCCTGAACGGTGCCGACGGATCGCAGCTCTGGGTGCAGAAGGGCCTCCCCGAGAACGCGGCTTTGCTGACGAGTGCGAGCCCGGCCGTGGCTGGAAACCTTGTATTTGCGCCTTATCCATCGGGCGAAATTGCCGCCATCGACATCAA
Source organism: uncultured Alphaproteobacteria bacterium (assembly GCA_963767435.1). Lineage (GTDB taxonomy): Bacteria > Pseudomonadota > Alphaproteobacteria > Rhizobiales > Rhodomicrobiaceae > Rhodomicrobium. The sequence continues at coordinate 14,019 of CAVYEY010000036.1, forward strand.
GACCGGCCACGCGAAATGGACCGATGCACTCGCGAGAGGCTCGATCACGACAAGCGCCACCGCAATCGGTGAAGCTGCGCGCCCGGTTGTAGATCGCGAGGCCGTATTTGCCATGAGCCGCGGAGGCCAGCTAATCGCTACTTCCCGCGAGAAGGGCGAGCGGCTGTGGACGCGTGAAATCGAGGGTACACAGATGCCTTGGGTCGCGGGCGACACCGTATTCGTCGTGGATGTGACCGGCAAACTCATTGCGTTGACCCGCAAGGATGGCAAGGTGCGCTGGGTTACATCGCTGCCGGGGGATGGGCGCTGGAACGGCCCGGTGCTGGCTGGGAACCGGCTTTGGCTCGCCTCCTCGAACGGGCAACTCGTTGCGGTGGAAGCCCAGTCGGGAAACATCGCAACGCAAACCGACCTTGGCACGCCTGTGATGATAACCCCCGTTGTTGCAGAGGGCAGGCTTTATGTCTTGACCGACAAGGCCAAGCTCATAGCGATGAACTGACTTGCGGATGCAATACGAGCCGCTGTTGCAAGGCGCTGCAGCGGTTTGACGCTAGCGCACCTACTGCCCAGGAGCTTCGCTCCTCACCAAAAGCGTGAAGATTTGGCCGATGGCCTACACCGTCGCAATCATAGGCCGTCCCAACGTCGGCAAATCGACCCTGTTCAACAGGTTTGCAGGCAAGCGCCTAGCGCTTGTCGACGACATGCCGGGCCTTACCCGCGACCGCAAGGAAACCCGTATCCGTATCGGCCGGCATCAGGTGATCCTGACGGACACCGCAGGCTTTGAAGATGCCGAGCCCGGCAGCATTGCCGCGCGGATGGCCGAGCAAACTGCACTGGCCATCGGTGAAGCAGATCTCATCCTGTTCATGATCGACGCGCGCACGGGGCCGACAGCTGCCGATACCAATATCGCGCAGCTTGTGCGTTCCGCCAGCAAGCCATTCCTACTTGTGGCCAATAAGGCCGAAAGCCGGGCGTCGGACGCAGGCTACTATGGCGCTTACGAGCTTGGCCTGGGCGAGCCGCTGGCGGTTTCGGCCGAGCATGCGCTTGGTTTTTCGGATTTGCTGTCCGAAGTGGCGGAGCGGCTGGATGCGCTGGCGGCTCAGGAGCAGCCCGGCGAGGACGGGGAAGAAGCATCGCTGGAGGAAGGAGCACCTGCGAGGCCGATCAAGCTTGCGATTGCCGGCCGGCCGAACGCTGGTAAATCCACGCTTGCCAATGCGCTCCTGGGCGAGGAGCGCATGATTACCGGCCCTGAAGCCGGCCTTACCCGCGACGCCATTGCCGCCGAGTTTTCCTGGCACGGAAAGCGCGTGCGCCTTTTCGATACCGCGGGCCTGCGCAGGAAGGCGCGCATCACGGCACGCCCTGAATCGCTTGCCGTCAGCGATGCGCTTCGCGCCATACGCTTCGCCGAGGTCGTCGTGCTGCTGCTGGATGCCGAGACGCCGTTCGAAAAGCAGGACCTCACCATCGCCGATCTCGTGGAACGCGAAGGCCGCGGCCTCGTCTTCGCGGTCAATAAGTGGGACCTTGTGGCCGATCCGCAGGGCCGCCTTGCCCAGCTCAGGAAAGATGCCGAGGCGATGCTGCCGCAGCTAGCCGGTGCGCCGCTCGTCCCGGTCTGCGCGCTTTCGGGCCAAGGGCTCGACAAGGTGATGAGGGCCGCCTTCACCGTCTACGAGGCCTGGAACAAGCGCATCGCAACCGCCGAGCTTAACCGCTGGTTCGCCGGAGCACTGGAGCGGCACCAGCCGCCCGCCGTCTCGGGCCGCCGCATCAAGCTGCGCTACATTACCCAGGCCAACGCGCGCCCGCCCGCCTTTGTGATCTTCTCGTCCCGGCCTGAGGCGCTGCCGGTTTCCTATCTCCGCTATCTCGTCAACGACTTGAAGAAAACCTTCGGCCTTGGGCCCTCGCCTATCCGGATGCACATCCGCAAGACCAAGAACCCGTACGCCGATGAGGGTGGCGGCAAGCGATGACCGCGGCGGAAATCTGGTTCTATCATCTGGAGAACCAGCCGCTGCACGCAGTGTTGCCGGTGCTGGTGGAAAAGACGCTGAGCCGCGGCTGGCGCGCCATTTTGCGCTTCTCGACGCAGGAGCGGCTGGAGACCATCGACAGCGCGCTCTGGACCTACCGCGAGGAAACCTTCCTGCCACATGGAACCGCGCGCGACGGTCCGGCAGAACGCCAGCCTATCTTCCTCACGCTTGACAGCAGCAACCCAAACGGAGCGCATGTCTTGTTCTTGCTTGAGACCGCGACAGAAGCCGGGCCCCAGAACTTCGAGCGTGTCATCAGGCTGTTCGATGGCGCAGACGGCGAAGCGAGAGCCTTGGCACGCGAAGAGTGGAAATCTGCGAAGGCTGCTGGCTTAGAGGTGAGCTACTGGCGGCAGGACGCGAACGGCGCCTGGAAGAAATCGGGGTGAAGCTTCTATGGGACGCCTGCCGCGCCTTGACAGCACTAGCCCCATGCGCCTAAATGAGCACCCATGGGGCCATAGCTCAGCTGGGAGAGCGCTGCAATCGCACTGCAGAGGTCGTGAGTTCGAATCTCATTGGCTCCACCAAATATCCCCTTAGAAAACAGAGATTTGGAATCCACCTCTTCTGGGGGCAAAAGGCGCGCCGATTTCGGCCGCCCCCTTTGGCAAATTCGTCAGGGAATCATCGCGCGCCGGATACTGCGGCTCATCCACCTGCGCTCCCGCTGAGAGCGAAGCCGGAAGCCCCTGCTTAGCGCCCTTCGCGGTACCACGTCAGCGACAAGAGCAGGAGCGCGATGCCCAGCGCAGCGAAGCCCGAAATCATGGGCGTATACGATATCGCCTTCACCTCATAGGCGTCGCGCGCCTTGAGCCCCAGCCAGGTGTTGCCGGAAAATCGGTGGCCCGAGCGGACCATCGAAACGGAGGGCACGGGCTCCGCCGCTGCCCCGGCCGTGCCGCCCAGGAAAAACGCGCCGCCGCCGGTCTTTTCCAGCACCCGTTGCAGCGGCTCCGCCGTCGCTACTACCTTCTGGAATTCCGGCGAATTCATCTCGCCCGCCACGGCCAGCGCAGTGAGCCCGTCCATGGTGATCCGGTGCACGCCTGGCTCATCCACGGCAAGCGTCTTGGCGAATTGGCCGGGCGCCTTCTGGTCGAGTTCGACCTTGATCTCTTTGCCCGAAGGCGTCGTGACCGAAGCCTCGCCAACCTGCTCCTGCACGGTGCGCCGCTCGATGGTGATGTCGCGCTTGCCGGCCTTGGCGGAGAGCGCCTCTTCTTCGAGGTCCGGCTCTTTCATGAGCCAATGCGCGAGACGGCGCAAAAGATCGACATGCGGGCCGCCGCCCTCGTAGCCGCGCGCCCAAAGCCATGCATGATCGGAGAGCAGCAGCGCCACGCGGCCCTTGCCCCGGCGGTCGAGCACGAGCAACGGCTTGTCTTGGGCTCCGCTCATGACCACCTCGCCCCGGTCCGCCTGCGCGTCCACCACGCGGAACCAGTGCCCCCAGCGCGGCTTCTGCCCTTCCTTCGTTGGCATACCGGGCAGACCGGCCGTTACCGGATGCTTCTCGCCCTCCTTGGTGATGGCGGGCTGGAACGGTTCCTCTATGACCTTGCCGGTGGGGCGCGCCGGCAGAACGGTGCCAAGCGGCGTGCGCGCAAGACTCGATGCGCCTGCGAAATCGGCTCCGGCTGCCACAAGCACCGCTCCGCCTTGCTCGACATAGCGGGCGACGTTGTCGAGGTAGAGCATGGGCAGCACGGCCCTCCGCTGGTAGCGGTCGAAAATTATGAGGTCGAACTGGTTCAGCTTCTCCGAAAACAGTTCGCGCGTTGGGAAGGCGATGAGCGAGAGCTGATCGATGGGCGTGCCGTCATGCTTCTCCGGTGGCCGCAGAATGGTAAAATGCACGAGATCCACCGCGGCATCCGAGCGCAAAAGATTGCGCCAGGTGCGTTCGCCCGCGTGCGGCTCGCCCGAGACCAAGAGCACGCGCAGGTTTTCGCGCACGCCTTGCGCCAGGATCACGGTCTTGTTGTTGATGGCCGTAAGCTCCCCAGGCTCCGGCTTCAAATCCACCTCGACGATGTTCGGGCCGGCATGCTCGAAATGCAGCTGGATTGGAACGGTCTTGCCGTAAGGCGCGGTAATCGTCTCAACCGGACCGGTTTCGCGGCGTATCTCGAAGGTGGCGAGACCGGCCTCGCCCGGGCCATTCCGTTCTGCCTTGATCTCGGCAATCTCGACGGTTCCGGCAAGCCCGAAACGCGGAGCGGACACCACCTCGACGCGTGTATCCCTTTCGCCCGGTACGCCGGGGATGAGCGCATGCACGGGTGCATCGAAGCCAAGCCTGACCTTGTCCTGCGGCGCGTCGTGGATTTGGCCATCGGTGACGAGTAGCGCGCCCGCCATGCGGTTTGGCGGAACGTCCGCCATTGCCTTGCTGAGCGCCGCAAACAGGTTCGTCGTTTCCCCGCCCGGCTGCTCGCTGCCCGGCACATGTACAAAGCGCACTTCAAGACTGGGAATCTTCGCGAACCGATCCTTCAGTTCTTGTTCGATCTGGCGCGCGCGCTCTGCCCGGCCCGCGAGTTCCATGCTGGAGCTTCCATCCACCGCGACGACAGCGATATTGGGCAGAGGCTGGCGGTCCTCGCTTTTGAGGTTCGGATTGGCGAGTGCCGCGAGAAAGCAGACGATACTCAAGGTGCGTAGGAGAAAGCCGCGCCGGTTCCGCCAAGCGAACAGCACGATTGCGGACAGGCAAAGCATCGCGAGGGCGCCGAGCACCTCGTGCGAAAAGAAGGGAAAGAACTCAACGGACCAGTTCATGGTTGCATATCGCTGTCAGTGCCCCAGCCGTTCGAGGATCGCAGGCACATGCACCTGGTCGGACTTGTAGTTCCCTGTCAGCGCATACATCACGATATTGACGCCGGTACGATAGGACTGCTCCCGCTGCTCCTCGCCGCCAGGAACGGCGGCAAACATCGGCCGGTCGCTGTCGTCGAGCGCCCAGGCGGCGGCAAGATCGTTCGAAGTTACGATGATGGAACTGACGCCGTCCGATTTCACGCCTCGTTTTGCCGAGTCCGCTGCCTCGGCCTGCGCTTCTACCCAAGGATCTCCATTATCCCAGCGTCCGGGGAAGGCTTGCAGCAGATAGAAGGCCTTGGTCAGCACATGGCCTTCAGGCACACGCTGCAGAGGCGGAATATCGAGCTTACCAAGAAGCTGGCCCAAGGGCGTCGCCGTGCCGCCCGCCAGCGCTCCGCCGAACGCGCTGTCGTTCTTCGTGTCGAAGATGATCAGGCCGCCCTGTTTCATATACGCATCGACCCGCGCAAGAACCCGGTCCGGCAGCGGTTCGGCGCTAGCAAGCACGGGCCAGTAGATCAACGGGAAAAACACCAGCTCGTCCCGGGCAGGATCGATGCCCATGGGGTCGCCCGGTTCGACGGCGGTGCGCGCCGTCAAGACCTTGGAAAGGCCCGTGAGACCAGCCTTGCTGATGCGGTCGGTTTCCTCGTCGCCCGTCACCACATAGGCAAGACGCGTTTCGAGAGAAGCCTGCAGCGCGAACTCGGTCGCGGCGGCGTTGTCCTTGGCCCCTTCCGCACGCGCCCCAGGAACCCCAGCCACAGCGAAAAGCGCAAAGCCTATCGCTACGGCAGTGCGCGTACGCCAGCGAATGGCCTTGCTGCCCAGAAACAGCGAGCAAACCGCACCGTCGGCCAGGAAAAGAAGCAAGCCAAGCAGATAAAGCCAAGGCGCCAGCGCTTGCGTTTGGGCATCTGCAAAGACCCGGACATGCGCATTGGGCGAGAGCGTCAGCGGCTCAAGCGTGTCGCTTTCCTTCATTAGGTTGATTGCGTGGAGCGCGTTCTCCGGTCCGTAAAGTCCCGCCGGATTGGCCGCACTGCTGCGCGCGGCGCCGATATTGGCACGCGAGACCGGCTTCGCCTGCTCGGGCGGCTCGGCAAGTTTGCCGAAACCGTCCAATGCCCGCCAGGGCTTTAGCAATTCGTCCTGTCCGGAAGCTTCCGCGGCCCCGTCCTGCTTTTCAGGCGCCTCGCCGGCTTCGGCAAGCTGCAAGGGGGACAGCTCCAGGATCTTTTGCATCATCTCGACGAATAAACCCGATATCGGCAGGTTAGACCAATCAGGATTGGCGGTGATGTGGAAAAAGATGAGCATCCCTGCCCCGCGCCTGGCAGCGGTCACGAGCGGCGTGCCGTCCATGAGCCGCGCCCAGACTTTTGCCTCACGCGGCATAGCTGCGGGGTCCGACAGGACTTGCTGCGAGACTGTCACATCCGCCGGGATGGCAAGCCCGTTGAAAGGCGAGTCCTCTTCGAACGGTGCAGGCTTTTGAGGCGAAGCCCATGTCAATGTACCGCCAAGCGAGCGGCCGCCCTCGCGCAAAGGTGCGGGCAGCAGCAAATCGCCGCCCTGTTCGAGTCTCGGGCAGGCAAAGCGGATCAGAACGCCGCCTTTCTCCACGAAAGCACGCAGCCTCTCGCGCGTGCGGCCCGCAAGCCTGCCTACGTCGCTCAAAATGACAATGGACGGAGAAGCGGCGACAAGATCGGCAGTGGCGTGGTCGAGGTTGGCGGTATGCGCCCGCGTCACCTCCGCGAAGGGGGTGAGGGCGCGTTCGAGGTAGTAGGCGGGCGAAAGCAGCGGCTGTGCTTCCTCGCTGCCTTCGCTTGCGACAACGCCCACGCGCCGGCGCTGCGATTCACTATCGAGGAGATAAACGGCTCCAGCTAATTCTTCGCCGGAGACTTCCAGCCGGGCAACCTGGTTGCGCAAATCGAGCGGAAGGTCGAGTGCCACCTCGCTCTGGGAACTGAGGCCGGTATTGAACGGCGCTGCAGCCAGAACTTCGCCGCGCGCAGTCACGGCCGCAACCTGGCCCTTGCGCGCATCCGGTTCAGCCTTCAGCACACGGGCGCGCAGGAGTCCGGCCGCCGCCCCGGTCCGCGTGACCGCCAACGCCCCGGCACCCGGCAGGTCGCCATAAACGTCGATGCTCCCATCCGCGGTCAACTCGCCGAGTGCCTTTGTCAGCGTTTTCGCACCGGCATCTTCGACGCCGTCCGAAAGCCACGCCACCCGGACTTTACCGCGCTTCGATACAAGCTCCTTTTCGATCTGCCGGGCAGCAGCTTCCCGGCCGCCCGAAAACGGCTGGGGCGCGAGCGAGGCGAAGCGATCCCGGAATTCCCCAGGTGTAAGCGGAGAAAGGGAGGCGGCCGGCCCTGCTGTGGGCAAGAGGTAAAGCGTCTGGCCGCCCTCTTCCACGAGCGATGCAAGCTCGCCGGCAAATGTCTGCCGTTTGGCCCAGCGGCTGGCAGCCGCCCAGCCATTGTCCACCACCACCACGAGCGGTTGCGTTATCGCGGCCGTCGCGGCCGATTGCGGTTTGATCACCGGGCCGGCCAGTGCCGCGATGACAGCAGCGGCGGCAAACATGCGCAGGAGCGTCAGCCACCAGGGGCTGCGGATCGGGGTCTTTTCGTTTGCCCGAAGCCCGAGCAGCAGCGAGGCCGGTGGAAACGGCACCGTCTGCGGACGCGGCGGCGTCAGCCGCAGCAGGAGCCAGATTGCGGGCAGAGCCATCAGCCCGGCAAGCATCCAAGGATAGGTGAAGCTCAGAGTGCCCCAAAGGCCGCTTGTCATGACGGGGGGGCCTCCCCGGCAAGCTCGCCTTTGAGCGTGCCCTTGGCGCGGTAGGCTTTTTCAAGGCCGGACAGGTGCATATGCAGCGGAAGAAGCGCCTCCACCGCTGGCCGGTTCGTGTGGTGGAGAAACGGTGTCCAGCCGAGACCGCCAGCATGAAATGCGACGGCCGCTTTATGCGCAGCCATCTTCTGCAGGTAACCTTCGCGCAAGGCTTCCGCCCGCTCGGCCACATAGCGCACGCCCGTCTCTTCGTCGAAGAACTCCACGCGTCCCTGATAAGGCAGGCTTTCCTCGGCCGGATCGAGAATTTGAACGGTGTGGCCGCGCACGCCCTGCCGCGCGATGGCGCTGAAACCGGCGGCGAGCCGGTCGGCAGGTTCGAGGAAATCGCTGAAGATCGCCAGCTCCGAATGGCGGCCCAGCCGCTCCTTGACCTCGGGCAGGCTTTTGGGAGCGGGCCCCGAAAGCAACCGGACCAGCGTTTCCATCAAAAGCGTCGCCGTATTGCGCCCGGCCTTGGCCGGCATGAGCCCAGGCAGCCCCACGCGCTCGCCCGCATCTGAAAGAAGCGACGCCAGCGCCAGCGCCAGCACGATGGCACGCTCGGCTTTGGACACCCCTGAAAGGTGGGAGCGGAAATACATCGAGGGCGTCAGGTCGATCCAGATCCAGACCGTATGCGCGGCCTCCCATTCGCGCTCCCGCACGAACAGATGGCTCGATCCAGCCGACCGGCGCCAATCGATCAGCGACGCGGAATCGCCCTGCTCGAAGCTCCGGTATTGCCAGAACGTCTCGCCGGGCCCAGGCCGCCGCCTGCCATGCGTACCCTGCGCCACGGTCGTAGCCACGCGCCGCGCCTCCACCAGAAGCGCCGGAAGCTTGGCCGCAAGATCCTGCGCTGCTTCTTCTAGAGCGGCGGGAGGGGCGGGTGCTTTCAGGTCCGGTGACACGGGCGGCGGTTCACTCACTATAGCTGCGCGATCAGATCGTCGATGACTTGATCGACGGTGACGTTTTCGGTCCGGGCGGTAAAGGTTAGCGCCATGCGGTGCCTGAGCACGGGCTTGGCAAGCGCGATCACATCGTCCACCGATGGCGCCAGCCGCCCGTCGACCAGTGCCCGCGCCCTGACCGTCATCATCAGCGCTTGGCTCGCGCGCGGCCCCGGCCCCCAGGCTACAAGGTCGTTTACACGCGGAGCGGCCTCTCCGGTTTGCGGACGGGCCGAGCGCACAAGCTTCAAGATCGCTGCCGCCACGCTTTCGCCCGCCGGAACCTGGCGCACAAAGCGCTGCGCCGCCATGACTTCTTCCGCGTTCAGCACCTGCTGCACCTTGCGGTCCTCAAGCCCGGTGGTCGAGAACAGCATTCGCCTCTCGGCAGCAGCATCGGGATATGTCACGTCGATTTGCATCAAAAACCGGTCGAGTTGCGCCTCGGGCAGGGGGTAGGTGCCCTCCTGCTCAAGCGGGTTCTGGGTCGCCAGCACGAAGAACGGCATGGGCAGCGCATAAGTCTGGCCGGCATAAGTTACCTGCCGCTCCTGCATCGCCTGCAGGAGCGCCGATTGCGTCTTGGGGCTGGCGCGGTTGATCTCGTCCGCCATCAAAAGCTGCGTGAAAACCGGGCCTTCGACGAACCGGAACGAGCGCGTGCCCGCCTTTTCTTCGAGCACCTCCGTACCCACTATATCGGAAGGCATCAGGTCCGGCGTGAATTGAATTCGCTTAGCGTTAAGCCCGAGCGCCGAACCCAGCGCCTCGACGAGCGAGGTTTTGGCTAGGCCTGGGACACCGATCAGAAGCGCATGGCCGCCGGAAAGAATGTTAACCAGCACAAGTTCGATAACGGTATCCTGCCCGAAAATGACGCGCGCGATCGCCTCCTTGGCGCGCGCGACCTTCGCCCGGATATCGTCAGCGCGGCTGGCGATGCTGTGCTCGGAAGGGTGGTGCATTTGCGGAATAACCTGCTCGATGGCTGTTGCGGTTTGGCTGCGCCGTCTCTAATCCAGAGTATATGCCGATGCAATTCAGGGATACAACGCAAAGGACGTGCAAGCATCGCGCCAGAAGCTGGTGCGGACGTGGACCCTTGGCGGCGATCCAAGCCAATATTTTGTCAGCATTAAGGAGCCCCGCCGATGCCCGCGATTGACGCCCTCAAGGAGGACGCCACGCTAAGCCCTTTTTCTGCAACGGCTTTTGCAGAAAGGGCGCGCGCCTGCGGGATCGAACTCGGCAAGTCCTCCTGGATGGCCGCGCAGCCTGTTTCCTATGGAATCGACGCCGGGCGCCGGCTCGGCGAGGACGGCCAACCTAACGAAAATTTAAAGCTTGAGCACCTCGTTCCACCCTCGCAGTGGAGAACGGCGGCCGTGCTGGTGCCGGTGATCGCGCGCGAACCGGAGGCCACGGTCCTCTTCACGTTGCGCACCACCCATCTGGCCGCCCATAGCGGGCAGGTCTCCTTTCCTGGCGGCAAGATCGAGGAAGGCGACGCCACCCCGGTCGAAACGGCAATCCGCGAGACCCAGGAAGAGGTTGGCATCCCGCCCTCGCTGGTTACGCCCTTGAGCCTGCTCGATCTGCACAACACCGGTACCGGCTTCCGCATCGTGCCCGTGCTCTCGCTGGTGGCCCCCTCCTTCGAGCCGGTACCGCATCCGGGCGAAGTGGCCGAAGTGTTCGAGGTGCCGCTCTCGTTCTTGATGGACGCGCGCAATCAAAAACGGCACACGATCGATTGGAAGGAGCACAAGGTGGCGTTCTACGCCATCGAGTTCGAACACCGCTTCATCTGGGGCGCCACCGCCGCAATCCTCCGCAATCTGTACGAGCGGTTATATGCGCAGAGTGAGAAGTGACAGTGGGCGTGCTTTTCGTAACCGTATCGCCCCTCACCCTGTCCTTCTCCCCATGGGAGAGGGGACCCCTGAATTATCCGCAGCGGAAGTTCTGGCGTCCCTTCTCCCACGGGGAGAAGGACAGGATGAGGGGCGGGGCGCCCGGCGCCGGCGCACTCCCGCAGGTCATCTCATGACCTCTCCTCCCGCCAGCGTCGCGGATGCGGATTGGTTCCGGTGGCCCGGAACGCAGGCCCTGTTCGCCTGCCTAAATCGCGAGGGCTTCGAAGCGCGCGCGGTTGGGGGCGCGGTGCGCAACGCACTGCTGGGCCTTCCCGTAACGGAGGTGGATTTCGCCACCACCGCCAAGCCTGACGATGCCGTCCGGCTCGCGGAGGAGGCTGGCTTCAAGACCGTGCCAACGGGCCTCGCCCACGGCACCGTGACGGTGATCGCAGCAGGCACCCCCTTCGAGGTAACCGCACTGCGCCGCGATGTGGACACCGACGGCCGCCACGCAACCGTAGCCTTCGGCACCGACTGGGCGGAGGACGCGCGCCGGCGCGATTTGACCTTAAACGCGCTCTACGCCGATGGCCAAGGAAGGGTCCACGATCCCCTGGGAGGCTTAAACGATCTGCGCGCGGGCCGCGTGCGTTTCGTGGGCGATGCGGGCAAGCGCATCCGCGAAGATTATTTGCGGACCTTGCGCTTCTACCGCTTTAGCGCGGAATACGCCGCAGCCGCCTTCGACCGCGAAGGAATTGCCGCTGCCACCCGCGAAAGGATGGGCCTCCTGCGCCTGTCCGGCGAGCGCGTGCGCCAGGAACTCTTGCGCATCCTGGTGACGCGCCGGGCGGGCGAAGCTATCGAAATCATGGACGAAACCGGCCTACTGCTCCTGCTTCTGGGCGGAGTGGCGCGCCGCGCGCGTTTCGAGCGTCTGCGCGCAATCGAGGCGGCGCTTGGCCTGATGCCCGACCCGATCCTGCTCCTGGCCGCACTCGCGGTTTTCGTGGAGGAAGATTCCGGCAGGCTCGCCGGGAAACTCCGGCTCTCTTCACAAGAGGCCAAGAACCTTCAGAGCTTCTCCCCGGCTTCCCCGGCCGTAACGCCGGCGCTGGGCGAGACCGCGCTCAAGGTGCTGCTCTACAAGCTCGGAGCCCCTGTCTATCGCGGCCGCCTCCTGCTCGCCTGGGCCGCCAGCGATGCCGCGCCGGACGATACGGCTTGGCAATCCGCCGCGGCACTTGCTGACAACTGGCAGCGTCCAAGCTTCCCGCTCGGCGGCGCGGACCTGATAGCGCTCGGCATGAAACCGGGGCCAGCGCTGGGCGCGTTGCTGAAAGGCCTGGAGGAGCGCTGGGCTATGGGTGGGTTTTGCGCGAACCGTGAAGCGCTCCTGGAATTAGCGAAACAGACACTTTAACAGCCCGTTTCCCCTCCGGAACCTGCTTTGAGTACTCCCAGAAGGCGAAAGCGCTTGTCTCGCGCCTATCGCAGAACCTAGGAATTTCGCGAAATTGGCTGATCGCCCTCTTTGTGGCTTCTTGTCAAATACAGCAAATCAGTATTGCTGTTTCGCTTGGAATGCGGGGGGAGAACATGATCCGGACATCGATATTTGCCGCTGTCCTAACTGCGGTAACAACGGCTAGCGTGTCTGCTGCGGATCTGGGGGCGTCCATGGCGGATCTGACAGATGTGCAAGGCTCCGTGTTCGTAAACAATTCGGCGGTGACCGGGAACACAAAGCTGTCAGCCGGCGACCGTGTCAGGTCCGTGACTGGCTCTGCGAGGATCATCTACGGCAACGGGGCTGCCGTCGAGGTGGCTGCTGGGCAAACCGTTGCCGTGCTTGCACACCCGCCTGGGAACGGCGGCGGCCCAGATGAAGTTCTGTTCTTTCCGGAGGACTCCACAGCCGTCGAAGTAATAGCCGGTGGCGCCTTGGCAGGAGCGGGAGGCTTGGCTGTTGCACTTTCAGACGAAAATTCGCCGCCTGTGAGTCCCTGATTTGCCGGCTGGCTGCCTTTGGTCACCTCGCTGACCAGGCAGCAAGTTCGCATCGCTCCGCAAATCCCCAGCAGGAGAAGCTTCAGCGGGCTACCGAATCCGGCTGAACAGTTCCGCAGCTGTCACTGCGATCAATACTGCTTAATGCTGATTGGGGCTGCACCTGACATGCCAGTGCCGAACTGCATTACGCCGATCGCGGAGTTGTTGCCGTACTGGTTGATCTGAACGCCGAGATTTGCGCCGTATTGCGAGGCACTGACTTTGTCGCCGAGACCGAATTGGGCGATGGCCGCGGCGTTCTGCTGACCTTGCTGCGTTACGTTCACGGTACCACCCAGGCCATTCTGCTGAATGGAGGCCGCATTGTCATAGCCAAGGATGGCATGTTGCTCGACTGCGGCCGTGTTGGCGTTGCCACTGCTTTGAGTGGCCGGAATACCTCCGGGAATTTGGTCCACATAAACACTCCCCGGCGTTGTGCTGTCTGCAAACGAGGGGTCAGGCATGGCGGCAGCGAAAAGCACGAAAGCGGTGATTGGGGCGTTCCGTTTACACATCCGGACCTCCTGAGACCTCGAAGCAGCAAGCGGAGGGAGGCGCTTTACGCGCCTCCCAAGTGGTCAATGCTGGTGAACGTAAGCGAAGTTGCTGCTGCCACCGGCCAATTGAGCGACATAGGACGAGTTCGAGCCGTTATTGGCCTCTTGCTGCACCGAAACACCGCTATAGTCGCTATCCTGTGCAACATAGGAGTGGTTGTCGTATGAGCCGCTCTGGGTGACGTTCACGCCACCACTAACGTAAGTCCAGCCGGTGCCAGGATTAACCCACTGTCCAGCCGAGCTGCCGTTGTCGGCATATCCGGATTGATCGACTGCAGACCTGTCCTGAGCGCCCGACTGAGTGACGCTGACCGACCCATACTGCCCAGTCTGGCTTGCATAGGATTTGTCGGAGTAACCGGACTGACCAACAGTAATTGAGTTACTCTGGCCCGACTGGCTTATATATGATTTGTCGTTAACGCCAGTTTGGTTAACAGTAGATGAGCCGTTTTGTCCGGTTTGTTCGACGTAAGATTTTTGCGAACCATCCCACTCAGCGGAGGTTTGTGTTACGTTTGCCGTGTTGTTGTAGTTATTCTGAATGATCGTAGACTTGATCGTACCGCCGTTCGTAGCGTCCTGGGTAACGGTCGCATGCTGATAATAGTCATTCTGCGTAATATCAGAGGTGTTTGCGCTGTTCGCCCCCCCGCCGATTTGCGTTATGGCGACGCTTGAGCTATTGGCAGCATTGGAATTGCCGCCAACACCCTGATTGACGGTCGAGGCGTTAGATGTGCCGGTATTCAGCGCCTGGTCGATGCCAACCGTGTTACTCGACCCGTACTGATATACGTCCGAACTGTTGGTCGACTGAGCAAATGCCGGGGCGGCCAAAACAGCCAAACCCCATGTAGACGCAATTAGTAGTCTTTTCATACATAGTCTCCGTTGTTTTACATGTTACAGTGGTGTGCATTGAGCACGATAGTTACTAGATTCGTCTCTCGTGCCATCCGTAGGCTTGGAAGAACCTAGTAATTGCTTGGCAAGCCCTCAGTGTTGCGTCACTGAAGCCTGGTTGCTGTTTCCATTTTGTGTAATATGAGATATATTGCTAACGCCGGATGCTGCAGTTTGACTGAGGTACACATAGTTTCCATTACCCCCACCCTGGTCGATATTGGACCAGTTAGTGCCGCCATTGGCAGTCTGATAAACCAACCCGGTGTTGTTGGAACCACTGTTTTGATTCAGCTGCGACGTGTTCGTGCCGCCGCTACCGTTCTGCGAGATTAAAGCCCAATCTTCGCTTCCGTTCTGAGCGACACCGGATAAATTCGATAAACTCGTACTGGCGGTCTGGTTAAGGGAGATGCCATTCCAGTTACCACCACCCTGGGAGATATTCGACCAGTTGGAGCCACCGCTGTTTGTCTGGTAAAGTTGGACGTCATTGTAATAGCCGTCCGCTTGGTAAGCCTGGGACCAGTTGGTACCGCCGGTACCGTTCTGCGTCACGCCGGCGCTACTATAGGCAGCGCTCTGCGTTACATAGGAGGTGTTTACCGAAGTGCCGCTTTGGTTGACGGTTGCCCCTAGCGCCACCCACGCACTACCGCCTGTCCAGCCACCGCCGCTATTGCCTCCTGCTGTCTGGGTCACAGAAGAGTAATCGCTTGGGCCATACTGCGTTACAGTGACCTGGCCGCTGCCGTTTTGAGTAATATAAGATTGCTGATCGTCAGTGGCGTAAGCACTGATTTGGGTAACAGTGGCGGAGTTCCCGGAGCCTTGGAACTGCCAGATTTTTGACGTTTGCGATCCGCCATTCCGGGCATCCTGAGAAACGGACGCATTTTGACCGCTGTCGTTTTGATAAATTTCTGAGGTTGTTCTTGTATCTGCGCCTCCAATCTGCGTGACGTTCACCACGCTGTTGTTGGAGAGGTTATAGTCGTTAAGGTAGGTGTCTCCTTGATAGACACGCGATGAATTCGATGCGGTACCTGTGCCGGTGGTTTGATTGATTGTGGCGCCGTTCGAATTGCCATTTTGGTACAGGTCCGAATTACTGACGCTTCCGGCAAAAGCGAAGTTTGCTGAGAGAACCAGTACCGGTATGGATGCTACAAGAAACGCTCTCATTATCATCCTCATTTATGGTTTGCATTATTACAGGGGCATTTACCCCGTATTCTGGAAGGCCGGTTCGACCTGTCACCAACACGATTTATCCAATCGAATGCAGTGCGATAAGTCCTGCATTCATTCCTCCGCCCGTCCTGGAGCGATGGAATTCCTTTGTTCAGCGCTCCAGCCGCAAAGCGCGCGGCCCCAGGCACGAGTGCGAACTCCTTACCCGCGTTGCCCAGGCTTCACGCATTACCAACAACTGTGAATTGCACTCCGGCTGCCGCCTATGGCAACCGCACTACCCTTTCGGGGACGGGCCTGCTCCGAACTAGCGCGGAGTAATCGGCACCTCGTCCTCAAGTGTCCTCGGCAGCACTTTGAACGGAGGCGCTGCCTGCTGTTGTTGGGGGCCTGCCGCAGGTCCGGGCTGCGCGGGCGCCGACTGCGGGGCGTTCTGGGGCTGAGCGGGTGCGCCACCGACAAAAAGCGAACTCTGCGGCATAGGCGGGGGTGGAGACTGCGGTTGAGCCGAAACCGGAGCCCCCAGCTTTCCTTGACTTCCGTTCGCAGACGTAGCCCCCGCCTTCTGAGGCTCTTTCCCTTGACTGCTCGCCACCTTGGCAGTCCAGGCACCCGCACCTGCGGTCAGATATTTGAGCCCATACTCGTCGATCATTCGCTTCTGGTAGGCTTTGTCGTTGAAGCTCCAGAGGCCGCGGGCCGAGCCTTCCACGATGAACTGCAGGACCGCCTGCTCGATTGCTTGCTGAACCGCGATCGACCCTGGTTCGTTGCGGGTGATCCCAAGCTCGGCTTGGAGCAGCCGGTTGTAGGTCACATACCGGTATATGTTGGCGTCCAGACCGTAAGAGAGGATCTTTTTGCTGGCGGTCACCGATAGCAGAACCTGCCCCGTTTTGACGCTCTGTGCCGCGCAGATAAACCGTAACAGTATCCTCGCTGTAGCTGACATCTCCGCCGAGGCCGAAATAGTTCGCGCCCGCTCCGCCCGTCTTGCTGTTGCTGTCGTAGCCGATAATGCCGCCATCGATCAGAACACCGGCGAAGAGTAGAGGCGGCAGAGCATTCGGGTTCACCCCCGTCTCGCCCAGGTACCGCATGCGCATATCGGAAATGATGCGGCGTTCCTTCAAAAGATTGTCGAGGCGCTCCCGCTCGATGACAGTGAACCAGCGTCCGCTGCCGGCATCCTGCAGCGCCTTGATAAGGATTGACGTTGCCCCCTGGGTGACTGAGCGCGACATGTTTGCGACGACGGCGCCCTGTTGAGAGGGTTTCATCTGACCTGTCTGGTCGCCATAGCCGTAAACGGCCACGGCAACGGGCCCCTGCGGCGGGGGCAACTCTTGCAGCTTGCGGTTTGTTTCCGACACCGCGCCTGCTGTTGGGGGCAACACCCCGGTTCCAGGCGTGGCGATAGCTTCGGATACGTTGTCCTTGAACGAACTGATCTGGGCGCAGCCGCCAGCTGAGAGCAGCAAGGGGGCTGTCAACAATACAAATAACGCGCAACGCATACGCCACTTCCGATTGTGTGAGGTCGATCATCGGCTTGGTGCAATCATCCATGCCATCGGGCTACCGGCTAAATACCGGCACAGTGATCTCTGTGACTTGGCCGGTAGGGTCCGTCATGGTGATATTTGTGCAGAGGCTTGAGGCGCCTGAGGTGCATGCGCTCTGATACCAGGACAGTGTCGTGCCGCTCAGCTTTATGGTGCCTGACGTTTGCGCATTCGACCCTGTTATGGCGTTGGCAACGGAGTTTGCCAGGCTCGCATAGAGCTGGGATTGCAGCATTTGAATAAATTCCTGCGTCGTGCTCTGCTGCGTAGAAGCCGCGGACGACGTAGGTGCGCTTGGCTTCTGAGCCGAAGCTTCCGTCATAAGCTGTGTGGAGTTGAGCGGGCTGCCGCCAAAAGTGGGGTTAACCGGCGTGTAAATCAGCTCACTCGCAGCTGCGGGGGCTGCGAAGACGCATCCCGCCAGAACGCATGCTGTAACTTTCATACTCTGCACCTTCTATGGAACTATTAACCTCGCTAATGCAACCTATGCGTGTTATTAATAGTTTTGCAATCGATTTATGAGAGCTGCCCGCCAGGAAGCCGACTTCCACCTGTGGTTGTGCTATCGCTGCAACATTGCATGAGGGTTGCGGGCGCGAAAAAAGTGGCGTGCTGTGGACAAATGTGGGCGGGTTTGCCGCCAGTCGCGGCGCCGTCATGGCGAAAGTGCGTTCTACCAGTTCGGTTTAGCCGGGATTTCACCAGGGCGTTTTCCGCACGTGCCGGGCTCAACGGAAAATCCACAGCCAGCGCCGGAAAGGCCACGGCTGTCCGGCCTGTTCTGCAAATGCACTGGCGTCCGGCAGAAGCTGCCTGCGATCTTCGCGGCTTTCTGCTTGGCGGCAGTTCTGTAGGAAGGGCGCGGGGCCGGGATCCTTGGCGCGCGGTCTGGGCTGGCTGGCATGCGCCGGCGTGGGGACTGGAGCAGGGCTATCCGCTTTGGCAGGTTGCCGGGCAGGCGGCGTTCACCGTGGAACTGCGCCTCCTGACGGGCCGGGTCTCAGCGTGGCGTCATTTCAACGGGGCTCGCAGTCTGCAATAGAGCCGCTGGCGGCCTCAATCGCTCCAGCGCTCGCCAGCCGCCTTCAGCCGCACAATCTCGCGCAGCCGAGCGAGGCTCCCGGAGATGCGGTCGAGCTTTTCGACCGCCACGCGCACCTTCTCCGCGCGCCGGTGCGCGAGGCAATGCGCGGCGATGCGCTCGGCCAGCGTCTCTGTCAGGAGAATATGGCCTTCGGAGGCAACCTCGCGGATGCCGTCGACGATAAAATCGTAGGAGATCACGCTGGTCAGATCACCCGGCCGGTGCCCGCAATCGGAGGCCCAAAGCTCGACCGTAAAGCGCACACGCTGCGTGAGATTTTGCTCCTCGCTCCATACGCCGATATGCACAGGCAAGACCAGATCGCGAACCCAAACCTTGTCGTAGGCGCGCGTTACCTCCGGCTGCAGAGCCGCATGGGGCAGGCGCCGTCCAGGCAAGATCGATGGTTTCAGGGACATGGGTCGCATCTATGCGAGAATGATGAAGCGCCCGCAGGCCCGCCGGGAAACATATCGCTAGCACCAGCGCAGATGCAACGGGCTTTAGTGCAGGAGGGCAAAATTCCGTAGACAGCCATGGCCACAACGCTGACGGAGACGGTAAGTGCCGCGATATCCCGCCCCGCGCGGTTCTTTGCTACAGGTGCCTGGACCTGCGCCCGGAGCTGCTCCGCCAGCACTGGCTGGACGATGGCTTCACAATAGA
>CAVYEY010000037.1:0-24623 GCA_963767435.1 uncultured Alphaproteobacteria bacterium
GCGATTTTTTTCGGGGTGTCGTTGATCTGGCGCCCGGCGCTCTCTGTTCCTTGGCGTGGCCAAGATATCGGGGGGCAGGGTGAATTCGGGGGCGCAACGCGGGAACAAGGGGAGGTTCTAATGGCAGTTTTTGGCAGTACCTCATCAGCGCATTTTCAGAATTTCTGAGGCTGGCGGCCTGCCTTCGCCTAGCGGCCATGGTGCAACGTTTGGCGCTTAGTTCCTATACGGTGCCTACACATCAAGAGACGCTGCACTCAAAATTCTCGCAAGTCATTGAAATTGTTGGTAGCGGAGGAGGGACTCGAACCCCCGACACGCGGATTATGATTCCGCTGCTCTAACCAGCTGAGCTACTCCGCCTACAGGGCTGCCACGCGCGGCGCGAACGCCGCAGTAGCATCCGAACTGTATAAGAACCGCCGGCCGCGCCGTCAAGAAAAGCCGTGCGCCGGCAGGCAGGCTTACGCCACCTTTTCCAGCCGCAGGAGCGTGAACAGCCCGAACGGCCATACATCGATGCGCTCGGCCAGCCTAAATCCCGGACATTTCGTGACGGTGCTGATCGGAAAGATCGGATGCCAGCCGAGATTGTGCGAAAAGCGCGCAAGCTCGCGCTCGGCAAGCGCGCGCAGGCCCCGTTCGCGGCTGAAGTGATTGACGATGATGGCCGATCCGCCCGGACGCAGCACGCGCCGAAGCTCCGCCATCACGGCGGCGGGATCGGGCACGACGGTCATGACGAACATGACTGCGGCGGCGTCGAAGGTCTCGTCCTCGAATTTGAGGTCGCTTGCGTCCATCTCCGAGAGCTTGACGTGGCGGAGGCCTAGCTTGGCCACGCGTTCCGCCGCTTTCGCCAGCATCTCGGGCGACAGGTCGATGCCGGTCACCTGAAGCTCGTGCTTATAATCGGGCAGCGACAGCCCGGTTCCGACACCGACTTCCAGCACGTGGCCGCCGGAACTCGTTAAGCTTCTGCACAGCCGCCCGCCGGCAGGCCGCTGCGACGACTCCGAAACTGTAGTCGTAGAACGGTGCCCAGCCCTTGTAGGCGGACAACACAGCATCGGCGTCGAGGCGCGGCTGCTGAAGTACTTTTTCCATGCTCAGTTATCCCGTTGCTGAAGCGATGAAACCGCCGCCCAAGACGCGCGCCCTTCCGCCCCCTTCACTATAAAGCACACAAGCTTGGCCGGCCGCTACCCCAAACTCGGGCTGGTCCAATTCAACGCAAATACCTGTGGCATCTGCGACTAAGCGCGCCGGATGCGGATCTTGGCCCGACCGCACCTTGACGAAGACTGTGCGGCGCTGCGCCGCAGCAACGCCAAGAGTGCCGGGGCCGATCCAGTTCACCTCGCGCAAATTTATCCGTCCCGTTCGCAACAGTTCCCTCGGCCCCACGATCACGCGGCGGGATGCCGGTTCGATGCGCACCACGAAAAGCTGCTCGCCTGTGGCAATTCCAAGGCCTTTCCGCTGTCCCACCGTGAAATTCACGATCCCCGGATGCTCCGCTAAAACGGTACCGTTGGCGTGCACGATCTCGCCTGGCTCAGCACTTTCCGGCCTCAGCCTGCGGATGACATCCGCGTAATCGCCGGAAGGAACAAAGCAGATATCTTGACTATCGGGTTTACTGGCCACGGGCAAGTCCAGGCTCGCCGCAATTGCCCTTGTTGCGCTTTTTTGCAAGGAACCGAGCGGAAATCGCAGGAAATCGAGCTGTTCTTGCGTGGTGGCGAAAAGGAAATAGCTTTGATCGCGCACGGGGTCGGAAGCCTGGTACATTTCCCACCCTTCCGGCCCAAGCTTGCTACTAACGTAATGCCCGGTAACAAGCGCGGAGGCGCCAAGTTCGCGGGCGGTTCTCAAGAGATCGGTGAATTTGACGCCCTGGTTGCAGCGCACGCAGGGGATCGGCGTTTCGCCTGCAAGGTAGCTCGCGGCGAAATCGGAAATTACGGACTCCCGGAAGCGGTCTTCGTAATTCAGCACGTAATGCGCGATGCCAAGTCCATCGGCTACGCGCCTCGCATCCATGATGTCGCGCCCGGCGCAGCATGCACCCTTGCGCGCAATAGCCTCGCCGTGGTCGTAAAGTTGAAGCGTGATGCCGATCGTCTCATAGCCGGCAGCAGAGACGAGCGCCGCGGCCAGCGACAAGTCCACCCCGCCCGACATCGCAACCACGATGCGGTGCGCAGCCGGACTGCCGCTCAGGCCCAAGCTCTCCGGAGCAAGAGCAAGTTCAGCGGCAAAATCGCCCGCGCGCGCGAGCCCTTCTTTAACTGCTGGCATCTAATATGCTCATGAAGAGGGGGTTCTTTCCAGAGACTTAAGGTGCTGGTGCCTTAAGTGCAAACGGATAAAGCCCTGCCATTTAGAGTTCATCCCCTAGGTGTGTCCGATATATTCTCTATCAGAAGTTGAAAAGAAAAATCGTTTTTAAGCGCAGCGCGTTAAGCACGCTTTAAAACTATGGGACTAGAGTGCGCTGAGGTCTTGAACGCGTGTGAGAGTACGATGACCGAAATGTTTCGCCCCCGCCTCCGTTACGTCCTTGGTCCTGACGGCAGCCCGCTTACGATAGCCGACCTTCCCCCAGCCAATACCAAGCGCTGGGTAATCCGCCGCAAGGCGGAGGTGGTTGCTGCCGTGCGTGGTGGCCTGTTGAGCCTTGAGGACGCTTGCAGCCGTTACAAGCTGACAATCGACGAATTCCTCAGCTGGCAGCGCCTGATCGACCGCCACGGCCTTCCTGGCCTGCGAGCGACCAAGGTCCAGGATTACCGGAACTAAGTCTTTGCGCAGAGATAACCGCGCGGTCCGGCGTGTTCTTTTGCCCAGCAGTTGCGTTGCAAGAGGGGTTGCATATCTTGGATATGCTCCCCCATTTGCGCCCTGCAGCCAGCCAAAAATCCCTGCACCGTCCGCGCTGCTGGCGTCCGTCAGGCGGCGCGCAGGTTTGTCGCCGACATCCGGCCGCGTTCGTCCCGCTCGACACTGAAGCTCACCCTTTGGCCTTCGCACGGTGTGCCGAGGCCAGCGCGCTTGGCTTCGCTGATATGGACGTAGACGTCCTTTCCGCCGCCGTCCGGCTCGACGAACCCGAAGCCCTTTTCCGGATTGAACCACTTTACCGTTCCAGATGGCGCCACATTCGAGGTGCCGTTCCTGGACGCTGTTGCATGAGGGCGGCTTGACGGCATCCGCTCCCGGTCTTGAGCCACGGGCTTGCCGGCACTTCCGCGCTCCGGGGGCCTTGAGCGCGAATTGCCCGCGCTGCGGTCCTTCGGGCTGCTTGCGCGCGAGTTCCCGGCACTACGGCCGTTCGGGCCGCTTGAGCGCGAGTTGCCGGCGCCAGCGCCTTTCGAACTCCTTGAGCGCGAACTGCCGGCGCTGCCTTCCCTCGGGCTGGCTGAGCGCAAATCGGCGGGCTCTTCCGCACAGGCCGTTGCGCCAATCACGGTCAGCGCCTTGCCGGTCAGTTTCTCGATGGCACGAAGCGCGCCCCGCTCCGATGCGTCGCAAAGGGACACGGCCACGCCCTCCGCGCCGGCCCGCGCCGTGCGGCCGATGCGGTGCACATAGGTTTCCGGCTCTTCGGGCAGATCGAAATTGATGACATGCGACACCTGGTCCACGTCGATGCCGCGCGACGCAATGTCGGTCGCGACAAGCACGCGGGCCTGGCCCGATGCAAAGCCCGCGAGCGCCTTTTGCCGGGCGTTCTGCGATTTATTGCCGTGCAGCGCCTCTGCCGGAATGCCGGCCTTTTCGGTCTGTTCGGATACGCGGTTCGCACTGCGCTTGGTGCGCGTGAACACGATGGCGCGCGTGAACGCCGGGTCCGCCAGAAGCTCCAGCAGTTGCGGCAGCTTGCGGCCCTTGTCGACGAAGATCACCTTTTGCTCGATCCGTCCGGCGGCAGTGCCGGAGGGCGCGATTTGCACGCGCTCCGCATCCTTGAGGATTTGGCCCGCGAGCTTTGCGATATCCGTGGGCATCGTGGCCGAGAACATCGCGGATTGGCGGGTCTTGGGGCAGAGGTTTGCGATCCTCTTCACGTCGTGGATGAAGCCCATGTCGAGCATGCGGTCGGCTTCGTCCAGCACGAGCATAGTCGTGCGGCTCAAGTCTAAGTTGCGTTCGCCGATATGGTCGATGAGCCGGCCGGGCGTTGCCACCAGCACATGCACCCCGTGCGAAAGCTGGCGCATCTGCGGCGACATTTTCACGCCGCCGATAACGATGCCCAGCCGCAGCTTCAGATGCCGCGCGAAAACCGACAGGCTCGCGTGAATTTGCACGGCGAGTTCCCGCGTCGGTGCGAGAATGAGCGCTTGCGCGGTCTTGGGCGGGCATGGAGTGCGCGCCGCCGCGATCCTTTCCAGGAGCGGCAGGCCGAAAGCGGCCGTCTTGCCCGTGCCCGTTTGCGCGACGGCCATCAGGTCGCGGCCTTCGAGCAGGATGGGGATGGCTTTCGCCTGGATGGGCGTCGGCGTTTCGAATTTTTCGGAGCGCAGTGCGCTGAGGATGGGTTCGGAAAGTCCGAACGCATCGAAGGAAGTGTAGGTCAAAGTTGGAATCTCTTTCGCGGCGGGTGCCAACAGGGCAGCCGCTTGGCGGATGTTGCCTCCGCCGCCGCGCAATCAGAGAGGACAGGTTTCGTGAATGAGCCTGGGAAGAAGGAGCCGCAAAACGGCCCGGCGCGCTAACCCACGGCCGATGAGGTGGGACAATGGCCCTATTCGCCGGGAGATGTCAAGGAAAGCTGTTTTCGCTACATGCAGAGGGGGGGGGCAACCTGGAGGGGTGGACGGGAGGCTCTTTCGATATGCCGCCGCGGAAATGCGCCTGCGCGGTGTTGCTGCATGGATCTCCGGCGAGCCGCCCACGATAACTTTTAGCGCCGTTCAGGCGCCGGCCAGCGCGTCCCTGATCGTTGACAGCGGCAAAACGAGCTTGAGCGGATCGTCCAGCAGCCGCAGCGCTCCGAAACGCTCGTACCAGACGGCAGCCCACTCATCCTTGGCGTCGATGGCCAGCGCGACGCCTCCTACCTCCGCGGCAACGCTCAGCGCCCGCCGTCCCGCGGCAAACAACAAAGCCGAACCAATCCGCTGGCCTTGAACGGAGACACTTACAGCGAGCCTGCCAAGGCGGAATACCGGAACCTCGTAGCGTCCGAGTTTGTGCGTGAGCGCGGCCGGGACACGGCTGAACTCCACGGAGGCGGGACTTATCGAATAATAGCCAAGGATGCGCGCCGGGACTTCGGGTTTTATGGCAACGAAGGTTTTTGCCCCGCCGCTTTCGTGGTTCTGCCGGGCGTAACGGCGCAGATATTCGTTCAGTTCGGGAGAACCGCAGTCGAATCCGGTCCGGTCATGCCGCCGGCCGATGGCCTCCTCGCGCCAGTGCGGCGCGCTCATTGGCCGGTTTGTTCACGGAAAGCGCGTGCAGCGGCCAGCAGTGCAGCCGTGGGCTTTGGCGGGTTTTCCAACAGTTCCAGAACGCGGGCTGTATCACGGCCTGACAAAACAATCCGCTCGTTGCGCTCGACGACCTTCTGTGCCGCTGGCAGCACTTGGCGCATGATGAAAGCGGTCACGTCGAGCCGCTCGTAGGCCGCCGCAGCCGCGAGAAGGCGCTTTTCCTCTTTCGTGGCGCGCAATTCCAGGCGGCCGTCGCGTGTTGGGGCAGATCGAGGCATGGCATTTCTCATCAAAGACGGTGGGCGTCGCACCCGTATCCTGTACGTACACTATATGAAGTGGGCCGGGTTGTCGAGGTTGGTCTGGCGGACCGTCGATCCGACTTTCCGGCGTTTGCGGCACAACGCCGCGCAAACATAAGATCCACGATCTTCGACGGAGCTTTCGCGAACAAGATCGAGTGTAAACATTCCGCTAACACCACCTACGCCGCTATAATGCTTAATACGAACGTGGTTAATCGCGAATCGCTGTGTCTCAAATTGCCCGTATTGCGTCAAAAATTGCTCGATTCAGGCCAATTTCTGTCATCAAAAACTACGGTTAATTATAATATCAGGTTCTTTGTTAACGCCGGAACGGTGCATTTTGCCGATGGCTGCCATCCCGCTTCGTGACTTTTCATATTATATTTCAATTCGTTAGCGCGTGCAGGTTGATTTTTCGGCGGATTTTTGCTATACTTTACACCATCGAAAAAGGCATTCCGGCCAGCCCCAACCCGCCACCCCCAAGAAATAAATCGGAGCAAAGCATGCATACTGTGCACCTCTTGCCTAAACCGGGGCCGTAGCCTTGCCGGCTTTTCTCACGCCGTAATAGGCCCAGAGCAGGCGCGCGGCGGCACTGCGGCGGGGCGACCAGGGGTCCGACATCGCGCGCAGGTCGCGCGGCGCGGGCCTTGCGTCGAGATCGAAGGCAAGGCGCGCGGCTTCCTGCAAAGCAAGGTCGGCGCAGGGGAAAATGTCCGGGTGGCCCGCCGCGAACAGGAGGTAGACTTCGGCGGTCCAGGGGCCGATGCCCTTTATGCAGCAGAGCGATGGAATGGCTTCGTCCGCGTGCTTGCCTTCGAGCGAGGCAAGGTCCAGCGCGCCGCAAAGGGCTGCTTCCTGGATCGCGCGCAGGGTGCGGATTTTCGGCGCGGAATAGCCTGCGGCACGCAAGACATCGTCGCCGGCCGCCGCGAGCTTTTCCGCCGTGATACCGTCGAGGGCCGCCTCAAGCCGGTTATAGATGGCGCGGCCTGCCGCTATCGAAATCTGCTGGCCGGTGATGACGAACACCAGCCCTTTGAATCCGCCATCGAGCCAGCGGATGGGGACAGCGCCCGCCTCCTTGGCAAGCGGCTTGAAGACGGGATGCGCCTTGGCGAGCTGCGCGATGTGCCGGGCGAGGTCTTCGTCCGACTTGATGAAACGCTGCTTCATGCGTGGCTTGCGTCGAAGGCCGCGCGCGCGGCTACGACCTCGCTGAAATGCTTTTCGGTCCAGCGGTCGAGCGCCCAGATCGGATCGGCAAGCGAGCGGCCCAGCGCGGTCAGCCGGTAGTCCACGCGGGGCGGGATTTCGCCGTAGTCGCGGCACTCGACCAGGCCGTTGCGCTCAAGCTCGCGCAGCGTCTGCGTCAGCATCTTCTGCGAGACACCGCCTACCGCGCGCATAAGCTCGTTGTTGCGGCGGGGGCCATCCTGAAGGGCCGGCAGGATCAGCATGGTCCACTTGTCCGCGATCAGCGCCAGCACCCGCCGCGAGGGGCAGATCTCGTTCATGACGTCGGGGCCGGGAAATTCGGCGCCGTCCGGTTCGTCGATGCGTTCGGCTTTGTGCGCTTTGTCCATATCCCTGCCTTGGTTACTAAAAGGGGTGTACAATACTTTCGCGCCTTTTACTTACGCTCGCGGCGGAACACTGTAAACCCCGCGCTTGTTTCGCCTTAGGGCAAACAGGGAGGACAGCAGATGCGAACTTATGCGGCAGCAGAGATCGAGGCCCGGCTCAAGGCCGAGCTTCCGCAATGGCAATACCGGGATGGGCAGCTCAGGCGCACCTACCGGACGCATGGCTGGAAAGGCACGCTCATGGCGGCGGGCGCTATCGCGCATCTGGCGGAGGCGGCCTGGCACCATCCGGACCTTCTGCTGACCTACGATAGCATCGAGGTCCGGCTAATGAGCCACGATGCCAAGGGCATCACGGAGCGGGATTTCGCGCTGGCCGGGAAGATCGAGGAGCTTCTGCTATGGCAGCCCGGCAAGGACGGAGGCCCGTTCCAAGGGACGCCGCAAGAGCCGCGTTACGCCTATATCAGGTACGATTAGGGCCGCTCCGGCGGAATGGATGCCGGCTCAAGGGCTCGAAGAGGCGGCTATCGCTCAACTCGCCCAGGAGTGTTAGGCCGTCGAGCAGGACCGGTGCGTGCAGGAAGGGCTCGATGTGCGGCTGAAGCGCCGCGGCAACTTCCTCCAGCTCGTTTTGCGGGAGCGGCCCGGCCAGCGTTACGTGAAACTGGAAGACACTCAGGATGTACGGGTAGCCGAACTCTGCCTCGAAGACCTCCTCCTGCGGTGTGAGCGGGCCGTCCGGGGGCACGCCGCTTTCGCCGCGTGGATCGCGGAAGCCATCGAAATGGGTGACGCATTCCGCCGCCAGCCAATCAGCGTCCGCGGTACGCGCCGATAGCACGAGGCCGAAAAAGCCTTGGAAAAACGCTGGCTTGAAGGCGCCGCCTATGGGGGCCCGGCGCTTGGCGCAAAACGCGTCGAGGGCCTGCTGGAGGCCGCTGGCGCTGGCGTCATCGCGCAAGGGAAACGGCGCCTTCAGCGTCGCGTGCAGGCCGTAGCGCGCCGGGGCCTTTATGGCTCGCGCAGCAAGGTCTGGCGCAAGGCCTGTCATTTGCGCGGGCTCCGCGAACCAGCGCTCGCCCAACGCGGCCAGGGCGCTGCCCGGTTCCGGGGTCCAGTAGATCGCATAGCGGGAGTAACGGTCAGTCATAGGCGGTGTAGCCTTTGCTGGATGTTGCCCATTTCTTGTACCATGGGCGGTACGGGAAATATGCCCAGTACGCAGGGCGCCGGGGGAGTGGTCATCGAACATCGCCATCGAAAGCCGCAGGAAAAAGCCGGAAAGCATCGCCAGGCGATGGCCTGGGGCGCGTATTTTCGACCTGACCTCGAAGGGGCCCGAGCCATGGGTCCGTTTCAGCCCGTTCTATCCGCATGGCGGCATTCCGGTGCCAAATACGCAGGGCGTATTCGCACAATCGGTAGAGGGACTGTGGCAGGGGCTGAAGGTGTTCGAGTACCAGGATATCGATCCCGGCAAATGGGCGATCACCAGCATGGCGGGACTCAAGCGCTCAGGTAAGGCCCGCGGCGCGGTCCTGGGCCATCGTTCCGGCAGGAACAGCGATGTTCTGCTTGGCTATGAGGAGGCGCGCCGGCGGATTTATCTGCCCGCCTATCTATGGGTGCTGGAGAAGAACCTCGGCCAGCTCGTGGAAACGCTGCGAGCCCATGCGGGCGCAGGGCCGCTCGTGCTCTTGGACTACGAAACCAATGAAGACGTTAGCGATTTGACCCGGCCGCTATCGCATGCTTCCTTAGTTAAGTCCTATCTCGCGGATGCGTGGCCATCATGGCACGGGTGATTGAATACGAGCTTTCCGGCAGGAGCGCGGTAGGGGCCGTTATCCTCGATGGCCGCCGGATCTGGCTATGCGCCTCGTTCATCCACGACACTTTCGGCGATATGGCCAAAGGGTTGCTGGCGGTCGCCGAAGGCCAGCAACAGGAAGCCGAATGGTGCTATTTCCATGAGCCACGCTCCACACATCTGTACTTGACCGGCACTGGCGGCGGGAGAGCGGCGATCGTCTTGCGCCATTTCCGGGATTTCAAGGTTCCACAGCAGGCCGGCGGCGATCCTGGCAAACTGACCGGCGAGGGCGAAGTGCGGCTGCGGGACATGGCGAGCGATGTCATCCATGCGGGCAGCCGCATGGTGGAGCGGTTGGGAACGGTCGGTTATCTGAAGACTTGGGGCTATCCGTTCCCGGTCCACGATATAGCCAGATTGACACAGGTCAGGCGACGTTTGCCCTAGCTCAAATCCCCGGCTTAGTGATACCGCCCGGTGCCCAAATCGTGCTCGCCGCGCTCGTGGATGATGTTGGCGCGGCCCACCAGCAATTCGTCCACGGAGCCGATGCGCTTGGCTTCCTTGCCGCCGTAGGGCATCGAGTGGAGGATGTAGCGCATCGCGTTCAGCCGCGCGCGTTTCTTGTCGTCCGACTTGATCACCGTCCAGGGCAAATCGGCGGTGTCGGTATGGAAGAACATCGCTTCCTTGGCGCGGGTGTAGTCGTCCCATTTGTCGAGCGAGGCCACGTCGATGGGCGAGAGCTTCCACTGCTTGAGCGGATGGTTCTGGCGTTCCTTGAAGCGGCGGCGCTGCTCCTCGCGGCTAACCGAGAACCAGAACTTGATCAGATGGATGCCGCTGCGGACGAGGTGCCGCTCGAACTCCGGCGCCTGGCGCAGGAATTCGTCGTAGTCGGCCTCGGAGCAGAAGCCCATGACGCGCTCGACGCCTGCCCGGTTGTACCAGCTCCGGTCGAACATCACGATCTCGCCTGCCGTCGGCAAGTGCTGGGTGTAGCGCTGGAAATACCACTGGCCGCGTTCGACATCGGAAGGCTTTTCGAGCGCCACGACGCGCGCGCCGCGTGGGTTCAAATGTTCCATGAACCGCTTGATGGCGCCCCCTTTGCCCGCCGCGTCGCGCCCCTCGAACAAGACGATAACGCGCTGGCGCAACTCCTTCACCCACGCCTGGAGCCTGAGCAGTTCGGCCTGCAGTTGGAATTTCTGTTCCTCGTAGTCCTTGCGGAGCATCTTGAACTTGTAGGGGTAGCCGCCGCTCCGCCAATCGTCCGCCAGCTCGTCGCTCGTGCGCCGCAACTCTTTTTGGGCTGCCGGGGGCTGTCCGAGCAGGTCCAGCACACGCGCTGCATCGTCCGGTGCCTTGCCGCTGAGGATGGCCTGAACGGGCTCGCTGTTCACATCCAGGGCCGGCGGCCCGTCCATGATCACCTTGAGCGCGGTCTTCTGTGCCTGCTGCGCTCCCTGGGTGGCCTCGCTGACGTAAAACTCCCGTACCCCTGCCGGTGAAATGTCCGGTGCGACGTCGCCCTGCTTGACCATGGGCTGTGCCTTAAGGCGATGGTGCCGGGGCGCTTTGGCCGCTTCGCCGTTCAAGCCTGCACCGCCGCTTTTTCCGGACTTGTTACTCATGTACTACTCCATAAGACGCCAACTCTGCCCGGCGTTGAGGTTCGCGCGCAGCAGCGGGATAAGCGCTACGCTTCCATGTGTGAGGATTTCCGCATCGGCCGTTCCGTCCAAGGTCCACAGGAGCAGGACCGCGGGCCAAAGCCCGGCGGCACTGTCTGGCGCCGGCATAATAAGCGCCAGCTTCAGCCTAAGAAAGAACTGTTAATTATGCGCTACCTCTGGTCGCGGGCTATCGCTGGACGCTTTCTTCGCCGCCCAGTATAACCTACCGTCTGGCAGGCAGCCGGATCGGGAGGAAGCTTCCATATGTTTAAGGCAGTTTTGGCCGCGGTACTGGCGATGGCAGTTTGTTCGCCCGCATTCGCGGAGACATCCACCCGTTGGAGCATGGGGGGAAACACGAAAGAATTTGCCGAAGATGTCGAAAGAGCTGGGCAATCGGGCAAGCTCTTCCGGATCACCGGCCATTGCCAATCCGCCTGCACGATGTTTCTGGCTGTGCGCAATGTCTGCGTTGAGCCAAGCGCCAGGCTGTTGTTTCACGCAGGCCAAACCGCCACTGGAACCAGCCGGATGCTGAACTTCTATAACGCCCGGCTGCGCAGCTACCTCGAAGCCCATCACATCATGGATAGCCGGGAATTCCATACGATTTCCGGATACGATATCGTTCATAAGTTCGGCTACAGGGCCTGCCCCTGAGACTGAGACCGGCGCTGGCATAAGAAGCGCCGGTTTCAGTCTAAGGAAGAACCGCCAATTGTATGCGGCTTGCGGCCGGCGATGGCTGCCGCTGCTACCGCGTTCCATGCTCTCGTCTGTAACACTGCGCTCAACGAGCGAAGCGATGCGGCCTGCGATGTCTGCACGCCGCAGCCAGGCGGCTACCGGATGTATCTCCTGATCTCCTGAGATGCCCAGTCGAGCACCGCGGTGAGGGCGGCAGCCGGATTTGTCCCCTCATCGAGCGCGCGTTCATAGGCGCCAATCAATACGCCCATAAAATCGTCAGCCGGGTCCGGGCTGGCATGTCCCTCTCCAAAATCTCCAAAGCATTCCGGCGTCATCAAACGCGTCTGGCGCTCGAACATCATTAGTGACTCCCTACGCAAAACTATTTTTCACCATCGTTAGAAAAGCCTCCGGTACTTCCTATGTCAACCATAAAAACCCCGATCAAAATCAAGGTGAAAACCGGTATTTTGGGGCTGTACTGTAAAGTTGGAGGTTGCGTCCTGTTCAGACGCCGTCTAACTAACTCGATGATATGCCAAGCAGTTTGTTTTTTGGGGGGGCGTAGTTTGTGCGTGCCGTTTGGGGGCGAATCCCGCCTGTTTCGCTGCAGATCGTTGTGAGAGGTTTCCAAGCCATCACAAAAAGGTGCAAATATAGCTGTACGGCAAATGATTCGCCCCAGCTGGCCGTGAGTTGATGGAGCATCGAATGGCAACCGATACACTGCCGCTTTTCAGGAAAATGCTTGACCACCTGACGCAGGTGTCGGACGGCCTGAAATCGCTGGACCGGGAAGGCTGGCCGCCAAGTGTCAGCAATGGGCACAGGGCCGGGGCGGCAGAGGTCGCGGCGGCGAAAGCCGCGGCTTGGAATGTCGCGGCGATGGCTACCGAAGTTGCAAGGGATGCAGTCCAGCTTTGCAATCAGTTCGATCCCGGGGGCGGCCCTCCGCGATCCGCCAGGCGATGGTGGTTCTTGAAAAGGCGGATGATATGATCCGGAGATTTTCGGGGAGACGCCGGGCGTGCGCTCAGCGTTTTTCCTTGCCGTCCGGCGTTTTGTCTGCGCTGCCGCCTTCTGGGCCACTTGAGCGCAGCTTGGCTTCCAGGCGCTGACTCATCTCCTGGCCGAGCGCCATCAGCCCGTTCAGAGGCCGGATCATCACCTCGAATTCCACGATCCTGCCATCCTCATCGAAGCGGATGAAGTCGATGCCCTTGAGGTCCTTGCCACCCGCCCTGGCACCGAATTCGAGCACAACGCTAAGCCCGTCCGCGGTCGCTGCCTCGCGGAAATAGGTGAAATCCTGGAAGACGGTTGCGACGGTGTAGAGCACCAGCGCCATGGCTTCTGCGCCCTTGTACGGGGTGTGGGCGATAGGCGAGCGGAAGACCGCGTCCGGATGGATGATGGAGCGAAGCCCGCTCAGATCGTTCACCGCAATCATCGCGTACCACTTGGCAAGCGATTCAGCTGCGGCAGGGTGGAGATTGAGCCGTTCGGGCATTGAGGTTTCCTCTGGTTGGAAGACCGGACGAAGCACACCGTCTGCAACCCCTCACCCTGTCCCTCTCCCTATCTCCCTATGGGAGAGGGAACGCCCTAACAGCGGGCACAGCGGACCCCCCTCTCCCATAGGGAGAGGGCTGGGGTGAGGGGTTGCAGACGGTAGTGTTGTGCTGCGTCCGTTCACGTCATCGCATTCTAAATACTTGCGGCAAGCCGCGTGCCCTGATCGATGGCGCGCTTGGCGTCGAGTTCTGCCGCAACATCGGCGCCACCGATAAGATGCACGCTCAAGCCCAGCGCTTTGAGCGCATCGTAGAGGTCGCGCAACGGTTCCTGGCCCGCACAAATCACCACATTGTCCACCGGGATCACCCTTTCTTCGCCCGCGATGGTGACGTGCAAGCCCTCGGCATCGATGCGGCGGTAGACGGCCTCGCCTGCGCTCGCTACGCCACGGGCCTTGAGTGCCGCGCGGTGAATCCAGCCTGTCGTCTTGCCGAGCTTGTCTCCGGGCTTACCCTTCGAGCGCTGGAGAATGACGATCTGCCGCGCGGAGGGCTCTACCTGCGGCTCGCACAGTCCGCCGGGCGTGCGATAGGCCTGGTCAACGCCCCAGGCTTTGAAGAAGCGATCCGCCGAAGGCGCCTCGTGCGGCTCGGAGAGGTAGACGGCGACATCGAAGCCGATGCCCCCGCCGCCGAGTACCGCCACCGAAGTGCCAACGGGCTTGCCATCGCGCAGCACGTCCAGATAGCTCAGCACCTTTGGATCATCGATGCCTTCGATCTGCGGCACGCGCGGCACGACGCCGGTCGCGAGCACGATCTCGCCGTAGCCTTCACCGGCCAGGGTCTTCGCATCGGCGCGCGTGTTAAGCCGCAGCTTGACGCCCGTCAGCTCCAGTTGGCGGCGGAAATAGCGGAGCGCTTCGTTGAACTCTTCCTTGCCGGGAACCTTCCTGGCGATGTTGAGCTGGCCGCCGATTTCGGACGCGGCGTCGAAAAGCGTCACATCGTGGCCGCGCGTAGCCGCCGTCACCGCGAAGCTCAGGCCCGCCGGCCCGGCGCCAACTACCGCGATCCGCTTAGGCTTGGCGGCGGGGGCGATGGCGAGTTCGGTCTCATGGCACGCCTGCGGGTTCACAAGGCAGGACGCGATCTTGCCGTTGAAGATGTGGTCGAGGCAGGCCTGGTTGCAGGCGATGCAGGTGTTGATCTCGTCCGCCCGGTTCTCGCGTGCTTTGCGCACGAAGCGGGCATCGGCGAGCAATGGGCGGGCCATCGAGATCATGTCGCAATAGCCTTCGGCCAGCAGGCGCTCGGCGACCTCGGGCGTGTTGATACGGTTGGTCGCGATCAGCGGGATGGAGACCTCGCCCTTCAAGAGCTTCGTCACCCAGGCGAAGGCCGCGCGCGGCACCGAGGCCGCAATAGTGGGAATCCGCGCTTCGTGCCAGCCAATGCCGGTGTTGATGATGGTGGCGCCCGCTGCCTCGATGGCCTTGCCGAGGCGGACGACTTCCTCGCGCGCCGATCCGCCTTCGACCAGATCTATCATCGAGAGGCGATAGATGATGATGAAGTTCGGCCCAACGCGCTCGCGGGTGCGGCGGACGATTTCAGATGGCAGCCGCATCCGGTTTTCGTAGGCGCCGCCCCATTCGTCGTCGCGCTTGTTGGTGCGGGCGGCGATGAACTCGTTGATGAGGTAGCCTTCGGAGCCCATCACTTCGACGCCGTCGTAACCGGCCTGCTGGGCCAGCGCCGCACAGCGCGCGTAGTCCTCGATGGTCTGCTCGATCTCCCCGGCGGAAAGAGCGTGGGGGACGAAGGCGTTGATCGGGGCGCGCAGCGGGGAGGGTGCGACGAGGTTCGGCTGATAGGAATAGCGCCCGGTGTGCAGGATCTGCATCGCGATCTTGCCGCCTTCGGCGTGCACGGCGGCGGTTATGACGCGGTGCCGCTCAGCCTCGGCTTCCGTCGTCAGCTTCGCGCCGCCCTGCATGATCGACCCTTGGACGTTGGGGCCGACGCCGCCCGTGACCATCAGGCCAACCTCACCGCGCGCCCGCTCCGCATAGAAGGCCGCCATGCGCTCGAAACCGCCTTGAGCTTCCTCAAGGCCAAGATGCATCGAGCCCATCAGCACACGGTTGCACAAGGTGGTGAAGCCAAGGTCGAGGGGTTTCAGCAGTTCGGGATAGGGCATCGGTGCTCTCTCTGCAACTCATACGCCCCGCGGGAAATCCTGACCCGCTTGCGGCTGGCGCAGACAGGATTTCCTGCGGATGAGGCGTACTAGCAAGCTCTTAAATCTAGCTGCAGAGAGCCTAACCCAAGTTCAAGGCTTGGACAATCGCCAGTAGCAATCCGGGGAAGTGCCGTTCTCCGCCGATTTTGCGCTTGAGTTCCTTAGAACCATCGCGCTTAAGTGCGCGGAATTTGGAACCATGGGACACCGGACCCGCCATGCCGCCCCATCGAAAGCAAAGCTACCGGCCGGACATCGATGGGCTTCGAGCCATCGCGGTCCTGTCCGTCGTCTTCTACCATGCCGGTCTGCCGGGCTTTCCGGGAGGGTATGTTGGCGTCGACGTGTTTTTCGTCATCTCGGGATTCCTTATCACCGGGATCGTCTGGTCCGAGCTGCAGCAAGGGACGTTCTCGCTTGGTGGCTTTTATGTGCGGCGCATAAAGCGCATTTTCCCTGCACTGTTCGCAGTGCTCGCTTTGGCGTCCGTCGCCGCGTCCGTTCTGCTGCTTCCCATCGACCTCAAGGATTTCGGCAAGGCCGCCGATGCCACGGTTTTGTTCTACTCGAACTTCCATTGGGCGGGCCAGGCGAACTATTTCGATGGCCCCTCGATTGAGAAGCCGCTTTTGCATATGTGGTCGCTTTCGGTTGAAGAGCAGTTCTACGCGGTGTGGCCGCTGCTCCTGCTTCTGCTCAGCCGGATAGCGCCAGCGCGCGCTTCAATGGCCATTCTTGGAATTGCGCTCGTCTCGCTTCTGCTTTCGGAGCTTAGGCTGCCCGACTATCAAAAGGATGCGTTCTACCTGCCCTGGTGCAGGGCGTGGGAGCTTGGGCTGGGCGCGCTGCTTGCGGTAGCGGGCACGCAGTTCGCAGGGCGCGCGGCGACGGCGCTGGCGGGGGCCGGGCTTGCCGCCATTGCGCTTTCGATCAGCCTGTACGATCCCTCGACCCGCTTCCCAGGCATCGCCGCCCTGCTGCCTTGCGGTGGCGCGGCGCTATTGATTGCAGCGGGAAATTTCAGCAATCCCGTCAGCCGCGCCCTGTCGATTGGGCCGGTCCGGCATGTTGGGCTCATTTCCTATTCGCTCTATCTGATCCATTGGCCGTTGTTCAGCTTCGCGCATATCCTCTATGGGCTGGAACTGCCGCTGGATTTGCGATTGAGCCTCCTGCTCGCCAGCTTCCTTCTGGCGGAGGCGTCGTGGCGCTTCATCGAGAAACCGGCCCGCACGGCGCAATTGCCGAGGCTTAAGGTTTTTGGAACCGCCGCCGCGGCGACTGGCCTCCTTTACGCCGCCGGGCTTGCGTTTTTCTGGAGCGGCGGCTTGCCGTCCCGGGTCAGCGCGCAAGTTCTGCAAATGCAGAAAACGGAGACTGATTGGGGACTGCCCAGATATTGCCGCAACGTGCAAATCCCCACAATCAAGGGAGACATGGCCTGCGAACTTGGCGAGGACCACGGCGGCGCTTACGATTTCGTGGTTTGGGGTGACTCGCACGCCAAGCATTTCGCGCCAGCCATCGCCACGATGGCCAAGGAGCGCAAGCTGTCGGGCCTGCTGCTATCGAAGTCCGCGTGCTGGCCATTCCTCAACGATCCGCACGCGTCGAAAGGCTGCACGGATTTCAATTCGGCCGTGGCGCAATGGATCGAGGCTCATCCAGTCAAGCTCGCCATCCTCGCCGGACGGTGGTTCGCGCACAAGAATTACCTCAAGAAGTATGCGGCCCAGGACGATCCCGCTCAAAACCCTGGCGGGCTTGCAAAGACGCTTGCGTTTCTGACTGGCAAGGGAGTGGCCACCGCGGTGATGGACCAGGTTCCCAACTTTCCCTTCGAAATCAAGTCCTGCATCGCCAGGTCCATCTATTACCGGCGGGACTATACGGCCTGCGTGACCCAGCCGGCCGCGAAATACCAGTCCGGGCATCGCATTCTGACAGACTACTTCTCCTTTTTGCAACGCCGGTACAGTTTCACGATTGCGAGTGCGGCCGGGCTTATCTGCAATCCCGAGCGGTGCAACGCCATGGATGGCGAGACGCTTCTGATGGGGGATAGCAACCATTTGACCGAGGAAGGCTCGCTGCGTGCCATCCCCTATCTCAAGCTCCCGCTGCTGAGCGGGTCCGCAAATGCCAGCGTGGCAGATCCGGCGGCGCCGGCAGTGGCCAGCAAGGCATCGCCTCAATTATAGTCCGCAATCTCCGCAAAGGCCTCGCCGCGGTAGTAACTATTGACTGACGCGAAATTTCTGGGAGCATGGGCGCGACCGGCACGCTGGGTGCCATACACCTCCTGAAGTCATGCCTCCCGCAGACCTTGAAGACTTGATCGGCACGATCTATGCCGCCGCCGCGCAGCCGCAGGGCTGGGGAAGGGTGCTGCGCGAGGTGACGCAGCTCATTTCGGGTTCCGCCGCGGGCATGCATGTGCACAATACTGCCGGCTCGTCATTCACCTTCCATGCGGATTATAATAACGACCCCGCGGCGTTTGAGGAGTACGTCCAGCATTACCACCAGATCAATCCGCTGATTGAACCGTTGGGGCGGGTGACGGTTGGTGCCGTAGCTTCAGACCGCTTGCTCGTTCCGCGCGAGAAAATGATGGAAACGGAATATGCTCAGGGCTACTGCCGGAAATTCGATTTGGGCGGGGCGGCCTACATTATTGTGGGCAAAGATGGCCCGCACCTGTCGTGCCTTACCGTCGTGCAGGACTTTCGCTCGGAGCCATTTTCCGGCGAGCAGCTTGCCCTGTTGCAGCGCCTCGCTCCGCATCTTCAGCATTCCATCGCACTCAGCCGGCGGTTCGAGGCGCTACGCACAGCGATAGACGCCATGGCTGGAACGCTCGACCAGTTGGAGACGGGGGTGCTGCTACTCAACAGCGCCGGCACGGTAATTCATGCCAATGCCGCGGCGGAAGCGCTACTGCGGCGCAGAGATGGGCTGTGCTCAATCAACGGGAAGCTTTGCTGTACCGATCCGGAAGCGAATTCATGCACTCGAAGGCGCGCTGCGGGATGCGCTGACCATCAGGTGCAGGCGCGGCGGGTTCGTGACGGCAAGACGCGCGGAAGGGCGGCGGCCCCTGTCAGTGCGGGCGGCACCGCTGCTTGAAGGGCACGTTGTTTTACCAAGCGCAACCGCTGCCCGCGCTATCGTTTTCATTACCGATCCAGAGGCGCAAGCTGCTCAGCACAGCCCAGCCAGGAATGTCATGGCGGCTTATGGCCTGACTGCCGCAGAGATGCGGATGGCCGAAGCGCTTTCCGCAGGCGACACGGTAAGAGAAGCCGCGGAAAAGCTGGGCATCCGCGTGGCAACCGCGCGCAACCACCTGAACCACGCCCTGGCCAAGACAGGTGCCCGCCGCCAGGTGGAGCTTGTGCGTCTCTTGCTGTCGAGCAAGGTGCCCGTCCTCTGAATGCGCTGCGGCTACGCCGGCAAAAATGCACGCTACCTGATCCATTTGCATCATGACCCTTGGCGATCGCGCAGCCTAGAGTTGATGGCGCATCGTGGCATCTGCCGATGGCGGCAGGCGCCGGCAATGGCCCTGCGAACGCCGCAGGAGGGTATTTTGGATATCGCAGCATATCTCGCCGGCCTCTTTGCTGTCCTCCTGATCAACGATTTGATCGCCGGCCGCCGGCACCGGGAGACGGTTGCCCTGTTGAAGGATATCAAGATGGAGATCGTCTCGGCTGCGCTGCAGGGCCATCAGTGCCATGGTGAACGGACTAACGCCATTCTGGAGCAACTCCGCAAGGCGTTCCCAGAACTGGCGGGAGGTGCTGCCGGGCGCCGGTAATTGTGGGGTTACCGAGCTTTGGCGCACGCCATCGATGCGAGGCCGCCTTGGCGGCCGGGGCGGCCCAGGAACTTGCGGGGTGTTAGTTGCTGTGGATCGCCTCCGCCTTCGTAGCCGGAGCTGGCGATGGCAAAAAACGGTCAAGACTTGCGGCGGCCGGGAAACCGGTTGCCGTGAGTTTTGACCGTGCTCTGCCGGCGCTGGGTGCGGCGGCAGGCTATTGCCGGCATTTGGAAGCACGCGCTTCGTGACTTTGGTCTTCCCTCGCACACACGATAGATAAAAATTGTCAGAATACAGTTCAACAAGTTCAACATTGAAACCATCAAAGTATTTGTGATCGTGCGTTTATGAAGCATTAGGTGAATTGGCGCAGTCTAAAGGGCATGTGCATCGTCACGCCCGGTGTGGACTTCCCAAGCTGGCTGCGCGCCTTGGAGCGGGTGGAGGTGCCTAAAAGGACAAGAGCATGCCTATGATTGAATGGTCGGACGAATTCACCATGGGCGTCGAGGTGATCGATACGGACCATAAGAGGCTGCTTGGCCTTCTCAACGCTCTGCACAATTCAGTGGAGGCCGGGGACGCCCGCGATGTCATTGCAAAGGTTCTGGATGAGCTTGTTTTCTATATAGGCTACCACTTCGCGTGCGAGGAGGAGCTATTTCTACGCACGGCTTACCCAGGCTCCGATAAGCATATGCGGCAGCATCAGGCATTGACGTCCGCGATCCAGGAGATAGTTGCGGAGTTTCATAAGCAAACTCTGGATGGACTGCCCCGGCAGGTCCTGGAATTTTTGAGAAACTGGCTTTACGAGCATATTTTAAGATCGGACCGGGCTTTCAGCACCTATTACAAGGCGCTGCGGGCGCAATCCACGCCGAAAGCTTACCCTGCCGGGGTAGTCCCGCCTCAATAGACCTCGGGCACGCGCATCGCGGCAGGGCCGCTCCGCCGCGCATGCCCAGGCGCCAGCAGTTCTTCCGGCAGTGCGACCTCGCGGTGCGGCAGTTCCTGATAAGGCACCTGCGTCAAAAGATGCTGGATGCAATTCAGCCGCGCCTTGCGCTTGTCCACGGCGTCGACGATCCACCACGGCGCTTCTGGGGTATGCGTGTGCTGAAGCATGATCTCCTTGGCGCGGGTATAATCGTCGAAGCGGTGGAGCGACTGGACGTCCATCGGGCTCAGCTTCCATTGCTTGATTGGGTTGTCCGCGCGGGCTCTGAGGCGGCGCAGCTGCTCCTCGTAGGTGATCGAGAACCAGTATTTGACCAGCACGATGCCCGAGCGCGTCAGCATGCGCTCGAATTCGGGCACGGTTTGAAGGAACTCGCAGTACTGCTCATCCGAGCAAAAGCCCATGACGCGCTCGACGCCTGCGCGGTTATACCAGCTCCTGTCGAAGAGCACGATCTCGCCGCCAGCCGGAAGGTGCGTGACGTAGCGCTGGAAATACCACTGCCGCTTCTCGTGTTCGCTGGGCGAAGTCAGCGCCGCGATGCGATAGAGGCGCGGATTGAGGCGCTGAACGATGCGCT
This sequence comes from uncultured Alphaproteobacteria bacterium, assembly GCA_963767435.1. Classification (GTDB taxonomy): domain Bacteria; phylum Pseudomonadota; class Alphaproteobacteria; order Rhizobiales; family Rhodomicrobiaceae; genus Rhodomicrobium. The sequence continues at coordinate 20,656 of CAVYEY010000037.1, forward strand.
TGATTGCACCGCCCTTTCCGGCCGCGTCGCGCCCCTCGAACAGGATCGCAACTTTGAGCCCGTTCTTGTGCACCCAGTGTTGAAGCTTCACCAACTCGCTTTGCAGCCGGTACAGTTCGCGCGCGTATGTGGTGTGCGTGATTTCCGGCTCGTATTCGCAAAGCTCGCGCATGAGCTTGGACAGGCGCATCCGGTCGATCGACGTGACGTTCGTCGGAGAAGGAAGCGTGCTTCTTGCGATGCTTAGGGCGTTCGATGCCATTTTTTGCAGGTGAGATCAGCTGTGTAGTTTGTCACAAAACCTACGCAATTCTGTCACAACCACCAAAGGTTCATAGCGGCGAACACATGCAACCGTTGCGTGTGTTGCCCATTGGCCTCGATTAGGGCCGCTGGTCATGGCGCAGTGGATCTGCGAGACTGCACCGCAAACAGCGAAGATTGCAGCCGTAGAAGAAGGGGCATTGCATGGCGAAGAAATCGGGGCCATCGCGTGTGGAGATCGTGAAGCGGGAGCGCTTGCTCGATGCGTTTTTCAAGATAGACAGAGTTACGGTCTCGCATGAGCGGTTCGACGGCTCTATGAGCCAGGCGCGGCCCTTCTTTGTGATGGACCGCGGCGATGCGGTGGCAGCATTGCTCTACGATCCGGAGCGGCGCAAAGTGATCGCCATCAAGCAGTTCCGCATCCCTACGCTTGGCAAGAGCAAGGGCGGCGGCTGGCTAATCGAAGCGGTAGCGGGCATGATCGCCACCACCCCTGACGGCAGTTTCGCGGAGACGCCGCTCGAATGCGTCATTCGCGAAGTGCAGGAGGAGACCGGCTATCACATCGCGGATGCGAAATACATCTGCACCTTCTTCGCTTCGCCCGGCGGCTGCACGGAGCGCGCGTTCCTCTACTATGCCGAGGTGCGGGAGGCTGAAAGACTGTCGGCCGGATGCGGCGTCGAAGAGGAAGGCGAGGACATCGCGCTCGTCGAGTTCGATGTGGACGAGTTCTTCGCCAAGCTTGAAGCCGGCGAATTCGAAGACTCCAAGCTCAATATGGCCGGCTATTGGCTGATGGCCCAGCACGCCAAAGCCCGCTGACCGGCTGGAGCAATCTCAAAGCCGTCCGGCTCGTTTCGGGAAAGGCAAGCGCCGCAAGGTATCGCGCACTTCACCGAACATATGGCATTCCGGGGCTCAAACCGCGTGCCCGAAAGCGAAACGATATGACCGGCATGGCCTCCAAATGACGGAGCGGGCAGAACCGTGCTCCGGCCCGTCCGCGGCGCTCGCGCGCCGGGCTTACCGCAAGGCCGACCTGCGCATCGTGCCGTTCCTGTTCTTCTGCTACATCCTGGCCTATCTCGACCGGGTCAATGTGGGCTTTGCCAAGCTGCAGATGGCCAAGGATCTGGGGTTGAGCGACGCCGCCTTCGCCACCGGAGCCGGTATCTTCTTTATCGGCTACTTCATTTTCGAGGTGCCCAGTAACCTGGCTCTCAAGCGGTTCGGCGCGCGGATTTGGATCGCGCGCATCATGATCGTTTGGGGCATCGTCTCAACGGCCATGATGTTCGTGACGGGCGAGACGAGCTTCTACGCCATGCGCTTCGTTCTGGGGCTTGCGGAAGCGGGGTTCTTTCCCGGCATCATCTATTACCTGACGCTCTGGTATCCGTCGCGCCTGCGCGCGACCCGCATGGCTTGGTTCACCTCCGCCGTGGCACTCTCCGGCGTGATGGGCTATCCGGTTTCGGGCCTCGTCATGGAGGAGTTATCGAATTGCCTTGGGCTCGCGGGCTGGCAATGGCTGTTTTTGCTGGAAGGCATCCCTCCGGTGCTAGCGGGCATTGCTGCGATCTTCTATCTCGACAGCGGCATCGAAGAGGCCCGCTGGCTCACGGCGGAAGAGAAGGCCTTGCTCGCCCGCGCGGTCGAAAGCGAGGAAAAGACCAAGCATGAGCACCGGCTCATCGACGCCTTCAGGAGCGGCAAAGTCTACCTTTTGTCCGCCATTTATTTCACGCTGGTCGTTGGGGTCTACGGCATCGGCTTCTGGCTGCCTACCATCGTCGAGAAGTCCGGCGTTGCGAGCTATGCCGAAATCGGCGCGATCTCGGCCATTCCCTATGGCGTCTGTGCCGTCGGCATGCTGATCCTGAGCTACAATTCCGACCGCACCGGTGAGCGCCGCCTCCATTTTGCTTTCAACATGACCGCAGGCGCGGCAGGGCTCGCGCTGAGCGGTGTCTTCTCCGGGGTGCCGGAGCTTGCGATCTTCTTCCTGTCCATCGGCACGCTGGGCGTGGTTGGCTCGATGCCGCTGTTCTGGCCGATGCCGGCGGCCTTTCTTACGGGCACGGGAGCTGCGGCGGGGATCGCCCTTATCAACGCGCTGGGCAATCTTGGCGGATATGCCGGGCCGAACGTTCCGGTGTGGACAGCGCTCGTCTGGCAGAACCCGTCTGCGCCGCTCTATATCTTCGCAGGGATCGTGCTGTTTGGTGCAGGCTTGACGCTGTTCGTCCCCAAGAGCGTCAATGTGAAACCGGGGACGGGGTAATGCCGCATGAATGAAACGGGGCATCTCGAAGCGATCTTTCGGGCAGCGTTGCAAGCGGTGGATTCCTACGAGCTGGTGGCAAGGCGCGTGGCGCTTGAGGCGAACCGCCTCATCGTTGCCGGCGAGGCGGGGCGGCACGAGGTGGACCTCGGCGCCTTCAGCCGCATCCTGGTACTGGGTGCCGGCAAGGCATCGGCGCGCATGGCGGCGGCGCTGGAGCACGTCCTTGGCGAGCGCATCTCCGGCGGGCTGATCTCCGTCAAATATGGCCATGCCGAACCGTTGCAGCGCATCGAAATCGTGGAAGCGGGCCACCCCGTGCCGGATGCCAAGGGCGAGGAAGCGGCGCGGAGTATCGCTGAGCTTGCTGCGGCTGCGGATGCGCAAACGCTGGTGCTGACCCTGATATCGGGCGGCGGCTCGGCGCTGCTGCCTTCGCCCGCGGAGGGGCTGACGCTTGCGGAGAAGCAGGAGATGACCAGCCTGCTCCTGGCTTCGGGCGCGGACATCCACGAGATCAACTGCGTGCGCAAACACCTGTCGCGGCTCAAGGGCGGCAGGCTTTTGCGGCTCCTGGCCCCGGCGCGCAGCCTGAATTTCATCCTGTCTGACGTGCTGGGCGACCGGCTCGACACCATCGCCTCCGGGCTCACCGCGCCCGACGCCACCACCTTCGCCGATGCTTTGCGCGTGATCGATAAACACGGCCTGCGCGGCAAGGCGCGGGCGGCAGCGCTGCGCATCTTGGAGGAAGGGGCGGCAGGCCGTCTCGATGAGACCTTGAAGGCGGACGATGCGGCGGCCTCGCTCAGCACCAACATAATTCTGGGCAGCAACCGGACGGCCGTCCTTGCCGCCTGCGAGGCCGCACGGGCGCTAGGCTACAATACGGTGGCGCTCACCTCGTCGCTTGCGGGCGAAGCGCGCGAGGTGGCGAAGGTGCTTTACGGCATCGCCCGCGACGTGCGGAACACCGGCCTTTTGGCGAAAACTCCTGCCTGTATCGTGGCCGGGGGCGAGACCACCGTGACGCTTAAGGGCAACGGCAAAGGCGGGCGCAACCAGGAAATGGCGCTCGCGTTCCTGGCCGGGCTTTCGAGGGACGAACACCGCGGCCATGGCATCCACTTCCTGTCCGCCTCCACGGACGGCAGCGACGGCCCCACGGATGCCGCCGGGGCATTTGCCTCCGCCGAAGTTCTGGCCCAAGCGGACGCGGCAGGCCTCTCCATCGCCAAGAGCCTCGCCAGCAACAATTCCTACTGCTTCTTCGATGCAATCGGGCGGCTTCTCAAGACCGGCCCGACCATGACCAATGTCTGCGACCTGCAGCTGATGCTCATTCCTTGCGCCGCGCCTGACCTCCGCCTCTCCGCGCCACCGTTATAGTCCGGCTGCGGCGCACATCCGCCGT
>CAVYEY010000038.1:0-53056 GCA_963767435.1 uncultured Alphaproteobacteria bacterium
TCAGTTCGAACCCTGCGTAGGTTTCAGCAAAGCGCTGCGGCGAAAGCGTTTTCTGCGGTTAAAGAGTCCTCTCCTTTTTCCAGCCAGCGCCGCCAGCCCAGATAGCTTTGCAGATACTTGGTTGCAACGCCGTTGAAGCGTCTGAGCCATTGTTTGAACCGGCTGCCATAAGCATTGACGTTCTGAATGTGCAGCACCTTCTCATGCACATGCTCGCCCTTGCTGGCGATGATCAACTCGTACTCGATGCCCTCGGCCTCGGCGAAGGCGATCAGCGCCTTGTCACCATCCATGCACAAGAGCGCATCGTCCTTCGATAGCTTGCCCTCAAGAATTGGCCGCACAGCCGCTTCGGAACGGTCCGGCAGCACGGCATCGATATGAGCGCCGGCGCGGTCGCGAGCGATGAGGATTGGGATTTGCTCCGCCGATAAGCCCGGCTTTTCCGCAACGCCGCCGCGTTTGCGCGCCGGGCGCGGCAGCTTGCGCTGGCCTTTGAAGCTTTCCAGCAGGAAGATTTCATCAACCTCGGCGATACCGGCAAGCGATTGATCTTTCGAGTAATTCCGTGCCTCCAAAAAACGGTGGCGCCATTTGAAAGCCGTGTTCTTGTCCACCTTGCACGCCTTGGCGGCCTTGCGCACCGATAGCAATTCATTGAGCGCCCCGGCATAATTCAGCCAGCACTCCTTCTTCTGTAGCCGCGCCAGCGGCGTGCCGGTCAGCGGATTGAATGTCCGCTTGCAATAAGACAGCGCCGGCGCTTCAGGCCGTTGCGTTCCGCGCCCCAGCCCTCCGTGCGCTTCGACCCGCAGCGCCGGCATACCGGGTCTCGCTCAAGGCGCTTGTTCAGAAGGCGCAGCACTTCGTCGCCGTCACCGCGCTGCTGGAGTGCCGCGATCAGCTTCTGGGCCTGTGCGTGCGTCAGTTCCGCTACCTGTTCATCGAGCCGCTGTTGAAATTTGCGATGCTCCATCGGGGCCTCCTATCGGATGGTGTACCCAATTTGCCAGCCGATTGCGGCAAAAACCTACGCAGGGTTCGGACTGAGCGATCTCGATAGCCGCGACGAGCCGGAATTCGATGGCGCCTGGGTCCGGGCCGATGAGGTGGTTGAGAAGGCGAAGAAATCGTTTGCCGGTGCGGAAGCTTTGGAGGCCGCGGCTACAAAGCTGCGCCAGGCGGTCTTCATGCGTTGCATTCGCAAACTCGGCAGCTCCGATCTGGCCGCCTATGTGTCCGACGATGCCGGCCTGCTGTTCGACGCCATGGCTATGGAACTCAGCAATAAATGGATTGCCGGACTTCTTGCGGCTTACAGGGAAGGGAAGCTGCCTGCGGGGCCGGGTTTTGGGGCGGCTGCGTCAGGTGCGCGGGAAGGCGAAGCTGGGGAATAGCGCGAATGGGGCGCCATTTCCCGCAAATTTATCCACATGCCAATCGCTACACGAAGGGAAGCCCGACAGGACATCCCTCACAAAAAGCGGCGCCCAAGGGCGCCGTTTTTCAAACATTATGCAGCGAAGCCTATTTCAGAGGCTCATAGGTCCGGCCAACGTGGTAGTTAATGCCAACCCTGACGGTGTTGAAAGCATCATCCCTGTAAATGCTATATCCGGGGAAACTGCTCAAACCCTTGCCTGCAGCGTTCGTAAGGTCATTCTTGCCCAAGTCGATGTACTGATATTCAGCCTTCACCGACCAAGCAGGTGTGATCTCATACTCAAGGCCACCACCAAGCACATAGCCAGTTCCTGTGCCGCTGAAGTGGTATGGCGAACCATTCAGGAGCGGCCCTTGAAAGGTCTTATCCAGACCGCCAAACGCGAAGCCGCCGGTAATGTAAAACAATGCCCGATCGTAGGTATAGCCAGCACGGCCGCGGACCGTCCCAAACCAGTCTAACTTCGAACTCCCGTTATCGCCAAAGTTGATGTCTGTAAACGAGCCTGCGATTGCAGAGCCTTGAATGTCGGCCTCAACACCAAGCACCACATGAGGATGCCAAACGCCCTGCCAGTTGTAGCCGATTTGACCGCCGCCGAAGCCGCCCTCGGGTTTTGCGCCATTGGGGTTGTCGTCGTTAAGGCCATTTGCCACGCCATTGGCGCTCCAGCCGTAACCGCTGTTCACACCCACGTACAAGCCGTTCCAGTTCACGCCGGAATAAGGCGCATCCTTGTAGCCGCCCTCGGCGTGCGCTGGATACATATCGGCTGCGTTCGCCGCAGTTGTCAGCGCAGCTACGCTCGCCGCGGTAAGCAGGATTCGATGAAGCATGGAATTACCCTCCAAAACATAAATTGTCCCCGTGTCAGGAGTTAGCTATAGCGGAGGGGGCGTGAGCGCAAAAACCAACCACAGGTTGTTTTTTCGATAATAGAAAATCTATTTTTCCTTTTTCGCTGTAATATTTTCAAATGTTTACAATAAGTTACATAATCTTCCACGCCCAGAGAGGCGTGCAGCCCTTTGGTTTGGTCGCGGTGTAGTTGTTGCCGTGGCGCAACGGAATGGGTGGGCCTTGCCCCCGTCCCGGCCACCGTAGTGGCCGGGGCAGCCCACTTGGCGGGCTTATGAAATGGGTTTCCACTTCGCTGGAACGGCCCCGTGGCGGATTTCGCCTCTTTGCGCCCCGAACGGGCATTCATCAGGCCGTGCTGACGAACTCGAACCACTCGTCCTCTGTCAGCACCTTGACGCCAAGTTCCTCCGCTTTCTTGAGCTTCGACCCGGCACCCGGCCCGGCCACGAGGTAAGCGGTGCCCTTCGATATCGAGCCCGCAACCTTGGCGCCCAGCCGCTCCGCCTGCGCCTTGGCTTCGTCGCGCGTCAGCCTTTCGAGCTTGCCGGTAAACACCACGGTCGCGCCGGAGAGCTTCGACGCCACCACATCGGATTTGTAGTCCTCAATGGTCAGTTCGCGCACCAGCGCCGCGACGGCCTCCTGGTTATGCGCCTCCTCGAAGAAATCCAGGATGGACCGCGCCACCACATCGCCGATGCCTTCAATGCCGGTAAGCCGCTCCATCGCGTCCGGCTCCTTCACGGCGCGCTGCAATTCCGCCAGCGATCCGAAGGACTTGGCCAAAAGCCGCCCGGTCGTCTCGCCCACATGCCGGATGCCCAGCGCGAACATGAACCGCTGCAGCGAGATCGTCCGCCGCGCTTCGATGGCCGCGAAGAGGTTTGCTGCCGATTGCGCGCCCCAGCCCTCCTTTTTCGAGAGCGGCGCCGGGGAGGCGCTGTCGCGCGCCTGGAGCGTGAAGATATCGGCAGGCGTGCGGATGCGGCCCTCGTCGAAGAACGCCTGGATGTGCTTCTCGCCCAGCCCCTCGATATCGAAGGCATGGCGGGAGACGAAGTGGCGCAGGCGTTCGACGGCCTGCGCCGCGCAGATCAAGCCGCCCGTGCAGCGCCGGATCGCGTCCACCTTGCCGGTTTTCTCGTTGATATCGCGAACGGCGTGGCTGCCGCAGACCGGGCAGACGGCGGGGAATTCGTAGGGCTTTGCGTCCGCCGGCCGCTTCTCCAGCACCGCGCCCAGGATTTGCGGGATCACATCGCCGGCGCGCTGCAAGATCACCGTATCGCCGATACGGATGTCCTTGCGAGCGATTTCGTCCTCGTTGTGGAGCGTCGCGTTTTGCACGACCACGCCGCCCACCGTGACGGGCTCAAGCTTCGCAACCGGCGTCATCGCGCCCGTGCGGCCCACCTGGATCTCGATGCCCTTGAGGATCGCGGTTGCCTTCTCCGCCGAGAATTTGTGCGCGGTGCCCCAGCGCGGCGTGCGCGAAATGAAGCCCAGGCGTTCCTGCCAATCGAGCCGGTCTACTTTGTAGACCACGCCATCGATGTCGAAGCCGAGCGTAGGCCGGTCCATCTCGATCTGGCGATAGGCGTCGAGCATCTCGTCTTCGCTTTTGCAGAGCTTTACCGGCGGCACCGGGAAGCCCCACGCCCCAATCGCCTCCAAAACCTCATGGTTGGTGGCAGCGGGGAGCGCGCTGGTCTCGCCCCAGCCCCAGGTGAAAAAGCGCAAGGGCCGCGAGGCGGTGATTGCGGAATCGAGCTGGCGCAGCGAGCCGGCGGCGGCATTGCGCGGGTTGGCGAAGGTTTTGAGGCCTTTTTGCTCCTGCCGCTCGTTGAGGGCGGCGAAATCGGAGCGCGCGATATAGACTTCGCCGCGCACCTCGAACACCTCCGGCAGGTTCCGGCCTTTGAGTGTTTGCGGAATGTCCGCGATGGTGCGCACATTGGCGGTGACGTCCTCGCCCTCGCTGCCGTCGCCGCGCGTGGCCGCCACCGCGAGCAGACCGCGTTCGTAGCGCAGCGAGACCGAAAGGCCGTCGATCTTCATCTCAGCCGTCATATCGACGGGCGCGGTTTCGCCGAGCTTCAGGAAGCGGCGGATGCGGCCAACGAACTCGCGCGCGTCCTCGTCCGTGAAGACGTTGTCGAGCGAGAGCATGCGCACCGGATGCCGGACCTTGGCGAATTTCGAGACGGGGGCGGCGCCGACTTCTGCGTGGGGCTCGCCGCGCTGACGAGGGCGGGGAAGTGCTGTTCCAGCGCCTCGATGCGCTGCCGCAGGCGGTCGTAACCGGCGTCGGAGATTTCCGGCTGGTCGTCCTGGTAATAGAGCCGGTCGTGGCGCTCCAGCTCGCGCGCAAGAGCCTCGTGCAGGGCCTTGGCTTCCGCCTCGCCGAGTTCTTCGATGGCCTTCTCTGAATTGAAATGGTCCTGCATCATCGCACCGTCCTGCGCCAATACTGAGCGCTGTAACCCCTCACCCCACCCCTCTCCCTATGGGAGAGGAGAGTCCCGCCGCAGCTATTGTTAAGGCGTCCCCTCTCCCATAGGGAGAGGGACAGGGTGAGGGGTTACGGCGCCCTGAAAAGGCCATCTCCCCTCACCCCACCTCATGCTTAGCACCAATCAACTGTTCCGCCGCCGCCCGCGCTTCCGCCGTTATCTTCTTCCCCGCTAGCATGCGCGCGATTTCCTCGCGCTTGCCGCCACCGTCCAGAGCCTCCGCCCCTGTCTCGACCCGCGCGCTCTCGCCATCGCCGCGCGCGGTCTTATAAAGCCGGAAATGCGCATCCGAATGCGCCGCCACCTGCGGCGAATGCGTCACCGCCAGCACCTGGGCCTTCTGCCCAAGCCGCATCAGCCTCTCGCCGATGGCCGATGCCGTCGCTCCGCCAACACCAGTGTCGATTTCGTCGAACACCAGAACGGGGGCGGTGTTCTTCTCCGCCAGCACCACCTTCAACGCGAGCAGGAAGCGCGCAAGCTCGCCGCCCGACGCCACTTTCATGAGCGCGCCGGGCTTGGAGCCGGGGTTCGTCTGAACGTAAAACATGACCGTTTCGCGCCCCGAAGGCCCGCCAGCCACCCCATCCTTGCCCTCGGCGAGGGCTTCGATATGGGTAATGAACCGCGCCTTTTCGAGCTTGAGCGGCTTCAGCTCCTTCTGCACCGCGCGGTCGAGCTGGGCCGCCGCCGCGCGCCGTTCCTGGCTCAGCACGTCCGCCGCCTTGCCGTATGCCGATGCGGCAGCAGCAGCCGCCTTCCGGGCCGCAGCCAGTTCCTCCTCGCCCGTCTCAAGCCGGGACAGATCTTCCTGAAACCGCCGGTGCAGCGCCGGAAGCTCGCTCACCGGAACCCGGTGCTTGCGCGCAACGGCCCTGAGTTTGAAAAGCCGCTCTTCGATATCCTCGGGACTGCCGTCTCCGCCGGCGCGCAGCTTGGCATCGACCAGAACCCGCGCCTCATATGCCTCGATCATGACGCGCTCAAGCGCTCCAAGGATCGGCTTGAAGCTTTCGGGAAGGTTCGCCTGGCGCTCAAGCCTGCGCAGGACGCCGGATAGTTTGTTTACCGGAAAAACGGGAGCAGAAAGCGCGTCCGCGGCGGCTTCAAGGTCTTCGCGCACCTTGGCGGACGCCAGGATCGCCGCCCGCTTCCCGGCCAGCGCATCCTCTTCGCCCGGCTGCGGCGCAAGGTGGTTCAGCTCGATGCAGGCCGCCGTGAGGTAATCCCGCTCGCGTTCCGCAATCTCCAGCGCCTGCGCCAGTTCCTTGGCCTTCCCCTCGGCCTCGCGCCAGCGCTCCCACAATTGCCCTACCTCGCGCACATCCGGCAAGAGCCCGCCGAACTGGTCGAGCAGATAGCGATGCGTGGAGGGATCGAGCAGCGCGCGCTCGTCATGCTGGCCATGGATTTCCACGAGCTTGCGGCCAAGTTCGCGCAGGAACGCGGTCGAAACCGGCCGGTCGTTGATGAATGCCTTGGTCTTGCCGTCCGCGAACTGCACGCGGCGCAGGATAAGGGTTTCGCCCTCGTCCAGGTCCTGGGCGGCAAGCATGCCGGCCGCAGGATGCCCGGCCGGCAGATCGAAACAGGCGGTAACGCTCGCCGATTGCGTGCCCTTGCGCACAAGCCCGCCATCGCCGCGCACGCCAAGTGCCAGGCTCAAGGCATCGAGGATGATGGATTTGCCGGCCCCCGTTTCGCCCGTGAAAACGGTCAGCCCCTCGCTGAAGCTCAGGTCGAGCTTATCGATCAAGACAATATCGCGGATCGACAGAGCGGCAAGCATGGCGCCCTCTTATGCGATTCGCGTCTACAGGAGAGGGCTCATTTTAAGAAAGCGTCCCTTATAGCCCAACGGATGAAACGCTCTTCTTCCAAGCCTGGCTAACCCAGGAGCCGGTGTCCTCTTTCGGTGCGGCGCCGCCCTGCTGAAGCAGCGCATAGGCATCCTTGTACCACTGGCTATCGGGGTAGTTTTTGCCCAGGATTGCGGCGGCGGTCTGCGCCTCGTTCACGATACCAAGCGCCATGTAGCATTCGGTCACACGGAACAGCGCTTCCTCGACATGGGCCGTCTGCTGATAATCCGAGACCACCGTCTTGAACCGGTTCACGGCCGCCAGGTAGTTGCCTTTCTTCTCCCAGTAGCGCCCGACATTCATTTCGGAGGCCGCAAGCGTGTCCTTTGCAAGCTTGATGCGCCGCTTGGCTTCCGCAGAGTATTCGCTATCCGGATAGCGGCGGATCAGTGTTTCCATCTCCTGGATCGCCTTCTTGGTCTCGCCCTGGTCGCGGCTTGGCGTAGACATCCGGTCGAAGTAGGAGGAGGCGATGATTTCCTGCGCTTGCGCCGCATCCTTGGTTCCCGGATGCACGGCCAGATAGCGGCGCGCCGCAGCAACGGCCTCCGGGCCCTTGCCTGCCTTCTTATAGGCGACGGCAGACAGCAACATCGCCTTTTTCGCCTCTTCCGAATAGGGATAGAGCTGGTCGAGCCGCTCGAACAGCACGGCGGCTTTCTCGCCGCTGCCATCTTCGAGCAGCTTGTTGGCCTCTTTATAAATCTCTTCCGGCGGCCGGTTATCGAGCTTGGTGTCGCTGCCGCCGAACATGTCGCCCACGGAGCCCATGGAGCCGCAGCCCGTGACCAATGCCGCCAGCATTAGGGCAGCGCAAAGCCGCCCGATCGATCCCAATTTCATGTGGTCTTGCTCCGAAGCCCTTTCCCGGCGAGTTGCACGCGCGACTCAACCGGCTCCACCATCTGCCTGACGATAGAAAGCCGCAACATGATGGTCAAATGCGGAGATTTTCGGTCACGCGGTTTCCACGGCGAAAAACTAAGGCGCCTGTGTGATTTTTAGCAACCCAACCAGCAAGCTTACGCGGTTTCGGGGGCGAAGTTCGGCATCGCAAACGCAATCCCGAATTCGGCGCGGGGTGCCACATAGCGATGCGCGGGCGTCTCGGCCACTTCGACGATGGTCCAGGCGTCCTTCGCTTCGTGAAGCGCGTGGACCAGCTTGGAGTTAAGGCGGTGGCTGCCCTTATAGGAGCGGTACAGGCCGAGGATCGGCGCGCCGGCAAGGGCCAGGTCGCCAACCGCGTCGAGCGTCTTATGCCGCACGAACTCGTCCTTATAACGAAGCCCTTCCGGGTTCAGGATGCGGTCGTCGCCGATGGCAACGGTGTTTTCAAGCGAAGAACCGAGCGCGCGGCCTGCTGCCCAGAGCTGCTTCACGTCCTTGAGGAAGCCGAACGTGCGGGCGCGGCAGATTTTCTTGAATGAGGAGGGCGTGATGTCGAGGTCAATCCGCTGCCTGCCGATGAACTCGGACTTGAAGTCGATTTCGACGTCGAGCCGGAAACCGTTATAGGGGAAAATCTCGCCCACCGAGTCTCCCTCTTCGACCCGCACGGGCTGAAGCACCTTGATATAGCGCCGCGGCTCGTCGAGTTCGCGCAGGCCCGTTTCCAGGATGGCGTCTACGAACTGCTCGGCACTTCCGTCCATCACCGGCACTTCGTTGCCGTCCACCTCGATGCCGGCATTGTCGATGCCCATGCCGCGGAGCGCTGCCAGCAAATGCTCGACCGTCGCAACCGTGGTGCCATCGGTGCTGCTGAGCACGGTGCAAAGCGTCACATTGCTGACGGCCCGGAAGTCGCCCGGGACATGGCCAATATGCCCGCCGCCCTGAACGTAAAAATTGTAACCGGTGTTCGCTTCGGCAGGGTGGAGGATCAAAGACACTTCGGCGCCGCTGTGAACGCCGATGCCCTTCATCACGACCGGCCGGTCGAGAGTGGTCTGCCTATTGGAGAAGCCCCTGAAGCTCATGTCCGTCGCCGCCTGTTCCCAACGCGTCCTCCCTCTGGAGGCGCCCCTACGCGTGAGCAAGTGCAAGCAAGCCTTGAGTTCTTTTTGCCCTGGTAGCTCACGCTACTCTTAACTTCCGGCTTTCCGCCGGTTCACGACTTAGGATCACTAACATCTGCTGGATGGAACCTAGCCGGGGCAGGCAGGCAGCTTCAAATCACGCTTTCTAACAGTGTGTTACGGGCTGGCTTCGACATTATGGTAAATTGTGGCGGGCGACTGTTCCGCCACCCGCACAGAGGTTCGAGAGGGAAAGACAGACGGCGGTCTTTAAGAGGCCGTTTTCTTGAAAAACTCTGGAATATCAGTGACTTCATTCACCTGATAGCGCCCCCCGGCCATATCGCCATCCAGGCCGCCGCCATCCGCCTGCCGCGCCCCATATCCGCCCCGGTGCCCGCCGAGGTCGGGGTCGGATTGGTGTTTTTCATGAGGCATGCGTGGCTGAAGAGTCACAGTTTTTTGCCCCGGATTTTGCGAGGAGGCCTTTCCGGAATTTTTGTTCCGTCCAGCCATCCAATCGAAGAACCCGCGCGGCTTCGACGGATTGCGCCCGGGCTGGCCCTGAGCGTCACCGCCTTGATGAAGCTCGGGAAAATCCGAGTAGGTCAAAGGACGCTTCGGCGGCCGGGCGCCACCCTTGGGTGCTACAGCCTCAAAGCCCGGCGAAGTTTCGGCTCCGGGGCCGAACCCCTGATCCGAGCCCCTTCTCCCCTTGGGGTCGGGCTGGCCGCGCCGCGCGTCGCCGCCGCGGAACATCCCCTGGTCGCGGCCGCCGCGTGACTCCGTGCCGTAGAGACGTTCGCCAAGGCTCCCGCGGGAGCCTTGGACACCCGCCGCGGCCTGAGCGGCAGGAGCCGCTGCTTGCATATAATCGGCTGGGGTCTTGATCCCCGTAGCCACCACGGAAACCCGGATGCGGCGCTGCAGCGAGGCGTCGAAGGTCGCGCCCACGATGATGTTCACATCGGGGTTTTCGTCCGGATCGACCTCACGGCGGATGCGCGAAGCAGCTTCCTCGACCTCGTAGAGCGTCATGTCGTAGCTGCCGGTGATGCTCACGAGCAGGCCCCTGGCGCCCCGCATGGTGACTTCGCCAAGCAGCGGATTGGTAATCGCAGCCTCGGCGGCCTGAAGCGCGCGCTTGTCGCCCTCCGCCTCGCCGGTTCCCATGAGTGCTGTGCCCATGTTCTGCATCACGGCCCGCACGTCCGCGAAGTCGAGATTGATAAGGCCTTCTTTCACCATGAGATCGGTGATGCAGGCCACGCCCGAGCGCAGCACATCGTCGGCGCGGAGGAAGGCATCTGCAAAGGTGGTTTTTTCGCTCGCGACCAGGAACAGGTTCTGGTTCGGGATAATGATGAGCGTATCGACCTGCTTGGCGAGGTTTGTGATGCCCGCGTCCGCGGCGCGCATCCGGCGCTGCCCCTCGAACTCGAACGGCTTCGTGACCACGGCCACGGTCAGCACGCCAAGCTCCTTGGCCACGCGCGCGATAACAGGCGCCGCCCCCGTGCCCGTGCCGCCGCCCATTCCGGCGGTGATGAACAGGAGATGCACGCCTTCGAGGTGCGAGCGGATTTCCTCGATGGTCTCTTCGGCCGCCGCGGCGCCAATCTCAGGCTTGGAGCCCGCGCCTAAGCCTTCGGTAATGCCGACGCCCATCTGGATGACGCAGCCTGCGCTGGAAGCGGCAAGGGCCTGCGCGTCCGTGTTGGCGACGATGAACTCGACGCCCTCAAGGCCGGCTTCGATCATGTTGTTCACGGCGTTGCCGCCAGCACCGCCAACGCCAATGACGGTGATTCGCGGCCGCAACTCAGTCAAGCCTGGTAGTTGCAGGTTAATTCCCATGTCAGGCCTCGTGAGCTTCCTCTCCGGGCATCATTGCCCGCCCCATACCTGGCGCCAATTTTTCCGGGCAAGTCGTCAACTAAAAACTTGCCCTAAGCCATTGGCTGATTCGAGACGCGTAGCTACTGTCTTGGGACACGATTCCGGGCGGGTAAGCAATTTCGCCCTGGGACTGATGCCGGCTTGCATACAGACACCCTCCAACCAGCGCCGCCAGCGGGCTTGCCGCGTTGAGACCGTTCAACGCCACGGGCCCAGCTACCTTGACTTCCGAGGCTAGCAGCTGGGACGCCAGATCACGGATCCCAGGGAGCGAACTGCCTCCGCCAGTCAATACGGCGCCTCCCGAAGGTATAGAGTATCCAGCACTATTTAACCGTTCATTAATAGCCGTAAAAATTAGGGAAGCGTTCGACCGGATAAGGTGGTTTAAGGTAAATTTCGATATCGCCTCGCCGGTCTCCCCGTTCTGGGCGGGGAGATCCACGTCGGCGGCAAGACCGTCGTAGATGCTGCCGAAACGGATCTTGAGCCGCTCGGCGTCGAATTTGCGCAAGGCAAAAACCCTGGCAATCTCGGCGGTTATGCGGTCGCTGCCTACGTTCACGCACTCCACGGCCACGGGCACGCCCTTGAAGAACAGCGCATAGCCGGTGGTATGTGCGCCCATATCGACGACCAGCACGCCTGCCAGCCTTTCGAGCGAATCCGTCACCGCGAGCGCCGATGCAAGCGGGCCAGCCACCAGCTCGCGCACCGTGAGCATGCTCCGCGCAAAGCAGGCCACAAGCTGATTGGCGCCTTTGAGCGGCATCGAGATTGTGGAAACGTCGACCTCCTCCGCCTCGGCGTCCGAAGCAGCGGAGAAAGGCGTAACCGGCTCGCCGGCGTTGAAAGTGAACATATGCAGCAGCTTGCGCATTGCGGCGCTGCATTCCTCCTCGGCCGCGGCCCAGACGAGAGCGGCGTCTTCGCTGGAGATGGCGCCTTCGCCAGCACCCGTCCTCGCCTCGAAAACCTGAGCGCCCAATCCGTCGAATTGCCCGGTTACGATCACGTCGCTTGCCGTGATGCCGGCTTCCGCCTCGGCCTGCGCGACGGCGCGCCGGACGCTTGTTTCCGCTGCTGCTATGTTGACGATACGGCCTTCGGAAAAGCCCGACGAGCGGACGACGGAACTGCCCAGCACCTTTACATTGCGTGCGCCCGTATCGAGACCGAAGCGCGGGGCCTTCAGCGAGACGATGGCGCAAGCAATCTTCTGCGCTCCGAGGTCGGCAATGGTTAGAATATCGTCCCGCGCCTTGAACGGCCAGAGCCGCGACGGACCGCGCGAAGCATGCCGCCGCGCTCCCATCATAAGGCTTTCCCCATTCTTTCCATCCACACCGTCGTCCCCGCGAAGCCCATACGCGCCAACATAAGAGCATTCGAATGGCGGTTTTGCCATAACCGAAGGTCTGTAACCCCTCACCCCAGCCCTCTCCCTATGGGAGAGGGAGTCCCGCCGCAGCCGTTGTTAGGGCGTCCCCTCTCCCATAGGGAGAGGGGCAGGGTGAGGGGTTATAACCTCAGTTCAGGGCACAGCCTGCCATTATGTTAGCGCGTCCCCGCCTTCGCGGGGAGCCATATAAGATCTTGCTCCAGCTTGAGACATGGATTCCCGCTTTCGCGGAATGACGCTGCCGCATGATTGAACCGTTGGCGGAAAAAGAATTGCCTCGATCATAAGGCTTTCCCCTTCTTCGGCGGGTTCAGCGCCTGTGCAGTCGCCGGACTAAGTGCTGCGATAGCCTTGTCGCGGTTCGCTACAGTCGGGTCCAGCAATTGCAAAATCGTGCGGTTCGATAAGCGCAAATCGATGGTCTCCAGGCCCAATCCGGCGACCTTGGGATTGGCAAGGAGCGAATTGAGCCGGTCCAAGACTAGGGATGTCACCTTGTGCGGAAGTTTTAGCGATAACCCGCTGTCGAGCTTGACCGTCCAGAAGCGCTCGGCGACGTACTCGATGCGCTGTACGCGGTTCTTGAAGGCTTCGTGCCCTTCCATCGCGTCCACGAACGCCGCCGCTTCCTCCGGGGCGCCATCGCCGGCGAATAGGGGAAGCGCGCCGAAGCGGCCGGTCTCGTCCTCCCCCAGTATATGCCCGTCGCGGCCGGCGATCATGAGCTTGTGCTGCGCATCCTCAAAGCGGACGAATGGGGTACGCTCGGTAACCGTAACCTCAAGCCGGGACGGCAGGATGCGGCGGACCTGGGCGGTTTCGATCCAGCCGATGTTCAAAAGCCGGGCTCTGCGCTTGGCCGGCATCGTAGAACAGGGACGAGCCCTTGGCGGGCATTTGCAAAGCGGCCAGCAGCTCCGTTTCGGGCGTGTCCTTGAAGCCCGAGAGCGCGAGATCCTCAAACTTGAACCCGGCATTGTACGCCGCTTCGTCCACAATGGCGAAAGTCTCGGCAAGAAACGGCTTTGCGGCCTTGGACAGCGAAAATGCATAAATTGCCGTAGCGGCCAGGAAAATCATGCTGGCGACGAAGCCCACGCTCGCCGCCCGGTCGGCTATGGCATCGGCCTGCGAAAGCCAGGAACCGGAGGCCGGGCTCCGGCTGGGCCTTTGCGCTCTGCGGCCCGCACCACTTGAGCGCGAGTTGCCTGCGCCCCCTTCTGGGCTGCCTGAGCGCAAGTTCTCATAGCAAAAGCTATCCCCAGCTAACGGTCGCACGACGCATCCTCCACAATCCAACGCACTAACTCACTGAACGCCAATCCAGCATGAGCGGCGAGTTCCGGAACCAGGGAAGTCGCGGTCATGCCCGGCTGGGTATTAACCTCAAGGCACGCAAGCTCGCCGGTTCCCCCCGGGTGGTCGTCGAGCCTGAAGTCGGCCCGGCTCACGCCCCGGCACCCCAGCGCCTTATGCGCGTCCACAGCTAGTTTCTGGATAAAAGCGTAAATATCTGGTGAAATTTGCGCAGGAAGAATGTGCCGCGACCCGCCTTTTGCGTATTTGGCTTCGTAATCGTAAAAGCCCAAACCCTCCGCGGGCAGGATCTCGATAATCCCTAACGCTTTGCCGCCAAGAACGGCGCAAGTCAGCTCGCGCCCGCCGATAAAGCGCTCGACCAGCACGTCGCCATAGGTCCAGTCCGCGCGGGTCAGTTCCTGCGGCGGATGGGCGTGATCCTCGCGCACGATGAAGACGCCGACGCTCGATCCTTCCCTGACCGGCTTTACGACATAGGGCGGCGGCATCAGGTGCGCACGCGCGGCTTCGACGGGAGTGGCGACGATGCCTTCCGCTACGGGAATGCCCGCCGCCCTGAACGCGACCTTGGCGCGCTCCTTGTCCATGGCGAGCGACGAGGCCAGCACGCCCGAATGGGTGTAGGGGATTTGCAGGGTTTCGAGAACGCCCTGGATGCAGCCATCCTCGCCGCCCTTGCCATGCAGCGCGTTGAAGCAGACATCGGGCTTAAGCTCCACCAGCCGCGCGGCGATGTTGCGGTCCACATCGACCTGCGTCACGCGAAAGCCGGCCTGTTCGAGCGCGTTCGTGCAAGCCGCGCCTGACCTCAGCGAAACCTCGCGTTCCGACGACCAGCCGCCCATCAGGACCGCAACGTGGTTGTAATTGTTGGCCATATCCCTGCCTCGCCCGTTATTCCAAATTTTCCGCTTATCCCCTGGGAAGCGCTTCAGCGCTGCCTAACATGTCCGCAGGCACGCCGTTCTTGCAAGCGGCAAGATGCGGCCGGATTGGAGTTTGTCCCTTTGCTTGCCTTGGCGGCGGCGGGACCGGATTTGGCACAAGGTGCACATTACGCATACTTTGCCCCGATTTATTTCGTGGGGGGCGGCCGGTTTGGGGCCGCCGGACTGGGCTGTTCGATGCTGATAATTATAGCAAAAAACCGTTCAAAAACTTCTAACAGCCCACCAAGCCACAGAAAACACACAGGAATATTTTGGGGTGGCGATCGCGGCGGCCGGCGAAATGCACCGTCGCGCCGTTAACGAAGAACCTGCGACTATATTTAACTGTAGTTTTGGATGACGGAAATCGGCCTGAATTGAGCAATTTTTGACGGAATACGGGCAATTTGAGACAGGCCGCTTCTGGGTTAACCATGCTGGCATTAAGCTTTGTGGCACCGTAGGCGGCGTTAGCGGATTTTTTACTTCTCGCGCGTCCGGTGAATGCTTCGTTCTGCCATGAACTGAGGTTCCGCCCCTCACCCCAGCCCTCTCCCCATGGGAGAGGGAGTCCCGCCGCGGCCGTTGAGAGGGCGTCCCCTCTCCCATGGGGAGAGGGACAGGGTGAGGGGCGTGACCCTCAGTTCACTACGCCAACCTTCGTCGCTAGCATGCAGCCCCTGCTACCCCTCCGCGCCAGCCGGAATTCCGATGCGCTTGATCTCCCATTCGAGCGTAACGCCGCTATGGGCCAGCACGCGCTCGCGCACAAGTTCGCCCAGCGCCTCGATCTCGGCGGCGGTTGCATTGCCGTCGTTGATCAGAAAATTGCAGTGCATCTCCGACATGTGCGCGCCGCCCACCCGCAGCCCCCGGCAGCCCGCCGCGTCGATCAGCTTCCAGGCGCTGTTGCCGGGCGGGTTCTTGAAGGTCGAACCGCCCGTGCGGCTTTTCACCGGCTGGTTCGCCTCGCGGTATTCCGCCACCTCCCGCATGGCCGCCTCTATCTCCGCAGGCTCGCCCGGACGCCCCTCGAACGTCGCCTGCGTAAAGATATAGTCCAGCGGAAGCCCGCAATGACGGTAGGTGAAGCCCATCCCGGCGTTATCGGGCACATAAACCTTGCCGGAGCGGTCCACGGCGCGGGCCTCGATCAGGAAATCCTTCGTCTCCCCGCCATGCGCGCCGGCATTCATGCGTAATGCGCCGCCAACCGTGCCCGGAATGCCGCGATAGAAGGCAAGCCCTGCGATCCCCGCGGCTGCGGCAGCCTGTGCGAGGCGCACATCGGGAACCGCCGCACCGGCGCGGATGCGGCTTCCGCCCAGCGCCCCGGTTTCGTTGAAGCCGCGCCCAAGCCGGATCACCACGCCGGGAACGCCACCATCGCGAACCAGCAGGTTCGAGCCGACGCCCACCACCATTACCGGTAGATCGGCCGGGCAACGCGACAGGAAATAGGCGAGGTCGTCCTCGTCCGCCGGCGTGAACAAAGCTTGCGCCGCCCCCCCCGCACGGAGCCACGTCAGCTCGCTCATTTGCACATTGGCGAGCAGCCTGCCGCGCAACTCCGGCGCGGCGGCCGTTAGGCCCGGTGTCAGGTCAGGGAACATCCATTGTGCCAAGTTGCTGGAGTTGCTCGTATTTGCCGGCGCGCGGGGTGGTGCCGGTCTGTAACCCCTCACCCTGTCCCTCTCCCTCAGGGAGAGGGAACGCTAAAACTTCCGCTGCGGCAATTCTGGGGTTCCTTCTCCCATAGGGAGAAGGACAGGATGAGGGGTTGCAGGCCATCTTTTGTGGCAGCCCGCCACATCCGGATACTATTCGCCTGCGCCGCGTTACTCCGCCGCGCCTGCGAAGCTCGAATACAGGCTGAGCCGCGACGGAAGCGCATGCGCCCACTCGGTGATGGTGCCCGCACCGAGCCCTATCACCAGATCGCCAGGGCTCGCCAGCGCCGCCACCGTGCTCGTCAGCGTCTCCTCGTTCTCGACCGGGAAAACGCGGGCATGGCCCGTCTCGCGAATGCCGTCGATGAGCTTGTCGCGGTCGAAGCCGTTGGGCGCCTCGCCAGCCGAATAAACCGGAGCGATCAGCACCGTGTCTGCCTCGCGGAAGCACTGGCAGAATTCCTCGAACAGGGACTTGAGCCGCGAGAAGCGATGCGGCTGCATGACCGCGATCAACTGCCCCTTGGCAGCACCGCGCGCCGCGCTGAGCACGGCTGAAATCTCGGCCGGATGATGCGCGTAATCGTCGTAAAATTGTACGCCGTTCCATTCCCCGGTGTGGGTGAAGCGGCGGTCGACACCTTCGAAGCTCGCGAGCCCCTGGAAAATCTGCGCAGGTGTCAGCCCCACATGCACGCCCACAGTGGCGGCAGCGGAAGCGTTCAGCACATTATGGATGCCCGGCACGCGCAGCTTGACGCCCCGTTTGCGTGTCAGCGCATGCCCCGGCATGTCAGCGAAGCGCATATCGAACGTCACCGCCCCGCCATTCGCGGCGATGTTGCTGGCCTTGACGTTAGCTTCGCGGGCGCGCCCGAACGAAGCCACCGGTGGCAGACCGCCCTCGATGGCCAGCTGTTCAAGCAGATTGTGGACCACGGGATGGTCGATGCCCGCAACAGCCAAGCCGTCCTTCGGTATCTGCCGGAAGAAGGTCAGGAACGCGGCATGCAACGCGTCTTCGGTCCCGTAATGATCCAGGTGCTCGGGGTCGATATTGGTCACGACGCCGATTTCGGTCGGCAGCTTGATGAACGTGCCGTCGAACTCGTCGGCCTCGACCACCATCCATTTGCTCTTGCCGATCCGCGTATTCGAGCCCCAGGCGCCAACCACGCCGCCAACCAGAACGGTGGGATCGAGGCCGGCCTGCTCCAGCATCCAGCCGGTCATGGCTGTCGTGGTCGTCTTGCCGTGCGAGCCGGCAATCGAAATCGTGCGGTAGCCGCGCATCAGCGCCGCGAGCGTCTCAGCCCGGTTGAAAACCGGAAGCCCCTTCTCGCGCGCCGCTTTAAGCTCAGGATTGCTTTCTTTGACGGCGGATGAAATCACCACCGCCTCGGCCCCTTCAAGGTTCGCCGCATCGTGCGAGGCGAAAACCTTGATGCCCTTGGCCGCCAGACGGCGCAGGTTCGGACCATCCTTCTGGTCGCTTCCCTGAACGGGATAGCCCCTCGCCGTCATGATTTCCGCATAGGCGCTCATCCCGATGCCGCCAATGCCGATGATATGAACCCGGCCGCCGGATAGCGGATCTTTCATGGCCTCGGTCCTCTCGTCCCCCCAGGCCGCGGTGCCCCCACAGCGGCCGGCCCTTCTAAAAAAGCAACGCGATCTTAGGCAGTTGCTGCCAGCCTTGTAGCCGGTGCATGCCTATCTGCCAACTCCTCGATAAGTTCCGCGAGATTTTCCACCGCGCGGAAATTTGCGAGCGTAAGTGCTTTCTGTGCCGCCGTCGAGAGCGCGGTTGGGTCCTCGAACAGCTGGCGCACCATGCCGGCCAGCATTTCCGTATTCAGCTCATCCTGCGGCAGGCACCAGCACCCGCCTACGGCTTGGAGCCTTGTGGCGTTCTCAAGCTGGTCGTTGTCCTTCGCGTGAGGCAGCGGAACCAAAATGGAAGGCCTGCCAAGCGCGCATAACTCGGCTACGGTTGTAGCCCCGCTTCGCGCAATCACCAGATGCGAATTCGACATCCTGTGCGGCAAATCCTCGAAAAAGGTCGTCACCTCCGCAGCCACGCCCGCCGCTTCATAGGCATCGAATACCCTGTCTATGTCTTCTTCGCGGCATTGCTGCATGACGAAAAGCCGGTCGCGCATCCCAGGAGATAGCGTCTGCAGCGCAGCGGGCACGGCATCCGAGAAGAATTTGGCGCCCTGGCTGCCGCCGAAGACGAGCAGGTTGAGCTGATCCATGCGTTCCGGAGCACGGTATGGAATATCGCGGACGGCGTGTACGGATGGGCGCAGCGGAGTTCCGGTAATCCGGGCCTTGGGCAAGAGCTTGCCTTCGAGAAACCTGGTATTCTCGAAAGAGCAGGCGATGGCCTTCACCATGGGTGCCAGGAAGCGGTTTGCCTGCCCCATGACGGCGTTCTGCTCATGGATCGCCGAAGGAATGCCCTTGCCGATTGCCGCCAGAACCGGGGCGAGTGTCGGATAGCCGCCAAAGCCTAGGATCGCCGCCGGCATCACTTCGGTCATGATGCGGTACGAGGCCTGGAAGCCGTTGCCGAGCGTGCCGAGCGTGCCCATGGCCTCGATGGGCGAGCGGCCCTTGAAGGTCGCCGCGGGCACTTTATAGGTCTTGCGCGCCGGAAATTCGGAGCCGAACGCGTTGCCGCGCGTGTCGGTGATGAGGTCTACCTCCCAGCCGCGATTGCCAAGCTCGCCTGCGAGCGCCTGCGCTGGAAACAGATGGCCGCCGGTTCCGCCAGCGGTCAGCATGATCGAACCGCGGCTCATAGCCGGTTCCCCCTGCCCGAAGTCAAAGTCAGCCCACCGGCACCTGGCGAGGCAAGCCTCGATGCCGGGCGCCGGGTCAGCCCGGCGATCATCCCGAGCGTGATTGCGGAGGCGATTAACGAGGAACGCCCATAGGAGATGAAGGGTAGAGTCACCCCTTTAGCCGGAAGCAAATTCAAATTAACCGCCATGTTGATCAGAGCCTGCAATCCGAAGATCATCACGAGGCCCGCCGTCGCGAGTCGCACGAACGCATCCTCCTCGCGGAAGGCGCGCCTCAATACTCTCCACACGATCAAGGCATAAATCAGAATCAAGAAAAGGCAAGCGGCAATGCCGGTTTCCTCTGCTATCGCGGCGAACACGAAGTCGTTGTGCGCATCGGGAAGCCGCGCCTTGGTGAAGCCCTCGCCCAGGCCATGCCCGAGCCAGCCCCCTTCGCGGAAAGCGTTGACGGCAACCGTAGTCTGCATGGTGTCGCCGGCCCCTATCAGGAAACGGTTCAGCCGGCTCGTGAAGTGCGGCATGGTGAAATACGCCGCCGTGAGCCCGCCGGCACCAGCGAGCAGGAACAAGGGCAAAAGCCTCAGCGAATACCCCGCCAGGAACAGCATGCCGCACCACACGCAAGAGGCGATGATCGCCTGTCCCACGTCGGGTTGCATGATAAGCAGGCCCAGGAAAATCGCAAGCATCGCCAGCGACATCTCAAGGGCAGGCATATCCGGCCGCTTGACGCTCTCCGAGAACAGCCAGGCCGTGAGCACCACGAATCCCGGCTTCACGAACTCCGAAGGCTGGATGACGGCTCCGGCCAGGATCAGCCAGCGCGTGGCACCGTTACGCTCCACGCCCTGGACGAGCGCCAGCACCATGAGCAGCACGCCGCCCGCGAACAAAAGGAGCGCGAAACGCTTCATTTGCGATGGGGATAGCAGCGACACGGCAAAAACCGCCGCAAGCGCCATGACCATGCCCACGGCATGGCGTTTGACGAAATAGAAGGGATCGCCCGTGAGGTGAATAGCTACGGTCGGGCTGGCAATAATCGACGCCGCCATGCCCGCAACCGCAAGCGTCAGGATCAGCATCAGCAAAGTGCGGTCGACCGACAGCCACCAATCGGCGACATGCGCCCGTTCCGCGCGCGAGAACGTCATGCGGCGCGGTCCTTGGCGGGCAGCGCCTCGGCCAGCGCCCGGAACGCCGCACCCCGCACCTCGAAATTGGCGAACTGGCCGTAGGAGGCACAAGCGGGCGAGAGCAGGACCACCGCCTCGCCTGCCTTATCGGCGCCTGCGTCGGCAGCCGCTTCAGCCACGGCGCGGTCGAGGGTTCCCGAGAGTGTAAACGGCACGCTCTTGCCCAGCGTCGCCGCGAACTCCTCCGCCGCCTGGCCGATCAGGTATGCCTTCTTGATCTTGGGGAAATAGGGGGCGAGGCTCTCAATGCCGCCTTCCTTGGGCTTGCCGCCCGCGATCCAATAGATGTTGGAGAAGCTGAGCAGCGCGCGCTCGGCCGCGTCGGCGTTGGTGGCCTTGGAATCGTTGACGAACAGCACGTTCCCGATGCGGCGCACCTCTTCCATGCGATGGGCGAGGCCGGGGAAACTCTTGAGCGCCTTGGTGAGCTTGCCCCAGGGCAGGCCCAGGCTGCGCAGGGCGGCAAGGGCTGCGGCTGCGTTCTGGGCATTATGCGCGCCGCGTAGGGAACCGATGCCCGCGAGGCTCGCGCGGTTCTTGATCGCGCCGTTCTTGACCTCGAAAAGCTCGGCCCCTTCGGCGTAAATGCCGTTGTTCACGGGATGGCTTGCGGAAATCCTGAACGCGCGCTGCTTGCGTTTGCCCGCGCGCTCCGCAATCGCATCGCAAAACGCATCGTCCGCGCCGATCACCGCCGCGCGCGCATGCGTGAAGACCGTCTCCTTCACCGCCGCGTAGTGTTCCATGGTGCCGTGGCGGTCGATATGGTCCGGCGTCACGTTGAGCAGGATCGCGGCATCGGCATCGAGGCTTGGCGTCAGGTCGAGTTGGAAGCTCGAAAACTCGATCACGTAATGGCGGCCGTCTTCGAACGGCGGTAGGTCGAGCACTGCCTTGCCGATATTGCCGCCAAGCACCGCGTCCACGCCGATAGAGACAAGCAGGTGATGTGTAAG
This sequence comes from uncultured Alphaproteobacteria bacterium, assembly GCA_963767435.1. Classification (GTDB taxonomy): domain Bacteria; phylum Pseudomonadota; class Alphaproteobacteria; order Rhizobiales; family Rhodomicrobiaceae; genus Rhodomicrobium. The sequence goes on from CAVYEY010000038.1 coordinate 20,887, forward strand.
CGCGGTGGTGGTCGATTTGCCGTTGGTGCCGGTGATGGCGATGACTTTCGCGGCCGTGCCGCAAGCCTTGCGCTCGCGGATGAAAATCTCTGTATCGCCGATGACCTCCACGCCGTGCTTGGCCGCGAGCTTCACGGTCCAATGCGGCTCGGGATGCGTCAGCGGTACGCCCGGCGCCAGCACGAGCGCATCGAGCTTGCTCCAATCCACGTCATGAAGGTCGCGCACCGGCAGCCCGGCAGCGCTCGCCGCCTCGCGCCCCTTGTCGCCGTCGTCCCAGGCGAAAACCGTTGCCCCGCCCGCCTTGAGCGACTTCGCCGCGGCGATCCCAGACATCCCCATGCCGAAAACGGCGGCGGATTTTCCAGCAAACGAGCGGGCTTCGATCATGCTACCTCCCACAGACCGCAGTGCTGGGCGGTGCCATGAACAGAGGGAATCTCCCCTCACCCTGTCCCTCTCCCAGCAATCCCGCCTTGCCGGGATTGCCATCTGAAGTGGCCAAATCCGCAAGCGGATTTGGCGGGAGAGGGGACGCTCGAACTGCCGCCGCAGGTAATTCAGGGGTTCCTTCTCCCATAGGGAGAAGGACAGGATGAGGGGTTATGACCTCCATTATGTCCACGCGCCTCCGCGTCATGCTACCTCAGTTTGAGCGTTGCTAGGCCGGCCAGGGCGAGGATCACGGCGATGATCCAGAAACGCACGACCACCGTAGGCTCCGCCCAGCCCTTTTGTTCGAAATGGTGATGCAGCGGCGCCATTCGGAAAACGCGCTTGCCGGTCAACTTGAACGACAGCACCTGCACGATGACCGAAACAGTCTCCAGCACGAACAGCCCGCCGATGATTCCCAGCACGATTTCATGCTTGACCGCAACCGCAATCGTACCGAGCGCGCCGCCCAGCGCCAGCGACCCCGTGTCGCCCATGAAAATCATGGCGGGCGGCGCGTTGAACCACAGGAAGCCCAGCCCCGCGCCCAAGAACGCGCCGCAAATCACGGCAAGCTCGCCCGTGCCCGCGACATGATGGATCTCCAGATAGGCCGCGAATATTTTGTTTCCGACCAGATAGGCGATCACGCCGAAGGCCGATGCAGCGATCATCACAGGCACAATCGCAAGCCCGTCCAGGCCGTCCGTCAGGTTCACCGCATTACCCGCGCCCGCGATCACGAAAATCCCAAGGCATACGAACAGAACCGGCCCAAGATCGAGCACCGCTTCCTTGAGGAAGGGCACCGTCAGCACCGTCCCGAATTTCCCCCCGGCCTGCGACATCGCATAAGTGGCAAGCCCCGCGATGAGAAGCTCCAGGAACAGCCGGAAGCGGCCCGAGAAACCAGAGGTGGTACGCTTTGTGACCTTCAGATAGTCGTCGTAAAAGCCGATCAGCCCGTAGGAAAGCGTGACCGCCAGCACGATCCAGACGTAAGGATTGTAGGGGTTGGTCCATAGGATCGTGGCAACAAAAACCGCAATCAGGATCATGAGCCCGCCCATGGTCGGCGTGCCCTTCTTGGTCAGCAGATGCGTCTGCGGCCCGTCCTCGCGGATGGGCTGGCCCTTGCCCTGCCGCACGCGCAGCGCATCGATGAACCACGGCCCCAGCAGGAACACCACGAGCATCGCCGTCACCATCGCGCCGCCAGTGCGGAACGTGATGTAGCGGAACAAGTTGAAGACTTGCGCCTGCCCGCTGAATATACCCAGCAAATACAACATCCGGCCGACTGCCCCCTTATGCCTTTGTCCCGGCTTTTTTGTCTACCGGCGGCTTCGCAAGGTTCATTCGAAGCGCTTCCGCCAGCGGCCCCATGCGGCTGCCGAACGATCCCTTGACCGTCACCGCATCGCCTGCGCGCACCGCTTCGAGAACTGCGGGCAGAAGCTCCTGCGAAGAACCTGCCCAGCCGCCACGCTTGTTCTCCGGCAGCGCCTCATAAAGATGAGCCATCAGAGGTCCGGCGCAGAAAACGAGATCTATGTCATTGGAGTCAATGGCGCTTTTTAGCCCAGCGTGATATTGCGGGCCCGAGTTGCCAAGCTCCAACATGTCGCCCAGCACGGCGATGCGGCGCCCACATTGCGCCCTTGGGATGCCGCCGAGCACTCCCAGCGCCGCCGCCATCGAGGCCGGGTTGGCGTTATAGGTCTCGTCGATAACCAAAACCGGCCCTTCCCGCGTATCGAAGCGCGCGCGTGCCCCCCGGCCCTCCGGCGCTTCGAATGAGGCCAGCGCTTCCGCCGCCGCCTCAAGGTCTCCGCCCATGAGCTTGACGGCCGCCAGGGCCGCGATGGCGTTCAGCGCGAGATGCCGCCCCGGCACGCCCAGCGAAAACGCGAGCTTCGAACCGAGAATGCTGGCCGTGACCTTGGAACCCGCCTCTTGCGGCTCGAAGGAGAGCAGGCGCGCACCGCCTTCCGCCTCCTCACCGAACGGAATAACGGTGGCGCCGTGCCCCTTGGCATGCGTTGCGAGCCTTTCGAAGTGCTCGTTGCCGGATGGTAAAATAGCTGCGCCGCCTTGCTCCAAACCTTCGAAGACTTCCGCCTTCGCATCCGCGATAGCCGCGGTCGAGGCGAAGAACTCGATGTGAACGGGAGCGATCCAGGTCACGATTGCCAGATGCGGGCGCACAAGTTGTGTAAGCGGCGTAATTTCGCCCGCATGGTTCATGCCGATCTCGAACACGCCGAAGCGGGCGGAGGCAGGCATGCGGGCGAGCGAGAGCGGCACGCCCCAGAGATTGTTGTAGGACTTTTCGGAAGCATGCGTTTTGCCGGACTTGGCCAGCATGACGCGCAACATTTCCTTGGTGCCGGTCTTGCCGGCGCTGCCGGTTATGGCCGCGATCCGGGCATCTGTCCGCAGCCTCGCGGCGCGGCCTAGCGCGTTCAGCGCTTCAAGGGTGTCTGGTACGTGGAATAGAGCGGCAGAGGAGGAAGGATCGCGGCCAGCTACGAGGGAATCGCCCCTCACCCCAGCCCTCTCCCCATGGGAGAGGGAGTCCGCTCGCGGCCGTTGAGAAGGCGTCCCCTCTCCCATGGGGAGAGGGACAGGGTGAGGGGCGATTCCCTCGTAACCAGTCTCGACGATTGCAGCAGCCGCGCCCCGCCCGAAGGCGGCCTCCACGAACTTATGCCCGTCCGCGCGATCCCCCTTGATGGCGACGAACAGATCGCCCGGCTCAAGCGTCCGGCTGTCGATGGAAACGCCATTCGCCATGCCGCCGCCCTGGAGCGCTGCACCGGTCGCGGCCGAAATCTCCTCGAACGTCCAGAGCGGTTCACCCATTTGCTGCATTCCGCACCGCTGCAAGTGCTTCGGCGGCGGCCTCGTGATCGGAAAACGGGATCGTTTCCTTGCCGATTATCTGACCGGCTTCGTGGCCTTTTCCGGCCACCAGCAAAACATCCCCTTGTTTCAATGCAGCCACGGCTGTGGCAATCGCTTCGGCGCGGCTGCCGATCTCGATGGCGCCGTGCGCTCCCGCCAGGATCTCGCGGCGGATCGTTGCCGGGTCCTCGCTCCTGGGGTTGTCGTCGGTGACGTAGACAACGTCCGCATTGGATGTTGCGGCCCAGCCCATCTCCGGCCGCTTGCCCTTGTCGCGGTCGCCACCGCAGCCGAACACCACGTGCAGTTGCCCGGTTACATAAGGCTGCAGCGCCTGCAGCGCCTTCACCAGCGCATCCGGGGTGTGCGCGTAATCCACGAAGACCGGCGCGCCTTCCGCCGTCTCGCCAATATATTCGAGGCGCCCTTTTGCCCCCTGCAACTTCGAAAGCGCGGCGAAAACCGTTTCCGCCGGCGTCCCAAGCCCAAGTGCAAGCCCCGCCGCCACCAGCGCGTTGGAAACCTGAAATGCGCCCGCAAGCGGAAGATCCACGCTATAGGCGCGGCCATCGCAGCTCAGGAAGAGGCGCTGCTTGAAGCCGTCGCGCTCGATGCCATCAAGCACGATCTCTGCGCCGGCATGCCCTACGGTCAGTACGGTAAGCCCGGCCGCCTCTGCTTCTTCGATGATGGCATCCGCGCCGGGGCTGTCCGCGTCGATTACCGCAGGCGCGCCTGCCGGCAGCATTTCGTGGAACAGCCGGAGCTTCGCATTTAAATAATGTTCAAACGTTGGGTGATAATCAAGGTGGTCGCGCGTGATGTTGGTAAAGCCCGCGCCCGCGATGCGCACGCCATCGAGCCGGTGCTGGTCGAGGCCGTGGCTGGAAGCTTCGAGCGCAAGATGCGTCACCCCTTCCGCCGCGAGCCTCGCCAAGTGCTTGTGCAGCGAAACCGGATCGGGCGTGGTGTGCTTGAGCGGCGTCTCGCCCTTGGGCGACACGATGCCGACCGTGCCGAGGCTCGCCGCCTCCAAGCCCGCCGCGGCCCAAATCTGGCGCAGGAAAGCCGCAACCGAAGTCTTGCCGTTGGTGCCCGTAACCGCCGCCACCGTGGCGGGCTGAGCGCCGCAAAACCGCGCGGCTAGAAGCGCCAGCGCCTGCCTGGGCTCTTTCGCCCGCAGGATCGGGACGGATATGGAGCCCGCATCGGCTTCAGCGCCGGCAAGGATCGCCACCGCGCCGCGCTGAATGGCACTCTCCGCGAACGCCATGCCGTCGGCCTTGGTGCCGGGCAGCGCCGCAAACAGCATCCCCGGCTCGATGAGCCGGCGATCTTCTGTAAGGCCAGAGATTTCCTGAGCCAGGGGCCCGCTCCCGCTCTCTATATTCGGGATATCCTGGATCAAATCCGCTAGTTTCATTTGGAGCCTTCCGGAGAACGGCGCGCTTCGGCGCGTGCGAACCCGCCTGTTCATAGGGGGTCGCGGCCGTCTCGTCAAACCGGGGCTCGGGTACAATATTCAACATCGGTGCAATACGCTTAATAAGCGCGCCGGCCGTTGGGGCGGCGTTATAGGCCGCCTCGCTTAGCATGCCTTCGGTTTCGGGCTTCGGCTCGTCCAGCGTCACCATCACCAGATATTGCGGGTCCGCCACCGGCAGTGCGGCGACGAAGCTGTTGACAACGTCGTGGGTGTAATGCCCGTCCTTCACCTTGAGCGCCGTGCCGGTCTTGCCGCCCACGTCCATTCCCGCAACCGCAGCCCTGTGCCCCGTGCCACGCTCAACCACGAGCCGCATCAGGTCGCGCATCAGCGCGCTGGTCTCCGGCTTCAGCGCATGCTCCGCCTTCCCGGCATCGCCAGGCGCATCCGCGAGCATGAAGGTCGGCTTGACGCGCTCGCCGCCATTCATGATGGTTGCCATCGCCGACGCAAAAATGATGGGCGGCACCGCAATACCGTGGCCGTAAGCGACGGTCATCGCGTTGGCGGGGCGCCAAACCGTTGGGAAAACGGGCTTGGGCGCGGTGCCGGCCTCGGTTTCGAGCTTGTCGAACAAGCCGAGCGATTCCAGGAAAGCCCGCTGCCGGTCCACACCAGCCGCTTCAGCAATGCGAGCCGCCCCGGTATTGATCGAGTGCACGAAAATATCTTCGACCGTCATCGGCTCGCGCTTGGCATGCGCATCCTGGAGCAGGAAACGCCCCATTCTCAGCGCACTCGTATCGAAGCGGTCGTAGCGCCCCGCAACCCCGGCATCGAGCGCCATGGCCACGGTGAAGGTCTTGAAGACCGAGCCAAGCTCGTAAACGTCGGTGACGATGCGGTTCCGGCGGCTTTCGTCGCCGGCCTCGCCGCGGTGGTTCGGATCGAAGCCCGGCAGGGAGAGCGACGCCAGCACCTCGCCGTTCTTCACATTCATCACGAGCCCCAGCGCGGCAATCGCGTTATAGCGCTGCATCGCGGCGGCAAGTTCCTCCCCAACCGCATGCTGAATGCCGATATCGAGGGAGAGCTTAAGATAGGGCCGCCTTTCGAGCGAGGCAGGCGTCAGCTGTCCCATGAGCTTCTGGTCGACATACCACTCGACGCCGCTTAGCCCCTCGTTGTCGGCATTGGTGATGCCAAGCACCTGTGCCGCATCGCCGCCGGCAGGATAGGCGCGCTGCACGGTGGGAAGGATAGTCAGCCCCGGAATGCCGAGCCTGTGCACGGCCGTCGCCTGGTTGGGCGTCAACCCGCGCTTGACCCATTCGAACCGGCCCGGCTTCGCATGGAAGCGCCGCGACAAGGCACCCTGGTCGAGATCCGGGAACAGCGCGGCAAGCTTCTCCGCCGCCTCGTCGGCATGCAGCATTTCGCGCGGATTTGCGCCGAGCCAATAAATACGGATGTCGGTAGCGAGAAGCGTACCATTGCGGTCCACGATATCCGGCCGGTTCCTGGCAAGCCCTGGAGGTGCGCCGGCCGAGGCGAGCATCGCCATCTCGCCCTGATATTCCGCGTAAAGGATCGCCCGGCCCGAAACGGCAACGAAGCCCGCCAGGAAACAAAGGCTTAACAGCGTCTGCGCCACGCGCGCACGCTTTGCGGCACCCTCGCGCCCTGGCGCGCCGCCGATCCTCTGCAATACTGACGCAAGCGTACTCATAGCCCTTCCCGCCGCTATTGCGTCGCGGCCGCACCTACGGGCGCCGATGTCTTCTCGATCAGCGCGGCGATGCCATCCTTATGATTGCTCTGCGCCACGCGAGTTTCGCCATCCGCGACCACCGCCTTCCATGGCACGAGCTGGGAAGGCGCGATGGGCTCAAGCTTCAGATCCTTGCGGGCCATGTCTTCGATGCGCTCCGGGCGCGCTAGGTAGCCGGTCTCGGCGCGCATCAGCGCCAGGAAATCGCTCTCGTCCTGTAGTTCGCCGGCAAGCGTCTGCGCGCGCGCCTCAAGCTGGCGCGTCTTGAACTTCAGGTCGTATGTGTAGAAAAGCAGGCCCGCGAGGCAGCCCAAGGCCAAAAGGCAAAGCGTACGCATAACCGCGCATCCCCGTAACAAACTGACAAAGGGGATATTGCACACAAGGACGTAAATTTTCGGTTTGAATTGGCGATCGAATGCAGATTTGGAGTGCAAATTCCGCGCACATGGTCCGGCTGCCTGGACCTGGTGCCTTTGCGGCGTGGCATAATTGCGCTACAGTGGCGCTATGGCAATGATGAACTTGAGGCAGAGCGCAATGGAACAGACGACCCAGGCCGCCGAAGGCATGGTGCGCCTGGCGCTTCACCGTGGCCGAGCTTGAGGCGATGGTCGCGGCCGGCATCATCGACGAGGACGAGCGGATCGAGCTGATCGGCGGGGAGGTTGTGCCGATGTCGCCCAAGGGCAACCACCACGAGGCTTTGAAGCATGTGCTAATCCATTATTGGGCAAAGCGGGTTCCGGATCGCTTCACGTTCACGACAGAAACGACTTTCCGTCTGACGCCCGATACCTATCTTGAGCCGGACTTCGTATTCTTCGGCAAGCAAACCAAGCTCAAGGATCTGCGTGCGGACAAAGCCCATTTCGTCGTCGAGGTCGCCAATTCAAGCTTTTCCTACGACACAGGCCGGAAAGCAGCCCTTTACGCGAGCTTCGGCATCCCCGAGCTTTGGGTTATCCACGCGGTGCGGCTGGAAACGCGCATCCATCGCAATCCGTCGCTCACGGGCTACCAGTCGCTGATCGACCTGCCTTCGGACCAGCTGCTTACGCCGGTTTTTGCGCCGGAGCTGGCCGTGACGCTTTCGGAACTCGAACTCAACTAAGCTAAGGGCCCGTCCGGAAATAAGTGAACCGGATGGCGCCGGAATCTTGTCCGGCTGAAAAGAGCAAAAAGGGGCGCATATCCAAGATATGTAACTCTTTTTGCGCTGCAGCAGGCGGACAAGAGAACAAGCCAGGCGGTGCACTTATTTCCGGACGGGCCCTTAGCCTACTGTCCCACGCCAGCCGGCATTGGCGGCAGCTTGATGCGGCCGGGGCTATCCTGCCCAAGCGAGCCGAAGTAGAGGAAGCCGTTTGTGTGCTCGCGCACCGATGTGACGGGGAAGAAGGCGTCCGCCCCGTCATATTGCAGGTTCGCCACGAGCTTGCCGTCCGGATCGAACGCAATCGCGAAGGCCTGTGCTTCCACTGGCGCGGGTAGATAGCGCAGCGCGCGCGCCAGCACCTTGCGCAGGAACGGATGCGGTCCCATCCAATCCACAATCCCCGAGCGCGGCGCATAGAGCGCGACCCAGAAGCGGTCGCGGCCGTTGAACGTGATGTTGTCGGGGAACCCCGGCAGGTTGTCCGCGAAGATATCCGAAGTGCCGGCCTTCTCGCCCTTGAGCCAGTAGCGCGTGATGCGGTAGCTGCCCGTCTCGCTGATCAGCGCGTAGGCCTCGTCAGGCCCCAGCGCCACGCCGTTGGCGAATTGCAGGTTCCGGAGCAGCACCTGCGCCTTGCCGGTCGCGAAATCGTAGACGATGAAGCGGCCGTAGCCGCCATGTTCGGCGATGTCCCCGTTAGAGTTCGAAAAGCGGAATTTCGTAGACGAATCCGTGAAGTAGACCTTCGACCCGTCCGCCGTTACCGCGAGGTCGTTCGCAGTGCTTATGGGCACGCCCGTGGCCGAAACGGCAAGCTCCGTCACCTGCCCGTCCTGGGCCACCTTCAGAAGCCCCTTCTTCGCATCGCAAACGATCACGCTGCCATCGGGATGCACACCCAAGCCAAGCGGCCGCCCGCCCGTGTTGGCGAGCAGCCCCAAGCCGCTGCCATCCGCATCGAAACGCACGATGCGCCCGTCCTCAAGGCCCGCATAGACGCGGCCTTGCGCGTCGAATGCAAGCGCCTCCGGTCCCTTCCCGCTGCCGGGCGCGATCCGCTCGATGCCCTTGAGCAGTTCGTTGCGGACGTAAGGCCCCGAGGCCAGCGACGGCGCCGGCTGCGGCTGCCATGCCACCGGCTCGACATTGATGGGCGAGAACAGGAGAAAGGCCAGCACTGCGCCAACGAAACCCAGGAGAGGCAGAAGCAGGATGCGCATGGAGGCTCCTTTTGGGGTGTAGGCCGAGCCTACTGGCCGCCGATAGGCCCAACTACCACGCCACGGCGCTGGGCGGTAGCCATACCAACGCTGCCGGCGCCACGGAACAACTCCCCCGCGTCCAAAAAGTGAACGCGCCGATACCGGGACGGGTATTTATTTCCGGCTTAATCCAATTGCAATAGATGCGCTTTTGCCAAGAGACGAGGACGCCGGATGCATCCTTAACTCATTGATAAACATGACGATATTATGGCATGGACACAATATTTAACTGTATTTTTCGATGCTCGAATCTGGCCTGTTTCCGCCGGTTTCGAACACCCGCGATTCCGCATTAACCGAGTTTTCTTAATAAATATGGCGGGGATCGCAGGGCCATCTACCGCAATTTCGCCACATTTTCCGCCCGCGCGAGGAACGCGATGGCTTCGGGGCGGCGGCGGATACGAGCCCGCCGCGTTATCGCGGCTCAATCCCCCTTCTTTGCCGCCCACCGGTGATTGGCGGCGAGCCGGGCAAGTTCCCGCCTCTGTTCCGGCGTGTGCGCGGAGTACTTGACCTCACCGCCCTCCTGGCCGCCGCGTCCACAGCTTGCGGCCGGCTTGGCGCGCTTGGCTGGATTGCCCTTCTTGGGCTGCGCTTCCCGAATCATGCTGTCAAGTATGGCATGGGCGAAACGGGTTCGCCAGCGTGAGGCGGAAGGGCGGGGAAGGGCGGGCAGGGCGAATGTCAAAAGTACCTGCTACGGCAAAGTCCCCTGGTTTTGTACGGACGCTATGTCCGTGTGCACAAAATCGTTCCCCTTAAACAACAATGGTTCGCCAGTAGCCTTGGCGAGTGCATAAGCGAAGCAATCTCCGAAATTAAGCTGAGCAGGGTGCCCGCTGCCTTTGCCGAAATCCCGGTAGGCTTCGCGCGCGATCCGCGCCTGAGCTTCGGTGACTGGCTCGATAACGATGCCAGCCTGGGCGATGAGTTCATCGAACCGGCGGCTGGCAACCGGATCCCGGCTCCCATCGATAACAACGGCCGCTTCGAGGAAATTTGCGGCCGACATGCGGCGTTGGGCGGCGTTTTCGATGGCCTGGGCGCAAAACGGCGCATCGGGTTCGTCGCGGAGGATGGCGATCAGCGCCGAGGCGTCAACGATCATCGCGGCAGGCCGTCTTCGCCGTACAGCAGGTCTCCGTGCGCGACGGACCGGAAGGGCTCTTTCAAACGGGGCGCGCAATCTCTGCCGATGGCCAGCAGGCGATCGGATAACCGGCCGCCCCGCTCACCGCGCAGACGGTTCAGGCGTTCGCGAAGAGCCTCGGTAACGGCCGCAGTCATGCTTTCCCCGGTTAGCGCCGCAAGCTGCTGCGCCAGCTCGTGCGCCTCCACGTTCTTGATATTCAGGCTCACGGCTACACCTTTCTACCGTTTCAAGGTCGTATTCTACCATATAGGGCTTTGCTGCCGAGCGCAATGCCCAGGAAGCACATGGCCGGCGGCCGTGCCAAGCTGCCACCCGCGGAGGGGGTTAGAAAAGATCGCTGTGAGGTGAGCGTTTCCACGTCCGCCGCACAGATACCACCCCGGGATATATAAAATCCGCCAGCACTCGTAAAACTTGTCGAAGCGGCAGCGGCTGCATGATAGAAGTCCGGTGCAAGAGGCAGCCGCGAGCCGGCGCATGATGCCTTGGCGAAATGGCTGCGCCGCTTGCTCATGATGAAGCAGTACGGCGCCTCAGGAACGCGCGATGACTTCCATTCCGGGTGTAAATTCCATTGCCTCGCTTATTCTTCAGCAGCTTAATTCCGCGGCCCCGGCACCCCAGGAAGAAAACAATTCCGTCAATGTAGCCGCGATAGCGAACGGTCTAAGTATTAAGGACGGGCCAGAAGCGCAGGCTCAAGCGAAAATAAACGATATGACGTCCGCCACTAGCCTGACCCAGGCGAGAATGCAATTGTACAAGAGGGTTGGCGAAGAATTAGGCGTTAAAGAAGAAGACTATGCCACGCCGCAGCAGTGGGCCGCCGCGCTAAAAGGGGTTGTTCGCACGATCCGGGCTCAAAAAGGGGGGGACGCCGCCATCCTGGAGATCGAGCAGAAGCTTGGGCTCGATAAGCTCGGCGTTTCGCTGGATACCGTCATCGATAGCATCGCCGATCCCGGCGGCGATGCCAGTAAAGCCTTAAACGATGCCCTGAAAAAAGCAGCCGGCAAGGGATTGATCGCAATAGATACTGGCGCCGGCCTGCAGGGCACCCTGCAGATCAACGAAATCGGCATGTACAGTTTGGCAAAGGCTTAAGCCGGCCCCAGCCTTCGGCCCGCATATATCGCGATCCGCGCGCGCCAAAATTCTGCATACAGCTCCGTAGGTTACGGTCTCATAAAGGCTTCCCGGCTCCCCCGAAACCTGCCGGCCGGAATAGCTGGATTCGGAGGCAGCCTAAAAAGAGGCGCGCATCCACGTGGATATTATTACCACAACTTAAGATAGAAATCATTTGTTACACTTCCGGATGCGACAGCAGGGCAGCTCCGGCGGTATTATCGCCGCAGTAGAATCGCTTGGGATGTGACACGCTTAGGATGTGCCGGCGTGAAAAACAGCAACCCTACCCGAGGAAGATTATGACAATCTCCAGTATCGGCGGCAGCACAGGCATTAACGCCTATTACGCCCGCTATCTCTTGCAGGACATCGGCAAGAACTTAAAGCCAGACGGCGGACACAAGCCAAAACAGCAGCAGTTCCACCACACAAACAACAACGGACAGCTCTCAATCCACGGCCGGAACCAGCCAGGCGCAAAATGCCTTGGCGGCGATGCTCGGCAGCATGGCGCTGGGCGGTCTCTCTCAAGACCAGGCTCCGCCTCCGCCACCCCCACCCTCTGACGGCACGGGCGGCCAACAGAATGCGTTTGCGCAAGATCTCGGTAACTTGCTGCAATCCGTACAATCGGGCGACATGACCACCGCTCAAACTGCGGCCACGGCGCTCCAGGGGCTGATCTCCGGCTCATCCTCGTCCAGCGGTTCCACCTCCTCGTCTTCAGCCACATCGTCCAGTTCGAGCACGGACAGCACTCAGTCCGCGTTCCAGACCGACCTGAATTCGTTGCTGAACGCAGTGCAATCGGGCAACAGCTCGGCTTCCCAGACCGCCGCCAGCACAGTGGTCAGCGATCTGCAAAATGCGGCTGGAACGTCCCAGGCCACGGACACCGGCATGGAGGCTCATCACGGCGGCGGGCACAGGCATGCCTTCGCGAATGACCTCTCAAGCCTGGTGCAATCCGTGCAGTCTGGCGACATGACCAGCGCTCAGACCGCGGCCACGGCGCTTCAGAACCTGCTCTCCGGTTCATCCAGCAGCAGCTCTTCGGCTTCGTCCACATCGTCCTCGTCCGGCACTACCGCCTCGGGCAGCCAGTCCGCGTTCATGACCGATCTGAATAGTGTGCTGAGCGCGGTGCAGTCGGGCGATGCAACCACGTCGCAGAGCGCCGTCTCCACCATGCTGACCGATCTCCAGACCGCGGCAGCGCAAACCCAGAACACATGGCCCAATGGATCGGGTTCTAGTTCTTCCATCTATGGCCAGTGGGGTTAGCGGCGGAACCACGGCACTTCTAATAACCTCGCGGACCGGAAACTAAGGGCTCGATACGAAATAAACGCCGAATGTAGCATCGGAAGGGCGCATCCGGTCCGCCAGCCAGACAACCGGAATCTCCAGCGGCTAGTACGCCCCGCGGGAAATCCTGCCCCGTTTGCGGCTAGTGGCCTGCGGATAAGGCGTACTAGCAACTCATTGAGTTCTAGTACAGCTTATCCGCCGGAAGTTCGCTTGCGAGCGCACCGCCAATGGGGTGCGAACTTCCGGCGGGCTGTACTAGCTAGTACGCCCCGCGGGTATACCGGCCCTGGATCTGACGCGCTTTGCCGGCATCTCAAGCCCCGGTTCCGGAATTACCGGGCATGAACGGCTCCCTTGCCGCTCTGAACCGTTTCCTCATGGTTCCGCAATCATACCCACCCTCTTTATCCAAAGGGCGAGAACGGGAGGAACAACAATTTCCGTCAAAGTTAAACCAGCTACCATTATCGGCGGCAGCCCATACAGGAAAAACGAACTGAGCCGCACCAGCCCTGCCACCCAGAATACCCCCAGCAAAATATATAGCTCTTTTCTATATTTCAGAACATCTCTCTGATAATAGCCGAGAAATACACCATAAAGCGCGAACGCACTACCGAGGAACCGGTTCTGACTATCTGCCCCCGGATTCGAAAGCGTATCCGCTGGAACGTTAATTCCAAGTGCCGCTTCGGCACGAAGGCCAAAAAGCGCATGGCCTGCCGCCACCGCCAGTATAGTCACCGCACACATGATCAAAATACCGCGCAGCCAAATCATCGCGTTCCTCGCATGACACTGTCATCAAGCAACGCTTATAGCCCAGAAAAACGGCGATCCTTGGCAAGACGCATGCGGTAAACACCGATTTCTCGCCACTCCGCGTCCCTTACGGCAAAAGAAGCTTCGATCCACAGATCAAACGCCCCATCCAGCGCGCCCGGCGAACCGGAGCGGAGCGCAGCGTCACGTTGTCCGGAAGCCAGAAATCCACAATGCTTTGCTTAGACAACTGCCAACAGAGGAAGTCCACCGGCTCGCACTAAACCCGAGCCGGCGCCCCGGTCCGCACCGCCCAGCGCAGCCGCGCAGAGCGCGCGCGCGGATTAGCGGCGGTTTCGGCCTCCGAAGGTTCGACGCCATGCCGGTCCTTGAGCTCGAAGGTTGGGGCTGGGCCTTCCTGTGCGGCCTGCAGATGCCGCGAACCCCCAGGCCGCTTGCCCGCCCTATCCGCCAGAAACAACTTCACGATGCGGTCTTCCAGCGAATGGAAGCTCACCACCGCTAGCCGCCCGCCCGGCTTCAACAGCCGTTCCGCCGCCCCAAGCGCCCGCTCAAGCTCTCCCAACTCGTCGTTCACGTAGAGCCGCAGCGCCTGGAACGTCCGCGTCGCCGGATGCTTCGGATCGCCCGGCTTGTGCCCGAGCACACGCGCCACCAGCGACGCCAGTTGCGCCGTGCGCTCGAACGGCGCCGCCGCCCGGTCCTTGACAATGGCCGCCGCAATCGCGCGCGACCGCCGCTCTTCGCCCAGGCCGAACAGGATGTTGGCGATCTCGTCTTTTTCGAAGGTGTTCACGACATCGGCAGCACTCGGCCCCTTGCCCGACATCCGCATGTCGAGCGGGCCGTCGCGCATGAAGGAGAAGCCGCGCTCCGCCTCGTCGAGCTGCATGGAGGACACGCCCAGGTCCAGCACAACGCCGTCCACCGCGTCCCAGCCCAACTCGCGCGCCGCCTCTTCCATCATGGAAAAGGGCGTCTCAACGAGTTCAGCCTTCCGCCGTAGGAAGAATTCGAGCCCGCGGCCAGCCGCAATGGCCGCGGGATCGCGGTCGAGGGCCAGCACGCTGCAATCCGCCGCATCGAGGATCGCGCGTGCATAGCCGCCCGCACCATAAGTGCCGTCAATGAAGCGTTCCGCCGCCCCCGGCGAAAGCGCCCTCAGCACCTCTGTCAAAAGAACGGGTATGTGACGGACCGGTTCGCAATTGGGAAGCGGGCCCTCTACCTGCCTCCCCCTGTCCGTCACGCGCCCGTTGCCCCCTGGTTTGCGCCGCTTCAAGAGCGGCTCCCCGCGCCGAGACCTTTGCGAAGTGCGAGCGCTTGTTCGCGCGCAGCTTCGCGAAACTTGTCGTAAGCCCCTGGCTCCCAGATCTGAAACTTGTTGCCAAGCCCGACGAAAACCGCCGTATCCGTGATGCCTGCGTGCTCTCTGAGCCGCTTGGGCAGAATAGTCCGTCCGTCAGGGTCGATTTTGAGCTTTTCGCACTCGCCGAAGTAGACGAGTTCCAGGGCTTCGCGGATAGAGGAGCCCGTCTCCTGCCGCCCGACGATGCCTTTAATCTCTTCGACCAGACGCGTACCGCCAGCCTCGACCGTTCCGTAGTCGAGGTGCGGGTAACAATGAATCTCGTCAGCGCCTTCCTGGGCGAGCACTGAGCGGAAGACTGCAGGGATGGCGACACGCCCCCTTGGGTCAACCTTGCTGTCAAAGCGTGAGGCAAATTCGTCCATCTCCTAAAGCCTACGCTTCCGCCAAACGCGCACTCAACCGGCTGCGCACCGCTGTTCCTATTCAAACCCAGGCCACGATCCCAACCTTACCCATAAATTCCCAGGCAGGAAATCGCACAAACCTATGCGGCAGCTTTCTTGCTCGCAGCATTAAAGTGCAATATTTTGCTTCGAAACGCTGCTCCGTCCTCAAAATTCGGAGTGGATCGGAGGGAGAAACCTCGTGCGCAGTGGCCGTGCGCGACAAAAGCTGTGAACTCCCTCCGAATCGCCCCCTTCCGAACGGGCATTTATGGGATAGCATGGGCAAGGATGGGCGTCAAGCCTCGCCGCAACGTCTGCGCGCGTTTCTGTGGAGTAATGGCCACAGATACCCCGTTTTCCGCATCGAAGCGGCCCGGTGGACCAAGTTTTCTTATGGAATCTGAGACGTAGTGAACCGTGAGCGGGACAATTCAGTCCCTGCCGGCTGCAATCTAGCTTGCGTTACGCTTCAGGAATGCTTGGATCGCAGCCGTTGTATCTTCAGGCTTTTCTTCCTGGGGCATGTGACCGCAATGCGTGAAAAGGGCGAACTCGGACGACTGCATATTCTGGTGCAAAAGCTGCCCCAAAGCCACGGGCACCACCTTGTCTTGCTCGCACCATACAATAAGCGTTGGAGTTTTGATCGTCCCGTAGCGCTGGGAGAGTTCTTCGATATTGTCCGGAATCAGCTGCTCGATGGTCTTTGTCAACGCGTGCTTGGCGGCGGGCGAATATAGGTTGCTGGCGTATTCGGCGATGTCTTGCCCGGTGATCTTGTCCTTGTCGTAATAGGCAAGCCGCAACCCTTGCTCGGCTGTCATCTCCGGCGGCACCAGCGCCATGCTGATATCGCCCACCATCGGAATTTCCAGGAGTTTGAAGAAGATGGGGATCGGCTGCCGGTAGGCGATGGTGTCGATCAGCACGATGTTGCGGATGCGCGGCTTCTTCTGCCCCTGCGCGTTCAGTGCCATCGAAAGCGTGATGCCGCCGCCGAAGGAATGCCCGATCACGGTCAGGTCGCGAAGGTTTTCCTGCTCGATGAAGGCTTGGACCGCTTGGACTTGATCCTGGATGGAATAATGATCGTCATCCGGTTTGTCGGAAGCGCCGAAGCCGCGCAGATCGACCGCTATGACGCGGTGGTTTTTGGAAAGCTCAGGAATGATCGCATGCCAGGTGTAGCTCGACGTGGCGAAGCCGTGCAGCAGCAGGATCGGCCGGCCTTGCCCGCGTTCGATAACCGCCAGTTTGAGCGGCCCCGCCGGGGTCTGCACCGTGCGAAGTTGCACCTCGGAATCGTGGTTCGCCTGGCCCGCCATGAACGGCGCGCAAGCGGCCACCGCCGCACCAACAGCTACCACCCAGCCGAACAATAATATGCGCCGCATGTTCCGCATGACTTTTCCCGCCTGCCTGACCCCGGCCCGCGTGTCAAGCAGACATTCGCGCGGCGCCTCATTTTGTTCGGTCACGAAAATGATATGTGACAATTAGATGAAAATGGTGTGCATCGATTGGCGGCTGCCGCTACAACACATCTAGAGTTGAATTGCGTACCTGTTCGATGCGTACCTGTTCGAGTTGTGTCATGCCGCAGATCGGATCGCCCCTCGCCGTCTTCGCCGTGGCGGCACTGGCCAATGTAGCCTGTTGGGCGGACGGGCCTGCTCCTGCGCCAGAGCTTCGCTATGAAACCTTTATGGGGGCTGACTACAATGGCCGCAGCGCAGACCTGACCTCAACCTTGGTTTGGGGCGTTTTCGGTCCCGTGACGGAGCGCGGCTTGCTGTTGAAGTTCGACAGCATCGCGGACTTATACGGCGAGACGCAAGCGACCCTTTTCTCCAGGGGCTTCATGCTCACCGATCTAAAGAGCTTGAACGATCTCATGGTTGGCTACCAGATCAACCAAGGTCTGGCCTGGGTTAAGTTCTATGCAGGTGCCGCCTATGTGTCGCAGCAGCGGATGTACTATGCGGCCAGCACGGAGATGCAGCAGACGGAATGGGGCGCCGCGCTGGCGTTCCAAAGCTATTGGCCCATGGCGGACCGGCTCTCGGCTTCCCTCAACGTGACATGGCTGCAGCCCGACGGTTCGACGTGGATTTCTACCAATACCCTCTACGAAATTTACAGCACAAGCTGGGGGCTCAAAATATCCGCAGGCGCGGAGGCAAACCTGTCGCTTGCCGGCGAGATGTGCTTCAGGGAAGGCCAAGCCTACGAGGAGTATAAGGAATATCTCCGCGGCGGAGCGCTTCTCGATCTCCGATATGGCGACAACGAGCTTTCGCTGTCGGGCGGAGTATTGCACGCAAGCGATGAAACAGTGGAACACCCCTACGCCAGTATAAACTTTGGCAGGAAGTTCTAAGCTAAGGGGCCGGCTTCTTAATTCGGCACGCTGGCCTTGTTCAGCGCGGAAAAGTTCAAGGCCGCCGCGGTGCCCGAAAGGCCGATGCTGGCCGAAGCGCCAATCGGTACGGGGAGCGTTCCCTCCAGCGGTGCTACCGGCTCGACTGTAAGAGTTCCGCTGATCTGACCGTCGGGCGTGACCACGCGCAGCGCCCCCGCAACGCGGCTTCCCTGAGCTTCGGCGTCAAGCCTGAGCGCGGCCAAGCCGGGCTTGATCGTGCCGCCCAAGGATGCCGTCGCAAAAGGAATTGAGCCGGAACCCGCTCCCCAAGGCACCTCCTTCTTTGCGAAGGCCTCGCTCAGGTGCTTGGAGACCTCGCCATCGAGGGTTCCCCCTGCCGGAAATGAGATGCCGAAGCTGCCGGTAGCGGCCTTCAGCTCTTGAAGCAGCGGCCGGTCCTTGAAGGGGATTTCCAGCGCCGCGCGGAAGGTAATCGGGCCGGTAACGGCTACGGGCCACGCTGCGGCGGCGGCAAACACCTCCGAATTGAGCTGCATGCCGTTCACGCTCGCCGTCAGCACGGCCGGATGCCGGGCATCGTAATCGAGCCTGCCCGCAATCCTCCCGCCGAAAATCGCCAGCTCCGCCACATCGATGCTGACAAGGCCCGCCCGCGAGGTCAGCGCGAGCGCGAGCGGCCCCGCCTCGTGCGGTCCCGCCCGGAAGCGCTCAGCCGAAATCCGCATGTCGAAATCCGTGTTGCCATCCGAACTAGCCGCGATCAATGTCCTGAGCGACTTGGCAGCACTGCCGCTTCCGTCCGCATCGTCCTGCGCAGGCATCCATTCCAACGTGTCGTAGGCGAGCGTACCCTCGACGAGCCCCCGGCCTTGCTGCGCCGCAAAGGCTAGCGATCCCTTCGCGGTGTGGCTGCCAAATCCGATGGCGTCCGCATCCAGGCTGAGCCGCCCGGCGGACCACGCCAGTTCGCCGGCGATGGAGACGCCATTTCCCTTTTCCCAAGGTGCTATGGCTGCCACGATCCTGGCGGCGGCGGGATGCTCGGCTGGAACGCGGAGTGAAATAGTCCCGGCGGCAGTGCCCGCGGCATGGCTCAGACTGCCGTGAAAAGTGGCATCGAGGCCCCGGTTCTTGAGATAAAGCGTGAAGGTGGAGTCGCCCGGATCGCGGGCGATGCTAATCGCTTCGGCGCTGAAGCGGGAATAGGCGCGGTGCTCGCCTTCTGCAGCAATGAAGGTACAATTCTTGAGTTCAAGGCGGCCGAAGCGGCTCAAATCGGCAAAGGCGATGGCGGCATCCGCCGCTTCAAGCCCGGAAAAGTCCGGCTTGGCCAGCCCTCCGTGCCTGCTCAAGACAACGCGCGGCGTGTCGATGGCAACCTTCTTGAACTCGACCCGGCCCCAAAGCAGCGATCGCAGGTTCAGCACGGCCGTCACGGACTTTGCGTCGATCCGGTCCACCGGCGAGAGCCGGGGCGTTGCCGCAAAACGCACATCCTCCGCTTCGATGGTAAGCGAGGTGAAGCTCCGGATGCGAAGCGGCCCCTGGATCGCGACAGCTCCCCCGCTCCATCCGGACAGGCTTTGGACCAGGCCGTCCCGCACCGTCCGGACCTCTACCAAAGAAGGAAGGACGGCGGCGAAAACAGCCGCGATCAGCGCCAAACCGAGCGCGCCGCGCAAGGCCCACTTCAACGCATATCGAAATTTTGGAGCGAATTCGTACATCTTCGACAAGATCCCGGGTAGACAGCGGCGCCGGAGCCGTCAAAAATCCCTAGCACAGGCCATGCCACTTCGCCCGGACATACGGTCGTTAAGGTTTAAGAGGTTTTCTTAACGCTGGCGAGTTCGAACTCTGGAGCTTTCACATGAAAACAGTGCCGCTTTGGTCGCCATCCGCTCAAGCCGCAGCCAGCTCGCGCATGGCCCAGTTTATGGCGGAGATCAACGGGAGTTTAGGAGCCAATTGCCACACCTACGCGGACCTTCATGCCTTTTCGATCCAGGAGACCGAAGCGTTCTGGTCGAAGGCCTGGGATTTCCTGGGCCTCATAGGAGAGCGCGGAAATGGGCCGGTTTTCAGGCCGGGCGAACGGTTCCAGGATGCAAGATTTTTTGAAGGTGCCCGCCTCAACTACGCCGAAAACCTCCTGCGCAAGCACGATGACAGCCCAGCGCTCATCTTCTGGGGCGAAGACAAGGTCAAAACGAGCCTAAGCTGGGCGGAATTGCAAGCCGCCGTCAGCCGGGCGCAGCAAGCACTCCGCGCGCGAGGCATCGGCCCCGGCGACCGCGTGGCGGCCCTGATGCCGAACATGCCCGAAGCCATCGTTGCCTTCCTTGCCGCTGCGTCGCTGGGCGCCGTCTGGTCGAGCGCTTCGCCGGACTTCGGCGTTGGCGGCGTGCTCGACCGCTTCGGCCAGATCGGCCCCAAGCTGCTGATCGCCTGCGATGGCTATTACTATGCCGGCAAGACCATCCATGTTGCCGATAAGGTCCAGGAGATCGCCGCCAAGATTCCAAGCATCGAGCATGTTCTGGTGGTCCCCTACATCGGCGAGCCGGAAGCGATCCTCAAAGGCTGCGCCAAGGCGCAATCCTGGCCTGAAGCGCTCGGCGCGTTCGAAGCCAAGCCGGTCGAATTCACCCGCCTGCCCTTCTCGCACCCCATCTTCATCCTCTATTCCTCCGGCACCACCGGCACGCCCAAATGTATCGTCCACTCCGCCGGCGGCGTGCTCATCCAGCTCATGAAGGAGCAGCAGCTCCATTGCGATTTGCGCGAAGGCGAGCGCCTCTTCTATTTCACCACGCTGGGCTGGATGATGTGGAACTGGCTCACGGCGGGGCTCGCCAGCGGCGCCACCCTCGTGCTCTACGACGGCTCGCCCTTCCACCCCAGCGGCAACATCCTGTTCGACTATGCGGACGCGGTGAAAATCGACTTCTTCGGCACCTCCGCCAAATGGATCGACTCCGTGAAGAAGGCTGGCCTGCGCCCTCGCGATACGCACAAGCTCTCGTCGGTGCGGATGATCGGCTCAACCGGCTCCCCGCTCGCCCCCGAAAGCTTCGATTTCGTCTACGAGGCCATCAGGCCGGACGTGCACCTGGCCTCACTCTCCGGCGGCACCGACCTTTGCTCCTGCTTCGTGCTGGGCAACCCGCTCTCGCCGGTTTACCGGGGCGAAATCCAAGGCCCCGGCCTTGGCATGGCGATGGCCGTGTTCGACGAAACCGGGCAGCCCATGTCCTCCGGCAAGGGCGAACTCGTCTGCACCAAACCCTTCACCGCCATGCCCATCGGCTTCCTGAACGATCCGGGCGGCGAAAAATACAGTGGCGCCTATTTCGAGCGCTTCCCCGGCGTCTGGCACCACGGCGACTTCGCCGAATGGACGGAGAATGGCGGCATCCTCATGCTGGGCCGCTCCGACGCCACGCTGAATCCCGGCGGCGTGCGCATCGGCACCGCCGAGATTTACCGGCAGGTCGAGCAGCTCGAAGAGGTCAAGGAAGCCATCGTCATCGGCCAGAACTGGGACAACGACGTGCGCGTGGTGCTGTTCGTTGTGCTGGCCGAAGGGCTGAAACTCGACGACGAACTGCGCCAGAAGATCAAAACCAAAATCCGCACCGGCGCGAGCCCGCGCCATGTGCCGGCGCTCATCCAGCAGGTCGCGGACATCCCGCGCACCAAGTCCGGCAAGATCACGGAGATCGCCGTGCGCGACATCGTGCATGGCCGCGAGGTTAAGAACAAAGACGCGCTCGCAAATCCGCAGGCGCTCGACTACTTTAAAGGGCTCGAAGAGCTGCGCAAATAGAATACCGCGAGTTAGTGCCCTGAACAGAACTCACAACCCCTCACCCCAGCCCTCTCCCCATGGGAGAGGGAGTTCGCTCGCACCCGTAGAGAAGGCGTCCCCTCTCCCATGGGGAGAGGGGCAGGGTGAGGGGAGATTCGCTGATTATAGCCCCCTCCCTTTCCAAGACATTGCATGATCTCACCTGTTTCCCTGACCCAAGACCTGATCCGCTTCGACACCGTCAACCCGCCCGGCAACGAGGCCCCCTGCGCACGCTTTCTCGGCCGCATTCTTGAAGCGGCGGGCTTCGAAACGGGCCTCATCCCAATGGGGGACAACCGCGAAAGCCTGATCGCGCGCATCGGCGGGATGGCGGGCAAACTGCCCCTCGCGTTTACCGGCCATACGGACGTGGTTCCCTTGGGCGCGCTGCCCTGGAGAGCAGACCCATTCGGCGGGGCCATCGCGGACGGCAAGATCTACGGCCGCGGCTCCAGCGACATGAAATCCGGCGTGGCCGCCTTCGTCTCCGCCGCCGTGAAACTTGCACCGAAGCTCGCCGGTTCCCCCGGCGTTATCCTCGTCATCACCGCAGACGAGGAGTTGGGCACCGCCGGCGCCCGGCACATGCGCGAGCAAGGCGTGCTCCCCGCGGCCGGCGCCCTGATCGTGGGCGAGCCAACCGGCAATGCCCTGCTCGCAGGCCACAAGGGCACATTCTGGGTCGAAGCGACGGCCCGTGGCGTGACCGCGCACGGCTCGGCGCCCGAGGAAGGCGTCAACGCCGTCTTGAAGGCTGCCCGCGCCGCCCTTGCGCTGTCCGCCCTCGACTTCACCGCGCAAACCCATCCCGTCCTAGGCCCTCCCACGCTGAACGTCGGCTGGATGCATGGCGGCATCAATACCAACTCCGTGCCGGACGAAGCGCGCTTCGGCCTCGACGTGCGGCTGGTGCCGGGCGCCGATCCCTTGGCACTCATCGAGCGCTTCGAACAGGCGGCGGCGGGCGACGTGACTTTCGAGGTGAAGGGCCAAAACGCCCCCGTCTGGACCGATCCCGCCGACCCTTGGATCGAGAGCCTCGCCGCAATCGTGCGCTCCGTCACGGGAAGCGGCGGCCCCATCCGCGGCGCCCGCTTCTACACCGACGCGGGCCAGCTGAAGCCCGGTATGGGCAACCCGCCGACCGTCATCCTGGGGCCGGGCGAACCAGGCCAGGCGCATCAAACCGACGAATATTGCTTGATTTCCCGCCTCGAAGAGGGCGAGGCGATTTACACGCAAGCCATCGTGCAATGGTGCGGCCTTTAGCGCATGGACGCTAACATAACGGTGGAAAGCGCAATGAAGTAAGGTCATAACCCCTCATCCTGTCCTTCTCCCTATGGGAGAAGGGACCCCAGAACTAGCAGCAGCGGATGTTCGGGCGTCCCCTCTCCCATAGGGACAGGGTGAGGGGTTGAGCCCTTCGGCCAGGGCAAGACCGTACATTCGAATGCTCTTATGTCAGCGCGTGCGTGTTCCTTCGCGCGCGCCGTTTCATTGAGGGATTTGCATGGTGCTGAAACCGGTTGCCTTCGTCCTTGCCCTTTTCCTCACCATCGCCGCGGCAGGCGTTGCACGGGCCGAAGACTCCGACGACTGCATGGAAGGCGCCGAAACCGTTGCCATCAAGGGCTGCACCTCCTGGCTCGCCCGCGAAAAGGACGGCGCCAGCCGTGCCACCGCCTTCCACCGGCGCGGCCTCGTCTTCGAGCTGGTGGGCGAATACGAGCGCTCGCTCCTCGATTTCAATCAGGCCATCGAGCTGAGCCCATTCAGCGCGGGCTGGTACGCCGACCGGGCACTGCTCTACTTCCTCAAGGAAGACCTCGACGCCGCCTTTGCCGACGCGGACCGCGCGGTGAGCATGCAGCCGGACCGCGCCGCCCTTCAGGCCCGCGCCTTCATCGAGTACCACAAGCACGATTTCGCCGCCGCCGCCGCCGATTTCGCCCGCGTGCTTGAATTGCAGCCGGACGACCCCGATTTTGCCATCCACCGCTACCTGGCCCGGAAGCGGCTGGGCGAGGAAGCCGCCGCCGGGCTCAAAGCCGACGCGGAGCGCATGACGGATCGCGGCTTCTACGCGGCTGCTGTCGATCTCTTCCTTGGCAAGGCGGATATTGCCGCGCTGGTAACGCAGGACGACGCGCAGTTCGGCTGCCAGACGCGGTACTATGCGGGTGCGGAGATGCTGATCGAGAACAAGCCGCTGGAAGCGGAGGCGTGGTTCCGGCAGGCGGTTGAGCGGTGCGGGGAGGCGAGCGAACGGTGGTGGTTCGTGGCCGCGCGGACGGAGTTGAAGGGGCTGGCGCATTAGCGCCGCCCGGAGCTATTGCCATCCACTCGCAGGGCTACGGTCACGGTTGGTACATTCAGACCCGTAGATGGGTGAACATTGAAAGCAGGTATCCAAAACTACAGTTAAGTTCATTATTTGCCTTCCTCTCAACGAAGCCCTAACGCAGCTATGCAAAAATCGGAAAGCGCGCACCCGGCCGCCAAAACTGTTAAGATGACACTGCGCGCCCCCCGGTTTTTGTACGTTTGCCGCCGGGTTTTGCGGACTGCGGTCAGCCCTCGAACGAAGAGCCTTAGGTCATGGAACATGCGCCAGCGTCAGCTTCGAACGGCGGCACGGCCGGGGACCGCCCGCAAGGCCCTGTGATCGAGTTCCTGTCGAGCCCCGCGGCTTATCCGGATGCCCCCCAGAGTGTGGACACCATCGGCACGCATGCGGCGCTGATCTTTCTTGCCGGGGATCGCGCCTACAAGCTCAAGCGCGCGGTGAAGCTTCCCTATCTCGATTTCTCCACGCTTGAGCAGCGCCGGGTGGCGCTTGTCCGTGAGCTTGAGGTGAATTCTCTGGCCACGCCCGAGCTATATCTGGCGGTTCTGCCTGTGACGCACGGGACGGCAGGCTTCGAGCTTGGCGGCAACGGCGAGGCGGTGGAATGGCTGCTGGAGATGCGGCGCTTCGGCCAGGATGCGCTGCTCGACACCGTTGCCTCCGAAGGCAGGCTTAGCGCGGCGAATGTGGCCGATCTGGCCCATACGGTGGAGCATTTCCACCGAAATGCCGCCCGCGTGCCGGATGCGGGCTTCTGGTATCAGCTCGGCCGGACCGCGGCCAGCATCAAGGCCGAACTGTGCGGCCCGGTTGCCCAGGCAATGGGCCTGCAGTACCACGCCTACTTCGAGCGGCTCTGGCAGGAGCTGGAAGCGCGCGGGTCCTTGATGGCGGAGCGCGAGCGCGAGGGCTTCGTGCGGCGCTGCCACGGCGACCTGCACCTCAAGAACATCGTGCTGTGGGAGGGCCGTCCCCGGCTCTTCGACGCCATCGAGTTCGACGAGGCCATCGCAACAGCCGATGTGCTCTACGACTTCGCGTTCCTGCTGATGGACCTCTGGCACCGGGGGCTTAAGCGCGAGGCCAACTGGCTTCTCAACCATTATCTGCAGCACGCCGCGATCAGCGAGCTTGTGGGGCTGGCGCTACTGCCGCTGTTCCTGTCGATCCGCGCCGGCATCCGCGCGATGACCGGGCTTCAGGCGCTGGGCTTCCAGGACGCCGCCACCCAGGAGCGAACGCTTACGGAAGCCGAAAGCTACGGCGCTCTCGCCCAGCAGTTGCTAAGCCCGGCGGCGCCAATTCTGGTGGCGATTGGCGGGATTTCGGGGACGGGTAAGACTTCCGTTTCGCGCGAGGCGGCGCCTTTCATTGGGGCGGTTCCTGGCGCGTTGCATCTGAGGACGGATGTCGAGCGGAAGGCGATGCACGGCGTTCCGGTTGGGCAGCCGCTGCCGGATGAGGCTTATGCACCTGGGGCGCGCGACGAGGTGTACCGGCGCATCTTCAAGAAGGCCGAAATTGCCTTGGATGCGGGGCAATCTGTCATCGTAGACGCGGTCTTTTCCAATGAGGCCAGCCGGGCGGCGGTTCACGATCTGGCGCAAGGGGCAGGCGTTGCATTCCGGGGTTTCTGGCTTGAAGCGGACGCCTCCGTTATCCGCCAGCGTATCGCCGCGCGCCAGGGGGGCGCGCCCGATGCTTCCGATGCCGGGCTGGCAGTGGCCGAGGCGCAGATGCAATCGGTCAGGCCGCCGCAGCAGGGCTGGACCGCTATCGACGCATCGGGGACGGCGGAAGCTGCCGCGGCAGCGATCGCGGGAGAACTTGCTCAAGTTGCGGCTGCGCCGGATGGCCGGAGACAAGCGTTCGCCCCGCCACCCAATTAAGACGGTATTGTGACAAGATGCCCCCTGCGCCGGTCCCGGCGATTCAAGAATTATTGATTGATATTAATGCGATATCATTGCGCGCGTTCGCCACGCTCGCAATTGCGGGGGCCGGTTTGCCGATATTTGACCATATTTTCACCATCGACCTATGCCGGAACTTTGCGGCGTGTGCTGTGTCTTTACACGGCAAAACCAGGGAGTTCTTTCGATGAGAATCGTACTCGCGGCCGTGGCCGCCTTGATCATTGCTGCAAGCCCCGCTATGGCGCAGGCCCCAGTCACTTTCATGGAGAAGCAGAACAACACGGAAATTCTCGGCACCGATTTCATCGGCACAGCCGTCAACGGCAAGGACGGCCTGCCAGCCGGCCGCATCACCAATCTCGTTTTCGACCAGAACGGCCGGATCGAGCTTGCGATTATTGGCGTAGGCGGTGTCCTCGGCGTTGGCGAGAAAAGTGTCGCGGTGCCCTTCGAGATCCTCAAGCCGGAGACGGCGGCCGGCAAGCAGGTTTTCGTTCTCGACGCAACCAAGGATGAGCTTAAAGCCGCCCCCACCTACCAAACGCTCAACGCTCAAGCTCTTGCCGAGCGCATGAAGGATTGGCGCGAAAAGGCACAAACGAGCTGGACCGACCTCAAAGGCCGCGCATCCAAAGCCTATGAGCAGGCGAAGGAGAAGGTAGAAGAGGCAACCAAGCCGAAGCAATAGGGGCGGTTGCAACCTGGGGGGCCGGCAAAATTCCGGCCCTTTTTACATAGGTGTGACTTGACGGCAGCCTCCAACCCGGTTCAGCGTACGGATTGTTGCACTTACGCTTCGGCTGGGAGGCCAAAATGCACTATAAGAATCTCATGGCGAATGAGACCCTGAAGGAATTCAGGGAATTCATCCTCAAGGGCAGTGCGTTCGATCTGGCGGTCGGCGTGATCGTCGGCGCCGCTTTCGGGTCCATCGTGACCTCGCTCGTCGGCGACATCCTCATGCCTCCGATCGGCATGCTGATGGGCAATGTCAATTTCACAGACTATTTCGTCGACCTGACCGCGCTGAAGGCAAGCGCACTTGGCAACGCCAAAGTGGATGTGCCCGCTTCCTACGACGCCGCGAAGCAGGCGGGCCACGCCATCATCGCGTATGGCAAGTTCCTGAACGCCCTGATCAATCTCCTGATCGTCGGCGCGGTGATCTTCTTCCTGGTGAAACAGATCAACCGGCTAAAGGAGCCGGCGCCGGAGAAGCCCAAGGAAACGCCCGAGGATATAGTTCTGCTGACCGAGATCCGCGATCTCCTGGCGAAAAACTCCAAGGAAGGGGCATAGCTCCGCTTCCAGCGTACCCGGTGCGCAGATGAGGGCGGCTTAGGAGTTGCGTTTCCGTTCGAAGAAATCTTCCGCGGAAGCATTGCCTTTGCCGCCCGTCTCAACGGTCTTCGCGCTTTCGAACTTGCGCCCGAACATGCTCGACAGCAGCTTGGCTTCTTCGGGCGTGGCGCTCTCGGGCTTTTGCATGGTGTCGGCGAGCATGTCGAAAGCCGCGCCCCAGGCATCGGCTACCTTGTTATCGAACCTGTCACCCAGCATCGCTCCGAGCGAATTCAGGATCGCCCTGCGCATCAGGGCATAATGCTCATTCCTTACGCCCGCTGCCGTGTGGCCGGATCTCAGCCGGTTGAGGCCGGGAACGACGGCGCTGCCGGCGGTGCCGGTTACGGGCAGGAAGTGCTGCGACCGCCTCCGCAGCTTCACGAACTCGACGATAACGTTGACGAGTTTCTTGTGCTGCTCCCTCATGTCGCCTTTGAACATGGCACGCGTTTCGGGCGCGGCAGAGAAGATCCTATCGTAGACGGCGGCTCCCAATTCGGGCAGGCGGCTTTCGAGATGAGAAAAGCTGTCAGCGACAATCCTGGCTTGTTCTGGCGTCATTGCCTTCCCAGAGGTTACAGATCACATTCCGGGTTTAGCAGATCCTGACATCCCGGTTATCCCTTAAGGTTGTACAGCCTGCGGTTGCTCAGGAAAAGTCAAATTCTAGTCATTCTTGAATATATTGCGCCATAGTGGCAGAGCAGCCGCAACGGTTGCTACTCCCGCTGCGCCGGGAACATTGCCCCCCCTTGCGGGCTTGTCCGAAGGCTTCTCGATGTAGTTTCCACCATCGGCATGAAGTGCTGGGGCCACTCACCGGGAACGCGGCGCCTGCGGCTTAGGAGTCGAACTTCCGGTCGAAGAAATCGTCCGCCGAAGGGCCGCCAGTCCCATCGATTTTCGCGCTCTCGAATTTGCGGCCGAACATGCTTGAAAGCAGTTTGCGCTCGTCAGGCGTCGCGCTTTCCGGCTTCTGCAAGGTTTCGGCCAGCGTATCGAAAGCCGCGCCCCAGGCCTCGGCCGCTCTGCCGTCGAACCCTTCGCCAAGCACCGCCGCCAATGAATTCAGGATCGCCTTGCGCATAAATGCGTAGTGCTCCGCCTTCACACCAGCAGCTACGTGCCCGGAGCGCAGGCGATTGATGCCTGGGACGACCGCTGCGCCGCCAGAGCCGGTCGCGGGCAGAAAGTGTTGCGATCTCCCCTTCAGCTTCACGAACTCGACGATAACGCTGACGAGCTTTCTATGCTGGAGGTGCATGTCGCCCTTGAACATGGCACGGGTATCCGGCGCGACGTAGAAAAGCTTGTCGTAAACCGCGGCGCCCAGCTCCGGCAGACGGGGTTCAAGTTGAGAAAAGCTGTCAGCGACGAGCTTGGCTTGTTCAGGAGTCATAACCATCCCAGAGGTTAGATTACATCTTGGGCTTGGCCGGTAACTCCCCAAACCCCCTTAGGGTTGTACAGGTCACAGCTGTCACAGAAAAGCCTAATTTTCTACAAATCGATTTCACATTTCGATGAGGGTCCGGTTGTTGCCGCATTGCATGAGCCGGAAGGGCATTTATTAAGTGGATTCAAGCGCGGCGCCGGTCTTGCGCGTGGCCGAATCGCTTCTCGATGTAGTCCTCGACCATGACCATAAAGTCCTGCGCCAGCGTGGGGCCGCGCAATGTGGCCGCTTTCTGGCCATCGATGAACACGGGCGCGGCGGGCGTTTCGCCGGTTCCGGGCAGCGAAATACCGATGTCTGCGTGCTTGGATTCGCCGGGTCCGTTCACCACGCAGCCCATCACGGCCACGTTCAGCGTCTCGATGCCGGGATAGATTTTGCGCCATTCCGGCAGCTTGGCGGAGAGGTGGTTCTGGATGTCCCGCGCCATCTCCTGGAACAGCGTGGAGGTGGTGCGGCCGCAGCCGGGGCACGAAGCCACGATCGGCACGAAGGTGCGGAAACCCATGGTTTGCAGGATTTGCTGCGCGACCTCAACCTCCTTGGTGCGCGCGCCGCCCGGCTCGGGCGTGAGCGAAACGCGGATCGTATCGCCGATGCCTTGCTGCAGGAGGATGCCCATGGCGGCGGCGGATGCCACGATGCCCTTGGAGCCCATGCCGGCCTCGGTGAGCCCCAGGTGGAGGGCGTAATTGCAGCGCGAGGCGAGCAGGCCGTAGACGCTAATGAGATCCTGGACGGCGCTGACCTTGGCCGAAAGGATGATCTTGTCGCGGCCCATGCCGAGCCCTTCGGCCATCTCGGCGGAATGGGTGGCTGAATACACGATGGCTTCGTGGAGCACCTCGCGCGCATCCTTGGGGGCCGCGCTCTTGGAGTTCTCGTCCATCATGCGGGTCAGCAGCTCCTGGTCCAGGCTGCCCCAATTCACGCCGATGCGCACGGGCTTGCCGTGCTTCATCGCGATCTCGATAATGTCGGAGAACTGCCGGTCGCGTTTGTCCTTGAAGCCGACATTGCCGGGGTTGATGCGGTATTTCGCGAGCGCTTCGGCGCAGGCCGGGTAATCGGAGAGAAGCTTGTGGCCGATATAGTGGAAGTCGCCCACCAGCGGCACGGCGATGCCCATTTTGTCGAGCTGTTCGCGGATGTGCGGGACGGCGGCGGCGGCCTCCTCGCGGTCTACCGTGATGCGCACAAGCTCGGAGCCGGCGCGGGCAAGGTCCGCAACCTGCGCCACCGTGGCGGCAACATCGGCCGTGTCGGTGTTGGTCATGGACTGCACGACGATGGGCGCAGCCCCGCCAACGGTAATGCCGCCTACGTTCACTGCGGCCGTGTTGTGCCTTGGCTTGCGGGTATCGGTCATTCGCTGCTCTCCGGGAGATCGTCCGTCCATTCGCCGGATACATAAGAGAAAATTCGAATGCGCGCTAGTGCGGCGATAATGAAGCCGCCTTGCCCGCGTCATTGCCCTCGCAGGCCGCCTGCCACGCTCGACCGGGAATTGTGGGATGCTTCCGGGACCCTTGGGATCGCATTTTTTGGCGTTGACATGGCCAATTAAGTGTCATGCCAGGATGCCGTATCAGGCCGGTTGCGGATGGAGCAGCTTTCGAAAACTGCTCTGTCCGCGAAGTTGGTTTTCGGATCGCATTTTTCCGCCCTAAGCAGATTTCGCAAAAGCATGTCCCCGTGAAAACGGGGATGGCCTGCCCAGCTCTACAAAAAAAACTACATGAAAACAATGAAATATAAGCGGGCATTCGTTGGGTAGCCAACGTAAATCTGCTTAGAACGATGCACTCAGCGTAACGTTGACGGCCGCAGCATCCGCATCTGGCCCGCTGATTGCCGCCGACCCGCTGACGCCAAGACGTATCGCTGGGCTAAGCTCGGTGGTGGCGCCGGCCTGCAATGTTCCATAGCCGCCGGTCCGATTGGCCATCGGCATCTCCATGGCCGAAAACCCGCCAACAAACCCCGCATTGTAAGTGTGCTCATCCTTGTTATGCTCGCAATCGTAGGTGAGTTGGACAAAGGGGCGCACTTTCGCGCCGGACACAGTGGCTTCGGCGGTGGCCTGCCAGCCGATCCGCGACCGCAGCGACTCGCGGGTCTGATCGCCAAAGGCCATGGCCGTCACGCTGCCCGAGTCCTCGCTGAAACCATCGACGTTGACGCGCTCCCACGTCAGACCGGCCAGCGGCCCATGCACAACATTGCCTATAACGAAGTTGTAGCCGATCTGCCCTCTGCCGCTGAATTGATTGCCGGCGGTGCCGCCCCGTTCGGTGGTGTTGAACGAACCAAGCACCACGTTCCGTTCGCTCTGGAAATCGAGCCAGGAATAGCCGGCCAGCGCGTTAGCATAAGCGGCACCTAACTTGTACGAAGTAAATGCGGCGAGCGCCCACTCGTCGTATTTCAATGAACCCTGGTTGTCGCCCAGATTGAAAGGCGCGTGGTTGAAGCCAATCGTCGCTCCTCCCAGCAATTGCGGGCCGAACGCCTTTTGATAACCGGCGGCAAAGCCGCCGCCACGCTCGTTCGCCGAAGCAGGGCCATCTGCATCGCCGGTCGATAACGAGGTATAGTCGCCGCTGAAGAAGACTCCCTGGCCTCGATAGCCAAAGTTTTGGAATTCCTGTAACTGGCCGTCGATTGCCAGCCATTGCGTGCCAGAACGCTCCAGCGGCAACATCGAAAGCAGGCCCGCGCGGCTCGCCCCTTCCAGCGAAGAGTACACCCAATCGGAGATCACCCCGTGGAGAAGGCTGGAGGGATGCTTGTCGTCAGCCCACATGTGCCCATCGGCGGGCACCTGACATACCATTGCGGATGCCGGGGGCGATCCTGGGCATGCTGGGGTAGTGGTATTGGTGAAGCCGTAAGCCAGCGGGTTGGCGAGAATGGTGTGGATCAGCCTGCCCGTATCGAAGTAGAGCAGGTTCCCGCCCGCCAGATCCGATGCCAGCGTGGAGTTGAAAGTCGCCTTGAGGCTTATGAGTTGCGCCCTTTGTTCGTCCGTCAGCGCAAGACCAAAGGGGGTTACGGACATATCCACCACGCCGAGCACGATCACGTGGCGCGCCCCCGCCGTTTCCAAGGCTGTCACCAGCGCCGCGAGATCGTGCGACGCCGTCGCCAACGCCGCCGCCGCTCCGGACAATGGCGTCCCCCCGTTAAACTGAGTGAAAAGATCGTTCGCCCCTGCCGCGAGACCATACAGCGCTCCGGAGTCCAATGGTCCGCGTGCCAGGAACTGGTTGACCTGCATGGTCGCCGAGGGCAGGTTCGCGAGTTCTGAGCTGGTTGGTTCTGCATTGATGCGCGCCGAACCGATTGCGAAATCGTTGCCATAGTTGTTGAGCGTAAAGCCCAGAAGGAGAGGGGTCTGGGTCTCGGTGTAAGCCGTGTATGCCGCCGTTAGCTGCTTGCCGTAGGCGGCGGCAACGTTCTCGGCCCAGACGGTGCCGGGCTTGGTGGTGAAGCGGGTGTTCGAACCGTATAGCGGGCTGTAGGTGCCCACGTCAGTACTGCTGTCGCCGAAGAAATAGACGTTCGAATACTCGCCTGCCTGAGCGGAGGCCAGCGCGCCCGTGAGGCACGCCGCAAATGCGACCCCCAGTTTCAGCCTGTAACCCTGATGTATGCGCATCTCCATGCCTCCCGTGGCAATCGCAATAGGGAGGGCATGTCATGCTTCGCGTCATGCTGCAATCTTAGGTTGCGCAAATTGCGCAAAACCATAGTCTTTATCGCC
>CAVYEY010000039.1:0-25196 GCA_963767435.1 uncultured Alphaproteobacteria bacterium
TGCTGGGCGAACTGGCCGGCCGCTACGGCGATGCACCAGCCCTGGTCTCGGCCCGCGAAACCGTCAGCTATAACGGCCTCGCCGCCAGAGCCAACCGCTATGCGCGCTGGGCGCTGGGCCTGCACCTCGCACCCGGCACCGTGGTGGGCCTGTTGATGACAAACCAGCCGGACTACCTGGCGATCTGGGCCGGCATTACCCGCACAGGCTGCGTGGCCGCCCTGCTCAATACCAATCTAACCGGTGCGGCACTTGCCCACTGCATGGACGTCGCGGGCGTCCGCCACTTGATCGCCGGGCAAGGCTTCGGCGAAGCCCTGGCCAGCGCCTTGCCGCATTGCAAATCCACCCCCGAAGTCTGGATTCACGGGTCGCCGCAGGCCCCCTATCGCTTCATCGGCGATGCCGTTGCAGCCCTATCCGGAAGCGCGCTCGAAGGGCCGGAACTTCGGCCCGTCACCCTCGCGGACCGGGCGCTATGCATCTATACCAGCGGCACGACCGGGCTCCCCAAGGCCGCCAATGTCAGCCACCACCGGGTCATGTCGTGGAGCCATTGGTTCGCGGGCATGATGGATGCAAGGCCCACCGACCGGCTCTATAATTGCCTGCCGTTCTACCATTCGATAGGCGGGGTTGCTGCCTCGGGGGCGCTGCTCGTAAGCGGCGGCTCGGTCTTCGTCAGTGAAAAATTCTCGGCAAGCCGCTTCTGGCAGGAGGTAAGCGGCCAGGGCTGCACCATCTTCCAGTATATCGGCGAGCTTTGCCGCTATCTCCTAAGCTCCGCCCCCTCCCCCGCCGAGGCAGACCATCGCCTGCGCCTTTGCTGCGGCAACGGGCTCGGAGGCGATATCTGGCAAGCCTTCCAGGACAGGTTCCATATCCCGCACATCCTCGAATTCTACGCCGCGACCGAAGCCAACTTCTCCCTCTACAACGTCGATGAGCAGCCGGGCTCTATCGGGCGCATCCCTTCGTTTCTCGCCCATCGCCTTCCAATCCAGCTGATAAAGGTCGATGCCGGTACGCTGGAGCCCATCCGCGACGGCAAGGAACTTTGCGTTCCTGCCGCTACGGGCGAGCCGGGCGAAGCGGTTTTCAAAATCGCCGCCGACGCAAATGCGGGTGCGGCCTCCTTCGAGGGCTACACCAGCGCACGGGAAACGGACAAAAAAACTCTGCGCGGCGTCAAGGCCAAGGATGATGTCTGGTACCGTTCCGGCGACCTCATGAAGCGGGACGGCAAGGGCTTCTTCTACTTCGCCGGCCGCCTCGGCGACACCTTCCGCTGGAAGGGAGAAAACGTCTCCACGCAGGAGGTAGCGCAGACAATTGCCGCCTTCCCAGGCGTCCTCGAAGCAGCCGTCTACGGAGTGGCGCTACCGAACGCCGATGGCCGCGCGGGAATGGCCGCCTTGTCTATCGATGGCGCCTTTGATTTGAAGGCCTTCAAAGCATATCTCGATGGGCGTTTGCCGCGTTACGCCCAGCCGCTGTTCCTGCGCATTGTAAATCAACTGGAGCTGACGGCGACGTTCCGGCCGAAAAAGGGCGGCTTCGCGTCGCAAGGAGCCAACCCGGCTACCGTCCCGGACCCGCTCTATTTCAACGATGAAGCGAGCGGCGGCTTTGTAACGCTCGATGCCAGCCTCCACGAGGCCATCGCCGCGGGCCGCGTCAGGCTGTAGGCTAGCTAAGCCGTACTGCCGGCATCGACGGTGAGAACCGTGCCGGTAATGTTGCGGCCGCTTTCCCCCATCAGGAATTTCACCGCCTCCGCAACGTCCTGCGGCTGAGCCAGCCGGCGCAGCGCGCTGCGGTTGGCCACGCGGGCCACA
This sequence comes from uncultured Alphaproteobacteria bacterium, assembly GCA_963767435.1. Classification (GTDB taxonomy): domain Bacteria; phylum Pseudomonadota; class Alphaproteobacteria; order Rhizobiales; family Rhodomicrobiaceae; genus Rhodomicrobium. Next base: position 1,839 of record CAVYEY010000039.1, read on the forward strand.
TCCGCCTCGCTCATTTCCTTCGTCATTTCGGTATCGATGAAGCCAGGTGCCACCGCGTTGACCGTAATGCCAAGCCGCCCCACTTCGCGCGCCAGCGACTTCGTAAACCCGATCATCGAAGCCTTCGTCGCGGCGTAAACCGATAGGCCGCTATAGCCGGTGAAGCTGACAATCGAGCTGATATTGACGATGCGCCCGGCCCCTTCCGCCATCATGGAACGCACGGCGAATTTCGTAAGCACGGCCGGCGCCACCGTATTGAGCTGCACCAACGCTTGGATCTTTTCGACCGGCATGTTGGCCAGAACACCGCTGGTTCCGAGACCCGCATTGTTGACGAGCCCGTAGAGCGGGCCGTGCTCCTTGCGGATGCGCGAAACGAGGCCCGCCATGGCGGATATATCGCTAAGGTCCGCCGCTACGAACGACAGCGCACCAACGCTTGCCGCCTGCACTTCCGCGATTGCCGCCGCAAGCTCATCGCTTGGCTTGCGCGCGATGGCGATCACGCTGTAGCCCGCCCGCGCCAGTTCCGTGGCGATTGCAAGCCCAAGGCCCCGGCTTCCGCCCGTTACGATGACGTTACGCATGGCGCGCCAGCTTGCCTCCCGCGGTCACAGGTAGCGAAGGCACGAAGCGGATGAGCGCGGGCACCTTGTGGCGGGCCAGATGTTCGGCGCAAAACGCCCGGATTCCGGCCTCAAGTTTCGCGGTGTCCACCTCCGCTGCGGCGTCGCCCTGCAGCACGACATCGGCCACGGCGAGCGCTCCCAACAGGGGGTTCTTTTTCGCGCGGACCAGCGACATCTGCACCTCCGGGCAGCGGTTGATGACCGCTTCCACCTCTTCAGGGTGCACCTTCTGGCCGCCGATGTTGATGACACCGTCCCTGCGGCCCACGAAATGATAGCGGTCCCCGCGAAGCTCGACCGCATCGCCGGTATCTACGAAGCCATCATCCTTGGCGATCCGCCCGCCTCCTTGCGAAACATAGCCCGAAGAGGCCCGGCCCGAGCGCACGCGCAGGGTTCCGTCCTCGACCTTCAATTCGACGGCGCCGGGCCTGCCGATGAAACTCGCAGGAAACCCCTCGCGTTCGTCCAACACCTCGAAGCCCACCCCCGCTTCCGTGGAGGCATAGGCGTGACCGATGTTCGCCTTGGGATAGAGCGCGCGAAGCCCGTCGAGCACGGCCTGATCCGCGATCTCGCCCGAAAGCCGGACATAGCCGGGGCGCATCCTGGCCCCCTCCCCGCTCATCAGGACGCGGCGCCAATGGGAAGGCGTGCCGGACATGTGCGTCACCTGCGCCTCGCCAAGGCGTGCCAGGTGATCGTTCAGGCTTTCGCCTGATTGCGCCAATACGAGCGAACAGCCGCCCATCATGGCCCGCAGAAAAATCTGCAGGCCGCCATAGCGGCGGATATCGTAGAATGTCGCCCAGACCGTACCCGCGGGCACCCGGGGATTGGCGTTGAACGCGCCTGTAAGGCCTTCAAGGCTGTGCCGCACCATCTTGGGAGGACCGGAGGTGCCCGACGTGAAGAGCACCCACTCCGTATCGCAGGCGGTGGCGCGCGCAACGGGGGCTGGTTCGATGGCGGTTCCGCATCGAACCGCTTTCAGTCCGTGCGGTTCGAGGAATGCGATATCTTCAAAATCGGTAACAATCGCTTGCGTTCCAGCCGCCTGCATGGCGGCGGGAATCGCGTCCACGGCGAGGTCTGGCGGACAAAGAACGAGCCTGGCCGCAACACCGTCCAATTCGATCAGCGCAAGTGCAGCCGCTGCTTGCCCTGTCGCTGCCACGAACACGGCCTGCCCCTGCAAGGCGCTTGGACCGCCCTCGATGGCAGTTCCATTTTCCAGTGCGGATAGGAATATAGGCCCCCGGGCAGTCAGCAATGCCTGGCCGTCGAGGCCCGCAGCCTTCATCCGCGTCCAGAGGGAGGGACAGTCACTTTGCGCCATTATCATAGGCTGCGATGAAGTCGCCGAGCGTCACGGGAAAAGCGCCTTCCAGTTCGGCAAAGGGATCGAAACCGGCGGTTTGCTCCATGCGCGCGATCACAATCGCCCAGCATAAAGAGTTGAGGCCGCTTTCCAGCAGGGGCAAATCGTCCGCAAGCGGGCTGATCTCGACCTTCTGCTCCCGCGCCACCTTTTCGATGGCTTCTCTGATTATCGCGCCGTAAGACATGCTCCCCACACTGAGCTACGAGCCCGCGCCCGCCCCGGCAAGCGAGGCTAGCTTATTCACCGCCTATGTTTTGCGGCTGAGTTGGTATTCCTGGCCTATTTCCTCTTCCGTGAACACCGCTCAAAGGTTGTGCCGCCAATTGCCGGATACACCTGTTTCCCGCCAATTTGCGGCTATTTCTATCTACGCGAGTTGGCTGGCATAGGCGTGCGTTTCATCGAGCGCCTTAGCGATAGCCGCCACGATGGCTTCAAGATCGGCTGCACTTGCAATCAGCGGCGGCGCAATCGCAATGGTGTCTCCTAGCGAGCGGACGATGATCCCGTTGGCAAGGCACCGCCGTTCCGCGAATTGCCCCACCCCGGCACTGGCCGCAAACGGCGCCTTAGTGGCTTTGTCTTTCACAAGCTCAAGCGCGCCGATATAGCCGGCACCGCGCGCGTCGCCTGCCAGTGGATGGGCGGTAAGCCTGCGAAGGCCGTCCTGAAGCACCGGTGCATTCGCCCGCACGTTGCCCAGAATATCAAGTTCCTCGTATAGCTTAAGCGTTTCAAGCGCGACGGCGGCGCAAACGGGATGCCCCGTGTAGGTAAAGCCGTGTCCGAACACGCCGATCTTGCCGCTCTGCTGTACGCAGGCTTCCCAGATTGGCTCACTCACCATGACGGCGGATATTGGCAGATAGCCCGAGGATAAGCCCTTAGCGCAGGTCAGGATGTCCGGCTTCAAGCCGTAGACGGCGCTGCCCCACATATGGCCCAGGCGGCCGAAGCCCGTGATGACCTCGTCGGCAATCAAGAGGATATCGTAGCGCTTCAAGATCCCGGCGATCCGCTCGAAATAACCCGCAGGCGGCAAAACCACCCCGCCGACGCCCATAAGCGGCTCGGCTATAAAAGCGGCAATCGTCTCCGGCCCCTCGCGCTCTATGAGCGCCTCCAGGCTGGCGGCGAGACGGGCGGAAAACTCTTCCTCGCTCTCGCCGGGCAGGCCGCACCGGTAATAATTGGGGTAGTCCGTATGCAAAAAGCCTGGCAGCGGCAAATCGAAATCGGCGTGGCTGTGCGGCAGTCCGGTCAGGCTGGCGGAGGCAATCGTGGTGCCATGATAACCGCGCGTCCGGGCGACAATCTTCTTCTTCTGCGACCGGCCCAGGGCGTTGTTATAGTACCAGACGAGCTTGACGGCGGTATCGTTCGCCTCCGAGCCTGAGCTTGCGAAGAAGACTTTGCTCATCGGAACCGGCGCAATCGCCAGCAATTTCTCCGCAAGCTCGATGGCGCGCGGATGGCTCATATGCCGGAAGAGATGGTAGCTCGGCAGTTCCATGAGCTGCCGGTACGCCGCGTCCGCAAGCCGCTCCTGCCGGAAGCCCAGCGAAATGGACCAGAGGCCCGACACGGCCTCGATGTAGCTCCGGCCGTCTTCGTCCTCCACCCGCACGCCCTCGCCGCGCACAATCGTGAGCGGTCCCTGCTGCTCATGAGCCTCAAGGTTCGTCGTCGGATGGAAGAGGGCGGCACGGTCGCGCTCTGAAAGGGAATTCGCGCTATTCGATAGGGTCACGGCGGCCTCAAGAATTTACAAAATGACGGGCCGATCTTATTGCGCCGCTACCCGCCGGGCAACCCGGTCCCTTGCGCTGATACCGGCAGCGGGCTTTTGGTGCCTATAGCACGATGCCTGCGCCCGCCTGCTACCATCTGCCTGAATGGTTGGCAATGGTAACACCGGCGATCCCATTCATGATGCCGAATTCATCCAGCGGCCGTTCCCCCAGCAACTCGCGGGCTACCAGAACGTAATCCTCCCACCCGGATGCCTCCTGCACATGTTTCATCGTGAACCCGGTCCAGGCGATCAGCGCGGCCCACCAGCGCCGGCGCTTCTGCATCGGCCCGGCCAGCAGAGCGGCCTTGCGCTTCGCCTTGGAAAGCTTGCCTTGCGCCAATATGGCATCGGCTTCATCGCTTTCCTCAAACCAGCTCCCCGCCATCGGCTGTGTCCCGCCCCACGACTCACTGGCCTTCAACGCCTTGGCGACGGCCTGCGGCGTGGCGGACTTCGCCGGGATTTCCGCGAAGAGCGACTCCAAAAGGGCCTCAACCGGCTGAAACTCGGGGTTGAGGCTTGTCAATCCGGCCACCTCGGCAACGTCGAGCAAGCCAAATGGCGGCAGGACGCCGGTTTGCGCGTTTACACCCAGGAAATGGCGCGCAGCGATGGCGGCATATTCGAGCGGCACCGGCAGCAAATCCATCTGCATGCTGAGCGCCTGCAGCGTCGCGTCTAGGTCTGCGCGTGTGCAACCTGGGCCTACCCAGGCATCCCGGATGCCGGCATCCTGCTTGAAGAGCAAGGCCGCAAGCGCGCGCTTGCGGCCTTGAGCCACAATCATGAACACGCTTTGGGCGCCGGAACCGTCGCAACCGGAGGCGTAGGCTTCCAGGACTTTCGCAGAGGGCCAGCTTGCACAGGCAACCTTCTTCTGGCTGGCTTTGATGGCACGGTCGAGAGCGGGACGGTCCGCTTCCGGAATCCAGTTGCGCAAAGCGATCATGCGCCGCAGCATGACGCCGCCATTGCCGGCCGCGTCCGTCTCCAGCATCTGCGCAACGGTCCGCCTCACTTCGGCCGCATCGTCCAGCAGCCAGCCGAGCGCGGCATCGCGCAGCGCCGGAGCATCCTTCTGTGCCAGAAAGCCCGCGGCAAGCTTCGCCCGCGCATCCGCGGGCAGGGCCTGGGCAAACTCCGAAACTTCGGCATAAATGGCGAAGGGATTGCCATCCAAAGCGTTGGCGACTTCCTCGAAACTTTTCGCCAATTCTTGAATCGCGGCCGCCTCGTTCGCGGGAGCGCTGACTGCCAGGTTTTCCAGCATCCGCTCAGCCACGCCACGAAGCTCGCCGCCGATGTCCAGTTTGGCCACCGCGAACTGCTGCAGGACGAAGAGAAACGTGTGGGGTTTAATGCCTGGACGTTGTCCGGCTTCGAGAAGATATTGGCGCAGGCATTCCGCCTGGGCGATGGCGTCTTTCCGGTTGTTCTCCACTTCGTAGCGCAGTTCTTCGAGCGCTTGGCTGAGGAGGGCAGCGTGTGCCGCGGCATCGCCCTCGCTCATCCGCTTGGGTTTGGCTTTTTTGCCTGCGCCCTTACCTTTTCCTTGCGGCACCTCAACTTCGTCTCCGGCCCGCAACAAGGTTTCGATCAGGTCCGTAATCGTGCCCGGCATCCCTCGAAGCAGTTGCTCAACGGCATTGGAAAAGCTGGCAAAATCTTCGCCGGAATTGTCCGGGGCTGCCTGGGCGCGGCGGCGCGAAGCGTGCTTGGGTGCGGGCATATCGAGGTCTCCCACTGTTACATCCTGCCCGGATCCCGCCGCTGCGCTATTTTGCGCAACCGGGCGAGTGCCCAGGTTGTCTGAAAAGCACCCCGATTCGCGGCTGGGCGTCGAGCGCGATGCCCCGCTTATCCCCGCAAAGCTTCGCGGCAAGGCAGAAGCGCTGGGGCCGCGCATTATCAGGGAATAGGTTGCTATCGGCTCGATAGCGGGATGGCGGAGAGAGTGGGATTCGAACCCACGGTACGCTTTCACGTACACACGCGTTCCAGGCGTGCGCCTTAAACCACTCGGCCACCTCTCCATACACCTCGCAGAAGGCGCATGCACATTTAACGTAGACACTCGCCGCAGGCGAGCTGTGCGCCTTAAACCGCTCGGCCACCTCTCAAGGGCGCTTTGCGAAGCGATTTGTGCGCGCAATATACCCAACACCGTCCCGGCTGCAAGCCTATACCGCCGCATCCAGATGATTTCCCGCTAGGCCATGATATGCTCAGGGGATATCACCGGATTGACGGATTGGACGAGCCGCGAGGAAGCCCGATGCAGCGCATCACAATTACCATCGACGACGATCTCATGGGCGAGGTTGAGCGCTTCATGCAAAAACGCGGCTACGAGGCGCGTTCGGAGGTCTTCCGCGACCTGCTCCGGGCGGGCCTTGAGCGCATGCAGGAAGATAGCGGCGGCTCAGGCGACTGCGTGGCGGCGCTCACCTACGTCTACGACCACGACATGCGCGAGCTTTCCAAGCGCCTGTGCGATGCCGGGCACGAACATCACGACCTAGTGCTCACCACGCTGCACGTCCACCTCAACCACGAAAGCTGCATGGAGGTAGCGATTCTCAGGGGCAAGACCGAGGATGTGCGCCATTATGCTGGGCACCTCACCGCCGAGCGCGGCGTGCGTCACGGACGGCTTGTCACGGTGCCGGTCGAGATGCGCGGCGAGAGCCACGTACATGGCGAGGACGGCGGCCATGAGCACAAGCACATCCGCGTCCGCCAGGCCGGATCAACCTGATTTGCCCCCTTTCGCGGCGGCCTCCTGCTCTTCAATGCCGCGCTGCGCCAGTCTGTCGGCGCGCTCGTTCTCAGGATGGCCTGCGTGCCCCTTTACCCAGCGCCACTCGATTTTGTGCTGCCGCCGCGCTTCATCAAGGCGCTGCCAGAGATCGACATTCTTGACCGGATCTCTTTGCGCGGTTTTCCAGCCCCTCGCCTTCCAGCCCGCGATCCACTCGGTGATGCCGTTCTTCACGTATTGCGAGTCCGTGTAAAGCTCGACCTGGCAGGGGCGCTTCAAGGTCTCAAGCGCCATGATCGCCGCCGTCAGTTCCATACGGTTGTTGGTCGTATGCGGCTCGCCGCCCCAAAGCTCGCGCTCGCGCCCGCTATACATCAACAGCGCGCCCCAGCCGCCCGGCCCCGGATTGCCCTTGCAACCGCCGTCCGTATAGATAACCACGGCGCGTGCAGGCGCCTTCGCGTCCGTGTCAGAATCCATAGGCGCTGCATGTCCTCACGCTCTGATGAAATTTGAGCTTGCGCCAATATTCCATGGGATCCTTGCGCTTCACCATTGCCGATGGCGGCGTGTTGAACCAGTCGTAAAGGCGGGTCAACAGAAAACGCATCGCAGCACCCTTGGCCAGAACCGGCAGCGCTTCGACCTCGCCGGCCCCAAGCGGACGTACGGAATTGTAGCCGTCGAGAAGCGCGCGCGCCTTGGTGACATTGAAGGCATGGTCCAACTCGAAACACCAGGCGTTCATGCAAATGGCCAAATCGTAGGCAAGCAGGTCGTTGCAGGCGAAATAGAAGTCGATCAGCCCGGAAACCTGTCCATCGAGGAAGAAGACGTTGTCCGGGAAAAGATCGGCATGGATAACGCCTTGCGGCAGGTTCGCGGGCCATTGGGCGCCGAGCGATTCGAGTTCCGCGCCGATTTCCCCCGCCATCCCGGGCTCCAGCTTGTGGGCTTCGCCAATTGCGGCGAAAAGCTTCTCCCAGCCCGCAACCGAAAGCGCGTTCGCGCGCTTCATCGGAAACGTCAAACCGGCCTCGTGCAACCTCGCCAGCGCCGCACCGAGCCCCCGGCAATGCACGGGCAAGGGCTTGCGCAGGGAGTAGCCTGACAGGAACGTGACCATCGCAGCGGGCTTTCCTGCAACGGTCTGCAACACCCTCCCCTCGCGGTCGTGGACCGGGGTCGGGCAAGTCACCCCGTTCCGCGCAAGGTGCTCCATGAGCCCCAAAAAGTATGGCAAATCGTCAGGGCTGACGCGCTTTTCGTAGAGCGTCAGGATGAATTGCGCCCGGTCCGTGCTCAGGAAGAAATTGCTGTTCTCGACTCCCTCGGCAATGCCCTTGCAGGAGGCGAGGTCTCCAATGGCGTAGCGCTCCAGGAGCGCATCGAGTTCCTCGGCTGCGACTTCGGTATAGACCGCCATGGATTTACTGCGCCGCCGCGGCTTGCAAGCCCCGCGGGATCTTGAAGATGACGTCCTCGGAAGCGGTCTTCACCGCCTCGATGGCCACGTCGTACCGCGCCTTGAACATCTCCACGATCTCTTCCACAAGAAGTTCCGGAGCGGAGGCGCCAGCCGTCAGGCCTAGCGTCTTTATGCCGCGGAGATCGTCCCAGGGGATTTCGGCGGCCTTCTGCACCAGCATCGCCTTCGGGCAGCCCGATCTCACCGCCACCTCGGCCAGCCGCTTGGAATTGGAGCTGTTCGGCGCACCGACCACAAGAATCGCGTCGCAGCGTTTCGCAATCGCCTTTACCGCGCTTTGCCGGTTCGTGGTGGCAAAGCAGATATCGTTCTTTTGCGGCCCCTTGATCAGTGGAAAACGCTCCTTCAAGGCCGTCACGATTTCAATCGTGTCGTCGACGGACAGCGTTGTTTGGGTGATGTAAGCAAGCCGCGCCGGATCGCGGGGCTTCAGCGCCGCCACACCATCCACCTTTTCAAGCAGCGTAATGGTGCCAGGCGGAAGCTGGCCCAGCGTGCCGACAACCTCGGGATGCCCCGAATGGCCGATCAGGATGATGTCGAGGCCGTTCGCGTGGTGCCGCGCGGCCTCCGAATGCACCTTCGAAACCAGCGGGCAGGTAGCGTCGAAATAAAGGAAGTTTCGCTTGTGCGCTTCCTCGGGAACCGTCTTGGGCACGCCATGCGCCGAGAAGATCACCGGCGCTGCAGTGTCGGGAATCTCGGAGAGTTCCTCGACGAAGATCGCGCCCTTGGCGATCAAACTCTCGACGACCGTCCGGTTGTGCACAATTTCGTGCCGGACATAGACTGGCGCGCCGTATTTCTCGATGGCAAGCTCTACGATATGAATCGCCCTGTCGACCCCGGCGCAGAATCCCCGCGGTGAAGCAAGGAGTACGTCAAGGTGCGGTTTCGTCGTCATAAAGGCCACCTCTGGCGCGGCTAAGTTGCGAATGCCGGCGGACATCCGCAAAAAGGTCAAATTTGGCGGGGAAGGGAGCGTTCAAGCTTGCGGCCCTTTCCGCGGACCGTTAGGTTCGCTATGAGCGCGGTCGAATACGTTGCCTTCTTGTAACAAGGATGTGCGCGCCAAACCATCAAAAAGCGAGGCCGGCTAAAGTCGCGGGGGGTGTCGCAATTATTGGAACGAGACGGTGGAATTGCGCTCAAGTAGCGCGAAACGCAGCTAAGGGACTGGATGGGCAGATGACGCGGATCGCACCGGCGCTTTTCACGATTACCGGCCTTATAGGCTTGGCGGCGGCCTTGGGCGGCTGCGGCATGTCGATGCCCTCGCTAGGCGGCAGCAGTCTCCTGTCCGGCAAAGGCCAGGAAGCCTGGACCCCGATCATCACCGAGGAAAGCATGATGACCGCGGCGCGCACCAACTCCGACGGCCCCATCGAAATGGCGGCGGCCAATGGCTGTCCCGTGATTCAGGTCGAAGCGGGCCAGCGCGACATCACCGTCTACGACGGCAACCGCGTGGGCAACAGCAAGGCCGTCATTCATCGCAGCGAAATTACCAAGACCGCCAGGGAGTGCAAGTTTGCGGACGGCGCGGTCCGGGTGAAGTACGGCATTGCCGGAAGAGTTGTGCTAGGCCCCAAGGGCAAGCCAGGCTCCGTCGATCTGCCCGCAACGATGCAGGTTCTCGACAAGGCCAAGGGCAGGCTGACCTCCGAGCCGTTCACCCTTAACGTGGTCATCACCAGGGAAAACCCGATTTCCTATTTCGCGGTGGTACGCGACGTGACCATCCTCGTGAGGGACGGCACCCAGCCCAGCGATTACAGCATCAGCATCGCCTTCGAGAAGAAGGTGCCCGGCGCCGCGTAGCCTTCACCCTCTCTTATGGGAGGCGGCTTAACAGCGGGCACAGTCCTTCCCATAGGGAGGACTGGGACGAGGGGTTATGAGCTGCGTATGAACAGCTAAGGCTGCCGGGCGGGCCTGCCATCCTTGCCCACGAACGGAAACATGCCGGCCTTGAAGCACACGGCCATGTGCTGCGCTTTCTCCACCGCTTTTCCGGCAAGCTCCGGGCTCAGCGTCTGCGCGGCGGTCTCTCCGAACAGCGCAATCCAGCGGTCGAAATGCTCGGGCTCCACGGGAAGCTTGATATGCGGCGGATAGGGAAAGCCCGAATAGCGCTCCGTGCCCAGCAGCGCGCGCGACCAGAAATCCTGGATCTTGCCGAAATGATGCTCCCAGTCCCCGACGCTTGCCTTCAACACCGGCCCCAGCAGCGCATCCTTCTGTGCTGCCTCGTAAAAGCGCCGCACGCACAAGCCGATGGCCTCTTCAGCGGAAACGTCAACAGTCATGCCTCTACCCGCTCCACTTTCCTATACTCACAGAGATATAACACGCGCCTGGATTGCTCTCAATCCGCCTCTGGCATGCAAAACTTGTGCTTGCACGGAATTTGCATGCGGCTACGCTGTCCGCAACTAAACCCGGCAGCCCACCCATGATCCGGCTCACCACAACACTCAACGCCCGCGTCCTCCATCATAATCCGGAACTCGGCCTTTCGACGCTCTTTTTCGAAGATGGCGAGCTGCGCGTGCCTAAGGTGGATGCGCCGGTAGGTGGCGGCGTCGCCGTCGAGATCGATGCAAGCGACGTCTCCATCGCCCTGTCGCGGCCGATGGACGTTTCCATCACCAACCGGCTGCCCGGAACCATCGTCGAGGTGGAGCGGCTTGCGCTGCCTTACGTGCGCGTGACCTTCGATCTGGGCGCCACCCGCATCCATTCGCTCGTCACTTGGGAATCGGTGGAGCGCTTAGGCCTTCAGCTGGGGCTTAGAGCCTGGGTGATGGTTAAAACTGTGGCAATTTCGAAGATGGACCTCAAGCCTCACGAGCTTCCGGAGCCGCGGCCGGCACTTGCGCCTCGAAATCCCAGGCAAGAGAAGCCGTAAGCTCGCCGGTTGCCGCCGCGGCCGCACTGGACGAGCGGCGCTCCACCGACCGGAACAGCGCCACGATCCGCTCTCCGAAGACCGTCACCTCGGCGCCGGCTCCCCGCCTTCCGGGGAAGGTGTCGACGACTTTCGACTCTGAATGTGCGGTTCAACGCATCGGTCATGAGCCAGGTCTTGCGGTAGGAAAGACCCATGAGCTTGCTTGTCCCCAGGATCGAGCGGCAGCGCTTAATCGTCTCGATCAGTTCGATATCGTTTTCATCCAGGCTGCCGCCGTTGGGGAACGTGAGCCGCAGGTGCACCTGCGCTTGGGCCTTCTCGCTATGGGACATTGCAGACCTGCTCCCGGCTCAGCCATCTTGCCTGCCGCTACCGGCGGGGCTTAGACCTATTACATAGCCTATAACGGCTCAGCGCGGAAGTGCTGGTTCCTCCGCCCAGGCGGGCACGGCGGCTTCCGGCCCGAATTCGCCGCACTTCCGGGCTGCGTCTGCGGTCTGCTCCGGGCCGGTCCGCAGGGGGCCCGCGCTTGCGCGTTTGAAAAACTTTTCAACCGGCCACTGAACCAACAGATTTATACTTAACGAAATAATGAATACGTAAAACAGAACGTTATAGACTGGATTAGCGAAGGTCTCCGGCAGATATTCTCTCGACATTAATACCGGCCAGTGCGAAATGTATATGGGGTAGGACAATTCCCCCGCCCACCGGTCGAATTTGTTCTTCCTCGATGCAGCAAATATAAACGGCACGGAAATCAACAGAAACAAATAAAGCTGTTCCTTCGCGCCGCTAAATATGGAGCTATCCGGTATTATTGCAGGCACCCAATTGAAGAACACTATGTACGCGAATGCGGCGATGGATAACAAAATGCCGGCATACCTCGATATGTTACTATTCTGAACGAGCCTGTACGCCTGAAACGCGAGCGCTCCGGCACAAAAAAACGCAAGCTCCAAGGGTAGAAACCTGTACGTCCACGGATCCTTATCTGCAATAAGCGTGTATACGGCGTAGCGAAGAAAAAGGGAAACGATAAGCAATAGCACTAATATCAGGCGGCGCTTTACGATAAAGGGCGCGATGGCGTAGAACGCCATTTCAAGGGGAAGCGACCAAGCTGGCGGAATCGAATGGTACTCCTTCCAAAGGGCAACTTTGTCGGCACGGTAAAATGCCGTAAAATGCATCCCGTCGCCGTCTGGAAACAGAAACATCATAATATCCGAACCGAAAACGAAAATATTTGAAAACATCATAAACAGTTTTCCATTGGAATTTAGCACGTCGCTGTTCAATATCGCTTGAACAAAGCAATCATCCCCTAGCGCCAGTTGCGAAGCGGTCAGCCCGAACAAGACTATCCAATAGGTTGGATAGATCCTCAAAAATCTATTTAAATAAAAGCTTGATTTTTTTTCATAGCCATCGCTCAGAACGAGAGCCATGTAGAATCCGCTGATGATAAAAAAGGATTGAACGGCAGCACTGCCACCAACGAACCCCTTTCCCGTCAATGGAAAAGCGCCTGCGTGAGCGAAATAGACCGAAAGCGCCAGAAGAAGTCTAACAATGCCCATTCCGAGAATCCATCGCCGTCGTAATTAATCTGGCCTCGATAGTAGCGCTTTCGCGGCACTCGAAGATTTTCACATCCAAGAGCGCGCGCTTCGGCCATCCGCCTGCCGGGTAGGCGATTTGGCCTGCGCGCACCTTGCGCCGGGAGAATTTTCTACAGCGGCTAGGGTTTGCCTCCGCATCGAACCCGCATACCATGCCGGGCGCATCGCACATGCTTTCGCGAGACCCGCCACAAGGGAGAAGCCAGTTGCCGGACGCCGCGCGAACCTATCCCAGGGCCGGAGTTTCCATCGCCCTCTTCCAGGGCGGCCAAGTGCTGCTCGTGGAGCGCGGCAAGGGCATCTACCGGGGTGCGTGGTCGCTGCCGGGAGGTGCGGTCGAACTTGGCGAGACGCCGGAAGAGGCCGCCCGGCGCGAGCTTTCCGAAGAGACGGGACTGCTTGCCTTGGACCTTACTTTGAGCGATGTTGCCAGCGCCATCCTCAAGGGTCCGGACGGCGCGGTGGAGACGCACTACATGATCGCGGTCTTCGCGTGCGCGCGGTTTTCCGGAACCCTCAAGGCAGGCGGGGATGCCCCCGATGCCAGGTGGTTCGCGGTGGAGGCCATCCCAAGCCTCACCCGGACGCCCGGCCTGGAGGCGGCAATCGAAAAGGCCGGACAGGCCTTGCGGAAGGGCATGCGATGAGGCGGGGCCTTGGACAGTTTGCGAAGGCGGCGGTTGCGGCGGTGCTGGCCGCAGCCCTGAGCCTATCCGCCGTGACCCCAGCCAGCGCGCAATTCGGCTGGTTCGGCGGAGGCGGAGGCTGGGGCCCCAGCCGGCCCGCGCCGCCCAAGCCGCCACCGCCGCCGCCTGCTCCGCCCGCTCCCCCGCCGCCCATAAACGACGACAAGCCCTACGACACCCAGCTCTTCCGGCTTGCCGAAATTATGGGCACGCTGCATTACCTGCGCGAGCTGTGCGGGGCCAACGAGGGTATGGTCTGGCGCGACCAGATGCGCGAGCTTGCCTCATCGGAGGGCACAAGTTCGCTCCGGCGCGCGCGGCTCGTCGAAAGCTTCAACCGGGGGTATCGCGACTATTCGCGGACGTACCGGACATGCACGCAGCCGGCGCTGGTGGCGATCCAGAAGTTCATGGATCAGGCGGGGAATATCTCGGACGGGCTTGTCAATAACGACAAGTAGGTGGCGCGGCGGTATTAATCAGGCCGCCGCGAAATGCCTCGCACTCCGGCTCCTCCTGAATAATCGCGACAATGGCGGAGGTATCGGCGACGATCACTCGGGCACCCCGAACTCGTTATAGCCGATGATTTCGTCGTCGCTGCGATTATCGAGGATGGGAAGTGCCGGCACACGCTCGATGATGGCCCTCACTTTGGCTTCGTCGAACTTGCGGCGGCGCTTGGGCGCAATGCCGGCAGCCTCGGCGCGCGCCTCGATGGCTTCCTTGAGGACATCGGCAGGCGTCTTGCCGGTCTTGCTGGCGACAAGCCGGAGGAGCTGTTCGGCTTCCTGAGGTATTTGCAACGTCATGGCGGATTTCCTTTACCGCAAGTTTAGCATGCCGCCGCCGTTCCGCATACGCCTCGATTGGCGCGAAATCTGATCGATGCCTTAGGCCTTAGCGTGCTTTATTCACCGTCGCGATTAACGCAAGCAAGCCGCTTTTCGTTCAGCGCCGCCCTGATCGCTTCGCGCATGGCGTTGACCATGCGCAGCGGCAGCAGGCCGTATTCGAACCGGCCGGGCTGGCCGGGAATGGGGCGCATGTCCGGCGACGGCCAGCTATCGAGATTGGCTTCGTTGAGGATGATCCAGGACCGGCAGCCGGCGTCGAGCCCGAGATGGCGCTTCACGGCTTGAGGGATTTCCATCGCAGGAATATCGGGGCCTGGCGCTTGCGTGGTGATCGGGACGATCAGCACGCGCTGCTCGCCGGCGCCGCCGCTGAGCGCGAGCACAACACAAGCGGGCCGCTCCTTTTCCCCGGCGGTCTGGCCCGCCAGTTCCTGGCGTTTCCAGATGTATTCGTAACGGAATACCAGTCCTGGGCGCGCTTCCGGCAGGGCCATCAATTGCGCTCAAGTAGCGCGGAGCGCGATAGCGCAGCCAAAGAATTACTCGTCCATCAGGTGATCGAGGGCCGCCTGTCCGGCGTCGAAATACGGCTCAGCCAGGGCGCGGACGAACTCCTCGGGCATCTCCTCCATGGCGATGACCGCCTTGTCGCGCCGTTTCAAACGCTCGAATTCATCGATAGATATGATCACCAGCCGGTCGCGTCCGTGATAGCTGACCGTCACCGCTTCACGCATGGCGGCTTCCTGAACACGGGCGGTGTTGCGCTGAAGATCGAGGGACGTGAACCGCTGCATGAAACACCTCCGCAGATTCCATAAGTTACGTAAATTATGTGTTTTAGCCTGCGATTGTCAAGCCTCTGGCACATCTCGATTGGCGCGGATTTGCGTGATATAGGTACTTCGAGGCGTGACATCGGGCGGGGGGCGGACCATGCGGATCGTGGCGATTGTGTTGCTGGGGCTGGCGCTGCTGGCGGGCGGGGCGCGTGCGCAACAGGCGGGCGCGGGCTGGCTCGGGGTCGAGATCAAAGACCTTACCAAGGAAGAGGCGGACGCGCTCGGCTGGGAGGCCCCGCGCGGCGCGAAGCTGGTGAAGCCCGCGCCCGGCGGGCCGGCGGAGGCGCAGGGCCTCTTGCCGGACGACATTCTCGTCTCGCTCGACGGCGTGGAGATCGGGAGCGTCAACGCGCTCGTCGAAACGGTCGCCAAGAAGGCGGCGGGCACGGAGATCAAGCTCGCCATCCTGCGGGCCGGGCGCGAGAAGCGGCTCGCCCTCAAGCTCGGCGCGCGGCCGGCGCAGTTCGCGGCGGCGAAGCCTGCGGCGGATGGGCCGCTGCCCATGCTCGACACCGGCGGGCATATGGCGATGATCAACCGCATCGCCTTCACGCCGGACGGCAGGCAGCTGGTCTCGGCCTCCGACGACAAGACCATCCGCGTGTGGGATCTGGCGAGCGGCAAGACCGTGCGCACGATCAGGGGCGAGAGCGCGCTGGGCGACGCGGGCAAGGTCTACGCCATGGCGCTGTCGCCGGACGGCAAATGGCTGGCGGCGGGGGGCTACCTGCACGAAACCGATTACCCGCTGCGGCATGCCATCCGCCTCTACGAGTTCGGGAGCGGCAAGCTCGTGGCGCTGTTGAAGGGGCACACGAATGTGGTCATGGGCCTCACCTTTTCACCCGATGGCAGCAGGCTGATTTCGGGCGACGGTGACGGCACCGCGATAATCTGGGACACCGGGTCATTGTCCGGTGCAGGCACCGGGATACGAGCCGGTGCCGGCGGGACGGAGCCGAAGGTGCTGCACCGGCTCGAAGGGCATAAGGCCGACATCTATGCCGTTGGCTTCAGCCCCGATGGCGGCCGCGCGGTGACGGGCTCTTACGACCATGATCTGAGGCTCTGGCGCGTGGCCGATGGCAAGGAAATCGCGCGCATGACCGGCCATGGCGATAAGGTGCGAAGCCTTGCCGTGGCCCCGGATGGCACTATCGCCAGCGGCGATTGGTCCGGCGAAATCCGGCTATGGGACGCGCGCGACGGGCGCTTTTTGCGCGTGCTGGCCAGGCAGGGGACAGTGACAGGCTCCTTTAGCTTTAGCCCGGATGGCAAGCTCTTGCTGTCGGGAACGGGAGGTACAGCCAACTTTCATGTCTTCATGTGGAATATTGCCAGCGGCAAGGAGATCGTCACCTACGCCAGCCACGACAATATCGTGCTCGCCACGGCCTTCAGCCCGGACGGGCGCTGGGCGGCGACCGGCGGCGGCAACAACGAGGAGATCCACCTCTGGGACCCGCATACGGGCAAGCCCAGGCTTGGCCCCGATGGCAAGCCGTTGAGGCTCGCCGGCCAGGGGCAGACGGTCTGGGCGGCGGGGTTTTCGGCCGATGGGCGGCGCATCGGCTGGGGGAACAGCGGCGGCTGGGATAATCCGATGGATCGCGGCCCACTTGAACAGGCATTGACCCTGCCGCTGGGCGAGGGCACGCTTGGCGCGCCGATTGCGCTCGGCAAGGCGGAGGCCGGCGCTTTCCGCCGCGCGCAGGCCAGCTTTGGCGGCTTCTCGCTTAGCCATAGAAAGGGCGGCGACTATGGCTATGATGACGCCATTCTCGACATCTCGAAGCACGGGCGCGCGGTTGCCTTCATTGAGCGCGGTTACACGAATGGCTATGGCCATCTGTCCTATAGCTTCACGCCCGATGGCGAAACCGTCATCTCTGGCGGCAGCAACGGCGTGCTCACCGCCTATGACCGCGCGGGCAACAAGCTTGGCGATTTCGTAGGCCATGAGGGCGATGTCTGGGCCGCAGTACCTTCGCCCGATGGCCGCTTCCTCGTCTCGGGCGCGGCCGACCAGACGGTGCGGCTGTGGAACCTCAAGACGCGGGAGCTGCTCGTCACCCTGTTCCGCGGGGCGGACGGCGAATGGGTGATGTTCACGCCGCAGGGCTTCTACACCTCCTCGCCCGCGGGCGCGCGGCTCATCGGCTGGCAGATCAACCACGGCCCGGAGCACGAGGCCGAGTATGTCGCCGCCGCCCAGCTCCGCCAGCATCTGAACCGGCCGGACATCGTCGCCAAGGCCATTCAGCTCGCCTCGGCGGAGGAAGCGGTACGGCAGGCCCGTGGCGCCGATTTCAAGGTCGCCGATCTGCTCGCCAAGCCCGTGCCGCACCTGCGCATCCTCTCGCCCGAAGCCGGCGCCGCGCTGAAGGGCGGGCATGCGGAAGTGAGGGTGGAACTGGAAGCCACGCCCGATCCGGTGAAGCTCATCCGCATCCATGTGAACGGCCAGCAGATTGCGGAAAAGCAGCCAATAGCGGGCTCGCCCGGTTTTCCGGCTGGCAAGTACGTGTACGATGTGCCCCTGGCCAAGGGCGCGAACAAGATCGCGATTGCCGCCGTGAACGATACCGGCGAGACGGTGGCGAGCGTCGGCGTCGCCCATGAGGGCGAAGGCGATCTCGATAAGCGCGGTACGCTCTACATCCTCGCCATCGGCGTGGACAAATATAAGGGCCTCGGCAACAACTGCGGGGAAGATGGCCGCCAAAGCTGCGACCTCCGTTTCGCCGGCGCCGATGCGAGGGCGTTCGTGGAGGCGATGGAGAAGCGCGCCGGCCCCTGCACCAACGCGTGGTGAAGCGCGTGCTGATCGAAGGAGGGCCGGCAGGCGATGCGCCTACGCGCGCCAATATCGAGGATGCGCTCGACATGCTGCGCGGGGCCGGGCAAACCGACACCGTGATGCTGTTCGTTGCCGGCCACGGCGTCAACGATGGGCCGAATTACCGCTTCGTGCCCACCGATGCGGCCTGGGGCGAGCAGAGCCTGCTGAAGCCCTCCAGCGCCGTATCGTGGTACGCCTTCCAGGACGCGCTGACGGGGGCGAACGGCCGGCGCATCCTGTTCCTCGACACCTGCCATTCCGCCAACGCCTTCAACCAGCGGCTCTTGGGCGACAGCTACGAGGCCAACATCATGGTCTATTCGTCCGCGCGCGGCGATCAGGAGGCGCAGGAGGACGCACGCCTTGGCGGCGGGCATGGGCTGTTCACCTATGCGCTGGTGGAGGGGGTGAATGGCAGGGCGCGCGATGGCGGGGGCGAGGTGCGGGCCGATGGGCTTCGCGATTTCGTGAAGGCGCGCGTGGGCGAGTTGGCGGCGCAGCTTAAGAAGGCGCAGGAGCCGCAATATTTCCGCGCGCGGGACGCGGAGAACTATGTGCTGGCCCGGCCGTAGCAGCGGCATGAACCGAGGACTGCAACCCCTCACCCCCCCCTATGGGAGAGGGAGTCCGGCCGTGCCCGTTGTTAGGGCGTCCCTTCTCCCAGAGGGAGAAGGACAGGATGAGGGGTTGCGCCCTCCATTATAGCCCCACGGTGCATCCAGGTTAACGAACCGTGCATGCAGTGTAGGCGCGCACAAAAGTTAATGCCATCATGGTTAACGCAAAATCCCGAGCTCCGAAAAGGCCGTATTCTGGCAAAAATACCCTGTTTCAGGTCGAATTCCAGCTTTCAAAACTACCGTTAAATATATTCCGAACTTATCCCGCGGAAAATCCCGCCGGCCGGAATCCGCTCCAATCCGCCTTTTTTCATTTTATTTCAATAGCTTACGCATCTCCACCCCTTAACGCTTATTCAATGTATTTCTGCTATACTATTTAAAATTCGAAAGGCGATCCTTGAGCCCAGCAAAATCGGGCACCGGGCACACTGGCGAAAGTTAACATGGCTCCGCTTCAACGCTCGCATCCAACGCTCAGCGCACGCCTTACGCACCAGCCGCGTCGCCGCCGGCCGCAGTTACCTCGAAGTGCCTTCTTGATGTTTACCCAAGCCGAAGCTAGCTGTACGTGCCAGAATGCCGCACCCTCAAGGAGATAGTCCGATGCACTTCACCCGGTTCTTAGCCTTTACCGCGCCCGCCCTCATCGCGCTGACCGCCGGCGCCATGGCGGCGCCCGCGGCTTACACCTTCGATCCCAACCATACCGAGGTCCGGTTTTGCTGGAATCACCTAGGCGTGAGCCGCCAGTGCGCGCATCTCGTGAAATACGAGGGCGAGCTTCAATATGACGAGGCGGCCCCCGAGAAGAGCACGCTCAGCGTCAAGTTCCTCACCGACGGCATCGAGACGCTGGTTCCCGTGTTCAACGACCACATGAAGAGCGACAAGCTGTTCGATGCAAAGAAATTCCCCGAAATCACGTTCAAGAGTACAACATTCCAGAAAACTAGCGAAAAGGCTGGAAAAGTTGCGGGCGACCTTACGATCAAAGGCGTCACCAAGCCCGTAACGCTCGATGTGACGCTCAACTTCACCGGCGCCCACCCTATGACCAAGAAGCAAACGCTCGGCATCGGCGCGGTGACTACGATCAAGCGCACCGACTACGGCGTCTCCTACGCAACCCCGATGGTCTCCGACGAGGTCTCCATCGAAATCCAAACCGAGATGTACAAAAAGGATTAGCGCTCCCTATCTGTATAGATACGCACATTGCAGGCCGCCAATTCCGGGGAGTGGCCTGCAGAACCGCGGATAGGCGCCCCGGCGTCTATCCGCGGCAGTGCGTTGTTCCAGCGTCTCAATTTTGCCAGGGATGCAGCTTCTTCGCCCCCGGCCGCTCCTTGCAGAAGACCTCGTAGACCAGCATGATCGCGCGTTTGATGTCCTCGTTGGCGATGGTGTAGTAGATGATCTTGCCGTCGCGCCTCGTGCTCACGAGCCCGTCAAGCCTCAACCGTGCCAGCTGCTGGGAAACGGCGGGCTGCCGCAACTCCAGAATGTTTTCCAGGTCGGTGACCGAGCGTTCGCCATCCGACAGGAGACAAAGAAGAACCAGCCTCGTCTCATGCGACAGCGCCTTCAAAAAGTGGCTCGCCTCATGCGCATTCCGCATCATCGTATCGACATCGGGCGAACCGTCGCATCCCGCGCGGTCTTGCGCTCCCGGATCGTCCGCGGGGGCGTCGCGTTTCTCTGCGGTCATGCAGTTCCAAGCCCTTCAGTCAAATCGCAGGTTCCATATTTGATATCATATATATGAATGTGATACCAAGGATAACCCATATCGCCGCTTCAGGAAGCTTCTATGACACTCCCCGCAGAAAAATCCCCCGCTTTGTTTGCACTCCCGCCCTCCGGGCCGCTTGAGCGCCCGTTATTGTCCAGGCGCACCGTCCTGGCCTGTGGGGCAGCGCTTCTGGCCGGGCTGCCCGGCGGCGCCAGCGCAGCGCCCAGCCTGGACATGGATGGCCTTTACAAGGAGCCCTGGCTTCCCAAAAGCTCAGGCAACCTCGGCACGGACTTTGCGAATGCCGCAAAATCGGCCAAGAATTTCGTGCTACTCTGGGAAATGCGCGGCTGCCCCTGGTGCAAGCTCCTGCATATGGAGACCTTCGCCAGGGCGGATATCGCTGCCTACCTGCAGGACAATTTCAGCCTGTTTCAGCTCGATTTGCGCGGCAAGCGCGAGGTTACGGGCTTCGACGGCGAGAAGCTCACGGAGGAAGCGCTTTCCTACAAGCTCGACGTCAATTCCACGCCAACCTTCCTGTTCTACAAGCCTTCCGATGCGGCGGCCGGTCAGGAACTGGGCCGCACAGGCTACGTCAAGCCCGGCGAATTTCTGTCCCTGCTCCACTTCATCCGCGAAAAGGGCTACGAAAAGGGCACCTACGAGGATTGGGTAAAGAGCAACAAAAAGCCCGGCTAAGGGCCCGTCCGGAAATAAGTGAACCGGATGGCGCCGGAATCTTGTCCGGCTGAAAAGAGCAAAAAGGGGCGCATATCCAAGATATGTAACTCTTTTTGCGCTGCAGCAGGCGGACAAGAGAACAAGTCAGGCGGTGCACTTATTTCCGGACGGGCCCTAACCCCCATGCCTACACCATGTGCTGAGGCCGCTTTCTGAGGAACAGCAAGCCTATGACAAAGGTGCCGGCCGCCACCGCAATGGGATACCAAAGCCCCGCATAGATGTTCCCGGTCACGGCTACGAGTGCGGTTGCCAGCAGCGGCAGCAACCCTCCGAACACGCCGTTGCCGATATGATAGGGGAACGAAACCGCGCTGTAGCGCACCTGCGGCGGAAACAGTTCCACCAGGAATGCCGCCATCGGCCCGTACACCATGGTAACGTAAAGCATCAGCACGAACAGTGCCAGGAACGCCACCGGATAGTTCACAAGCGCCGGGTCCGCCTTCTTGAGCTCAAGGACCGGCGCGCCCTGTGCGTCGACCTGGGGTTCGCCATCCGCATATTTCCACGTCAGACCGGGATAGCCGGCGCCAAAGAGGGAATTCTGCAGCGACCGCTCGATCTCCGCCTTACTGCCGCCTGCGATCTCCAAGGTCTGCGCCCCGATTGTCACCTCCACCGCGTCCATGCCGGGCATATCCACTTTCGTGAACGACAGGCCAAGGCCGGTGAGATAGTCCGTCACCCGGTCGCAGGCCGAATAGCTGGACCACGGGCCGGAGAACACATGAAAATTACAGGTCCGCTCATCGGCGCGCACGGAAATAGGGCTGCTCACCTGGAACGCCGCAAGCTCCGGATTGACGGCTAGCGATACGACGTGGAACAACGGGATATAGCTCACCGCCGCCAGCAGGCACCCGCACAGAATAATTTTCAGCCGCCCCACCTTGTCCGACAACCAGCCGGTCAGAACAAAAAACGGGGTGCCCGCAGCAAGTGCCGACCCCAGCAGGATGTAGGCGGGCAGATAATCGAGATGCAGCGTGATGGTCAGGAAGAACAGCGCGTAGAATTGCCCAGTGTACCAGACAACGCCCTGCCCGGCGGTAGCGCCCAGCAGCGCCAGGAAGACATACTTGTTATTGGGCCACTGAAAGAAGCTTTCCCATAACGGATATTTCGAACCCCGGCTCTCCGCTTTCAGGCTTAGGAAAACAGGCGTCTCCCGTATGGACGCGGCGACATACACCATGACAATCAAGAGGGGGGTCGCCGTCAGAAACGGCAGCCGCCACCCCCAGGACTCGAATTCTCCCGCTGGAAGATAGGCCCGGCAGGCGCCGATCACCGCCAGTGCGAGCAACAGCCCCAGGGTCGCAGTCGTCTGAACCCAGCCTGTCGTAGCCCCCCGCCGCGATCCTTCGGTATATTCCGCAACGAAGAGTACGGCGCCGCCATACTGGCCGCCCAGTGCAAATCCCTGCATCAGCCTCAGTATGACAAGCAGGATTGGGGCGAGCCATCCGAGTTCCTCGAAGGCCGGCAGGAGCCCAATCGTGAAGGTCGAAAAACCCGTGAGCACGATAGAAATCAGGAACGCATACTTGCGCCCGGCCAAATCCCCCATACGGCCAAGCGCCAGCGCCCCCAAGGGCCGGACCACAAAGCCTGCAGCGTACGCGGCGAAGGCGGCGATCAGTGCGGCGCTCGCGTTCTCCGGCGGGAAAAAGAGCTTGGCGAAGAATGGCGCGAGCACCGCGTAGAGATAAAAGTCGTACCACTCGAAAACGGTTGCGATGGACGCCGCGGCGATCACTCCTCGCGTCACCGCGCGCGGCACAAGAACAGGCTGTACCATCTATTCAGCCTCCAAACCAGGCCGGCCGGCATCCTGCACCAGTCTCCCCATGGCCCCCCCCAAAAAAACACATTTCCGGACTGTTCAGGCGCCCGGCCAGCTCCGCCGCAGCTTCAGTTGGTTGGCCACGGTATCAGAAAGCCCGTTTATCGATTTGCGCATGTCAGTCCGACCAAGCACGAGCCACACGCGAGCGTGCTCGTCAAGCCTGAGCATAATCGCCGCTTCCCTCGCATGCGGTTATGATCCAGCCCAATCGACTTAGGCTTCCCGGCCAACTATCGTAACCGTGGCAGCGCTTCCGAATATCGGAATGACGATTCCCGCGTGTCCAATTCGATCATCGTCGTCTGATGTGCACTATGAAGGGGCCGCATTTCAATACGAGCAACTTCGACTGCCCGTACATGGGCCTTTGCCTCCTGACTGACTGTTCCTGCTTGAGCTTACGCCGCCAAAAACGGAATGCTGAATACGAGAAATCCCTCTGAGTGCAGTATTGACGTTGGCTTTGCCCGCTTCCCTGCCAGTCTCTGATGATGCCTTTCCATTGATCGCGGGTTTGTCGTCGTTGTACTGATTTTCCCTCCGCCCGTGAATATCACGCGCGGTCTAAACCCATTTC
>CAVYEY010000040.1:0-32300 GCA_963767435.1 uncultured Alphaproteobacteria bacterium
CCGCCGCAGGTGCGCCACGGGCCCACTGGCAATTCGATTTCGACCATCGTCAGGCCGGACGGCGTGCGGCTTGAAGTCGAAGTGGATGGCTTCGGCAGGCCGATCCGGCGCGTCCGCTACCTGCCAGACGGCAGGCGCTTCGTCCTGTTCGAGAACCGCGCCCTTGCCGTTGGCGCCGGGCTGGCTCTTGGCGCGCTGATCATCAGCCTGCCGCCCGTAGCCGTCGATATTCCGCAGGAACAATATATCGTCGATGCCGAAGAGGCCTCCGAGGACGACATGTATTCCGCGCTTCAGGCCGGTCCTATCGGCCGGCTGGACCGGGCGTATTCGCTGGAAGAGGTTCTTGCAAGCGTCAGCCTCCGCGAGCGGATGCGCAGCATCGACATCGACTCGATCAACTTCGAATTCGGGTCGTCGGATGTCGCGCCGGATCAGGTTGAGATGCTGGAATCCGTGGCCGCGGTCATGCGCGATATGGTGAACCAGAACCCAGGCGAGGTCTTCCTCGTTGAAGGGCATACCGACGCCGTTGGATCGGAAATCGACAATCTGAGCCTGTCCGACCGCCGTGCCGAGGCTATTGCCGACACGCTGTCGCAACATTTCAATATTCCGCGCGAGAACCTGGTTACGCAGGGCTACGGCAAGCAGTTCTTGCTGGTCCAAACCCCCGAGCCGGAACGCAGGAACCGCCGGGTGGTCGTCAGGCGTATCACGCCGCTGCTGCAATCCGATGCGGGGGCGTACGCCTCCGACGGCCCCAGCGACCGGTAAGCCTGACAGATTTGGCAAAAGACTATCGAAAAGCGGGCTTTAGGCCCGCTTTTTTTTCGGCGGCGGCACCAGGCATGCCGCCTGCCCTTCGGTTTTGGGGCGGTTTGCGGATTGGCTTTCCCCTGGGATGGGCCGCGGAAGATGCCGCGCGCGAAAGATCGCGATCACGTAGCATTATTTGTTAAGAGATCCGCACCGCGCACAAACTGGTGCTTATTTGGGTGGCAAACACCCCAGCATGTAGAAAAATCTTTCAGACTCTGCTTAACTGAGGCGTGATTTCGGTTCTATCCCAACCAGCCACGGCAAAGCTTGAAAGATTAATCCATGGGCATTTGGCCCTTCCGTTCACGCACGCCCGCGCCGCAGCAAACGCCAAAACAAGAATTCATCGCAGAGGAGAAGGATATGTCATCGAAAAACCGGCACCCGGAAACGCTCGCACTCCACGCTGGCTGGCGGGCCGACCCAAGCACGGGCTCGGTCGCGGTGCCAATCCATCAGACGACATCCTACCAGTTCCGCGACACAGAGCACGCCTCGAACCTCTTTGCGCTCAAGGAACTGGGCAACATTTATACGCGCATTATGAATCCTACGAACGATGTCCTGGAGAAGCGCATCGCTGAAATCGAAGGCGGCGTGGCGGCGCTCGCGGTGTCGTCCGGCCAGGCCGCATCGGCCTTTGCGGTGCAGAACCTTGCACGCGCCGGCGACAACATCGTCAGCTCGACCGATCTTTACGGCGGCACCTGGAACCTGTTCGCGAACACGCTGAAGGACCAGGGCATCGAGGTGCGCTTCGTTGACCCGTCCGACCCGGAGAATTTCCGCCGCGCGACCGACGCCCGCACCCGCGCCTATTACGCCGAGACCCTGCCCAATCCGAAACTGACGGTCTTCCCCATCGCCGAGGTTGCCGCCATCGGCCGTCCGCTCGGCATTCCGCTGATCGTCGATAATACCGCAGCCCCCCTGCTGGCGCGGCCCTTCGATCACGGCGCGGCTGTGATCGTCTATTCGGCCACCAAATACCTCGGCGGCCACGGCACCACCATCGGCGGCCTGATCGTCGACGGCGGCAATTTCGATTGGGGCGCGCATCCCGAGCGGCAGCCGGCACTCAATACGCCCGATCCAAGCTATCACGGCGCAGTGTGGACCGAAGCCGTCAAGCCGCTTGGCCCCATTGCCTACATCATTAAGGCCCGCGTGACGCTGCTGCGCGACCTGGGTTCCGCACTCTCGCCCTTCAACGCCTTCCTGATCCTGCAAGGCATAGAGACACTCCCGCTCCGCATCGAACGCCATTCCGCCAACGCGCAGGCCGTAGCCAACTACCTCTCGAAGCGGCCCGAAGTAACGCGGGTTATCTATCCGGGCCTGCAATCCGGCATCTTCCGCGAGCGCGCGGACAAATACCTGAAGGGCGGCTACGGCGGCCTCGCCGGTTTCGAACTGGCGGCGGGCAAGGATGCCGCCGGCGCTTCATCGACGCGCTTGAGCTGTTCTACCACGTCGCCAACATCGGCGATGCCAGAAGCCTTGCCATCCATCCCGCTACGACGACACATTCGCAGCTCAGCGCCGAGGATCAACTCGCGACGGGTGTGTCCGATGGCTATGTGCGCCTTTCGGTCGGCATCGAGCACATCGACGACATCATCGCCGATCTTGAGCGCGGGCTGGCTGCCGCTGGTGCCCTCGCAAAGGCTGCGTAGTCCCGGCGCTGTGAATTGCCCTGAAAATGGGAGGCCGGTAAAGTGATTGCATTCTTCTCGAACCGTAAGGAGAAACACGTGGCGTCTGCTACGGATCGCGTCCCAGGCCGGGGGCGCATTTATAAGTCCATCACCGACACGATCGGCGACACGCCCATCGTGCAGCTGGACAAGATCGCAAAAGAGCATGGCGTGAAGGCGAACCTGCTCGCCAAGCTCGAATTCTTCAACCCGATCGCCAGCGTCAAGGACCGCATCGGTGTCGCATTGATCGATGCGCTCGAAGCCGCGGGCAAAATCGAGCCGGGCAAGAGCGTGCTGATCGAACCGACTTCGGGCAACACGGGCATCGCGCTCGCCTTCGTGGCCGCAGCGCGCGGCTACCGGCTGATCCTGGCAATGCCGGAAACCATGTCCATCGAACGCCGGAAGCTGCTGGCGTTTCTCGGCGCCGAACTCGTGCTGACGCCCGGTGCACTTGGCATGAAGGGAGCAGTCGCGCGAGCGCAGGAGCTGCAGGCGGAAGTGCCGGGCGGCGTCATTCCGCAGCAGTTCGAGAACCCGGCGAATCCCGAGATCCACCGCCGCACGACCGCGGAGGAAATCTGGAACGACACGCAAGGGTCGGTCGACGCCATCGTTTCCGGCATCGGAACCGGCGGCACGATTACGGGCGTCGGCCAAGCGCTTAAACCCCGCAAGCCGGGCCTGAAGGTGTTCGCCGTCGAGCCGGAGGAATCGCCGGTTCTGTCGGGTGGCCAGCCGGGCCCGCACAAGATTCAGGGCATCGGCGCGGGCTTCGTGCCGGGCGTCCTCGACGTGAGCGTGATCGACGAAATCGTGCAGATCAATACCGCGACCGCCCTTGAGACCGCGCGGCAAATAGCGCGGCTGGAAGGCATTCCGGTTGGCATCTCCGCAGGTGCTGCGGTGGCCGCGGGCATCAAGATCGGGCAGCGCCCGGATTTCGCCGGCAAGAACATCGTTATCATCGTCCCCGATTTCGCGGAGCGCTACCTCTCGACGGCCCTCTTCGAAGGCATTGGATAGACCGGGCTTCCCCGCAGGAAGGAAAAGGCCGCCGCTTGGCGGCCTTTTCATTTGAACGGCGGCGCGGCTTCCGCGACTTCGCCGGATGGATGTAAGGGAGCAGGAGCAGCGGCCGGTACGGAAAAGGTGCGCATCTGGAAAACGGCTGCGGACTGACGCCATGACAAAACTCCTCGCACCCCAAAGTATACATTTTGATAGCCAAGAAGGTGCTTTTTCAATTTGAGCTAATTATAACAGATGCACCTTACTGAAAGGTTACGTGCGAAGTGCGGCGTAAGGTATTGATATTGCAAATAATAATTGTGACCGCTTGCCACAATTATGGTAAAGCCACAATATTTAACTGTATTTTTGAATGCTCGAATTCCAGCAATTTGAGACAGAATTCGACCAATTTTCGCTAGTTTTGCGCATCCGCGATTCCGCGTTAACCTTGTTTTCTTAACGGATGTGGCAGCGCCTACGGCCCGGTAGGAGCAGCTACCACAATCTTGACACTTTCGCCCGCCGGCGCGACCCCTCCAGCGTGAACTCGGAAGACTATCATGGCAGCTAATCCCAACCATTCGCCGGCCGGAGAATGAAAGGCCGCCCTCCGGCAGCCTTTTCATTTGGCACGCCGCCGCCCATTTCCATTGCCAGCTGAAGCAGTCCTGGAGCCCGCATGGCAAAGCTTGAAGCGTTGATCTTCGATGTAGACGGAACCTTGGCCGATAACGAGCGTGACGGCCACCGGGTCGCATTCAACCGGGCGTTCGCGGAAGCGGGGCTCAACTGGAACTGGTCCGTTGAGCTTTATGGCGAGTTGCTGGCCGTAGGCGGCGGCAAAGAGCGCCTCCAGTACTTCATAGACCGCTACCGGCCAGAATTTCCCCACCCAGGCGGCGTTCCGGCGTTCATCGCGGAACTGCATGCTGCCAAGACCAGGCACTACATCCGCCTGCTTGAAGAAGGCGGCATTCCGCTGCGGCCCGGGGTGAAGCGCCTTCTTGCGGAAGCCCGGGACGCTGGACTGACGCTAGCCATAGCAACAACGACCACACCCGCAAATATAACCGCGCTGCTTGAGACCAATCTGCCGGGCAGCATCTCCTGGTTTGCAGCCATCGGCGCCGGAGACATCGTTCCCGCCAAGAAGCCCGCGCCAGACGTCTATCGCTACGTCCTGCAAGAACTACACATCGGCCCGGAAAACGCCCTGGCCATCGAGGATTTGGAGCAAGGCCTGAAAGCAGCCCTGGGTGCCCGCGTGAAAACGCTCATCACCGTCAACGGCTATACCGCCGGACAGGATTTTGCCGGCGCAGCTCTCGTGCTGGATAATCTTGGCGAGCCAGATGCGCCGTTCCGGGTGCTCTCCGGCGATGCGGGGGGCGCAGATTACGCCGATGTTGCCTTGCTCCACCGGCTTTTCGCGCAGGCTTAGTGTAGCAGCCGCGTACGCTACGCTTGACCCGGCGGCCCCTCTATGCACAGCTAGGCGCTGCGAAGGCTGCCGCACTTGCGAATCCCGTCTATACCGTCATTCGAGATACGGAAGAGCCGTGCCTGGGACGGGCCTGTGACGATGCTTATCTCAACTGAAAAGGCCGATCCGCTGCTTTCCCTTGGCCGTGCGCAGGACGCACGCTAACAACCCTTTTTGCTGGCCGGAGTTATGGCTATACCGAACGAAAATCAAGAGGACGCGACCGCCACAGGCGAGCGCATCGCGAAAGTAATTGCGCGCTCCGGCCTGTGTTCCAGGCGCGAGGCCGAGGGCCTGATCGAAGAAGGGCGCGTGTCCGTGAACGGCGCGCTCATCGATAGTGCCGCGCTGGATATCTTGCCATCGGACAAGGTGCTGGTGGACGGCAGTCCGCTTGCGGCGCGCGAGCCGCCCCGGCTTTGGCGCTACTGCAAGCCCAAAGGCCGCGTCAGCACGCACAAGGACCCGGAAGGCAGGCCGACCGTCTTCGAAGCCCTCCCCGAACATCTGCCGCGCCTGATCTCGGTCGGCCGGCTCGATTTCAATACCGAAGGGCTCCTCCTCCTCACCAACGACGGCGATCTCGCCAGGCACCTGGAGCTTCCCTCCACCGGCTGGTCCCGGCGCTACCGCGTGCGCGCCTACGGCCAGGTCAGCGACGCGCAACTCGAAGCGCTGGCGGACGGCATCACCATCGACGGGATGAAATTCGGCCCCGTCGAGGCGTCGCTCGAACGCGAGCAGGGCGATAACGTGTGGATCACGCTCTCGATCCGCGAAGGCAAGAACCGCGAGGTGCGCCGGATCATGGAGCATCTTGGGCTGACCGTGAACCGGCTGATCCGCATCTCCTTCGGGCCGTTCATCCTGGGCGAACTGGAGCCGGGCCAGATCGAAGAAGTAAAGACCGCCGTGCTCAAGGACCAGCTGGGCCCGCGTCTGACGCGCCAGCTTGGCGTCCGGCGCGAGCCGATGCGCGAGGAAAGGCGGATCGGGCCCGCGCGCGGCAAACCCACCTATTTGCGCCGCAAGCCCGGCCCCGAGGTGCGGCCTGAGCGCGCGCGGCCAGAGGCCGGCCCGCTGAAACGGCGCCGCGTCTTCGCGGAGGGCAGCGGCGAGGCCCCAACGGTCGAATTCGTGGCGGAGCGTTCGCGCGAAGGACGCGATGGCGAGCACAGCGGGAAAGCCCCTTTCCGCAGCCGCGGGGGCGAGCGGGAAGGCGGGCAGGAGCGGCGCTTTGAGAGGCGCAGCGAGGATGCCGGCGAGCGCAAGGAGCGGCCGCCCTTCCGCAAGCGTGAAGACGAGCCAGGCGGCGAACGCAAGCCGCGCTTTGAAAAGCGCGGGGAGAATACGGGCGTGCGAGCGGAAAGACCGCCCTTCCGTAAACGCGAAGAAGGGAATGGTGCCGGGCGCGGCGAGAGGCCGCCGTTCCGCAGCCGCGACGGCGCGCCGGATGGCGAACGCAAACCGCAGTTCCGCCCGCGTGGCGACGATGCTGGTGGGCGCGCAGAGAGGCCGCCATTCCGCAGCCGCGACGGCGCGCCGGATGGCGAACGCAAACCGCAGTTCCGGCCGCGCAGCGGCGATGCCAGCGGGAGCGAAGAGAGGCGGCCATTCCGCAGCCGTGACGGCGCGCCGGATGGAGAACGCAAACCACAGTTCCGGCCGCGCGGAGGCGATGCCGGCGGGCGCGGGAGAGACCATCGTTCCGCAGCCGCGAGGGCGCGCCGGACGGAGAACGCAAGCCGCCGTTCCGCCCGCGCAGCGACGATACCGGCGGGCGCGAAGAGAGGCGGCCATTCCGCAGCCGCGACGGCGCGCCGGATGGGGAGCGCAAGCCGTTCCGGCCGCGTGGCGACGATGCCAGCGGGCGCGGCGAGAGGCCGCCGTTCCGCAGCCGCGAGGGTGCGCCGGATGGCGAACGCAAGCCGCAGTTCCGTCCGCGTGGCGACGATACCGGCGGGCGCGGCGAGAGACCATCGTTCCGCAGCCGCGAGGGTGCGCCGGATGGCGAGCGCAAACCGCCGTTCCGGCCGCGCATCGACGATGCCAGCGGGAGCGAAGAGAGGCGGCCATTCCGCAGCCGCGACGGCGCGCCCGATGGCGAACACAAACCGCGTTTCCAGAAGCGCACCGGGGACGGGGGCGCAAGCACGGGAAAACCACCATTCCGCACCCGCGATGCAGGGCAAGCGGGGGAACGCGAGAAGCGCTTCGATAAAAGCCCTCGCGGTGCGGGGTTCAAAGGTTCCCGTGCGGAAGGCGGCGAGCGCGGTGCGCCAGGAGCAAGACCGCAACGCAGCGCCTGGAAGCCGCGCGAGGGTGGATTTGCCGGGGATCGCGCGGAAGGCAAGAGCGGCGGCACAACCAGGGAATTCCGGCCTGGAGCGCGGAGCGATGCACCGCGCCCGCCGCGCCGTTTCGAGGCTTCGGGAGAAGGTGCCGGGCAAGGCCGCGAGCGGCGCGAGGATCGGCCTGACAAACCGCACCGGCCGCACGGGCCGAAGCCCTTCGCATCGCGCGAGGGCGGCGAGCGCACGTCAAGCCGTGGCCCAAGCAGCGGGCCGCACCGTCCGGGCGGGAAAGGCAAACCACCGTTCAAGAGTGCGGGCAAAGGCAAGCCAGGGAGCCGCAACAGCAGCGGGCCTCGCAAGCCTGGACCAAGCCGGGCGCCGCGCAAGGGTCCGCGATGAGGATCGTAGGCGGGCGCTTCCGGGGCCGCGGGCTTGCCGCACCGGCAGGCTCGCTTACGCGGCCGACCTCTGACAGGGTGCGCGAGTCGCTGTTCAATATCCTCGCGCACGGTGCCGAATGGAGCGGCATCGAGGGCGCGCGCGTGCTCGACCTGTTCGCGGGCACCGGCGCGCTAGGCGTCGAAGCCCTGTCGCGCGGGGCCGCTTATTGCCTGTTCGTCGAGGATAACGCGGACGCGCGCGGGATTATTCGCGAGAACATCGAAGCGCTGGGCCTGACCGGCGCCAGCAAGCTCTGGCGGCGCGACGCAACCAAGCTCGGCACTGCGTCGCCGATGCAGCCCTTTCAACTCCTGTTCGCCGACCCGCCCTACGGCAAGGGCCTGGGCGAGTTGGCGCTTGCGGCTACGGCGGACGGCGGCTGGCTTTCGCCCGGCGCCATTTGCGTACTTGAGGAGCGCGCCGATATAGAGCCCGCCCTCCCCGCCGCATTCGAAGCGCTCGACACGCGCACTTACGGCGACACCGCGCTGCACATTTTGCGTAAGCGTTGACGCCGGCACGGGCGTCTTCTTTGATGGTTCCCAACAGCATAAGGGAGGACGCATGGCCAACGCGCCCAAAAGAACCGGTGGCAGGATACTCGCCGATCAACTCGCCTTGCACGGCGCCAAGCTCATTTTCGGCGTTCCGGGCGAGAGCTACCTGCCGGTGATCGACGCGCTCTACGATTATCGCCAGTCCATGCCCTTCGTCGCATGCCGCCAGGAAGGCGGAGCGGCGATGATGGCCGAAGCCTACGGCAAGCTTACCGGCGAGCCGGGCATTTGCATGGTCACGCGCGGGCCCGGCGCCACAAGCGCAAGCGCCGGCGTCCATGTCGCGCGCCAGGATTTAACGCCCATGATCCTGTTCATCGGGCAGGTGAAGCGCGGATTCATGGACCGGGAATCCTTCCAGGAAGTGGACTTCCGCCAGATGTTCGCGCCGCTCGCCAAATGGGCGGCACAGATCGAGGATGCCGCACGCATCCCGGAATATGTGAGCCGCGCGTTTCATGTGGCGGTTTCAGGCCGCCCAGGCCCGGTGGTTCTGGCGCTCCCCGAGGACATGCTGAGCGAAGAGGCGGAAGCCGCGGACCCGCAGCCCTACAAGCGCATCGAAACGCATCCTTCGCCACAGGATATGGAGCGCCTCCGCGACCTCCTGGCGGCTGCGAAACGGCCCCTGCTGCTGGTTGGCGGCAGCGGCTGGGACGCCAAAGCCGCAAGCCAGGTTCAGGCCTTCGCCGAGGCAAGCGGGCTGCCGGTCGCGGCGTCCTTCCGGCGGCAGGACTATATCGATAACGATCATCCCTGCTACGTTGGCGACGCCGCTATCGGCATGAATCCGAAGCTTTCCAATATGATACGGGAAGCCGATCTGCTGCTGGTTCTGGGCGCGCGCCTGAGCGAAATCGCTACGGGCGCATACGCGCTCATCGAAATTCCCAAGCCCAGGCAGAAGCTTATCCGCGTCTATGCCGATCCGGGCGAACTGGGCCGGAACTATCAGGCGGATCTACCCATCGCGGCGGCCCGCGCGGGTTTGCGGCGGCGCTGGCACAGGTAAAGCCGCTTGAGGGCTCCGCCTGGGGCGCGTGGGCTGGGGAAGCCCGCAAGGCCTACGAGGAGTGGCGCACGCCAATTGCCACGCCTGGCCCGCTCCAATTGGCGGACATCGTGGCCTGGCTGCGAGAGCGGCTGCCGGACGATGCCATCATGGTCAACGGTGCCGGCAATTTCTCCGTCTGGGTGCACCGGTTCTTCCGCTACCGCCAGTTCGGAACGCAAGCCGCCCCGGTCTCCGGATCGATGGGCTACGGCGTCCCAGCAGCCATCGCGGCCAAGCTCCTGCACCCCGGCCGCGACGTGGTTTCCTTCTCGGGCGACGGCTGTTTTCTCATGCACGGTCAAGAGTTTGCGACCGCCGTGCAACACCACGCGCCGGCCGTTTTCATCGTCGTCAACAACGGCATCTACGGCACGATCCGCATGCACCAGGAGCGCAGCTTCCCAGGCCGGGTCTACGGCTCGGACCTGCATAACCCGGACTTCGCCGCCTATGCCCGCGCGTTTGGCGGCTTCGGCGCCACCGTCGAGAGGACGGAGGACTTCGCGGGCGCCTTCGAGGCCGCGCGCGCGTCCGGCCTGCCCGCGATCCTTGAGCTGAAACTCGACCCCGAGGTCATTACGCCGCGCGCGACGCTTAGCGGCATCCGCGCCGATGCACAGAAGGCGGGCCGCTAAGGCGTACACGACGCGGCGGCTGGGCCGTAGCGGAGATTTTGCATTCCGGTGCTCAGCAAGCACCCGGAGGTAAAAGGCTAATTTTGGAAAGAGCTGCTTCGCTCCGAGTGAGCCTCGCCTTGGTGTATTCCTTGGTTCAACATAATTGATTTGAGGGCAAGAAATTCTGGCCGATACTCAAAATGCATGCCATCGAAATGATACCACTTTCCTCCCCAGATAAATCCGTGCTTCTCGAACGCATCTACAATCTCCAACGGTATATTGTTCTTGTAAACAATCGACAGACCGCGTTCACGAGCTTGGCTTTCGTTCAGCCTGCCTGGTATGACGTTTTGCCAGTACTGGCCGTATTGCGGGTTGATATCAAAAGCAATTCCGAAGGAATGGACGCTGAGCCGAACAGTTCTCGCGATGCATCGAGGGGCGTAGCTGCCGCCAGCAGGTACCAAATATCGCACGAATTCTGGCTCCAACGCTTCAAGATCGCGCGCCACCAGTCGCAGGTTTGCAGCAGCACCGTTGGCGGATGCGGCCTGCATCGATCCGCCACCGAACTTCGGCAGCCATGACACACGCTCCAAATGCGTGCTCGAAGTGCAGGTCACCCGGGCGCAATTTCCAGGGGGTTCCTTGCGGCATTTGCCGTACATTTTTTCGAAAAACGCTTCATTTCGAACCCGGCCAGGATCGACCTCTTTTGCTGCGGGAAAACCGTCAGCGCCAAATGAATAGGACCAGCGAAACATGTCCGCGATATCCGGCTCGCCGAGCAGTTCACTCAGCGGCTTGTCTACAGGTGCATCGCCAAACCGCATTTTGCTTCCGTCTTTCCAAATGAGAAAGCTGCCATCATAGGAAGCGAGGAAATCGGAGTAGGCGGAAATAAGCGCTTGCGCTTTTTGCTCCAAGGTCTGCGCGGCGACCGGCCCACAGGAGGCTGGCCATAGACAAAACCAAAGCATGCAATGAACGGCTGGCCGCAATATCGTGCGAGCAGAATGGCGTGGACCGCGCATCATTCAAGTTAACAACCCTTCTGCCGTTCCACGGCACGGATGGCTTCAACTTGCGCGCGTTCGGAATCGGAAAAGGGAACATCTCCGTCCTCATTGTATCTGCAGCCCGCGTTTCCGAACGCCCTTACTGCTCGGTCTGTCTTGAAGCAGTAGCCTAAGCGAGCATATATCGCGTTGCGCCGATTCCAGAGATCGCCGCAGGAAGCTCCGGCATAGACGCCTACGTCTGTCTGCAGCCTGATTGCTTCCGCAGCTCTTGCCCTCGCCTCAGCATCGTTCTGGCGCCGCTCCGCGTACTGCGCTTCTATCTCGGCCTGGCGCGCGCGCGCCAGTTCGGTGATTGCATTGTCCTCCGCTTTTCTTCTGGCTGCTTCGGCCGCTCTGGCTCTCTCTTCGGCCTCCATTAGGCGCTGGCTAGTCTCCACAGCTTCGCGCTTGCCGCGTAATGGCAATTCTAGTTTCTCCCCATCGATTGCGGCGAAGCTATTGCAATAACGGAATTCGCCAACCAGCTTAACTATCGAACACCCAAGTTGTGCCATATATTCCCGGTCTTTGTATACACTCACCGTAGCTGCGAGAGCCGATATTACTGCGACAATCGTTCCAAATCGTATAGCTTGCATTTCCGGTCACCAACAGCATTATGGGTTCAGCCGCTTGCCCGTTTAATTTGACGCACCCGCTCAATGGAAAACAAAATTTCCAACGAAAATGTACCAAACTCCTTAAGCAGCTGCAAAAAATAAATAGTCCCGCATTTGCAATGGCCGGCCTTAGCGGGTGCTGGACGGCAGCCTTTGGATACTGGCTCAAAATTTTTTTCCGGAACCTTTGAACCTCCTGCAGTCCCCCTTCGACAGACAAGTAACCCGCGAATGACGCGGCAGCTTCGGAGAATAAAAGGCCCCCCGACCTCGTTCTCCCCGCCCCAGACAAGTCTAGAAGGAGATCGTCATGTTGAAGCTTCTGTCCCTCACCGCACTCGCATCGGCCGTCGTTCTCGCCACAGCAGCCTCTGTCACGCCAGCCTCCGCGTTTGCCATGCGTGGCGGCGGAGGGCACCCAGGTATCGGCGGCGGCCGTTACCACTTCTCGCAACGGTTCAACGGCCAGCACCATTACCCCAGGCGGCTGTCACGGATCGTTCCTGTCTATCCGCCTCATCCGCCTCATCCTCATCACTGGCATTGGCACCATTGGCGTCATGGCTCCTACGGCTGGGGCGTTCCGGTAGCGGTGGGCGTGGGGGTGGCCGCGTAGCCGCCTATGAAGCAGCTCCAGCCGCCCCGGTATGCACCTGCCTGACCAAGCAGTATCTCGATAACGGCGCGGTGGTCTTTACCGACACCTGCACCAACAAATCCGCCATCGCCATGCCGCCTGCGGGCTCGCCCAAGTAAGGCATGACACCGAACCCCCTCCCCCAGGGGAACGAAGGCCCGCGATCCATCCGTCGCGGGCCTTTTGCTATGAGCTGGTTCGCCGCGGAATTTGGCGCGCGGGCGGCCGGGCGGGGTAATCGAAATGACAATTTGACGCAGGGCCGAACCACTCTAAGGTGTGGCGGCAAAATTAACCTCTCAGGCGCACCATTGTTTCGTGGCCCGGAAAGCTCGAAGGACATCGCAAGAATGACCGCAGTTCCGATCAGAATTGATGAGCACCGCCTTGCGCCCGGTGCCGTGCATCCGGAAGATGGCCTCGAACCGCATTTGCTGGCATTGCAAGCCGCCGGCGCCAAAGCATACGCCGCAAGCGGCAGGGAACATTACGCCAACTGCCAGTTCGACCGCGCCATCGCCGATTTCGACCAGGCCATCGGCATGGATGCGCAAGACGCGGATACTCACTACAACCGCGGCCTCGCCTGGTACGCCAAAGGCGATTTACGCCGCGCTATCGCCGGTTTCGACGAGGCCTTGAGCCTCAACGCGCAAATCGCGGACGCCTATTTCCACCGAGGCTCCGCGCTGAGCGACAGAGGCGAGCACGAGCGCGCCATCGCCGATTTCGACCGCGCGCTTGCCATCGATCCCAGCCATCGTCTTGCGGAAAACCGCAAGTGGCTCGCGGAGGAGAACCTCGCCGCGCGAACCCGGCCAATCCAGGCAGGGCCGAAGAAGAAGAGGTGGTTCGGCTTATTCTCGCGGTAAGGACGCGTTCCCGGCCGCCGGGCTGGAACCAGTCAAATAGGCTGCATTCGCAGGACTAAGCGCTCCGCGGGGCTCCCTTCGACTTACCGGCTGCGTCGAGCGCCAGCCAGCAGTCCCGCATCTTCGCAAAGAAACCGGAGGGCACGAAGCCATAAGCCATGGTGCGGGGCGTCCGGCCAGGGATAGGCCGCAAGTCGAAACCGGGCCACACGAATTCGTTGAATTCGGATAGGATAACCCAAGACCGCGCCGCATCCAGGCCTGCGGCACGGCATACATCCGGCGGGATTTCCAGGGCATCCGCGCCCGCGAGCGGCACCGAATGCGTGACCGGCAGCACATAAACGTGCGTCTCTTCCCCTCGTTTCACGGCCATGACAATGGTGGCCGGCCGGTCCTTGGCGCCTTCCTCAAGCCCCTGTGCTGCCTCGCTGGCCCAAAGGTAGTTGTAGCGGATGACGAGGCCGGGGGATGGCGGCGGCAGACTCACGCTTCAGCCTGCCCGTCAAGATCCGCATCCGCCGCCGCGGCAATTCCGGCTAGGATTTGCCCCTGTTCCGCCTCTGAAGGAACTGTTGCGGCCGCGGCGAGCGCCCGTTCTTCAGGCGACAAGCTGCCGGTCCGCCGGGCCTTGCGCGCGGCTTGCAGCAAAAAGGCGTACCGTTCTGCGGAGACGATCACCACATGCTCGCGGTCGTGCTTGGTCACGACCACCGGCTCAAGCCGGGCCTTGTCGATCATCTGGCCGAGCTTCTGATGCAATTCGAGCGAAGTGACGCGCATGATAGCGATGTCCTCAAATTCTTCCTATAATATCTATTATACCCATTTTAGGGCGGGTGCAACGATGCCGCCTATTATACAAGTATGCGGAACGCGATCAAAGACCAGCTGCGGCATTACTAACCCTGCTGGCGGGCGGCGCGCTGTTCCGCCAGATAAGCGAGTGCTTCTTCTGCACTGTGCTGGCCACCCTCCGCAATGGAAGCAGCTAGCGTCGCCCGCAAATCTTCGAGTTTGCGGTCCCGATCGGTGAGTTGTTCATGGAGAAGCGACGCGCCGTAGTTGACGGCAGCTTCGACGGACGGAAATTGCCCCGCCTCGACAAGCTTCTTGATGCGTGCTTCGACGTCCGCAGTCAGCTCGACTTTCATCGCGCGCGTTCCTTATCTCCTGCCAGCGATTGCACGGGTTCCGTTCTTTACGCATCTCATACAACTTGCTTCGATCATATAAGGCCGTCCGGCATCGTGTCCACTCGCATCCTCGCCGCCCTGTGACGGTCTCCTGCCTCGCATTCAGCGATTTGCCGGCCAGTTGTAAAGCTTCGGTTCATTTCTGAGTCGCATGCTTGAACCCTTCCCCGCGTGCAGGCGGGGCGATTGCCAGGATGCCTGCCCATGATGGCCGCTCGCGCATCCTGTACATGGAGCCCGCCCATGGTTTCGCCCCTCAACACATTCCTGACCGGCGCTTACGCATCAGTCACCATCGAGAAGCTGTTCGCGCCACTTTCGTGGTCCTCCAAACCCGCCGCCCCAGGGGCTTCATCATCGAAAAGCCAAAACGGCTCGCAGCCAGCAAAGTCCGCCGTGGCCTCCCCGGCAAGCCCGGCCTCCGCAAACACGGGGGCGAGCGTGGCGGGAACCGGGACGCAAACGGCGGTGAGCGCCACTTCGATTACCATAGTTCCGCCGTCCCCCACCGTGCATGACCTCGCCATCGAGCAGATGATCCTCACCAGGAACAACGCTGGCGTCGCCCAGCCGGCTATAGGGCCATCGAAGTTCGTGGATGCGCTCACGCAGCTTGCCACAGGGTCCGACATGGCGCTGGCGGTCGCTGCGCGCAACCTCCTGCCCCGGCTTGCAAGCACTGAAGGGAACGGACCGGATGGACAGCCCATCGTTTCTTACCGGCACGATCCGCTGTCCGGGCCAGTAACCCTCGATAGTCTTGCCGATGTGGCAGGCTTTTGGTCGGGGGACTGGTGGAGCGACGGAGCGATTGCCAATATCGCCTCGGCCATGGCGAACGGCCAGGCGCCGGATCAGGGCGCCGTGAATTATCTGCGCGCGACGCTGTTCGGGGCGGTCTCCATGACTGCCATGGAAGCGGTCAGCGGCGGCGCGGATGGGAACCAGGGTGGCCATTTGACGGCTGCGTCCGAAACCCGCTATTTCGACCGGCAGGTTGTCCGCGATCTGGGCACGGGGCAACTGACAACCTTCTATGAGACCACAGCCTACGGAGCATATGTGGAATTTTAGCGCGCAGATCGCGATAAGGGCACCGGACAAAATAAGTGAGCCGGATGGCGTAGGAATCTTGTCCGGCTGCAAGGCGCAAAAAGGGGCGCATATCCAAGATATATAACCCTTTTTGCACTGCGGCAGGCGGGCAAGAGAACAAGCCAGGCGGCGCAGTTATTTTGTCCGGTGCCCTAAAGGCCGGCGGACACGGCTGTGTTCCCTGAACGATGTCTGTTGCTTAGCTTGCTTTCGCCGTCTGATTGGCGTGACACGATTTTCAGAGGGCTTCATCGGGAAAGCCCACGTAGCGCATGCTCTCCGCGCCAACGTACCAATTGAGCACGCCGGGCACGGCCGCGCCGCCGCAATTGCCTTAGTAGATCAGATGCGCGGGCCGCTTCGCGCAAGCCGATATGCAGCGTTCAAGCCCCCGCGCTCACCGCGGATTGACCAACTGCGCCTGCAAGAAATCCCGGATCGTCTCGCGCGGCACATCGTTCGCCACGAACGCCTGCCCGATGCCGCGCAACAGCACGAGCGTCAGCTGCCCGTCCCGCACCTTCTTGTCCTGCTCCATATAGGCCATCAGCTCATCGAGCGGCGGCATGCGCCCGATCTGCTCGCTGAGCGCCTTGAAATCGGCGGGCAGGCCGAACTCGGCCAGATGCGCCTTGAGCCGCTGCGCAATCGACGGCCCGCAAAGCCCCCGCGCCTGCGAGAACTTCGCCGCCAGCACCATGCCGAGCGCCACGCCCTCGCCATGCAGCAATTCGCCGGAATAGGCGGCCCAAGCCTCCACCGCATGCCCGAAGGTATGGCCGAAATTCAAAAGCGCGCGGTCGCCCATTTCGCGCTCGTCGCGGGCCACGATTTCGGCCTTCATCTGGCAGCTGCGAAGGATCGCATAGGTAAGCGCGTCGCTGTCGCGGGCGAACACTTGCGCGCCATTGGCTTCGAGCCATTCGAAGAACACGGCGTCGCCCAGCGCCCCATATTTCACGATCTCGGCATAGCCCGCGCGGAATTCGCGATCCGGCAGCGAGTTCGAGCGTCGAAAGGTCGGTCAGCACGAGCGATGGCTGGTAGAACGTGCCGATCAGGTTCTTTCCATGGCGCGTATCGATGCCAGTCTTGCCACCGACGGAGGAGTCGACCTGCGCCAGAAGCGTGGTCGGCAGTTGCACGAGGCGGACGCCGCGCTTCACGAGCGAAGCGGCAAGGCCCGCCAGATCGCCGATGACGCCGCCGCCAAGTGCTATGACCGCGTGCTTGCGCTCGATCCCTAAGTCGAGCAGCGCATTGCAGACGCGCTCAAGCTCGGCGAAGCACTTCGACTTCTCGCCCGAAGGCACGAAGCAGATTTCGCCCAGGAGAAGGCCCTCCTCCTTGAGCCGCCGCTCCAGATCGTGCGCATAGGCGGACAGCGACCAGTCGGCCACAATGGCAAAGCGCGTGCCCGGCAGGGCCTCAGTGAGGTGCTGTGCGGCCGATGCCAGAAGCCCAGCACCTATGACGATCTCGTAGCTGCGCTCGCCCAGCGTGACCGTAACCAGGCCGGCTTTCCGGTTGATATCCGCGCTCGTCATGACTGTTCCTCGCCGTTGCAGGCCTCCGCAGGGGCAACCTGCTTAGCAGCTGCGCCGCCCTTGGCAAGATAAGAAGCGATGAGCGGCAGCAGTTCTTCCACAGCAGCCTCGTGCGGGCCGTCGCGGCTTTCGAATGTGAGATTGGCCTCTGCGTAGAATGCTTCCCGCTCCGAGAGGAGCCGCACCAGCACCGCGCGCGGGTCGGGGGTTTTGAGCAAGGGCCGGTTGTCGCGGCGCGAGACCCGGTGCAGCAGGAGATCGATGGGCGCGTTGAGCCAAACGGTAACCCCGTTCGCGGCGAACTCGGCCCGCGTCTTGGGCGAAAGGACAGCCCCCCCGCCGGTCGCGATCACTTGCGGCCCGCCTTGCAAAAGCCGCTTGATGACGCGCTCCTCGCCCTCGCGGAAATAGGCCTCGCCGTGCGCTGCGAAGATGTCCACGACCGTCATGCCGGCCGCGTGTTCGATTTCCGTGTCCGCGTCGGCAAACGGCAGTTCGAGAGCGGCCGCAAGCCTTCGCCCGATGGACGACTTGCCCGATCCCATCATGCCGACGAGCACAATGCTGCGCGAGCCTAGCGTGCCGCGCACCTCCCGGGCCAAACGTTTCGCTGTAGCGCTAGCAACTTCCACCGTCACGATCGGATTATCCTGCAAGTCCGGAACTCATGGGCGCGCAACTTATGCTCTCATAGCGTTCTTGACAACCGGGCCGAAGAGCTGCAGCCATACCGGCTTATTGGCGCCATCGCCCTTCCGCTATTTCAGCGCAAGCTAACGCCCCGGAAAACGCCATGCCAAGCCTTCTCCGCTTCCTGACTGCCGTTGGTGTTCTCGCCGGCCTCTTCTACGGGTCGATGTTCGTGCTGGCAAATTTCTTCGAGCCCCAGCAGCACGAAATGACGAAGACAATCAGGGACGTTAAAGTCAAATAGCCATGCCACGTCCGGAGGGTCCCCCCGCGCAGAGCGAAGACGAAGCGCTGATCGATGCGTTTTTGCACATGATGCGGGCCGAGAGCGGCATGTCCTTCAACACGATTTCGGCCTACGGGTCGGACCTGCGCGAGATGTCCCGGTTCCTGGCGGCGCGCGGCGCGAACTTCGCATCCTGCGAGCGGCCGGACCTCGAAGCCTTTTTCATAAGCCGCGCAGGCGAAGGGCTCAGCCCCAACTCCGCCGCCCGCAAGCGCTCCTGCCTCAAGCGGTTCACGCGGTTTCTAGTGGCGGAAGGCTGGCGGCCGGGCGATCCGGCGCTTCTGATCGAAGGCGCCAAGGCCCGGCGCCACCTGCCGCGGACCTTGTCTGCGGGCGAGGTCGAGCTGCTTCTGGATACCGCTCACGATGCCGCGGCCAAAGCGGAGGGGCGCGAACGGCTGCGGGCCTTGCGCTTCGCCTGCCTTCTGGAACTGCTCTATGCAACCGGCCTGCGGGTCTCGGAGTTGGTGGGCCTGCCCAGGGCGGCGCTCAAGGGCGACCAGCTCATGCTGACGGTGAAGGGCAAGGGCGGGCGCGAGCGCATCGTACCCCTGAACGGAAAGGCCCGCGAGGCGCTCGACCGCTACATCGCAGCGATGGCAGGCGCTCAAAGCCCGGCCGCGCAAAGCCCGCGCTCAAGTAGCCCGGAGGGCGGTAGCGCCGGTAAGTGGCTCTTCCCCTCCTGGGGCGAGACGGGGCACTTCACCCGGCAGAAATTCGCGCGCGATTTGAAGGCGTTGGGCGCCGCGGCCGGCATAGATGACGAGCGCCTTTCCCCGCATGTGCTGCGTCACGCCTTCGCCTCGCATCTGCTCGACCGCGGCGTGGACCTGCGCGTCCTGCAAACGCTGCTGGGCCATGCCGACATCTCCACCACGCAGATTTACACGCATGTGATGGAAGACCGGCTCAAGCAGACGGTGTTCAATTTCCACCCTTTGAGCGCCCAGTCCGAAGAGGAGTGACCGGCAACCCAAAGGGGCAACCGCGATGCGAACCGTCTTTTTACGATCACAAAACTCCGTTCTACTTCGCCCAGGGCGGTATGTACCGCAAGGCCGTGCCCGGTATAACCGTCAGCCCCGCCTCCGCGCCACCACAAGATAGCCAAGGCCGCC
Organism: uncultured Alphaproteobacteria bacterium; assembly: GCA_963767435.1. Taxonomy (GTDB): domain Bacteria; phylum Pseudomonadota; class Alphaproteobacteria; order Rhizobiales; family Rhodomicrobiaceae; genus Rhodomicrobium. The sequence goes on from CAVYEY010000040.1 coordinate 19,108, forward strand.
ATAGACCTCATGCCGGCCCAGCACCTCGGCGCCCTGGGGCGGGGCAGGCGGGGTTTTCCGGAAGCCCGGATTGATGCGCGGCAGAACGCGCAGCCCGATTGGATCGGAATACCGCTCGCTCATATGCTCGTCGCCCCAGACGATGCGGCCACCCCGGCGCACCACGCGCACGAACTCGCTAAGCGCCTGGCCCGGATCGCTGAACAGGTTGACGCCGCCGAAATGGAAAAGCGCATCGAAGGATTCATGCGCGAACGGCAGGTGCAGCGCGTTGGCCTGGATCGGCACGACGCCCAGGCTGCCATGCCTGCGCCGGCATTCGCGCAGCATGTTGAGGGAAAGATCGGCTGCCACGATGCGGGATGCGGGTCCAAGCGCTTCCCGCAGCAGGGGATGGGACACGCCAGGCCCAGGGGACACCTCCAGAACCTGCGAACCTGGCTCGAACCCAGCCAAGCGAACGATTTCCGCCCGCCCCTTCGCCATATCGACGCCGGTCAGGAGCCTGCCGAATTGGATAGTGGCCGCGAGGGTATGGACGATCTGGTCTTGATCCCGGGGATCGTCGATACAGGCCGCCAAGCGCTCAGCGAAGCCCAAACGCTCCGCAATCTCCCGCAGCAGCAGAACACCCCCGTCCGACGATAGATGTCCGCCATCGAAACGGGCCACGACTGGCTTGGCGGAAACTGGTGACAGGCCGGGTAGCGGCGGCATAGGATCGTTCACGGCGGATGGGCTCCCCTCGAAAATCGCGCGGATCGGCTTTAGCAACCAGATCTTACGAGATTCCAATGGGTTAAGCTACATCCGCCACCCAGCCGTGAATTTTCCGGGCTAGCAGAAAGCCGCGTCCGCCGCTGTCATCAACAGATTAAGTCAACGGCTTGGGAGATCCGCAAGCCCGGTTCGATGAGCGGGGAGGGGAAACGGGGTGCTGCCGCATGGCCCAAGCTACCGCGCCTCTCCTCAACTCTACCTTTTGCGCGCGCCTACGCAATCTTTACGCAATCGTAACAGTTCGGGGGAAACGCCAAAGCACCGCCGCCGGATGTCATGCCGGAAGGCCGAAGGCCTATCCGGCATCTTGCCACACGTGCACCGGGTGACGCTTTCCGCCGCGCTTGAACGGCCGGGGCATGCGCTATATGCAAACCGTAAGAGAGGGGCGCGCGCACCATGGACCACAACAGTTATCCGGACAGCTATATCGCGGACATTCTGAACGAGGCGAAGAGCTTCGCGCTCGTGGGCGCGAGCGCCAACACCGTGCGGCCCTCCCATTTCGTGCTGAAATATCTGCTCGCGAAGGGCTACCGCGTATTTCCCATCAATCCGGGGCTCGCGGGTGGGGAAATCCTGGGGCAGAAGGTGGCGGCGAACATCGCGGCCCTTGAGGAGCCGGTGGACGTGGTGGACATCTTCCGCAATTCGGAGGCGGCGCTGGGGATCGTGAAGGAGGCGCTTGAGCATAAGGAGCGGCTCGGGATCAAGGTTATCTGGATGCAGCTGAGCGTGCGCAACGATGAGGCCGCGCGGCTCGCGGAGGAGGCGGGGCTCAAGGTGGTGATGAACCGTTGCCCGAAGATCGAATATGGGCGGCTTTCGGGCGAGATCGGCTGGGCTGGGGTAAGTAGCGGGATAATTTCGAGCAAGAAGCCCGTGCTCCTGGGGAAGGGGTATCAGCAGTTATCGATCCGGAAGGATAAGTCATAAGGTTTGCCGCAGCTTACCGCCCTGTCGAGGCGCGCTCGCGCCCCCGCGCCGCCATTCCCGCTGAACGTAGCAAGCCGAATTTGTCCCGCGCCCTTGGCGGCGGCATTCTATTCCGATAGAAAGATCGTGGTTTGCGTTTGGGGCTGACTTTCCATGGCGATGCGCGCGGCAATTTGTTTTCTTATGATGGTCTTCGCCGGGGCGGCATTTGCGCAGGACGCCAAGAACCGCGTCGCGCTTGTCATCGGCAACGCAGCCTACAGCCGCGCCGCGCTCGCCAACCCCGTCAACGACGCCAAGCTGATGGCGGATCGGCTGAAAGCGCAAGGCTTCGAGGTCTCCGCCTCCTACGACGCGGGCCAGCGCGAGATGAAGCGCACGGTGCAGACCTTCGCCGCCACGCTTCGCGAGCGCGGCAAGGACGCGGTGGCGTTCATCTTCTATGCGGGCCACGGCGTGCAGGTGAAGGGCGAGAACTATCTCATCCCGGTGGACGAGCACATCGCGAGCGAGGCCGATGTCGATATCGACGCGGTGAGCCTGTCCTCGATCATGAGCATGCTGGAGAATACGCAGACGCGGCTCGCCATTGTGGTGCTGGACGCCTGCCGCGACAACCCGTTCGGCTATGCGCGCGGCGGCCTGCGGGGGCTCGCGCGCATGGATGCGCCAAGCGGCAGCCTCGTCGCGTTCTCGACCGCCGGAACCTGCGCAGCAGGTCGCGGTGGCGAAGCCGACGGCGGAGGTGCCGAAACCTGCACCGCCCGCGATCCGGTATGAGGACAAAGCACAGCGACTTGTCCGCACCTTCACCGGGCATACGGACTTTGTCTGCTCCGTTGCCTTTTCGCCTGACGGCCGCACGCTTGCGAGCGCGAGCTTTGATCAGACGATCAAACTATGGGATGCAACAAGCGGCCGGCAGCTTCGCACCCTTGCCGGGCATCAGGACTATGTCCTTTCGGTTGCCTTTTCGCCCGACGGCCGCACGCTTATGAGCGCGAGCCAGGACAAGAGGATCAAGCTTTGGGACGCTGCGAGCGGAAACCCGCTGCGCACCCTCACCGGACATACGATGTCAGTTAAGTCAGTCGCCTTTTCGCCTGACGGCCGCATGCTTGCAAGCGCAAGCGCTGACAAGACGCTCAAGCTTTGGGATGCAGCGAGCGGCCGGGAACTTCGCACCCTTACCGGGCATACGTCGGGTGTCCATGGGGTTGCTTTTTCCCCGGATGGCCGCACGCTTGCGAGCGCGAGCTTTCACGACACGTTCAAGCTTTGGGATGTGGCGAGTGGCCGGGAGCTTCGCACCCTGGGCGAGCCTACGTGGGGTGACCATCGGGTTGCCTTTTCCCCGGACGGCCGTTACCTTCTCACAACTGGCTGCGCGGAGCGATCTGCTGCTGATCCTTGTACCGTAGGAGCAGTAACGCTCTGGATCGCAGATGCTGGCCGACAGTTGCACGAGATCAGGGACAACACGAAGTTTGTCGAGTCGGTTGCCCTCTCGCCTGATGGCCGCTTTGCGCTGTCTGGCAGTTACAAAACACTGAAGCTGTGGGATGTGTCGGAGTGGACGCAGCCGCAAGAGGCGCGGCGCTGAGCGGCTGCCGCATTTCTTGGGATGCTAGCCTTGGATCTGTTAGAATGCCCTCCGGCAACGAGGCATGCGAACGAATGACCGCCACGCTTACAATCGAACTCAAGCCCGAGGTGGGGCAAAAGCTCACCGAGCTTTCGGAGCGCACCCGGCAGCCTGCCGCCGCGCTGGCGGCTGAGGCGGTGGCCGCCTATGTCGAGCGGGAAAGCCACATTTTGGATGCCATCGCGCGGGGGCTTGCCGATATGAAGGCGGGCCGGCTTGTGCCGCACGATGAGGCTATGGATGAACTCGATGCTGCGATTGAATTGGCGGCGGAAAGCAAGTGATGCGGCCGGTCCTCTGGTCGCGCACTGCGCTGGATCGGCCTTGCCGCGCTCAGACCAAATGTGGCTTACGCCGCCCGTCGCGAATGTGAAGGATCAGCACCTCATCGCCCGTAATGCGATAATAAACAAGATAAGCAGTATTGGGCACCGGGACCCTTCGCTGCTTTCCCCGGACGGGCTTCCCCAATTCGGGAAAATGCTGGAGGTTGCCAATACTATGCTGGATCGCCGCCAAAATGCGATGCATGGCGGCCCGATTATGCTCCCCAAGATAGGCGTCGATCCCATGGAGATCGCGCAGCGCCCTTGGAGCATAATCGACTATCATAGCCCGTGGGAGCGCCAGAACGCCCGCACGTCCTCTGGCGAAGCCCGCTCGCCGCGCGCGATTTCCGCCTCGGCTTCATCCAGCGCGGCGATTTCATCGGGATGCAGTGGCTCTTCCGAGGCAAGTTCCAAAAGGAAGCGGCCCAAATCGTCTTGCGTCTCGGGTGGCAGACGCCGGACGGCATCGATGGCTTGTTCGAGAAGTGTTGTCATGTATGCAGAATAAGGAGGCAAGGCGATTTAGTCCAGAGGGCGCTGAGCCGAATCCGGGCTTTTCCGCGTAGCGCGGGAAGGCTTTCGGGGGAGATCGCCTGGGCTGGGGTGAACAACCGGATGATTTCGAGCAAAAAGCCGGTGATCCCCGGCAAGGGTATCGGCAGCTCTCGATCCGCAAGGACAAGCCCTGAAGCTCTACGTGCGCAGATGGCGGACCGCCACTGTAACAGCCGGACTGGCGGCTACTCGCAAAAAAGTGGCATCAGATGCAGGTTCGTGAAGAGGAGCAGGGGCTGCCCTTTGAGCCCCACGACCTTAAGCTTGCGGCCAGCCGCAGTTAACCGCTTATGAAGAAAGACCAGGATGCCGAGGCCCGAGCTGTCGACAAACTCGGCGTTGGTGAGATCCATGATGACGTTGCCGTTGGAATTGGCGAGATCTTCCATTTCGGATCGCATCCGCGCGACATAGGACGCATCGAGGTCGCCCTTGATTTGATACTGCCGATCCATCGCACACACTGCCTTCGCCACTGGTTGCTATAAATATAGTGGCAGACGATTGACGATGCAACCCCTGCGCGCACTCCCGCTTGACACACTAAAGTTACCGGGAATCGCCTGCCTGCCTTGCGCTGCGGCTTTATCGAATGCGTGCATTCGCAGCCGGGGTGGCACGGGTTTTAAAATCTACGAGACACAACCGCCACAGCAGGCTAGAAATAGGATGCTGGGTTGCATGCGGTTCCCGATGCGCCCGGTTCCCCATCGGCCTTATCTTGAGCGTAAATATGCACCCTGCCGCCGCCTGCGCACGTGACTGGACGCCCATCCTCAACCGCTATCGCGAGCCAAGTTCCGCGCGGAGCATCGCGGAACTCGCTGTAACGGCGCTTCCGCTCGCCGCGCTGTGGCTCGTAAGCTGGCTCGCCTTCGCTTGGGGGTATTGGTGGGCTTCGCTGCTCATCGCCATCCCCGCCGCCGGCTTTCTCGCGCGGCTTTTCATGATCCAGCACGACTGCGGTCATGGTGCGTTCTTTCCGTCGAGGCGGGCGAACGATTGGACGGGACGCATTATCGGCGTGCTCACCTTGACGCCCTACGGCCTCTGGCAGCGAACGCATGCCATTCACCACGCCACCGCGGGCAATCTTGGCCGGCGCGGCATCGGCGACGTGACGACGCTGACCGTGCGCGAGTATCGCGCGCTTTCGCTTCGGAGGCGGCTGGCATACCGGCTTTACCGCCATCCCCTGGTGATGTTCGGCCTTGGCCCTGCTTATCTGTTTATTCTGCAGCAGCGGCTGCCTTTTGGGATGATGCGCAGCGGCTGGCAGCCCTGGGCCAGCACGATAGCCAACAATACCGCAATTGCGCTTATAGCCGCCGCGCTCATCTGGGCGAGCGGCATCGGGGCGATCCTGACGGTTTACGTTCCGGCGGCCATGATCGCGGGCACGCTCGGCGTCTGGCTGTTCTTCGTCCAGCACCAGTTCGACAGCACGGTTTGGGCGGCGAACGGTGAGTGGAACTTGCACGACGCGGCCCTGTACGGCAGTTCGCATTACGATTTGCCCGCCTTGCTGCGCTGGTTCACGGCCAATATCGGCGTGCATCACGTCCATCACCTCTGCAGCCGCATCCCCTATTACCGGCTGCCGCAGGTGCTCCGCGACCATCCGGAGCTTGGCGCGATTGGACGGCTGACGCTGCTCGATAGTTTTCGCTGTGTGCGTTTGGCGTTGTGGGACGAGACGCAGCGCCGCCTGGTATCGTTTCGCGATGTTCGGGTTTAGGGCTCGAAGCAAAATAGACGCGGATCGCGGGGCTGTGATTCCGCGCGCCGCCGTGCTAAGAGCGCTGCATGCGGTTCCGGCGGCGATATTTTGTGTTTCTGGCCCTGGCCGGGCCTTTGAGCCTCCTTCTTTATTCCGGCGCGCTCCAAATCGCCGGCAATTTCCATACCGTCGAGGCTGGCAGGCTCTACCGCTCCGCGCAGCCAGACGCGCGCGAGCTTGCGGCCTATGCGCAAACGCTGGGCATCAAATCGGTGATCAACCTGCGCGGCGCCCATCCCGGCGAGCAGTGGTACGACGAGGAGACGGCTGCTTCGGACCGGCTTGGGCTGCGCCATATCGACATCGCGCTGTCCGCACGCCGCGAACTGACCCCGGAGCAGTTCTCCACCCTTGAGGCGGCGCTGCGCGAGGCGCCCGCACCTGCGCTCGTGCACTGCAAAAGCGGCGCCGACCGCACGGGCCTTGCCTCGGCACTCTATGCGCTGGAAGTGCAGCACCTTCCCCCCGAAATCGCGGCGGGGCAGCTCTCCTGGATGTACGGCCACTGGCCTTATCTCTGGAGCCCGTCGGCCGCCATGGACCGCAGCTTCGGCCAGGCGGTGAAGCTCAAGTCCGGCGCTGGCCGGTAGCTGGGCCTGCGTACGGCGATGGCTTCAGCCTTGCCCATTGCTGCCTCTGCTTCCCGCGTGCTACGCTCGGTTGCCTGAGGGGCAAGCCTCAGGTGCAGCGTTGCATTGCATGGATGTACACAATTTGGGGGGAAAAGCATCTATGTCCGGGCGCCTACGCATCGCAACTCTCGCGCTCATTGGCGCGCTCATGCAAATTCCCTACGGGATGGCTCAGGACCAGCCTCCGCAGTCCACGTCCCCGGCCGCTGCGGAGCAAGCGAACGGCCGCGATGCGTGCATAAGCCATTGCGACTCCAGCTTCGAAGAATGCGTCCAGGTGGCGCGCCCCAAAAACTCCGGCGACAAACCTTGGGGCATCCGGCCTATCCCCAGCGGAAACCCGGGAGAGACTGCGCGCTACGCTTATGTAGGGTGCGAAAACCAGCGCGAGCGATGTCTCAGGACGTGCGGCTCCTAGTGTGGCGTCTCGCAATTGCCTACCCCCCCTTTGCCGGTCGCTCGTACGGTAATTCGGAGGCGGGACACTAGATAGTTTTCATACAGGCGGGCGCAGCAGGCCATCGGTTTTGATCGCGTGCAGGGCTTCTTCAAGCGTCACGGAACGGTAGAGGGGCCACCATTGCCCCGTATGCCTGTGCCACATCACGTCGAATTGGAATTCCGCGCCTCCCGGCGAATGATCCAGGCGCACGAATCCGTTCTCGAACTCCTCGCCGGCATTTCCGGGAAAACCGGAGCGCCAGCGCAGGATGAAGCTATATTTGCTGCCGCGCCATTTGCCAAACATGTCTACCGGATAGTTCCACTCAGTGGGCTTAATCTCTGGCAGGAACTTGGGTTTCAGAACTTCGGCGATAAAGCGCTCGCATTTGGCGCCGATGTCCGCCTTGGCCTCCGGCGTGAGCGCTCGCGCCCATACCCACTCGCCTCTGCGCTTCGGCTTCGCTTTTGACTTTGAAGCTGCCATTGCTTCCTCCCCCCAGGCCATCCGCGGATAAGCCAATTCGCAGGGGTTGCAGGCCGATGGGGCCGGCTTATCCCCTTTTTTCCCACTCGATCGTTCCCGGCGGCTTGGGGGTCACGCCGTAGACGGCGCGGTTGACGCCCTTGACCTCGTTGGCCGGGCAAATCCAGCGGAAAGTGGTAAATGCCAGCGGGCAAGTTATCCGGCAGGCGAGAACGGGTTCCTCAGCTTAACCCCCGTGCCCAGGAAATCGGCGCTATTGCGTGTCACGACCGTCAGATCGTTGACCAGAGCGATGGCCGCAATCTGCTTGTCAAGTTCGTGCTCTGGATGAGGAACTCTCAGCCGGCCCCAAACCTGGGCTGCGCCGGCGTCGAAGGGCAGGATCTTCTCCGCGTATTGTTCGAGGATACCGTTTAGCCACGCTTCAAGCGCTTCCGCCTGGACGGTATCGCCCCGATGGCGGATAAGCTCCACGCCGCGGCGCAGCTCACCCACGGATATCGCGGACAAGTAGACCGGCTCGTCCGAAGCGACGGCCTGATGGAAGAAGGCCGTGACCCCAGGGTTTGCGTTCGCCTTCTTCCGGGCCTCGCTGATGACGTTGGTGTCAATCAAATACATGCGGTGCTTCCCCGGCCGATTGCACGCGCTCGAAATCCGCGTCCGCGCCAGCGTCCGGCATCGATGCCAACACCTCGGCAAAGCTGCGCTTGCGGGGGCGGGCGAGCGCGGCGGCCAGGATTGCCCGGTGCTCCGCCTCGGCGCTTCGTCCATGGGCGCCGGCCCGCTCCTTGAGCGCCCGCACGAGTTCTTCGTCAATCCCGCGTACCAGCAAGTCAGCCATCGCAGCTCTCCAGAAGCTTGATGATATCATTGATATCATACGCCAAGCGGCCAGCCAAGACCAGGTGGATGTGCAATTAATCATGTCCGAAAAGGCTGACACGCAGCTCTCGCTGCGCAGCCGTGAGGTAGCGGCCTTTTGACATAGCCGGCATGCGCCTTCTCTTTACTGCTGTACGTCTTTGCGCCGTCGTGAGTAGCGTCGTTCCGAAATCGAAATAGTCGATGACATTAGCCTCAAGGTGGGGGCTAACGCCATGGGCGTTTAGTAACGGCCAGATGTCCACGCCCCTCAATGGCAGCCGCCGCTGCCAACAGGTTGCGATAACTGAATGCATCAACTCACCAAGTTCCCCGCGTTCACTTGCCGCGATTGGCTTGTCTACAGAATACCGAAGGCTATCATGGATGAAGGAGTTATCCTCGATCGAAAGCGGCGGCATCCAAGCTGGGACAGCGAACACTTTAACGTCCAAGAACAATTCATAGTGGGGCATCACCATTCGCAGCCGGCCCGTTTCTTCATAAGCCATTTTGACCAGGAATTTGTCGGACGGGCATGTGCCCCACTCCTCCGCCACCACCAACGCCGATTGTCCGACGTCTATCCCATTTAGGAAAATGATTGACGTCCCGGCCTGTGGCCACGGACGCGTAGCTGCCAAACAATACGGGCATAGTGCGACCGCGCCGCCCTCAGTGTCCTTGGTGTTGGACAGGTGCTTCCCCAACAGTTAAGTGGCATTCCAAACATTCTTCCCCGGCTTACTCCCACTCGATGGTTATTTATGAGATTTTTACGGTTAAAATCAATGTGATGCGAAAGTTTCGCTGTTCGATACCATGAAAAATACCATATACAGATGCTTGGGCTAGCGTGGAGCTGCGCGTCCGCGTCTGCCGCCAACAAATAAACCCCCAAAACCGGTGCAGAGATTGCGCGGCTCGAAGGCCATCGCGGCAGAGTGTACGCGCTCGCATCGCTGTTTGCGATGCTCTTATGGCCACTGCGAGAGTGAGCGGCGCATCGCTTGGTAGCGGCTGGGCCAACAAAATCGACGTTCGCCATACCTCCAATTGCGCAATACGGTTCAGCAACCTTTGGTATCAACAAACGGCCTCTTGCGCCAAGGTCAAAATTCCCGCTGTGGCAAAGCTCTGCGGCCTTGGCCCTGGACGAAAATCCGTTCCATCGGGCGCCGCCGAGATGCCGGGAAATCAGGCCCCGGCGCTCGCCGCCGCAGTCAACAGCTTGACCTTCAGCAAATACACGCCGGTATCCGTTACCTCGATCCTGATGTTGAGCGTTTTGCACAACGCGGCCATGGCGGCGGGAAAGTCGCCTGCCGCGACGGACCGCTTGCCTGCCGCCGCACACGCCTTCGAATAAGCCGCGTAGAGGGCCGCGATTTCCACCTTGCCGCGGCCGGGCACAAGGATGCCGGCCATTATCTGCGCCACGTTGCTGATCGGATTGGGCTGCGATGTAATCAGCCGCTTGGGCGCTGCGGGGGAGGGTTTGGGCAGCTTGGCGGCGGGCACCGCTTCGATCTGCTGGGCAGGTTTGACCACTTCGGTCTCTATATTCCCGTCTTCCTTCCGGGCTGCCGCTACCGGGCCCGCAGCCGTCGGCGCAGGCCGCTTTTCGGGCAGGCCGATCACCTCGGAGGCCACGAGAGAAATCGCAATCAGGACCTCGATCCCCACGGCCATGGCGAGGTTCTGATAGGTGGAAAGCGTGGCTGCCTTCGTGTCGGGCAGGCCGAACAAGCGGGCAAGGGCCGAGCCCTGGCTGTTGGCTTCGAGGATAGGACCTGCCTTCTCGATCTTGTCCCTGAGGGCGGCGATATCGGCATCGAGCTTGGCAGCGTGATCGGTCATCGCCTTATTTTGGGTCGCGTTCTCAAGGGCTGCGAGCGCTGAGGCTTCCGCCTGTTCCCTCTCATGCCAATGCAGGGCGTTTCCGGCGGTTAGCTTTTCCTTTTCCAGGCAGATTTTTCCACGGATGAGGCACTCGGTATCCGAAGCTTGTTTCGCTGCATCGTAGTCCCGGTGGGCGGCATCCTTGTCCAGCGTGGCGGCGTCCGCCTTGGCTTTCGCGGCAGCCACAGCCGCCCCGTCGGCCGCGTAAATTTCAGCCCTTCCCGCTCGTCTTCGGCGCGCTTCAAGCTGCGCCTCGCGTCCCGCACGATATCGGCAACCCGCATGCGCTCCGCTTGCTGCGCGTTTCCGCGCCCCGCCATCGCTCCGATGCTGTTCGATAGGCTTATCAGCAAGGCAAACGCGCTCGCCGCGAAGACCAGCGCGCCAACAAGCTTGGAGTTCGGCCAGGCGCGCGCGCCAAGGGCGTGGCCGAACAGCCCGGCCAGCGTGACGGCGCCATAGGTAAACGCCCACATGCCCCCATCGAAATCGTTATCGCTCGTCTTGAACCCGTACCGGGCCGCGATGACAATCACGATGGCTCCGCAGCCAAGGCTGAAAAAACGTGCAAATGTCCGCATGCTCAGCCCCCCTTCGCTCCACGCTTTTCTTCCACGGTCCGCTCCAGCCAATCCGTGATGCTGATGCCGTCGGCCTCGGCAAGCGCGGTGAGCGCCTGCTTGACGTCCGGCCTTACCTTCACGTTGAGCTGTTCGGTGCGGCCCTTGGCCTTGAGTGTGCGGCCATCCACCAGCGAGCGAGCCTTCTTCTCCCGCTGCTTCCGCTCCGCTTTGTTCGGCGAGGCCAGCGAGAAATCGCCCATGAGCCTGGCCATGGCATCGCGCATTCCATTCAGATCGTCGGCAGCGGCGTTGCCGTCGTCGGTGATATCAGTCATTGCACGCTCCCTTTCTCTGCTAGATTTTTGACCTCGCCCCAAAGGGCGCCGATTTCCGGCCGCAAGTCCTTGTCGAGTTCCGGGCCAGTCTTGCCGATGACCAGCGCCGCGATCCATGGGCGCCGGTAGTTGATTTGCGTCTTGAGCACCGGCCCTAGATCGGAAAGCGCGGCGAGCGTTTGCCTGGTGAGCGTCTTGTAGCGGCCATCCACCGCGGAGAGGACGAAGGCAAACGGCTTGCGGTGCTGGCGGCACATCCAGGTTACGGTTTGAACCGCGATCACATCGAAGAAGCCAGGACGGACAGGGACAATCACGGTATCCGCGACCGCAACCGCCTGTTCGACCAAATCCATCCCCGTGGGCGGCGAATTGATGAACAGCCACTCGTAGCCCATGGCGGCGATCACGCGCACATCGCGCGGGATGCTTTCGACGTTCTGAACGAGGAACGGCGATTGCGGCTTCCCCCTCACATGCCACCACTGCGTGAGCGACCCTTGGTCGAAATTCAAATCCATCATCGCAACCTTTGGCGTCTCCTGAGTGGCCCGGACGGCAAGCGCCGATAGGATCGTGCTCTTGCCGGAACCTCCTTTGGTGGACGCAATCGTGATCGTCTTCATGATCGCTTCCCGTTTGTGCGGCCACACGATATACCAGCTAGCAGCTATTTTATAATGCACGTATAGCAACTATTGTCAAATGACGCAACTGTTTTTGATAGTAGCTATCTAGAAGCGCACGGGGGGTATGCGGGCTGGTGTCCAACAAGGTGTCCAGATGGCGTACGATAGGTGTCCAAAGAGGTGTACGGGCAGGTGTCCAAGCTCCGGACACCCCGGAGGAAGCCGGAGGAGGCGGAGTTGCGGAGCCGCTTCGGCGCATTGCTGGCACCTCCAGCCTCGCGCGATATAGCTACTATCGGCGTTGCCGCTCGAGGTCGGTGAATATCAGATAGCAGCTATCACTAGTTTCAGTTTTGAAGATGTCAAAGATAGTAGCTATGTTTGGTTTTGGGTTGCGCATAAAATGGATAGCTACTATATGCTATCGCTGCGGCGCCAGGCGCCGGAGCGTTGGTTCCGGTAAGCCTACCCGAAAGCCCAGAGGCAGCGGGGGCAGTCCGCTGGCAAGCGCCGGTGAGCTACCTACTTCTTGAAAATGGAGCTAGCTTCGAGCCTGGCTTCTAGGTTGCTTGTAAGGCGGCCGATACCGCGGACGCGGCATCGCGGAGGGCAGCGACCAAGCAGTTGTCCAAACTGGAACACGCACATGAACCAGCACGGGCTTGGGCGCCACCGGCAGAATTCGGGCAAAAAGTAGCCCTGCGAACTTATGAGAACTTACGAGAATTTATGAGAATTTACGCGCTCAACGCGAGATGCTCGCGGTGAATTCGTCACTTTTTGCCACCGGAGGCTGCAAAGGCGTCCTCTCCGGCTTTGCGCCAGCGTTCGCGGGCGGCGGCGCCATCCGGGCCGGATAAAGCTTGGGCTGCCGCCACAAAGACACCCAGAGCACCGGAGCCGGTTCGTTTGCAATCCCGGCCTGCAGATTAGGCCACCCAATTGAATTTTGTTACGGGTGTCCGCCTTCTAGCATCCAAGCCCAGCTTCCTTTCCGTCCTGTGCGCCCTGTAGAGGCGCATGCGCGCCATCGCCAGCTGATATTTTGGACCCGTTGCGAAATCGGGCCCGGCCAGAGCGCAACAACTCCCGCAACAACTCAGGATCACTCAGGTTTATTTTACTAGCCGAGCGCGAATGGCAAGCTTGCCAAAGCGCACGGCCGGGCCATTTCCTCCATATGCGCGATTTGCGATTTCAGTTCATCAAGCTTTGTAAGCTTCGACGCCCGCCTTTCACTAAGCGTTTTTCTAACCAAGACGATCACTCCTTTTCAACGTGTCTTAGAAATGTTTTAATGCATTCTTGCACTTAA
>CAVYEY010000041.1:0-131743 GCA_963767435.1 uncultured Alphaproteobacteria bacterium
GTTCAACCCCTGAACTCCCCCGGAGGTCTTTCCTATCAATTCCGGGTAGACCGGTTTTCACGATGAGTTCCTTTTCCGTTTCCTTTGCGTCCAACGCCGGTGTAAGAACTTGCGGCGCGGGAAGGCTTTGGCGCAGATTGGAAAGTGCCGGCATTCCGCCCAAGAAGGCCGTCGAACAGGCGACCCATCTCGCTGCGGAAGGGCTGGAATGGATTGCCGTACAGGGGGACATCCGATGTGCTAGCATGGCCTCCCCAAACGAGGAGGGCACAAGCATGTATCTAATCTCGCAGCCTGCTCTTACAACAACGAGTAGAAAGTGATCCCAATGACATCGGCGATCCACCGGCTCCCTTCGACAGGCAAAAGCACCGCTGCAGAAGACCGGCACATCGTCCTCTCCGACGGCCGCAAGCTGGGCTATTCCAGTACGGCGCACAGCGTGGAGTTCCGGTTCTTGGCTTTCATGGGACGCCCGGTTCGCGCTTCATGTTCCGGCTGGTGCATGAACCGGCGCGGCGCTTGGGCATGCGGATCATCGCGCCAGAGCGGCCTGGATTCGGCCTTTCGACGTTTCAGCGCAATCGCACCTTGAGCGATTGGGCGAGCGATATCGCCGAGTTCGCAAACCACCTTGGCATCAACCAATTCGGCGTGGCGGGCATCTCGGGCGGCGGCCCTTATGCCGCCGCGTGCGCCGCGCTCTTGCCATCGCGCGTCACCGCCGCAGCGCTGATAAACCCGGTAGGGCCCCTGTGCCCCCCGGAAGGGCCAGAGTCAATCGGCATGCAGCGGTTCGTGATCTTCCGGGTGCTGCCGCGCGTGAACCTTGCCATGAAGGGTTTCGCGCTGTGGCGGGTCTTGTTCCTGAATGCGCCGGACCGGATGTACGACTTCCTCAAGAAGCGGGCCTGCGACGACGACCGGCGCATTTTGCACAAGCCGGAAATCCGCAGGAATTTCCTGGACGGCGTCTCGGAGGGCTTCAGGCCCGGCATCAGCGGTCTGATGCAGGAGATGCGGATTTTCTGCGGGCCCTGGAACCTGCCGTTCGATGCGGTCACGGCGCCGGTTATGTTGTGGCAGGGCTCGCAGGACCGCAACGTGCCCCTGCCCGCGTCGCTGCATCTGGCGAGCCTCATCCCCGGCTGCGAGTTCCGCTCCGTGAGAGCGCCGGCCATTACTGGATCTTCGAGCAAATCGAGGAGGTTCTGGGCGCGATCGTGCAGAAGATGAGCGAGCACCTTGCCGTTGCGATGCCGGTCGAGGATCATGTTTCCTCTTAAAGATTCGATCCGGATACCGTTCGTCCCGCTCTCGGCGTATCTCATCATTCTGACGAACGCCGTCATTTTTCTTTACCAGCAGAGCCTCGGTCCGCAGGCTGCCTACAATCTTTCGCTGCACTACGCGCTCGTACCCCGGCGCTATTTCGATCCCGAGTGGGCGCAGATCTCGGGCCTCGACCCGCATGACTACCTGCCATTTATCGCAGGGACGTTCATGCATGGCGGGTGGTGGCACATCGTGCTGAACATGTGGACGCTGTTCATCTTCGGCACGTCGCTCGAAGGCCGCATCGGACGGTTTGGTTTCCTGACCTTCTATCTCGCCAGCGGGGTCATCGCGAGTTTTGCCCACGCCTATTTCAACATGAAGTCGACCATCCCCGCACTTGGCGCTTCGGGGGCGATTGTCGGCGTGCTGGGCGCTTACGCGGTCACGTTCCCGAGGGCGAAGATCACAATCCTGGTGCTGATCGTCATTCTTCCGCTCTTCTTCAAGGTTCCGGCCCTTGCCTACGCGCTGGTATGGTTCGGGTTTCAGTTCCTCGAAGGCTTCTGGCAGTTGGCTTCCGGCGGGACCGGCAGCGGTATCGCCTGGTGGGCGCATGCTGGCGGTTTCGTTGCGGGCGTCATCATCATCCCGCTATGGCGCCTCGGGCCCGACCGCACCTACGACGAAGAGCGGGTGCGTGCTTGGGGCGAGTGGCGGGACGCAACCAGGGAGCCCGGCGGTGCAGACCGCGGTGGCTGGACGAAAGGTCCGTGGGGCTGACCCGCATAAAGCCGTATGGATTTTGGTACGTTTTCTTAGCTCAAGACGCCCAGGTCTCCATCCAGGCCAGATACTCGTCCCGATATTCGTTGTCATTCAGCGACGTTACGATCTCTCTGAGCTTACCGCGCTCGAATTCGTACTCTGTTGCGGAAAATATGACGAAGATGTCTTCGCAGGCGATTTGTTTGAAGAAACCCTCGCTGCAGAGTTTCTTTAGGACGCCGGTACAGGTTTCGAACAGGCCTGAGCGGAACTCAAGGAATTCGGCTTCGTCATCGATGGCCATAACCCTTGTGCGGACGGTATCGCAGATTTCCTCAAACGGATCGCCGCGTTCGTACACAAAGCCTCTTCCTTCGTATTTCCACTCGGACGGCTCGAACTTGTACAACGAAAAATCTTCCAGACCGGCGTTTTTGAGATGCGCGGCGGTGTTGGCGGCTTCGCAAACGGTCATGGCGCCATCGTCGCTATAGAGCGCGAAGGCGTAGATGCCTTCGCCGGCATGCTGGCGATGAATGGCGATAAAGGCCTGGCGTGCGGCGCGCTCGATGCGTTCGCTCAATGCCGTGAAATCGAATGCGTCCATGGGAGTGCTCCTTTTGACAAGGGATTGGGGCCGGGCCGCAGGTTCCCGCCTGGAGGCCGCCGCATAAGGGGAAAACTTGTCCTGCACGTGGCCCGCGCGGCGCGGCGCAGCCGCTCCGAATGTCCATCCGGCCCCGTGATCATGTATTGCGGCTTCAGCGCCCATTCCGGATCGTAGGTTATCGAGACTTGCTCGGGCCGAAGCGGCCAAAGCTCCGCAGGATCGCCGCGATATCAGTAATCCAGGCGTAGCCGTTACCCCAAAGCGCCACGCACTGTTGCAGGTACTGCCTGAGTTCAAACCAGCTCATTTCCGGGTTTGGGTCGCCCGCGAGTAAATCGGCGAGGGGATGGTCCAGCTCGCGGCCAAGGTTTGAGCCTTTTTCGTCGCGAGCATGCAGGTGGCAATCGATCTGGGCGAAGCTCTCCGAAATGACTTTCACCACGGCATAGACCGGCGCGATCTGCATCGCCGCCCAGGGCGAGCCGAAGCCTTGCCCATCGCCATAAATCGAGCCGTAGCTGAACCATTCGAAACCGCTCATGCCCGTGGAGGCCGCCTTCGGCCGCAGCATGCCGTTGATCGCCCGCACGCCGTCCAACGCGATATCGCGGACGGCCGCCAAGTTCCCCCGAATATCGAGCGCCGGAAGCTTCATTTCAGAGGTTCCTTTGCTCGCGTTGGACGGCTTGCGCGAGGAGGGCCGAAATTTGCCCGTGGCTTTGCCCGAAGGATTCCGGGTTCGGCGTCTGGATGTGGACGTTGAAGACGTTGCCGCCAGCCGAAGCGCCCGCCGGGATTACGATGCCGCCATCGCGATAGCGCATCGCGCCCGCGCCCTGCTCGAAATCCTGAAGCGCGCTCGTGGCTTCTTTTAACGCATCGGTGAGCTGCTTGGAGTCGCCGTCTATAACGGCAGTCAGGTCGGCATTGCCAGTCATTTCACCCTTCCGCAATCAGGGAAACCAGCCCGGCTCGCGCATGCGGTACGCGAGTCGGCCGGCCATACTCGAAGCAACCGGAAGATGGCGCCCGGCGCGCCGCTCCGGAAGGCGGTTTCTCCTTTGTCTCCCTTGTCGCCAGCATCCCCTAAAAGCGCCCAAAAGGCGCGCTTGAGCGAGCAGACTTTTCCACCAAGGCGGCGGCGGCGATTCGGCGCTGGATTTTTGAGATGAGGGATTACGCGGGGGCTAGCTGAGCGCGTCTTTCGCGGCCTGGACCATTAGGCTGTTGATGCGCCCGCCAGAAGCGGCGCTACCGGGCCGGAAGAAGGCCTGGGCTCGCCTGGCTTACGCATCTTGGCGAGCGCTTGGGAGCTGGCGAGATAATCGCGGGCCTTGCCGGTATGCGCCGGGCAGCGCTGCACGATTTCGGCCTGAAGAATCTTCGCGGCTTCCTCGCGCTGAGGTCTTGAGCCACGCCTCAACCGAACGGCGTTGGCCGGTAGCGGGGCCTCCGTTCCGCCCTTGGGCGGCGCGCCGATCATGGCGAAGGCCTCTCCGGAGAGCAGGGCCTTATCGAGCGCCACTTCGAGCTTCCCGCCAATCTGCCTGAAGCGGCCGGGCCGGTTGTTCACGATCTGCGACATCAGCCGAGCCTCGGTGCGTCCGCGCCGCCCAGGCGGCCCGCGTCCATGCCTTCGATCTCGCCGCTACCGCTCACGCCGCGCCTCCAGCGCCATAAAAAGCCGCTCAAACGGCCCCCGAAACCATCAAAACGCCCGCATAAACAACGCTCTAGGCCGAAAAAACTTTTCCAAAACCCGCCGCGTAGGAGAGGCGCTTGAGAAGTGGATTAAGGAGGCCCGGACCCTGGCCAAGGTGGCCGGTCGAGAAGAAATCGCCGACAGCCGCATCGGACACATGCTCTCAGCCTCACAGATGGGCTCAGACGGCAACTCGCAGGCTGAGCCGGTACGCGAGGTGATTGACCTCTTCCGCAGCAAGCGAATGATTGAGGGGTTCCGAAATCGGTAAGAGCAATCGGCGCGGCGTCACAACTCGAATGCCACGCGCTGGTGGCGAACTCGAACGTCAGGAAGCGGCGAAGTACAGGGCGTGGGCGAAGGCAATCGCCTACGATTACCCTCACACCGCCAAGGCGCTCGACACCCTCGCCGAGGAGTACGACCGGGATGCGCTCCGGCAGGATGAGGATGCTGAGCGCCTCGACTGGGAGTCCTAGGAGGGCGCAGGCGTTGGATTGGGCGGAGAAGGCGGGTGAGGTCCCCGCTGCGAAGGATTGTGACTGAGGTTCATATGCCGTTCCTTGTGAAAATTGAGGTAGCACACGCCGCCGCTCCCGCAGGCGGCACGGTTTGCTACGCTCTTAACGTTGGACTCCCTCACGATAAGGGTAGCCGCTGACGAAGGCGGTGGCCTTGTCCTTCGGCGCCCAAGGCCGCAGGATGAGATCCTTGGTGACCTGGATGACGAAGCCCGGCCGGACCTCAAGCGTTGGCTGAATTTGGAGATTGCGCCTGGCGATCTCCATGCCGAGCTGGCCCATGGAGGCGGCAACCGTTTGGGTGGCATTTAGTCCGGCCGTCTGAGCGGTTATTCAACGATGGCGCCGTGCTCGCGGCCGTCAACACCGCTTCGCGCCGCGTACCGTGGTGGCCTGCGGCCAGTGTTAACCGCCCCTGCGCGCGCCGCCTTTGAGAGCTTTGGCCGGAACGGAGAAACGCCGTTCTGCCGAACAAAGAAACTTTCCGCAGTCCGCTGCGGCGCGAAAGGAGAAGCGATCGAGAGTTTTCGGGTAGGATAGACACTCCTTCTCGAAGCGGCGTCCCTGCCGGAACGATGGATTGGAGCAGGCCGCTGTTGCTAAACGAGCGCGGGATTTGGCAAAGGCAGCCAAATCCGCACTTGAAGCCCAGTTCCCTCCGGCGGCTGTCCAAGTGTAATCTCGCCGCCATGCGACCGAACGATGTCGCGGGCGATGGCTAGCCCGAGGCCAACGCCGCCGATTTTCCTGCTGCGCGAGCTGTCCAGCCGGCAGAACGGCTGGAACGCCAGCTCGCGTTGGTCCTGTGGAATGCCCGGCCCGCTGTCGGCGATTGAAATCTCCATGCGGCCGCCGGAATGCCAAAGCCGGACACGCGCGCAGCGGCATATTTGATCGCGTTGTCGATCAGGTTTGTGAACGCCCGCTTGAGCGCGACGGGCTGGCATGTTGCGCTGAGGTGATCGGGCCCGTCATAACTGGCATCGCAATTAAGGTCGGAATAGCTGTCGCAAAGGCTGATGAGCATTGCCGCGATGTCGGCCCGCTGCATCTGTTCGCCCTTGAGCTCGTCGCCTGCGAACGCCAGCGTCACGGAAATCATCCGCTCCATTTCCTCCATGTTCTCAATAATACGGCGCTTGGCTTCGCTATCGGACAATTCCTCCGAATAGAGGCGCGAGCCGGTCAAATTCGTCCTCAGGTCGTGGGAGATGGCCGCGAGCATCCGCGTGCGCTCGGCGATGAAGCGCTTAATGCGTTCCTGCATGCCGGTTATGGCTTCGCCGATGAGACGATGTTGGTACAAGACGGCAGGCTGGATGGGAGTCATCTCGCGCGTGCGCCCGAAATCGTGGGCGGCCTCGGCCAGCCGCTCCAGGTAGCGCAGGGGTCTTCTGGCCACGATGGCCGACAAAAGGTAAACCAGCGACACCGCGCCAAACAAAAGCGCTAGCCACGGCGCCAGCCGGGCCGTGTAGTTGGGCGGCTCATTAGGCTCGATGACAATCCAGCTTCCGTCAAGCCCCTGAATTGCGTACTCGAACAGTCCTGGAATGACAAAATCGTCATCTCCAGCTCTAAACGGCGTGAGAGAAAGCCGCTTCACAAATTCGGGCGGCTGGAACTGCAGTTCTACGCGGGACGGATTTCCGGCAAACCCAGCAAAGTCATTCAGGGTGACCTGCTTGACTTTTCCCTTCAGTCAAATAATCTTATGGTATGATAATTACATAAAGGCAAACGCGGCTTTTTTTGAGGGGATCCATGCTCAAACATTCCGAAGCCAGCTTATTGGAGCAAGCAAATTCAACCCGGTCCAATCTGGAAACGGCCGGCCATTTAAGCGTTTCAATGGAGGGGACATCGTACTTTTTTGAAATATTAAACGTGACGCACGTGCTGACAGAAATAAATATTTCTAATGAAAAACATGCGGCCGGTTGGGTGTTTTTCAGGGACCATCATCAGGTGCTTTCACTTTTTGACATACGAGAGAACGGACAAGAAATTACAGGAAACCAGTCACAATTGTCATGGCGGAAGTTCTCAGCCACGGCTGTATTGTCCATGTGGGTTTTATCGTGGAAAATAAGGACCAGTTCATTAAAAAACTCAGTAATTAAATCAAATCCCTCTCCGGCGCGAATTTCGTTTTTACTCCCACCCTGTTACAGTATTTTGCAATCAGACAAACGGAACATCTGGGATTGATCGGCATGCAGGTATTCTGGCCGAACAACACAAAGTAGGAATTAAAAGTCGTCCAGTATTGCGCGGGCAGGATTTTTCTGAGGGCCATTTCGGTCTCAAAAGGGTTTTTCGATTTTACGTACCCCAACCTGTTGCAAATCCGGTGCACGTGCACATCCACGCACACGGCAGGCTTATTAAAAGCGATTGCGACAACCAGGTTTGCCGTTTTCCTGCCGACGCCGGGAAGTTTTATCAAATCATCGACGGTATCCGGAATTTTTCCATTAAAAAGTTTATTGACCGTATCGGGGAGCCGCCTGAGCATTCTGGCTTTGGTTGCGTAAAAACCCACCGGATAAATTAATTTTTCAACAATGGAGAGGGGAGGTGTTGCGAAGGTCGGAGAAGGTGTTGATGCGGGAAAAAAGCCTTTGCGCCGCCGCGGTCGTGGTCCGGTCTTTTGTCCGGGCGCTGAGTATCGTCGTAATCAGGACTTTAAACGGGTCTTTTGTTTGCAATTGGATCAAGTCAACAACGGGCATATGATGTTTCTTGAATTCTTTTTTGACGATTGCATATATTTTATGAATATCAACAAGCACTTTTGGTTCTTTTTTCATGGAGTTAAATATATAATACTAAGGTATGGAACTCTTCATAAAAAAAACTGGCTTTCAAAAAATAAGCGCCCAGGTGCTTGCTTATGTTACTTAACTCGTCGGCGCAAACCGGATATGGCGATGCTATACAAGGTTTTCCCACGATGCTCGAACGGCAGATGATTGTCCTTACCGACACATGCAGGATGGCCCCCACTCAATACCGCGATGCCTATGTCGGCACGTACGCGATTCTGGACTCGGCCGACTATCCCGCCGTAGCTCCGCTTTACTGGAACCCGCAATTGAACCGGTCCGCGCGGGACCATGCCATTGACATGGGAGATCCCTGCCGGGCCCTGCAGCACAATTCATGTAACGGTACTACCTCGGGACGCGCGAATCAAATCTTTTTACACAAGCAGCTCCTGGATCGGCGAGAACATAGCCTACGGCGCCACGGACCCGTTTGCCGCGCTCAGCCTCTGGTTACTTGACATGCAGGCAAACAGCCAGCCCGCGGGGGACCTTACCTGGTTAGTGAACGCGGCGGGAACTATTGCCCGGCTGGACGGCCATCGATGGAACATCATGTTTAAAACGTATCAAGAACTCGGGACAGGCTATGATTATGGCGCCAAAGCCGGTTCGAAATTACACAATTTCTGGGTTCAGGATTTCGGGGGCGGAAAATCCGCGTATACAAACCCGATAGTGGCGGGAGGGCATTTTTTTATTACGGTGGGGAAAACGACCTCTCTTGCCGATTTCTACGATCCTTCCGCTCAACCTCCGCACGACGCATCGATCACGCTGGCCGGACAAACAAGCGCCATGACGCTGCTGATGGGAAACGCCTCACGGGGCACGTATCAGCTTGTCCTTGCCAGGGCGAACAGTTGCCGGGCATATTATTTTTCCTTCGTCGACGGAAACGGAAAAACCTGGAGATATCCGGAAGATGGGGCGCTGGTGACGTCGGGTGAGGGAACCTGCACGCAGGAATATGTTCAGGCTGAAAGTCTTTCGGTGGGCAAAGCGCCTCTCCAAACGGGCCATAATTCCGGTTTTATCAAGTCAAAAATTAACAGGTCCCGTTTAAGTATTACTATTCAGGACCGGCATTATGTTCCGCAATGGTCGTCCGTCATTGATGGCAAGGGAAGAACACTTTGCCTTTGGAAATGGGATTGGGGCCGTGCGATGGCCGCAGAAACCGCGTTTTCCCTGAATGTTCCTCTCAATAAACCGCTTGCTCCGGGTATGTATTTCGTGGTGCACTGTTTTTCCAAGGAAAACAGCATTATTGAAAAAGTAACGGTTCTTATCCATTAAAAATACTATTTTTATTCACGTTCCCTGAGCGGAGCCGAAGGGAACACATCTTTGTGCATGCCTATTCTTAATCAATTTGGTTCGATTTATTCACACATGCCCTCTTGCATGAGCGGACCAGGAGCATTGTTCGCATGATTATCCACTTGACAAAAAGCGCAACGCCCGCGGAAAAACAGGAAATTTTCAACAGGATCAAACAGTCGGGATTGCAGTATGAGGTTTCCCACGGGGCCACCGGGATCGACCTTATCGGCGTGCTTGGTGATGCGACGGGCATCGAAGAGGGCCGGTTCCTTGAACTCGACGGCGTGGACAAGGTCATCCGCATTTCACGGCCCTATAAGCTTGTTTCGCGCGAATTTTCCCCGGCGTCAAAAATCATTAAAGTCGGGAACGTTGAAATCGGGGGCCGAAGCATCGTGCTCATGGCAGGGCCGTGCGCGCTGGAAAATGAAAAACAGATCATGACGATTGCTCACTATATCCATGCTTTGGGGATTCCCATCATGAGGGGCGGGGCGTACAAACCCCGTACATCGCCCTACAGCTTTCAGGGCATGGGCATTGAAGGGATAACGTTATTGGAAAAAGCGCGCGAAAAGTTCGGGTTGAAAATAATCACCGAGGCAACCGGTCTGCACCGCCATCTCCGGGAGGACGGCGGCAGGGAGGAAAAAAACGTCCTTGAAAACGTCATCGAGCATGCCGACATCATTCAGGTCGGGGCCAGGAACATGAAGTCCTACGGTTTTCTTCAGGAACTCGCGTTGTTGACAAAGGACAATAAAAAACCGGTATTGCTCAAACGGGGGGAATCTTCCACGATAAAGGACATTCTCCTTGCCGCGGAATAGCTGGTCGCCAACGGCAACCCTAACGTGATACTCTGCTTAAGGGGGATCAGGACGTTTGAAGAAGAAAAATTCCAGCGGTATACCGCGGACATCGGCGCCATTGCGGTGCTTAAAAGGGAATCGAACCTGCCGGTCATTTTTGATCCATCCCATGCGACCGGTTACCGGAGCAACGTGTATCGGGTAGGCATGGCGGCAATTGCGGCGGGCGCCGACGGGTTGATAATCGAGACCCACAACGATCCCGCAAATGCCCTCTGTGACGGGGAGCAGTGTGTGACAAGGGACCAATTGCAAAAAATCAAGGAAGACGCGGAGAAGATAAAGGCGTTGATTAATTAAGCATTTCACACAATAATCTTATGAAATAGGGTGAGGTAAAGGAGTGCCCAATGAAAGAGAACAGACGATTCAGACGGAGTAGGTCTCCGTCTCAACCGTCTGTTCTCTTTCACTGGGCACTCCTTTACCTGGCCCTATTTCATAAGATTATTGTGTGAAATGCTTAATTAATCAACGCCTTTATCTTCTCCGCGTCTTCCTTGATTTTTTGCAATTGGTCCTTTGTCACGCACTGCTCCCCGTCACAGAGGGCGTTTGCCGGATCGTTGTGGGTCTCGATTATCGACCCATAGGCGACCGCCGCAATTGCCGCCATGCCCACCCGATACACGTTGCTCCGGTAACCGGTCGCATGGGAACGATCAAAAATGGCCGGCAGCTTCAATTCATTTTAAGCACCGCAATGGCGCCGATGTCCGCGGTATTCCGCTGGAAATTTTCTTCTTCAAACGTCCTGATCCCCCTTAAGCAGAGCGTCACGTTAGGGTTGCCGTTGGCAACCAGATATTCCGCGGCAAGGGAAAGTCCTTTATCGTGGAAGATTCACCCCGTTTGAGCAATACCGGCTTTTTATTATCCTTTGTTAACAACGCAAGCTCCTGAAGAAAACCGTAGGACTTCATGTTCCTGGCCCCAACCTGGATAATGTCGGCATGTTCGATGACGTTTTCAAGGACGTTTTTTTCCTCCCTGCCGCCGTCCTCCCGGAGATGGCGGTGCAGGCCGGTTGCCTCGGTTATTATTTTCAACCCGAACTTCTCGCGGGCTTTTTCCAGCAACATTATACCTTCGATGCCCATGCCCTGAAAGCTGTAGGGCGATGTGCGGGGTTTGTACGCCCCGCCCCTCATGATGGGAATACCCAAAGCATGGATATAGTGCGCAATCGTCATGATCTGTTTTTCATTTTCCAGCGCGCACGGCCCCGCCATGAGCACGACGCTTCGGCCCCCGATTTCAACGTCCCCGACTTTGATAATTCTTGACGCCGGGGAAAATTCGCGTGAAACAAGCTTATAGGGCCGTGAAATGCGGATGACCTTGTCCACGCCGTCGAGTTCAAGGAACCGGCCCTCTTCGATGCCGTCGCATCGCCAAGCACGCCGATAAGGTCGATCCCGGTGGCCCCGTGGGAAACCTCATACTGCAATCCCGCCTGTTTGATCCTGTTGAAAATTTCCTGTTTTTCCGCGGGCGTTGCGCTTTTTGTCAAGTGGATAATCATGCGAACAATGCTCCTGGTCCGCTCATGCAAGAGGGCATGTGCAAATAAGTCGAACCACATTGATTAAGAATAGGCATGCAGAAAGATGTGTTCCCTTCGGCTCCGCTCAGGGAACGTGAATAAAAATAGTATTTTTAATGGATAAGAACCGTTACTTTTTCAATAATGCTGTTTTCCTTGGAAAAACAGTGCGCCACGAAATACATACCCGGAGCAAGCGGTTTATTGAGAGGAACATTCAGGGAAAACGCGGTTTCTGCGGCCATCGCACGGCCCCAATCCCATTTCAAACGCAAAGTGTCTTTCCCTTGCCATCAATGACTTCCGACCATTGCGGAACATGATGCCGGTCCTCAATATAATATTAAACAGGACCTGTTAATTTTTGACTTGATAAAACCGGAATTATGGCCCGTTTGGAGAGGCGCTTTGCCCACCGAAAGACTTTCAGCCTCAACGTATTCCTGCGTGCAGGTTCCCTCACCCGACTTCACCAGCGCCCCATCTTCCGGATATCCAGGTTTTTCCGTTTCCGTCGATCGAATGAAAAATAATATGCGGCAACCGTTCGCCCTGGCAAGGACAAGCTGATACGTGCCCGTGAGGCGTTTCCATCAGCAGCGTCATGGCGCTTGTTTGTCCGGCCAGCGTAATCAATGCGTCGCGCGGAGGTTGAGAGGAAGGATGTAGAAATGGCAAGAAAGGTGTTTTCCCGCCGTAATAAAAAAATGCCCTCCCGCCACTATGGCTGTAACGCGGATTTCCGCCCCCAAAATGTTGAACCCAGAAATTGTGTAATTTCGAACCGGCTTCGGCGCCATAATCATAGCCTGTCCCGAGTTCCTGATACGTTTTAAACATGATGTTCCATCGATGGCCGTCCAGCCGGGAAGAGTTCCCGCCGCGTCCACTAACCAGGTAAGGTCCCCCGCGGCTGGCTGTTTGCCTGCATGTCAAGTAACCAGAGGTTGAGCGCGGAAAACGGGCCCATGGCGCCGTAGGCTATGTTCTCGCCGATCCAGGAGCTGCTTGTGTAAAAAGATTTGATCCGCGCGTCCCAGGAAGTGCCGTTGCATGAATTGTCCTGCGGGCCCCGCAGGTATCTCCCATGTCAATTGCATGGTCCCGCGCGGACCGGTTGATTCCGGGTTCCAGTAAAGCGGAGCTACGGCGGGATAGTCGGCAAGATACCGGATCGCCGATTACGCGCCGACATAGGCATCGCGGTATTGAGTGGGGGCCATCGTGCATGCGTCGGATAAGGACAATCATCTGCCCGTTCGAGCATCATCGGAAAGCCTTGTATAGCATCGCCAATCCGGTTTGCGCCGAAGAGTTGAGTAAAATGAGCAAGCACCTCAACACTTCTTTTTTGAAAGCAAGATTTTTATGAAGACTTCCATACCTTAGTATTATATATTAATCCATGAAAAAAACCGAAAGTATTTGTATGATATTCATAAAATATATGCAATCGTCAAAAAAGAATTCAAGAAACATCATTGTGCCCGTTCTTGACTTGATCCAAATTCAAGGTAAAGATTCGTTAAAGTACTGATTTCGACGATTCTCAGCACCCGGACAAAGACCCAACCTGCCGCCACAGCGCAAAGGCGTTTTCCCGCATCAGCGAGTACCCCAACCTGGGTACAACTCCCTTCCACTATTGAAAAATAATTATCCCGTAGGTTTTTACACTACCAAGGCCAGAATGCTCAGGCGGCTCCCGATACGGTCGATGAAGTTTTTAATCGAAAGATTCCGGATTACCGTTGATGATTTAATAAAACTTCCCGGCGTCGGCAGGAAAACGGCGACCTGGTTGTCGCAATCGCTTTTAATAAGCGTGCGGTTTGCGTGGACGTACATGTGCACCGGATTCCGACAGGTTCAGATACGTGAATAGAAAAACCCTTTTGAGACCGAGATGGCCCTCAGAAAGATCCTGCCTGTGCAATACTGCGACGAGTTTTAATTCCTGCTTTGTGTGTTCGGCCAGACTGCCATGCAGTCGATGCCAGATGTTCCGTTTGTCTGATTGCGAAATATGTGACAGGGTCGAAGTGCGAACGAAGTTCGGCCAGAGAGGGATTTGATTTAATTACTAAGTTTTTTGATGAACTGGTCCTTATTTTCCACGATAAACCCCACATGGACGATTCAGCCGTGACTAAGAATTTCCGCCATGACAATCGTAACTGGTTTCCTCTAATTCCCTTGTCCGTTCTCTCGATGTCAAAAAGTGAAAGCACCTGATCATAATTCCTGAAAAACACCCAACCGCCCGCATGTTTTCCATGAGAAATTTTTTTTTCTGTCAGCACGTGCGTCACCTTTAATATTTCAAAAAAGTACGATGTCCCCTTAATTGAAACCCTTAAATGGCCGGTCATTTCCAGATTGGACCGGGTTCAATTTGATTACTCCAAGCAGCTGGCTTCGGAATGTTTGAGCATGGGACCCCTAGAAAAGAGCCACATTTTGCCTTTTTATGTGGGTCCATACCATAAGATTATTTGACTGAAGGGAAAGGTCGGGACAGGGGTGCGGCCCCTGAATGACTTTGCTGGGTTTGCCGGAAATCCGTCCCGCGTAGAACTGCAGTTCCAGCCGCCCGAATTTGTGAAGCGGCTTTCTCTCACGCCGTTTAGAGCTGGAGATGACGATTTTGTCATTCCAGGACTGTTCGAGTACGCAATTCAGGGGCTTGACGGAAGCTGGATTGTCATCGAGCCTAATGAGCCGCCCAACTACACGGCCCGGCTGGCGCCGTGGCTAGCGCTTTTGTTTGGCGCGGTGTCGCTGGTTTACCTTTTGTCGGCCATCGTGGCCAGAAGACCCCTGGGCTACCTGGAGCGGCTGGCCGAGGCCGCCCACGATTTCGGGCGCACGCGCGAGATGACTCCATCCAGCCCGCCGTCTTGTACGAACATCGTCTCATCGGCGAAGCCATAACCGGCATGCAGGAACGCATTAAGCGCTTCATCGCCGAGCGCACGCGGATGCTCGCGGCCATCTCCCACGACCTGAGGACGAATTTGACCGGCTCGCGCCTCTATTCGGAGGAATTGTCCGATAGCGAAGCCAAGCGCCGTATTATTGAGAACATGGAGGAAATGGAGCGGATGATTTCCGCGACGCTGGCGTTCGCAGGCGACGAGCTCAAGGGCGAACAGATGCAGCGGGCCGACATCGCGGCAATGCTCATCAGCCTTTGCGACAGCTATTCCGACCTTAATTGCGATGCCAGTTATGACGGGCCCGATCACCTCAGCGCAACATGCCAGCCCGTCGCGCTCAAGCGGGCGTTCACAAACCTGATCGACAACGCGATCAAATATGCCGGCTGCGCGCGTGTCCGGCTTTGGCATTCCGGCGGCCGCATGGAGATTTCAATCGCCGACAGCGGGCCGGGCATTCCACAGGACCAACGCGAGCTGGCGTTCCAGCCGTTCTGCCGGCTGGACAGCTCGCGCAGCAGGAAAATCGGCGGCGTTGGCCTCGGGCTAGCCATCGCCCGCGACATCGTTCGGTCGCATGGCGGCGAGATTACACTTGGACAGCCGCCGGAGGGAACTGGGCTTCAAGTGCGGATTTGGCTGCCTTTGCCAAATCCCGCGCTCGTTTAGCAACAGCGGCCTGCTCCAATCCATCGTTCCGGCAGGGACGCCGCTTCGAGAAGGAGTGTCTATCCTACCCGAAAACTCTCGATCGCTTCTCCTTTCGCGCCGCAGCGGACTGCGGAAAGTTTCTTTGTTCGGCAGAACGGCGTTTCTCCGTTCCGGCCAAAGCTCTCAAAGGCGGCGCGCGCAGGGGCGGTTAACACTGGCCGCAGGCCACCACGGTACGCGGCGCGAAGCGGTGTTGACGGCCGCGAGCACGGCGCCATCGTTGAATAACCGCTCAGACGGCCGGACTAAATGCCACCCAAACGGTTGCCGCCTCCATGGGCCAGCTCGGCATGGAGATCGCCAGGCGCAATCTCCAAATTCAGCCAACGCTTGAGGTCCGGCCGGGCTTCGTCATCCAGGTCACCAAGGATCTCATCCTGCGGCCTTGGGCGCCGAAGGACAAGGCCACCGCCTTCGTCAGCGGCTACCCTTATCGTGAGGGAGTCCAACGTTAAGAGCGTAGCAAACCGTGCCGCCTGCGGGAGCGGCGGCGTGTGCTACCTCAATTTTCACAAGGAACGGCATATGAACCTCAGTCACAATCCTTCGCAGCGGGGACCTCACCCGCCTTCTCCGCCCAATCCAACGCCTGCGCCCTCCTAGGACTCCCAGTCGAGGCGCTCAGCATCCTCATCCTGCCGGAGCGCATCCCGGTCGTACTCCTCGGCGAGGGTGTCGAGCGCCTTGGCGGTGTGAGGGTAATCGTAGGCGATTGCCTTCGCCCACGCCCTGTACTTCGCCGCTTCCTGACGTTCGAGTTCGCCACCAGCGCGTGGCATTCGAGTTGTGACGCCGCGCCGATTGCTCTTACCGATTCGGAACCCCTCAATCATTCGCTTGCTGCGGAAGAGGTCAATCACCTCGCGTACCGGCTCAGCCGGCCAGTTGCCGTCTGAGCCCATCTGTGAGGCTGAGAGCATGTGTCCGATGCGGCTGTCGGCGATTTCTTCTCGACCGGCCACCTTGGCCAGGGTCCGGGCCTCCTTAATCCACTTCTCAAGCGCCTCTCCTACGCGGCGGGTTTTGGAAAAGTTTTTTCGGCCTAGAGCGTTGTTTATGCGGGCGTTTTGATGGTTTCGGGGGCCGTTTGAGCGGCTTTTTATGGCGCTGGAGGCGCGGCGTGAGCGGTAGCGGCGAGATCGAAGGCATGGACGCGGGCCGCCTGGGCGGCGCGGACGCACCGAGGCTCGGCTGATGTCGCAGATCGTGAACAACCGGCCCGGCCGCTTCAGGCAGACCGGCGGGAAGCTCGAAGTGGCGCTCGATAAGGCCCTGCTCTCCGGAGAGGCCTTCGCCATGATCGGCGCGCCGCCCAAGGGCGGAACGGAGGCCCCGCTACCGGCCAACGCCGTTCGGTTGAGGCGTGGCTCAAGACCTCAGCGCGAGGAAGCCGCGAAGAAATTCTTCAGGCCGAAATCGTGCAGCGCTGCCCGGCGCATACCGGCAAGGCCCGCGATTATCTCGCCAGCTCCCAAGCGCTCGCCAAGATGCGTAAGCCAGGCGAGCCCAGGCCTTCTTCCGGCCCGGTAGCGCCGCTTCTGGCGGGCGCATCAACAGCCTAATGGTCCAGGCCGCGAAAGACGCGCTCAGCTAGCCCCCGCGTAATCCCTCATCTCAAAAATCCAGCGCCGAATCGCCGCCGCCGCCTTGGTGGAAAAGTCTGCTCGCTCAAGCGCGCCTTTTGGGCGCTTTTAGGGGATGCTGGCGACAAGGGAGACAAAGGAGAAACCGCCTTCCGGAGCGGCGCGCCGGGCGCCATCTTCCGGTTGCTTCGAGTATCGCCAGCCCGAACTCGCGTACCGCATGCGCGAGCCGGGCTGGTTTCCCTGATTGCGGAAGGGTGAAATGACTGGCAATGCCGACCTGACTGCCGTTATAGACGGCAACTCCAAGCAGCTCACCGATGCGTTAAAAGAAGCCACGAGCGCGCTTCAGGATTTCGAGCAGGGCGCGGGCGCGATGCGCTATCGCGATGGCGGCATCGTAATCCCGGCGGGCGCTTCGGCTGGCGGCAACGTCTTCAACGTCCACATCCAGACGCCGAACCCGAAATCCTTCGGGCAAAGCCACGGGCAAATTTCGGCCCTCCTCGCGCAAGCCGTCCAACGCGAGCAAAGGAACCTCTGAAATGAAGCTTCCGGCGCTCGATATTCGGGGGAACTTGGCGGCCGTCCGCGATATCGCGTTGGACGGCGTGCGGGCGATCAACGGCATGCTGCGGCCGAAGGCGGCCTCCACGGGCATGAGCGGTTTCGAATGGTTCAGCTACGGCTCGATTTATGGCGATGGGCAAGGCTTCGGCTCGCCCTGGGCGGCGATGCAGATCGCGCCGGTCTATGCCGTGGTGAAAGTCATTTCGGAGAGCTTCGCCCAGATCGATTGCCACCTGCATGCTCGCGACGAAAAAGGCTCAAACCTTGGCCGCGAGCTGGACCATCCCCTCGCCGATTTACTCGCGGGCGACCCAAACCCGGAAATGAGCTGGTTTGAACTCAGGCAGTACCTGCAACAGTGCGTGGCGCTTTGGGGTAACGGCTACGCCTGGATTACTCGATATCGCGGCGATCCTGCGGAGCTTTGGCCGCTTCGGCCCGAGCAAGTCTCGATAACCTACGATCCGGAATGGGCGCTGAAGCCGCAATACATGATCACGGGGCCGGATGGACATTCGGAGCGGCTGCGCCGCGCCGCGCGGGCCACGTGCAGGACAAGTTTTCCCCTTATGCGGCGGCCTCCAGGCGGGAACCTGCGGCCCGGCCCCAATCCCTTGTCAAAAGGAGCACTCCCATGGACGCATTCGATTTCACGGCATTGAGCGAACGCATCGAGCGCGCCGCACGCCAGGCCTTTATCGCCATTCATCGCCAGCATGCCGGCGAAGGCATCTACGCCTTCGCGCTCTATAGCGACGATGGCGCCATGACCGTTTGCGAAGCCGCCAACACCGCCGCGCATCTCAAAAACGCCGGTCTGGAAGATTTTTCGTTGTACAAGTTCGAGCCGTCCGAGTGGAAATACGAAGGAAGAGGCTTTGTGTACGAACGCGGCGATCCGTTTGAGGAAATCTGCGATACCGTCCGCACAAGGGTTATGGCCATCGATGACGAAGCCGAATTCCTTGAGTTCCGCTCAGGCCTGTTCGAAACCTGTACCGGCGTCCTAAAGAAACTCTGCAGCGAGGGTTTCTTCAAACAAATCGCCGGCCAAGACATCTTCGTCATATTTTCCGCAACAGAGTACGAATTCGAGCGCGGTAAGCTCAGAGAGATCGTAACGTCGCTGAATGACAACGAATATCGGGACGAGTATCTGGCCTGGATGGAGACCTGGGCGTCTTGAGCTAAGAAAACGTACCAAAATCCATACGGCTTTATGCGGGTCAGCCCCACGGACCTTTCGTCCAGCCACCGCGGTCTGCACCGCCGGGCTCCCTGGTTGCGTCCCGCCACTCGCCCCAAGCACGCACCCGCTCTTCGTCGTAGGTGCGGTCGGGCCCGAGGCGCCATAGCGGGATGATGATGACGCCCGCAACGAAACCGCCAGCATGCGCCCACCAGGCGATACCGCTGCCGGTCCCGCCGGAAGCCAACTGCCAGAAGCCTTCGAGGAACTGAAACCCGAACCATACCAGCGCGTAGGCAAGGGCCGGAACCTTGAAGAAGAGCGGAAGAATGACGATCAGCACCAGGATTGTGATCTTCGCCCTCGGGAACGTGACCGCGTAAGCGCCCAGCACGCCGGCAATCGCCCCCGAAGCGCCAAGTGCGGGGATGGTCGAACTCCATGTTGAAATAGGCGTGGGCAAAACTCGCGATGACCCCGCTGGCGAGATAGAAGGTCAGGAAACCAAACCGTCCGATGCGGCCTTCGAGCGACGTGCCGAAGATGAACAGCGTCCACATGTTCAGCACGATGTGCCACCACCCGCCATGCATGAACGTCCCTGCGATAAATGGCAGGTAGTCATGCGGGTCGAGGCCCGAGATCTGCGCCCACTCGGGATCGAAATAGCGCCGGGGTACGAGCGCGTAGTGCAGCGAAAGATTGTAGGCAGCCTGCGGACCGAGGCTCTGCTGGTAAAGAAAAATGACGGCGTTCGTCAGAATGATGAGATACGCCGAGAGCGGGACGAACGGTATCCGGATCGAATCTTTAAGAGGAAACATGATCCTCGACCGGCATCGCAACGGCAAGGTGCTCGCTCATCTTCTGCACGATCGCGCCCAGAACCTCCTCGATTTGCTCGAAGATCCAGTAATGGCAGGCGCCCTCCACGGAGCGGAACTCGCAGCCGGGGATGAGGCTCGCCAGATGCAGCGACGCGGGCAGGGGCACGTTGCGGTCCTGCGAGCCCTGCCACAACATAACCGGCGCCGTGACCGCATCGAACGGCAGGTTCCAGGGCCCGCAGAAAATCCGCATCTCCTGCATCAGACCGCTGATGCCGGGCCTCAAGCCCTCCGAGATGCCGTCCAGGAAATTCCTGCGGATTTCCGGCTTGTGCAAAATGCGCCGGTCGTCGTCGCAGGCCCGCTTCTTGAGGAAGTCGTACATCCGGTCCGGCGCATTCAGGAACAAGACCCGCCACAGCGCGAAAAAGCCCTTCATGGCAAGGTTCACGCGCGGCAGCACCCGGAAGATCACGAACCGCTGCATGCCGATTGACTCTGGCCCTTCCGGGGGGCACAGGGGCCCTACCGGGTTTATCAGCGCTGCGGCGGTGACGCGCGATGGCAAGAGCGCGGCGCACGCGGCGGCATAAGGGCCGCCGCCCGAGATGCCCGCCACGCCGAATTGGTTGATGCCAAGGTGGTTTGCGAACTCGGCGATATCGCTCGCCCAATCGCTCAAGGTGCGATTGCGCTGAAACGTCGAAAGGCCGAATCCAGGCCGCTCTGGCGCGATGATCCGCATGCCCAAGCGCCGCGCCGGTTCATGCACCAGCCGGAACATGAAGCGCGAACCGGGCGTCCCATGAAAGCCAAGAACCGGAACTCCACGCTGTGCGCCGTACTCGGAATAGCCCAGCTTGCGGCCGTCGGAGAGGACGATGTGCCGGTCTTCTGCAGCGGTGCTTTTGCCTGTCGAAGGGAGCCGGTGGATCGCCGATGTCATTGGGATCACTTTCTACTCGTTGTTGTAAGAGCAGGCTGCGAGATTAGATACATGCTTGTGCCCTCCTCGTTTGGGGAGGCCATGCTAGCACATCGGAATCCCTGTACGGCAATCCATTCCAGCCCTTCCGCAGCGAGATGGGTCGCCTGTTCGACGGCCTTCTTGGGCGGAATGCCGGCACTTTCCAATCTGCGCCAAAGCCTTCCCGCGCCGCAAGTTCTTACACCGGCGTTGGACGCAAAGGAAACGGAAAAGGAACTCATCGTGAAAACCGGTCTACCCGGAATCGATAGGAAAGACCTCCGGGGGAGTTCTAGGGGTTGAACCGCTGGGCTGTGAGAACCTGCCGGCAGGAAGTGCCTGTGCGCGGCCGGCGTTCTAGCCCTTGCCGCCACCGTTCTTGATGAATTCCTCAACCTTGGCCGCGATGGCGGGGCTGTCCCAATCGGCGGGGCCAATCAGCCTGGCCACCTCGCGGCCCTCTTTGTCCAGAATTACCGAGACGGGCAGGCCCGAGACTCGGAAAACGCTTGTCGCCGCGGATTCGGCGTCGTTGTAAACGGCGAGATGCGAGATGCCGTTTCCTTTGAAGAATTCCGCGGGCTTCTCCGCCCCGGTGCGGTCTACGCTCAGCGCTAGCACCGTGAAAGCGTCGCTGCCGAGCTTGGCTTGAAGCCTGTCCAGCGACGGCATTTCCACTTTGCACGGGGCGCACCAGGTCGCCCAAAGATTGAGAAGCACGGTCTTGCCGCGCCAATCCGCAAGCCGGTAGGGCTTGCCATCGGCGCCGGTAAAGGAGAGATCGGGCGCCGCCTGCGGCTCCGCCTGTTTGACGAACGTGCCAAGCGCAGGCGCCGCAGTAGAACTGGACGTGTGCATCTTATGGTCCATACCGGGAATCATAAGCGCGGCAATGAAGCCGGCGCCCGCGGCAACCATGCCGAGCCCCATGTAGAACGTGAAATCCGCTACCGAAAGGCCGCTTCCGCCAATTGATTTCTTGCGCTTATCTATGCGTTTCATTGCGGGAGGCTGCCACTGCCGCCAGCGCGCGTCAAACGAAACTTGTGCAGCCAGAACTTTGGGCGCAGAGGGTTGCCCGGCCCGCCGCAGGGTCGCATCACTCTCCCCGAAGGCCGGCATAATTTGCAAAGCGCTTCAGCATGGCATCGCCCCGGGTGGGCTCCAGATAGGGAAGCGCCCGCTTCATGAAGAAATTCACAGCCGGAGAAACATGGCGCACGTAAAGATCAAGCGGATCGAGCTGGTGCCTGAAGTGGTATTTCGGCTCGTAATTGAGGCTTGTCGAACAATACCACTGAAAATGGTTGGCCATCGCCCACTCCATGATGCCCTTGGTCATGACATTGTAGAGGTGAAGATCGAACGCAACCGAGTAATCGAAGCCGACATATTCGGAACAGAGTTCCTTGCCGTTCTTGAGGCACATATTGAAGGACACGGGCTTCCCGTCCTTCAGCATTAAAAAGAACAGCGTCTTATCGGGCATCGCCCGCCCGATATTGCAGAAATAATCGCGGGTGAGCTTCTCGAATTTCAGGCCGGAGCGCTCATACACGGCAAGATACAGCGGATAGATCTCGTCTATATAGGGTGTTGCATCCGTGACGACGCGCATTTCAAGTTTGGCCCGCTCGGCGGAGCGCCGGCAATCCCGCCTGAGCTGCGCCCGGAACTTCTGGCTCAGCGCTTGGCGCATATACTCCTCGAAATTCTCGAAATTAAGCCGCCGCCGCGTCATCGGCATGCTCGGAATGCGCGTGAAGCCATACTCTTGCAGACACGCGAGCGCTGCTCTGCCGGCGGCGGTGAATTCCTTGAACACGGCAAGTCCTGCCTTGAGCGGCGCGCTTCTTCCGGAACGGCCGCACCCAAGGCGCGCGCAATCGCAAAAGAGACCGTCTCGTCCTGCGCATCATCAAGATGGCCTTCGCCTGCCGCGCAGCCAACCATCAAAGTCCGCATAAGAAGAAAGCGCGGGAAAACGCGCCGGATCGTCTGGGCGAGCCTGGCAATTCTGGTGCCGGCGCCCGCAAGAAGATCCTGATCCAGCAGGAAAAACGGCTGAATGGCGCGAACCGCCCCGTCCTCGCAGGTCAGCACGAAATAGCCGTGGTCGAAGCCCTGATCGAGGGTATCTTCAACCAGTTCGTAGTAGCGGCGGTCCTTGCGCTGGTCCGCAAAGGCGCACAGCCAGGCTTCACTACCCTCGATTTCCGCGCGCGACTTGACTGTCACCTTGAGTTGAGGTCTGGCGCGCACCTGCACCTGGGCGCGCTTCCATTCCACGGACAACACTCGCCCGCTTGCCTCAGTCCCGGCATACAATTCCACTCTGAAATCCCCGTTCGCTATTCAGCACTACCTTTAGCGTGCTGGGCTAGGCTCAACCTTTCCGGCCTGCGCCGAAGAGCCAATCCTTGCCGCCGAGCAGCTTCGAGCCAGTGGAAAAACGGATGACCGCGTCGCGGACGATGTCGAAGGGCGGCGGGCAATGATAAACCCGCCCCATCCGTGCGGAAGCTTGCGCCACCTGCCACACGCGAGGACCCCGGCTTTTCCGGAAAAGCTTAAAACCTTCAACGATATCGCCCCGCGATTCTGTCAAGGATGCGGCAAGGGCCGCACCATCCTCGACAGCCATCACCGCGCCCGAGGCGAGATAGGGGTGCATCGCATGCCAGGCATCGCCGATAAGCTGGACGCGGCCTTCGCCGCCCTGCCATTTTTCGATGCCGTACATCCGCCATTTGATCCATACCGGCGCTGCCGCAATCGTTGCGAGCGGTGCTGCAGCCCAGCCAGCCAAGCGGCGCAGAAGATACTCCGGCACATCTTGCTGCTCCTGCCGGTCCTCCCGCCAGACGTCGTCGATCGCGAGCACGGCATTGATGCCGGAGCCGCCGGAAACAGGGTAGTGCACGAGATGCGCGCCGTGCCCCATCCATAGCACGATGGCATTGCGCATCGAGGCAGGCACCGCGCTTAAAGGGAGCAGCCCGCGCCACGCAACCGCCTGCGCGGAAAAGCGGCGCGGATGAAAACCGGCAAGACCGCGCACGGCCGACTTGATGCCGTCCGCGCCGATCAGCGCCGCGGCCCCGAAGGATGCGCCGCCCACTTCGAGAGCAACCCTTCCGTCATCCCCTTGCGCGCGGGAGACGGGCGCACCGTAATGGATCGGCACTTCGAGTTCGCCCGCCCGCGCGAGCAAGGCCTTTTGCAAATCGGCGCGCAAAAGCGTGAGGTAAGGCGAGCCGTAGCGGACGCGGGCGCCGGTCTTCAGCGGCAGGCTGTTCAAGAGAGCGCCACTGCGAGCGCTTCTGATCTCAAGGACTTCCGGTTCGACGGCATTCCCCAGGAGGCCGATGTTCCAGGCCTCCAAGACCCGGGTGGCGTGGGGCCCCATCTGAAGCCCCGCACCAACCTCGCGAAGCTCCTGCTCACGCTCGAAAATCTCGACCGAGTAACCCGCAAGCTTCAGCGCTATTGCCGCACTCAATCCGGCAACGCCTGCGCCCGCTATCGCGATCCTGCCGTTGGAGGAGACAGGCTTCATCACGCTCCTTGGGCATCGTAGGCACAATAGGGCGGATCGCTCTGGTCGCTGCGCAGATTGCTGTCGTGGATGTAGAGCGTCGAGCAATAGGGACAGACGATCTGGTCGTCGGCGCCCATGTCGAGATAGACGTGGGGGTGGTCCATGGGAGGCCTGGCCCCCATGCACTGGAACTCCTTCACGCCGATGTGGATCTTCTCGACCCCGATGTCGTTCTGGAAATGCGGCACGCCGGTTTTTGCCATGTGAATTCGCCTTGTTTACCCACCGCGAACGTACCCGATTGAGCGGATGGTGCAAGCCCCCACTTAGCCGATATGCCGATACCGGGATACCGGCCGCCACAAGTTTTCGCACCTCTCCGGGTGCGGCTTCCGCGTCTTCGCAGGGGGGGCGCAAGGGGAAGCAGTGGCCGGCGGTCCAGCATAGCGGTAGGGAAAAGTAGCGTATCGGGAAGACTTTTCTGGCCTGCGAACTGACGCCATGACAAAACTCCTGCTCCCCAAAGTACACATTTTGATAGCTGTAGGGCGCTTCTCCAATTTGAACTAATTGTAACAGATGCTTCTTGCTAAAAGGTTAAACGGAAGGAGCCGCGTAAATCGTTGAAAAATATAGAGATATTGGCCGCCGTATGTTACGGTTATGGTAAAGACACAATATTTAACTGTATTTTTCAATGCTCGAATTCGAGCAATTTGAGCTAAAAAGCGGGCAATTTCAGCCAGATTTGCACATCTGCAATTCCGCGTTAACCAAGTTTTCTTAACGAATATGGCGGCAGCATACGGCCTGTAGGGCCGGCTGACCGCAATCCTGCCACATTTACCCCTGGCGTGGCAGAGGGGTCGAAATCTCCGGCGGAGGAATAGGGCGGCCGCTATTGCATCACTCGAAGTGAACGGCGAGCCAGACGGTTGGTTCCGTTGGGCTCGTCCATTCGACGCGGTGCCGTTTTCCTGCTGGAATGAGGACGTAATCGCCGGCGGCAAGCGTCCGCTCGCAGGTTTCGTCCTCGAAGCGCAAGCGCGCGCTGCCTTTGAGCACGATCACCCATTCGTTCTCTTGCTGATCGTACCAGAAGCCGGGCGGGCTCGCGTGCCCGCGCGAGACGATGCGCTCGATTTTCAGCCCCGGCCGCGCCAGAAGGCTTATGAATTCCTCGCCGTCCGTGGCGGACACAGCCGGAATATCCGCAAACAGGTTGCCGGCCGGAAATGCAGTCATGTCTCCACCCGCTCTCTCCCGGAACTACCCAATCTTATACCGGCCCTCGAACGGCATGCCGAACCGCAACAGCGAGCGCGCCAGCGCCGGATGCGCGGACGCCCAAAGATCGTCGAACAGAAACCAAGCGTGCCAGCAGAATTCATCATACATGCGAAGCTCGGCCACATGCGGCCCGCCCAGCACCTCTGGCGGCTGCCGCCTGCCACCCCATCGCGCACTATTCCGCAGCGTATCCTCGCTGACGGTGCCCGCATGAACTTCCTTCCAATGCTTGTCCACGGCATACGGAGGAACTTCGGCAAGGCGGAGCAGCAATTCCGGAAGACCAAGCCCCGGATTGTGCCGCGCAATCGCCGCCAGCCAGTCGATTTCAAGCGGATGGCTATCGGCCGTCTTGAACGTTTGCAGGAAGGCCGCGAAGGCGGGCAGACGGACACCGGGCACTACGGCCGGTCCTGTCATATCTGTAAGATTGCCGCTGTCCCACGCGGTCGAGAAAACGCAATAGACCGCGCCCTCTGCGTGGGCGCCGGGGAGTGCTGCGACCTCAAATCCGGGATCGAAGCCGCCGCTGCCAATGTCCACCGGCAACGCCTCCGCCGCATAGCAGGCAAAGCGATCCTGCTCCGCCAGGAAAACCTCATCGCTCAGCCACCAAAAGGCATACTCGAAATCGTCGTCGTCGCTTTCGACCTGCACGAAGCCGTCCCGGCATTCCACGTCGTTCGAGTACCATTTCATCGACAGAAGCTCCCGCAGCTCCGCAGGCGTGCACGGTGCTTCAAGGCCCTCCTCGCGAACTTTCCGGGCAAAGCCCTCGAAGCCATAGAGCTTCTCAATACCAAGCAGCGCCTCGCTGGTGACGCCCTCGTCGCTGCGCAAGCGCGGCCAGATGGATTGAAACCAGGCCAGCGGCGTTTCCGCATCGAGGCGCTTAATCGAGCGGTTCGAAGGCAGGTATGGGCTGCGGAGAACGAAGTTCGTTGGCATCGCGGTTCAATCCCATGGTTTACAGGACGGGCGGGACGGGCAAGCCCGATACCGCCCTTGCTATCCGCTGGCACGGCGTTTTGGCCAATTCATGAAAATAAGAACGCCTTGGTGTCAATTTAGAACAGCTTTCCCGCACATTGCGAATGCCTGCGGATTTATAAAATATCTTACTCAAGGAGCACCAAACTGCGCGTATTATTTGCTCAGCGCAGCTTTGACAACGGGGGTGCGGCAGGACCATTGTCTAAACCCCGCCATCCTTGCGCCGCCGCTCAAGGCCGGCCATGCATCCAGGAGCCTTCGATGCCCACCCAGCCGCTTCGCATAGTCCCATCCCGCATTGAAGAAGATTCGCTGGAAGACGATGGCGTCTGGCAGCGGTTGCGCGACGAAGCCGAAGAGGGGCTCAGCGAGAACCCGGCACTTGCCACCTTGTACCGCCAAATCCTCGATTCCCGCTCCTTCGAACAGGCGCTGGTCCATCGGCTCGCCAGCATCCTGGGCGATACGTTCCTGCCCGCCGAAGCGCTGGGAAGCATCCTGCTCAACCAGGTCCACGCGGAGCCTTCCATCGGCATTGGCATGCGCGCGGATGCGGAGGCGGTCGTCGAGCGCGATCCAGCCACCACGCGGATCATCGAGCCGTTTCTGTTCTACAAGGGCTACGCCGCGATCCAAACCCACCGCTTCGCGCATTGCCTCTGGACGCGCGGCAAGCGCGATCTGGCGCTCTACCTGCAAAGCCGCTCGTCGGAGGTCTTCCACACCGACATCCACCCGGCAGCCATGTTCGGCAACGGCATTTTCCTCGATCACGCCACCGGCTTCGTCGCGGGCGAAACCGTGCTCATCGAGGATAACGTTTCGATCCTGCACGGCGTGACACTGGGCGGCAGCGGCGTCGAGAAAGGCCAGCGCCATCCGAAGGTGCGTACCGGCGTGCTGATCGGGGCTGGCGCGCAAATCCTGGGCCCCATCGAAATTGGCGCCTACTCCAAGATCGCAGCCGGCTCGCTCGTCACGAAGCCCGTGCCGCCGCGCTCGACCGCGGTCGGCGTGCCCGCCAAGATCATCGAGGGCGCGGGTACGGAAAACCCCGCCGAAAGCATGAACCAGGCGCTGGCGGAAGGCAGCTACGAGTTCCTTCACCTATACGATTTGATCCTTAACCGGATCTTCTCGCTGAACCTTCGTCCGCCCGGTGATCGCGCTGGCACATGCTCTGGCGGGGAAACGGGGCTGCGATGCAAACCATCCAACGCATAATGGGCCGGTCCTTCCAGCGAATGCTTTGGAGTTCAGGCAGGCAACTCATCTTTAAGACCAGACACGCGGTCACATTTTTACATGACTATATAGAATTTGCGAAGCATGTCCTTATCTGTCGCGGAACTCATGGCATAACATGCCTGCGCCGATTTGATTTTCCCGTTTCATTTTACAAGCGCGACGGGTGTCTCTGCTTGATGGGCGCCACATTGATTCCACGCGAGATCGGATGTATCGTTTAATCCATTATTGCCGGCGCGGCCCAAACACGATGCGAGGGTTTACCGTGAAGATCGCAGCCGTTGGAGCTGCACCAGCGGCGTTGTTTGCAGCCCGTCGCGCCTGAAGGGCGGCAAGCGATGGGTTTTATCCTGTTTCTAACCCGCAAATGTGTATATCCTTCTAAAACAGTCCGTTTTGCTTTCGGCACATATCACCATTATGCTACCTAAACTACTGGAGTATCTACACATGAATAGGAAGATTTTTTTGAGTGGGACATATATTGATCTCGAAAAAATCAGAAAGGACTTAATTGAGACCCTCAGGCCTTTTGGCAGCCAGTTGCTCATTGAAACGATGGAGCATTTCAGTCCGTCCGACAAAAACGCATTGCAGACCTCATTGGAGCGCCTGGGCGAGTGTTCCGCCTATGTCGCCCTAATTGGGGGGCGATATGGAACAATACCGTTTGGCGAGGATCTTTCGATCACGCACTTCGAATTCAGGGAAGCTTTGAAGCGTGGCCTTAGCATAGCTGTCTTTATCCAAGACCCTCCAATTATCGATGCCGGTCCGGACGGGACATATCGAGAGGACGACACAAAATGGCGCAAGAGGATTGAATTTATCAACGAAATAAAGCGATCCGTCTTGCCGGTATCGTTCAAAGATTCAAACGATCTCATCAAGAAGCTTCCAGAAATAATTGTTAGATATGTAACACATGAAACCATTTCTGAGCCACAAAGTATCAGAGTATTCAGTGCTGAAGAGGCAGCTCAGATATTCGAAGAGGCCGACGAGCGATTCAGAAAGAAGATAGGCGAGATCGAGGACTTCTTCTCATTTGTTGCATTCAAATTTAGAGATATTTTTCATATAGATCAAAGCGATTTCGATATCCATCCTCTTTTTAAAGATTTCCGCGAGAAGCTAACTCCTATTGTTCCAGGAATTCAGCTTAGCAACAAGACAGGTCAGCTAACTCGGGCCGGGATACGCCACGTATTGTTGCGCTCGGCGACGATGCAGCAAATTCTGATGCATTATGACGCGTCCAAGCTTCGCGAAGTTGGAGCAAATATCGGTGGCACAGCCGCTACAGACTTGTTGACGATGCTCAACAACAACAAGGCTATCCCAAATTCGTCGCAAGCGTTCGTCACACTCTGGGATTACTGGGATGCAACAGGTGGTTGGGGGACGCTCCAACTTGAGATGCCGGAGCAGCAGTTTGGTGGTGAAGGCTATGGGGAGGCAACGATTTGGCGAATTAGACTGCTCAATAGCGTCTTAAGGCTGTCACCTCAAGACACGAATGAGCCAGTCGAGCAAGTAAATAAGAGGCTTGCAAATTTTTGGAGTGGGTACATTCAAGGGTTTTTAAACACCGCGCTGCCTCTACTTTCGCAGACCATGGAGCGGGAATTCACGCACGAACAATACATGAGCGAGATTCAATTGCCTGCGTTTAAGTCGGCAAGAGAGGTGGAACACCTCATCGACGGTGATGCAGATATATTTATCGTAAAGTTCAAAGAGCTTCCAGAAACTGACTCGCTTATTAGGTTATCCCGTGCCCAGCGATCCTTAGATAGAGGGGAATATGGGCGAGTTTGGGAGTCGCTTTCATTGGCCTATAAGGAAATCCAAGAGCTTGTTGGCCCCGAAGCATTTGCCGAGGCGGTCGGGCAGGTAAGCGATTCGGACCTGCCTGCTATCCTTGCAAAAACACAGCGTCCGCCCAACTACCTTTCGGGGGACGAAGCAAAAAGAGACTTCAAGTGCGCCCGCCAGGTGATTACCATCTGCGCCGGAAAGCTTCGAAAGTCACAGGCACAGGTTGCTGATGAATCGCCCCATAACGCGCTTTGACGAACTTCGGTCTCGCTTAGCGGCCGGGCTGCGTTGCATTTATCTATTTAGCGGCGGCCTCGACGGTTCGTTCCTATTGGCCAAGCTGCCGGAGCATCTGAGGCAGGGCTCACTGGCATTGACGGTCGATCTTGGCGGTGGGGTGGATCAAGAGCAAGTTGCCGCTTTGGCCAAGGCCTTCGGGATAGGCTTCCGGTACATAGATAAGACGGACTTCTTTTTGGAAAAATTTTCATTGCCTGCGATTTGGGCGCAAGCGCGCTATCTGGGCGATTTTCCCGTTTCTGCGTCATTGAGCCGTCCTATGATTGCCAGTGCAGCCGTAGAAATCGCCCGAACCGAAGGGTTTGACATCATAATCCACACATCGACTTCCACGCAAAACAGCTTGCGGCGATTCAACGGTGCGATACGCGATTTGGGGTTTGAGGGGTGGTACGGCTCACCATTTGCGTCCAGCTCTCCTTCCCGTGAGGAAAAAATCCAAACACTGAAGGCGCGAGGTCTCGATTTTTTCGACACACGCGTTAGCAGCAACGATTTTAATATCTGGGGCTGGGAGGTCGAATTGGGGGACGTCGATGATCCTGAGACTTTTTCATTCCAGAAAGTCAGATTTCCATCGGATGAGATCCCCCTGTCCGAGGGGGCCATTTCACTCCGCATCGCTTTTGAAAAGGGGCGCCCAGTAGCTCTCGATGGAAAACGGCTAGAACTGCCTGAATTAGTTCGTACCCTCACAAGCGAGGGCCGCAATCGCCGGGTAGGGCGCTATGTTGGCGTGGAGGAAATAGCCGACGGCCGCAAAGTTCAGGAAGTACGTGAAATGCCGGCTGCAACGATATTATTCTGCGCTTATCGTTATCTAGAATCCGGCTGCATCCCAGCGGAAACAATACGTATTAAGCGTGAGCTTGAGCAAGTCTGGGTTCGCGAAGCTGTGGAGGGGCGCTGGTTTAGTCTTCTAAGGCAGGCAACTCAGGAATTTTTGGCTACTATAGCTGCCAGGGTGAGTGGTGAGGTGTCTATCATCTTGGAACCGTACTTTTGCCGGGCGGAATCTATGCGAGTTGCCAATCCTCTCTACTTGCGCGATAGGTCAAGTTACGAAAAAATTTCTGGGCCGGGAACCGAGTGGTGCACTCCACGGAAAGCCGACACTGCCGTTGGCTGAATTTGGGGCACACCCGTCCGCGAACGCGGCTAAGGGAGCACCGTAGCCCCCCGCCGGCGCTGGGCCAACCGCCCTCAAAACAGCGGCACAAGGAACTTCAGCAGCAGCGGCGCATCCGCCCAGCGCCGTCCCCTGCAATTATCCGGCCCGCCCTGGCACCCGCCCACCGACCTCACCAGCCCGCCGCCCTGCATGCCCCCGATCTGCTCGATACTCGCCGCCTCAGCCCCGGACGAAGGCTCCGTGCGCAGCGCAACCGCCGGCCGGACGGCTTCCTGCTCCTGCACCGGCGCCATGGCTTGCGGCACCTCCTTCGCCGGCGGGGCTGGCTTGAAGTAGAACTTGTCGACCAGCGCCGAGTGCTCCCATGGCGTCTGCCGACCATTGGTCGCCGCGCGCACCGCCTTCCGCACTTCCATCAGCGTCGACATGATCTCCTCGCCCGGTGTGCCGATGAGGCGAACAAGCGCACTCGTGTAAGGCGAGTTGTTCCCCTTGCCATCGAGCGCCACGTTGCCCGGCTCCGTCGAGAAGCTGATCACCGTTCCCGCGGCCCCCGATTCCACCGGCGCAAGCCCCCGCCCGGCTTCGCCCGAGCGCGTGCTTCCCGCAGGCGCGAGGTTGCGAGCCAGCGGGTTGTCGCGGCAGGCGTCGAGAAACAGGATGCTGGTCGCAGCCTCCCGCTCCATGGTTTGCTGCACATCCTGCAGACGCACCGTCTCGAAGCTGAGCGTGGCCGCGCTTGCGATCTTCGCATCCACTGGAACGAGGTAATTGGCGCTGCCGGACTGTAACCCGTGTCCGGAATAAAAGAACACGGCCACCTCCGCCCCCGGAAGCGCTGCCGCGAACGCGAGGATCTTGGCGTCCATGGCGGCCTTGCCCAGATCGGTGCCCAGGATGACGGCGAAGCCCAGGCTCTCCAGGGCTACCGCGATAGCGTTGGCGTCGTGCGTGGGGTTGGCCAGCGGTGG
Organism: uncultured Alphaproteobacteria bacterium; assembly: GCA_963767435.1. GTDB lineage: Bacteria > Pseudomonadota > Alphaproteobacteria > Rhizobiales > Rhodomicrobiaceae > Rhodomicrobium. Next base: position 31,531 of record CAVYEY010000041.1, read on the forward strand.
CGTGCTCTTATAGGCACGGTTCCCGATGACGAGGGCGACGCGCTTGCCGCAGTAGGCTGGCGCTAGTCCGCAGAGCAAGAGAATGGCGAAAACCAAAATCGAGCGGGCGAGTGCCATAACGTCACCTCCATGCGAAACATTACCATCATCGTCAAATATACCAGCAAAACGTGTATAATTTTAGGCGCACCACTTCTGCGGGAGCGCCGGCTCACAAATTAATGCGAACATGGTTAATCTGGAATCAGCCTGTCTGAAATTGCTCGAATTCTGGCAAAAATTGCCCGGAAATTGCGGATTTCGAGCTTTCAAAAATACAGTTAAATATATTCTCAACTTGTGCGTTAACCATCCCGCCGGCCCCTTGACATGATGGCACATCAGCTTTTATCGCGCAATATCAATGTGTTGAACGTTAACACCTCGACAAGGCGCTTTGGGGTATGATTTTCTCACCGGAAAATGAGGGCGCCGGAAGTTGCGTTTCCGGGAAAAAATTCGAGATTTGCGGTTAACGGCGGTTAACAAAGGCCGTACGCACCGCTACGGTGCCGTGGTAGACCGGGCTTGGCCGCTTATAGGCAGTACCTACCCCCTTACGGAGCGAACGGGATGGCATCCCTCGACGAGAAAATCGAAGACACCGGCCGCCAGCGCTTTGTGAACAGCGTGTTCGAGCGCGTGGCTTCGCGCTACGACCTGATGAACGACCTGATGTCGGGCGGCGTGCACCGGCTATGGAAGGATGCCGCTATCGATTGGCTGGCGCCGTCGAAGAGCGTGGCGGCGGACCTGCTCGACGTAGCCGGCGGAACGGGCGACATTACGCGGCGCTTCCTGCGCGCCTCGGGGCCGGGCTCGCGCGCCGTGATCTGCGACATCAGCGGCTCGATGCTGGAGGAAGGAAGGCGCCAGCTTGAGGCCCAGGAAGCAGCGGCCGCCGTTCGTTTCGTGCAGGGCAACGCCGAAACGCTGCCTTTCCGCAGCGGCACATTCCAATATTACACTATCGCCTTCGGCATCCGGAACGTGCCCGATATCCAGGCGGCACTCAACGAAGCGCACCGTGTGCTGAAGCCCGGCGGGCGCTTCTTGTGCCTCGAATTTTCGCAAGTCGAGGTGCCAATCCTGGACACGCTCTACCGCCAATACTCGGACCGCATCGTGCCCGAGATCGGCAAGGTTGTTGCGGGCGATGCGGAGCCCTACCGCTATCTCGTGGAAAGCATTGTGAAATTTCCGAACCAGCGCCGCCTCGCACAGATGATGGAAACCGCCGGATTCTTGCGCGTACAATACCGCAACCTGTCCGGCGGCATAGCGGCAATGCATTCGGGAATCAAAGTCTGAGCCATGCCATGGCGGCGGCAGGAGGTTCCCAAATACGCGCAGCCGTGAATTCGGGACATCCTGAAAACCATGCGAAAATGGCTTGTAAGCCGCCCGTACTGTGCTATGAAGATTTCGCGGATGCTGTACGCAGCCTTCGCCGTTCCCCGGTAGCTCAGTCGGTAGAGCAAGCGGCTGTTAACCGCTGGGTCGCTGGTTCGAAGTCCGGCCCGGGGAGCCATCCTTTTCCTAAAATCGTTTCGTTCTGACAGCCGCGCGCCCTGGCGCGAACCAGCTTCAGGCTCAGGACGAAGAAGGATCGGCCACCGGGTCAGGCCATGGAGCCTTCAGCTCGCAGCAGTTGAAAAGACCGGAAAAGCTCAGTTTCGCATAATCGAACTGCCATGCCGCGCTCATACCTAAAATGACCGCAGCGCTCAGAACGATGGTGCCGACGCTTTTCCTGAATGCAGAGCCGGTTGCGAGCACCGCCGGAAACAGCAATATCATCACCAGCGCCAGCGTCAGGACAACTTCGAGGACGGCCCGCTTGTATCCTCCGCCAGCAGAGAAACTCGCTCCGTAGATGGCGTCCCTGATCACATCCAGGGTTCCCAGATTAGCCAGCAGAAACAGCAGTATGAGCCCCAGGATCTCGATATCGATGCGCACGAGGCTGTTGATGAGGATATGGCATAAGGCAACCGCGCACAGAAACACGATCATAGTGAAGGATTTATCCGTGAACGTCGCAAGGCGCATCGCGAACGAAAACAGGAATATTGCCGGCCAGATGATATAGGAGACGATCAGCAGCCGCATGAAATTTTGAATTTTCGGGATGTAGCCGTCATCGTCCCGTTCAAGCAAAAGTGATCCAGTTGTCAATATTAGGTAGAAAAACAGGAATGACAGGGCGATGGCACCCTCTTTCGAAACGGCGCCCCCGAACGGACTGGCGGCAACGCCCGACAGCGACTGTATTGCTTGCAAAAAACCGTCTGTTGCCGGGCGCATCCAGCCGGCGGGAGCGATAACGTCCGCCCAGCCAACGACGATTGTCAGCACGCTGCCAACGGCCCCTGTCCAGACTAACGCCTGGGCGGCTGCTTCCTTCCACACTGGGATATCAGCCTTCGCCCGGTGAGCCGCGGTCATAGCGCTTCCCTTCGCGTTCATATTGAGCTAGCGATAGCGCGCTCAGAAGTAAGCGGTCAATATGCGGCGAAATAAAACCCGGAACAAGAAGGCGGAAGACGGTACACGCATCACGGGTGCCGGCAAGAAATGAAACATATGCTAGATCTGCGGATGGCTCCGCTAAGCGAGGCAACCGGAGCTTCTTACAATGTCGAAGTTGAAACGGCGCGACACTCCGCAGATAATCGGTTGGTTCCGGATCGGCGTCCTGGCTAATGACTGAGCACAATCAAAACGAGAAATTCTGGACTCATCGGCGTCTCCGCCCAACTCGGCGAGGTCAGAAGGGATATTCTGAAAGCCGGGGACGAGCTTGAAAAGCGCGTGCACGGCCGGGCCGGCGGTCTGGTGAACGACCTTCTGTCCGGGCTCGAAGGCCATACCTGCCGCATCGCATTTATAGGGCAGGTGAAAGCGGGCAAGAGTTCGCTTATTAATGCGCTGATTCACAAGCCCGATTTTCTGCCGACAGATGTAAACCCATCGACGGCGGTCGTTACGAAGCTGATCCTTGGCAACCGCTCCAAGGGTGCGGATACTGCGCTGTTTCATTTCTTCACAGAGGAGGAATGGGACAATCTTGTCAGCTCGGAACCTAACGGCGAAGGGCGTTCTCACGTTTTCTCCTTGCCGGGCTCGCGCCGCAAGCTGTCGGAGCTTCAACAGCGCGCAGAAGCGCAGCTAGGCAAGGATTTCAAAAAGCTGATCGGGAAGCACCACCTTTTCTCGGCCGTGACCCCGGAACTGCTGCAAAGCTATGTGAGCGCAAACGATGGCGGCGGCGCAAAGCAGAATACCTATTCCGACATCACGCGCATGGCCGAAGTATTCCTCAACTCGTCGCAGCAATCCTATCCATCGGTGCTGATCGATACGCCCGGCGTCAACGACCTTTTTTTTATTCGCGACGAAATTACCTTCGCAAATCTCACGGACGCGGATGTTTACATCCTCGTTCTCACCGCGCAGCAGCCACTTTCGCGCGCGGACCTTTCCCTGTTGCGGCTGCTCAGAGGACTGCAAAAGAACAAGATCGTTGCCGTCATCAACCGGATCGATACGCTGGCAAATCCCGCCGGGGAAATCGACGATCTGGAGGTTTACGTCCGGCAGACTTTGAGCCGGGAATGTCCGCACACAACCATTCCGGTTGTTTCGGCAAGCGCGCATTGGGGCACCATGGCTCTGGGCGTCGCCAGAGGCTCCGGTAAGCTTCCAGTCACAGAATCGTTTATCCGTTACGCTGAAACGCTGGGCTTCACGAAGCACATTCAATCGAGCCAGCTGAAGAACCGCTCCCACTTCGGCCCGGAGGACCGGGAAATGCTGGCGGCCTGCTCGGGCATTCCCCGCATCGTCAGAGTAATCGGCAATCTGGCCGCAAGCGCGATAACCGAAGGCCAGCTTCTGCCATGCGCGTCCACGATGGCAGCCATCGCCCACAATGCCGCGACGTCCTCCCGCTACGGCCTTCAAACGCTGGCGCCGGACGGACCGCTGATCGGCGGCGCCGGTATCGCCAAAGCCCCCGCCGCCTACAAACAGCTTCAATCGCTGGTGGAGGCCATAGACACGCTGCTCAACGCTTCGCTTGAAGAAACGTACGATGTGATCACCGGCGAGACGCAGGCCCTTGAGCGCTACATGTACCGCTCCATCGGCCACTTATCCGAGGCGCAATCGAAGGCTTATTTCAACGGCGGGTCCGCCAACGCCGTCCGTGCTTTTTCGCAGGCAGCGCTTGCCTTCCGCTCGGAACTGGCAGACGGGTTCGCCAAGCATTATACCGGCATCCTCAAGACGCTTTCCGGCAAACACCGGCAGGCGGAGACGGGGTTGCGCAATATGATCAAGGCCAAGCTTCCGGCCCTCGACAATGTCATGCAATTTGGCATGGCGCCGGAGAAGGCGGGCTCCTCGTCGGTCGTTTCGCTGGGGAAAGCCACGGCGCTGGAGACTACGGAGTTCTGGGACTGGTTCGCGAGCGAAGGAGCCGCAAAGGGCCAAGACTACCTCAAGCGGCTGATCGATTCCGAATTCGTCCTCATCGTCAAGGAAATCATGGAATCCTGCCGGACAGATCTCAAGCTCTTCGCAAGCGACGGCATCCGCCGGCTGCGCCTCCTCGCTCTGGGCGCCGTTATTCCAGTGGCCGAGCAGCTTGAAATGTCGGTGCGCATCCATCAGCTCCTTGCGGAAAATTCGCAGAACCTGGAAGCAAGAGCCAAGGCGGCAACCGAGTTCCGGGAGCGCGCCCAGCATGTGATCGGAGGCTACGAATCCCTTCTGGCGGAGCTCAATAAGCTCAAGAAGCGCTGTTTTCTTGTACCTTCACTCTAGGATCGTTATGCGGCTGGACCATCCTCAAACCTCGGAATTCATAGAGATGGCAAGCCTGCGCGAGCGTAGCTGGCCCCATTACACACGAGTTCAAAGAAGAGCGCTCGTGCGGCTTGCCGCGATCCTGGCGCGCCCGCTGACCATCGGCGTTGCTGGGGAGGCGGGCACCGGCAAATCGGCACTGCTGAATGCGCTATTGGGGGCTGCGATCATCCCGGTAGGCGGGCTGGGACGCGTACGCCCGGTTTTCCGCGCCCGTTACGGCGGCGAATACGCCGCGTACTCGATCAAAGAGGACGGTTCCCGGCAGCAGCTAACCTCCAAGGATTTCGAGCGAGCCTCAGCCGGGCAGGCGGCTTTCGCCGGGCGTCATCCCATGGTGATTTATGATGCGCGCGGCGTAACCCCGCGCGCCGTGGCAAACCCGGCTACGGGAGTCTCCCTTGTCGAGGTGTATTCGCCCGCCCCGCTTCTGAAACAGGTGGAGTTCGTGGAGCTTCCAGTGCCGTTCGGCGCGGCGCCGGTTCTCAGTCCGGCCACGCGCAGGTTCGCACGGGCAGACATCGTGATTTGGACCACGCCCGCCCACCAGGCATGGAAACGCAGCGAATTGCTGGCTTGGCAGGATCTATGCCTGGCACCGCCGGACCGCAGCATCCTTGCCGCAACGCTCAAGGATGGTCTGGCCGCTGCTCAGGATCAGGAAAGGCTTTCGTCCCGCCTTACGAGGGATACGGAGACCATATTCGCAGCCTGCCATTTGGTCTCCGCTCAACAAGCGCTTGACGGCCTAGCCAAGCGCGCGGGTGCGGCTGAGCTTCAGAACTCTGGGCTGCCTCAGCTGGAAAACACGATCCAGCAGCTGGTTCTCGCCGTCAGGCAGGCAAGGCTAACCCGCGCGCGCTCCATACTGGAACGCATCGAGAGGGGGGACGCCGGCTCCCTGCGCCTGACCGCCGCAAGCGACCCATCCCAGCAAGCGAGCCAGGACCGGTCCGCGGCAAGCCTCCATTCCGCCGGATAAAAACGCATGCAATCCCGAACGAAATGCTGTGCCACTTGCCGCTTTTTCTGCCAGGACGTCGATCCTGAAAGCCGCCTCTATTTCGATAGCAAGACCGGCGAATGCCGTGCGGCCCCGCCAATCGATCACTTCGTGTGGCGGAAGACCCGCCCCTATCATTGGTGCGGCAATTGGCAGGCCCCCGAAGAAAAGCAGCTAAGCTGGGCCAAAACCGGTACCCATCCTCTGGATGGCACCCCCGTCATTCTGTACCGGGAAAAGAAATTCTGTAAGCAGTCCGGCATGGTGATCGGCTACTGGAACTCCAGTTTCAAGAAGTGGCACGACGATGGCGATCAGCTTATCGGCCCCGACGAAATAACCGATTGGATGCCTTTGCCAGAGCCCCCCAAATATTGATGCATTGGAGAACCTGGTGAAGAGCCTTTTGAGCTGCGGGTTTGCCCAAGCACTCCCCGATATGCTTTTTCTCGCCGCGTTCCTCGGCCTCGTCGTCTACGCTGCGGTTTCAGATGCCCGCAGCTTCCGGATTCCGAATGCGGTCTCTGTAAGCCTGATCGCCCTTTTTTTCGTGCGGCTTCTCTTCAGCGTACCGCAAGCCGGCCTGACCGCGCATCTTCTGACGGCGGCGGTGGCCTTCGCTATATTTTTCGCTTTCTACTTGCTGGGATGGTTCGGTGCAGGAGACACCAAGCTTATCACCGCAATTTTACTCTGGGCCGGTCCCATCTCGGGCCTGCAATTCATTGTCGCTTTAGCAATCGCGGGCGGCGTATTCGCCGGGTTGCTCCTTGCCTTGGCGAAATTGCTTCAGGCGTACTCCGGGCTTGCCGCCTACGTGCCTTCCGAGCGCGTCCGCCGGTGGGCACAGCATGGCATCTGCCCCTACGGACTGCCGATCCTCGCCGCCACCCTCCTGGTTTTGCCGCAACTCATCGTGGATAGCGCTTGCAGGCCGCTCTAACACGCCGGCTTCTTACCCGGGCGGACCGTCCGTACGGCGCGCCCACGAGTCCCATGGATTAAGCCATCCTTACCCGCGAAACCTAGCAAAATCGCACTTTTGGGGGTTCAATTTTGGTGCGGCCGGGTGCCCTTCGAGCTAAAACGGGGCGCGCTATAGCCTAATAATCACATGAATTAACTCCATATAATTGATCCGTATACTGCATTAAATATGGTAAAGCCACAATATTTAACGGTATTTTTGGATGCCAGAATTCCGGCAATTTGAGCCATTTTTTAATTTTTTCCGGGCAATTTTTGCCGCCCTGGATTCGCATTAACCATGTTCCGTTAAGAATTGCGGCCGCGCACGCCCCAAAAGCGCCACAAAGCGCCGGGAAGGGCAAGCCAAGGAAGCTACGCTCATAGGAAAGCCTGCTTGGAGAATTTCCGGCGAAAGCCGGACCGGCGTCATCGCGGGTTCTCCACCAGCCGGGGGGCGGCCAGCCTTCCTGGATGCAACCGGGCCCACTGTCACTCCGGAAGGCCTGCCCACCGTCTTCGGGCTAATCGCGCATGACTGATTTTCATTCATAATTCTCTGCTCTTACATCCGCCAAAAAACTGGACGCCCCATCGCCGGGGACACAGGCTTGTCTGCGTTCTTTCAGTATTTCAGTGGGGCTTGCGTGGACCTTGACGCGCCGCATCGCACAATCTTTGCTCGACTAATTTTCAACAGTTTCGTCAAAGTTGTGTAAAATCTACACGTCATAGTTGTATCATAGCCGGTCCGGCGCAATCCTTGGGCCATCCGCGGAACGCTTCAACGCAGCCAAACATTGCGGCGGGGTACTGCGGAGCTCTTTGAAAAGTTGGTCATAGTACAGCGCGCCATGCACAGCGGAGCATCTGCGCGCGCCGTTCCGGGACATGAAAAGCCAGTTCGCGATGGCCGCCATGTCCACAGTAAAAGATGGTGCCGCCAATGGCCGGGAGGCGTTCCCGGCCTTTCACGCACCGTCCGTCATCCGCTGGCGAGCTATCGAAACTCCGCCTAGCCCTTCCCAGCCCTGGCCTTCAAGTTGGCGAGCTGAGACAGGTTGTTCTTGATGAGGGGATTATTCGGGTCCTTGTCGAGCGCTTCATGCAGCGTTCGCTCGGCGGCAGCGAAATCGCCTTTCAGCATATAGTGGTAGCCAAGGTTGTTGAGCACCGACGGGGTATGGCCTGCCAACGTGGTCACGACCTTGTACGCACGGTCGGCTTCGTCGAAGCGCTTGAGCCGGTCATAGGATGCCGCGATGCCGATCCAGGCTTCCACATTGTCATGGCGCTCCTCGACGGCCCGCCGGTAGTATCTCTCCGCAAGCCCGTATTCCCCGCCGCGGAATTTCTCCTTGGCCTTGTCGAGCCATACCTGCTCTGGACCGTTGCCAAAGGTCGCGGCCGAATCGTCTACATCCTTCGTTGCCGCCAGAATGCCGTCATCGCTGTCTCCTCCTCCTCCGAGGGAACTGCAGCCGGCGGCGGCGATAGCCAGCAGCCCGGCAAGCATCAGTTTCAGCAGCGTGTTCATACCCCCACCCCTCTATAACAAAGCATTCTTCATGCGAATCAGGACTGGCAGCAAGACGACCACCAGGATAACCGGAAAGACAAAAAGGCCGAGCGGAAGCACAAGCTTCACCGGAAGCGAGTGCGCGCGCTCTTCGGCCCTGATCAGACGGCGCTCGCGCATTTCCTCACTGTAAATCCGCAGCGCATCGGTGATGCTTGTCCCAAGCTGCTCCGTCTGCTGGAGAAGCGAAGCAAGCGACGCCGCCTCCTCCACTTGCGTGCGCCGGCTCAGATTGAAAAGCGCTTCGTGAAGAGACCCGCCCGCTCTGATTTCGAGATTGGTCAAATAGAGATTGGCGCCCAGATAAGGGTAGGTTGCCGCAATCTCCCGGCTCAGACGGTCGATGGCCGCGCGCGGGCTCAAGCCCGCTTCCGCGCAGATCACCGTCAGATCGACAAAGTCCGGAAAACCGTTGCGGCACTCTTCGACAATCTGTTTCTGCCGTGCCGCGATATACCTGCTTGGCGCCAGGAAGCCCGCCGCCCCAGCAACCGCCGCGATAAGGAGCTTTGTCCCCAACGGGAGACCGGCGCTCATGGAATTCACCACGACGATCGCAATGAGAACGAAGGAACCCAGCAGCGAAAGCCTGATCGACTGGTACCACAGCACGCTATTCGTGCCGAAGAAGCCGGCCTTGAGCAGTTCCCGCTTGATCTTCGAGGCTTCGGTCTCTTTTTCTTTCGAGCGCCGCTCCACGTCGCTCAACAGGCCGGATGTGACGGAGAGGCTCTCATAGCGCAGCGATCTTGAACTCGATAGCCAGCCCGGCTCGATAATGTTGCGCTGTTCGCCCAGGCTTTTGTCGAGGACCGCGCGGCGCTTGATGTCTGCGCGCCGACGCAAGACATCCATGTAGCCGAGCGCAAGAAAAAACGCAGCAACAAACGTGAAGAACACCGCAGCGAACACTTCCGTTGTGCCCGGCAATATCGCTTCGGCGGCGATTGGCGGCGTTACCGTATACATTACACCTTTATCCTCACCATCTTATACATTATGTAGTCGCCGATTAGCATCCAAACGACTGCACCTCCAAGAATTGGCCGGATATAGGGATTGCCCGCGATATCTCCGTAATAGCTCGGCGAGATAAGGTGCAGCATGCCGAACAGCACAATCGGCAGGATGCTGAGAAGCAACGCGGAAAAGCGCCCCTCTGCCGCCAGGGCATAGGCTTTCCTGCGCAATTTAAAGCGCTCGCGGATGATCTTCGAGAGATTGGTCAGCACCTCCGCCAGATTGCCGCCGGTTTTCGATTGCACGGACACCGCCAGCACAATCATCGCCAAATCTGCCTGCCCCACGCGCGAACGCAAGTTCATCATCGCCGCTTCAAGATCGAGGCCGTAAGTCACCTCCGCCGCCGTCAGGCTGAACTCGCCGCCGATTGGGTCGGGCATATGCTTTCCTGCCGAAGCGATGGCCACAGGAAGCGCGTGACCGGCCCTGAGGCTGCGCACGATCACATCGATGGCATCCGGCAACTGTTCCTCGAACCTGTCCTGGCGCCGGTCCCGCATGCTCTTGAGGTAAACAAGCGGAAAGGCCAAGCCGCCCATGATGGCGGCGGGGAGAGCGAGTTCCAGGTCCACGCCGGCAACGCGGCTCGCAAACAGCACTACCCCTCCCGCGGCAAGCGCCATTGTGATTAGGCCCGGTATTCCGATTTTGCTGCCGGATTGGAGGATCAACTTGTTGAGGGACAGCCAGGAAAAGAGATAATCCCCCTCAGAGGTGAGACTCCGGCTTCGCCTGATGCGGATCAGTTCCTCTCTGCTATCGATGTTCTTCTTTTCGCGGGCGTGAAGGCGGCTGCGGATGCTTCCCCGATGGGCGGTGTGGGTTCGAATGACGAAGTGCGTGCCTAGCATGAAGGCCAGCACGGCGAAAAAGACGAGCGCTTGTACCAGTAGGGGTTGGAACGCCACCATGCTCAACTCACGTCTGGATCGAAGAAGGTCGTTGGGAAGGAAAATCCCTTGACCTGCAGGTCGTTTGCAAAAGCCGGCCTCAGTCCCGTCGCCGCGTAGTTTCCACGGATCTGCCCCTCGTTCGTGGTGCCCGTTCTCACGAACTTGAATATCTCCTGCATCTGGATCACATCGCGCTCCATGCCGGTGACTTCCGCGATGCTGACGATCCGGCGGCGGCCGTCGCTGAAGCGCTGGAGCTGAACGATAATCTTGATCGCAGAGGCGATCTGCGCGCGGATGCTTTGTTCGGACATGGATAGCCCCGCCATGCCGATCATCTGCGAAAGCCGGCCAATCGCATCGCGCGGATTGTTGGCGTGAATGGTGGCCATCGATCCCTCGTGGCCCGTATTCATCGCCTGGAGCATGTCGAAAGCTTCTTCGCCCCTGACCTCGCCAAGAATGATGCGATCCGGACGCATGCGGAGCGCGTTCTTCACGAGTTCGCGCTGCCGGATTTCGCCGCGCCCTTCGAGGTTCGGGGGCCTTGTCTCGAGGCGGCCCACATGGGGCTGCTGAAGGCGGAGTTCCGCTGCGTCCTCGATGGTGATGAGCCGTTCGTTGTGAGCGATGTGAGCGGAGAGCGCATTCAGAAGCGTCGTCTTGCCGCTGCCAGTGCCGCCCGAAATAAGGACGGTCATGCGGGAGCGGACGCAAGGGCCGAGGAAGGCGGCCATTCTTTCGGAGAGACTTCCGACGGCGGTAAGCTTCTCAAGATCGAAGCCCTGCTCGGCGAACTTGCGGATGGAGACGAGCGGGCCATCGACCGCGATGGGCCGCACCGCAACGTTGATACGCGAGCCGTCGGCAAGGCGCGCATCGATCATCGGCTGGGACTCGTCCACGCGGCGGCCGACGGCACCGACGATCTTGTTCACGATACGTAAGAGGTGCGCTTCGTCCTTGAAGCGGATCGTAGCCGGTTCGAGCTTGCCGTTGCGCTCGACATAGACCTTCTCATGCGTGTTGATCAGGATGTCGCTGATGGTCGCATCTTTGAGAAGCGGTTCCAGCGGCCCAAGCCCCGTCAGTTCGTCGAAGACTTCGGTGGCGAACGCCTCAAGCTCGCGACCATTGAGCAGTATCCGCTCGGTGCGGACATAGTCGGCCACGAGTTCGCCGATCTGGCGCCGGAGTTCATCTTTGGGCAAGCGCTCCAGGCTTGCCAGGTTCAAATCGTCGATAAGCTTGCGGTGCAGGCGCACCTTGGCTTCAAGAAGCTCCTGCTTTACGAACTTCGTGCCTTCGGAAACGTGCTCAGCCTCCTCCAGCTTCCGCTCGAACGGATTTGCGGGCACCTCTCCAGCAGTGGGAGGCGTGGCCTTCCCATCGAGGGGATCGCGGCGGAATCTGTTCAACATCGCGCGGTTGCTCGCTTCAAAAACACGTCTATTTATCCGGCGCTACGAACGGCTGACCGGTACTTCTTCGAACTCGACGATTTCCGCCAGGCGCTTCTCAAGCTTCCGGCCCGAGTTCACTTCGGACACCGGCAGGCCCCGGTTGATTGCCTCTGTAACCGCGCCTCCTGCGTCCGGGAGGAAGCCGCCAAGCCGCTGCCCCAACAGCTGCTCCGCATCCTTGCGTTGCAGGCCCGAGCTGAAGATGGCTTCCCGGAATTTATTGACGATCACGGACACCCGGGTGGTTGTGGGTGCCTTGGCGATAATCGCATCGGCGACGAAGCGCGCCTGCCGGAGCGAGGGAACCATGAAGGGGGTCACGATGAAGACTTTGTCCGACCCCCAGATAACGTTATCCGTCCATGGGTGCCAGACCTTGGGCAAGTCGATGACGACTGTGTCGAAGGATTTCGTCAGAAGTCCCAGAACGGACGCAACCAAGCCTTCGCTGACCTCGAAATGCCGGGCAGGAAGCCGGGGCGCGGCCAGCACGGCCAAACCGCTCGAATGCCGCGAAATCATCACTTCGAGAAGCTGCCGGTCCAGGCGGCCGGGCGCGCTGGACAAGTCCTGAACCTTAAAGGCGGGCGAAAGATCCAGATAATCGGCAACCGCGCCGTCCTGGAAGTTCAAGTCCACAAGGCAGGTAGCGTCGAGCGAACTCTTGCGGCCGAGCAGGAATGCGGCCTGAACGGCAAGCGTGGTGCAGCCAGAGCCGCCTGCCGTGGAAAGAAACGTGTAGCACTTGCCGTCGTGCTGCGGCTTTGCGGCCGGGGATGTGCGGATCACGCGCTCGCAGGACTTGTAAATGTCGTGCGCGCTGCAATCCTTGGGCAGCCAGTCGTCGACCTTGATCTGCACAAGGGTGCGGACGGTGTCCTGGTCGAGATAGCTTGAGATGACGATGATCGGAATGCCCGAATAATGCGTCTTCTTGATGCGTTCCAGCGCCTCGGTATCGATGGCGCTTGCGGTGTTGAGGTCGAGGACGAGCAGGCGCGGCTTTTCGACCTCCGCCACCGTTTCCTGAAACTGCAAAACCCGCGCATTCTGCACGCGCAGGCTGAACAGGTTCTTTTCGGCGAAGGCCTCCGCCACCTTGTCCTTGATCTCCACGTCGCGGGTGACGAGAAGCACATCCACAAGTTGATCGTCGCGCAAGCTGTTCTTCACACTCATATCGTTTCCGCCAGCCTGGAGTGGCTCCGCGGCGAAGATGCTTGTGTGCCCTTCGCCGCGGTCTTCGAGTATAATATCGTCGAAGATGGACATGATCTACCGCTCAAGCCTGGGCTCTTTTCCGCACGTTCACTGATGGACCGCTGGGCTGGCAGGGTCGGACTGCTGCTGTTGCTGTTGCTGCGGAGGAGCCGACGGATTGTTCAAGCCGCGCGGCTCGATGGATTTGTTGGCCTGATAGCGTTCGACGCCCAATGCCAGCCGCTTTCCATCGACGTCGATCTTGGAGTTCTTCGACTCCTTCGGCCACGGATCGATCGTCTGCGTAGCAGCGTTTACCGCGATGGCATCTCCTGCATGGGAGGAGACCATGTCGTGGTGGAGGTAGTGCTCTTCGTCGATACAGGCGCCGAGGCTTGCGCAAAGCACCAAGGCGCCGCCGGCCGCCAAAACGCGCCGGATTGTAGACGAAATCGTCTTGCTCATCACTTTGCCCCCTTGAAGCCGTCAACCTTCGGCCCTGGCGTATAATCGAGAATGTAACCATCGGCCGGGGGAGGCGTGTTCACCTTGACCTCCGACTTGCCAGCCAGGAAAAATTCCGGATCGTTGGCGGGCAACGTGCTGTCGAGCGGCGTTGCAATCCTCTCGCCCGGGACGGCAGGCTTCACGAGCCGCGGCGTAACGATGATGACGAGATCGGTTTCGTTCTTCTGAAACGATGCGCTCTGGAACAGCGAGCCGAGCACGGGTACGTCGTCAACCCATGGCACGGCTTCCTTATTGGAAGTATGCGAGCCCTGCAGCAGGCCTGCTATGGCGAAGCTCTGCCCATCCCTGAGTTCCACCGTGGTCGAAGCGCGCCGTACGTTCAGGCCGGGCACCTGCACGCCGTTAATCGTAACTGAGGACGAGTAGTCGATCTCGCTAACCTCAGGGTCGATCTTCAAATTGATCTGGCGGCTGGCCAGCACCGTTGGCGTGAAGGCAAGGCCGATGCCGAATTTCTTGAACTCGGTCGAGATCGTGTTGTTCGCCCCAGCGACAGGGAAGGGGAACTCGCCGCCCGCCAGAAAGCTCGCCGTATCGCCGGACAAGGCAACCAGGTTCGGTTCGGCAAGCTTGCGCGCCAGGCCCTGCTGCTCGAGCGCCGAGACGAAGACATCGGCCTTCACGCCGGCATTGAGCACCTGCCCCGCCAAAGTGCCGAACGGCACCGCATTCGAGGCAAGACCGCTTGCCAGATTAAACACGGAGTTATTGGAAAAGGTGCCATTTCCATTGGAAGTAATGCCGCCAGAAGAGATGTTTCCGTTGTTGGTGACGCCGCCTACCCCAGTGCCGAACATCCCCCAGCTGACGCCCACGCCGCGCGTGCTTTGCCTGCGCGCTTCGACGAAACGCACTTCGAGCATCACCTGCTGCGGAGCCGCCACCGACATCGCGTTCGTGACTTCGCCCGGCGCGAACTGCTCGGCCAGGCTTACGACGCGTGTCATAACCACCGCGTTCGGGGCAACGCCCGTCAGCAGGATTTTCCCGTTGATCGAACTCACTTTGATGCCACGGTATTCGTCGCCCTGGCGAAGGTACTCCCGCAGCGCCTCGACATCGTGGGTCACCTGAATGTCGACGATGCCCAGCACCTGCTTCTTGCTGTCGAGCAGCGAGAGCCGGGTGACGCCGATTTTCTTGCCTAGAATGTTGATCGTCTCGTTGGTCAGGGGCACGACATCGGCGACTTCCGAATTGCCAACCAGCGCCTCGCTGAACGGATAGGCGACCTTGACGTTTTCAGATTTGTTCAGCACGACGTGCACGTCGATGCGCTCATGCGTGACATCGAGGTGATATATGTGCTCGACCGGCCTCTTGTCCTTAGCGAACGCGACGCCTGGCACCAGTAATTGCGCCATGGCAGCGGCGGCCATCCCCACCATGAGACACGCAAAGTGCCCGGCCGCAACTCTTCCACTAAAATGCACGCCCATGCCGCCCCCACAGAAACTAAAAAACAACCCCGCATTGCCCGGAAGCGCGATTAATGCTCCCCGGGAACCTTGTACTCCTTACGCTCGGTCGAACGCGTAATCGTCACGATCGGATCAACCTGAACAACCGCCGGTACTACGGTGGGTAGTTGCGGCGCCGCCCGCTGAAGAAGATCGTTGATGTCGACAACACCTCCCTCGTCGCCCCCCGTGAACCCCCTGGTCAGGACGAGCGAAAGCTGCCCGATGGCCTGCGCCAAGGTCAGCTTTTTCACGTCTTCCGGAGACGCCTCCAGCGAAACGGTTTTGGGTGGCTGCGCTTGCTGCTTGCGCTGCGTCTGCTGATCGACCGCCAGCACACGCACATTCTTCAAAAGCGTCACCGTATAGGCTCTGCCCGCGCCACCTTCGCGCTCGGTTTGCGTCATCAGCACATCGACCCGGTCTTCCGGCTGCGCGAACCCGCCAACGCCCGAAGCATCGTTGACGCGAATGGTTATGACGTTCATGCCTTCCTTGAGCCGCGCCGAAAGTGCCCCATCGCGCATGTCGTAGATTTTGCCCGGCACAATCGGCTCGTTCTCGGCAACGAAGGCAGCGAGCGTCCGGTTCTCGCCCGGTTTCAGGACTTCGCTCTTCGAGCGGAAAGCTCCCTTCGGAAGCACCGAGCCAGACCAGTCCATTTCCCGCAGGCTGTCCAGGGTCAACGTCTCCCCAGGCTTTAGGTCTTTTGCGGCCACAATGATTTTCATTGCGGCGGATTGCACGGCTGGGACTGCAACCGCCCCCCCGTTCGAGGTATTGATCATACCCCGCACCAGGAATGCCGCGATGCCCGCGCAAATGAAGGCTACCGCGAACATGGACGCCGTGTTTATACGCATAATAACGCGACCCGTTTAGCTGGAGGCGGCCTGGTTGATGCCGTTCGCCGTTGTGCCGAAGTTCTCGAACATCGTGCGAAGATCGGCCCCGAAAAGCGTGGCGCCACCGATGGCGATGAGCGCGATGACCCCAACCAAGATCGCGTATTCGAACATGGTTGCACCGCATTCCCTTTTTGCGAATGCGCGGACCCTGGATGCGAGAAACGAACGCATGGCTTCACCTCGATGGCGCAACTGTCTTGCCGATCTCTAGCTGGACTTGGCGGTGTTTACCTGAGTGACGGACGTCGCCAAGTTGTTGAACATCGCTTTGAGGTCAGCTCCGAAGGCCGTGGCGCCGCCGATTGCGATCAAGGCGATCACGCCGACGAGGATTGCGTATTCGAACATCGTTGCACCTTTTTCCTCTTTGGAAAAAGTCTTGACGCGGGATGGAATTAGTCTATTCATAATTTGACTCCAACTGCTGCTACTGGACACGAACCCACTGACGCGCCGTAGAGTCGCCGCGCCCCACCTTGCGACTTGCAGTTCCCCTGCCTGATCGCGAGTTCCGGATTAAACGGGCGCGGACGTTTTGCCGCAATAAACCGCTAGTAGCCCCTCAGCGCACAGCCTACTTATGCGTGCACAAAAAATCCCGTCGTATGCTCGGCTTTCTGTGCATGTTTCAACATAATTGCTTTGTCTTTGCTTGCTGCTTCCTGCATATGCAAGCAACCAACCGCTTGCATAATCTTGACATAATACACATTATGCTTACTTGAAGCGGTTTTCCCGATTCCACTACGACTTAGCTCTTGAGTAATTCGTGTCTTACTTATTGACGGTCTTGAACTGTCTTAATTGTTCCATTCAAATCTAAGGAAACCTGCCCTACGTTTGCCCATATGAGGCCAGAAAATGGACACATTTTCGTTACCGTTGAGAAATATAAAGCCGCGCGTTGTTGTACATCGGCATCTACAACCGCACCCTTTCAGATATATTCAAAGTTTAGCCACGCATGGGACGAGCCGCGGTTTGAAATAAGCCACTGGTTGAAAGGTAAGTCCGCCGAGAAGAAACTGCCCGATCGGCGGCTTGTAATTATACGTTGCCTGCGCGACGATGATGCTATTACCCGCCTGGGTAAGGAGCCCCGCGGGTAATGTGAATGACGCTCCCGAAGCACTGCAGCCCTGCTGCGGTTCCGTGCAGCTAGGCGTGCCGGAGATGCTGCTCCATGAGCAACTCCAAAGCGTTGCGATGTTGTTGTTGGCGTCGAACCCAACGCTGGCGATGGTTATGCCGAGGGGCGCCGCGGAGAACGGCGCCATCAGGCTGTTCGAAATCGACACGATATCGACGAGATCTGAAGCGCCCACGCTCATTCTCTGCGCAACGAGGTCCGCGACGGTGCTGACCACCGCCACCACCTTGCGGCGCGCCGTGAAGGCTTGGCTGAACTCTACCATTCCAACGAACATCATCAGTAGAATTGGAATAACGATAGCGGCCTCGACAAGTACGGCACCTTCGTCCCGCGCAAGAAACGCGAACCGTCCTTTTCGTACCGTGTTCACGAACTTGTGAAGAAGGCCCGCATGCCGGGCGATGAAAAAAATACGCATGAAGACGTCTCTCAAAGAGGAATGGTCCTAAAACGGTTCACTGCGAAACGCGGCGGCTTCCTGCAGCAGGAAGGCCCCGCCTGCCATATTGGAGAACACCGCGCGGGTGAGCGGATCGATCAGCGGCCATGCGTAATAGGCTGTCAGCAGAACGTCTTGTTGCCCCCCCACCTGGGTTGGGTCGCCATTCAAGGCCGTTACGAGGTTTCCATTGCTGTCGAGGGGCGCGGCCGGCGTCATCGTCGAAAAGCCGCCTGGAAACGTTTGGATGCCGATCTGCACCTTGCTGCTGCAGTTCGACAAAATGAACACTTCGCCGCAGATCTTGGCCTTGAAATCGGACGCACTCAGGGTTTGGGCTTGCCCGGTGCGGAGGAGGCGCGCTGCATCCGCGGTAGCGTTTTCGAGTTCGAACGACGCCCAGAAAATCAGGCCAACCTCGATAATCCCGAAAAACAGCATGAACAGCGGAATCGCGATAATCCCGAACTCGACGAACGAAACGCCCTTGCGATCATTCCAGAATGCGCCGATCCGGGATTTCCGTTTGCGTTCGCCGCATGCCTGCGGTTTCGACAGTTGCCGGATCCTCATGGGAACTCCCTTTTTCCCTGTCACGCCGGGTGCCCGAAAAGCGCCGGCTTCACGGCAAAATTCTGGCCGGCATTGATTTTTATGCAGACAAAGATATACGCTCGCGCTTCTGGAATTGTCTGGGCCGGTTTGCGCGGGGGCGTCTTTCATGTTTAGCGTGGCTTTCAGTAGAGCGCAAAATTTTGAGAAAAACGAGCGCGGCGTTGTGCTGGTGCTATTCCTGGCTTTGATCGTTCCCCTGCTCTTTCTAATCGCAGTTGCCATCGATTTCAGCCAATTCCTGGTGATGAAGCGCCAGCTTCAGGGTGCTGCGGACGCAGCGGCACTCGATGCCGCCACAAACCCCACGATGACCGACGCCGATGCATTGAAACTGGCGCAGTCCGTGGTCGCGGCAAACTATCCGGCAGGCTCTATCGGCACTGTCACGTCCATCTCGATCAGCAGGCCGGATACCCACCTGATAACGGTCACGGGCAGCGCCAGCATGAACACGTCGTTCCTCAAGCTGGCCGGCGACGATACGCTGCCAGTGCAGGTTTCATCGACGGCGATGGAGAAGATTTCGCATTTCGACGTTTACGCTGCCGTCGACATGTCGGGTTCCCTCGGCATTGCGGCCGGTCCAGACGACAGGACTCTGCTGCAATCGCTCACCAAGCCATATACGAATGACTACTACGAGAAAAATACGGGCTGCCAGTTTGCTTGCCATCAAGTGGAGGCAGGGTCTGTCAACATGCCCCAGGTCATGGGTCAATGGGAAACTCGTCGATCAAACCGTGTACGATTTCGTTAAGGCGTACAACCTAACGCACCTGCTGCAACCGGTGCTATTGCGGGAAGACGTGCTGAATGCAGCATTCTCGGGTTTTGTCACGGCATTTTTCACGTCGAATCCCGACAATTCCGTTCTACGGCGAATTGACGTACTCGGCTTTGGCGGAACCCCTGCGATGTCCGCGGATCAGCAGGTTCTCGACCTGACGGACGGGCCGACGGATCAGGAATCCGTTGCCGCCTCCGCCTTGAACGGCGTCCCCTCACAAAACAAGCAGATGACTTTATTTGAAACGGTCCTGCCTCAGATCAATTCCGTAGTCGGGCCCCAAGGGACAGGCTATACGGCGGACTTTCCGCTCAAGATGGTTGTCTTAATCACGGACGGCGTCAGATCGGACCGCTTCAGCAGCGTCACGCCTATAGACAAACCATTTTCCGGCAGCAGCCAAACGGTCTACCCAAACGATTGCGGCGCCATCAAAGACAAGAAGATCGTCCTCGCGGTGATCGATGTGAACTACCAGAACTCGGCAGGCGATCATTGGTTCGACTGGTGGCTGGGCCAGACGGTCAGCTTTATCGATCCGAGCGTCACCACAACGGTATACAATGAGATATCGCCTGCCCTGCAGCAGTGCGCATCTCCGGGCTGGTATTTTTCGGCGGCGGATTTCGAACCAGATCGGCACGGCCCTCGGCCAGTTTCTCGATCAAATCAACAAGACGAACCTCAGGCTGATTTACTAGCGTGCCGCTCTTGCAAAATCGCGACGGGCAAGCGGCTGCATTGGCGCCTGTCCCAGGTGCCGGCATCTGGACGCTAGCGGTTTTCGCGGGGCTGACGCTCCTAGCCGGGCTGATCCGCCTCCCGTTCTTGTCTCATATCGCCGCCGACGAAGCCTATTACCTGACGGTGGGCCGCCAATGGCTCGAAGGCTCCATGCCCTATGCCGGCGCGTTCGACGTCAAGCCGCCCGGGCTGTTCGCACTGATGGCGCTCGCCGAAGCCATCTTCGGACCCGCGGCGATCGCGAGCAAGGCATTATGTATCGCCGCCTCGGGCGCGGCGGCCTTCGGCACCTATCTCATCGCGCGGCGTCTTGCCGGCGAAATCGCTGGCCTCGCGGCGGCGCTGCTCTACACCGCGTCGAGCCTTGCGCTCAGCAGGTCGAACACGAACGCCGAGTTGCTGATGGCGCCGTTCGCGGTCTTCGGGATGCTGGCAGCCCTGCGCGCGATCCTCGACGGCGGACGCGGCCGCATCGGATTGCTGCTCGCCGCGGGATTGTGGTTCGGCGCGGCCGCCTCCATCAAGCAGACCGCAGCGTTCGAGGCCATGCCCGCGCTCGCAATGGTACTCTTATGGAGCGCCGCCGGATGGCGCGGGGCGGCGGCGTTCGTCGCGGGCACAGCTGCAGTGCCGGCGGGGTTCGCCCTTTACTATCTGGCTTGCGGGCAACTCGGCCCCCTCTTCACCGATACCGTTGTGCTGGCGCTGCGGCGGGCGAACGCCGGAAACGCCTCGCGCGGCCAAGCCTGGCTCGAATTCCTGTCCGCGGGCGTGGACTTCCTTCCCGCCGCCCTTCTGGCAAGCCTGTTCTGGTTCAAGCGGCGCAGGCTTCGGTCCCACCCCGCCTATGCCGTGCTTGCGCTTCTGGCCGCGTGGACGGCGGGCGCGCTGCTGGGCGTCATGGCGGCGGGAGGCGGGCTCTATTTCTATTACCTGCCTCTGCTGCCGCCCTTGTGCATCGCGGGAGGCCTCTACATCGGCGCGGTGCAAGGCCGCGCGTCCAGCGCCAGCCGCCGGCATGTCTACCGCGCGCTGACGATTGCCGCGGTGCTCCTCTACACGGCCCGCATCATGGCCGGCATATCCTTCCCGCCCGCCGAAAGCAGGCAAGCCGCCGAAGCCGCAGCCGCAATCGTCCGCAACGCAAATTCGCAGCCGCGCGCCAGCGTCCTCGCCGCCGACGCCGGCGTTTACACCTACATCGCCGCCGGCGCGTAACCCTCCCGGCCCCGTCTTCCACCCGCGCCAGCTCCTGTGCGAAACGGGCTTCCCAGCCGCTGCCGCGGCACTCGCGGATGCGCTGAACCGCAAGCCCTCCTTCATCGCCGCCGCAAACCCGCCGCTCGTCCGGGCCTGCGAAATCCGCGAACGGCGCGCGCTTCTGGAGGCCCGGCTTGCCAGCGATTACTGCCGGCTATCGGATGCCCAGGCGGCGCTGTCCGTCTACGGCTTGAAGGAGGGCGGCCTTTGCGGCCAAGCGCGATAGATGCTGTTCAGAACGCCCAAGCGGCACTAAATTGCCTCCGCGGATATCGCAAGCGCGCGGCCCAACCCCACGGCCCGGAAAGAAACCTCATCTGGCGCGGCTGGAGGAATCGTTCTTGCCCATTTTTGACCTCTGGGAGACGCAGATGAAAAAGGCAGCAATTGCAGCCGTGGCGAGCGGCATTTTGCTCCTCGCAACATCGGGGGTTTTGGCCGGGCCGGTCGAGAGCCAGCCTTCGGTCCCGCAAGGGGCGTACACGCCGGGGCTGGGCGACATGATGGGTGCAATTCAGATGCGGCACGCGAAACTCTGGTTCGCGGGGAAGAGCCGCAACTGGCCACTCGCCGCCTACGAAATTGACGAAATCAAAGAAGGTTTCGAAAGCGCAGCCAAATTCCAGCCGAATTTCAAGGGCCGCCCTGTAGCTCAGATGATTGAAAAAGCCACGCTTCAACCGGTCAATAGCCTCGCAAAGGCCGTCGAGACGAAGAATTCCGTAATGTTTGTGAAGGCATTCGACCAACTGACCGGCGCCTGTAACGCCTGCCATCAGGCGGCTGGTTATGAGTTCATTTCGATACAGCGGCCTTCCCTGCCCACCGTCACGAATCAGGGATACGGCGTGCAGAAACGTCGAGACTAGTGGTCCGATTCCAACATTTGCGTCCGCTTGCGGAGGAACTCGAGAGCAAATGTTGGAATCATAAGGACCACTAGCAACTTTATGATTCTAGTGGAGCTTTTGAATTTGACATTTGATCGCGAGCTTACGGCTAGTGGGACTCAAATGTCAAATTCGCTCCACTAGGGTGCGCTGAACAAATCCGGCGAACGGCCGGGGCGCAGGGCGGATTAGGCGGGCGCTTACCCAAGCTGAACAATAGACGTCTGCAATATTATTTAGATTTCATCGGCAGACGTCGCAACAACATACAAACGATCCGCCAACGGCAATGCCGGTATAAAATCATAATTCTAGATGCCGCGCCCGCAACAAAATATTTCACATTGATGTGAACTATTAATTTTCGCATATCTTGGCAAAGATCGATGAAACATCTGCAACATGCCCCATCTTTTGCGCTGTATGAAACCGCATGAGCTGCATATTAGCGGCGTACCGGACCGCCGGTGTGCGCAAGGAACCGGAAACATGAGACAACGCGGGCTAGAACTGCGTCTTGAGGTGCTCGCAACGCGCATCCGTATGCTGCATGACAAAGCTGCCAGAGCCAACGGAATCGAAAAGATCGGCCTGCACGGCCGGATTAGCCAACTGGAACAGCGCCGCCAAGAGCTTCAATCGCGGCTGACGGAATTGAAAAGCAGCGGTTCCGGCTTCCGCCAGGGACTGAAGCGCGAAATCGCGAAGCTCGCCTACGATTTCTCGGGCGCTTTGGACGACCTCTTCTTCAGGATCGATGCGGGATACCGGCCGGACCGGTAGGCATGACGCCAGCTCTTCGGATGGGCTTAAATGCGCCGTCCGAAGACCGCCAGTCCTCGCTTTGCGGCACTACAGCCAGCCCTTGCGTTTGAAGAAGTAATACGGCAGCGCCGCCGACCCTACCATCAGCGCGAGCGCCCAAAGATACCCCAGCTCCCACTTAAGCTCCGGCATATGCAGGAAGTTCATCCCATAGATCGACGCAACGAGCGCCGGCGGCAGGAACACGACGGCGGCCACCGAAAAAATCTTGATGATCTGGTTCTGCTGCAGGTTGATGAGCCCCAGCGTCGCGTCGAGCAGGAAGTTGACCTTGCCCGAAAGAAACGTTGCCTGATCCGTGAGCGCACCCACATCCCTTGAGAGCACCTTGGAGCGGATGCGGGCGTCCTTGCTCTCAGCACTCCCCTTGCTTTCCAGCGCCGAGTGATAGGTGAGCACGCGGTTGATGCTGACGAGGCTCTCGCGGACCTTGTTGAACAGGTCGCCATGGCGGCCGATCTTCACGATGACCGCCTGCAGATCCTGGGCGTTCGACAGGTTCCTGCCGGGCTTCCGGCGGAACACCGCGTGGGATACATGGTCGATATCGTGCCCGGTCTTTTCGAGCACATCGGCCAGGCGGTCGCACAGCGCTTCGATCAGGCCCATCATGATCTGCTCGCCGCTGGCGCAATGGCCCGAATTCGGCCTGAGCGCGCGGGCCAGATAATTGGCGAAAGCCGTGGGCTCGCCGTAGCGCAGCGTGACGAGCGTATTTCCCTTGAGCACGAAGGTAAGCGGCGTGGTCTCGGGCTCCTCCACGCCGATCCGGATCACGGCCGTGAGCGTCATGAACTCCGCACCATCCTCCTGATAGAGACGGGAGGAGACTTCGAGCTTCCCCATCTCCTCGCGCGTTGGCAGCGAAATGCCGAGCAGCTTTTCGGCTCCCTCCTCTTCTCCAGGCGCCGGCGAGTCGATGTCGATCCACACGATGCCGCCGGAACCGTCCGCGGACGCGCTCGAAGCACCGTCGGTCTGTTCGAGCCGGTTTCCCTGGCTTCCGTAGTATTTGATCATGCATCCCCCTCAGACGCGAAGCCTCCGTCCTCAAGGTTTAGCTAGCCGATGGGCCCCACCCCGGCCACCCCTTCTTCGGCAGCGGCCGGGGCGGGGCTGACGGCGCAAAATGCGGAGCTTAGAACAAGTTTAGAAAAGGTTTATTTTCCGAAGGACGCTATCATGCTTAATGTAGACGTGGTTAACGCGGAATCGAGATGTTCCGGTATTATGGCGCAAACGCCAGAACGCCAAAAACTTATTTAGCTGGTTCCGTCTCTGGCGTTTCGCGAGGCCGGTCATGAGGGCGGCCGCAGAACGCCGAAAGATCGGCATTCTATTCAAATGCTTCGTAATCGGTATTCTTTTCAACTGCCAAGAAACGGTGTTCGGCGGGGTCGTACATACGGGCGAACAAGGTAAGGTGACGAACGGCGAGACGATCATGATGAACTATGTATCCCATGACATAGAGGCGCATTGCGTCTGTGTAATCGATTGGCACTGTAGTTTCGAATTTCCATTCGCCGAACTCGCCAGGGTCCATAGTTATAGGGGACGGTTTCGAACCGTCTATTTTCTCAAAGGGAAAGCAGGACTTCGTGCTTGTCACGAGCGGATCGGGGGTGTCATACGGTCTATACATTGGCAAAGGCCCGGCTTTCCAATAGGTTACGCATTTAATCCATGTGAAAGTGGTGACTTCGCTCCCGGTATTGACGGTATAAGCAACGCCTTCTATTTCGCTCCCTGCGACCAAGGAAACAGGCTGACCCACTTTGCCCTTATTCGAAATGGCGACATTGGTAACCAGCAATTTGGGCGGATAGGCCAACGTGAGTTGGTTGCTCGCAACTTTGGCCTGCCAATACGCAACAGCGGTATAGGCAAAAACGACAATTACGCCAGCAACAGTAACCCAGAACATAGCAGGATCGTTGGTCCAGCGTCGTTTTTTCTTGAGTGCATCATCTTTGGAGTGGGCTGGAGTTACCTCATGAGTTGCACAGGGTTCTGGCCTGATGACCGGCCCAACATCATTCGAGGATTCCCCCTCTGTCTTGTGGGAGGATGGCTGGTTTTTTGGGGCGCTGCTCATACTCTTTACGTATTCTGGCCATATGGCGCTCAGGGGCTAAGCACAGTCTACGCAACCATCTCTGGTTGCGCTACGTATCCTTTCCTAAAACCGGGGGATAAGTTGTAGGGGCGCGCGCCGTGAGGGCGCGGGCGGCTTGGACTTGCAAAGCATGCAGGATGACGGTTGGCGGAAATTGGTTTAAACCGCCGTTCATCGTTGAACGCATGCGTGAGGCATTATGCCGGAAAAGGAAAAGCACTGGCTGCCGAATTTCCGGCAAATCCCAATTGACGAGACAATTAGGCAAGCTTTCGGCCATTTGCTGGTTCTCATTTTTGGTACAGGGGGCATATTGAGCCTCTTGGCATCCATTTTTGGGAAAGTTCCAGAACTAACTAGCGTTGGCTGGTTAGCCGTTTTCTTGGGATCAAGCCTTGGAGTAGCATTGGTTTGGGTTGCCTATGAATGGGCCAGTTTAATGCGGCACAGCAAGAAGCTCGCGCAATCAGGAACCAACACGTTTGGCTTCTTTGCTGGATCGGTTCGTGGTCCAAATATCGCGGCTACACCGCAACCAATTCTAACTAAGAACTTTTACTCAAAACTAGACAAGGATAGAATTGCGGACGCTCTCAGCGAGTTTTCAAATGTAATAAATAGAGAGGGCGTCAAGCTTTTGGTAATATCACAAAAAACTATGCGAGCAGCACAACAAGGCAGCGAAGCCGACATGCGAGATGGGTTAAACGATTTTGGGCAGCGTTTGCTTGGACTTAGTAGCGATCTCTTTGGTAAGATAGGAGGTATATTATCGATAAATCAAGCTTATGCGTCAGATCTTGACATTGTATTCACGAAAAATGAATTACAACAATTGCTGTCACGCATGAATAACAATATTCATAGAATGACATCGGCGCATATGATGCTAAATAAGCTTGATTCAACCGTTGTTGAATTTGATAGACAAAATTTTAAATATGCCTTGCAGGTATTTTCCCAAAATATGCATAACTCATTGGCTGAATTCGGTAGATGGAGGCTTGATTTTGAAACAAGACGGGATAAAGTCTTAGCTATGCTTGCTCAATCCGATACCATCACAAATCCTCCAGTCTGAAGCCCTCTAATTCCAGCGCCGCGAGCGTTGCAAGTAGGAACGTCGCAGCAAATGTTCCTCGCTTGAGCTTCACGATATTATGGCGCAAACGTCCTTGCAAATGTAGGTAGGTTTCATGTCTCAGACTGTCTTTGCGTACCTTCCAACGGCATGGCCTGCAGAGCCCCGGCAGCGGAAGCCACCGGAGTTCCCAGACCGGCTATTCCACCTTCCCGCAAACGCCCTCCATCGCAAAGTCGAGGACCGACTTGAGCGCCCCGGTCCTGATCGTCCCCTTTTCGACTACCGCGCCTATCCCTTGCATCACCAGCGAGGCAAATCCGTGCACCACGGTCCAGGCCTTCAGCTCCGCGCCCGGCCTGCGCCCGGCGGGAAGCACTCCCTCTTTTACAAGATCGTCGAGCAGCTTGCCGAGCAGCGCGTATGAAGAAGGCTTGGAAGTGCCGCTGTCATCGACCCAGGCGGGCCCTCTCGTTCCTAACATCACACGGAGCAACTCCGGGTGATCGAGCGCAAACGCTACGTACGCGCGTCCCGCGGCTTTCAGCCGTTCCACGGCAGCCGCAGCCGGGGTTGGACAGCTGCCAACTGCAGAGATCGCTCTCTGGATGTACTGCTCCTGGCAGCTGATACCGGCTTCGGCCACGGCCATAAGCAGGTCCGGCTTGCCGGCAAAGTGGCGGTAGGCGGCATTGGGGGACACCCCTGCAAGGCTTGCCGCTTCGCGCAGGCTGAAATTTTCCGCCCCCACCTCTTCGACCAGCTTAACCGATTGCTCTATAAGCGTATTTCGAAGATTTCCGTGATGATAGTGCGGCTTGGAGTGTTTCATGGCGGCGATGTTGACACCGTGAACACCGCAATGTAAAGTTCACAGTGTCAACATTGATGGCGCGTCTGCCGTCCGGCAGGGTTTGTGAGACTGCGGCGCTGTTTCTGGCTTCGTCAGGATGGGGGGGCGGCTTTGGCATACCGGCAAAAGATTTGGCGTGCAGCGGCTGCTATCGCAGCGACATTGGTTGTATGGGTGATTCTCAGGCTCGGTCACCCGGCCCTGGACTATTATCCGCCTGAAGAGCTGATCCAAAAACTCACGCGAAGCTGGTTCGCCGTCTCCGGAACGCGCACGGCCGCCCAAGGAGCATATGCCACGGTAACGCTCGTTCTGATGGCAGTGTTCTTCGCGATGTTGCAGCGGCGCTGGCCGGGACGGCGCGGGTGGAACGGTTCCATTTTCGGCGGGATGCTGGGACTTTTGTGGGCACTCGGCTTCCTCAGCAATTCGCCGTTTTTCGGCACCACGCTGGGCGCAGAGCTTCTGAACGGCATTCTGGATTTGACGCCACAGGTGCTCGGCGGCTGGCTGATTGGACTGGCGATAGGGCAGGACGTTCCAGGCCCGGAGCATAGGAGCGGCAAGCCATGGCTTGCCATCTTTCCCATAGCCTGCGGTTTCGTAGCGGTTTACTCGCTAGGCGCCGTGCTGCTGCAGGCTCCGCTGGGCCGGGCTGCGGTCCTTTTGCCCCCACCGGCGACGGCGTTTCAATATATCACGCTGTCGATGCTGGGGCTTTGGGCCGGCGTTATGTACGTAATCTTGCGCCCGGCACTGCCTTCCGGTTCTCCCTGGGTGAATGCCGCAATCTTCGCCTTTGGAGTCTTCGGGCACAGCTGGATATGGTTCAATATCTACTGGGTGATCGAGTTTGGCGGCGTCCTGTTGCCCAGTTTTCTGATCGGTTTCCTTGGAGTGCTCGGCGTCTTCATTGGCGCGTCCGCGTATGAATTGGCCGCAGGTGCACGCGATTCTGGCGAATATTCCTACAGGGGCTAAGCAGCCCCTTGCAACCCAAGGAACTGGCTGGCTCTGGCTGGCTGCAACTCGTTCCGCCTAAGCTCAGCCAGCTCAGTTATTGATCCGGCACGGTGAAGTCTCGATTGAAGCCTTATCCGATGCCCATTTATAGGGACCACGGTGAATGGGCATCGAGACATTTCCGTTCCGGAGCAATAAATTACAATCGGCCTGGATGGTCCCCGAAGGCACGATGCACGGGGCTCAGCGGGAAGCGCTCTCCTTGTTCATGAACCGCTTCAGCTCGGCGATGCGAACCTTTGCGGTCTGGAGCGCGCCCGCGACCAAAGCCCGCTGGTACCATTCGAGCGCTTTGTCCGGCTCCGGCGCGGCATTCGGTTCCACGATTTTGGCAAAGTAGATCGGATCGTAGGAGCGTCCCATCACGAGCGCCGCAGCAACGTCTCCAAATGCCAGGGCGTCCTGGTAGGAACGGCGGGCGCCAAGGATATTGCCTTCGCGCATGCGCTTGTTGCCTTCGCGGATAAGCGCTACCACCTCGGGCGTTGGCATGTATGGCTTTGCTTGGTCTGCCGGCTCCGCGGCTCTGCCCCCTGCAACAACGCCGCCTCGATCAGCTCGGGGGCCACTTGCGAAACCGCAGCCTGCAGCTGGTCCGCGATCTTTGGCTCGAATTGCCACGCTGCGAAGGCTGCGCCCGCGGAAAAAATAAGGGTCAGGAAAATGGCTATACGCATGTACATGAGAACGCCCCTTCAAAATCAACAATGATTATTGCCATTTTGGAATAAATAAAACGCAAAGTCCATTTACTTCCGGTTGTATCTCAGGAGTGTGAACCGGCAGCTAGTACAGCCCGAGGCAAGTTCGCACCCCATTTGCCGAGGGCTCGCAAGCGAACTTGCCTCGGATAAGCTGTACTAGATTCAATGAGTTGCTAGTACTCCTGTGCCGGATCGCCGCGCGTCACCTTTGCACATTTCGCCGGTCAGCTATGCCCCTGCATCATGGAGGGGCAGGTAAGCAATTCGTCACGCCAATGCAGCAGGACGGAATGGGGGATCGCCCGCGCGAACTCCGGGTCTTAAGGCACATGGAGCCGGTGCACCGGAGCAGGAGGGATTTGTTCCAAAATCCATCGCAAGGGGAATTGTATGACTGCAGCAGCGCCGCAGACCGCTACAACTGAGACGAAAATTGTCATGGCCGACCCGACCGCGCTCGGCGTGTTCGGCCTTGCGACGGTGACTTTCGTTGCCGCATCGCAGAAGCTCGGCTGGACGACAGGCTCGGCTTACCTCATCCCGTGGGCGATGTTCCTGGGTTCGGCCGCGCAAATCTGGGCATCGACCGTCGATTTCAAGAAAAACAACTATTTTGGCGCCATCGTGCTGGGCTCGTACGGCCTGTTCTGGATGGGCGTTTCCATGCACTGGGCCATAAGCCAGGGCTGGTTCGGCGCAATCGATCCGGCAAAGAACGACCCGCGCCAGCTGGCTTTCGCCTGCTTCGCCTACACGATCTTTTCCATCTTCATCATGATCGCGTCGTTTGAGACCAATAAGGTGTTCGCGCTGATCCTCGTCTTGATCAACGTGCTGCTGCCGGCACTTGGCCTGAACATTCTGAATATCGCGCCGGAAATCACCAAGCCGGCCGCCGCATGGTCCGAACTCGGCATCTCGCTCTTAAGCTTCTATGCGGCGGGCGCCATCTTCCTGAACAATTTCTTCGGCCGGGCCGTGCTGCCGCTCGGCAAGCCGCTGGGGCTGATCCGCAAAGGCGCAGCCGTCATTGTGCCGCAGCCGCTATCGTCCAAAGGCTTGAGGGCTGCGTAGCGCAAACGGCGGACGGGGCTCTGCCCCGTCCAGACATTTTCAGTGCAGCCAGCCCAGATACACGCCGCCTATCAGGATCAGGCCCACAACTCCGCGGTAAACCACGAAAGGCCACGCGGAGAAGCGCTCCAGAATGCGCAAGAGGCTCCAGATCGCCGCGAAGGCCGAAATGCTGGCGACAACGAGGCCGAGGCCGAGGATGCTCCAGCCGTGTACGTCGAGCCCGGCATGGCGCAGTTCCCAAAGCTCCTTCACCCCCGCAAGCGTGATGGCGGGCAGGCCCAGCAGGAAGGAAAAGCGTGCCGCATCCGCACGGTTGAAGCCGAGGAACAACGCCGCTGTCAATGTCGAGCCGGAGCGCGAGACGCCGGGGATGAGCGCGCCAACTTGGCAGATGCCGACGATGATCGCATCGAGAAAGTCCCAGCCTTCCATCTTGCGACTGTGCTGGGCGGCTATTTCGGACACGGCCAGCAGGAGCGACATGCCAAGGCTCGCCCAGCCAATTACCTGGATGCTGCGCAAGGGCGAATTGCAGGCGTTGAGAACCGGCGAAAGCAGCACGCCAAAGATGACGATGGGGATGGTCGCCAGCACGATGGCCATCGCGAATTGGAAGTTCCGGTCGCGGAAGTCGCCCCTCACGGTTGCGGAAAGCCCGCCGAAGACGAGCCCGCGGACATCGCTCCAGAAATAGCTGACCACGGCGGCGAGCGCGGCAAGCTGCATGGCTGCCGAAAAGGCCGAGCCCGGATCCTGCCAGCCGAGCGCCCACGGCACCAGGCGCATATGCGCGGTCGACGAAATCGGCATCAACTCGGTAATGCCCTGTACCACGCCCAAAATCGCGACCTTCGCATAGCCCAGGCTCACGAAGCCCGTATCGAAGCCGTTCATGCAACCTGTGGCCATCATCCCTCTCCTGGCCGGCAAACGCTTGCACGCCCGGACGCCCCAGTCCGTTCATTGCAAGCGCCCGTTATGCGCCTCAATGCGCGCGTTTGCCGTATGCCTGCCATGGCGGGCATTCCGCCGCACGCGCTGGTTTTAACAGAAATGCTTGCTTAGCAGCCCGGTTGCGCCCCCGCAAGCGCACGGAAGCCACGCCCATCCGGAACTATTCGTTCCACCGCCGCTTCTTCACTCAGAGTAACATAAGGAGTTCCGCGGCAATGAGATCCTCAGCCAAAACGGATACGAAGACAGTCGTCCGCGCTTTGGAGGCGCAGCCCCATCTGGACCTGGAAAAAGGGCAGGTAACTCAGCATTGGGGGACGCTTACAGACCTGCCCATCGATCTCGGCGAACAGACGCGCCTCCAGAGCATTGAGGCGTTGAACCAGCTCCTGGCCGACACGATGACGCTGCGCGACATGTACAAGAAACATCATTGGCAGGTGAGCGGGGCTACCTTTTACCAGCTCCATCTTTTGTTCGACGCCCATTACAAAATGCAATCGGAACTGGTGGATACGATTGCGGAGCGGATCATGTCGCTTGGTGGCGTTTCGGTGGCGATGGCGCACGACGTGGCTGAATT
Organism: uncultured Alphaproteobacteria bacterium; assembly: GCA_963767435.1. Taxonomy (GTDB): domain Bacteria; phylum Pseudomonadota; class Alphaproteobacteria; order Rhizobiales; family Rhodomicrobiaceae; genus Rhodomicrobium. Next base: position 62,575 of record CAVYEY010000041.1, read on the forward strand.
GAGTATGATCCGCAGGCCGCCCAAGGGCCGCGAAAATCCCGCGATGCAACTCACCCGTCTGATCGAGGCGCACCACCACATTCTGGCTTACAGCCGTCACGCCGCCAAAGCCGCAGCCGAGGCCGGCGACGACGGAACCAACGATCTATTTGTAAGCGATGTCATACGCGGCAACGAGTTGCAGGTGTGGTTCCTTTCGGAGCACCTTGTTGCCTCGCGCCTGGAATAGCGCCGGCAGGGTGGCGGGCTACATCGGCCCGCGCCAGGGCGGCAGGCGGTCGGATTGGTTGAGGCTGTCGCCCCATCGCGGCACTGCTTGCACAGGCTGATCCATTACCCCCGTAGGCGCTGGCTTGTCCGGTGCGGGCTGAGACGGAAACAGCCGGCCGCCCTCGGGGCGCCTGCCGGATTCCTGGGCGAGCCATGTCTGGAGGAAGTCCGCGCCGTTCTTTAGCTTTGCCAGCATTGCGGTCATGGCGCCGCGCGCATTGTCGCAAACATCGGGGTTGCGTCCGCAAAAGCCGCGGACGTCGGCTACGGTCTTCTCCGCCGACGTCAGCAGCCGCTGATTGTCCTGGGGCGGCCCCGGCAGGAGCAAGCAGATCACGAGGATCCAGAATGCGAGCCGCAACAAAAACATCATCTTCGACACATCCCCGTACATACTCCTGATTGCATCGTAAGGCTTGCGCACGAACAAAAAGGAAAGCGGGCCCGCACCGTTTGAATGGATTTAACGCCAAGTTTTAGCGAATATTTTCTCCGCCCGCCCGCCCCGGAGCGAGGACCGGATTCATACCATATTGCCGTTTTGTCATTGTCTCGCCGCGGCTCCATTCTTTATTTAAGTTGTAGATTGTGCGATGATGCAGCCATGACGCCAGGACGCGTGCGCCTTACACTGCTCGCCATTATGGCTCTCTTTCTTGCAACAGCGGGTAACGCGCTGTTTCTGCAGGAACGTACACGCACGCCTGCTCCTACCTGGGCCGGCCGGATACAGCCGGATAAGCCCGCCCCTCCGGTTATCCCGCCAGAAGCGGCTTCGGTGCCCGCGTCGGCACCGGCAACTGCCCCTGCCCCCATGACTGCCGTGTTTTCTGCGCCGCCGGCACCCCAGCAGCCCGCAGAATCCCCTGCCCAGCGCCTGGTTACAGCGCTTGAGCGCGAGCTGAGCCAGCGTGGCTACGCAGACCAGTTGAAGGCACGCTCGAACGGCTTGAGGCTCGCGGTGCTGGCTTACGAATTCGACGCCGGTATGCCGCTGACCGGCCAGCCGACCGAAACGCTCCTGAAGCAGGTCCTGTTCGACCTCAATCAGGCGCCGCACGGTGCTTTCGCCGACCGCGCGGAGGTCAATCCTCGGCTGGTCATGGAGATCCAGAAGTCGCTTCTGGGCCTGGGCTTCTTCCGCGGAACGCTTTCCGCGCGCATGGACATTTTGACATCGGGCGCGGTCAAGGATTTCGAACGGCACCGGGGCCTGCAACTCACCGGCCGGTTGAACGAGGCGACGCTGCTTGAGCTGATCGCCTATTCCGGGCAGCCCTTACGGCTTTCCAGCAATTGAGCTGAATTCCCGGCTTGGCGCGTTGTTGGCCCCCAGATAGGCTGTGCGGGACCGCCTGCATTTTTGTTTCTTGGCTGGCGCGTTCCGGTTGAGGGGGAATCATATGGCAGCCAGCGGTGCACACGGGGTAATTACGCCTATCGCCTGGTCGTACGGGATTTACGGCATGGGACTTGCTGTAACCTGTTTTGCCGGTGCCCAGGTCGGGCCATTCCGGCTGTCCGCAACCGATGCGGTTTTGCCTGGGCTCATGGTTGCGGCAGCCTTGGGCACGGTATTGCGCCGGCCGTGGGGACGTTACCTCTGCTATTTCTTCTCGGTGTTGATCCTGCCAGCGCCCCCGCTCGGGACCGTCATAGGCGGGCTGATGATCTATCAACTGACAATTTATCGCAGCCAATTCCGCCGGCAGGAGCGGAACAGCAACCGCTGATTGGCCGTCTGTTGACGCTGGTGCCAAAATAGCACTGCATTTGCGCAAGAGTTGCGCCGGGTAAAGCCGTTACAAATTCCGGCTGGAAATTGCCACATAACCCCTTACACATACTTAAGCTTGGAGTACCCGGCACGCAGCAAATCCCGCATTTGGGGGTGGGGATGCGGCAACCGGGAAACTCCATTTCAGAAAATGGGCATGCTGAACGCGTACATGAGGGATGAAGTGCAGGGGCCGGCAAAAAGGCTGCGCATCGCATGTGCGGCGGCAGTTGCTGCTTGTCTGGCCAGCTGCACGGTACTCGACCCCGAGGTTCCGTCGCCCGAGGCCGATGTCCCGAACCTGTTCATCAATCAGAAGGGACGGGTTTCCAGCACCGCCACGCCCTACGATTTCGTAGCTTTCAAATCCCGGTACCTCAACGATCTGGTTGCACTGGGCCGCGGCTTTAACTTCGATATAGGCGCCGCCATTGCCCGCATCCAGCAGGCAGAGGCCCAGGTCCGGATCGCCGAGCAGCAGCTGATCCCCTCCATCACGACATCGGGAACAGGCGCGAGCCAGAGCTTCGCCCCTGGCAGAGGCCGCTCGACCACCGTTACAGGCGCGCTTAACGGCACTTACACGGTGGATATCTGGGGCCAGTACCACTCGCTGCTTCTGGCCGCCAAGGCGAACGAATGGAATGCGAGCTTCGCTGCCGCGGTAACGACGATCACCACGGATGCGAGCGTCGCTACAACCTATTTCGAGACGATCGGCACGCAAGAGCAGATTGTTATCGCAAATAGTAACCTGGCCGCGGCGCAGCGCATTCTGAAAGCCATCAAGGACCGCTTCCAGCAGGGCACGGCAAGCGGCCTCGACACGGCGCAGCAGGAGACCCTGACCGCCAATGTTGCTGCCACGATCCCGCCGTTTGAACGCAACCTGCAGCAATACAAATACGCCCTGGCCGTGCTCGTGGGGCAGGCACCGGAGTTTTTCCGCTACAAGGGCGAAAAGCTGTTCACGGTAACTGTGCCTGCTATTCCCTCCGGCCTGCCGTCGGACCTCCTCTGCCGCCTGCCCGATATAGCCCAGGCAGAAGCCCAGCTTGCGGCGGACAAGTTCGACGTATCGTCGGCGCGCGCCGCGATGTTCCCCACCATCCAGCTTACGGGCCAGGGGGGCCTGCAAAGCGTCGCGCTCGCCTCGCTCTTCCAGCCGCAAAGCGCCTTCTACAATATGGCTGCCGGCATCGCTCAGCCGCTTACGAACGAATACGGATTGCAGGCAGCCCTCGACCAGAACAAAGCGCTCTACGGCGAGCACCTTCAGGACTACCGGAAAACGATCTTCACCGCCTTCCAGAACGTCGAAAGCACTTTGATCGCGGTGAAGAAGGACGCGGAACAGGAGCGCAGGCTGCACGAAGCCGTCACCTCCGCCAGACGCGCCTTCGATCTGTCCGAACAGCAGTTGAAGGGCGGCATCATCGACGTAACGACGCTGCTCCAGGTTGAGCAGAGCCTGTTCCAGGCGGAGATCGCCTATGCGCAGATCAGGCAGACGCGCCTCATGGACGCGGTTTCCCTCTATCAGGCCCTAGGCGGCGGGTGGTACAAGCCGGACGGCACCGGGGTCGCGGAAGTTGCATCCGTCATAGCAGTGAAAGCAAAGCCCCAATGAAACGGTTCACGCCCTATCTGATTTATGTACTGATTACCGCTGGGCTGATTGCTTTCATCTACAAGGACAAGCTCCTGCCCTCATCGGAACCGGCCGGAGGGCCATCAGCCAGCGCCCAGGGCGGCGGAAGCCATAGCCACCGGCGCGGAGACCAGATCGTGCCGGTCGTCGCCGCCAAGGTCGCGACCGCCAGCGTGCCCGTCTACCTCAATGGCGTTGGCACCGTTCAGGCATTCAACACCGCAACGGTCAGGACGCAGGTGAGCGGCCGCCTCATCGAGGTTCCCTATGCCGAAGGCCAGGACGTGAAGGAGGGCGACATTCTCGCCAAGGTCGATCCTTCGCTCTATCAGGCCGCCTACGACCAGGCCGTCGCGCAAAAGGCCAAGGACGAGGCGCTGCTCGCCAACGCCCGGCTGGACCAGAAGCGGTATGCCGATCTCGTCAAGACCAATGCCGCTTCGCTGCAGCAGGCCGATACCGCAACGTCGAACGTTCATCAATACGAAGCACAGGTGAAACTCGATCAGGCCATGATCGACAACGCGCAGTCCAGTCTGCAGTGGACCACGATCAGGGCGCCCTTCGCGGGAAAGACCGGCATCCGCCTCGTCGATAAGGGCAATCTCGTAAGTTCGGCGGACGCTACCGGCATCGTCATCATCGCCCAGCTCAGGCCCATCGCCGTTGTCTTCACGCTTCCGGAAAACACCGTGTCCGGCGTCCTCGACGCATCGAACCGCGGCCCGGTTCAGCTTCAGGCCGTCGCCGGCGGCCAGACGATTGGCGATGGCACGCTGATGGTCGTCGACAATGTGATCGACCAATCGACGGGCACCTACAAGATAAAGGGCAACTTCCCGAACGGGGAGAACAGGCTTTGGCCCGGCCAGTTCGTGAATGTGAGGCTTAAGCTCAAGGTGCTCGAAAACGCGATCGTCGTGCCTTCCGTCGCTGTGCAGGAGGGTGCGAACGGGAGCTACGTTTATCTCGTAACCCCCGAAAACACCGCAAAGATCGCATCCGTCAGCGTCGTCCAGGAAGGCGAGCGGCAAGCCGTCATCGGCAGCGGCGTGACCCCTGGCGACGTGGTGGTGACGGCAGGTTTCGCAAGCGTTCAGGATGGCGCCAAGGTCAAAGTCGAGATGGCCGGAGAAGCTTCGGCGGCCGGCGAGGCGAGCGGCGGCACGCAAGCTTCCCGCCAGCGGGACAGCACCCCGGAAGGCGGCAGCGGGGAGCATCGTCATCGCAAAGGCCAGGATCAGCGTCCCGAGCAGGCGGAGGCTGCACCCGCTGGTCAGGGTTCGCCGAAGCCATGAGCATTTCTTCGCCTTTCATCGCGCGCCCGATAGCAACCTCGCTTCTGGCGGTGGCGGTTCTCCTAGGCAGCATTCTTGCCTATGGCTACCTGCCGATTTCGTCGCTGCCTCAGGTGGACTTTCCCGTCATCCAGGTCACGACCCAGCTTCCGGGCGCCAATGCGGACACGATGGCGCGGCTCATCACCGCGCCGCTGGAGCGCCAGCTAGGCCAGATCCCCTCGCTTGAGAACATGAGTTCGGCAAGCTCGCAGGGCTTAAGCCAGATCACGCTCCAATTTTCCCTCGACCGGGACATCAACGCGGCTGGGCAGGACGTTCAGGCAGCAATCAGCGCGTCGGGCGGTCAGCTCCCGCAAAACCTGCCCTACCCGCCCGTTTACGCGAAGGTGAACCCGTCCGATCCGCCAATCATAACGCTGGCGCTTACCTCGACCGGCCTCTCCATGGAGCGGCTGAGCGATCTCGCGGACACGTTCCTGAGCCCGCGCTTGAGCCAGGTTACAGGCGTCGGCCGCGTCACCGTGCAAGGCAACATCAGGCCCGCGATTCGCATCCAGGCCGATCCAACCCAGCTTTCGTCCTTTGGCCTCGCGCTGGAAACGGTGCGAGCAGCCATCGCCAATGCTAACGTCACCGGCTCGAAGGGCCTGCTGAGCGGGGCGGAGAAGGCGTTCCTGATCGGCGCCAACGATCAGCTCGAAACCGCCAAGTCTTACGAGCAAGTGGTGGTTGCCTATTCGAACGGCGCACCGGTCCTACTGCGCGATGTCGCCACCATCAAGGCGGGTCTTGAGAACGAGAAGGTGGCGGCGCGCTATAACGGTATCCCAGCGGTCATCATCGATGTGCAGCGCCAGCCGGGCGCCAATATCGTGGGCACCGTCGACCGGATCAAGCAGAGGCTGCCGCAGCTTTTGAACGGCCTTCCTTCCGGCGTGAACGTCGAGGTGGCGGCGGACCGCACCGGCACGATCCGCGCTTCGGTCCGCGAGGTGCAAACCACGCTGGTGCTCGCGGTGGTGCTCGTGGTGCTCGTGGTGCTGGCATTCCTGCGTACCATCAGCGCAACCTTGGTGACGATCGTCACCCTGCCCCTTTCGCTGATCGCCTCCTTCGGCATCATGTATTTCGCGGGCTTCAGTCTCGACAACCTGTCGCTCATGGCGCTCACCATCGCGACCGGCTTCGTGGTGGACGACGCTATCGTGATGATCGAAAATATTATGCGCCATATCGAGGCCGGCGATCCGCCGATGGTGGCGGCCTACAAGGGTGCCGGCGAGATCGGCTTCACCATTGTGTCGCTGACGGTCTCGCTGATCGCAGTGTTCATCCCTCTCTTGTTTATGACAGGCATCGTCGGCCGGCTGTTCCACGAATTCGCGCTGACGCTGACCATCGCGGTGCTGACCTCGATGGTGATCGCGCTGACGCTCACCCCCATGATGAGCGCCCGGCTGCTGCACGCGGCTCCCCACGGCGAACATGCGCCCTGGTATGCCCGCCTCACCGAAGCGCCCCTCAACGCGCTGACCGCCTTTTACGGCTGGACCCTCGATGTTGTGCTGCGCTTCCGGAGGATGACGCTGATCGTGGCGGCGCTCACTCTCGTGCTCACCGTCCTCATGTACCTTGCGATCCCGAAGGGCTTTCTGCCGGACCAGGACACCGGTTTCCTGACCGCCGATACGGTGGCCGCGTCCGACGTGTCGTTCGAACGCATGAAGACCTTGCAGAACTCCGTCGAGGAGGTGATCCGCAAGGACCCCGATGTCCTTGGGCTCGCGTCGGTGGTCGGCACCAGCACCACCAATGCAACGCTCAATACCGCCCATTTCGCGCTTACCTTGAAGCCCAAGAACGAGCGGCGCGCGAGTGCCACGGAAATCATGCAGCGGCTGACAACGGCGGCGCGTGAGATTCCCGGCATCTACACGACCTTCCAGATCGTGCAGGATATCCAGATCGGTACGAGCCGCAGCAGCACGCAATATCAGTATGTGCTGGTTGGGCTGGACCGCGAAGGGTTCTCCGACTGGGCCAAGAAACTGACCAACGAGCTTAAGCAGGATAGCCGCCTCTCCCATGTCTCCTCCGACGTGCAGGAGGACGGCAATGCGGTCATGATCAACATTGACCGGGTGATTGCCGGCCGCCTCGGCGTCACCATGCAGGCGCTGAACGACACGCTCTACGACGCGTTCGGCCAGCGGCAGGTCTCGACGATATACGGCCAGTCGAACCAGTACCGCGTGGTGCTGGAGGTCGATCCGAAATATCAGAAGGATCCAGCGGCGCTCAGCTCGATTTTCGTTCCCGGCAACGCCATCAGCAGTTCGACTGGCGGAAACGCCACCACGGGGCTTGCCAGCGCGAGTTCCGGCGGCGCCACCAGTTCGGCTATCAGCGCCGTTCCGGCGGTTGGCCAGGGGCGCGGCGCACAGGTGCCGTTCTCTTCGTTTGCCACTATCGAGAGGACCATAGCCCCGCTGGCGGTCAACCACGTCGAGCAATACCCCGCCGCCACGATCAGCTTCGATGCGGCTCCCGGCGTATCGCTCGACGCCTCCGTGCAGGCAATCGCCGAGGCAAGCGCGCGGATCGGGATACCGAATTCGATCGCAGGCAGCTTCACCGGTGCCGCCGCCGAGTTCAACGCCTCGCTCAAGAGCACGCCGCTTCTCATCCTGGCCGCGGTGATCACCATCTACATCATTCTAGGCGTGCTCTACGAAAGCTTCATCCATCCCCTCACCATTCTGTCAACCCTGCCCTCCGCAGGCATCGGCGCGCTGCTTGCGCTTGGCCTGTTCGGCATGGAGTTTTCATTCATTGCGCTCATCGGCGTGGTTCTGCTCATGGGCATCGTGAAGAAGAACGCCATCATCATGATCGACTTCGCCATCGACGCGCAGCGGCATCACGGCATGAGCCCGCTGGAGGCAATCCGGGAAGCCTGTCTCTTGCGCTTCCGTCCTATTATGATGACGACCGTTGCGGCGCTTTTGGGCGCCCTGCCCCTGGTGACCAGCCACGGCCCCGGCTCCGAGCTTCGCATTCCGCTTGGCGTCACCATTATCGGCGGCCTGCTTTTGAGCCAGCTCTTGACGCTCTACACCACGCCGGTGATCTACCTCGCCATGGAAGCGCTGAAGCGGCGGATTGAAGACCGCCTGGGCTGGACGGAAGAGCCCGCCACTGGTGCCGAGCCCTCCGCCGAAACCGGAGGCGCGGGATGAGGTTGGGCAACGCGGCGAAAATATACCGGCGGTCTCTCTCCTCACCCTGTCCCTCTCCCGATGGGAGAGGGGACGCCCTAACAACGGGCACGGCAGAACTCCCTCTCCCGTTGGGAGAGGGGGGGGGTGAGGGGCGGAACCCCCGTTAAGGCCGCCCGATGAACCCTTCCGCGCTATTCATCTCCCGTCCCATCGGGACGACGCTTCTATCCATCGGACTGTTCCTCGCGGGCGTGGTCGCCTACTTCAATCTGCCCGTCGCGAGCCTGCCGAATGCGGACCTTCCATCGGTCAGGGTGAGCGCTGGCCTTCCCGGAGCCGATCCGGAAACGGTGGCCGCCACCATCGCAGCGCCGCTCGAACGCCGCATCGGGGAAATCGCAGGCGTCAACGAGCTGACCTCCGTAAGCCAGCTCGGTACGACCAGCATCCAGGTGCAGTTCGACCTGTCGCGGAATGCCGACGACGCCGCACGAGACATACAAGCCGCGATCAATGCGGCACAGGCCGACCTTCCAAGCTCGCTCTCGCGCAGGCCGACGATCCGCAAGTCGAATACCGCCGGCTCCCCCATCATGATCCTGGCGATGACCTCGCCCATCCGCCGCGCAACCGACCTCTACGATATCGGCGACCTGATCGTGAATACGCGCATCAGCCAGGTGCAGGGCGTGGCGGAAGTCCTGCTCGGGGGGGCGCAAACTCCCGCGGTCCGGGTCGTTGCGGACCCGGCGCAGTTGCAGACGCGCAGCCTCGGCCTTGAGGATGTGAGGACCGCCATAACGCAGGCCAACTCGCTCGTGCCGGTTGGAACCCTCGACGGGCCGGACAAATCCACGACTATCGTGGTCAACGGCCAGATCAACAAGCCGGCGGACTACGCTTCCCTAGTCGTGAAGGTGAAAAATGGCGACGTTGTCCGTATCGGCGACGTATCCCAGGTTTCGACCGGTACCAGCAACCGCCTCTCCGCGGGCTATTTCAACAGCACCCCGGCCGTCATCTTCATTATCTTCAAGACGGCGGATGCGAACGTCATCAAAACGGTCGATCAGATCTACGAGCTTTTGCCTAAGCTGGCGCTTCCGGCAGACGTCAAGCTTACGGTGCTGAACGACCGCACCAAGACCATCCGCGCCAGCATCAGCGATATTCAGCGAACGATGATTGCGAGCATCGCGCTCGTCATGATGGTGGTGTTCGTGTTTTTGCGGCGCGGCATACCGACGCTGGCCGCTGGCGTTGCCGTACCGCTCTCGCTGGCGGGCACGGTTGCGCTGATGTGGTTCTCCGGATATACGCTGGACAATTTCTCGCTCGTGGCACTCACGATTTCGGTCGGCTTCGTGGTCGACGACGCCATCGTGACCATCGAAAATTGCTACCGAAACATGGAAGCGGGGCTCAAGCCGCTGCAAGCAGCCCTCGAAGGAGCGCGCCAAATCGGCTTCACCATCATTTCGATCAGCATCTCCCTGGTGGCTGCCTTCATCCCGCTCCTGTTTATGGGAGGCATCATCGGCCGGCTGTTGCAGGAGTTCGCCTGGACCCTCACCTACGCGATTTTGATCTCCGCCGTGATCTCGCTGACGCTGACGCCGATGATTTGCGGCAGGCTCATCCGCCTGGCGACCGCGGCCGCGCGAGACCTGGCTCGACAGGCGGATCGAGCCTTTCTTCGAGGGATTGCTCCGGGGATACGAGCGGTCTCTTGTGTGGGCTCTGCATCACCGCGCCCTGATGGTGGCGATAACGCTCACATCGGTCGTTCTTACCGTTCTGCTGTTCAAGACGCTGCCGGGCGGCCTCGTGCCCCAAGGCGACATCGGCCTCGTGATGGGGACAGCCAAGGCGGCCCCGGATATTTCCTTCGACGCACTGGAGGGGATTCAGAAAAAGATCAACGCGATTATCGATCAGGACCCCGATGTCGATGGCGTCGCGGTTTCCATCGGAGGCTCCAGCGGTTTCGGCGCCGCCAACCAGGCCCGATTCTTCATGTCGCTGAAGCCGCAGCCCGAGCGAAAGACGCCAGTTCTTGAGGTGATCGCGCGCCTGCGCCAGAAACTCTCCGTACTCAAGGGCGTGGAAATCACGATGTTCCCGGGCTCGGAGGTTCAGTTCGGCGGGCGGCAAACCCGGGCGCAATACCAGGTGTCGATATGGAGCCCCGAACTTAAGGACATTATCGACTGGTTTCCCAAAATTCAGGAGCGGATGAAGCTCGTGCCGGGCGTGCTCGACGTGAATGCGGACCGCGAGGCTGGCGGCCCGCAGGTCATGCTGACCATCGACCGGCTCAAGGCTGCCAAGTACGGCGTGGCGGTCAAGGACATCGACAATGCGCTGAACGACGCTTTCTCGCAGCGCCAAGTCTCGACGATTTACGATTTCCGCAACCAATACAACGTGATCCTCGAAGCCAGCTTCGATGTGCAGAAAGGCTTGGAGGGGCTCGACCGTATCTTCGTAAACGGCGGTTCCGGGAAACAGGTGCCGCTGTCCGCGCTTACCTCGCAGAGCCTTACGGGTGTTCCTCTGGCGGTAAACCACTCCGGGCAGTTTCCCGCTGTGACGATCAGTTTCAATACGGCCCCAACTGTAAGTCTCGGCGTAGTTCTTCCGAAAATCCTGCAAATCGGGCAAGACCTGCACGTACCGGCCTCCGTGCATGTAGACTTGGCCGGGGAGACGCTGGCACTTCAACAGCAGCAATCTTCGACGCTGCTGCTGATTCTCACCGCACTTGTCTCGGTTTATCTTGTGCTCGGCATTCTGTATGAGGATCTCGTTCATCCGCTGACGATCCTGTCGACGCTGCCTTCGGCGGGCTTCGGCGCCCTGCTCACGCTGATGGTCACGGGGCAGCAGATCTCCATCATCGCGCTGATCGGCATTATCCTGTTGATCGGTATCGTGAAAAAGAACGGCATCATGCTCGTCGATTTCGCGCTGGAGGCCGAACGCGTGCGCGGGCTGTCGAGCGAGGATGCCATTCACCAGGCCTGCATGGAGCGCTTCCGCCCGATCCTGATGACGACGCTTGCCGCGATGTTCGGCGCGCTGCCGCTCATTCTGGCGTCGGGGCCTGGATCGGAGCTGCGGACACCCTTGGGGTACACGATCTTCGGAGGGCTCGCGGTGTCGCAGCTCTTCACGATTTACACCACCCCGGTGATATACCTGCTGCTCGATAGGTTGCGCCGGCGGCGGGCGGCACCGGCTGCCCAACTGGCCGAGCCTGTATCGTCCTGACGAACGGCTTGCCGCGTCCGCTTATTCCCGGCTATGGGGCCGGATGAACGTTTTCGCGGGATGGATTACCCCGCCATTAACGCTGTTCGCTGGCGATACTGCGCATTTTGATAGTTTCTCGCCGGTACCCCGGTCTTGAATTATTTCAGCGGATGCGGCCCGGACAGGCGTCATGCGCGGCGTGGCGGCGATATGTTATTGCTTTCAAATAGCAAATCACACAAGCCGCACGCCAAGTCCTGGTTAAGATCAAACCTGCGGCTATAATTAACTGTAGTTTTCAATGCCAAAAATTCGCTTTTTCCGGGCGATTTTTGCCGCGTTTCGAGCAATTCGGGACACCTGGATTCGCAATTAACCATACGCGCATTAACTACAGTAGACGCTTACGCAAAATGCACGGTTCTTTAATACTTGCGCATGAGGCCTTATCGCTCCCTATTCGGGATCAATCTTCATCATCCCGCTTGTGTGCGCCAGGCTGCCGGCGCTTGCGGTCTGCGTTCGACGCAGCCTCCTGCGATGCAATTGTCCGCTCCATCCGCTCCGCGCGCTCGATCCCTCCCAGGCGCTCCTTGACCTCCGCCAGGAAAACCCTGATACGCGCGGCATTCCGGCCCAGATCGTGCTGGCCGAACCGCGATGACGAACGGATATCGATCTTCGCCGCCTTCGCCGATCCGGTGACCCGGATGGCCACATCGTCGGTGAACCCGAAGATCAATGTGCGGTCGGAAGCTTCTATGTAGCCGTTCTTGGCATTCTCCGGCGACTGCTCGTCGATGACCTGCCAGTTCAAGACCTTAACGGCTTCCCGGACAGCGGAGTAGACGTCGTTGAGCGGCCGCGCCACGATGAGCGGCTTGATGTCTGGATAGGCTGCCGTTTGCAACGGCCCAAAGCCGGGATCGTAATGAACCGGATTGGCCTGCCCTTGCCTGATTTTTGCAATCCTGTCGAAGGCCGGCGGACTGGACGGGTCCGTTGTCACTTCATAGATCCTCGGCAGACGCAGCAGATTGGGCAGAGAAACCGCGGGCACCGCCAGCAGCAAGAGGCTCAGAATAACCGCAAGACTGGCCTTTCCAGTTCCCGAAGTGCCCTCGTTCCAAATGTCCACCAGTGCTGCGGCGGCGACAGTCAGGCCGGTTACAGCCAGGATGACCGCGGCGTAGAACGTCTTCAGCGCAGTAGGAGTAGGCAGGCCAAAGAAGCGGTGCCATATCAGGGTTCCGGCAAAGGCCAGAGCAGCGATCAGCGCGATCCGCAGGCTCCAGCTTGCTTTCAGGGAACGGCGTTCTACATATCGCACGTTGGGTCACTCCGCCGGTAGAGACTGAGCCGCGGCGGCCACGGAAAGCGCCCGGCCCGGAAGTTTTCCAAAGGTTAATGCAAATTAAGGCTTGCGGTGTCGTAATTGAGCCACCGAATCGCTCAATCCTCAAACTACGCCCACCTTATGAGGCTGGCGGCATCTAGTAAATGATGGAGTGAACCCGTGAGTGAACAATATCAATGGCGGCAGCTAGGTTCCATCGTCAATTCAGTCTTGCTGGAGACGAGGACGAAGGCAATTCGCGCAGGCGCGGTCACAAGACCCGCTCCGCGGCCATTCGCTCAAAGGATCGCGCAGCCCGCAGCCCAGGCCGGAAGCGCCCTCGGCACCGCATTTGCCGCAAAGCAGGCTCCGGAACCTGTAACTTCGGAAGCCCCCGCACAGCTTGAACTACCGTTCGGCATTGCGGCAACCTCTAATGCCGGCTTCGGTCAAGCCCGCAGCCCGCGCGGTGCCCGCCTGATATAGGGCCGCCGGGTTCACGCGCCCCTAATCCGGGGTGCCACAGGCGTGCGGGGATCACACATGGATGCCCGCCGCTTTTGAAGGTCAACTAAGGGCCCGGCGTGAAATAAGCGCGCCATCTTGCTTGTCCTTTTGCCCGTCCGCTGCGTTGCAAAAACAGTTACATATCTCGATATGCGCCCCTTTCCGCGCCTGGCGGACAAGCAAAAATCCTGCGCAATCCGGCGCGCTTATTTCGCGCCGAACCTCACCCCCCTCACTCGCACCACTTCGCCAGCCAAGCAGCCTCGACGAGCCTAAGCGGCAACATATCCCATCTAGGATTGCATACAGAACAGCCACCTAGGCGCGCAAACAGGACTTTTTTGTGCTCAACGGTTGTGGAAAAGAACCATTCCGGGGCTTCCAGGCAATTATTCCGCTACACTTTTGCGACACCGGATATAGTATATAGCCGTTTAGTGATGCGTTGTGGGGAGAAAGAGATGTCGCTGAATAAGGAGTACGCTTCCTTTCTGATTGCCGCTTCAAATGTCTACGCCGCACAAGGCAGCGCGAAGTGCAGTAAGGCGGAGAGTCAATTCGAAGGAAGCCTATTTAAATTATTTGACCAAGCCTCAAACGGTGGCATGGATCTACAGGATATCGTTGTAATTACTTCTACCGCAATCGCTGTAATGCTGACGAGGGGCGAAACTATGCAGCCGGTAAATTGGCAACCCCCAGCCCTGAATAATCCCGCGGACACCGTGGAAAGCAACGTGATTGCGTTGCACGCCCCCCAAAGCTCCCCCAATAAAGAACGCACATCTGGTAGCGTCAAGCACATCACGCACACAAAATCTTGAGCGCTGTTCAGCGGTACGTGCCAACGCCTTCCAGATACCTGTGCCGCAATAGGTAGGTTGCACCATAAACGGAGGGCTGTAACCCCTCACCCCAACCCTCTCCCTATGGGAGAGGGAGTCCGGCCGCAGCCATCGAGAAGGCGTTCCCTCTCCCACAGGGAGAGGGACAGGGTGAGGGGTTACAGCCCTCCGTTTATGGTGCAACCCGCCCCGCTTCCTGGGAATGCGCTTGAATAAATTAGCATCGTCTAATATATTGCAGCCATGACACGAGGCACGGCACGAGGCTTGGCGGCACCAGCGGACGGCATGAAAAATCATGCGGCGGAAGCGGTCGCTATGATGAAGCAGCTTGCTAACGGCAAGCGCCTACTGATCCTGTGCCAGCTCCTGTCGGCCGAGAGATCGGTCGGAGAACTGGCCGAATCCGTGGCTTTGTCGCAATCCGCGCTATCGCAGCACCTCGCCAAGATGCGCGAGGCGGGCCTTGTGGATTGCGAAAAAAGGGGACAGATGGTGTATTATCGCCTCGCCAGCATGCAGGCGAACGCGCTTCTGTCCACACTCTACTTGATTTACTGCCGGGACTGACCTTATTTAAGGAAAGTCTCATATACGGGAGCCCGCGCGAATGAACGTCAAATCCGTCAGCCCAGCAACCCTCAAATCGTGGCTCGATGCCGGCGAAGCCATGGTCATCGATGTGCGCGAACACCGCGAATATGCGTCCGAACATATCGAAGGCTCTGCGCTTATTCCGTTGAACAGCCTCCATCCCGGCGCGCTGCCCCCGCATAAGGGCAAGAAGCTGGTCATGCTCTGCCGCTCCGGCAACCGCAGCATGTTCGCCTGCATGAAGCTCAACGGTGCGGTCAAAAGCGAAATCTTCAACCTCGACGGCGGCATCCGCGGCTGGATGACGCAGGGCTTCCCGGTCCAAAAGCCGGAGCGCAGTGCCGGCGACGAGGACACGCTGGCCACCAGGTTCATGCGCTTCATTACGCAGCGTTCCTGAGTTCAACTCAGTACGGCCGATTGGCGGCGCAGGGAGCGCCGTCATTGCGTTCGCGCCCGCTATTGGCCCTTGTATGGGGCTTTTTTTGTCAAGCTCTCAATTCTGGCTCCTCTTTCTTTTTTCTTCTTTTGTTGTTTGCGGCGTCCATGGACTTTCGCGACAATCGAAGGGGGAACCCGCCATCGCAGCGCGGCGCCTGGCCGCGATACAGCCTTGTATCCGGTAGCCTCTCGCGAGGCCCACCATGATGCAATCATTCGCATCGTGGGCGAGGTTCCTCGGAAGCGGTCCCATTCTTATGCTCGGCGTTTGAATGCCATGGCCGGGATCGGGTTACCGCTGCCTCGGATCGTCATCGGCAGCCCGCGGGGTCTACGCCGTGGGGGGAGACGATGAATTCAGGTTACGATTGGATTGGTTGAAGTTATTACGCAGCTGGCCGCAAGATCATGCCTTCGGGGACTTCGCCTGCCGTCACCATGCGCCAAAAAGCGATAAGTAGTTTGCGGGCAAGCGCCACGATCATGGTTTTTCGCGTCTGGGCGCGGCCATCGGCTGTCCGCGCCATGAACCATTGAACCAGCGCGCAGTCCTTCTGGAACATCGTCATCCGCCAAGCCAATTGGATCATGCCCGTACGCAGCCGCGCGGAGCCCGCTCTGGCGAGCCCTTTCTCCCGGCGTCTGGAGCCGCTTTCGTCCGGTGAGCCTGTGAGGCCGCCCAGGCGAGCCACGGCCCGGCGGTCGCGCAAGTTTCGCGACAGCGCCTCCTGCACCAGCATGTCCGCCGTTTCGACGCCCATGCCAAGCACGCTGGCGAGCAAGACGATCATGGCATGCGCTTTCTCTTCCGGCGCCTTCTCAATCCGCTCCAGACGCTCAGCTTCGATTTGCCGGATTTGCTCTTTGGTTTGCCTTAACCGCTCCATGTCCCGTTTCAACTTGGCGATGGTGTTGGGCGGGATGGGGCCTCCTTCGGGAGTGCGCACGGCGTCAAGCTTCGCTGGCGCTCTCTTCAGCTTGGGGTTGAAGTTGCGCACGCCGAGCCGGGCCAGATCGCTCTTCATGCCGTTGACGATGCGGGTGCACTGGGACACGAGAGTTTCGCGCTCCCGGCCCGGGCGCTTGCCGTCCTCTTCTTCAACGCTGGGGATGGCCACCATCTTGCAATGGCCAACTTCTCCACGCAGCCAGCCCAGAAAACCCCGCTGCAACAGCTCGATATCGAGGCGATCCGTCTTTGCCCGCCGGTGCTCCCGCGACACAGCCGTGCTGGCGGCGTGGATCACATAGGCTTCAATCCCCTGCGCCCTAAGCCACCGCGCCAGCCAGAAGCCGTCCCGGCCAGATTCGAACGCGACAGCGATCCGCTCGATTTCCTGTCCCGCTTGGATCGCTTCATCCCGCCAGCGCAACAGTAGCCTGAGCGTTTCGTCTTCCTTATTCGCGCCGGTCAGCTTCTTGGAGGGGCTGCGCTTGAGCCCTGGCACAATTGCTCCGACAAGCCAGGTCTTCTGGCTCAACTCAATAACGGCAACCAAGGTCCTGCTTTGGTCAAAGGGCGTGCACGATTTGCGGGTGTCAAAACTGTTTGTCATGGGGCGAATGTCTTTGTTGCAGTTGCCGTCGCTTCGGTTGTTCGCGACGATGCTACCTGCTTCGCCGCTCGCCCCATATCATCTTATGTCTCCGAATTACCGTGCGAGCCCTCCGCAAAGGTAGCGGTAATCCGGAGACGGGGCACTAACAAGCAAAGCGCCGCTGCGGATGCGGCTACACTTTCGACCGGTCTTGCGATACCAATAACTTGATTGGCTCTTCCTGCCTGGCGCAGCCTGGCGGGAGGGAGCCTACGGTGATTGGGATGGACGCTTGTCCGCTTACGGAGAAGTAGCACGCGTAATGAACGGTTTCTTCCGCCTTGCCCTGGCCGGCGTGCTCCTGGCGCTTTCTGCAGACGGTTCCGCCGCGGCAGATAGTCAGGCGGAGAAGGACAAGATCGCCCAATGCGGGCGGGACATCTGCGGCATCATCGTTTCCAAGAAGCCCAACGGCCCGGATGTGACCTGCGATCTCGTCAAGACATGGGAGAAAGAGGAAATCCAGAAGGGCGCCGACTATAAGCACGTCTCCTGGGGCTTGGGCCAGGCGAGGTGCACGGCCAAACTTACAATAAAGCGTGCCGATGTGGTTGCGGCCCTAACCTCGCGCGAGTATACGCTCAAGATTGGCAAGCAGCCCGTTTCTTGTGAAATTGGCGCGGACAAATACACCATCGGCGCGACGGTTGCACCCGAGCTGAAGTTCACGGATGGGGTGGCCGCAAGCGGCACTGTGCAAATGGATGACATAGAGGGGGCGGCCCTGATAAAAGGCGTGGTCTGGACGGCGGCAGCGCTGGAGCGGAATTTCGGCCTTTTCGAAAGCGATCTCATCAGGGAAGTGAATTGCTTTGTGCATACGGAATGCCCTAAACTTCTAAACAGCAATCAGCCGCAGAAAGCAGGAACGCATAAGTAGAGATACCGGCGCAACATCTACCTTAGATTGCATTAACGCGCCGTAATACCGCCGAATCTTTGTCTAAGATTGGGCGCTGGGCACTATAAGGCACAACTGCCTCCGGGCATTGAATGTAACAGTATGCGGCGGGCGGGTCGCTTCAGCTATGCAAGACGAACGGGATTATTATACAATACTCGGGGTGCCGGCGAACGCGCCTGAGGCTGAAATCCGGAAGGCCTTCCGTGCGCGGGCCAAGGAACTGCATCCGGACAGCAAGCCCTTCAGCGAGCGGGAACAGGCCAATCGCGAATTCAATCTGCTTACCGAAGCCTACGACACCCTGAAAGACCCCGAGAGGCGCGCGGATTACGACGAGGCGCTAAGGCACCATCGCCAGCTCATGCGTGTGGAAAGCCCGGCCAAGTCCGGCAGCGCGCTGGCCATGGGGGCTGCAGTCGCCTTCGTTCTTGCCGGCGCTGCAATTGGGGGGACGATTTTTTACGGCCGCGTGGCACGGGCGCCGAAAAATCAGGAATCGCTCAGGATCGCCAGGTTGCAGCAGCCGCCCGAGGCCCCGGCCGTTCCCTACGCGGAGAACGGGCATGCGGCCGCGCCTGCAGCAGCCGGCAACTTGCGCTCAAGTAGCCCGGAGGGCGGTAGCGCCAGCAACTTGCGCTCAAGTAGCCCGGAGGGCGGTAGCGCCAGCAACTTGCGGATGGCTGCTGTGCCCGAACCTGCGGAACCGCGCGCTATCTCAGAGCCGCGCGCGGTGCCGGAGCAAATAAGACCGGGAGAGCCGGTTCCGGCCGGGGTCACAGTGCCCCCTGCTCCCAGCGCCGAAAGCCCGGCCCCAGTGCATCAGGCCCGGGCATCGCGCTCGCAATTCGCGGGCGAGGTGCTGCTCCTGGAAAGCCAGACGAGTTCGGACCCTGGCGGCGTTGCCGTTTACAGGCTGGTTTCGCTCGTGAATGCCGCCACCGACGCCGGCGAACTCTCCGAAGCGGCAGCGCTCGTCAGCAAGCCGGAAACGGTGGAGTTGCTTAACGGCCGCATCGCGGCTTTGAAGGAAGAACAAAGCAAGGGATTTGCCGGCAGCGCCAAGCCCCAAGAGGCAGCCGCGCCGCAGAGCACTCCCGCCGCGCCCGCGCCCTCCAAGCAGGACGGCACCTTCGAAGTCGCAACAGGGGCGCGAGCAAGCGAAACGATCTTGAGGCTTCATCCCGGCAGCGGGCTGAAAGAGAGCTTCTCGGATTGCTCGGCCTGCCCGGAAATGGTGACGGTACCTGGCGGGCAGACGGTGATCGGGGCGCGCCCGGAAAGCCGCGGCTACCGGCCGGAAGAAGGCCCGGCGCACAAGATTGCAATACAAAAGCCCTTTGCAGTCTCCAAGCACGGCATTTCGGCGGAGAACTGGCGGGCGTGCGTGGATGCCGGCATTTGCCGCCCGACGCTGGCCTCGTATCTGACATCCGGGCCCGGAATTCCGGCGACCAGAGTATCCTGGTTCGACGCCAAGACTTACGTCGAGTGGCTCTCCAAGACCACGAGCCGCCGCTACCGCCTTTTGAGCGAGGCGGAATGGGAATATGCGGCCCAGGCAGCCAAGTCCGCGGAGGCCGCGGCGAAGGCGGAAGCTCAAAGCGGCCGGGGCGGCGTTGCCGGACTTCACCTGGGAGCGGGCAATGCCTTGAAACAGCTGGCGGAGGCCAAGCCCAACGGCTGGGGCGTTTTTCCGCTGCCGCCAAATCTGCTGGAATGGGTTGAGGACTGCTGGCACGCAAATTATGCGCAGGCGCCGCAGGACGGTTCGCCTTGGCTGTCCGGAAACGGCGGAGATTGTGCCTATCGCGCTGTGCGCGGTATCGCCGCCCAGAATGCAGGGGACTTCGGAGGCAGGAGGCTTACCGGAAGAGCCCGGGAGTCCGCCGATGCCCGCTCGCCAACGCTCGGGTTCCGCGTTGCCCGCGACCTCATTGTGCTTTCCAAGACCGCGCTCGATGCTTCGGGGCCCGCGGGCGGCAAGCGTGGCGATTAGGTCCGGGACTGACATGCGTAGGTTGTTCGAACGATCGATCCAGGCACTCTCGCTGCGCGGTGTTTGTGCTGTCCTCCTGGCGATTATTCTTGCGGTGCCGCTCAGCGGCTGCGGTTCCAGCGAACCCCAGCAGCGCAATGCGTTCATCGATTTCCTGCGGACGCGGATCGTCGGCAAGCCGGGCATTCACCTGCCCGAGCCAACGGCCAGCGAGCGCAGATCCTGGGGCCCTTATGCCGCCCAGTTCGACGTCATCGCGGACTTCAATCACGCGCTGGACGAAGTTGCGAAGGCCGCCTTTGGCGATTTCGGTGCGCTTGCTGCCAAGGCGCGCTCAATTGAAGCGCTCACAGGCCTCAGGAGCGACGTGATACGGGTGCGGGACGGCGCAGGGGCGTTCCAGGAGACTCTGAAGAAGCGGCTCGAAATCGCCAACGCTACGCGTGCGGCATTTCCGCCCCAGCCCGATGACCTCAAGCCGGTCTACGCCGCTGCCTATGAGCGGGACGTAAGCGGGCCAGCCGCATTCTGGATCGAGGCAATGCCCGCCATGCAACAGGCGATGACGTCCTACCTCGCCATAATCGATTTCATCGAAGAGCATAGGGGAGCAGTTTCGCTCAACGGCTCGACGATCGACGCGAAGGACCCCAAGCTGATGCCGCGGCTCAATGGGCTGATAAATGCGATGAACGGCAGCGCCGCCAAATCCGCCGCGTTGCTCAACAAAGCCCAGAATTTTACATACGGGCGCTAGTGGCCTGCGTCAGCCAAAATGAGGGGTTATGACGCCGGGATTTTTTGACGTGGTGAAGCCGGACGGCGCAGGCTGTACTGGACGTACAGTCAAGGCGGCCGACTTTGCCACGGCGAAAAAGACCAAGTCAGAACCCCTCATTTTGGCTGACGCAGGCCACTAGTCTTCACAACGGGCGCGCGGCAGCGGAGAGTGCCAGCAACGCCGGAACCTGCTTGCGGATCTCTAAGGCAGCCTGGACGTCGAGCCTTGCCAGCCACCGGCTAGGAATGGCTGCCATGCCATAAGTGGCACCGGCCAGCATGCCTGCGAGCGCGCCAGTCGTGTCGGCATCGCCGCCTTGATTGACCGTTTGGATCAGGCAATCCGCGAAGGTTTCCGTACCGTAGTAGAAATGCAGCACGGTTTGCAGTGTGTCCACAACGTAGGGGGTGCTCTGGCTGGGGTGGGGTTCGAAGCGGAACCCCTTGTGCTGTGCCACCAGCGCGTCAGCGAATTTGCGGGTTTCGGGCTTGCCCTGCCCGCCAAGCAGCACGTGCATCATCTGGACCAGCGTCACGCATGCGCTGTCCGAGAGCGGATGATGGTGCGTGGTGTGGCCTTGCGCCACTGCCCAGTCCTCGCCCTTGCCTGCGTCGCCGAAGGTTGCCAGCGCCACCGGCAAAACGCGCATGGCAGCGCCGTTGCCCGCGTCGCCGGGCGCGAACGTGCCCTCGACGGTTTTATGCACGATGTAGCGGCGGATGCCGCGGCGGCAGGTATTGCCAACGTCGATGGGGCCGCTCTTGAGCCAGGCCGCGAACTCCTCGCAAACGTCGCGCCGGTCGAGCCCGCCGCAGCGTACAAGCGAGCGGCCAAGCGCCAGCGACATTTGCGTGTCGTCGGTTACCTGGCCCGGCTTGATCCTAAGCCAGCCGCCGCCCTTCATGTCGCGAAGGACGCCATGTTCGGCGGCGATCTCGCGCTTGGTCATGAACTCGGCCGGGGCGCCTAGCGCGTCGCCGATTGCGAAGCCCAGATAAGCGGCCAGCGCACGGTCCTGCGGGGTTGGGGAGGTCATGCTTGCGCCCAATCAGTAGTACTCGGCGGTCACGCGATATTCGCCGCCGATGACAAGGTATTCGCCCTCGCCTTTGAGCGGATGCGTGGCAAGCAAGCCGTTGTAGAACAGGATTTTGCAGAGCGGAACCTGCGCCGTGAGGATCGTGTCGCCGAAGCAGCTCGCGACGGTCCGGTCCGAAGTAAACGAGATCAAATTATTTAGCCGGATCACCACGTTACGCTTGTCCGTCCGCTCGACGATACGGTGCTCGTCGAAGGCGTTGACGCCGCGGTAGAGCGTGAGATGCGTCCGGTCCGGAAAGGCGAAGCGCTCGATAACCCATTGGCAGAACTCGAACAACAGGTCCAGTTGCACCCAGATCGCGTTGTTGTGGAAGCGGCTCGACATTTTCTCTTGCACGTAGACGGTCCAGGCGGGGCTCGAAGCCTCCCCCATCATCTCCTTGTGGTAGGAGGGGCAGATGCCGAAGCGGCTCTCCACCCAGCCCTTTAGCACAGCACCCTCGGGGCTGTTGCTGTCGTAGCCCCAGCCCTTGATCAGGCGCAGGAACGACGAGCGGAAGCGTTTGCGATTGGTACTCTTCTCCAGCTGCTCGGGGTCGATGCCGAACATCGCCATCATGTAGCCGCCGAAAGCTTCGTCCGCATCGGCCAGATCGCTTGCCTGATCCAGCATGTCGAACAGGCTGTGGTTCATCTCGCGCACGCCCCAGATGCAGAGCGGCGCGGGATTCTCATTGAAATCGCAGCTCGCGAGGAGGTCCGGCGGCCTTCCTACGAGATTGGTCGAATGTCTTGCGCCGTGCGGTCCCTGCATGCCCATAGCTTCAGTTAGCCAGATTGGGCGCCGCTATTCAACGCCGTTCGAGGGCCGCGTCGCCGCAGGGATGAGCTCGCGACGCGAACATGAAGAGGCTGCCGCGGGGCGAATCGCTCCTTCGCGCTACCGGGAAAAACCATGCAAAAACGTTGGATTGTAAGCGGATGTGGTGCCCCAGGCCGGACTTCGAACCAGCACGCCCTCGCAGGCAACAGATTTTGAGTTTGCCGCGTCTACCGTTCCGCCACTGGGGCTATCCCATCGGGACGTGCGGATCATAACGAGGTTCGCCCCGGCGTCAACAGGCACGGGCGGAAAATGCGTGGATGGGCGCTCAAACCTCGCGCTCCGGAGCAGGCCCAGCGTCCGCCGGCGTGCCGTCCTCGTCTTCCTCGGGCTTGGCAGGAATGGCATAGACGCCGCCAAGCCAGCGGTGCAGATCGACGTCGGCGCAGCGTTTGCAGCAGAAGGGCTTGTATTTCTCCACCTGCGGGTGCGCGCCGCAAATGACGCAAAGTGCTGGCTTGGCTGTACCGCCGGTTCCGTCGGTCATCTCAGTAGGTATCGGTTTCCGCCTTGTTGAGCCAGTTGAAGTAGACGGGAAAACCCTCGCCCGCCAGAAGCTGCACCACCTCGTTGAGCGGCAGCCCGACAACATTGGTATAGGAGCCCACGATCTTCTGCACGAAGGCGCCCGCAATGCCTTGAATCGCGTAGCCGCCAGCTTTGCCGCGCCATTCGCCGGAGGCGAGATAGCTGTCGATTTCCTCGCGCGACAGCCGCTTGAACCGCACGCGGGTTTCGACCGTGCGCAGCTTCACCGCCCCCTTGTCCGTGATGAGGCATACCGAGGTGAAGACCCGGTGCGAGCGCCCCGAGAGCGTCTGAAGCGCGGCTGCGGCCTCGTTCAGGTAGTCCGGCTTGCCGATGATGTTGCGGTTGACGGCAACGGCTGTATCGGCGGCCAGCACGAAAGAGCCCAGCAGATCGGGCTCGCGGGCCAGCCGTTCGCGAGCCACCTCCGCCTTCTGGCGCGCAAGCCTTGCCGCGTAAGTCCTTGGCGATTCGCCCTTCTTGGGCGTCTCGTCGATGGAGGCGGGCCTTAGCGCATCGGGCTCTATGCCAACCTGCTCCAAGAGCGCAAGCCGGCGCGACGAGGCGCTCGCCAGCACAAGCCTGTGCCGCGCCGCGGATTTGCCAGCCGCTCCGCCAAGCCCGTCCCCTGCGGGGCGGGCAGCGATCCTACTTGAAGCGGTATGTGATGCGTCCTTTGGTAAGATCATAAGGCGTCATTTCGACTAGAACTTTGTCCCCGGCCAGTACACGGATACGGTTCTTTCGCATCCGGCCAGCGGTATGCGCTATGATCTCGTGCCCATTGTCAAGCTTTACCCGGAACGTCGCGTTCGGGAGAAGCTCGGTGATCAGGCCCGGAAATTCGAGCAGTTCTTCTTTCGACATGTCTCCTGCCAGTGAAACGCCGCAGCGCTATCGGATGAGTGATGAAGGCCGTTCTATCGAGGACGGCAGGGAAAGCGCACGCAGCCATAATTGAGTGTGGCGGAGAATGACCCTGATGCCAGACAAAATCAAGCACGGTTCTCCGATTGCGCGCGCGTGCGGTTGAAAACGTCCTGTGAAATCATGATCCCGCCCCTCTTGAGCGAACTGCTGGGGCTGCGGCGTGCGCTTCCCCGTTGCGGGAGGGCGCAAGGGGGCGCCAGAAGTGGACGGAATAATTCGAATTGACGCCACATGGAAACTCCTCGCGCCCCCAAAATACCCATTTTGAGCGCTTTTCTAATTTAAACTAATTGTAACAGATGTGTCTTGCTAAAAGGTTAAGTGCGGTGCAAATCATAAGATATTGATGCAAAACACAAAAACAGCCGTTGCGCGTCGAAATTATGGTAAAGACATAATATTTAACTGTAGTTTTGGATGCTCGGATTCGAGCAGTTCGAGCTAGAATTCGAGCAATTTCCGGCGGTTTTGCGCAAGTGCGATTTCGCGTTAACTATGTTCTGTTAAGTAATATGGCGGTGCCATATGGGATCGTAGAGGCAGCTACCATAATCGAGCCACATTTTCCCGCCGGCTCCGGGCAGAAACCCCGCGTACCGGCACAGGGCGCAAATGCCGCACCGTTCCGTGACATGCCGTCCAGCTTCCGCTATCTGTTAGTCGTTTAGACTGGGGCGCGGACGATGCCGGGGCGAATTTTCATCAGCTATGCGAAGGCCGATCCGGAGCCCACGCGGGCGCTCGCGGATTTTCTGACCGCGCAAGGCTACACCGTGTGGTGGGACACGAACCTGACCTCGGGCGAGGTGTTCCGCGAGGTCATCGACCGCGAGCTTGCGGCGGCCGATGCGGTGATCGTCATCTGGACGGCGCATTCGGTGGCCTCGAACTGGGTCGTTTCGGAAGCCGACGATGCCGCGCGCCGGAACAAGCTTATCACCGTGCGCACCGGGGACTTGGAGCCGTGGCGCATTCCGAAGCCGTATAATACCTACCAAGCCGATCCCGTAGATAACCGCAACGCCGTTCTGGCGGCCGTGCGCCGCGTCGCGGGCGAGCCGCCCAGGCAGCAGGCCAAGCCCTCGCCAAGCCTATCCGAGGAAACCGTGCGTGAGGCGCTGGCCCTTGAACATTGGCAGGCAATCAAGACGAGCGCGGACCCAGCAAGGCTTCGCTCTTTCTTGGACGACTTTGGCGACACAAAGTGTGCTCCATTGGCTCAGACTGAACTGGAACGGTTTAGTTCCAGCGAACCAGAGAACCTAAATAAGCCTCCACTATCCTTTGGGATGGGGATGGTTCTTAGAACATTAATTCCCCTATGCCTTTTCTTTTTAGGAATATACATGATGGATAAGTATCACCGTTCGGCAGTAGAACTGCTCAACAAACTTTTGAGCTTGCTATGTCCAAATTGTGCGTAGGTTTTCGCCGCAATTCGGGGGCATCCGATGGAACATCGCAAATTTCAACAGCGGCTGGATGAATTGCTGGCGGAAGTGACGCACGCGCAGGCCCAGAAGGTGATTGGGCGGCAAGCCGTGCATTCGCGTGACCGTGGGCATGATCGTTGGGCAGATCGGGGGCTGGAGAGCCAGCCGGCTCCATGCTCGCCGCCTGTCGAATTCGAGTGACCGCGGGCTCTGGACTTTGCCTCAAGATAAGGCGAAAATGCCGCCATGAGCATTACGATTGAACTGACGGAAGGCGCCGGGAAGCTGGCATCCAAGGTTGCCAATAAACGCGGTGTGTCCATCGAGCAGGCCGTGGAAGAAGCCATCGCGGATAGCGCGCGCAGGGCTGGGCTCTTGGAGGAATGCGCCAAGCCCTCCAAGGAAGAAATCATCCGCCAGCTTGACGAGCTTTCGCGCGAGTTTGCCGCGCTTCCGGTGCACGACACGCGATCCATCGACGAAATCATTGGCTATGACGAATTCGGTGTGCCCCGTTGATCGTGCTTGATTCATCGGCGATTATCGCAATCCTGGCGCGCGAACCGGGGCATGAAGCGCTCCGGGAAATCGTTGTCTCCAACACTTCCCAATGCTCGATGTCCGTTCTGAACTATTTCGAAACCGCGATGGTAATTCTGGCGCGGCAGGGCGAACCGGGTGTGGAAAAGCTGAAGCGGTTTTTGCAGGTAACGGAAACAGCTCTTATGCCCTTCGACGCTGCACAAGCAGAGGGAGCACTTCGTGCTTTCAGGCTCTATGGCAAAGGATTTCACTCGCGGGCGCGCCTGAACCTTTGCGACTGCGCCGCTTACGCCTTGGCGAAGCATCTCGATGCGCCCCTGCTTTTCAAGGGTAATGACTTTTCAGAAACGGACATCACACCCGCAACCGCCCCGTAGTGGCCGGAGAGACGGCAGACTCCATGCTCGACCTAACTGGCGATCGGGCACACTCATCGAGGCGGAGCATTGGCCGTCAATCGGCGATGC
This sequence comes from uncultured Alphaproteobacteria bacterium, assembly GCA_963767435.1. GTDB lineage: Bacteria > Pseudomonadota > Alphaproteobacteria > Rhizobiales > Rhodomicrobiaceae > Rhodomicrobium. The sequence goes on from CAVYEY010000041.1 coordinate 88,877, forward strand.
GGATGCGGAAGACACTGAAATTGCCATAAGATGGCGCGTTTATTTCGCGCCGGCCCTAAGCGCAGATTTCGCATTACAGCTCGTGCGGCCTGTTCCCGTCGCAGCAGGCAGCATCGACGAGCCCCATCAGCCCCTTGAGCAACTCGATGGGCTGGGGCGGGCAGCCCGGAATATGCAGGTCCACCGGGATCACCGACGAGACCGGCCCTACGCAGGCATAGCTGCCGGCAAACATGCCGCAATTGCAGGCGCAATCGCCCGCCGCCACCACCCATTTCGGGTCGGCCACGGCGGCATAGGTGCGCTCCACGGCTTCGCGCATGTTCCAGGTTACGGTACCGGTGACGAGCAGCACGTCGGCATGGCGGGGCGAGGCCACAAATTTGAGCCCGAATCGCTCGACGTCGTAGACAGGATTGTTGAGCGCGTGGATTTCCAGCTCGCAGGCATTGCACGAGCCGGCGTCGACCTCGCGGATCGCCAGCGACCGGCCGAGCTTGCGCCGCGCCCGCTCGCCCAGTGCCACGGCCAGTTCTTCGAGCGCCGCCGCGCCCGGCCTGGGAGGCGGCGTTACGGCGGGGCCTTTCAACAGCGCGGAGAGGAGGAGCCTATGCATGCGGGGCCTTAGAGGTCGTGTCCGGAGTAGGAACAGTTGAACGATTTGTTGCAGAGCGGGAAATCGGCGACAATGTTGTCCTTGATCGCGGTTTCCAGGAGCGGCCATTGGAACCAGGAGGCATCGCGGGCATGCAGGTGAGCGACGTGGCCATTGCCGTTGCCATCGCCTTCAAGCCGCAGGCAGAGGAAAACATCGCCGCGGAATGCCTCGGTAACAGCCGCGCCATAGCCTAATCGCAGCGGCGGCCGCGGCGTGGCAACGGGCCCCGGCTCCAGCATGTCCAAAAGCTGGCGGACGATGGCCACGCTCTGCGTGACTTCCTCGATCCGAATCCATACCCGCGCATCCACGTCGCCGGCTTCTCTCGACGGCACTTCGAACGAGACGGCGTTGTAGGGCGGATAAGCGAACGCCTGGCGCGCGTCGAAGGCCCGGCCCGAAGCGCGGCCGACAAACCCGCCTGCCCCGAACTGCCGGACGTATTCCGGCCGCGTGAAACCCGTCTTTTGCACGCGGTTCTGAAGCGAGGGCGATTGATCGTAGGCGTTGACGGCCTGCGCGAACTCTTCTTCCAGACGCCCCAGCAAAGCGCGGATGGCATCGGCCTGCTTACCGCCGATATCGCAGGCTGTTCCACCGGGCACGATGCGGTCCATCATCATACGATGGCCGAAGCACGCGGCTGCGGTGGCAAGGATGTCCTCGCGGATCAGGAGGCAGCGGGCCTGGATGGCCACGACGCTCGCATCGTTGCAGACAGCGCCCACGTCGTTCACATGATGCGACAGGCGTTCGAGTTCGGCCATGATGCCGCGCAGGAGAACCGCGCGCGGCGGCACGTCCCATCCAAGGGCGGCTTCGGCGGCAAGCGCGAAGGCAAAGCTGTAGGCGACCGTGCTGTCGCCCGAAATGCGCGCTGCAATTTTCGCAGCCTTATCCAGTGGCGCGCCCGGCGCAGAGGGCCTCGACGCCCCTGTGCATGTAGCCCAGCCGCTCCTCCAGGCGCGCGACGGTCTCGCCGTTGCAGGTGAAGCGGAAATGGCCTGGCTCGATGATGCCTGCATGCACGGGGCCCACGGGGATCTGGTGCAGGCCAGCGCCATCCACGGCAAGGAATTTGTATCCCTTGCCCGCCTTTAGCGGTTTGGAGGGCCAAACGCCGTGATCGAGCCAGGCGCGGGCATCGGGCAGCCCCATGGGCTTGACGCCGTAAAGATCGCGCATCGCGCGCTCAAGCCGCATCGCTGGCGTGTGATGGGCGCTTACCGCAGGGTAGACGCCGTGCCGCGCCGGCAGCGACACGATGGCCCGCTGGCTGCCGTCCGTTTCCCACAAGGCCATGTGCATATGGCCATCGTCGTACCAAAGCGCGCCTAGTTCGTTCCAGCCCGCCGCGCAGCCTTTCGCAAGGCCCGCCCATAACACGTCGCCAGCCTCGATGCGGACGAAACCGTCGGCGGGCATGGGCTCTTCGCCGCCCGCCGCCTCGATCGCGGAACAAAGGGCTACACCGCTCTCCAAGCCTTTTCCATTGTAAGGGGTCATCCCAGAAGCTCCGCCGCACGGTGAAACCAGGCGATAAGCGCCGCGGGCAGGTACAGCCCTGCAACCAGCACAAGCGTAAGGTGCACCATCCAGGGTAGCGAGGAGGCGCTTACCTCGTGATACGGCTCGGATGGCGGCCCGAAAAGCAGGTGCTGAAGGCGCAGGAGAAGGGCACCGAATGCCACCAAAAGCCCGAACGCAGCCGTCAGCGCAAGCAGCGGCGAGCGCGCAAAGGTGGTAGTCAAGATCAGGAATTCGCTCATGAAGATGCCGAACGGCGGCAAGCCGCAGATCGCGGCCACGCCTAAGGCCAGGCCTATAGCCAGCCCCGGATGCGACACGCTCAACCCCCGGATGTCGGCAATGCGCTGCGTACCTTTGGCTTGCGCGACGTGGCCCACGGCGAAAAAGATCGCGGATTTGGTGAGGCTGTGCATGACCATATGCAGCAACCCTGCGAAGTTCGCGAGCGGCCCGCCCATTCCGAACGCGAAGGTGATGAGCCCCATATGTTCGATGGAGGAATAGGCGAACAGCCGCTTGATGTCGCGCCGCTGGTAAAGCATGAACGCCGCAAATATGAGCGAGACGAGCCCGATGGTGATCATGACCGGGCCAGGGTTCAGCGTGCCGGGATGCGCCGCGATCAGCATCTTGAAACGCAGGAGCGCAAACATGCCGACGTTGAGCAGAAGGCCCGACAGCACCGCGGATACCGGTGCGGGCCCTTCGGCGTGAGCATCGGGCAGCCATGCGTGCAGCGGCACGACGCCAATCTTGGTGCCGTAGCCTACCAGCACGAAAATGAAGGCGAGGTCCAGCAAAGCCGCGTCCAGTTTCGGCGCGACTTCCATGAGCTTGCTCCAGGTCAGCGCCGGAGTCCCGTCGCCCAGGACGCCTTGGCCTGTGAGATAAACGAGGATCGTGCCGAAAAAGGCGAGCGAAATGCCGACAAGGCCCAGGATGAAGTATTTCCAAGCGGCCTCAAGCGCTGCGGGCGAACGATAGATGCCAACCAGGACGACACTGATCAGCGTCGAAAGTTCAAGCCCAACCCACATGACTGCGATGTTGTTGGCGAGCAAGGCTATGTTCATCGACGCCATCATGGCCTGGAACATGGCATGATAGAAGCGCACGGAGAGCGGGGTTAGATGCCCGGTCTCGATCTCGTGGCCGATGTAGCTTGCGCCGAATACCGAAGTTGTGAAGCCAACCAGCGTGTTGAGGATCACAAAGGTGGTGCTGAGGCTATCGAGAATGACGTAGTCCTGGACGACCTCAGGCATCGCGAGGAAGGAAAGGCTCGCCACAAATGCGAGCCCCGAAGCGAAGACATTCCCAGCAGCGCTGATCTTGTAATCCGGGATCAGCGCCAGCACGAGCGCCGCTACAGAGGGGATGATTACAACAGCCCAAATAGCTCCGTTCATCGCCGCGCTCCCCGTACCTGGTCGAGGTTTTCGATTTCGACGCTATCGAAGCGCTCGCGGATGCGGAAAACGAACACCGCGAAGACGAACAGCGCGATCAGCACCGAGAATGCGACACTCACTTCGACGACGAGCGGCATACCGCGGGCGCCGGTCGCGGCAAGGATGAGTCCGTTCTCGATGGACATGAATCCGACGATCTGCGTCACCGCATTACGCCGGGTTATCATCATAAGGAAGCCAAGCAGGATGATCGCCAGTGCGAGCGCCAGCCCCTCGCGTGTGAAGGACGCTGCACCGGGCGTCACTTTCAGCACGAGCAGCAGCGCCAGGCTTGTGATCCCCAGCCCAAGGAACATGGCGGCCGCCACGTTCACGGCCTGATCCACGTCGCGGTGAATGCCAAGGCGTACGACCATGCGGTTCAGCGCTATGGGAATGATAATCCCCTTGAGGCCGAAGGCCATGGCCGCGGTGATGAACAGGTCTGGGTGATTGCGGATATAGCCCTGCCAGGCAACGGCGGCGGCCAGAAGCATGGCCTGCGCGGCGAAGGTGTTCAGCACGGCAAAAATCCGGTCCTGATAGAGCAGCATGAAGCTTGCGACCAGCATCATGCCCGCCAGGAAGTGCGCGACATCGTAGGCAACCATTACCGCAGCACCTCTTTCGAAAGGAACGCCAGCAGAATGGCGAGGAAGGAGAAAACGAAGGCGCTGCCGAGAAATTCGCTGACCCGGAAAATCCGCATCTTGGCGATGCTGACCTCCCAGACCCCCAGCGCGACGGCCGCCAGCACGAGCTTAATCAAATAGGCGGCAAGCCCGATCAGCCAGACGACGGGCTCACCGTGGAGCGGTGCCATGCCGAACGGAACGAACAGGCAGATGATCAGCGATATATAGAGAACGAGTTTCAGGTAACTAGCCGCCTCGATCACCGCCAGGTGCCGGCCGGAATATTCGAGCACCATCGCCTCGTGCACCATCGTCAGTTCGAGATGCGTGGCGGGGTTGTCGACCGGGATGCGGGCGTTCTCGGCGATGGCCACCATCACAAGGGCCACGAAGGCGAGCGCGAAGGAAATGCGGATTTCAAACGGCTGGCTGATCAGGAACTGAGCGACCTCGGGCAGGCGCGTCGTTCCCGCTGCAAGCGCCGTGGTCAGCATGACGAGCATCGAGGCCGGCTCCGCGAGCGAGGCGATCATCATTTCGCGCGAGGAGCCGAGGCCGCCGAAGCTTGTGCCTACGTCCATCGCCGCGAGCGCAAGCAGTGCGCGGGCCGCGCCAAGCAGCGCGATCAGCGCCACGACGTCCGCCGCCCAGTTGAACATCAATCCGGATGCGAAGGTGGGCACGAGTGCCGCGGCAACCCAGGTGAACGCGAATATCGCATAGGGTGCTGCCCGGAAGAACCAGGACGCGTTGCTCGCCAGCACGGAGTCCTTGCGGATGAGCTTCAAGAGATCCCGGTAGCCTTGCATTACCGGCGGCCCTTGGCGCCGGGTCAGGCGCGCCTTGACCTTGCGGGTGATGCCGGCGACGGCGGGCGCGACCAGAAGCACCAGAAACATCTGGCCGCCTTGCGCTATGAAGGATTGGATCTGGGAAGCCATCACGTCCACATTGCCATTATGAGGAGAAGCGCAATTAGCGTGCTGAACATCAAAACGAGGTAGCGCCGGATCGTGAGGAACTGGAACGCGTTGACGCGCACGGCCACAGCTATCACGGCGCTGGCGGGTTTGGCATAGAGGTTCCGCCAAGCGTAGTCCCTGTAGCGCACAGCGAAGCGCGCGGGCCTCAGATCGCCCGGCGGCGGCATCTCCAGAACCTCCACAGACCCAAGCACGATGCCCTTATAAACACGGCGTAGCGGCTGGCTGAAACTCGAAGCGGTATACTGAGTGGCTGGCGACGCATCGGGAAAACCGCAGTCCCATGCAGGCGCACGGCGTGTGCCACGGTTCGAGATGAAATGCACCACGAGCATCGTCGCAATCGAGGAGAACAGCACGAAAAGCGCAATCGTAGGCGCGTCGTAGATGCTGCGTTCCGGATTGAACGCGATGAGCGACAGTTTGGTCGGCCCGTTTGCGAGGCCTGCAAGGTCGGTTCCTGTAAGCGCTTTGAGGAGCGGGCCGATAGCCCAGGCGCTGAAACCGCCGAACAGTCCGCCCAGGATGCACAAAACCGCCAGGATGCCGATTGCAACGCTTTGAACAAGCGGCACTTCGTGAGCTTCCGCGGCCTCCTTGCTACGCGGCCGCCCCAGGAAAACCGTCCCGAAGGCGCGCACGAAGCACGCCGCTGCCAGCCCGGCGGCCAGCGCCAGCATCGCGCCCACCACAGGCGACAGGAATCTCAAGACAGGCTCGGGGAATCCCGGTCCCGCCAGCACGGCCTGAAACAGCAGCCATTCCGATACGAATCCGTTGAGCGGCGGCAGGGCGGAGATCGAAAGCGCACCGACGAGCCAGTAAAAGGCCGTTTGAGGCATGCGGTGAATAAGGCCGCCCAGGCCGTCGAGATCCTTGCGGCCGGTGGCATGCAGCACCGCGCCCGCCCCCAGGAACAGCAGCGACTTGAACCAGGAGTGGTTCAGCGAATGCAAAAGGGCGGCGGCCATCGCCACGGCAGCTGCGGACACGATGCCTGTCGCCTTGAAGGCTATCGCAAGCCCAAGACCGGCGAATACGATTCCGATATTCTCAATGGTGGAGTACGCGAGCACCCGCTTCAGATCCCGGTCCTGCACCGCATACAGAAGCCCGCCGACGGCTGTCGCGGAACCAAGAATAATGAACGGCAGCGACCACCACCACTCGGGCGCTCCAAGCAGATCGAAAACGATGCGGATAATTCCATAGATGGCGACCTTGGTCATGACGCCGCTCATCAGGGCGGATACATGGCTCGGCGCGGCTGGATGGGCGAGCGGCAGCCAGGCATGTAGCGGCATCAGGCCGGCCTTCGAGCCTGTTCCGAATAGGGCAGCGGTAAGCACGAGCGCCGATACGAGCGGCGTAAGCTTATGATTGCGGATGTCGTCGAAGCCGTAACCGCCGGCCGCTCCCGCCATGCCGCCGAAAGCGAAGAGCAGCGCAGCGGTGCCCATTGCCGCCATGACGAGGTAGACATACGCAGCCTTGCGGTTGTCCTCATCCTCATGGCGCGAAATGACCAGCGCCCACGAGCTGATAGACATGAGTTCCCAGAAGAAGAGGAAGCCGAATGCATCGTCCGCGAGGAGCACGAGGTTCATGGCCGCGCAGAAGGCGGGATAGAACGGCTCGATCCGCTTCGACAGGTCTAGCCGGCCGATTCCCGCTCCGTAAAGGCTGGATGCCGCGATGCCCAGATTGACGATCAGGCTGAAAAAAGCGGCCAGCGTATCGAGGCGGAATCTGAGCCCGGTTGCATGCCAGCCCAGCGGCAGAGCGATCTTGAAGCCATCATGACCGGCCAGCACCCAAATGTCGGCAGCGCAGGCTCCTATGGCAGCCACCACGCAAAGCGGATAGACCGCGCCAAGTGCAGGACGCGGCAAGAATGCGGCCAGCAGCGCAGCGCTCGCGTAGACAGCAAGCGCCGAGGCCAGCAAGCCCATCGGCCACTCCACACTCATCCGGATACCCTTTCCACCGGCTTCTTAAAGCGCACGCCCCGGCCTGTGCCGCTGCTTTGCGATCCCTCGCCGATCAGTTCGACGCCTGCGCGATCGAGGGCTTCCACAATCTTCGTCAGAGTATCGACCACGCCGCGCACGATCCCCCGGCTCGACTCCATGCGCTGGACCGTAGGCAAAGACACGCCCGCCCGGTCGGCCAGAGTTTTCTGGTCGATGCCGAGGAGCGCACGGGCGGCGCGAATTTGAGCACCGGTCAACACAGAGAGCAATTCCTTCAATTGTACGGTTGCAGCCCATACTCCCTTAACAATGACACTTCAAGCATCACCTTGGATGCGTAGCCCATACTTTCCCCGGAAAAAAGCGGCACCGCACCGCAATCTGATAGTGCGATATTAATGCCATTGCAACCGTTAGCTGCATACGGTTGAGCCCTCAGGCGGTGCGACGCAAAAGCGGTGACTTTGGGCGGCTCGGCGTAATGGCGTTACAACAGGTCATCGTTTCTGCGCGATATGCGGGAGCCAGGCAAACTGGCTCCGGCTATCGGGAGACGCCGTGCGGCGTTCACCGCGAGAAGTTGCGCTCAAGTAGCCCAGAGGGCGGTAGCGCCAGCAAGTTGCGCTCAAGTAGCCCAGAGGGCGGTAGCGCCAGCAAATTGCGCTCAAGTAGCCCAGAGGGCGGTAGCGCCAGCAAATTGCGCTCAAGTAGCCCAGAGGGCGGTAGCGCCAGCAAATTGCGCTCAAGTAGCCCGGAGGGCGGTAGCGCCAGCAAATTGCGCTCAAGTAGCCCGGAGGGCGGTAGCGCCAGCAAATTGGCCGCGAACGCCTTGGCCTTTCTTGCCGGATTTGGCGGCAGATCGCTTCCAGAAGACCATGCGTCCTGGCCAGCCTTCCTGGCGGCCTTTGCCTGCCGGACGATGCAGCAGACCGGACAGCCGCGAAACCGCGCCGAACGCTCTATCGAATTTCGCAGAAATAACCAGCCAGCTCTGCCTGTCCATCGCAAGACTTCTTGCCGGTGCGGCAGGTGAAGAAGCTGGCACTTCGTAGGGAGGACTATGTGCTTAGTAACAGGCAAAAGGAGACAAACTATGTCACTGATGGAATGGACCGATAAGCTCAGCGTTGGTGTCCCCAGCATCGACGCCCAGCACAAGAAGCTGGTAGGGATAGCCAACGAACTCTACGACGCGATGAAGGCCGGACACGGCAAGGACGTGCTCGACAAGACGCTGGACGGCCTGATCAACTACACGGTGACCCACTTCAAGTACGAAGAGAAGCTTTTTGGCCAAACCGGCTATGCCGCCTCCGGCCCGCATCTGAAGCAGCACGAGGACCTGACCAAGCAGGTGCTGGTGATCCAGGAGAAGATGAAGAAGGGCGTGAGCTTCGCTCAATCCATGGAAGTGATGGAGTTCTTGAAGAATTGGCTCACGAACCACATTCTGGTTTCGGACAAGGCCTATGGCCCGCACTTGACCTCAAAAGGCGTCAAGTAGCGTTGCTTGCCAATAATTGCCGTGGGCGCCAGCTTTGCGTAGCCCCCACGGCAATTTGGACTCCAGAAGTCTCCGCCTGCACGCAGGATGGGAAGCGCTTGCGAATTCGCTTCCGATCCCGCTTGCCCACAGGATAGCCTTAAGTCATCGAGTGCAGGTTCAACGAGCGGAGGAAATCCCCGAGCCGCTCGAAAACGATCCGTATATCGTCGTTGTTCATCTGGCTCGCGAGCGTGATCATGGCGACGCATAACCCCGCGGCGATCAAACCGACCTCGACGGCGGCAGTGCCTGTCTCATCGTACATAAACTGTTGAAGCTTCGAACGCATCACATACCCCTCCAACGTAACCGGCGAAAGCTGTGCGCCCAGGAGCGGCGCTTGCCAGCACGTTAGCGCGGTGAGCTTAAGAACGGTTTAATTCTCATTTTCCGCAAAGCGTAATTTGCTACAATGGTTACCGGCTTCTATACAGCCCGGAGCTTCGGCAGTTACAGCAAGTTCGGCTTTAACGGTAAATTAACTCTGGCCATTGCTCTGGCTGCCGGTTTTCCTGAACTGCAAAGGGCTGCCAAGCGTAGGCGCTAGCATAGCGGCAGAGGGAGCGATTGACTGAGGTTATAACCCCTCATCCTGTCCTTCTCCCAATGGGAGAAGGAACCCTAGAACTACCCGCAGCGGGAATTCTGGCGTCCCCTCTCCCAGAGGGAGAGGGACAGAGTGAGGGCTTATAACCCCGGCAGAAAAGGGAGCCATATGCACATCCTGATTACCGGAGCGGGGGGCTTCATCGGCGGCAGGATCGCGGCGGATCTCCAAGCGGCGGGCCACCGGCTCACCGTCTGCGGGCGGGACCGGGAGCGGCTCCAACTTCTCTTTCCGCATGCCGGAGCCGTCGCCTGCGATTTCGCCAAGGATGGCCCGGCCGATTGGCGCGCACGCCTTGAAACGGTGGACGCCGTGGTCAACGCCGCTGGCATCTTCCGCGGGCGCGGCGCGAATAGCTTCGAGCAGGTGCATATTGAGGGGCCTGCCGCGCTGTTCGAGGCTTGCGCCGCTCTCCGGGTTCCGAAGCTGATACAGGTCTCCGCACTGGGCGCGGGCGAGGGAGCGCAGACGCCGTTCCATCTGACGAAAGCGGCCGCGGACGCACACTGCCTGCAACTTGCCCAGGAAAACGGCCTTTCCGGCTGGACTGTCATGCGGCCTTCGCTCGTCATAGGCCAAGGCGGCGCCAGCACCGCTCTTTTCTCGGCCCTGGCCGCATTGCCTTGGCCGCCCCGGCTGGGGGACGGAACCTGGCTTGTGCAGCCGGTTCACATCGCGGATCTCGTTCGCGCCGTCCGGCTGCTTCTTGAGCGCGAAGGCAATGCCCCGCCCGCGCTGGACTTGGTTGGTCCAACGCAAATGACCACGGACGAACTGACACAGACTCTCCGGCGATGGCTTGGGCTTGCGCCCGCACGCATGCTTCCCCTGCCAGAGTGGATGCTCGGGGCCCTGATCCCGCTTGCCCGCGCACTTTCATTGGACGCGTTGTCCAAAGACAGCCTCACCATGCTCAGGCATGGCAATACGGCGCCGGTGGCGCCTTTGACGGAGGCCCTGAACTGGACGCCGCGCGAACTGGGAGCAGCACTCGCCGCGGAACCCTCCACCGAAGCCGCACTGTGGCACGCCCGCCTTTTCTTTCTGCGCCCGGCCCTTCGCATAGGTCTGGCTGCGATATGGATTTGGACCGCGATTGTGTCGGCGTTCCTCTATCCGCTCGAAAAAAGCATGGCGATGGTGGCGGGCCTTGGCGTTTCCGGCTGGCAGGCCACAGCACTCGTCTATGCGGGAGCCGCTCTCGACGGTACGCTAGGCCTCGCGCTCCTGTTCAACATCCGGCCGGCCTTGATTGGCGTTCTGCAAATTGCAACCGTCGCGGTGTTCACGCTCCTCGCGTGCTTTGCCGTTCCCGAAGCCTGGATCGAGCCCTTCGGACCGCTGACCAAGAACATCGCCGTCGTTTTGGCGACGCTCGTCCTGATCGCGATGGAGGCAAAGCGGTGAGCGCTAGCGCACAAACGCATTCAGATAATTCACTGCGGGTAGTGTCTGTGCACTAGATTTTTTGTTGGTGCATCGACTTATCCAATCGGACACCGGGCGTGCTGGGGATCTCGCCTGCTATTGAGGGAGGAACTGCTATTCTCCAGGCGGCACTCGCCAGCGCCATCTGTATTGCGTCACGTGACGCTTGACGGGAAGAGGGAAACTCGTTTAGTTTGCATCCATGTTGGATGCAAAGCGAATTAAGAGCGCCAAGCTGAAGCGCTTTGTGAAAAGCGGCGACGGGAGCAAAATCGATCCCCGCTGGCTTCCCAAGGTGCAGCGCGTCATGGCGATGCTTCACATTGCGGTGCATCCAACGGAACTCGATTTGCCCGGCTTCGGGTTTCATGAATTGAAGGGAGACCGCGAAGGGACATTCTCGGTCGCGATCAGCCGTAACTGGCGCGTCACCTTCCGCTGGGACGACAATGGCCCGCTCGACGTTGACCTTGAGGACTATCATGGCGAATGACGAAGACCGCTTGCCCTTTCCTCCGCCTCATCCAGGTGATGTGCTGCGGGAGGACATTTTGCCCGCGCTGAATATGAGCGTGAAGGATTTAGCCGCGCATCTGGGGGTCGCGCGCCAATCCTTGTCGCCGGTCATTCATGGGCGGCGCGCCGTGTCGGTAGACATGGCCCAGCGCTTGGGCAAGGCATTGGGCAATGGGGCGCGTTTTTGGCTTGCGCTTCAGATGCAGTACGAGATTTGGCACGCCGAAAAAGAAAGACCGATTGATGTCGCGCCTCTAAACTGGAAAGGAAATGCTGCTGCTTGACACCCTAAGGCCCCAGTTACTTTTCTGGTCAAGGCTCGTTTATTCTGGGATTTAATCTTTATGTTGTTCTCAGTCAGGCCGATTCCGGTCATCGGGCCTATTTCGGCGAATGCCTCAAGTTGGGGGTTAAGCTGCCGTTCCCGGCCAGCACCTGCATATCGCCCGGAACGCCGCTTTCACTTTTTCCACAAGTTGGTTAAAATAGATGGATTCGGATCTCCACATAACCGGACCTAACGCGACGGTGTGCCTCAACGATATCGGTAGCGTTCCACTATATCCCAGCGGAGGCTGGTTGCCTCCACGTTAGGCCATGCCCGCTATGACCAAACCATTTGTGAACGACCGTCTCATTTCGCGCTTTGACGAACTTATTCATGAGGGCGACCTGCGCTGGCAGGAATTCCAAAAAGACGAGAAGGGTATCATCATGGACATCGTTGGCTTTGCCCAATGGTCCACAAGCTGCCTCAACCTTCTTGATAAGCTCTCAATCTCAACTAATCGTTTTGTCACTCAATTCGAAGTGTGGGCCGTCGGCGGTCCCGGCAAGAAAATGAATATCGGGGCAGCGCTCGGCGTGCTCAAGTCTGCGAGGCACGAGTATTCTTGCGGCCTCGCCATTGAATACCAACTGTCCGTATCCGCCGCAGTATTTAGCGGTTTACTCGACGAAGCCACGTACCTGTTCCAGAAAGGCTATACCCGAGCAGCAGCCGTGCTTCTCGGTGCCGCACTCGAAGAAGGGCTGAAGGCTCGCGCTCGTGCCGTACCAGTCGCCTTGTCACCGCGAGATACGTTATCGCCGGTCATCACCAAGCTCAAATCTCCTGAAGTCGGCCTCCTCACTGAGTTTGAGGCAAAGCGCCTTGAGGCCATCGCGCGCCTCAGGAACGACGCCGCGCACGGAGGGGAGTTTACGTACGAGGCCGCGACTGTTGAGGCAGCAATAAAGGAAGTTGAGGCAACGCTCGGAAGGCTGCTAACTGCGGCCTAGCCGGATCTTTTCTTCGGTAGCTGTCAATGCCCCCTTCCGTCAAGGCGGCTGGCCGGCCGTTGTGAACAGCGGAGCGCCGGGGCAGAATAATCCGCTTACCCCACACCAATAGCGGACATGTCCGCTATTGGCTCCGGTCTCAAAAGTCCTGCTGGAACAAATCCCTGCGCCATCATCGCGCGATCCCGCGAATAATACGCGCTAGTGGCCTGCGTCAGCCAAAATGAGGGGTTATGACGCCGGGATTTTTTGACGTGGTGAAGCCGGACGGCGCAGGCTGTACTGGACGTACAGTCAAGGCGGCCGACTTTGCCACGGCGAAAAAGACCAAGTCAGAACCCCTCATTTTGGCTGACGCAGGCCACTAGTGGCTAAGCACCTTGGCCAAACCCAGAGCGCGTTTCACCTTTTTCACCTTTGCCGAGAACCGGTGACGGGAAAGCTCGCGCTTGAGCACCGCCGCATCGGCAACGTAGTTGCACATCACATAGCGGCGCACGCCCTCATAGCCCTTGTGGCCGTGCCAGGCGTTATCCGTGCACTTGAACGCCACCAGCGTACCGCCCAGCGGCGGCACTTCGGCGGCATAGTTTTCGATATCCGTGCCGTTGCGCAGGATGCGCAGACGCCCGCCCTCATGCGGCCAGCCTTCATTGAGGTAGAGCAGCATGGAGGCTTTCTTGAATGTGGAGTCGGTATGGATCTTGCCATCCGCGCCGCGGGCGCAGCCGCGCAGCGTGATCATGGTGGACATTTGGGAGAGGTCGATGTCCAGCTTTTTGGCGACGATTTCGCGCACTTCGGGGCCGCGCAGCTCTTCCATGATTTCCTGGAAAACCTTGCCGCCGCCCACCTGGTCGAGGGGAAACAGGCCGCCCACGTCGATCTTGGGAAAATCGGCTATGGCCTTCTTCACCGCATCGGCATCAAGCAGATTGGGAACGGCGAAATAGGTGAAAGGCTCCTGCTCGACTGGCGCCGATTTCAGCGCTTCGTAATTGAACCACATGACTCCCCCGTTCCTTTTTTGGTGGCCAGGTCTTGTGCCTGACTCTCGGGCTTGCGGCTGCGATGCGCCGTCCGGAAACCGCCAAGTTGAAGTGCGCAGTTACCGTTAATGTGCCGGGCTTACAGCGTCCTTACATGCGCGTACTTGCCAGCCATCAATTTTCCAAGCCGCCCACAGGGGTGGAGGCGGGACACGGCTGGAAACGGGGCTGCGGCACCGCTCGCCTTGTGCAAGGCCGCGCGAGATGCGAAAACGATGAAGCGCTTGAAACGGCGATGCAAATAGATAGGGACGGCGCCATGAAATATCCGGCCGCTTTGCTGGCCGCTGCTGCAGCGGCGATTACGATGAGTGGAAGCGCGCTTGCGGCAGGCGACGCCCTGGCCGGCAAGGCGATCTTCGAACGCACTTGCGGCAACTGCCATTCGGCGCAAATCGGCGTGAACAAGATTGGTCCATCGTTGTGGGACGTCGTCGGACGCCCCATCGCCAGTGTGCCCGACTACAATTACTCGGAAAAGCTGCTCAGCATGCGCGGCGAATGGAAGGAGTGGAACGGGCAGAACCTCGACCAATACCTGACCAACCCGCGCGAGGTGCTGCACGGCGTCAAGATGTACTTCAAGGGGTTGCCAGATTCCAAAGACCGCGCGGACGTCGTCGCCTACCTGGAGACGTTCAAGTAGCCGCACTCCGGGGGCATCCGCTGAATCGGTTAAAGACCGGAGACGCCGCGGAAAATTATCAAAATGGGCCGTTTCGCCGGCGCTGAGCGTTAACAAGCGGTGAGGGCCCGGTACGAAGCCTTCAGCCATTGCGTTAGCGAACTGGCAGGGCCACGGCCACGAGTTGCCCGCATTCGCCTTTTGGCGAATACCTGCATCCCCCGGATTGCTATTGAAGCGCTTGCTGCAGTGCGGTAAGGAACATTAAATCCAGCTGTACTCACCATTAAGAGGGATTGAATAATGGCGAATGCGACGCAAACAGCGGCGGGGCCTGGCGCCCGCCCAAAAGCGCGCCCTCTCTCTCCTCATCTGTCGATTTTCCGCCCGTACGTGAACATGACGATGTCGATCCTGCACCGGGTCACCGGCGCGGCCAACTACTTCGGCGTTCTTCTGCTGGCGGCCTGGCTGATCGCCGCGGCAACGAGCGACGCATGGTTCGATACTGTGAACGCGCTGCTCGCGACACCCATCGGCCTCCTCGTGATGTTCGGCTTCAGCTGGTCCGTCATCCACCACGCGCTGGGCGGCATCCGGCACTTCATCTGGGACACGATCCACGGCTTCAGCAAAGGCAGCGTGAAGCTTCTTTCCTGGTTTAGCATCCTGCTCTCGGTGGCGCTCACCGGTTCGCTCTGGATGACAGCCCTTTCGCTCTGGGGGAAACTCACATGGTAGCTCTTCGCACTCCCCTCAAACAGGTCCGCGGGCTCGGCTCGGCCAAAGGCGGCACGGAGCACTTCGTTCTGCAGCGCGTTACTGCCGCCGCAAATATGGTCCTGCTCGCCTTCCTGATCTATGCGGCGCTGCACCTGATTGGCGCCTCCCGCCATGAGGTGAAGGAGTTCTTCTCCCAGCCTTGGGCAGCGATTGCGGGCATCCTGTTTGCGTTCTCCGTCAGCCTTCATATGCGGACCGGAATGCAGGTCATCATCGAAGACTACGTGCACGGCGGCGGCCGGGTATTGATCCTGCTGCTTCTCAACACGTTCTTCTCTCTCACAGTCGGTGCGGCCATTTTCCTGGCTGTGACCAAGCTTTATCTCGGGGTGTAACCGATGCCTGACCGCGCGAAACCGAAGCATACCAGTTCGGGAGTGCTGCCGATTTTCAACGTTGGCGGCAGGGCGTACCCTTTCATCGATCACATCTTCGACGTTGTGGTAGTCGGGGCGGGCGGCGCAGGCTTGCGCGCCACGCTGGGCTGCGCCGAAGCCGGCCTCAAGACCGCGTGTATCACCAAGGTGTTCCCAACCCGCTCCCATACGGTGGCGGCGCAGGGCGGCATCGCTGCAGCGCTCGGCAATATGGGCCGCGACGACTGGCGCTGGCACATGTACGACACCGTGAAGGGATCGGACTGGCTCGGCGACCAGGACGCCATCGAATATCTTTGCCGCAATGCGCCGGCCGCCGTGTACGAGCTTGAGCATTACGGCATGCCCTTCAGCCGCACCGAGGACGGCCGGATCTACCAGCGCCCATTCGGCGGCATGACCACCGATTTCGGCGAAGGCCCGCCCGCCCAGCGCACCTGCGCCGCAGCCGACCGCACCGGCCACGCCATGCTGCATACGCTCTACGGCCAGTCGCTGCGCCATTCGGCTGAGTTCTTCATTGAGTATTTCGCGCTCGATCTCATCATGGACGAGGGCGTGTGCCGGGGCGTCGTGGCGCTCAACCTCGAAGATGGCAGCATCCACCGCTTCCGCGCCAAGAAGACAATCGTGGCGACCGGCGGCTATGGCCGCATCTATTTCTCCTGCACCGGCGCGCACACGTGTACGGGCGACGGCAATGCGCTCGTACTGCGCGCGGGGCTGCCGCTTCAGGATATGGAGTTCGTGCAGTTCCATCCCACCGGTGTTTATGGCGCCGGCGTGCTCATCACCGAGGGGGCCCGCGGCGAAGGCGGATATCTCACCAATTCCGAGGGCGAGCGCTTTATGGAGCGCTACGCGCCGCACGCGAAGGATCTTGCCAGCCGTGACGTGGTTTCACGCGCTATTACGGTCGAGATCCGCGAGGGCCGCGGCGTCGGCCCGAAGAAGGATCACATCTATCTTCACCTCGATCACCTGGACCCGAAAATTCTGGCCGAGCGCCTGCCAGGCATCACCGAAAGCGCCCAGATCTTCGCGGGCGTCGATCTGCGCCGCGAGCCGATCCCGATCCTGCCCACGGTTCACTACAACATGGGCGGTATCCCGACGAACTACATGAGCGAGGCGCTCAACCCGCGTCAGCACGATTACGACGCGACGGTGCCCGGCCTGATGGCGCTGGGCGAGGCGTCCTGCGCCAGTGTGCACGGCGCCAACCGGCTTGGCTCCAACTCGCTGATCGACCTTGTGGTGTTCGGCCGGGCCGCAGGCCATCGCTGCTCCGAAACCATCGAAACCGGCAGTTCTCATGCCAATCTGCCGGCAAACGCCGGCGAGCAAGCCGTTGCACGCCTGGACCGGCTGCGCCACGCTAATGGCAGCACGCCCACGGCAGAACTGCGCGGCCGCATGCAGCGGGCCATGCAAAGCAACTGCGCGGTGTTCCGCAATGCGCAAGTGCTTGAGGAAGGCTGCAAGGCCATCCAGGAGGTCTGGGAAGCATCTAGCGACATCCGCGTTTCCGACCGCTCGCTGATCTGGAACAGCGACCTCGTCGAATCGCTAGAGTTCGACAATCTGATTTCGCTTGCCGCAGTGACGATTTACGGCGCGCTCGCCCGGCAGGAAAGCCGCGGCGCGCACGCACGCGAGGACTTCCCGCACCGCGACGACACGAATTGGATGAAGCACACGCTCTCCTGGGCCGACACCGAGAAAAAGATCGTCTACCTCGATTACCGCCCCGTTCACGCGCACACGCTCACGAACGAAGTGCAGTACATCGAACCGAAGGCGCGCGTATACTAAGCGGCTGAAGACCATACGCGCTAACATATGAGCGTTCGAATGAGCGGTTTTGCCATGAACCGAGGGCTGTAACCCCTCACCCCAGCCCTCTCCCTATGGGAGAGGGAGTCCCGCCGCAACTGTTGAGAAGGCGTCCCCTCTCCCATAGGGAGAGGGACAGGGTGAGGGGTTGTAACCTCCGTTCATGGCGCAACCTGCCGCATGGGCTAAAGACCCCCCACCACCCTTCTCCCCTAAGCAGCCTAAGCGGAGAGAGGAAATCAGCTCGCAACCTTCTTGAGGGCTCCCCTTGCCGCCACCTTGGGGTGCGCATCGGCAACCCTGCAGTGCATGCGCCGCTGTGCTACTTGCGGCGGTGTATTATTCCCGTAATAATCTTGTGGCTGATAGCAGGATTTATGCTTGGCAGTCAGCCGGGCCTAAGAGGCCGCCATGGCGGGGCTAGAGGTGCCATGGCCAAAGATTAGAGGATGCATGCGCTTACATTTTCATGGGCCCGCGGACGGATTCAAGGCCTTGCGGGCGAAGCCGATGGCGCTCCTGCGGGCTGCGGCGAAGACTGCGAAGAAAAAGCGGCGCTTTCCGCTTTTTCCGCTCCGGAAACCCCCGAAGGTGTACGGCCGGATGGGTAGCCTGGAGGTGCGCCTCGCGCAGTCGGCCGGCGCTATCAAAAGGGCTCAGCGCCTGCGCTACGAGGTCTTCTACCGTGAGATGGCCGCGGTCCCCGATGCAAGAACCCTGCATAAGAAGCGCGACGAAGACAAATACGACGCCATTTGCGACCATCTGCTCGTCATCGACAAATCCCTGGAGCGGCCGGGAAAGCGCCCATGGCTCAAGCGGGCCAAGGTTGTCGGCACCTATCGCGTGCTGCCCCAGGATGCCGCAGAGAAGAACCAGGGCTTTTACACGCAGGGCGAATACGACATCGCCCCGCTGATCGCCAGGAAGCGCGGCGTCAACCGCTTTATGGAACTGGGCCGTTCTTGCGTGCTGAAACCTTACCGGAACAAGCGCACGGTCGAACTCCTATGGCAGGGCCTTTGGACCTATATCCGCGAACGGGGCGCCGATGTGATGCTCGGCTGCGCGAGCTTCCCCGGCACCGATCCCGAGCAGCATGCGCTGGCTTTGAGCTTCCTGCATCATTTCGCGCGCGCGCCAGAGGAATGGCTCGTCTCCGCCCACCCGCACCTTAAGGTGGACATGAATATGATTCCCAAGGAGCAGGTGAACGCCAAGGAGGCCCTCAAGGCCATGCCGCCGCTGATCAAGGGCTATCTGCGGCTTGGCGCCTTCACCGGCGACGGTGCGGTGATCGACAAACAGTTCGGCACAACGGACGTGCTCATCGTCCTGCCTGTGTCGGCCATCGACACACGGTATTTCTCCCATTTCGGTGCGCCGGACGAGGTACTTAGCAGCACAACCGCAGCGCGCGAGGGAAAGCTGGTAAAGTGGATTCCCCGCTATGGCAAATGGGGGCCGGGCAGGCTAAGCAAGAACTGAAGCGCTATGCCGCAAGCAAGGGACCTTTGCGGACGCCGGCATTGTGTAATATTCCGTATCTGCGCTGTGGCACTTCGCGCCGCAGCGCTTACGGGATAACGATCCTGCAGGGGGCAGCCGATGAAAATATTTTCATCCGTGGCGGCAGTGATGGCGCTCTGGCTGACCGTCAGCTTCCTGCTTTGGCTCGCCTACCGGGTCTTCCGCCGCCGCGACAGCTCCAAGCAGGAACTGCTCTTAAGCGAAGCGCTGGCTATTCTCGACGAGGCAGGGCCGGTCTTCGCCACCATCCGCGCGCGGGCCTCCACCACGCCCGGCCGCGAAGGCAATTACCGCGGGAGCCGCGCCCACCCCGAGGAGACACTGCGCGACGACGTGCGCAGCCTGCTCAACGCGATCGAAGCCCAGAGCAGCTATTTCGAGGGCGTGAACGCCGCCAAGAAGCAGCTCCAGCACACCTTCGGCGTGGAGGATGTGCTGGCGCTTTCCGAAATCCTGCAAATCCGCCGCGACTTTTGGGCCGCATCCGAAGTCTTCCTGATGGACGGCATCCAGGAGCTGGGGCCCGAATTCGCCGACGTGAAGGCGTTCGAAGCGTTCCAGGCCGAAGCCCGCGCGCTTCTATTCCGGGAAAGCGCGGCTGCCGCAGGCGACCCCGTCGATCTGCGCCTCGCCATTGCGGGCGAAGAAGCTCTCGCTTTCAAGGCGGAAGCGGAGCGCACCATCAAGGCCGAGCTTGAAAAGAGCCGCTTCCCGACCGCGCGCGAATTCGCCGAAATTCCGTGGGGCCTGCTCAAGGGCACCGCCATGGGCCTGCGCGAAGTCCAAAACCTGCTTGGCGACGCTGCCGCTACGGCGCGAACGCTGGCTCGCGTTGTAACCTCGAAAGGGCTCAGGGCCGCCGCCGAGGAACTGCGCCGCGCGCGGACCACCATGCCGGGGCAGTTCGCGACCGCCTTCGAGCGCGCGGGCGGGCTAGCGCGTCATGGCGGCCAATCGCTCAAGCGGCATTACGAATTTGTGCTGGAGGCGCAGGAACTCCGCGCACGCTACGCCGAGTTTCTGGCCCGCGCCCCCGAACTGAGCGAAAAGGGCAAGCAGTTCCTGGCCCGGCTTGAGCTGGAACGGCGCGCCGAGCAGTTCCGCGACACCTCCAGCACCGCCGTTTACTGGGCACGCCGGGTGCTTGTCGTCGGCATCGCCTATCTGATCGCGGGCCTGCAGTTCGTTCAGGCCAAGATCACCCCGCCGCAGAATAAGCAACTGGCCCCGCTGCACACCGCTTCGCCAAAGCGCGAGGAACAGGCGGCGGAGCCTGAGCCGGAAGCACCCATGCCCGAAGACCCGCTGAGGGTGCTGCTTCTGCCCGCCTCATCTTACTCTGGCGGCAATTATGGCCGGGCTGGTTCGCAGCCGTCCTGCAGGCGCAAGGCATCGGAACCAGAAGAACCGGCGGAAGACCCCGATACGCTCTTGCGCGACTTCATAAACGGCGGAGCGCAGCCCGCCGCGAAGGGCAAGACGCGCAAAACCTCCAAACGGCGCGCGGCAAAAGAGCCGGAGGCGGCGGCCGCACCGAAAGGCCAGGACCGGAGCGGCTCGCTTCTCGATAGGCTTGCCAGTGTGGAAGCGGACGGGCAAGCTGGTAGCGGGAAGGCTCCGGCAAACGAAAAGCCCAAAACCAAGGGCTCGTGGTTCTCATTAAGGCCGGGGCGGAAATAGCGGCCCATGTTCTTGAACTTCTTCTACGAACTGAAAAAGTCCGGCATTCCTGTCAGCGTGATGGAGTATCTCTCCTTCCTGAATGCCGTGGATTCTGGCATCGCCGCGCAGCGCATCGACGATTTCTACTATCTCTCCCGCGCCTCGCTCGTGAAGGACGAGCGCCACCTCGACAAATTCGACCGCGTTTTCGGCCACGTCTTCAAGGGCCTCGAAAGCGCGATGGAGGGCATTTCCGCCGATATCCCGGAGGAGTGGCTGCGGGCACTGGCCGAGCGGCTGTTCACGGATGAAGAGAAGGCCAAGATCCAGGCGCTGGGCGGCTGGGACAAGATCATAGAGGAGCTGAAAAAGCGCCTCCAGGAGCAGCAGGGCCGGCACGAGGGCGGCTCGAAATGGATCGGCACGGGCGGAACCTCGCCCTACGGCGCGGACGGATATAACCCGGAAGGCGTGCGCATCGGGCAGAAGGGGAACCGCAATTTCCGCGCCGTGAAGGTCTGGGACCGCCGCGACTACAAGGATCTCGACGGCGAGGTCGAACTTGGCACGCGCAACATCAAGCTGGCGCTCCGCCGCTTGCGGAAGTTCGCGCGGACCGGTGCGGCGGAGGAGCTGGACCTCGACAACACCGTGCGCGGCACCGCGCACAAGGGGTATCTCGACATCGCCTTCCGCCCCGAGAGGCGCAACACCGTGAAGGTGCTGGCGTTCTTCGATATCGGCGGCTCGATGGACTACCACATCCGCGAATGCGAGGAGCTGTTCTCGGCCGCCCGCTCCGAGTTCAAACATCTCGATTACTATTACTTCCACAATTGCCTCTACGAGAGCGTGTGGAAGAAGAACCAGCGGCGCTGGGAAGAGCGCGTTCCGACTTACGAAGTGATCAACACCTACCCGGCGGACTACAAGGTGATCTTCGTGGGCGACGCCTCGATGAGCCCCTACGAGATCCTGGTTCCCGGCGGCTCGGTCGAGCATTGGAACGAGGAGGCGGGGCAGGTCTGGCTGCAGCGCGTGCTTGGCATCTATAAGCGCGCCGTCTGGCTGAACCCGCTGGCCGAGCGCTACTGGGAACACACGCAGTCTGCCAAAATCATCCAGCAGCTAATCGGGCACCGCATGTTCCCGCTTACCCTCAACGGCATCGACGCAGCCATCGGGGAGCTGTTGCGCTAACCGGCAAAGCGCCCTTCAAAAAAAGCCGGATGCACAAAACATCCGCACAGAGCGCGCCAATATCATCCGCTAACTCTCTGCAAAAAGCGCCCCCGGCAGCGAAGCGCTGCGATAGCCGGGCGAAGGTTAGCCACGCGCCCGGCACACAGCTTGCCCGAATTTCTCCTTACGAATCAGCTGATGCTTCCAATACAGGGCAACAATACCGGAGACTTTGATGCGGTTTGAGCTTGGAAACCAGGTGAAATGGAAGAACGCTGGCCTGATACGTCTAGGCTATGCACCATCGGATATCGGTAAAGTTGTGGGCGTGCACGAATACACAACTCAAGATTTAGAGATCGACGTGGAGTTCGGCGATGGCGATGTCCTGCACGGTGCCGCCGGGCACTGGTTCGAGCCGGTAGAAATGGCGGCGATGGAATAGCGCTCCAGGCGCCAGTCACGAACCCGCGGCAATCTCCTCGCGCAGGATCTCAAGTTCGAGCCAGCGGTGCTCGGCTTCTGTAAGCTCATTCTGCGTCTTGACCAGCGCCGCACTTATCTTTTCGAACGCCTGCCGGTCTTTTGCATAGAGGCCCGGATCGTCTAGCTGCGCCTGTAAGTCCGAAATCCGTTTCTCAAGCGCCTCGATCCTGCCCGGCAGCGTTTCCAGCGCATGCTTCTCGTTGAAGCTCAGCCGCCGCTTGGGCTTGGTCTCGCCCGCCTCGGCCGGCTTCTTGGTGGTGCCATCGGCCTTGGCCTTGCCCTGCCTGCTGCCTCCCAGCGGCGCAAACGGCGAGTTCCCACGCTGCGAGAGCATATCCGACCAGCCGCCCGCATATTCGACCCAGCGCCCGCCCCCCTCCGGCACCACGATGGACGTCACCGCCCGGTCAAGAAAATCACGGTCGTGGCTGATGAGGATCAGCGTGCCCGTATAATCGCTAAGCATTTCCTCAAGCACATCGAGGGTTTCGATATCGAGATCGTTGGTCGGCTCGTCGAGAACCAAGAGGTTCGACTGCTTGGCCAGCGCCCGGGCCAGCATCAGCCGCGCCCGCTCTCCGCCCGATAGCACCTTTATCGGCGTGCGCAGTTGCTCCGGCTGAAACAGGAAGTCCTGCATATAAGACGCCACATGCTTCTGCGCCCCATTGATCGAGACGAACTCCGCGCCGCTGCCGTTCGTCAGCGCATCCGCCACGGTCCAATCCGGCTTCAGGCTGTCGCGGTTCTGTTCAAGGCTCGCGCTCTCCAGATTGGCCCCAAGCCGCACCGTTCCCTCGTCCGGTTCAAGCTTGCCGATCAGCATATTGACCAGCGTCGTCTTGCCTGCGCCATTCGGCCCAGCAATACCCACGCGGTCGCCCCGGTGCACGCGGATGGCGAATTTATCGACAATGGCGCCGCCGCCATACGCCTTCGAAATCCCCTTCGCCTCGATCACGAGCTTGCCCGAAAGCGCGCCTTCCGCCGCCTCCAGCTTCACCTGTCCGGCCACGCGCCTAGCGGTCTTATGCTCCTCGCGCATGGCATGCAGGGCCGCCAGCCGCCGCACATTGCGCTTGCGCCGCGCGGTCACGCCATAGCGCAGCCAATCCCCCTCGCGCTCGATCTTGCGCGCCAGCTTGTGCCGCTCCAGTTCCTCCTGCGCCAGCCACTCGTCGCGCCACGCCTCGAAGCCACTGAAACCGATGGGAATACTGCGCGTAGTGCCGCGATCCACCCACACCGTGGCGCGCGAAAGGTTCGAGAGAAACCGCCGGTCGTGGCTGATGAGCAGCAGCGCCGAACGCATGCCGCCAAGCCGCTTTTCGAGCCATTCGATGGCCTGAATGTCGAGGTGGTTCGTTGGTTCGTCAAGCAGCAGCACGTCGGGCTCCGGCGCGAGCGCCTTCGCCAGCGCCGCCCGCCGCGCCTCCCCGCCCGAGAGCGTCGCAGGGGCCTCTTCCCCCGTAAGCCCCAAATCCTCAAGGATCACGCGCGCCTTATGCGGATCGTCCCCAGGCCCAAGCCCGCTTTCCACATACGCCTGCACCGTCCCATGCGCGCCGAAATCCGGCTCCTGCGGCAGATAGCGCAGCGTAATGCCCGGATGCACGAAGCGCGTCCCCTTGTCCGCCTCGATCAGCCCCGCCGCGATCTTCATGAGCGTGGACTTGCCCGAGCCGTTGCGGCCCACGACGCAGATGCGGTCCCCTTCGGTCACGGACAGGCCGGCATCCTCCAGCAGCGGCGTGCCGCCGAAGGTGAGTGCCACATTTTGCAGTGTCAGAAGAGGAATGCCCATGCGCCCGCGCGGTTGCCAATTGCCTCGCCTGATGTGGCCGGAATTTGCGGGCGATGCAATCTTTCACTGCGGTCAGAAGCCCGGCGGCGAGCTGCAACCCAAACGTTTAGGATTGTGCTTGACCTTCAACGGCACCAAGTTCTAACTATATAGGCGTGGTCTACGGCCGCACATTATAGACGAGCGAGCTGATCCATTCCGACAAACCGCGATGCGATCGCACCAATGAATTAACGGCTCTCAAATGGCCGTCGAGTTTTGGGGCTGGGAGTGGGTCGGCTCCATTTTTTAGGAAGTTATGCGTTTAAGCCGCTAAGCATGAACGCACTTTATCACTTTTGAGGGGCGTCGAATGCGAACGCTGCTACGGGGGCTTCTGTTAGGATTGTTGGCGACGCTAGCGCTCCCATGCAAGGGAGCGGAAATTAGTTGCGTAGATTACGTCACCATGCGTGACAATGAAAAGTATTGCAACGAAGCTTTTCTTCATGGTGAGATAGTAAAAGGGGATTATAACAAGGTTGCGTTGTTCTATACTCGTTCATACCCTTACCTGGGTTCCATGGATTTACAATCTCCCGGCGGTGATGTCATTGAAGCGATTAAAATTGGTCGACTTCTGAGGAAATATCTCATCACCGCGCATGCGCCTTTTCACATAGATGATGACATCAAGCCTAAATTAAACTTAGATGACGGCGTTTCTAAATTACTAAGTGGACTCGATGAGTCACTGATTAATTTGACTGTGATTAGCGCCACTAGTTATACTAACCTCTGCAGTGGACGGGAATGCGTTTGCGCCAGTTCATGTGCTCTCATATTCTTTGGTTCCCCGAACAGGCTCGGGAGTGTCGGGCTTCATCGCCCCATAATTGATGATCCCGAGTTCAAAAAACTCTCCCCAGCAGAAGCGGAACGCGCATATAAGCCTGTTTTGGCGTTGATCTCCCAATATCTTGAGGAGATGGAGGTTCCGAAGGCGCTAATCGAAGCTATGATTGCCACTAGTTCATCCGATATCCACTGGGTTGGCGCTACGGGCAAGGGCATTGACCGCTCGCCAAGCTTTGCGGAATGGCAAGATGCGAACTGTGGGAGTGGCGATCAGGCAGGCAATGAAATTAATGAACTACATGAGCTAGACGTTAAAAGTAAGACAGCGAGGCTTTCACAAGCAGAATTACGCCTCATGTCTTTATTGCAAGAAAAAGTTGACAAGTATGGTCGTTGTATTGTCTATCTAATGATAGATAACCAAAAGAAGCTCCCCCCGCCAACTCTGGCCTGCGATTCTAACGATTGCAATGTGGCAAGCAAAAACACATCCCGGCTTGAATTCACGCCGAACAATGGGGCCGTTATGGCGACGCCAGCAGTTCCCGATAGGAACCGCAAATGCCCGCCACTTCTTGCACGAGACTCAGGGACAAATTCTCATCTCCCGTTACGCCCGGCGACGCAGACGCGGTCGCCATCGGTCACGGATAGGCTCGCCTCCTCCAGAAGGGGCGTGCGGCCGAAGGTGAGTGCCGCGTTTTGCTGTGAGGAGAAGGAATGCACGTGCGCCCGCGCGATTGCCTATTGCCTTGGGCTAATTTGGCAAGGTTTTGCAAGCGATGCAATGCCTCACGTTTTCCCCGATTTCGCGGCGGCTGTGCGTGCGCCCTCAGCAGGTAGAACGCGCAGCAGATCGGAGTTCGATGGCCAAATGCTCGCATAATGGTTTCCTTCTGGCGCGAAAAAACCGAGTTCTTCGAATAAATTCAAGCTGGCCTTGTTGTCGGGATCTATCATCGCAACAACGGAAGATGCTTCGAGGGTACGGAAAGCGACACCTATCAAAAGCTCAGCCGCTTCTCTCCCAAGGCGCTGCCCCCAATATTTCCTGGAAATCAGCACCTGAATCTCCCAGCACCGCTCTTCTCTATCTTTCAACGAAAGCCCGGCTCGCCCGACAAACTCACCTGTTGCTTTATACCTGACAATCAGAGGAAGTACGTTACCTTGTCTGTTATTTATGAGCCTTCGCATTCCCTCAATCCATTCCGGTTTCGGATGAGGTGTCGGGCCTCTAACGTAACGCTTTACGTCCTTATCAATCTCAAGATTATACAAATCTTCAAGATCTGCTTCCTCTAACGCACCAATGAGAAATCTTCTGCCCTTCAATGGACAATAAAGAGGCGATCATCGCACTGCCTTCCCAACAAACCTAAAACACAAACCGGGCATCCACCTCCGCGTAGGGCGCTACGACCCGCTCGGCAGTCTTCGCAAGGAGCCCCAGCTTTGTAAGTTCTTCCACATCCTTGTGCACATTCTTGTAATTCCGCTGCAGCCCCGCAGCCAGCGCCTTGATGTTGCGAACCTCGTGGTGACGCACGAAACGCAACAGTTGCAAGCGCTTGGGAGTTAATGCCGCAAGCATCGCCTCAAGATCGCGGAAGGTGACGTTGGTTTCGTCAACCGCCTCGCCGCGCTTGGCCCGATGCCATGCATCGGCAAAGCGCTGTCCCATATCTTCGGGCGTGCCGATGTGAACACGGACGCTTTTGCTCATAACTCACCTCGCAGTCTTCTTACATCCGTCAGAAAATCCTGGATAAGGGCCTCGGGCGTAGTGAAAGTGTACGGCTCTTCGCAGCCCTCGAAATGGCGATGATCGCCCTTCCCGCGCTCGTTGTCATAACCCACAAGCCGCACTCCCGGCCGGCCATAAAACAAGCTGTATTTCAGCAGGTGCGCGCTTGCCTGAACCGGCTCGGGAAGCTCCCAAATGGTCATCTCAACGATGCTCCCATCGGGATAATCCATGCGGTCGTAGAAGATGCGCTTGGCCTTCATATGGTGTTTGATACCATATATATAGGTATGGTGTCCAGCGCCATATCGATTCGGTGGCGCCGCTACTTGCCGATGGTCATCAGACTGGCGTTGCCGCCGGCCGCCGCCGTGTTGATCGAGATGCTCTTTTCCTTGATGAGCTGGAACAGGCGAAATTCCGGCGCGGCGTAGGCGATTTGCACTACGGGGCCGGGGCGGGCTGCAAGCACGCGCTCGACTTCGGCAATCCGGGCGCTATCCGAAACCAAAACCGCGTCGAACTGGGCCTTCTCCCAATCGCCTACAAATTCAATGTGCGGCAGCAAAGCGGCAGGTAGCAGATCGTGTAAGGGAGCAGGACCGCCGGCGCTAGCCAGGACGAAGCGGTTCAATGTCGCAAGCGCAGCCCCGAACTGATGCAGCGCATCGAACGCCGTGCCCGCGATGCCAAGCACACGCCCGCGCGGCAGGAAGAGCAGCCGGTTCTCTTCGCCCACCGGACCCGGCAGCCTCTGCGCCAGGCCAATGGGAGAGGTTTCGAGATAAACCCTCAAATGCTCGCGGAGGCGCGTGCGCTCAGCGGGCTTTAGGAGCCCGCCCGCACCTGCTTCCACCCAGGCCATGAACTGACGCAGGGCGTCCAGCTTAGCCCCGTCCCGCTTCCCCTCAAGCCTTGGCGGCGGCCCTTTCCGCAAAAGCCGGTGCAGCATCAGCGGCCCGCCCGCCTTCGGCCCGGTCCCCGACAGCCCCTCGCCTCCGAAAGGCTGCACGCCAACCACCGCGCCGATCATGTTGCGGTTCACATAGATGTTGCCAGCGTTCGCGCGCTCCACGATGAAATCGATGGTCTCGTCGATGCGCGAATGAATGCCGAGCGTCAGGCCATACCCTGTGGCGCCGATCTCCTCGATAAGCCGCGAAAGCCCGCTGCTCTTGAAGCGCAGCACATGCAAGACAGGCCCGAACACCTCGCCTTCCAACTCGCCGATGGCCCCGATTTCGACAAGCGCCGGCGCAACGAAGGTGCCGCCCGCGCACTCGGCCGGCAGCGGCTCCTGATACAAGATGCGCTTGCGATGTTCGCCGAGATACTCGACGAGCCCCGCCTGGGCCTCGGCACCGATCACCGGTCCCACATCGGTTTCGAGCTTGCCCGGATCGCCGACGCACAGCTCCGCCATCGCGCCTTTGAGCATGCCGGCGACCCGGTCCGCGATGTTCTCCTGGAGGCACAGCACGCGCAGCGCCGAGCAGCGCTGGCCCGCGGAGTCGAAAGCGGAAGCCAGCACGTCGCCAACCACCTGCTCCGGCAGTGCCGAGGAATCCACGATCATGGCGTTCTGGCCGCCGGTCTCCGCGACGAAAGGAATATTGCCCCGGCCGGCAAGTGCTGCCTGAATGTGGCGCGCAACTTCCGTCGAGCCGGTAAACAGCACGGCCTTCGTGCCCGGATGCGCGACGAGCGCAGCCCCTACCTCTCCCGCCCCCGGCAGAAACTGCAGGACATTCCCCGGCACGCCCGCCTGATGCAGCAGGCGCACGGCCTCGTAGGCAACGAGCGGCGTCTGTTCCGCGGGCTTGGCAAGCACAGGATTGCCCGCCGCCAGCGCCGCCACGGCCTGCCCGGTGAAAATCGCCAGCGGGAAGTTCCACGGGCTGATGCACACCGTAGGCCCAAGCAACTCGTGGCCGGGCTCCAGCGCGCGCGCCTGCGCGGCGTAGTAGCGGCAGAAATCCGCCGCTTCGCGCACTTCCGAAATGGCGTTGGGAATGGTCCGCCCCGCCTCGCGCACGATCAGCTCGCAAAGCCGCTCCGCCGCACGCTCAAGCAAATCCGCGGCCCGCCCCAAAATCGCAGCGCGTTCCGGCCCGCCCGTTCGCGCCCATTGCGGCGCGGCTTCGGTCGCGGCAACCATCGCATCCTCGATACCGGCTGCGGTGGCATCCGACACGGAGCCCACAATGTCCGCATGGTTCGCGGGATTAGAGATTTGCCGAGGCGCGGCTTTCGGCAACAGCGTCGCGGCAATAATCGGCGTGGCGTACACATCGGCCGC
Source organism: uncultured Alphaproteobacteria bacterium (assembly GCA_963767435.1). Taxonomy (GTDB): domain Bacteria; phylum Pseudomonadota; class Alphaproteobacteria; order Rhizobiales; family Rhodomicrobiaceae; genus Rhodomicrobium. Next base: position 117,702 of record CAVYEY010000041.1, read on the forward strand.
CCGGCTTTCCTCGATGCCGCACTCCAGCTTCTCGCGGACCTGCACATCCGAAAGGTCCAGCCCCCGCGAATTCCGCCGCTCCGCGCCGAACAAATCCTGCGGCAGCACAATAGCCGGATGCGGCGCGCCCCCGTATTTGGCCGCCTCCTCAACCGGATCGGCGGTCAGATCCGCGATAGGCGTCTTCCCGTCCGCAAGCTGATGCACAAAGGAGGAATTCGCGCCATTCTCCAAAAGCCTGCGCACAAGATACGCAAGCAGCGTCTCGTGCGTTCCCACGGGCGCATAGATGCGGCATGGCCGGTTGAGATTTCCCGCGCCAACCACATGCCCATAAAGCGTCTCGCCCATGCCGTGCAGGCACTGGAACTCATAATCGCCGGTCTTGAACTCCGGCCCGGCCATATGATAGACGGCCGAAAGCGTATGCGCGTTATGCGTCGCAAATTGCGGAAAAACCGCGTCCCGCCGCGCGAGCAGACGCCTGGCGCAAGCCAGGTAGCACACGTCCGTATAGGCCTTGTGCGTGAACACCGGATAGCCCTCAAGGCCATCGAGCTGGGCGCGCTTGATCTCGCTGTCCCAGTAGGCGCCCTTCACCAGCCGGATCATGAGCCGCCGCTTCGTGCGCTCCGCCAGTGAAATGAGGTGGTCCACAACGGCGGGCGCACGCTTCTGGTAGGCCTGCACCACGAAGCCCAGGCCCTGCCAGCTTTTAAGCGCCGGATCGGCCGCAAGCGCTTCCAGAAGGTCGAGCGAAAGCTCCAGCCGCTCTGCTTCCTCCGCGTCGATATTGAAGCCGATACCCAACCGGCTGGCCTGCAGAGCGAGGTTCAGCAGGCGCGGATAAAGCTCATCCCAAACGCGGGCCGTTTGCGTGTAGCCGTAGCGTGGATGCAGCGCCGACAGTTTCACCGAAATTCCGGGGCAATCGTAGATGCTGCTGCTGGCGTGCCCGTGTTCGCCGATAGCGGAAATGGCGTGCGCGTAAGCCTTCAGGTAACGCCCGGCATCGCCCGCCGTAACAGCCGCCTCGCCTAGCATGTCGAAGGAATAGAAGAATCCGCGCGCCTCGAACGGCCGCGCATGTTCCAAGGCTTCCTCAATCGTCTGGCCGGTTACGAACTGGCGGCCCAACAGGCGCATCGCCAAATCCATCGACTGCCGGATCACCGGCTCGCCGCCAACCGCCAGCGCACGGCCGAGCGCGGCCGCCATGCCATGCTCGCTATGCGTCGCCACAAGTTTGCCCGTGATGAGCAGCCCCCAGGCCGAGGCATTGACGAACCAGGACGGGCTTGCACCCACATGCGCCCCCCAGTCGCCGTGGCCAAGCTTGTCGCGGATGAGAAGATCGCGGGTGTGTGCGTCGGGGATGCGAAGGAGGGATTCGGCCAGACACATCAGCGCCACGCCTTCCGGGCTCGACAGCGAGAACTCCTTCATCAGCCCTTCGACGTCGAACAGGTGCCCCCGCCCGGCACGCACTTTTTCGATCAGCCTGCCCGCCAATTCCCGGATCTGCGCCGGAAAAGCCGCCTCGAAGCGGGCCTCCCCGATAAGCGGCGGCACACAAATGGGCTCCGGCGTCCGGTACGCCGCCGCAATCGCCGCGCGCCCGGCGCTATCGCTAGCGGCCCCCTCCGGCCTCATGTCAGATGCACTATCCACCTTCTCACCACGCTGACAGGCACGGCCCCAAGGAGCCGTGCCTGCGTTCTCTCCCGCTAGATATTGGTCTGAGCCCCCCTCAGGCCAAGAGAGTGCGTTTGCTCCCTAATTCACCGGCACCGTGATGTTGAGGCCTGTGCTCAGATTGATAGCCTCGGCCCCGCTAAGCTTCGTGCCGTTCTGCGTCCCCACGATCCCGCCGAGCAGATAGCTGCTGGCCTCGTCGTTATTGTTATAGGCGACGCGCGGAACGTAGCTCAGATATTCTCCCTGGCCGAACACGCCCAGCTCGCCCCAGCCGAGCTGCCGCTTCAAGTCGACCCGCAGCGTACCGATGAAGGAACCACGGTCCATCGCAGCGGTCGCATCGCCATTCTCCATGTAATAGCCGCCAGGAATGACAAGCGTGTAGCCGTTATACTTCCCTTCGTAATTGACCCTGGTGTAGTACAGGCCAGCCGTCGCATCCCCCTTGAGGCTCCAGCCGCCGCCCAGATCGGCCACCTGCTCGAAGCCAAGGTAGCCGCCATAGTAGTAGGCATCCAGGTTTTCCTTGTACTTGGCCGGAGCGCCCACAAACGGGTCCACCGACGTCAAGTTCAACTCCTCCGAGATCCCCCGCATCGCTACGCCAACCTTGAAGGGAGAAAGCTCCCGCGCCTGCGACTTGTCTTTCCAGCCGCCCGCTCCGTAATCGCCGAACCGCATGTCGACCGCGGTGCCGAAGTAGTCGACGTTCTTGCGAACGCTTACGTTGAGATCACCCCCCAGCCCCGTATTGTTCGGCTGCTCCGAGTTGAAGTCCACGATGTTGACGATCTGGCAGTCGGTCGACGCTGTGTACATGCAGTGCGACCGGGTCGTGCCCCCGTAGTTCGCGTAGAAGCCGGACAAGCCGAAGCTCAGCAGGCGGCCATCCGGCAATACGCCCTCCGCGAAATTGTCCAGCCGCACGTCCGTCCGCAAGCCGTCCTGCGCGCCCGCGTTCGCTTCCTGGCTCAGCGCCTTGCTCGGCATATTGCCCGGCCCCGCGACCGGGATGGACGTCACCGTCACCATCTTCATGTCCGGCAGGCCGAACCAGGAATACCCGGTCGAAATGCTGAGCTTGGAATCCGAAGGCAGGGCGGCGGCGCTCAACCGGCTGGTCATGTTTCCAAAGCTTTCGCCCTGCGTGAGGTTTTGGCCGTCGGGAATGATCCGCATGCCCGCCGCGATGCGCAGTTCGTTGAACTCCCGGTCCTGCCACCTGATGTCGTAGTTCTGATAGTTGGCAGTCGTATAGAGCTGAACGTGGTTGTTGTAATCCCACGTTGCCTGGGTTCCCACATAGCTCAGCTGATAGCTGGTTCCGCTGCCGATATCGGTCGCCATGAGCCAGCCGCCGTCGGCGCTAAGCGTGACACCGGCCACTGGCACATACCCCGCCGCCAGCGTGTAGGCGCGCACATCCGAAAGCACCGCGAAAGCGGTCGAAGGCTCGCCGATATACCGCTCCGTCGACGCCGTGAAATTGAAGAATGGCGTTGGTTTCCAGCTCAGGCTGCCGTCGAAACCGTTCGAGTCGAACCTGCTGAAATTCTGGTCTTCCGTATCGCGCTGGTTGGCGCGCCAGCCGATGTCGGCGGTAAGCACCGGCGATATGTGGAAGCGCGCGCCGCCCTTGACGTAATAGTCGTCCGCGTTCGGGTTCACAGGTGAGGCTGCCGGCCGGTCCGTATAGTCCACGCGCGCCGCACTGGCCTCGACAAAGGGCGACACGATCCACCGGCGGCCGAGCAGGCCAAGCCAGGTAGCTTCGGTGCGGTTGTAGTCGAAGGCGGAACTGAGTGCCAGCGGGTCGGCCGTTACCGTGTGGTTCAGATAATCCAGTTCCTTGAAAGATAGCCGCAGATTGCTGACGGCAAAGCTCCCCGCATAGCCGAGTTCCGCGTTCGCTCCTTCAGTCTGGCTCTTGCTTGCGCTCTCGGCATCGTAGGTTACGAAGCCGCCCCCTGCCGCTGTAATACCTGGCTGCACGAGATAAGTGACATTGCCTGTCGCCGACCCCGCATAGCGGGTGGTGCTGTTGACGGCGGAGCTATTGAAATAGTCGGTGAAGCTGGCGGCGGCGTTCAGCGAGGCCACCAGATCGGGGCCCACCTTGCTGACGTTGAACCCTGCACCATCGCGCGTGAAGCCCGAACCCTTGGCATTCGTCAGGCTCTGGCTTGGATTGGTGTCGGCGCCGATTTCGGTGAATGCCTTTGGAAGGAAGGTAATGCCGGGAGACAGCTCCATCCCCAGGGGAGCGGGCGCCACGGTCTCTGTCTGCCACCGCCCCAAGGCGGCCGTAGCCCATGGCCCCAAGACGCTGGGGTTCCATACTGTAGCAGGCCCGGAAGCCCAACGCCCCGCCACAACCGGAACAGGCGCCGTGGCTACTTCCGCTTCCCACGGCTCCAAAGCCGCACCCACCTGGCTCTCTTGCGCTGCCGCGGGTTGCAGGAGCGATGCCGCCGCCAGAATTGCCCCCAAGCTTACATATGTGCGCGCCATCTACCCCTCCAAATCGGAATCTTATAGAAATCCGCCACCGGCTGCCGGCAGCGCACGCCACTTGGGTCAGCCGCGCTTCAGCGGCTTTTCGAAACAAGCACTTGTGTACCGGTATAGGAGCCGCCATCGACAACGGTGCTACCCACGTAGGTGGACGCCGACGTGCCTGCCGGAGTAGCGCGCGAAAGCGCGACCGCTACCTCTCTGGCGACCAGATACTGGCGTCCGTTTATTGTCACGGTCGTGTAGAGCTCGGACTCTCCCAGCGAGATGGAGAAATCCCCCTTCGAGAATGACTGACTGAAATTATTGCTGATGACGGCAACCGGAGCGGTGCCGTCTCCCGCTGTAGCCGCCCCGCTATTCGCCATAACGGCCGAGCTTTCCGATAGGCTGGGAGTATTGGTGGCAAGTCCGTAGGCCACAATCGCGCCGTCATAGGAATAGCCGTTGGGGCCATCCACGCTGACCTGCCCCCCTGTCACGCTTGTGGTTTCCCCGGCACCGGAATTGAACGCGGCGCTTGAGCGGCTCTGTTGCACCTGATCCGTGCCAGGCACCCAATCGGGCAGCTGGTTGCCGATGCCTCCTCCAGCGAGGGCCGGGCCGGCCGCAATAACCAAAATCCCCAGCAAAGCGGTCTTGAAGCAGATAGGTCTCAGCAGGTTCCTCATGGCGCCCCCGGGCATTCGTCTAAATGATTGCAGGATGAGCGCAGCCCCCTTTGCGATTGCACAAGACGGCGGCGCCCAATTTTTCGAGAGCCGGCTTTGCGAAAAGGCCGCAAAGCCGGCAGTCCTAAAAAGAACGGCTACTGGTTGCCGCCGCCCAGGTGGAGGTAGCCGAGCCCGCCGGCAGCGGTCCAAGTGGCGCCGGCAGCCGTTGCGCTGTCCGACCCCGTGGAAGTCGTGGTCGAATGTGCGCTCGTGTAAATATCGATCACACCCGTGCTCGGGGTGTAGGACTGGTCGCTCTTGGAACGCTGACTGGTCGTCACAGTAGCCACACCAAGCGAGGTGGCGCCGGTTGCGGTGCCCGATCCCGCCGCGCCAGCAACCGTGCAAAGCGCAGTTTTGCAGGTCTGGGACTGGATTTGGATGCCGACATTAAGGCCGTGATGGCTGCCGCCGGACGCAAGAGCCGGTGCCGGTGCCCCAGCCAAAGCCGTGAGGGCGGTCAAAGCCGTCAGTGTGCTGATAGTTTTCATCGATAGTCTCCCTTCGCGCCCAATACTGAAGGCGCCCGTTCCAAGTTTCAGGTGCCCCGCCCCCAGCTGCCGTTTGGATACACGCTTAGGTTGTGGCTGAGCAGGTTTTAACGGATTTAGCTGATTTTTGGAATGGACCTTTTCCACGGGATATCTGATGACATATCCACCGTTGCAGATATACCACTTGCGTCAGCCCCGCTCCGGTTTCGCGTCCCGCAACTAGAGGTTAAACCTCACCGCAGCCTATGAAACAGCCAGTTGCTGGACTGTCACGCCGCCATGCCACAGAGGTTAACGCAGGCCACCTTTCCACAGGGCGGCGGCGCGGCCAGCCACGGCAATAAAAAAAACCAATTTGCCGCGCACTCAAGCGTCCGTAGACATACAGCCGCAGTGAAAGGCCTGGATGCATGCTGGTTAGATTGCTCGCCGTGTCTACGGCGCTATCGTTGGGGCTCAGTGGCGCAGAAGCGGGACGCCTTGCGCCCTCGATGGGGCAGTACGCCTATCCGGGCGGCACCCCGGCGCCGCATACGCAAGCCTTGGTGGAACTGATCGCGGCGGCAAGGTCCGATACTGCGGAGGCGTCCCCCTTCCAGGAGGCGGAGGCACAAGCCCAGGCGGCCTTCGACGCAGGCGAGCCCAGCAAGGCAGCGGCTGCGCTGGCGAAACTGATCGACCCGATAGAGAAGGACGAGCGCGGCAAGGCGGGCAAGCCCGGCCCGCAGACCGCTTCCGCGCTGACATCGCTGGCGTGGTACCGGCTTTTCGCCCACGATTTCAAAGGCGCGCTGGCTGCATCGGAACGCGCCGCTGCGGCTTCGCCCGACCCCATCTACGCCACCAACCGGGCGCATGCGCTGATGTTCCTGGGCCGGGCATACGAGGCCAAGCATCTCCATCAGATCTACAAGGGGCGGCCCATCGATAATGGCGGCAAACTCTGGGAAACCGCGATCCTCGACGATTTCAGCGAGTTGCAGAAACGCGGGCTGAAGCACGCGCAGATGGCTGAGATCGAGACGCTGCTTACGGCGGCGGCACCCGCACCTGCACCGGCCCAGGCGCAACAAGCCGCACCGTCTCGCCGCCATTATTCCCACGAATGGGATTGGCGCTGGTAAGCATGCGCGCCGCAGCCAGGCGACACCCAAAGGAGCCGTCATGATCGACCACACAGGCGTAGGTGTCAGCGATTTCGAACGGAGCAAGGCGTTCTACGAAACGGCGCTTGCTCCCCTGGGCTACCAGCTCATCCTGGAGATTTCGTCAGCAGAAACCGGCGGCTTCGCCGGTGCAGGGTTCGGCATACCGCCTAAGCCCGATTTCTGGATCGGCTCCGGCGCGCCCCAGGTTCCGCCGGTTCACATTGCGTTGCGGGCAGATACCCGCGCCGAGGTGGACGCCTTCTATCGGGCCGCCATCGCCGCGGGCGGCCGCGACAACGGCGCGCCGGGCCTTCGCCCGCACTACCACCCAACCTACTACGGCGCCTTCGTCCTCGACCCCGACGGCCACAACATCGAAGCGGTCTGCCACGGCAAGGAGTGACACCAGCTCCAGTCGAACGGTTCGCTCCATCGAGGGGGCTGTAACCCCTCATCCTGTCCTTCTCCCTATGGGAGAAGGAACCCTCGAACTACCCGCAGCGGACATTCAGGCGTTCCCTCTCCTTGAGGGAGAGGGACAGGGTGAGGGGTTACAGACTTGACGGAGCATTCGCAGAAACTGCGCAATGTGAAGAATCCGCTAACGCAGCCTACGGCGCCATAATACTTAATACAGGCATGGTTAATCCGGAATCACGATGTCTCGAATTGCCCGTATTCCGGCAAAAATTGCTCGATTTAGGCCGATTTCTGTCATCCAAAAATACGGTTAAATATAACCGCAGATTCTTTGTTAACGGCGAAAACGGTGCATTTTGCCGGCGGACGCATCTGGCGCACCGAATTTTATCTCGTATTTTCAGTGCTTTAGTGTGCCGTTAGAAAAGTTTAAACGGTTTTTTGCTACACTTTGCAGTATCGAAAAGGACGGATCGCCCGGCCCAAAACAGCCGCGCCCATGAAATAAATCGGGTAAAGTATGCGCAATGTGCACCTTGTGCCAAATTCGGTGCCCCAGCCACCGCCGGGGACTGCCACACACCGCGCCGGATTGCTGCTGGACCCCGGACACCGCTGGTGGCGGTTCCGGGGTGACGCCGAGGGCTATGCAACCCACTGTCATGCCGGAAGGCCGGAGGCTTATCCGCAGGAAATCCTGTCAGCGCCAGCCGCAGATGGGTCAGGATTTCCTGCGGGGCGTACTTGCCGCTTGCACGAACGCCTTGCCCACGCTGTAGGGACCGCGTAACTGAGCACGCAGCTATCGGGGCCTTGTTACGTTCCCCCGGTCAGACGGATGGAAAAGCGAAGTGCAGAATTCAGCCAACCTCTATTCCGAGCTTAAGGCGCAGTGGCGGGAGCCGGAAAAGCCTGCCATCGAAACCGCAAGCGGCGGCCTCTACCGTTTCCGCGACGTGGATGAAACCTCCGCCCGCCTCGCGAACGCGCTCGCCGCACTTGGCGTCAAGCCTGGCGACCGGGTTGCCGTCCAGGTAGATAAATCCCCCGAGGCGGTGTTCCTCTATCTCGCCTGCCTGCGGGCCGGGGCGGCCTATCTGCCGCTCAACACCGCCTACACCGAAGCCGAACTCGAATATTTCCTGAAAGACGCCGGGCCTGCGCTCTTCGTCTGCCGTGCGCAGGACGAGGCGGCAGGCAGTGCCCTTTGCGCAACCGCCGGCGTCCCCCAATGCCGCACGCTCGGCACCGCAGGCGATGGCAGCCTGATGGCGCTGGCCGCCACGCAGGCGGACACCTTCGCGGACATCCCGCGCGGCCCGGACGATCTCGCCGCGATCCTTTACACCTCCGGCACCACCGGCCGCTCCAAGGGTGCCATGATCAGCCACGACAACCTCGCCTCCAACGCCCGCACGCTCGCCGGTCTCTGGCGCTTCACCGCCGCCGACGTGCTGCTGCACGCGCTGCCCGTCTTCCACGTCCACGGCCTGTTCGTTGCGGGCAATGTCGCGCTGATGTCCGGCGCGGCCATGCTGTTCCTGCCGAAATTCGACGCGGACGAGGTGTTCCGCCTCTTGCCGCGCGCCACCGTCATGATGGGCGTGCCGACCTTCTATGTGCGCCTCCTGGCCGACGAGCGCCTGACGCCTGAAGCGGCGCGCGGCATGCGCCTCTTTATCTCCGGCTCGGCGCCGTTGCTCTCCGAAACCTTCCGCCAGTTCCGCGAGCGCTCCGGCCACACCATTCTCGAACGCTACGGCATGACCGAAACCGGCATGAACACCTCGAACCCCTATGATGGCGAGCGCATTGCGGGCACGGTAGGCTTTCCTCTGCCGGGCGTCGAGGTGCGCGTGGTGAACCCGGAGACCGGCGCGCCCCTGGGATCGGGCGAAACCGGCATGATCGAGGTGCGCGGCCCCAATGTCTTTAAGGGCTATTGGCGCATGCCGGAAAAGACCGCCGCCGAGTTCCGCGAAGACGGCTTCTTCATCACGGGCGACCTGGGCCTGATCGATGCGGCGGGCTACGTCCACATCGCCGGCCGCGGAAAAGACCTCGTGATTTCCGGCGGTTACAACGTGTACCCCAAGGAAGTCGAGACCGAAATCGACGCGATAGAGGGCGTCGCCGAAAGCGCCGTCATCGGCGTCCCGCATCCCGATTTCGGCGAAGGCGTCGTGGCTGTCGTAGTAAAAGCCGGCCACACCCTCACCGAAGCCGATATATTGCAGCCACTCAAGAAGCGTCTCGCCAACTATAAGATACCAAAACGCATCGTTTTTATTGAAGCTCTACCAAGAAACACTATGAGCAAAGTACAAAAAAGCGTTCTACGTGACACCTATCGCAACATATTTTCGCAAACATAAATTCAGGCGTCCCTCTCCCATGGGGAGAGGGCAGGGTGAGGGAGATTCCATTAGTTAAAGCCTAAATATCCTCAAAACAACTTGCTACCTCAAGACTTATACTTCCGCAATTCCAGCTTAGCAATTTGATTGCGGTGCACTTCATCCGGCCCATCGGCAATACGCAGCGTCCTGATCCACGCATAATCGAACGGCAGCCCATAATCGTCGCAAACCCCCGCCGCGCCATGCGCCTGGATCGCCCAATCGATCACCTTGCAAGCCATATTCGGCGCCACGACCTTGATCATCGCGATTTCCGCCCGCGCCGCCTTGTTCCCCGCCGTATCCATCAAATGCGCCGCCTTCAGCGTGAGCAGCCGCGCCTGATCGATCATCATCCGGCTTTCCGCGATCCGCTCCAGCCATACGCTCTGGTCCGCCACCGGCCGCCCGAACGCCACCCGCCTCTGCAGTCGCTTGCACATCTTCTCAAGCGCCCGCTCCGCCCGCCCGATAGTCCGCATGCAGTGATGGATGCGCCCCGGCCCAAGCCGCCCCTGCGCGATCTCGAAGCCGCGCCCCTCGCCCAGCAGCACATTCTCCTGCGGCACCCGCACATTCTTGAAGGACAGCTCGCCATGCCCGTGCGGTGCATCGATATAGCCGAACACCGGCAGCATCCGCTCCTTGGTGACGCCCGGCGTATCCACCGGCACCAGGATCATGGATTGCTGCTTATGCCGGTCTGGATTGTCCGGGTCCGTTTTCCCCATCAAAATCAAGATCTTGCAGCGCTTATCACCCGCCCCCGACGTCCACCACTTGCGCCCGTTGATGACGTAGTCGCCGTCCTCCTTCTTGATCGAAATCGAAATATTCGTGGCATCCGACGAGGCCACCCCCGGCTCCGTCATCGCAAAGCCCGAGCGGATCTCCCCCGCCAGCAGCGGCTTCAGCCAGCGCTCCTTCTGCGCCTCGCTCCCATACCGGACCAGCACCTCCATATTGCCCGTATCCGGCGCCGAGCAATTGAACACTTCCGGCCCCCAATGCGAGCGGCCCATCACCTCGGCCAGCGGCGCATATTCGAGGTTTGTCAGCCCCGCCCCATGCTCGCTATCCGGCAGGAACAGGTTCCAGAGCCCCTGCGCTTTGGCCTTTTCCTTGATCTCCTGCAAGAGCTTGAGCGGCTCCCAGAGATCGGACTGGGTTTCGGCGGTGTGGAACAAGGCCCGTTCGTTTGGATAGATGTGCTCGTCCATGAAATCGTTCGAGCCGCGCCTTATAATCGGCGGCCTTTGGCGAAAGCTGAAGAATGTCGGACATGAGGCTCCTCCTATCGTCCCGTACATTGCCACAGCCGTCAGGACCGCGCCATGCTTCACGCTGCCCCTTTCGCCGCCGCTTATCGCCCTTCGCCCTGCCAGCAATCGCCGGCGGCCCAGCTGTTTACGCGATACTCCATTTCGAGGGCAACCCAGTCGCGTGTGGCCGCGCCATACTCCCGGGCGATCTCGCAAAGCGTCCTGTCCAGTTGCTGTGCAGGCTTCACCTCAGCCGCCAATTGGAGACTTTGCGCATCGGCAGGTACAACCGCGCCAGGTGCCGCAATCAGCGCAAGTCCGCTGCGCAATCTAACGGGTGAGCCCCCGGCAGCCAGGGCCTTTACGCTCGCCAAGTGGGTGCGGGACCATGCGTCGGCGATAAAGGCGAGTTGGATGTCATCCGCGTTGTCCGGAACCTGGATGCTTTTCTCATCCCGCCGCCATAATGCCAGGGCGTTGCTCGCATAAGCCCATATGCGGAGGGCGCCAAGCCTGAAGGCATCGCTGCCGTGTTCGGCCCCCCAAGACGTAAGTCCCAGCTCTTGCGCAAGTGCTGCCGCGCGGTCCCGGCCGCCGATTGCTTCAACCAGCGCCAGAGTGGCCGGCAATGTTGCGGATACTCCCGTTGTTGTGACCACGTTCCGGTCGGCGAAGTAGCGCTGGTTGGGTACGTAGACGGCCTGGGGATAGCTCAGCAGATCTCCGCGGTCGTACCAGTGTCCTGTGAATTTCCGGCCGTCGAGCAAGCCAGCCTTGCCAAGGACGCGAGCCCCCGAGCAAACGCCAATAATCCTGGCACCTTTTCCGGCCTGCGAGCGAATAAAGCCGAGAATGGCTGGGTCGTCATCCATGTGCATGGCTGGCACCACCACGTAGTCCGCACCGCCGGGATATGCCTGATCGAATGCCGCGATGCCGTTATCCAGCTCCACGTCCAGCGCCGGCATCAACGTCACATGCCCTGGCTGGGGGGCAACGGCCAGCACCTCAGCAACGCCCGCCCGTTTCAAAACCGCATAGGGCACGAGGAAATCCGTCGTTTCAGTGCCCGCGTTGTGGGCAAGCACCACTACGACTGGCAGGCCCTGGCTTTTGGGTTTGAGCGCTTGAATGAAAGCTTCATGATCCATTCCTGCCGCCGGCGGGGCTTCACCCATCGGCGCCGGCCGCATGCTGAGGGCCGTGGCCGCCAAAATACATGCTAATCCAATGGTACTCAGGGCAATTTTCGATCTAAACTTCATGCGGATACCTTATAAAAGCCTATCGTGCCGTACCTTGCTACAACGGCCCAGATCGCGCCATGTTTCACGCTGACTCTTCCCGCCGCTAGGCCCCAAACTGGAGGATGGCACGCGGCCTTGCTGTACAAGCGCGGCGGCTGAGGCTTAAGTCGACTATGCGCTATTGATCGAGGCACGCATGGCGAAACCGGCGAATGGATCGAAGGACGGCGCTAGACTGCGCTTATGCCAGGACCAGGCGGCAAACATTGCTAGTCTGGCCGGGCTCGTGGCTGGACTGGCGGCAACGCTGGCATGGATGGGCATTCTCCTCGAACCCAATCGAGCAGCCGATCGGGCCACCCCCGTCTACTGGTTGATCATGCTGCCGCTGGTCTTCTGGGGCTCGTCAGCAATACGCTTCGAACTCTGGGCGCTGCGCCTGCTGCGTCCTGTGCTGCTTCTCGCTCCGATTTTCGCTGCGCTCGCGCTATGGGACGCGCCCGGCCGGCCTACCTCTTCACTTGCGCCCTGGCTCGCCTCGCTCGCTGTTTCAGCCACGGCCGCTCTGGTCGGATGGCTCGCTTACGGCCGCAGCTTGCTGGCTATCAAGGACAAGAGGAACTGACGTCAAGCCGCACAAATATGCCGAAACGATCAGGGTCTGGAGGCAACGGCCTGACGCTATCGGCACAATTTCGACGCATGGGAGGGGCAAGCGGGCGATGCCCGCTGCATCCCGTAGAAAACACCGCTTCGAGGAAAGAAAACAGCAAGCAACCCCGCCTATGATGCCGCCCGTTCAGCTCCAACTGAGGTCAAGCGTTTGGAACAGGAAGTGGCCAGCGGCGACAGCGGCTTGTGGCGCGACGATCTGCTGGGCCGGCAGGGAGAAGCCCGGTTTCTGATCGATTTTCTGTCGCGGCGGTCGTTGGAATTGGCGGAAAAGAGCCAGGCAAAATCCTTCGTGCTCAACATCAATGCCGAATGGGGCCAGGGCAAAACCTTCTTCCTGCGCCGGTTCGCCTCCCAATTGGAAGAAGAAGGCTATGTATCGGTTTACATTAACGCCTGGACGGACGACCACGCCCCTGACCCGCTGATCGCCGTAATTGCAGCGCTCGACAACGCCCTCCAGCCTTTCCTGGAAAAGAAAGAATTGATCAGAAACGTTTGGGATACCGCAAAGTCCAACGGCCTTGGGGTAACAAGGATCGCGAGTGCAGGCCCCCAATACGATTTAAGTCCTCCCGGCGCCTGCAAACCTGAAACAGCCGTGGATGCGGACAAACTTATATCCGACGAATACGCCGAATACTTACTAAAACACTTTCGCAGGACGAAGACCTCGGTTGCGGCATTCAGATATAATCTGAGACATTTGGCGACGGCGCTGATCGACGACGATAAGAAGCTGCCGATAGTTGTCATTGTCGATGAATTGGACCGATGCCGCCCGGACTACGCTATCGGACTCCTGGAAAGGGTGAAGCATCTGTTCGACGTAACCAGCGTCGTGTTCGTCGTTGCCAGCGACACCAAGCAGTTAGGCTGCTCGGTCAAGGCCGTATATGGCAACGACTTCGAAAGCCAACGCTATCTTATGCACTTTTTCGATTACACCTATACCTTCGCAACGCCAGATATTTCCAGATTCGTCGGTTTCTATTTCGAAAGCCGCAATATCGATGTCAATCTGTTGTCGTCTCCTGTACTCGATCCCGTTTCCTTCACCGTTCAACTTTTCCAGCATATCGGCTCGGACCTGAGGCAAATAGAACAGTGCCTGGACCTGCTTCACACCATCGTCACGGGCTGGAGTTGCAAGTGCAAGATACAAATGCTCTATTTGCTGCCGCTGATCGTTTCCTACGAGACCGGCCGCAAGGACGTCTTCCGCGCGCTGTCCGATCCCTCCGCAGGCTGGGAGAACATACAAAAAGCATTCATACAAGATAAATGGGAAATTACCTTCGCCGGTAGCATTTTCGAGAAGAGCGAACGCGTCGAGGTCTGTGATTTGCTGCACCGGTTATGTGGCAAGCTCAAGCAGGATCTTGAGGAAGCAACCAGAACCAGCGAAAACGGACCTTGTCTCAACACTGGCTGCGGGCGCAATTCTTTGAAGAAGTGCAACAGCTTCATCATGG
>CAVYEY010000042.1:0-36244 GCA_963767435.1 uncultured Alphaproteobacteria bacterium
AAGTAGTTTGCGGGCAAGCGCCACGATCATGGTTTTTCGCGTCTGGGCGCGGCCATCGGCTGTCCGCGCCATGAACCATTGAACCAGCGCGCAGTCCTTCTGGAACATCGTCATCCGCCAAGCCAATTGGATCATGCCCGTACGCAGCCGCGCGGAGCCCGCTCTGGCGAGCCCTTTCTCCCGGCGTCTGGAGCCGCTTTCGTCCGGTGAGCCTGTGAGGCCGCCCAGGCGAGCCACGGCCCGGCGGTCGCGCAAGTTTCGCGACAGCGCCTCCTGCACCAGCATGTCCGCCGTTTCGACGCCCATGCCAAGCACGCTGGCGAGCAAGACGATCATGGCATGCGCTTTCTCTTCCGGCGCCTTCTCAATCCGCTCCAGACGCTCAGCTTCGATTTGCCGGATTTGCTCTTTGGTTTGCCTCAACCGCTCCATGTCCCGTTTCAACTTGGCGATGGTGTTGGGCGGGATGGGGCCTCCTTCGGGAGTGCGCACGGCGTCAAGCTTCGCTGGCGCTCTCTTCAGCTTGGGGTTGAAGTTGCGCACGCCGAGCCGGGCCAGATCGCTCTTCATGCCGTTGACGATGCGGGTGCACTCGGACACGAGAGTTTCGCGCTCCCGGCCCGGGCGCTTGCCGTCCTCTTCTTCAACGCTGGGGATGGCCACCATCTTGCAATGGCCAACTTCTCCACGCAGCCAGCCCAGAAAACCCCGCTGCAACAGCTCGATATCGAGGCGATCCGTCTTTGCCCGCCGGTGCTCCCGCGACACAGCCGTGCTGGCGGCGTGGATCACATAGGCTTCAATCCCCTGCGCCCTAAGCCACCGCGCCAGCCAGAAGCCGTCCCGGCCAGATTCGAACGCGACAGCGATCCGCTCGATTTCCTGTCCCGCTTGGATCGCTTCATCCCGCCAGCGCAACAGTAGCCTGAGCGTTTCGTCTTCCTTATTCGCGCCGGTCAGCTTCTTGGAGGGGCTGCGCTTGAGCCCTGGCACAATTGCTCCGACAAGCCAGGTCTTCTGGCTCAACTCAATAACGGCAACCAAGGTCCTGCTTTGGTCAAAGGGCGTGCACGATTTGCGGGTGTCAAAACTGTTTGTCATGGGGCGAATGTCTTTGTTGCAGTTGCCGTCGCTTCGGTTGTTCGCGACGATGCTACCTGCTTCGCCGCTCGCCCCATATCATCTTATGCAGCAAAATTCAGCCCCCTGGGCAGCTAACGCTTGCGAGGGCCATGCGTTGGGGAAGCCAGGAAACATGCAATGACGCTGGCCCGGCTTTCGTTGCTCCAGGTTCGTCAGGCGGCTTCCGCCTTCCGGCTCCGCACGAAGCTCAGGAAGCGGTCCACCCAGGGGTTGGCCGCAGTCGCCCGCAGATGGCAGAAGCTTGCCAGGAGATTGCCCAGCACGATGCCGTCGCGCCCCGCTCCTATGCCGGTGCCGCGCGCGACCTTGTAGGCGAAACGCAAACCGGGGCCGAGGTTTTCAAGGCTCGCGTAATGGAATTCGTGCGCGGGGATTTTGGCCCCTGCGGCCGGCCAAAGCGCATCGGCGGTCTCCTCCAGCACGGCGAGCCCGCGGCCCTGCGGTTTGCTGTGCATCACGGCATCGGCCGGAATGACGCCCGCCATTTCGTAGGACGCATCGCCCCAGCGGATGGAGCGGGCGAGGTACATCATGCCGCCGCATTCGGCATAGGCTGGCAGCCCGGCGCGGATTTTCTGCGCGATATCGGCGCGTAGCGAGGCGTTGGCTTCGAGCTGTGCCGCTTGCGTCTCCGGGAATCCGCCGCCGATGAACAGCCCGTCTGCATCGGGCAGCCGAGCGTCCGACAGCGCATCGAAAAAGCAAAGCTTGGCGCCGGCACGCTCGAAGGCTTCGAGATCGTCGGAGTAATAGAAGCCGAAGGCGCTGTCGCGGGCAACGGCGATGCGGACATCCTGGGGTGCCGGAGCCTGCGGTGTGGCCACGGCTGCGGGAAGAGGCGCCGGCTTGGCTGCAATCGCGAGCAGAACATCGAGGTCCACACCGGCCTCGATGGCCTTGCGCAACCGTTCGATGGCGGCGCGGGAGGCGGGCGTTTCCATCGGCGTCATCAGCCCCAGATGCCGCTCCTCGATGGCGAAGCCGCTATCCCTCGGCAGCGCGCCCAGCACGGGAATGTCCGTGTAGCGCTCCACGGCCTGACGCAGCTTCGCCTCCTGCCGCGCCACGCCAACCCTGTTCAGGATCACGCCTGCGATTTTCACTTCCGGATCGAAGTCCCGGTAGCCCATGATCAGCGGAGCCACGCCCCGCGTCATGCCAAGCGTGTCGATAACGAGGATGACCGGCGCCGCCGTGAGCTTCGCCAGCGCGGCACTCGAATCCGAGCCCTCCAGGTCGACGCCGTCGTGGAGCCCCTTGTTGCCTTCGATCAGCGCCAAATCCGCACCAGCGGCGCGCAGCGCCACGCTTTGGGTGATTTCAGTGCGGGTTTGCGTGTTGAAATCGAGGTTGAAGCAGGGGCGCCCGCTGGCGCGCGCAAGCCACATCGGATCGATATAGTCCGGGCCCTTCTTGAAGGTCTGCACCTTGAGCCCGCGCGCCGCGAACGCAGCGGCAAGGCCAATCGAGACCGTGGTCTTCCCGGATGATTTGTGCGCCGCCGATAGGAAAAGCCGCGGCGTCATGCTGGGCCTTTGCAGGGGGCGCGGTTTGTTGTGGGGGCAAGGCTATAACTAGCCTTATAACCCCTCACCCCAGCCCTCTCCCTATGGGCCCTATGGGAGAGGGGGTGCCGCTGTGCCCGTTGAGAGGGCGTCCCCTCTCCCATAGGGAGAGGGACAGGGTGAGGGGTTATAAGGCTAGTTATAGACAACTCACCGTCCCCACCATCGCCCTACGCCGCCGCGCCCAAGCTGGCGCGGTCGCGCTGCGCCCACATATTCTCGGCCAGGATTTGCGCATCCTCCTGGCTCGCCGCATGCCCCATCGTTCTGAGCGCAATGGCCAGCGTGCCCCAGATCGCCGCCTCGCCGTACTCGTCCGTAATTTCCCCGCGCCACAGGGCCAACAGCCGGCCAAGGTCCATGTCCTCTTCCGCGCCCTGCCGAGGCTCGGGTAGCAGCGCTCCCCAGCGTTCCTCCGCCAGCGCACCCTCGTGCACCGTAAGCGTCTCGCAAGGCTTGTTCGGCCGCCGTTCGATCTCGCCGCCTTCGCCGCGGAACACCGCCATATGCGGCTGGCCGAGCAGCCTCGCCGCCTTCTGGTGGATGTCCATGTAGCCGGGATGGAAAACGGCTTGCAACATCGCGGGTGCGGCGAACGGGTTGAGCATGCGCCCAAGCGTATGCACGGGCGAGCGCAGGCCGAGGATCGGGCGCAGGTTGAGCAGCCGGCCGAGCTCAGGGCTCACGGTGTCCAGCGTCATATAGGCGAAATTCCGCTGCCCAAGATGCGCCGCGGCCTCCTCGAAGCTCGCCGCGACGGGAATACCGAGATGGGCGAGGACTTCGCTCGTATAGATGCGGCCCTCCGTATGCCCCTCGCCGCCATGCATGAACACCGGCACGCCGTTCCGGGCCAGCAGCAACGCGGCCAGAATGAACCACGGCAACTGGCGGCGCTTGCCTGCGTAAGAGGACCAGTCGAGATCCACCTTCGGCGCGGCGGCGGGAAGCTTCATCGCTTGGCGCGCGGCCAGCACGAAGCCCGCGATCTCCTCCGGGCTTTCTTCCTTCACGCGCAGGAGCAGGAGGAAGGCGCCGAGCTGCTCGGGCAGCACTTCGCCGGCGAGGATCATGCCCATGGCTTCCTGGGCTTCGGCCATCGTCAGCGAGCGCGTGAGCGACTTTCCGCGGCCCAGGATTTGGATGAACCGGGCGAAGGGATGGGGCGATGGCATCATAGAGACTCCTAGCGGGCGGGTACCGCGTGCTCCGTTCCCCTGGGCAGGAACGGCAGCAGCTTGATGCCCAGCCCGGCAATCAGCATGGCGATGGAAATTCCGCTCACTCCGAGCACAAGCTCCGGCAGCGAGGGCGTGTATTGATTGACCTGCCCGTCGAAGAAGGAGCTTGTCACTTCCATACCAGGAAAGAGGCGCAAGGGGAAAGCCTGCCCGCCGATGATAATGGTGTACATCTGGAAAAGGCCGCCGAGCAGGAAGAGCACGGAGGCTATCTCAAGTCCAAGCCATGCGCGCCGGCCGTTCGCCAGCACGACGATCGCCAGCGGCAGCAGGGTGCCGATAGCGATCTGCCCGATCCAGAAGGCTTGGGTGTAGATGCCGCCATCGCGCAGGAGGAACGCTTCCACCGGCCGGTAGCTGGGCTGATACAGCTTGGTCAGGTGATGCACCACCGTGAAATAGAGGACGGCGAGCGCGAAGAGAACGAGCAGCCCCCTGAACTTGTGGACTATCTCATCGTTTATCAGTTCGCTTCGCGCCTCGCGGCCCATCGTCAGGAGCACGAGCATGGTGAAGGCGAGCCCGTACAAAAAGGACGCGGCGATAAACAGGGGCGCCATGATCGCGGCGGAATAGGCGTCGCGCGCGATGAGGAAGCCGAAGATCGAGCCGGTGCCGGTGGTGAGCGCCAGGCGCCAGAAGAAGGCGAAGCCGCCCACGAGTTTGGTTGGCAGGTGCGCGCGCGAGACCTTGCGGTCCATCATGACGAAGAGGTAGGCCGCAACGACGCCGAAGAAGCCGGTATAGAGGTAGATGTTCCAGGCGAAGATCGATTTGAAATTATAGGTGGTCATCGCCACGATCAGCCGGTCGGGCCGGCCGAGGTCGAGCACAAGGACGGCCAAGCCGCCGGCGAGCAGGGCGATGGCGAGCAGGCCCGAGAGCCGCGCATAGGGCTTATAGACCGTGCGATTGAACACCGATGAAAAGGAGGCCATGTTCAAGGCGCCCGATGCGGCCACTATCAGGAAGACCGCGAAGACGTGCGGCGCGCCCCAGACGATCTGGTTCGACATGCCCGTCACGATATGGCCGTGGGTTTCCATGTAGAGCGCGGAAAGGAGCCCGGCAGCAACGACGAGGATATGCAGGGCGATAAGCCCTATGAAAAAGACGCTGTTGTCAGCGTACCGGCGATATTCGACCTTTGCCATGCCCATCTCCGTCCCGGAGTTATTCCATTATATTAGGGCTGCAACCCCTCACCCTGTCCCTCTCAGCAATCTCGCCTTGCCGGGATTGCCACCCCAAGTGGCCAAATCCGCAAGCGGATTTGGCATGGGAGAGGGGACGCCCTCTCAACGCTTGCGGCGGGACTCCCTCTCCCATAGGGAGAGGGCTGGGGTGAGGGGTTGCAGCCTTCTGTCATTGTCTCATCCGCGTAAAGCCTGCCGCTGCTTCCTTTAGATATTCTGGTAATAGACCCCGGTATCGCAGCCCAGATCCTCGCGGATGCGCGACGTGCGGTAGGTAGCCACACGCTTGGCGATTTCGCTTGCTGGATCGTTCAGGTCGCCGATGAGGATCGCGCCGGACTTGCAGGCCTCCACGCAATGCGGCGCCTTGCCCTCGTCGAGCCGGATGGCGCAGAGCGTGCAGGCTTCCACCGTGCCCTTGCCGCGCGGCGCGTCCGGCATCTGGTCCGTCAGCTCCTCGTGCACGAACGAGCGCGCCTTGTACGGGCAGGCCATCATGCAATAGCGGCAGCCGATGCAGATATGCCGGTCCACGAGCACGATGCCGTCGGCGCGCTTGAACGACGCGCCCGTCGGGCAGACGTCGACGCAAGGCGCGTTGGCGCAATGCTGGCACATGACCGGCAGCGCGTAATGCGAACCGCTCTTGGGGTCCTTCACGCTGACTTTGCGGATCCATTGCGGATCGGTCGCGGGATGGCCGGTGCTTTTCCAGCCATAGGCGGCGGAGCAGGCATCGACGCAAGCCATGCAATCATCGGTGCATTTGCTGACGTCGATAAGCAAGCCCCAGCGAACCTTAGACGAAACCGGCTTCGTTTCCCCAGCTTCCGCCCCCCCGCTCATCGCATAAAGCGTCACACCAGGGGCCAGCAGGGTTGCCGCCAGCGCAGCCGTGCTTTGCAAGAAGCCCCGCCGGCTCGCGTTCACCGCGCTGCCGCCGGTGCACCCGCATCCATTCACGTTCGAGCTTTCCCCGGTCATGGATGGCTCCCTTGCCCATAGCTCGCCAAGGCGGTTGTCGAACCGGTGTCCGGCAGCGCCGCCGAAGATTTCGATTTCTCGCCGGGCCGCGATGCGTGGCACTCGAAGCAGTCTATCGAAACCGCCGCGTAATCGTGGCAGCTCCGGCAGAAATGCTGCGGGTTCTCGTAGCTCACCGGCTGCCCGTCCGCGCCCTTGACGGCGTGGCAATCGACGCATTCCTTGATGCTGAACTTGCCGCCGCGCACGCCCTCATGCACGGTCTCGTCGCGCTCGTGCTTCAGCATGATCATGTGATAGCGGCGCATGTAGCCGGTATCGGCCACGCAGTGCTCGCCGCGCGCCTTTGGCGGGTGCGGCACGAGGTTGCTTTCAGCGCTTGCCGGACTGCCGGCCAGGGCGAAGAAGACGAACGCAGCGAGGAGAGCCAAACTGAGGTCATAACCCCTCATCCTGTCCTTCTCCCCATGGGAGAAGGAACGCCCTCTCAACGGCTGCGACAGGCCCCCTCTCCCATGGGGAGAGGGCTGGGGTGAGGGGCGGAACCGCAATTTCTGCGCAATCCCCTTCAACAAGGACAAGCTGACCATAGCGCTACTGTCCTCCCTGGCGTTGCTTCGCGTTCCATTCTTCTTCCTGCGTGGAGCCCGTCAGCACGATGGCGTTCGAAACCATCTGATGCACGCTGACGATGGCCTCCATGTCGAAGCCGTACTTGGGCAGCACCTTGGAGAACTGCGCCTTGCAGATGGCGCAGATGGCGGCCATGTGCGTGACGCCGTTCTCTTCGGCCACCTCTTTCAAGGCCTTCATCCGGGGTGCTGCGCCCTTCACGCGCAGGTCCATCAACTCGTCGGTCAAGAGGCCGCCGCCGCCGCCGCAGCACACCGTGCCCTCGCGGATCGTCGCCGGGTCCATGTCGAAATAGTGGTTGCAGGAGGCGCGCAAAATCGCCCGCGGAATTTCGAACTGGCCGCCCGGCGTGTTGCCCATGCGCGAGGCGCGGGCGACGTTGCAGCTGTCGTGGAAGGTGAGCCGGATGTGGTCGTTCTTCGATTTGTCGAGCTTGAGCTTGCCCTGCTGGATCAGATCGTAGGTGAATTCGCAGATGTGCTGCGGCACCGGATAGCGCGGGTCCAGCGTATCGAACGGCCCGGCCAGCGTGTTGAGGAAGTTGTAGGCGACGCGCCAGGCATGCCCGCACTCGCCGAACATGAGGCGCTTCACCTTCAACTCGCGGACGGCTTGGCCGACGCGGCTCGAAATCTTCTGCATGTTCTCGTAGTTGCCGATGAACATGCCGAAATTGCCGGCTTCGGAGGCGGTCGAGCTGAACGTCCAGGAGATGCCCGCCTCGTGCAGCACCTTGGCGTAGCCGATGAGGCCTTCCATGTGCGGCGAGGCGAAGAAGTCGGCGCTGGGCGTGACCAGCAGGATCTCCGCGCCCTCAACGTCGAGCGGCAGCTTCACCGGCACGCCCGTTTCTTCCTCGATTTCCTCTTCCAGGCCCTCAAGCGTATTCTTTAACGCCTTGGGCGGCAGGCCCAGATTGTTGCCGACCTTGTGGACCTTGGCGATGATCTCGTTGCTGTACTTCTGCCCCATGCCGATCTGGTCCATGATCTCGCGGGCGGCCATGGAGATTTCGGCGGTGTCGATGCCGAAGGGGCAGTAAGCCGAACAGCGCCGGCATTGCGAACACTGGTGGAAATAGCTGTACCACTCGTCGAGCACCTCGCGCGTCAGATCCTCCGCGCCGACGAGCCAGGGCACAACTTTGCCCAGGAATGTGAAGTGGCGGCGGTAGACCTTGCGCATCAGGTTCTGGCGCGCAACCGGCATATTCTTCGGATCGCCGGTGCCCATGAAGTAGTGGCACTTGTCGGTGCAGGCGCCGCAGCGCACGCAAGAGTCGAGATAAACGCGTAAGCCCCGGTTGTTCTTGACTAGCTCGCCAAGCTTCAGGATCGCCTTTTCCTGCCAGTTCTCGACAAGCTCACCAGGGAAGCCCAGCGGCTCCTGGTGCTGAGGCAGCGCCACATAGGGCTTGCTCTGCGCCATCGCGCCGCAAGCAATCTCTGGAACTTCCAGCGGATCTTCGTACGCCGCGTGTCCGTGCTCAAGCTGTTCCATGACCCGCCTCCTTACGCCTTGGCCGCAGCGCGGGCCGGTGCATAACGCACTTCGCGCGGGTTATCGGCCTGGTTGCGCGACGGGCTGAAGAAAATCCCCGGCGCATGCAGCATCTTCGAGAAGGGAAAAACCGCCATCAGCAGGGCCACGAAGGCCAGATGGGCGAGCAATACGGGATCGCCCGGCAGCGGCTGGATATCGAACCGCATGAGCCCCAGGAAGAAGCCCTTCACCGCGACGATATCCGTCCGCATCACGAATTTCATCGCGAGCCCGGAACCGCCGATCAGAATCAGCAGCAGCAAAATGAGGTGGTCGAACGCGTCGCTGATGTAGCGCACCCGGGCGATGACCACGCGCCGGACCCAAAGCGCCAGGAGCGCGCCCACCATGGCAAAGCCGGCATAGATGCCGAAGGGCTGGGCAAGCTGCACCGGCAGCGGCACATCGTACATGAAGTAGCGCACATGCCGGAACAGCACGAGCACCAAAGCGCCGTGGAAGGCGATGCCGAACAGCCAGATCCACTTGTTGGACTTATAAAGGCTCTCGAAGACCACAACTTCGCGCAACACCCGGAAGGCCGCCCCCGCCCGCGTCGTTGGCGCGGGCGTGGCGGGAACCTTCAGGGGAACCGGCGTCTTCAGGTATTCGGCGATGCGCAAGATGAGCCCGCCTGCGAACAGGGCCGTGGCTGCGTAGAATACAACCGCGTAAATCGTGGTTTGCACGGCAATACTCTCCTTTATTCCGAGTTTTGCGCCCGGCAATCGCGTTTCCTGAACTTAGAAGCGGGCTGTTCTTAGATGCAGCCTGTCGGCTTCGGCAGGCCGGCGATCTTACAAGCTTGCTTGGCCGGACCGTAGGGGAACAGCTCGTACAGAGCTTTCTGGTCGCCCTTTTCCGGCCCAAACTTCTTCTTCATCTCTTTCACGAGAATGCGGATGGCCGGTGCGATCTGGTATTCGTCGTAATACTCGCGCAGGAAGTCCACGACTTCCCAATGCTCGGGCGTCATGTTGATGTTTTCGGCCTTGGCGATCACACCGCCGAGATCCCGGTTCCACTGGGTGATATCGGTGAGGTAGCCCTCCTCGTCGTGCTCCGCTACGACGCCGCCGCCTTCATAATGACCTGACATGTTCTTTCACTCCGTCCCTGCTAGTTAAGTCTGTTGCCTGGTTCTCACAGCCACGACACGGTGCGGACGTGCTGCGTAACAAGATCGGCAAAGCCGCCATAATCGACGACCTGTATGCCGTCGATCACATCGGCAGGTTTGATGCCGCGCGCGGCCAAATCCGAAGCAAGCGCGTAAACCTTACCCTTCTGCATCGCATTCTGCACCATCCCGGCTGTCGAAGCTCCTTTGCGGGCGCCGATAACGCCGTCTTCGATCATAAGGACTGCGTCGCCAGCGGTGAGATGGCCGAAGCAGGTGCAGAGCGCGTTCCGCTCGAAGGGAGATTTGTTCACCGTATGAAGGGTGGACATGGTTGCGGTACTCCTTCCGGTCAGAAGCTTAGGACAACGTCTTGGCCGGCGATGATGCCTGCCATTTCGCTGCGGCTAACGAGGTGGATCGAGGGCTTTTCGGCGTAGTCCTCGTTCTCGTCCTCCCAGGTAACCGCCTGCAAGTCGTCGAGGGTGAGGCCACGCTCTTCAAGCGATTCGCGTTCGACATAGAGCAGCTTGATCTCGAAATCGCCGAGAGCCTTGTAGGTTTTCGAGAAGTTCTTCATGCCAACGCCTGCGGTGTCCTGCCCAGCCGCGAGCTGGTAGACTCCGTCGTCGATGAAGGCGAGGCTGACCTCCTGTTCGAACGCAGCACCGATCAATACGACCTCAAGGGCCTCCAGCGCGTAGATCGTGCCGTAGGGAGCCTTGCGGTTGATATACAGAAATTTCTTCGCCATGGCTCTCTCCTCAGTCCCCGAAGGTCACAAGCCGCTCGGCGTTGATGCCAGCTTCGATGAGCTGGCCCAACCCGGAGATGCGGAAGCCCGGCGCGATGTTAGCCGCGTCCTTGCCGTGGCGTTTGGCCTCGTCTGCGTCCAGGATGCCGCGGCGCTGGGCGGCGGCTATGCAGACGACGAGGTCGAGCTTGTACTTCTCGGCAAGCTCGGTCCAGAGCTTTTGCAGGTTGCGGTCGTCCTGCGGCGGCACCGTAAGCCGGGTGCCGTTATTGACACCGTCGTGGTAGAAGAACACCCGGTAGATCGAGTGTCCCTTCTCCAGCGCGGCTTTCGTGAATTGATAGGCCGTGTCCGACGCTTGGTGCGTATACGGCCCTTCGTTTACGACAATTCCCAGCAGCAAGGTTCGCTCTCCCAAGCCTTAGAAGTGCACGTGCGCGGACGTGTTCATGGACTTGCGCGAGCCGGTCCAGGTGTCGAGGTGGTGCTTCGTGAAGGCAAAGCCGGTCAGCTCGAAGAAGCGTGGCCAGCCGATGCGCTCGATCCACTCGCCGACGCGCTCCCAGTCCTTCGCGTTATCCTTGTACGCATGAAGAATCTTGCCGACCACTTCGGCGACCTCCGGCCAGCGCGGCGCGTTGTTCGGAAGGTTTGCGACCACAAGCTTGTGGAAGGCTGGCTTCGAGCGGGCGTTGGAGTGCTTGCCGCCAACCCAAACCGCAATCCTCGCGGAGTCCTCGCCGTTGATCTGCATCGGCGGGCAGGGCGGGTAGCAGGCGCCGCAGCACACGCATTTCTGCTCGTCGACCTCAAGCGAAGGCATGCCGTTGACCAGCGCGGGCCGGATCGCGGCGACGGGGCAGCGGGCCACGACGGTGGGGCGCTCGCAAACCTTCGAGACCATGTCGTGGTTGATCTTCGGCGGCTTGGTGTATTGCACGTTGATCGAGATGTCACCCTGGCCGCCGCAGTTGATCTGGCAGCAGGAGGTGGTGATGCGCACGCGGTTCGGCATCTCCTCCTTCACGAATTCGTCGAACAGCGAGTCCATCAGGCTCTTGACCACGCCCGAGGCGTCGGTGCCAGGGATGTCGCAGTGGAGCCAGCCTTGCGTATGGGAGATCATGGACACCGAATTGCCGGTGCCGCCCACGGGGAAGCCTTCCTCGGTCAGCTTCTTGACCAGCGGATCGACCTTGTCCTTCGCGCTGACCATGTACTCGATGTTGCTGCGCGTGGTGAAGCGGACATGGCCCTCGGCGAAATGATCGCCGATGTCGCAAAGCTTCCGGATGGTGAAGACGTCCAACTGGCGCGGGGTGCCGGCACGCACGGTCCAGATCTCGTCGCCGCTCTTGGCCACGTGATGAAGAACGCCGGGGCGCGGGCGGTCATGCCAAGCCCAGTTGCCGTAGTTCTTCTTCATCAACGGGTGCATGTAGGGGAACGGATCTGGAACGCCGGATTCGATTGCGCGCCGCGGTGCTGCAGGAGTGTTCATCGTTAAATCTCCGCGAGAGAATTTGTGAAAGGCCGGGGGAGCGGGACGGGATGACAGCTATTGGGAGGAGAGCGCTGCCTCCCGCCCGCTCGAACTACTCGGCCGCGACAGTTAGCCCGGCCTCTTTGGCCTTGCGCTCGAAATACTTCTCGGCTTCGTCCGTGAAGTCATCGGTACGGACGTAGCTGGACGTGCGCGGGTGGTTGATCATGTTCGGATCGGGCTCGATGCCCAGGGCCTCCAGGAAGGCGGGCAGGCCAATCCGGTCGATGCACTCGCCGATACGCTCGTGCTCCAGCGCGTTCTCCGCGAAGAACTCGATGACGTTGCGGGAGAAATCAACCAGCTTCTCCAGATCCTCGTCGGTGTCGAGCTTGAAGAAGGGGATCGTCAGGATGCCCATCATGTCGCCAACCTTGAGCGCGCGCTTGCCGCCGATCAGGATCGAGGCGCCTTTGTCGTCGCCAGGGGCCAAAGCCTTCGTCATGACGTTCATGCAGTGCATGCAACGCACGCAGGACTTGTTATCGACATCCAGCGTGTCGTCGTCGTTGAGGCTCAGCGCCCGGGTCGGGCACATCGCGATGACGCTGTCGATGGTGTACTTGCGCCCGTGGCTGGCGACGTAGGCCTTCACCTCTTGCTGGTTGACCTTCATATCGTCGCGCCAGGTGCCGATCACGGCAAAGTCGGAACGGTGGATGGCGTTGACGCAGTCGTTTGGGCAGCCGGAAAACTTGAACTTGAACTTATACGGCAGTGCCGGGCGGTGCATCTCGTCGACGAACTCGTTGAGAATCCGGCGGTGCGTCTTGATCTCGTCGTAGCAGGACTTCTCGCAGCGCGCATGTCCGACGCAGCTCATCGAGGTACGGAGCGCTGGGCCTGCGCCACCGAGATCGAAGCCCATCCCGTTCAGCTCGTCGAACGCCTTTTGCACGTTCTCCGTGGTACAGCCCTGCAGCATGATGTCGCCGCTCTGACCATGCAGCGCGATCAGGCCGGAGCCGTGTTTCTCCCAGACGTCGCAGAGCTTGCGCAGGAGGGCCGTGTCGTAATGGTAGCCTGCTGGCGGCTGGATGCGCAGCGTGTGGAATTCTTTCGACTCGGGAAACTTGGAGGCGACCTCGGAGAAGCGCGGAATAACGCCGCCGCCGTAGCCGACGACCGAAACCGTGCCGCCCTTCCAGAACCCGAGCCGCTCCTCGTAGGAGTGCTCAAGCTGGCCGAGCAGGTCGTTCATCATCGGGCCGTAGGATTTGCCCTCAGCGTCGCGCAGGCGTTTGAGACCGGTCACAAAGCTCGGCCACGGGCCGGTTTCCAGCTCGTCGAGTAGCGGCGTCGCGTGCTTTTGAGGTGTCTTTGAAACGTCGTCGCTCACTATGAAGCCTCCTCCAAAGTTCGGCATCGGATCTGCCCATATTGGCAGTTCCGGAAGCCTTTGCGTTTCCTGCCCCGGACAGGCGAGCGCAGCCCAGCCTTCCGTCGCGATGATTTCTTGTGTAAGCCTGCCCGGCAGTAAGCCGAATTAACAGCAAGCTAGCACGCCATATCACTGATGACAATATTCATATTTGTGAATAAGATGCCGCAAGCGAAAATTTTTGGCACGGCAAACCGGAACCGGGCGGCCGCTAGCCCAAACAAAGAGGGAAGGAAATGCACAGCTTTTACAAGCCGCTAGCCGCTTCCGGCGAGGCGGCGGGGCTGGAGCCGGACGAAGGGCCGTTTAGCCTGAAGGATGAGAAGGCCTACGCGGCGTGGCGCGAGGCCAAGCTTGCCGCCTATCCCAAAACGGCTGCGGAGCTGCGCGTTTCCGTTGCGAGCCTTGCCCAGCCCTCGCCTGCCGAACGCGAGCAGCTTTTGAGCCTCTGCGCCAGGGCCAACATGGCGCTTTACGATGCCGGTGAACTTGGCCGGGATGCGCTCAGGGTGCGCCCCGCTTTGCGCGCGCTGGCGGACTCACTTAATATGCGGCACGTGGAAGACCACCGCTCGGGCGAGGCCGATGGCATCGTGGCCATCGAGGTCGCCAGCGACGGCGGACGCGCGGGCTACATCCCTTATTCCACGCGCCCCATCAGCTGGCACACCGATGGCTACTACAATTATCACGGCCCCTCCCGCTCGGTTCAGGCGATGGTGCTGCATTGCGTGCGCGACGCCCCCGAAGGCGGCGTCAACAGCCTGCTCGACCAGGACATCGCCTACATCCGCCTGCGCGACCGCGATCCGGCCTTCATCGCTGCACTCATGCATCCCGAAGCCATGACGATCCCCGCGGGCGAAGAGGCAGGCGGCCGGCCGCGTCCGGACAATACCGGTCCGGTGTTCTTCGTGGACCCCGCCACGGGCGCGCTCGTCATGCGCTACACCGCCCGCAAGCGCTACGTCTCCTGGCGGGCGGACGTAACCACGCGCCGCGCGCTTGCTGCCTTGGAAGAGGTGCTTCAAACCGATCCGCTGATCTTCACTTATAAGATGCAGCCCGGCGAAGGCATGGTATGCAATAATGTGCTTCATACCCGCACCGGCTTCGACAATTGCGGTGCGGCGGCAGGGCGTCTTCTGTACCGCGTGCGCTATTATGGCCGCGTAGGCAGTTGAGCTGGTAACGGGACTCAATGGATTGTAGGAACCGCTGTACCCCCTCACCCCAGCCCTCTCCCTATGGGCTACGGTGTTCATACAAGTGAGTTTGGGATTCCCATCTCTGCGTTTTCGTGCAAGTCAAGAGAAAATTAGGTTGATTCGCGAGGAGGCGGGGATGGGGCTGGCCAAGGGGCAAGAGACGCAGGCGGATATTCGCCTCGACCGGCGGCGTGAGGTAATCGTGGACAGGGTGGTTGCGACAGGCTCGCTCGTGCAGCGCAGGGTGGGCGGCGGCCGCAATGGCGAGATCGCCATGTTGAATTACCTTGCCTCTCCGAAGGTTGCGGCTGAGGCCATCTTGGCCCCCAGCGTGCAATTGACAAGGGAGGCAGCGCGCGGGCGGCGCATCGTGGTCCCCCAAGACACGACGGAGGTCAATTTCTCGGGCCGGGACAAGCGCCGCAAGGGCCTGGGGCCGGGCGGGGACGGCAAGACGCCGGGCTTTTTCATCCACGCCGTCCTCGCCGTGGATGCCGGTGACGAGGCGGTTATCGGCCCCGTGGCGGCGCAAATTTGGACGCGCGCAGCGGAGCAAGCGATCAAGTATACGAAGCGGCCGTTCGAGGAGAAAGAAAGCGCGCGCTGGCTCAAAGGCGCCGAAAGTGCGGCGGAAGCACTTGAAGGCGCTGAGCAAATCATTGTTGTAGGCGATAGGGAGAGCGATATTTATCCCTTGTTCGCGCGAAAGCCGGAGCCAGTCCACTTGCTGGTCCGCGCCGCAAGGGACCGCCAGCTCGGCTGCGGCGGGCTTATGTTCGAGGCGCCTTCGGCCTGGCCTGTGCTTGGCGGGCAAACCGTCGAGGTTGCGCCCAAAGGCATCGGCGATAAGGGACGCACAGCGAAAGTTCTGCTCAAGGCAGGGACGGTTATGGTCAAAAGGCCGGCGAGGGGATGCGGCAAGAACGATCCCCAAACGCTGACGCTGACCATGGTCGAAGTTACCGAAACCGAGGCACCGGACGGTGCCAAGCCGCTGCTGTGGCGGCTCGTCACGACGCTGCCCGCCGGAAATCTGGAAGAAGCCATGGAGGCCGTGCGCCTCTACCGGTTGCGCTGGCGCATCGAACAGCTGTTTAGAACCCTGAAGAAAGACGGTCTCGATCTCGAAGCCACTCAGCACAAGGAGGCCAGCCGCATCATGAAACTGGCCGCGCTGGGTGTCGTTGCAAGCTGCCGCATCATGCAGCTGGTCGACGCCCGCAACGGGAGCAGCCGGCCCGCAACGGACGCCATTGCGCCAGGGCAGATCGAACTGGCCGCCGCCATCTCCGGTAGCCTTGAAGGCGCAACGGAGCGCCAGAAAAACCCCTGGGCGAAAGGCTCGCTCTCCTGGCTGGCGTGGATTGCGGCCCGGCTCGGCGGCTGGAACTGTTACTATGGCAAGCCTGGGCCCAAAACCATGGCCGATGGCTGGAAGCGCCTTCAAGCGATGCTCGAAGGCGCCGCCCTCGCAATGGGGAGGCTCCAACTTGTTTGAATCCCGTAGCCCTATGGGAGAGGGAGTTCTGGGCGTGCCCGTTGAGAGGGCGTCCCCTCTCCCGTAGGGAGAGGGACAGGGTGAGGGGTTGTACCCTATGACTATGGCACATCGGTTGCCGGTTCAGACCACGCAAGGAACGGCTAAATGGTTCAAATAAGCGACCTCATCATCCACCACCCTGAGATCACCTCCTTCTCGGAGCTTGAAGAGCTTGTGAAGGAAGCAGCACGCCAGGGCGAGATCCACCTCTCTTTCGACCTCAAGCCGGAATATATCGATACCCCGCGCAAATGGCAGGACAGGCTGGAAACCGTCTTTACCTCGGTCATTCCGCGAGGCCGGTGACCATGGAGGGCGAGGAGAAGGAACGCCTCTCGACGCTCGTCGCGCCATTCGGCCGCGAGGTGCGTTTGGACGAGGTGCGCTTCGAAAGCGGCATGCGGCTCCTGCGCGTCACGGTGCGCGAAGGCAAGCGCATCACCCAGCTCGATATCGATGCGAATACCGCAAGCGCCTGGGCTGATGTCATGAAACAATGGGCCGCGCGCCAAGCAGAGCGCGGAGACCAGGGATAAGCCCATGGATCAGCTTCCAATCTTTTTCCAAATCAAAGGCAAGTCCGTCGCCATTGCAGGCGGGGGCACCGCTGCGGCGCGCAGGGCGGAGCTTGCGCTCAGGGCTGGCGCCAAAGTCCGCGTCTTCGCAGAAGCGCTGAGCGACGATTTCCGGGCCATCACCAATCGCGAGGGCTTCGAGCATGTGGAAGCAGGTCCCGCCGCCCCGGACATCGAAGGCTGCGCGCTCGTCTTCTGCTCGACCGGCGATACCGCCACGGATCGTGCCATCGCCGCTCTCGCCCGCCAGGCCAAAGTCCCCATCAACGTCGCCGACGCGCCCGAACTCTGCGACTTTATCATGCCCTCCATCGTGGACCGCGATCCCCTCGTCATCGCGATTTCGACGGGTGGAGTCTCGCCGGTGTTCGCAAGGATGATCCGCGCGCGCCTCGAAAGCGTAATCCCCGCCGCCTACGGACGCCTTGTCGCCTTCGCAGGCAAATACCGCGAGCGCCTCAACGCTAGCATCGGCAGCACCACCTTGCGCAGGCGGTTCTGGGAGCGGGTGCTCGAAGGGCCGGTTGCCGACCGCTTCCTTGCCGGACACGAGGAAGAAGCCAGGCAGGAGCTTGAGCGCACATTGGCAGCCGCGGGCAGCGAAGCTGGTAAAACACCGGCGGGCGAAGTCTATCTCGTGGGCGCCGGCCCCGGCGATCCCGACCTGCTCACCTTCCGCGCGCTCCGCCTGATGCAGCGCGCCGACGTGGTGCTCTACGACCGGCTTCTGCCGCACGGCATCCTCAATCTCGTCCGCCGCGAGGCCCAGCACATCTACGTGGGCAAGCTGCCCGACGACCACATCGTGCCCCAGGAGGAGATCACCGCGCAGCTCGTCAAGCTCGCCAAGGAAGGCAAGCGCGTGCTGCGGCTCAAGGGTGGCGACCCGTTCATGTTCGGCCGCGGCGGCGAGGAAATCGAGGCGCTCGTGGCGGCGGGCATCCCCGTGCAGGTGGTTCCGGGCATTACGGCCGCCACCGGCTGCGCGGCATACGCCGGCATTCCGCTGACCCATCGCGACCACGCGCAAGCCTGCGTGTTCGTGACCGGCCATGCCAAGACCGGCAAACTGAGCCTCGATTGGAAGGTGCTGATCCAGCCGCGGCAAACTGTCGCAATCTTCATGGGGCTTGGGCACTTGGCCGAACTGATGGAGGAGTTCGCCGCTCACGGTGCCGATCCTCACATGCCCGCGGCAATCATCGACAATGGCACCCGCCCCAATCAGCGGGTCGTAACGGGAACCATCGAGACCCTTGGGGCACAGGCGGCCAATGCGAAATTGCAGGGGCCTGCCATCATCATCATCGGATCGGTTGTCAGCTTACGCGAAAAGCTCGGGCACGGCTCAGCGGCTGAGGCAACCGGCGCAACGGCCGCTGCGAATTCACCCAAGCCTGGCATTAGCTCTCCTGTCTAGAACCGGTGAAGCGGCGTCAGCTAAACACTTTAGTTGTTGATGCCGTTTCCGCGCTTGTATTTCAGCATCGCTATGTGTGAATATGCAAATTGTCGCACCCTGCCGGACCGCAACCGGGACAGGGGAGCGAGGAAACGCAAGGGAGAATAACAATGGCACACGTCGTGGTGCTTGGCGCCGGCCTTGGCGGCGTCATCATGGCCTACGAGATGCGAGACCAATTGCGAAGGGGCGATAAGCTCACAGTCGTCACAAAGGAAGCGAAATACCATTTCGTGCCTTCAAATCCTTGGGTGGCAGTCAATTGGCGCAAGCGCTCGGAAATCGAAATCGACCTTAAACGTACATTCGCCAAACGCGGCATCGACTTCAAACCCGTGGCGGCGGCAAAGGTCCATCCGAAAGAAAACTCGATCGAGCTGGTGGACGGTTCCAGCATTCAGTACGACTTCCTGGTTATTGCGACCGGACCCGAGCTGGCCTTCGACGAGATCGAAGGGCTTGGGCCGCATGGCGGCTACACGCAGTCGATTTGCCATGTCGATCACGCCGAGAAGGCTGCGGAAGCTTTCGAGGAGTTCTGCAAGAAACCCGCACCGATCATCGTCGGCGCGGTGCAGGGCGCGTCTTGCTTCGGCCCCGCATACGAGTACACCTTCATCCTCGAAACCGAGCTTCGCCGCCGCAAGATCCGCGACAAGGTGCCGATGACCTTCGTCACGGCGGAGCCCTATATCGGCCATCTTGGCCTCGACGGTGTGGGCGACACCAAGGGCATTCTCGAAAGTGCCATGCGCGACAAACACATCAAGTGGATCAACAGCGCGCGCATGAAGAAGGCCGAACCCGGCAAGATCACCTTCGAAGAAGTGGCCGAAGACGGCTCGGTCGCCAAGACGCACGAGATGCCCATGGGCTTCGCCATGATGCTTCCGGCCTTCCGCGGCATCGGGGCGGTGCGGGGCGTCGAAGGCCTCGTCAATCCGCGCGGCTTCATCCTGATCGACAAACATCAGCAGAACCCAACCTTCAAGAACGTCTTCTCCGTGGGCGTCTGCGTGGCCATTCCGCCAATTGGCCCAAGCCCGGTCCCCTGCGGCGTGCCGAAGACGGGCTTCATGATCGAGTCCATGGTGACGGCCACGGCCCTCAACATCGGACAGATGCTGCGCGGCAAGGCGCCGACGCATCAGGCGACCTGGAATGCGGTTTGCCTTGCCGACTTCGGCGACGGCGGCATCGCCTTCGTTGCGCAGCCCCAGATCCCGCCGCGCAATCTGAACTGGTCTTCCGACGGCAAATGGGTGCACCGCGCCAAGATCGCCTTCGAGAAGTACTTCATCCGCAAGATGCGCCGGGGCGAAAGCGAGCCGCTCTACGAGAAGTGGGCGATGGGCATGCTGGGTATCGGCAAGCTGAAGCGCGTCACGGGCGACTAAGCGCAAAGCATTGGCGGCGGGCCTCCCACAGGGAGCCCGCCGTACTTATGTCCGTCTTTCTGCGAACACGCTTTCGCGGACGTTGACAGGCGCCCTACTAATAGAGATATTCGAATGTGTAGAAGAGCCGCTAACGGCGAAGCGTAGGGGAAGGAACGGACATGACAGAAGGCGCGGCCAATCAGAAGGGCATGACGATCATCGTCACCAAGGGAACGCTCGATTGGGCTTATCCGCCCTTCATCCTTGCCACCACTGCGGCGGCCATGGGCATCAACACCACGATGTTCTTCACCTTTTACGGTCTTGGGTTGCTCCTCAAGAAGATGGATCTCAAGATTTCGACGCTGGGCAATCCGGCAATGAAAATGCCGATGATGGGCATGCACATGGCCATGCCCAATTGGGTTTCCACGATCCCGGGCGTCAACTCGATGGCATCCAGCATGATGAAGAGCCTGATCAAGAAGAAGGGCGTCGCCTCGATTGAGGAACTGCGCGACATGGCGCTCGAAGCCGACGTCAAGATGATCGCCTGCCAGATGACCCTGGACCTCTTCGAAATCAAGAAGGAAGACCTGATCGACGGGCCGATTATCGGCGGAGCCGCCACCTGGGTGGACAATGCCGTCAGGTCGGACATCAATCTCTACATCTAAGCGCAAACGCGCATCGCTTCGAAACCGGAACACCCGCTTGAGGGAGGATTACTGCCATGGCTGACAAAACGCTGGATGCGAAGGGGCTCAACTGCCCGCTGCCGATCCTGAAGACCAAAAAGGCGCTCAACGACGTTCCGGCAGGCGGCACGCTCGAAGTGCTTGCCACCGATCCGGGCTCCGTCGCCGACATGGCTTCGTTCTGCCGCACCACCGGCAACGAGCTGGTCGAATCGACGAAGGACGGCGACACGTTCCGCTTCCTGATCAAGCGCAACGGCTGACAATTTGGAGCCTGCCCCGCCAACTGAGGGCAGCCCCTATCGAAACCTCCTTGCAGCAAGCCCGCCCCGGAGAGCTTGCTGCCTTTTTTTGCGCTGGACCAAATCGCGAAAGCTCCGCCCCAGGTGAAGTTTTTTCCTGCGGGAGCTTCACGGCACCTGAGCCGCCTCCACGGGGCAGCGGGTTTGCGCCTCCAGCGCATTCAGGACGGGCGAATAGTCGAAAGTTTCCGCCAGCCGGGCCAGCGTCAGGCCCAACTCGGCGTCGGCGCCGCTCACCTTCTGGATGGCTGCCGCGATACGTTCGCTGTCGAGACTTAAGAGGGCATCCCGAAGTTCCTGGCGCATGACCGCAGGCAGCCCCGCCAGTTTCTCCGGCGTCAGCACAATCGGGCCGGCCGGCTTCGCCTGAGCAAGGCCGGAACGGTAGAGGTATTTCACCCCGAGATGCCGCGCGAGAGCGTCGTAGATTTCGCTCGAATGGTAGGGCTTGCGCACGAAATCGTCCATGCCAGCGTCCAGGAGCAGTTGCCGCTCTTCCCTGAACGCGGAGGCGGTTACGGCAACGATTTTCACCTCCCGGCCCCCAGCAAGCTCGCGGATGCGCCTCGTGGCCTCCACGCCGTCCATGACCGGCATGCGCCGGTCCATCCAGATCAAATGCGGATGCCATTCCTCGAACATCGCCACGCATTGCCCGCCATTCTCCGCCAGCCGGGCGGCGAGGCCGATGTCCGCCATCAACCTCATCAGCAGCACCTGGTTGTCGCGCTGATCCTCCGCGATGAGGATGCGGAACTCAGGCTGGCCGGGTTCCAGGCCGCATATCTCTCCGGCCTGGGCGCCTTCGGGCTCGATACCGGCGGTCGCCTCCGCAACAAGTTCCACCGGCAGCTCGATGCGGAATATCGAGCCTTTGCCCGGCGTGCTTTCCAGGGAGATGGTGCCGCCCATGAGTTCGACGAATTGGCGCGTGATCGCCAGCCCCAGGCCGGTGCCTTTCTGCATGCTGGATTCCGCCAGCTGCACGAAGGGCTGGAACAGGCGGCTCTGATCTTCCGGTGCGATGCCGGGGCCGGTATCCTCCACCTCGATGATGAGGTGCTTGACGGCGCTACCGCCCTCCGGGCTGCTTGAGCGCGGCTTGTTTGCGCTGCCGCCCTCCGGGCTACTTGAGCGCGGCTTGTTTGCGCTACCGCCCTCTGGGCTGCTTGAGCGCGGGTCCTCCGGCCGCATGCCAAGCCGGATGGTCACGCCGCCCTCTTTGGTGAATTTCACCGCGTTACCGGTAAGGTTCACGAGGATCTGGCGCAGCCGCGCTTCGTCGCCCTTGATGTAGCGCGGAAACGACGAGGACTGGTCGAGCAGCAGCAGCAGGCCTTTCTCCCGGGCCCGGATGTCCATCATGCCGGCCACGTCGCGCATAACCCGGCCGAGATCGAGCGGCGCGATTTCGAGGTGCAGGCGGCCGGCCTCGATCTTGGCCATTTCGAGCACATCGTTGATCAGGGTCAGCAGGTGCTCGCCGCTGCGGTTGATGATGTCGAGCGTTTCCTGCTGGCCCGCGGTAATACCGGGCTCGCGCCGCATCAGGCTCGAAAAGCCCAGAATGGCGTTCAAAGGCGTGCGCAGCTCGTGGCTCATATTGGCCAGGAATGTGCTCTTGGCCTTGTTTGCCGCCTCCGCCGCGTCACGGGCGGCGAGCATTTCGGCGGTGCGCTCCCTCAACCCCTCGATCAGCAATTGCTCCTCGGTGACATCCTGCAGCGTTCCAAGAAGACTCGCTACACCGCCGTTTTCATCGCGCAGAACCTCGCCCCGCAACTGGCCGAACCGGGCCAGCCCGGCCGCGTCTTCAATCCGGAGCATAAACTCGAACGGGCCGCCCTGAGAGGCAGAGCGGGACAACAAAGCGCGCAGCGTTTGCCGGTCCTTCGGCCGCAAGGGGGCGAGCATGGCTTCGAGAGTGGGCGCTGACGCCGCGGAGACGGAAAAGAAGTGGTACATCTCCTCCGTCCACGTCCAGGCTCCCGTTTCCAGGGCCAATTCCCAGCGGCCCAACCGCGCCAGCTGCTGCGCCTCGCGCAGGCAGCTTTCACTCGCCGTAAGCTCGCGGAACAAGAGGTGGATAGGATCGCGCAGGGCGGTGACGACGACGGCCTTGTAGATCAAGTAAAAGGCGCAAATCTTCAACAAATGCCCGATTTTGTTGAAGGCGTCGTTCATCGCGTCCGACACAAACAGGGTGAAGCATAGCTCCATCAGAACCATGAGCACCAGCGCAGTCAGGAGCTGGTGGTAGAACCGGGTCTCGAATTGCTGGCGGTGGATATAGAGAAGGACGATGCTTCCAATGAGCACCGCGCAAATCGCGTATTCGCTATATATCTTGAATGGCGTCAGGCCTTTCCCGGCGACAAAACAGACTGGAAATATCCTCAAATACAAGATCGCGGCGACGAGCGACGCCGTGATGACGGCATAGACGGCGGTGACGAGGATGGGATCGATGCGCCTTTTCGTGTCCAGAAGGCCAAAGCCGGCCAGCATGCTGAGGGATTCTACATATCGCGCGGCAATCCAGAATTGGGGGGCGTAATAGTCGTAATCCGTGAAAATCGGTATTCCTTTGAATGAAAGCGTGTGCATGAGATCCAGCAGTCCGACAAAGAAAT
The DNA here is from genome assembly GCA_963767435.1 of uncultured Alphaproteobacteria bacterium. GTDB lineage: Bacteria > Pseudomonadota > Alphaproteobacteria > Rhizobiales > Rhodomicrobiaceae > Rhodomicrobium. Next base: position 22,900 of record CAVYEY010000042.1, read on the forward strand.
ATGAAATGCCGACAAAGCTGATGTATTGATTTTCTATGGAACCGAAGCAATTAATCGTAATAATCGTTATAGTTATTGCGATAAATATGGAAAATAGCTCGGACAGCGTATGAAACAGCAGATAGCTATAGTAGTATGTCGTTAGATACACCAGAAAGAGCAGCGCCAGAAAAATTAACCCTTCTGGAATTGTAAAATCCAGCAGGTTATACCGCTTGCGCGTGACGCGTTTGGCGGTGGCCGCAACAAGGTGGCGGGCGTTTGCGTCCGGCGCCACGCGGGCGAGGCCGCCAGCCGGCATGCCATCCAGCTTCATTTTGCCGCTCCCGGTATCCCACACAGCCCAAAAGCCGTGCGGCGATCGCACGCGCCGCCGCCACAGGTTGCGCTCATGAAGTTAAATCGGATTTAAGCGGGCCAGCGCAGGCTCTGCCAGCTTGCCCGGTTTCGCAACACAGCCGCTTAACACCCTGGGCGGCGCGTCTTGCGCCTCCAGCGCATTCAGGACGGGCGAATAGTCGAAAGTTTCCGCCAGCCGGGCCAGCGTCAGGCCCAACTCGGCGTCGGCGCCGCTCACCTTCTGGATGGCTGCCGCGATACGTTCGCTGTCGAGACTTAAGAGGGCATCCCGAAGTTCCTGGCGCATGACCGCAGGCAGCCCCGCCAGTTTCTCCGGCGTCAGCACAATCGGGCCGGCCGGCTTCGCCTGAGCAAGGCCGGAACGGTAGAGGTATTTCACCCCGAGATGCCGCGCGAGAGCGTCGTAGATTTCGCTCGAATGGTAGGGCTTGCGCACGAAATCGTCCATGCCAGCGTCCAGGAGCAGCTGCCGCTCCTCCCTGAACGCGGAGGCGGTCACGGCGACGATTTTCACCTCCCGGCCCCCAGCAAGCTCGCGGATGCGCCTCGTGGCCTCCACGCCGTCCATGACCGGCATGCGCCGGTCCATCCAGATCAAATGCGGATGCCATTCCTCGAACATCGCCACGCATTGCCCGCCATTCTCCGCCAGCCGGGCGGCGAGGCCGATGTCCGCCATCAACCTCATCAGCAGCACCTGGTTGTCGCGCTGATCCTCCGCGATGAGGATGCGGAACTCAGGCTGGCCGGGTTCCAGGCCGCATATTTCTCCGGCCTGGGCGCCTTCGGGCTCGATGCCGGCGGCCGCCTCCGCAACAAGTTCCACCGGCAGCTCGATGCGGAATATCGAGCCTTTGCCCGGCGTGCTTTCCAGGGAGATGGTGCCGCCCATGAGTTCGACGAATTGGCGCGTGATCGCCAGCCCCAGGCCGGTGCCTTTCTGCATGCTGGATTCCGCCAGCTGCACGAAGGGCTGGAACAGGCGGCTCTGATCTTCCGGTGCGATGCCGGGGCCGGTATCCTCCACCTCGATGATGAGGTGCTTGACGGCGCTACCGCCCTCCGGGCTGCTTGAGCACGGCTTGTTTGCGCTACCGCCCTCTGGGCTACTTGAGCGCGGGTCCTCCGGCCGCATGCCAAGCCGGATGGTCACGCCGCCCTCTTTGGTGAATTTCACCGCGTTACCGGTGAGGTTCACGAGGATCTGGCGCAGCCGCGCTTCGTCGCCCTTGATGTAGCGCGGAAACGACGAGGACTGGTCGAGCAGCAGCAGCAGGCCTTTCTCCCGGGCCCGGATGTCCATCATGCCGGCCACGTCGCGCATAACCCGGCCGAGATCGAGCGGCGCGATTTCGAGGTGCAGGCGGCAGGCCTCGATCTTGGCCATTTCCAGCACGTCGTTGATCAGGGTCAACAGGTGCTCGCCGCTGCGGTTGATGATGTCGAGTTTCTCCCGCTGGCCCGCGGTGATGCCGGGCTCGCGGCGCATCAGGCTCGAAAAGCCAAGAACGGCGTTCAAAGGCGTGCGCAGCTCGTGGCTCATGTTGGCTAGGAATGTGCTCTTGGCCTTGTTCGCCGCCTCCGCAGCGTCGCGGGCAAGCGAAAGCTCGGCCGTGCGCTTCAGAACCGTTTGCTCCAACTCGTCCTGGTAGCGGCGCAGCGCGTCCTCCGCCCGCTTGCGCTCGGTGATGTCGCACCCGATTGCAAGTGCGCTGACTACGGTGCCGGAGGCACTGAATTCCGGCAAGATGCGCACGAACCAATAGACCGGCTTTCCCCCCTCGATCCAGGAAAGATCGATCCTGCAGGCCTCCCCGGACGCCATTGCTGCAGCGAGCTTCTCCTTCAGCAAGGCCGCGTTCGCCCCGGATACCCCCCGAACCTCCGCAGGCGTCTTGTCGAGTAGAGCCGCCGCAGGCATGCGGCTGACGCGCTCGAATTCCGGATTGACATAAGTACATCTGCAATCCGTGTCGAAACGCGCAACGATATCGGGCAGGTTACCTGCCAGCGTCCGGAATTGATGTTCGCTGGTGCGCAGCTTCGTCTGGTAACCGAGTATTGCATCGCGCATATCGGCAAAGCGGCCCACAAGGTTGCCGACTTCGTCGCTGCTTCTTTTTTCCAAGGGCACGCCGAACTGGTTCTGGGCCAGCGCCGTCGCCGCTTTGCTGAGCACGTTCACCGGCTTCAAAACCAGACGCTCCAGCAAGATGGCCGCACTTGCGAAAAAGGCGCCAATCACGGCCAGCAGCACCAGCGCAAGTTCGTACAGCCGTTTACTGGCCTTATCGAGCCAAGGGGTGAAATCGACGGCAACGCTCAGAATGCCAAGCGGAGTTCCGCCGTATTCGATCCGCCTTCTCAGCATATGCACTTCCCCGCCGGGCCGGGTCTCAGGCGCCAGGGAAACTTCCTTCAGCGGATATAACGACCTGTCTTGGGTGTCGTGGAGGCCGATGCTGACCCAATCGCGGTTCCTGGCGAGCAACGCATCGAGATTTTCATAAATCGCGTCGAGTTGACCTCCCAGCAGAAGCGGGATCAACCCCTCGGTCACGCTGTCCAAGTGCCGCTCGGCCGCACTCTGAACATCGGCCCGGGTTGCATCCAACGACCTCGGCATCCAGTACCCGAACAGGTATGCCGTGAGGAGAGCGCTGAAAAACACCAGCGGGAACAGGACTTTTATGCGCAAGGTCATGGCCGCGCTCAGTTCTGTCCGGGGTCCGCCGGCCAATATTTGTCCAGCCCCCAGCCTCCCATGGAAACGTAGTCGCCGTACGTGACGGGAACGAGTTCCGCTATCGGAACCTTCGCCAGCATCCCGGCACCTTCGCGCGTGCCGCTCATAGCCAGCAGCGCCTGACGGACCCTTTCCTGAATCTCTGGCGGAACGCGCGGATGCGCGGCGACCGGATGCGATGGGCAGGAGCGCGTCGTATAGATCACCTGAAGCTCTGCGCGGATGGCCTCGTCCTGCTCTTGCAAGGTTTTCTCGACGCCCCCTCCCGCGGCGGCCAGCCCCTTGGCCACATGAAGGTACACCGAGCTATGCGTCTTGACGTAAAGCGGCGTAATCTGGATGTGGTGGATCTGGTCGAAATCGGAGCGAACCAGCAGCGATGCGCCCAACGCGTTCGGCGACGGGAAAGCGACGGTCTTGCCATTGAGGTCCGCAATCGTTTTGACCTCGCCATCTTTGCGTATCACGACGATACCGCGCAGAGGCTTCTTGTCCGCCACAAGCGGAACATAAGCCTGAGTGCCGTGAAGGCGCGCAATATTATAAGGGTTCACATAAACGAAATCGAATTGGCCGCGGGTGTACGCCGTGTGGAATTCCTGAACGGTGAGCGTTGTAACCAGATTGAATTGAAGCCCAGTGCGCCGCGCCAACTCGTCTACGATGGGCTTCCAGATTGCGTGCAATTTGCGCTGTTCGAATTGCGGGACCGCACCGAAGGTGTACTCCGTTACGGCAGAAGGAGGCGGCCCGGCATTGGCTGCGGGCTGACGATCGAACAAGACCATGCCGGAAAACAGGCACGCCGATAGAACGGCGCATAGCCGTATCGCCGCCCTGTTCCTCCTTCGCATCGCGAAGGCCGGCGAGGAGAGACGAAGGCTCCGGCCGAAGAGTTTCACTCTTGCTTCCTCAACTTTACGCGCCACCTCGCGCCGCATCGCCGCACTTCCTGCGGCCTTGGGCACATCTCACATCCCCAGGTTGCACCTGCGAAGTTAAATCGGATTTAAGGAGCGGCCTCGCTCGCGGAATGGGCTGCATTGCCGCTCGCTATGGGCAACGAACCGAATGCGGTTTCTGTGGGTTGCCGCAGCTATCCGCTAGCTGAGCCTGTGCGACTCTGCAATCCAGGGTTGCCGTTGGTCTCTACGACCTTCCAACTCTGTCCAAGCGCCGGAACCGCCGTTCGTCTTTGGCTGCCTTGAAACTGCGGGCGGCAAACCCGCCGCCGGCGCGCATTTCGAAATCGATGCCATGACAAAATCCTTTTCGCACTACCTGGATCTGATCAGGTTCGTGGCTGCGCTGGCAGTGTTTATTCAACACCTGGCATTGTATCCATTCACGGACGGCGTTGTCTGGGCGCCGCTGGCATCGTATGGCCGGACGGCCGTGATCGCATTTTTCGTTTTGTCGGGATATGTTATCTCATACGTCTCCAGTAACCGGGAAAATGCGCCAAGAGCGTATTTTGCAAGCCGGGTGTCGAGGCTGTACTCGGTCATATTGATCGCACTTCCATTCACATTCCTGGCAGATATTGCCGGAATGCACATCGATCCTGAATATTATAGTATTCCAAAGGTGCTTTGGAAGCCGGAAAGCTGGGCGGGTTACATCTCGTCTCTGCTTTTTGTTAATGAATACCAGGTCTTCGGTTTCAACGGAATTGCGCCCGGAACCAATGGGCCATATTGGTCCTTGAGTTTCGAAGCCACTTACTACTGGATCGCCGGGCTCGGCCTGTTTTTTTCACCCGCCATTTCGATACCGGCGGCGCTCGCGCTACTCATGCTGGGTGGCAGGACGATCGCGGCGCTTTTCCCGATCTGGCTCTTAGGATTTTTCCTGTATCGCACCCGCTCGCCGCGTTTTCTGAACGCATATGCGGCATTTGGCGCCTTCGTTATTTTCGGACTTTCGGTATTAGCCGTTCCGTCGATACTTAAATATTTTCCGCAAGACAATTTTGGAATCATATTCCCCTGGGGGAGAGGGCCGTTCGACGCGGTACTTATCCAGGATTACTTTATCGCCTTGGTATTCTCCGTTCATCTCTTTTTCGCGCGGCTGGTTATAGCTGGTCCCGGCTTGAGTGCGCGGAGCGCAAAAGTTTTCGCCTGGCTTGGTTCCCCTATACCTCCTGCATTATCCTGCCCTTTGCCTGCTGACCGCGATCAGCCCTTGGGATTTGGACATTATACAGCATGCCACGTTCATAGGGGTGCTTGCTGCAATTATCGTGATTATTGCGACGCCAATATGCGAAAAACTCAAGTTTATAATCCGCCGTGGGCTCATTGGTGACCGCCAGCCTGCTCAGCCGCAAGTCAAAAAACTCGTACAGGAAGCAGCGTAAGCGAGGCATGGTATCGGCTCATGAAAATATCTATCGTAACGCCAAATCTCAACTATCAGGACACGCTAGAGGCAACAATCGAATCGGTGTTAGGCAATAACTACAGCGATCTTGAATACATAGTTCTCGATGCTGGCAGCAGCGACCGGAGCGTAGACATTATCCGCCATCACGAGGCAAGGATAGCACACTGGGAGAGCCGGCCGGATAAGGGACCATACTTTTCCATTAACGATGGATTCGAGCGATCCACCGGGGAGATCATGGGGTGGCTCAATAGCGACGATCTGTATTTTCCATGGACGTTGCGCGTCGTGGCGGAAATTTTCGAAGCGTTTCCGCAGGTTGAATGGCTGATGGGATTGCCGGGCACCTACCAGAATGGGGCCTTGCGCTCGGTGTCGCAGCCAAAACCCTATCCGCAGGAGCTGCTTGCTTGCGGATTGTACGAGGGAAGGAAATTGGGGTGGGTGCAGCAGGAGTCGACATTCTGGCGCCGCAGCCTGTGGGACCGGGCGGGTCCGCTCGACCTCTCCCTCAAATATGCCGCCGATTTCGAGCTTTGGACGCGGTTTGCGAGCCATACGCCCCTCTACGCCGTGGAAACCCCGCTAAGCAGCTTCCACGTTCGCGGAAACCATAACCGGAGCGCGACTTTCCTGGATGCGTACTTCGGCGAAATCGACACCGTTATTGCCCGGATGGGCGAAGACCGGCAGCGCCTTCGCGACATCTATTGGAGAGAACTCCTGGCCTTCCGCCGCTGGAAGCCTGCGCATGGAGTGCGGGACTTGCTCCGCCGGACCCGCCACGCCCGGCATCTTCGCGGGCCTGTTTTGAAGTGGGACAAGGGGAAGGCCGTGTATCGCGCATTCGAGGCAGGGTGGCTTTTCTAAATCGAATGGACGTCCTAAGGATGTGTGTTATCTTTTCCACAACCATATTTTTTCGCAACAGGACTAGCGATTTCACTTGCGATGATGCTGAAGCGCCATGCGAATTTGCCCTTCGCCACGTTTTCCGCGCATTTTTCGCTTAACAAATCGTTCACCAGTCCTGGCTTAAGCAACTAAGGGTGGCTCCCACTTCCTCACCTAAGCCAGGCGGCGGAAGAGAGAGGGAAACACGGATGCCCATGGGTGGCTCAGAGGGCGTGCTAGTGAAATTAGTGAAGTGTAGTGTAGTCATGGGTCTCAAGGGGCTCGGGTTTGTACTTGCGGTCGCTGCGTTTCTCGTCCCGATGACCGGTTCGTCGTGCGCGGAAGATCGCACGATTTCGATGTATAACATTCATACCAAGGAGACGGTCAACATCACCTACAAGCGGGACGGCAAGTTCGTCCCGGACGCGCTGCAGAAGCTCAATCACTTCATGCGCGACTGGCGTCAGGACCAGGAAATCAAGATGGACCCTGACCTTGTAGACCTGATTTGGGCGCTCCATCATGAGCTTGGCTCGAAGGAGCCCGTGCATCTGATTTGCGGCTACCGGTCGCCCGCTACCAACGAAATGCTGCGGAGAACCTCTGGTGGCCAGGCGCGCAACAGCCGCCACATCACCGGCCAAGCCGCCGATATCGTCATGCCTGACGTGCCGCTCAAGCAACTCCGCTATTCCGCGCTGATGCACGAGCGCGGCGGTGTCGGCTATTATCCGGCCTCGGGCCTGCCCTTCGTCCACGTCGATACGGGCAACGTCCGGCACTGGCCGCGCATGGGCCGTAGCGAGCTTGCCATGCTGTTCCCCAGCGGACACTCGCTTCACATTCCGTCCGATGGACGCCCGCTGACGCTGGCCGATTTCCGCGTCGCATCCGCGAGGGCCGAATCCTTGGGCCTGGACCGGCCTTGGGCGCTGACACACAGGCAAGCAGGTCCGATGCTCGCAAGCCTCGGCGGGGGTGAGACGGCATTGCTGCAGCGCGCAAGCCTGACAGGGCCGGCAGCTGAACCGTTCCGGCCCGCAGCACCCTCCAAGCCTGCGGCGGCACCTTCCAGGGAAGCAGCCATGCCCACCCCGCTGGTCAAGCCAGCTCCGGTTGCGAACCCTGATAGCCTCGTCGAAATTCCCGAGGCTCCCGAACCGCTGCTAGCGGAAGAGGGCGAGGAACAAGAGGATCTGATCGACTTCGAACCCTTGCCCGCAACGTTCCTGCTGGCCGAGAAGCCGCTTTCCTATTCCGACGTTCCGGATGGCCAGGACCGCCCGGCAGTCTTCCAGAAGATCGGGCTTCTGATGGCCCCGCCAAGCGTTCTGGCGAGCGAGGAATTCGATCACCGGCTCCAAATTGAGGAACTCTACGAGGCGAACAGCTTCCACGGGCGGGCCGTCGCATTTGCCGGCAGGCTTAAAGCGCGAATGGCGGCGGCGCTCTTGTCGAGGGCCAGGCAGGCAGCTTTGAGATAGACTTTGTGCGGCACTTCCTATCAGGGAGTGCCGCCACCGCGATTGCCTCAGGCCCCCGCGATCAGCACCAGCAGATTTCGTGGTCCATGTGCGCCCATCACGATAGTCTGCTCGATATCGGCCGTACGCGACGGGCCGCTGATGAGATTGACCGTGCGTGGCATGACACCGTTACCATAGATCAAGCGCAGCTTGGCCCAGCCCTCCTCATAGGAACCGGCAATATCGTTTGCCAGGACTACGATCTGGTGCGTTTCGGGCAGGAAGTTCAGCGTAGAGGGGTTTTCGGGACCGGAGACGAGAAATAGCGTCCCGGTCTCGGCGGCACCGGCGATGGCGTGACTCAAGCCTACCGGATCGTCCGCCTTCGCTGGCCCCTGCAAAATCTCCAATCCGCCGGGCTCGGCCTTCAACGCATCGAAGACCGGATCTACGCCAATCCTCACACGCGGCGGCAAACCGTTCTCGCGAAGCTGGGCGGCAATAGCCTCGGGCAATGCCTTGAGCGTGCGCACGCGGGCAACTTTTGCCCCCGCTGTCTCCAGCATGGTCTGGAAGAGCTTGAGAAGCTCCCCCCGGGGCCGCATCGCGCGCTCCGGGATGAGGTTCGGTTGCGGACTCCTGAGCCGCGATTGCACGAGCCCCCGCCGTCCCGGCTCGTCGCCGCGCACTTGAAGCGCACTGCGCACCTGGCGGAAGATTGCGAGCCGGGCGTCTGTCCGCGATATCTCAGCCATTGCGCAACCTCTCCCTTTCCAGCTTGCGCTGACGCTCCTGCCAAAGCGATTGGAAGCTGCGCGGAGCAGGCACGGCGAGATCGCGGTGCTTAGTCCAGGCGCCAACAAGCGATAAATGACGGAATGAGCGTTTGCTGCCGGCCAGAAGCGAAAGCAGCCGCGTGCCGAACCCCGTGGCAAGCCGGTACAGTGGTGGCCTCTTGGCGGCGAAGGCCCAGGCGCGCAAGGCAAGCTTAGGGAACGATAGCGCCCGTTTTCCCCGGAAATCTATTTCGCGCCAGGTCCGCAATAGCTTGGGCAGCGGAATGTTCACCGGGCAGACTGACTGGCAGCGGCCGCAAAAGGTCGATGCGTTGGGCAGATGCGCGCCCTCGTGGATGCCAACGAGCTGCGGCGTCAGCACCGAGCCCATCGGCCCCGGATAAACCCAGCCATAGGCGTGGCCGCCAATCGCCGCGTAGACCGGGCAATGGTTGATGCAGGCGCCGCAGCGGATGCAGCGGAGCATCTCGCGGAAAGGGCCGCCCAGCATCTTCGAGCGCCCATTGTCCACCAGCACGACGTGATAAGCGCCCGGCCCATCCGGGTCGCCTCTGCGGCGCGGGCCGGTGGAGAACGTCGTGTAGGTCGTGATCTCCTGCCCCGTAGCCGAGCGCGCAAGCAACCGGATGAGCGTGGACGCGTCCTCCAGCGTGGGCACAATCTTTTCGATGCTGGCGATCACAATATGCGTGCGCGGCAGGAGCTGGGTGAGGTCGCCATTGCCTTCATTGGTGACGATGACCGAACTGCCTGTCTCCGCGATAAGGAAATTCGCGCCTGTGATGCCAACATCGGCGGCAAGGAACTTCTGCCGCAGCATCGTGCGGGCTTCGGCCACAAGCTCCGGAGCCTCGGAGATATCGCGATCAGCAGGCAGGCTCTTGTGGGCGCTCCGGAAATCCTCCTCGATCTGCTCGCGCGTCAGGTGGAGCGCCGGCGCCACGATGTGGCTCGGCGTCTCGTCCCTGAGCTGGATGATGTATTCGCCAAGGTCCGTTTCGACCGCCTCGATCCCAGCCTTCGTGAGCGCCGCGTTCAAGCCGATTTCCTCCGACACCATGGACTTGCCCTTGGTGACGGATTTCGCGCCCGCATTGCGGCATAGGCTCACGATGATCTTGCAAGCCTCGGCTGCATCGCGCGCCCAATGTACGGACCCGCCAGAATCGACAACTTTCTGTTCGTACTCCTCAAAATAAATATCGAGGTGGGCCAGTACATGGTCCTTGATTTCAGCCGCGGTATTGCGCAGCTCATCGAACTCAGGCAGTGCGGCACGGGCTTGCGCCCGCTTCACCATGAAGCCGGTCTTTACGTTGCCCAGCGCGCGCTGCAACTGGGGGTCGGCCAGCGCCCGCGCGGCGTTTTCCTTGAAATTATGCGAGGCCGGTTGCATGCAATCCCTCGAATTGTCCGGGCGATAGTAAGCCGGAAACAGCGGGAAGAGACAAGGGTTTCGAAGCGGGCACTAAATCTCGTGCGGCCTGCCCGCTCCAGGGCGCCCGCGAAATCAGGCTGAACTTGCAGGCTCCGCAGGTGCGGGGGCATTTTCCCCGCGCACAGTGTCGACGGCGCGCCGCGGCCGGACGACCGTGACGGTGCAACCAGCCTCGCTCGCGATCTTCGCGCACACGCTGCCCAGAAGCGGGCGCCGGCGCACATTTTGCCGCGCACCCACCACAATGTGATCGACGCGGTTCTGGTGGGCGTAACTCAGGATTGCCGTGGCCGGGTCGGCCGCTTCCAGCACATGGAAGGTGATGCGGCCTTCGCGCAGCTTCAAAGGTTGAGCCCAATGCTGGAGCCCCACAAGCCGGTTCACATGCTTGTTGTGCCCCTCGTCGTCAAGCGCGCTGTCACGCGTGGCGATGAAGCTCTGCTTCAGGACATTGAGACAGGCGAGCCGCGCTCCCGGCACCTGCGCCAGCGCCCGCACCGCCGCCTCGCGCAATGCATCGTTGGTGTCGGCGCTGGCCTCCCCGGATAAATCGACCGCAACTGCGACAATCGGCGCCGCAGGAATCGGCGTGGCCACTGTGCGCGGCGTCCAGTCCCTTTTGAGATCCGGGTTGAAACGCCGCTTCATAACCGTGAAGAACGAATCGGGCCTGAGCCGCCTTGCTCGCGAGGTCAGCTTGATCTGGCTGTGGTTGGAGAGTTCGAAAGCGAGATGGGCGGCCGACGGATAGCGCCATGCCGGCTCGACTTCGAGGCACCGCAGCACGATCTCTTGCAGCCACGGTGGATAGCCGGGCTTAAGCATCTTGGGGGGCTTGGGATCGCGCCAAAGCCGCTTCTTCATAATGCTCAAGCGCTCGCTCTCGCCGAAAGGCCGCTCGCCGGTCGAGAAGAAATAGAGCAGTACGCCAAGCGCGAATTGGTCGCTGCGCGGATCGTGGCGCACCCCCTGAAGCTGCTCAGGCGCCATGTAGGGCGCGGTGCCGTAGGGTAGATGGAACTCCTCCTGCATCAGATCCGGCAATTGCATGTGCCGGGACAGGCCGAAATCGATCAGCACCGCCTCGCCGGTTGGCCGGAACAGGATGTTGCTCGGTTTGACGTCGAGATGGATGACGTTCTGGCGGTGCAGGTCGTCAAGCGCAGTCGCAATCTTCCAGCCGATCTGGGCCACTTCCACATAAGGCAGCGGCAACTCCTTGAGGCGCGGCAGCAGCGATTTACCGGCAAGCCGCTCCATGACGATGTAGGGATGGACCGCGAAATCGCCCGCCGCGACAAACTGCGGGACATGCAGCCCCGCAATCCGCGCCATGATCATCTGCTCCATCTCGAAGCTGACGATGGCTGCGGGATCGCCGCCCTCGCCCATGATCGGAACCTTCATGAGGAGCGGCATATCGATACCGGGCTTCCGGCGGCAACATGGTAAACGCGCTGCACGCCCCTCAATCGGGGAAGGGAAGTGGCGTCTCGCAAATCTGCGTAAGCGAACTCAACCGGAAGCCCTTGAGCGAGCGCACGTCACTTTGCGGGCGGACCAGCACCCGAACCTGCTCACCCTGCTCGATTAAGAAGCGGGTTAGGTGGCTTCCGATGAATCCGTTTGCGCCGGTAATAAGGGAGAACATTTTTCCGTCTCATCGCCATGGGTCGGACGGCGACTATGGTTTCCGCCGGAAAGTTGCCACTTGAGCAGTCTCCAGGTATCGCGGAGTCTCCGATTCGCCCCCAACACTGCGGAGGGCTCATATCCCACATGCACCATGCAGTGTTCGCAACGGGGGTCGCGCCGCGGCCATACTTTTCCCAGTTGGTTTTTTCGATGAAGTCCTTGAAGGTGGCGTGATGACCGTCGGTAATCAGATAACAGGGCGCTTTCCAACCCCGTGGGATTAAGTGGGATTTCCCCACGCGGTGCACTGCATGTCTTCGCGTTCGCCTTTCAGGTAGTCCAGATAAATCGGAGAGGTCATCAGCGCATATTGTTCAAGGATTTGTGTCGCCTGGCGAAACTTCTCGTGAATTTCCTGCCGGGACATGAAGATCTCTTTGTTTTGTACGGCGGCATAGGAGTAGCTGGGAGCGATGGTGTGGCCATCCACTCCAAATTCCCTTAGATACTCGAAGAGTTCAGCGATTTCCCGCAGATCGGTTTGCTTGTAAATCGTGGTGTTGGTGCAAACCATAAACCCGGCAGCTTTGGCGGCGCGGATGCCCTCGATAGCTTGCCGGAACACCCCTTTACGCTCGACGCAAAGATCGTGGGTTGCCTCCATGCCGTCCAGGTGGACGTTGAAGAAAAAATGCGAAGTGGGTTTGAACTCTTTCAAACGCTTCTTAATAAACATGCCGTGGGTGCAAAGGTAGATATGCTTGCCGCGGTCCAGGATTTCGGTCACCAATTGCCCCAACGGGCGGTAGATCGTCGGCTCGCCGCCGCAGATAGAGACAATGGGAGCGCCACAATCGTCCACTGCCTTCAAGCACTGTTCCACCGTGAGCTGTTCCGTGATGGTTTCCTTGTATTCGCGTATGCGCCCGCAACCGGTGCAGGTCAGGTTGCACGTGTGCAGAGGTTCCAGCATCATCACGAGAGGAAACTTCTCCACCCGTCCCATCCGCTTTCCGGCGATATACGTACTCAACTTCGCAGTCATGCCCAGCGGAAACCTCATCCACTGCCTCCTGTTCCCATTCTGCGGTGGAAACTCTTCCGCTGGAAAGCGCAGGACCTCAAATTCGGGCACGTCGTCCAGCATATTCCGGTACCGCGCCAACGCATAGAGGGGAAAGATATTCCGATAGAGGTGGTACCTAAGATAAAAGACACGTGGGAACCCGGTTCCGGTGCAAGATGCTTCCGCCCAGGTTCCGTTCTCTCGTGTTGATCTAACAAGTAGCCCACCGCCTGCTTCACGGCGGGCTCGGAAACATCTCCGGCCGCCAGCAAGCCGATCAAACCCCACGCAGTCTGCGAAGCCGTGCTGTGGCCGCGCGCTTTCAGTTTCGGATCTTCGTAGGACGCGCAGGTTTCGCCAAAGCCTCCATCGGGATTCTGCACGGCTCGGAGCCAAGCGACCGCCCGCTGGCTTTCCGCTTCCTTTTGCAGGCCCAGTGTCTCCAGCGCCCGCAAGGCCCCGCTCGTTCCGTAAAGGTAATTAACTCCCCAGCGACCATACCAGGGACCTTCGGCGGTCTGATCCCTCTGGAGGAACCGCGCCGCTCGCTGA
>CAVYEY010000043.1:0-464645 GCA_963767435.1 uncultured Alphaproteobacteria bacterium
GTGAAAGCGCTGGGTTTGCGTCACCGCCCACATCGACATGAAACCACCGTAGCTCCAGCCGCCGAGGCCGATGTGGTCATCGTCCCCTCCATAACGCCGCTTAACGCCATCGACGCCGGCCAGGATGTCGCGCAAGTCGCCGTATCCAAAGTCTTTAACGTTCGCGCGCACAAACGCCTCACCCGCGCCGAAACTCCCCCGCGGATTGGGGCGCAGGACAAAATATCCGAATCGGGTCAGCAGGGAGAGGTCGAAGAAGGTTGAGGGCCACGTGGGACGCGCCATAGTGCCGGGGCCGCCATGCACCTCGACCACCAGCGGATAGCGCTTAGACGGTTGATAATCAAGGGGATAGCTCAGCCAGCCTTGAATCGTGCGGCCATCGCTCTGCCAGTGGATACTCTCCGTCCGCCCAAACTCCGGCGGCGTCTCCTTCTGTAGCTTATTGATTTGATGCCACTTACCCAGCTCGCCGGCCCAGACCTCGGGGGGACGGGAATAACTCTCGCGCACGATTGCCGACGATACCGCGTCATTCCCCAGCGAAGGCCCAAAATTCCCCCGCCCAGAGGAAATCGTCTCCGCGCTCTGCCAGACGGAGGTGACTTTGGCCGCTCGGAACATCCAGCGCCGCGATCCCGCTCTCCCCGTCAACTGCTTCATCCAGAAGGATTTGCTTCCCTCCCCGCCTCCATGCGAGCGATTCGACCGTGGCCTTGATGCCCGGAGTCAGGTTGTGAGCGGACCCCCTTCGGCGGGCACGAGAAATAGATCGCCGCCAATCGAAGCTTCGTCGCTCATCAGCCCACCAATGAAGGCAATCGATTTCCCATTGGGCGACCAGCGCGGAGAGGCAACTTGCAGGTCCGGTTTGTAGAGGGATTTGACCGCTCCGGAGCCGGTTGAAAGCGAATAAATCTGCGCGGTCCACCAATTCGCGTCGCCGTCGCCATGGGCGGCAACCAGGGCAAATTGCCGGCCATCGGGCGACCAATCGAATTCATAGACGTACAGGTCGGCGGGAGAGACTTGGCGAACCTTGCCCGTCGCCACCTCGACAGTGGTCAGGCGCTGTTCGTAAATCTTCCGGCCGATAACGCCCGAGGGGAGCGCCATCGGCTCGAGCGGCCCGGGCCGCCGGGGAGCGTTTTCGGTGAAGAGGACAGCAATGGTCTTGCCGTCGGGTGACCACGCGGGCGCGGCGAGCGAGCCGGTCAGGTCGGTCAACCTGCGCGCTTCCCCACCCGAGATTTTGGCGACGTAAAGTTGCGACTGGCCCGGCGCCTGCGCGTTCGAAAGGAAAGCCAGTTGGCGGCTGTCGGGCGACCAGGCGATTTCAAGCTCGTCGGGTTGATCGTCGCCATTGCCCGCCGTAATGCGCCGGCGCGTCGATTCCGGTGACGCGAGCGCGCACACAAAGATTCCGCGCTCTTCCCCGCCCCCGTCCTCGACCCATGCCACATGCTGGCCGTCGGGAGAGATCGCGACTTGGCGGATATCCAAAGTCCGGGCGAGCGAATCGAGCAAGGAATCAAGCGCCGACTGCTGAGCGGCAGCGCTGGTTGAGAGGAGAATCAGAACCAACGGCGCAAGAAGGATGAGCGTCCGCGCCGGGCGGTTTTTGATCCAACGAGTCCAATATGTTTGTCTCGGTTTCAAGCGGATTCCATGCCCAGAGCATACTCGTCAGATGGTCGAAGCTAGCGGAATTATCGTAGCGGAAGGCGCCGCGCACAGCAAGATGACCCGTCGAGCGCGGGTTGCGGGCCTAACGGAAGCCTGCTCATTCACCTCTGTCCAAACTCTTCGACATTCATCTCACGAATTGTTCAGAAATTTTGACGCCCGTAATTTCCCTTGAACCCGCAAATTTCGCGGATTCGAATGATTCCACACGGGTTCTTCGGATAGGAATCGCCTGGCCCGGCAAATGCATTACCACGCGCGTGGGAGCAAGGCCGAACGAGAAATCTTGCCGACCCCAACGGCATGCGAAACTTTCGAGCCATCGCACGCTAAAGAAAAAGGAGGATTGATAACCATGAACAGACAAAAGTCGTAGCGCGGAGGTATCCGTCAGCCGACGGATTCCTACGCGGTTCTTTCCGATGACCCGGCAATGCATGGACCAATCCGTGCAGAAGGGCCGCAGAGGAATTCGTCACGGCGACGAATACCTCTGCGCTACCACCTACCACCCCTGCCCTCGTGTCGCTTAAATTCGCGCGTGCTGATCGCAGGGCAGCAAGAAACGGTCGACGGATAGACCGCTCGGGGTGATAGGCTTCTCGGTCAGCATACCCATGTAATCGTGAATACTCGACCACGGCCAGAATTCCGGGCGGCTTACCAACCCGGCCCTTACCGGGTTCAGGTGAATGTACTCCACCTTTTCCTGATACTCCTTCACGGTACGCAAGGCACGGTCAAAGAAGCGCGGCTGGAACAGGACTCCCGCCTCCCTACGAGCGTGGTTAATCCGCTTGGTCGCACCGTCTTTGATGGATTCCATCACCCTTGAGATCGTCAGTGGACCGTCTGGATAGATGATGGCGTGCCAGTGGTCCGGCAAAAACACCCATGCACTCAGTGTGAAACCATACTTTTTGCGCCGTTCATCGATCACCAGGGCCAGGCAGGCAAATTCCGATTCGGTGAGAATCCCGCGGTTGCGCAATACGCGGCAGGTGACGAAGAACCAGCGGTCAGAGAGGACTAAGCGGCGAAGACGCGACATGGGGCACATTATAGGCCTCACACGCATGTCCTCAACATATCAATTCAGAAGAAGGGCCGCAGAGGAATTCGTCGCGGCGACGAATACCTCTGCGCTACGGTCGTTGGGCGATTCCCTTTGAAGGTGGTAGCGCTCAACCCCACAGATACGTGGATCTGACGGTGGTAGCGCGAATCCCTTTGGTTGTCGTAGCGCTCAACCCCATAGATGCGTGGCTGTGACGGTGGTAGCGCGGAGGTATTTGACTCCGAGTCAAATTCCTCCGCGGTTCTTTCCGATAACCCAGCAATGCATGGATCAATCCATCGAGAAGTGCCGGTTCTCATTTCGCCGCAATGGGTAGACCGATGGATCCATTGGAAGGGCCGCAGAGGAATTCGTCTCGGCGACGAATACCTCTGCGCTACCACCGACCACCGACCACCCTTTCGCATTGCCTTTCCGCGACAACCTGTGTACCATCCTCCGCTTTGAGGAGCCCTTATCATGCCCACGTTCGGTAGCCGCCACTTCGCTCTGGGAATAATTCGTCATCTTGCCTTCGTGGCGCTGGCCGCGTTCATCGCGCTGGTTTGCAGCAGCGTCTCCTTCGGCGAGGATATTTACCGGGCGGCGCAGACGGGGAACCTAAAGAAGGTTCAGGCCTTGCTGCAAGACCATCCGGAACTTGCCACCGCCAAAGAAAAGAACAAGATGACGGCGCTGCACTGGGCGGCATTCGAGGGCCACACCGAAGTGGCGCAATTGCTGCTGGCGAACAAGGCCGACATCAATGCCAAGGATTTCGAAGGTTCGACACCCTTGCTCCTGGCGGCGTTCAAGGGCCATCTGGAGGTGGCGAAATTGCTGCTGGCCAACAAAGCCGACGTCAATGTCGCGAATGACCGGGGCTCGACCCCGCTGCACCAGGCGGCATTCGAGGGCTATACCGAGCTCGTGCGCTTGCTGCTGACGAGCAACGCGGACGTCAATGCCAGGGAAAATTCCGGTTCGACTCCCCTGCACTCCGCAGCGTTCAAGGGCCACGCCGACGTGGTGCAATTGCTGCTGGCAAGCAAGGCGGACGTCAATGCCCGGGACCACGAGGGTGCAACGCCCCTGCACACGGCAGCGTTCCAGGGCCATGCCGATGTGGCGCAATTGCTGCTGGCGAACAAGGCGGACGTCAATGCCAAAGCCAACAATGGCAACACTCCGCTGCACCTGGCCGCGTATTATGGCCACGAAGACGTCGCGGAATTGCTGATTGCCAACCATGCCCTGGTCAACGCCGCGTCCGCCAACGGCGATACCCCACTCCGGATGGCGGAGTATAAACGCCACAACGACATCGCCGAGCTGCTGCGCGCGCACGGAGCGCAATCGGTCGTGGCGGTGGCGCCGGCAGCCGCGCCCGGTTCCCCATCCGGCGTGCCTGGGCAAAAAGAAAGTGCCCCTCCCGCCGCCCCACCGCCCGCCGCGAAAGAAACTCCACCCCTTCCCGCGGCAGCCCTTGACGGATGACATTGAGCCGAATGAGCCTGAAGCCGGGGCCAGCGCCACCGTGAGAGGCGGATCGATTTGCTACCCCGGAAGGGATTTGGCAAGTATCCGCTGTATGCGGCATTCGGGTATTCTCACCGCAGGATTGGTGGACACCACGCCACGCCTCTATCTCATCGATGGAATAGGGCCAAAGGAGTTTAAGAAAGGCTCCCAGGGGGTTGGCAAAGCCAGTAACGGGGAGGCGTTCAACTCCGGTTGGAGTGGGGGATTCAAAGTACCGATCCCGGCGGGACGACACTCGATTTCGGTGGCATTTCATCAGCAAGTCGGGACCATGCTTTCGTAACTCCGACAACCTTTCGGTGGCGTTTGTCGCGGTGGTGGGGCACTCGTACATTGTCGATGCATTGATCTCCGGAGGCGCAACATTCGTTCCCACCGGATGGACTCCAATTA
This sequence comes from uncultured Alphaproteobacteria bacterium, assembly GCA_963767435.1. Lineage (GTDB taxonomy): Bacteria > Pseudomonadota > Alphaproteobacteria > Rhizobiales > Rhodomicrobiaceae > Rhodomicrobium. The sequence goes on from CAVYEY010000043.1 coordinate 4,679, forward strand.
TTTTTGACGATACGGGAAGCCCCGCCGACCTCGTCAAAGTGTGGTCCTGCCCGGAAATCCGCAGCCGCATTCTCGATGCCGCCGCAGATGGCGATTTGGCCAAGGCCAAGGCGGTGCTGGCCTCGAGCCCCGAGCTGGTCATGCGACGGGACGGTGAGGGGCTGACGCCTTTGCATTGGGCGGCTCAGAACGATCACAAGGAGGTTGCCGAATTCCTGCTGTCCAAAAACGCCGATATCAATGCCGAAGAGAATGCGGGGGCGACGGCCCTGGAATTGGCGGCCGTGCATGACAATAAGGGCGTCGTGGAACTTCTCCTCGCCAACCATGCGGATGTGGACGCGCGGAAACCCGGCACTTGGACGCCCCTGCACGCCGCGGCCATGAACGGGAGCACGGAAATCGCGGCCCTGCTGCTCGCCCATCATGCCAGCGTGGATGCGAGGGCGGGGACCACCTACAACCAGACGCCTCTGTTCTTCGCCGCAGCTCGTGGTTACAAGGAGATTGTGCAATCGCTGCTGGACAATAAAGCGGACATCAACGCCGTCGATACAAACGGGGAAACCCCATTGCACCTGGCTGCGGCCAAGGGCCACCTGGATGTCGTGGAATTGCTTTTGGCCAATCACGCCAATCTCTATGCCCGGAATGGCTTGGGCAGAACACCTCTGGGCGTGGCCGCATTGAATGGCCGTAAGGAGGTTGTGAAGTATCTGCGCGACCACGGCGGGCAATAAACAACCAAGGCCAACTGGGAAGAGCATCCTCAGCGCCGCAATAAGACCTTACTCATCTTGGGGATTGGCGGGAGTTCATTCGGCGAGGCTGGAGCCTTCGGTGCCCGGGGGAGACGCGGTGGTGATGGCGAGGCCGTGAGAAACGGCAATGAGGAGCAGCTCGAAGTCATTCTCCGCGTGCAGCGTCTTGAGAATTCGTTCGATGCCGGAGCGGAAGGTGGACTCGCTCACGCCCAGCAGCACGGCGCCTTCCGCGTCCGAGTAGCCCTCCACGAGCAAGCCGACCTGCTTTTTTTCGGTGGGAGTCAGACCAAAATCATTGGGGCCGGCGTCATGGGCAGCGCGCCCGTCGATGGGCATAGAGTTCTCCGCGTCGGGGTTTAATCTCCGGTCGAGAAGGAAGAAGACGACAGTCGTAGAATCGGTTGCGCAAGGCGAGAACTTGAGCGGCATTTTGCCAGCCTGCGCGAGCCGTTCCCACCGTTCGCCGCCCGTCAATCATCTGCAATAAAGTTTTCTGCCTCGCCACACTCCGGCGATTGCCGGTTCGTTAAGCCGTCCATTGTCAATTGCGTATTTTGCAGGTCCCATGGTGTTGGGAGCAGGAGAATTGCCAAGGCAGGAACTTTCCTTCCCTCCATCGAAACCGATGAGCCGTCTCCGTTGCCTATGACGCGATGAATGTCCTTTCTTTGCTTCTACTTGGTTGGATGCTTGGAAATGCCCCAGCGTGCCCTGATATTGGGTAGGGCCAGGACGCCCCTCGGAACTCCACCGCCACATGCCACTGAAAGCGGTGATTTAAAATGAGTAAATTTTTCACGATTCGCCGGCGCAAAGTTGCGTTGCGAAGAGGGGGAGGGACAGTTATCTGCACCGCAAAAGACTGGGGTAGTCAAAAGCGGGGAGCACGCAGGCTATCCCTCCGAGGACCTACGGGCTTCTTAAAAGCATGCGGGATTCCAACGATCTACATGAATGCGGCCTTGCAAATTCAATGAGTTATGAAAATCGGCGGCTGCAAGCTGTCAAACTATTTGTACACATTCTCGACATTGTCCGAATCTTTTGACGCCGTGGCCTCCGCGCTTCCGAGGGCCCTCGTTAACTGATTGACGAGCATAGAAGCTCTCACGGCCCCGATTGGACCGATTCCTGCACTGCATCTGGCGGAAGGGACCTCGATATGCACGCTTCAATTCCCGCTTGGAATGTCCTCCACGAGGCTATCGTGCATGTCCCGATTGTCCTGCTCCTGACGGCACCGCTTTTTGTCGTGGCGGGGATTTTGCTGCCGGCCTCCAAGCGGCGACTCTTCCTGGGGTCGGCTCTGGCGTTGATGGCGCTTGGCACCGCGGCGGCAATTATGGCTCTGACGACAGGTGAGGCGGCCGTGGGAATTGTGGGTTCCACGCCATCCATGAAAGCTGTGCTTGCCGAGCACAGGGCGCTCGCCGAAACCACCACCGGACTCTTCACCCTGCTCACGATCGGCTTCTCGGCGTATTTGTTCGCTCCACGATTCATCGGATACGAGTTGGAGTCTCGTCTCCATACGGTGCTTCTCACCATCTATTTGCTGCTCTATACGACGGGCGCAATTTTTCTCGTCCACACTGCGCTGGAGGGTGGACAGCTCGCCCGCGCACTGGAGACGAAATCGGCGCCGGATTATCAAATGTCGGTCAAAGAAACTTCGGTGAAATGCCCACGCGGCATCCAATAGGGCGGATTTCTGGTCAAGAATCCGACGGGTTCTGCCGACAGAAGATAAGAGAACGTGAAGACGCAAAGATCTCGAAGGGGCGGAACTCGCGGGGAACGGGAAGAAAGTTTCGGAACGCCGATCCACCGAACTGGGCCGGCTAACACCGCATTTCAAAGCGGTGATGAAGGTTGCAAGATCAGCGACGTTTCGCGCAGGGAAAGTTTTGAAAGGCGCGGCAACCTGGGAGAGTCGCGTTTTGATTCACCACGCTTGCACTCCGGATTTCAACGAAGGTGTTTGGACCGGGAAGGAAAGAGGGCCGCATTCGTGCAACCTTGATCTCAAACTCGGAATCCAGGCGAGTAATCCGCGGTGACAGGCCCGGCGACTTTGCCACCGCGGAGTGCTGCCCCCTGATTCCGGGGATGCGGAGAAGGAGGGTGCAATGTTTCAACTGTTGAATGCAGAGTTGGCCCAGCCGCGGGCGCATAAAATGAAGACGGCGCGCGTCGGAGCGGTGAGCATTGCCCTGCTCGCGCTGGGCGCGATGATCTACTTCTACGCCATCCTGCCCTATGCCAACAACTAGGCGCTTGCGGCTTAGGCCCGCGATTCCACCGGCTCGCGCGCGCTGAAGCTGGCCAGGGCCGAGGGTTCGTCCTCAAACGTCTCGAAGATGGTGTAGAGCTTGGTGACGTTGAGGAGTTCGTGCATCCGCCGCCCGAGGTGCAACAGCTTCAACTCTCCCCCGGCATTAGCGACGGAAATATAGGTCGCAACCAGTTCCCCCATGCCCGAGCTGTCCATGTAAGTGACGCCGGCCATATCCAGCAAGATCCTCCTGGACCCAACGTCAATCAGTTCGCGCACCTTCCGACGCAACTCGCTCGTGGCCTCGCCCAGTGTCAACCTGCCGTTGGCTTCGACGATCGTGACATTGTCCTTCTCGCGGATCTTCAGTTCGATGCTCATTGGAATAGTCTCCTTGATGAATGATTTTGCAACATGCGAGCTTGAATCGAATTGCGAAACACACTGCGCATTGCAGATGGAACAACCATCACTAGGGCAATCGGCGTTCCAAATTCCGGAGCCGTGTAAGTCAGCGAAAACACTGGCGAGCGCGAATGGTGACGTGTCCGCTCGCTGCGCGCGGTCAAATTTTTCGGACACTTCGCGCCCGAATTCGTCCGAAACTTCGAACAATAAACACTGGATTTCGCTTCGCGCTGAACTCACCGCAAGTGTTTTCAAGGATTTGCAATTTGGTTCTTGAGTTGCCTTTAGAAGGGCCGTGAGGGAAAGGCAGAAGCACATCTGGTGATTGCCAACTGTCATTCCCAATGAGAAAACATCGAGGAGGAAACTATCATGCTCGCAAAATATTTGGTTATGGTGCCCTTTCTTATGGCCTTGGCCGGCGCCCCGGCCGCAATCGCGGCGGACCGTTCATCGGACTCGCTGGTGACGGCGGAAATTCAGAACAAGCTCTACCGGGCGGGCATTCCCAAGCACGGAGATGTCCGCGTCGAATTCAGCAACGGCGTGGCGAGGCTCACCGGCACGGTGGACAGTGTCGGAATGAAGCAGGCGGCCGAGCGCGCGGCACAAAAGGTTGACGAGGTCACGCAGGTAAACACGCAAATCACCGTGAACGCGCCCAACGTCACCGATCAGCAGATCTATGAAACTGCGCGCAGGGAGATTGTGACCTACCCGTTCTACACGATCTTCGACAACCTCCAACTCCGGGCAGAGAACGGGGTGCTCACCGTGGAAGGCCAGGTCAGCGAACCCGCAAAGAAGGCTGACATCGGAAACTTTCTGGCTTACGTGAAAGGGGTTACCCAGGTTCAAAACAATCTGGAGGTTCTGCCCACTTCCATCTTTGACGACCAATTGAGGATGGCGGTGGCACGGTCGATCTACAACGACCCGTTCTTCATTCAGTATGCGAGCACGGCTCTGCCGTCCATTCACATCATTGTGAAAAACGGCCACGTGACGCTGGAAGGAGTTGTGAACACGGCTTTCGACAAGGTCAAGGCGGAGCATAACGCCACTTTCGCCGGCACCTATTTCTCCCTGACCAACAACCTCCGTGTGGAAGGATGAACACGGACAACCCCATCAGCGGCGGGCGGAACTCAGAGCATGAACGGGCATGAGTCTCCTTCCGCCGCTTTTGACGTTATGAAGCGCTGGCCAGAACGAATCCGTAGCGGCCGGTTTTCTTATCAGTCTTTGATTTAGTTCGGACTACGAGTAGGGTTCGCTGATCCCATACTTCGAGATCTTGTACCCAAGGTCGCTGCGAGAAATCCCCAGGCGGCGGGCGGCTTCCGCCTGTGCGCCGTTGGTGGACTTCAAGGTTCTCACGATCAGCGTCTTCTCCGCCTCGGCAAGGAAATTGCGCAGGTCATTGACTTCCGGAAGGATGTCGGAAAGGGATGTTGATTTCGCGCCAACGCCGAGCCTCCAATTCCGCTGGGATCAGGTCTGAATTCAGCGCCACAGGGAAGCTATCCGCATTGAGTTCGCTACCGCGCGGAAAGGATCGAAGCCCGCTCGATCAAGTTCCGAAACTCCCGGACATTCCCGGAAATCGTAGGACTTCAAGCTTCTCAAGGGCGTGTGGCTCAGGGTTCGCCTGCGGCAGCTTGAGTTCAATGGATGACCTGGCGCACAAAGAGTTCGGAAAGCGTGGCAATGTCCTCCCGCCTTTCGCGCAGAGGAGGAATGGCAATCGGCACTACCGCCAGGCGATAGTAGAGGTCCTGCCGGAATAGCCCTTCGCGCACACGTTGCGGCAGGTCGCGATGCGTGGCCGCCAGCAGGCGCACATCCACCTTCCTCGGCTGGGTGCTCCCCACCCGCAAGACTTGCCCATCCGTGACCACGCGCAAGAGCTTGGCCTGCGCGGCGGGAGACATCTCCGCCACTTCGTCGAGGAACAGGGTTCCCTGGTGGGCAGCCTCGAAGAGCCCCTGGCGGCTGCGGTCGGCGCCGGTAAAGGCGCCCTTCTCGTGGCCAAAGAGCTCGCTTTCCAGCAGCGTCTCGGTGAAGGCCGCACAGTTGACCGCCACAAAGGGTTTGGGGGCCCGGGGGCTGTTCTTATGGATGGCGCGGGCCACCAGTTCCTTGCCGGTGCCGGTTTCGCCGGTGATCAGAACCGTGGCGTCGGTCGGGGCAACCCGCGCGATCAAATCCCGCACCGCTTGCATCGCCGCGCTGGACCCATAGATTTCCGGTGAGCCCTCCAGGCGAACCACCGTATCCTTCAGGAGAACGTTTTCGCGCCGCAGCCGGGTGCGCTCGCAGGCGCGCAAGACCGCCGCGCGCACCACCTCCGGCTGAAACGGTTTGGTGATGAAGTCAAAGGCCCCTTGCCGCATGCTCTCCACCGCCAGATCGACGGTGGCAAAGGCGGTGATGACCACCACGGAAACGGCGGGATCGGCCTCAATCGCCGCCGCCAACACCTGCAGGCCGTCTCCATCGGGCATCTTCTGGTCGGTGAGCACGACGTCAAAATCCTCCGCCATCAAGACCCTTTCGGCCGCCTGCACTCCCGCGCATTCCGTCACCTCATGGCCGTCCTGTTGCAGGTTCACCGCCAGCACGCGGCGCGTGTGAGGCTCGTCATCCACAATCAATATTCTGCCCATGATCTCCCCACCTAAAGATAAGTAATCGCCACCTCGATGGATTTGCCACCACGCGCGCAACTCGTGGGGCGCCCAGCTTACCAGAACCGCTTCCAAGTTACACGAACTAGGCGCGCCATCCCTGCGCTTCGATCAAGAAGGATTTGAGCCCGGCTCCGGCGGCAGGAAACGTCAAGGTAAACAGACACGCCCACCTGGTTCGCTGAAAGGGCCAGGTCGCCACCGTGGGCGCGGGCAATGTTGCGGGCAATGGCCAGGCCCAATCCCGTTCCCTGCGGCTTGGTCGTAAAGAAGGGCTCAAAGATCCGGGCCACCGATGCCGGCGGGATACTTGGGCCGGAGTTCTCAACGTCAATCTGAACCGTTCCATCACTGCCGGCGCGGCGCGCAATTCCACCTTTCCCGTCGCGGGTGAGGCTTCCACGGCATTGATCACCAGGTCGACCAGGGCCTGTTGAACGTAGCCGGCGTCAATTTCCGCCATCAAGCCCCCGGAGGGTTGAGCAAGGATGGACACTCCCCGCTCGATGGCCCGGGGGCGGCAGGCATCGGCAACATAGCCGAGCGTATTGTCCAGGGAGGAAGCGGTCTTTTGCGGGCTGCGGGGGCGGGCATAGGCCAGGAAATCGGTCGTCAGCCTTTCCAGCCGGCGTCGATTCCTTCGCCGCAATGTCGAACATCTCCTCCGCGCTCGGGCTCCATTCTGTTTCCCCGGGCGGTCGACAGGGCGCTGACAATGGCCGAGACGGGATTGCGGATTTCGTGGGCAATGCCACTGGCAAGGCGGCCGACGGCGGCAAGTCTCTCCTCCTGCACAGTCTTCCCTGCGCCTTCTCCAGATCCTCCAGGCTCGCGGAGAGTCGCGCTTCCTTTTGCCGCAGGTGATTCACCAGCAACCAAACCAGCACGCCCACCATGGCATAGATCAGTGAAACGGTTCCGGCCTCAAAGTATTCGCTGACCGGGCGTACTCGGTTGGAGCCTCGCAAAGGCCCACACCCAGAAAAAGTTGATGCAATCCACCAGGCCAATCACCATCAGAGCCGGGGGAAGGGCGAGACGAAACGCGGCGACAATCACCGGCATCACCATGACAACGAAATATTCCGTGTCATCACGGGTGCTGATTCCACCGAGGAGGATCGCGAGGAAAATGTTGAAGCTAATCGATCCCCAGGTGAGCCTCATCATGCCTCCTACCCCAAGGGGAGCGCTGCGCGCCGCCAGCCAGAATAATTCCGCGCCCAGGGCAAAGATGGCGACGGCCAGGATGGCGATCAGGGTTACAGAGGGGAATCCCCAATAGGAGGCAAAGATCGTATGGACCAGAAGCAGGATCGCAAGGATAAAGAGGTTGAGAATGACAAAGGTCGTCTCCTGCTGCTTGAAGGAATCAAAATCAGCGGCGATAAACATCGATTTGGATTGCCGGCTCATGGTCACGGTGACCTAGCTTAGCACGGGTCTCCAGAGGGAAATAGACTCGGAGATTTGCGTCAATCGGCTTACCGCCGTTGATGAAGGGAGAAACGTAGAAAGGTTTACGCGTGTGGTCACGACACAGTTGGGCGGGCCGGGGCTCCAGTGGAATGAGACCCCGCATCGCCGCGGTTGACCACGCCGGGTATTCCTCCGGCTCAGTCGTCAATCCCGCGACTTGCAAGCAACCACACGCCCCCCGGAATACAACTTCAGCCATGGAGAGCGGGGCCGCCGCTTTCGAGGTTTGTTCCAATTCTTAAGAGCGTTTATTCTTCCCCGGCCGTGGGATGCCAGAGCCTTCGAGGAGCTGTTGGTGCAGGAGGAATCCCTTCCCTCCGGCACCAAGACTTATGACCCGACGCAAGGAGTTTGAATCAATTCAGTCGAACAAGTATTTCAGTCTTACGATTACGGTTTCTGAGTTAAGGGGATGGAGCTTAAGGGCCCCGCTCTCTGCGACTCTTGTCAATTTCGCCAGTCCTGTCGAGCGGGAGGGAAGATTACCCCTCATGCCACCCAAGCGTCCAGTGCCGGCGGCAGCACTGGCGGGCCTGAAATTACTTCTTCACGATGTTGTCCCCGAAGAGGAATCCAATTTCCACCGCGCCACGGATCTGATCGGCGTCCGTGCCCGTGGGACCGAAGGCAAAGCCGGCCGTGGTACTCATGGCATGAACCCAACCGAAATCCCCGCGAACGAAGAATCCGCCTTTTTGCCACGTCGGTGTTACCGTCACGGTAGTTGCAGAGCTTCCCGGCCCAAACAGGAGATTCAGAGGCTCATTCGAACCCGTTTCAGGGTCCCCGACGAAAAAGGTGCCGGAGGTGCTCGTAATGTACTCCCAACGAGCCCCGAGAGAGAATCCCTTCTTAAAGGTCTTGCTCACCAGGACTGCTCCACCGGTTGTCGAAGCGCCTTTCGTAATGCCGACGGAAGGGCTGGTGGGAAGATCGGTGTACTGGAAGTAGGGGTTGATAACCCAGGTACCCTTCGTGTACGTGTAGAGGACGTTGTAGATGGCTCCATTGTTTTGCACGGGAGTGGCCGAGCTATAGTAGTTCTCGTCTTTCAGGTTGCCACCCGCCACGAAGGCAATGGTATGGGGCCCTTTGGCAAAAGAAAAAGACCCGGAAAGCCACGTGTAACGGTTGGAATAGAAACCGTCGTTGTAGCTGAAGGACATGTTGATGTATTTGCCAACCGCCTGGTTCACCTGAATGCCGCGGCTGATGGCGGTTTCCTGATTCCAGAGCAATCCACGTTCAATGTTCATGTTCTCAAAACTGAAGGTGTACTCCGCGCCGATCAAGGTCGGAAGCTCACCGATCTCGATGGAAGTTGTCTTGCCGGCGAGCAACTTCAAATAGGCCTCGGGAACCGGACCATACAGGTTGGTGATCTGGGAGCTGGTTTTGACGAAAGGAGATCCAAGGGCCTGAATGTTGTAGGCGCCTGCCTGAACATAGAACTGAAACTTGCCATCCGTCTTCTGAATCCAGATCTGGCCATTGCTGAGGTCGTCGACTCCCTCACTGTCACCGGGAACGTGACTGTTCTGTACCATCCCGAAACCGCTGACAATGCCGTTCACGGCGATCTTGCCAAACGGACCGGCATCAAAAATCAGAGGCGGGATTCCCGAGAGTGGCCCGGAAATCGAGGGCGATGACAATGGAGCCGGGGCTGCTTCGGGCGCTGCCGGGGCGGCGGGCGCCGCGGGAGCCGGCGCGGCCGGGGCCGGCGTGGGGGCCTGATCGGTCTGGGTCGACCCCTTCAAGACACTGACCTCCTTGGCCTTGGCGGCATCTGCGGGTGTTGCATCAGTGGTGGCGGTTTGTGCTTTCAGCGCTGGAGAAACCAAGCAAGCCAATGAAAGCCCAAGGACCAGGTTCTTAATCGGACGATAGATATTCATCTGTTCTTGAATTCCCTTCTCCCCCCATCAGAAACAGGTCAGAGTCTCGCCTGCGAGATTTCCCGTCTCTGTAATCTTGTGAATTGAGCGTACCGGGAAGGATGAGGAAGCGTCAAAGTAATAGAATTTCTGGTACAGATAAAAATCGCTTGGCCAAATCAAATTTCTAGCCACGATAAAAATCACTTCTTACGCACGGAATCCGCTTGCCTCGTCATGAGCAACTTCCATCCAGATACTTATATGAATTGTGCCACTGGATTCATAAGGAAGGCATAAGGAAAGGCTGAGGGTTTAATTAAGACAGGACGGGATTCGACGGCTGGTCTTTCCGGCCGACATCCGCCACAACCTCTTTTCCGCGATTCTTGGGGCGAAGCAGGGACCAGTTGAATTGATTAACTATTGATCTATTGAACTTAGCAGGGTCCTCGCAAGTCCGATCACCACACGGGCTCGGGACGGAAGGCGTGCGATTGATTGGAGGAATTGGTTTCAGGATCGGAGCAGGAATGCCATAGGATTTCGCAAGGATCGACTTCCAAAGGAAACTTAAGATTCTTGAACCGTTTATGCGGAGAAACTGCGAGAGGGCCGTTCCACTTCGGGCCCGGGAGGTATGGCGAATGGGTCATCTGCGTGCCCAGGAGTCATCTTCGGATCTTCAAGGTGCGCCTCGGATTGGATTGTTGGCAAGGGATCGTCCTCACCGGGAGCGTTGTCGGGAGTACGCTGCTCAGCCGCATGCCATGCCTCGCGAACGGTGGCAATTGTCTCGACCAGGGAACGGAGAATTGGGGTGGAATTTTCCAGATTGGCCTTCAACATCTGCTGCCGCGCGTGCACGTATAAGGTCTTGAGGGTTTGGGCTACCTCGCCCCCGGCGGCAAAATTCAACGTGCCTTCCAGTTGCAGAATAATCGCTTGGGCCCGGGCGAGGTGCTGGCATTTCTCGGAAATGTCCTTGGCTTCGGTGGCGACGATTGCCCGTTCGAGGGCGGCAATGGCGCCATCGTAGAGCATGACCACCAATCCAATCGGAGTCGATCCCTGGACTGTGAAATTGACGGTAGACTTGGGCAGGCTTGCGCATAAGGACCCTCACCCTGTTTTTGTGGGATTAAGAGCGGTGAGCTGGCTGTTGATGGAAGCCAGCGTTTGCGGCAATTGTTCCAGCGTCGTGTTGATCGTATTGTATTCCGCCATAAGCTGCGTTTGGGTGTTCCGAAGCTGCAACTGAAAATCGCTGATCTGCCCGTTTAGGTCCGTTACTTCCGAACTGATCCCGTTCATATCCACACTGAGGGGACCGGAGACAACATTTGTCAGTGAGGTTAAGCCGGTCTGGAGCGCCTGGCCCACCCCGGAGGTGGATTGAAAAAGGTTTTGGACCGCGGAAAAGTTGGTTTGCAGGGCGTCGCTCAGCGTGGTGCTGTTCACCGATAAGGTCCCATCGTCCTGCAATTGAATCCCAATCGACTCCAGGTTCACCGCGCCGGTATTCCCCGGTAGGCTGGAGCTGATTGAGGACAGCAACTGTTGTTGGACGAAATCAACCGAGGAGTCACCCGTCAAAGTACCGGCCGCTCCCGTGCTGGAGTCGGATTGAATGCCCGAATTGATTGCCCCAATGAGGGTGTTCCAACTGGTGACGAAACTGTTGATGTCGGTCGCCACGGAGGTCAAGTCCGGGGAGATCTGCAACGTCACGGGGTTGTCCGTCCCCCCGCCCCCGTGGTCGTCACTCCGGATAAGGTCAGGGTGACCCCGGGAACCGCTCCGGTCACGGTATTGCTGCCGCTGTCAATCGGAATGCCGTCGACGGTGAGCGCCGCGTCTTTGCCGGTCGTGGCGACCGTGAACCCCAACCCGCCCCCGGAGGGGGGATTGGCAGGGTCGAACGAGGCGGCGAACCCCAGGCCATTGCCTGCGCCCGTCGTGTCGTTGGAAATGGTGATGACTCCCGCGGCGCCGGAGCTCTGCGGGATGAGATCGAGCTGGGCTCCCGAGGCGCTGGTTACCACGGAGGCGGTTACACCCAATTTTTGCTGATTGATATAGGACGCCAAACCGGTGAGGGTGTTGGTTCCATCGGTACTGTCGACGGGGATGGTTACGGAAGCGTTCGAGCCGACTTGAATGTCGAAGGACCCGGCCGGAAGTGTCGCCGACGCGGAAGCGAAAGTGGCGGATTGATCCGACGCGGTATTGTCGGTAAGGGTTATTTGCCCGGCGGCACCGGAAGTCTGACTGACCAGTGCCAGGCGCGCCCCGCTGTTATCGGTAATGACCGAAGCACTGACCCCGAGGTTATGGCTGCTGATATAGGACGCCAGCCCATTCAGCGTGTTGGTGCCGTCGGCGGCATCAACATTGATCGGTACAGCGGTATTGGAACCTACCGCCAGGTCCAAGGTCCCGGTGGGAAGTTGCGCGGTGCCCGACGCAAAGGCGACGGAATAGTCGGCGGAGGTGGTGGCAAGTTTTGTGACTGAGATCGTATGCGTCCCTAAAGCCGTCCCATTGGCGGCGGTGGCGCTGACCGCATCATTATTCGACGAACTCACCGACAATCCGCTGAAACCAGCGGTAAAATCGGTGAGCGCCTGAACACTGGTCTGAAACGCCGTCAAGTCGCTTTGGATGCCCTGCAAGGCAGTGGTCTGGGTGTTGAGATTGGTGACCTGTTGCTGCATCTGTATTTCAGGGGCAGCGTCGATCTGCAGGATGGCATCCACGGTCGATTGCACATCAATGCCACTTCCGGCGGTATTGGTGGCGGAATTCAGGATGGCGTTCACGGCACCCTGGATCGCGGACGAAGTGCTCGAAGTTGCTGTTGAACTGGATGTGGTGGATTGCCCCAGAAGCTGGGCAATCGTCTCGTTGGAGGAACTGCTACTCAGGCTGGAAAGAAGCGAGCCAAGCGAACTGGTACTCATTCCCTTTCTCCTCTTGACTTGCGCGCCATCGGGGCGCGGGTTATGGGCCGGACAGGATGAGCTTGCCTCGTCCCTGCCTTTTGCCCCCCAGCGGTCGGGGAATTGGGGCTAAGCGGCCACACAACTGGTTTCATCGGCCCCGTTGAAAAAATCTTAAACGGGGGGAAATGCCCAATCGACTCTTTCTAAAAGACTTACGCAAAGGCCACGACAGAAAATGCGGAGGGAGCCGGAAGGCCCCCTCCGTGAAGTGTTGCCGTGCTGACATTACTGAAGCAGCTTCAGGACAGCTTGCTCCTGCTGATTGGCCTGGCTCAGGGCTGCGATGCCGGTCTGTTCCAGAACCTGATACTTGGACATGGCTGCAACAACCTGTCCCATATTTGCGTCCTGGATGCCGCTCAACGAAGAACTGAGGTTTTGCGACGTGTTGTTCATGACGTTGAGCGCGGCGTTCATCTGATTGATGCCCGCGCCGATCGCGCCGCGGTCGGAAGCCACACCGGCTATGGCCGCGCCGATGGAAGTCAGAGCGGTCGCCGCATCGCCCGGGGTGCTCAGGTCGATTCCAGCCACTCCGCCGCCCAGTTCGCCGACTCCGCTGGTCGCAACCGTGCCATTGGCAGGCGTCGCCAGAGTCAGAACCACTGCCACGTTGTTGCCTGCCGTACCCGGCGTCAGAGCTTGAATTTGCGCAGATCCGCCGTTAACCCAAGTAATAGTGGCCTCGGTGTTAGCCACAGTGCCCGTTCCAATCGTGCTCCCCACATCAGCGGGAGTTCCGGCCACTGCTGCTTGCAGGTTCTCCAAAGTATCCTGCACGGTATTGCCGATCACCACATCGTTGGCGGCGTTGGCATTGCCGGCGGCAACAAAGGTGTACGTGTCGCTGCCGATTTGCAGGGTGTCATTGGCCGCGGGATTGGCAGTCAGTACTGCGGTGGCCGTGGCGTAGGTGCCGAAACCCAGTGCTGTGCTCGACAGGGTGGGCAGGTTAACGCTGATATCAGGACCTTGCAGGCTGTTCTGGTCAACCGTCGATCCATCGCTCAGGAACACTTGCATGGCGCTTCCCGAGAAAACCGCGGTGTTGTTATAGGTTGTATTGGTACCAATTTGGTTGATTTCGTTGGAAATGGATGTGAATTCGTTCTGAAGTGCAGTTTGCTGTGAAGATGAGAGGCCGGTGTTGGCTGCCTCCGTTGCCAGGGTAACAGCGCGGTTGAGCAATGAAGTAACCTGGCTCAGTGCGCCATCGGCGGTCTGTAACATGCCGACGCCGTCGGTGACATTCTGGGCGGATTGCGTGAGTGCCGCGATGTTGGCTTGCAAGCCGTTGGAAATTGACAAACCAGCGGGATCGTCCGCGCCGGAATTGATCTTCGAACCCGAGGACAATTGGAACAACGTGCTCTGAAGATTCATATTAGTAGTTGCCAACTGGTTCTGGGCAACCAATGAAGGAATATTGCTTAATACACTTAGACCCATTTTGATCTCCTCTATGTTTTTGGACCCGTCACGGAACGCAGAACCGGAGTTCCTAAGTAGCACCTTTTTAGGTGCCGGTGGTTCTTGTTTCCGTCGGACAGGACCGATTCTCTATCCACAAACATTCATCGGCATGGGGTCGGGCAGCTTAACGATTTAAGCTCCTCCAGCGCTAAACCAAAGTACTAGTCGGCGAACTCCCGCGCATCGTCACGCCCGTGGTATTTAGTCGCGCGTCATGATTCTCGACGCGGGGAATTTGAAGCCGACTTACCATACTCCAATGCCGTGTGGCCGGAAACCTTGAGCTCATTCCTCTATACGCGCAGCGAAAGACGGGGCGCAGAAGAATGTCGCGGCCTTCGGCGCCGCCGCGAGTTCCCCACGCCGAAATCAGACATAATTTCCCCGAAGAGGACAAAATTTCACCATGACCTCAAGAAAACTGCCGATGGACTAATCGGGGACAATTTCTCCCGCCGGAGTTCGTAAGCTCCGGGAAGAACAGGATGGCTCAACTCATGATTCGTCTGACCCGGCTCAACAACAAGCCGTTCGTACTCAATTCGGATCTCATCAAGTTTATTGAGAACGCACCGGACACGGTTCTTACGCTCGTCTCGGGGGAAAAGATCATTGTCCTTGAATCCTCCCAGGAAATCGTTTCGCGGGTTATTGAGTTCCGCCGCCAACTCTCCCGGCCCCTCGCGGCGGACTCTGAGCATTCTGCCGGCGAATCCGGAATTGCCGGAGAGCAGCAGGGGTTGGACATTCCGCCGAGCGCGGAGCCAAAGGTTGAGTAAGGGGATTTGATCTTGGACAAAAGCAGTCTGAGTGGATTATTGATTGCAGTCGTTGGGATTCTCGCCGGCCTGTTGCTGGAGGGCGGGAAGATTTCCCAGATTATCCAACCGACGGCTGCCATGATCGTCTTTGGCGGAACCATTGGCGCCGTGATGTTGCAGTTCCCCCTCAACATTGTGGTGTCCAGCGTCCGCCAGCTTGGCAACGTGTTTTTCAACTCGCTCGAAGATCCCCAGGACCTGGTCAAGGAAATCGTCAGCTTTGCCCACAAGGCACGCAAGGAGGGGATCGTCTCTCTCGATCGCGAACTGGGCAATGTCCAGGAGCCCTTCCTGCGCAAATCCCTGATGCTGGCCGTCGATGGCACCGAGCCCCAGGAACTTCGCAAGATGATGGAGCTGGAACTCGACAATCAGGCCGAACATGAGGAACGCATCCCACAGGTCTTTGAAGCAGCCGGCGGGTTCTCTCCCACCATTGGCATCATTGGCGCCGTCCTCGGCCTCATCCAAGTCATGCAACACCTCGACAATATCGACGAGGTGGGGCGGGGGATCGCGGTGGCGTTCGTCGCAACCATCTATGGGGTGGGCGCCGCCAACCTTTTCTTTCTCCCCTCTGCCGGCAAGCTGAAGATCAGGATTCAGAACGAGCATCAGATGCGGGAGATGATGCTCGAGGGCGTAATCTCGATCCTGGAAGGGTTGAATCCACGCATGGTGGAAACGAAATTACAGGGTTTTCTCGCCGATTTTGATGCGCGGGAGCCGGAGGAGCCGTCATCATGAGCCGCAGGAACAGGGACACTCACCGGGTTAATCACGAGCGCTGGCTGGTTTCCTATGCGGACTTCATCACCCTCCTGTTTGCTTTTTTCGTGGTCCTTTTTTCCTCCTCCCAGGTGGATAAGCGCAAGGTTGGAAGACTTTCCGTGGCGATGCAGGAAGCCTTTCAACAAATGGGCATTTTCCAGACGGCCAACTCGCGAACCCCTTTGATCACTAACGATCCTCAGCAGGCGGAGAGGATCGAGGCCCTCCAGAATGCCCGGGGGATTTCCGGCCGGGGGAAATTACCCTCCCCCTTCGAGACGATGATGGGTTCCCTGCCCTCTCTTGGCAACCTCGCCTCAGTACAAAAGCAATTGACCTCCGCCCTGGGCCCACAAATCGAAAGGCACGAGGTGGTGTTGAAGCCAACCCGCGAAGGACTGGTGATCAGCTTGCGGGAAATTGGTTTCTTCGATAGCGGATCGGCGGAGGTCCGGCCGACCTCGGAAGAAGCGGTGCGGCGCATTGCTGAAGTTCTCAAGGCCCAACCTAATAACGTCCGCATCGAAGGCCATACGGACAATGTGCCGATTCACAATTCGCAGTATGCCTCCAACTGGGAACTCTCCACTGCCCGGGCCACGGAGATGATCCGCTTGTTTATTACCGTTTACGACCTGCCCCCCACGCGCCTCTCCGCCGCGGGGTACGCCGAGTTCCACCCCGTGGCAGACAACGACACCACCGAAGGCCGCGCGCAAAACCGCCGAGTTGACATCGTAATTCTCGCCGCAGTGCCGGAAACACCAAGCTTTCAAAAACCCTAGGGCGGGTGCGGTCTGGGCAAGCGCACGACCTTCCGGCGCAATCCGGACTCATTGAATCTGTTCGGCCTGCCGATAAAGGGAATAGTGCAAGGTTGACCATGACACCCACACTCCGAGAACTGATTCGCGAAAGGGTGGAGCGCCTGAATTCCATCCCCACCGTCCCGGCGATCATTCGCCCTTTGCTCTTCTATCTTGAAAGGCCGGTTGACCAGGTGGATGTGCAGCGCATTATCGATTTGGTTTCCTGCGATGAGGCCATTGCCACGCAGTGTCTGCGCGTGGCGAATTCCGCCCTTTACTTCCGCTCCCGCGAGGTCAAGTCGGTACATGGCGCGGTCGTCGTGTTGGGTGTGCGGCAAGTCCGGGAGATCCTCCTCTCCTGCTCCCTGCTCAACCTTCTTCCGAAGCAAAAATGGGTGCTTGACCCTTTGATCTTTTGGGAGCATTCCCTGGGTTGCGGGCTGGTCAGCCGTCTCTGTGCGCGCAAGGCGCGCTTTGAAGACCCCGATCGCGCCTATCTCGCCGGGTTGCTGCACGATCTGGGTGAGCTCGTCAATATGATGTCGTTCCAGGAGGAATTCGGAGCGGCGGCGCAACTGGCACGGTCTGAACAGATCCCCCTCCACCAAGCTGAGAGGTCGGCCTTGGGATTTACCCACTGCGATACGGGAAAAATTCTGGCCGAACATTGGCGGCTGCCCGAAGATATTGTGGAAGTTGTGGAGCACCACCACGAATCTCAACAGGCCAAGCTCTTTCCCGTTCTCGTCGCCATCGTGAGCCTGGCGGACAAGCTGTGCCATCTTCATGATCTGGGTTATGAAACCGGGGAAAGCTCCGATTGGAAGCTGGAAGAAGACCCTGCTTGGCTGACCTTGACCCGGAATTCTCCCTCCCTCGCCCGTACGGAACCCGCGCAATTCCTTGAGGAAATGGAATTATTCATGGTTGAAGCGCGCAAACTCGTGCAATCCATCCTGCGAGGCTGAGGCCGGCGGCGAATCTACCAAGGATTCCACCTGGAGTTCGCCGACCCCCACATTATCTGGGCAATGTCAATTTTCAGCGCCCCGGGTCAGGTGGGATGGATGGATTCCAGGCAGGCTTCAAGGTCGGTGCCCGAAGGGATCTGAATTCGTCGCGCCTAAAGTCAGTACCTGATCACCCCCTCGGACCGAATATTCACTTTAAATGCCAAAATCGAGAATTTCCCTCAAGGTGAACCCTGTTCCGCCGATAGAAAAGGTGTCATACCCGAGATAAGTATACCGACCGCCATTGGCGTGGCTCGTTTCCTGGCGAAGTCGATGTGAAGTCTGAAGACGCCCAGTAGGAAAGTTAAGGTTCAAAGCGCAGCCTAAGTCCGTGAGCCCGCCAGCCAATCTACGATCGGCATTGGAGGGTACAGGTCACAGCAAGGGGAGAATTTGGGCAATGGGTGACATGGATGACATCGTTAAGGATTTTCTTGTCGAGAGCAATGAAAACCTGGATCAGCTTGACCGAGACCTGGTAACGCTCGAGAAGGATCCGACCGACCGCGATATTCTAGCCAGTATTTTCCGCACAATTCACACGATCAAGGGCACTAGCGGCTTTTTGGGGTTCACCCGCCTCGGTTCGGTCACTCACGTGGGCGAAAGTTTGCTGAGCAGTTTGCGTGATGGACGTCTTGTCCTGAACGCAGAAATCACCTCGGCGCTGCTGGCCATGGTGGACGCGGTTCGACAGATGCTGGTCAACATCGAGAATACTGAGAAGGAAGGTGAAGGCAACTATGACTCCCTGATTGAGACTTTGACCCGCCTGCAGAAGGGAGAAAAGAAGAAGGAAAAACCCGAAGCCCAGAAATCCACCCGCGCTTCCTCCGAAAGTGAAAAAACGGATGAAGGTCCGGCGCAACCTCCCAAAGAAGAGTCTGTCCCCGTCGTCGAGGCCAAGGTTGATCCCCCCCCGCCCGTCGAAACCATCCCGCCGCAGGAGGATCCGCCAAGTCCGGGCCCAATGTTGGGGGAAGTGCTGGTCCAAGAAGGTATTGCGAGCCCGGAACAGGTTCAACAGGCGCTTAAACTCCAGCAAGCAGGTGATCCTCGCCGGATTGGGGAAATCCTCGTTGAAACAGTTGGCGCCAAACCCGCCGCCGTCCAGGAGGCCTTACAGGGACAGGCGGAAGCGCGCGCTTCTGCCCTTTCCGAGAGCAACATCCGGGTGGATGTCGGCCTTCTCGATAAGCTCATGAATCTGGTGGGGGAACTGGTCCTGGCCCGCAACCAGATCCTGCAATTCTCCTCCACTCAGCAGGATTCCACCTTCCTCAACACCACGCAGCGCCTCAACCTCATCACGACAGAACTCCAGGAAGGGGTCATGAAGACCCGCATGCAACCTATTGGGAATATCTGGAGCAAATTCCCTCGGGTCGTGCGGGACCTGGCGACGGCCTGCGGAAAGCAGATCCGGCTGGAGATGGAAGGAAAGGAAACAGAGCTGGACAAGACGTTGATTGAGGCCATCAAGGACCCCCTCACGCATGTCGTCCGTAACTCGGTCGATCACGGGGTCGAATCGCCGGAGGGAAGGGTGGCCGCGGGGAAGCCCGCCGAAGGGCGTCTCTTTCTCCGGGCGTTCCATGAAGGAGGGCAAGTCAATATCGAGATCTCCGACGACGGCGCGGGAATCGATGTCGAGCGCGTCAAGCAAAAAGCCCTTTCCAAAAACCTGATTACCCAGGACCAAGCATCCCGCATGAGTGACCGCGAGTTGCTCAACCTGATCTTCCTCCCCGGGCTCTCCACGGCGGAGAAAGTCACCAATGTATCTGGCCGCGGAGTGGGCATGGACGTCGTCAAAACCAATATCGAAAAAATCGGCGGAACGGTGGACGTGCAGAGCCGCACCGCTCATGGAACCACCTTGAAGATCAAGATTCCTTTGACGTTGGCCATCATCCCCGCCCTCGTGGTGACTAGTGGCGGGGACCGCTACGCCATCCCCCAGGTTAGTCTTTTGGAACTTGTCCGTCTCGAGGGGAAGCAAGCGCAGAAAGGCATTGAGATGATCCACGGGGCGCCAGTCTATCGCTTGCGCGGAAAGCTCCTCCCCTTGGCCTATTTGAACCAACAACTTGGCGTCGGCAAGTACGCGGAGGGATCCGATCGGCAGACAGAGGGGAACAAATCGGTCCCCGCGGACAGCAGCGGACTCACACAGGGATTGGACTTCACCTTTGCCCGTAGCAAACATCTGGAGTGGAAGGCTCGATTACGTGAATTTTTGGACTCCAAGAGTGAATTGACGTTGAAGGAGGCGGGCTCGCACAAGACGTGCTCGTTGGGGAAATGGCTTTATTCCGCCGCCTTGGTGAGGTACGGCAACGACAAGGAAATCCAAAAACTCGAGGAGATTCACCGTCACTTTCATGAAGCCGTCCATGAGGTCATCAGTTCAAAAACGACAGGTGATGAACCCCGTTCGCTGCAGGCGCTCGCGGAGGTTGATTCGATTTCGGACCGGATTGTGGCCATTTTGACTTCCATCGAACAGCAAACCTCCACCGACAACCTCGCCAACATCGTTGTGTTGCAAGCCGATGATCGCCACTTTGGTCTGGTCGTGGACGAAATCAACGACACGGAAGAGATCGTGGTCAAGCCTTTGGGCAAACAACTCAAGGGAATCACGACATTCGCAGGCGCAACCATCATGGGAGATGGCCAGGTCGCCCTGATCCTCGATGTTATGGGATTGGCCCAGCGGGCCAATGTGATCTCCGAGGTTCGCGACCGCGGCGTAGGGGAGAATGCCGCCCCGATTGAATCCCACAACGAAGAGATGGAGTCGCTTCTCCTCTTGCAGGGCCCGGGCAATGGCCGGATGGCCATGCCGCTGTCTTTGGTGGCGCGCCTCGAGGAGTTCAATCGCGATAATGTGGAGACCTCCGCGGGCCACGACGTGGTCCAGTATCGGGGCCAAATCCTGCCGCTCATTCATCTGTCTTCCGTGTTCCCGGATTCGCGCGAGCGGGCCGCCGATTCGGGCCTTGCAGAGCCGGAGTCCAGGAGCGACAAAATCCAAGTCGTCGTCTATGCCGACGAGGGGCAAAGCGTCGGCATTGTGGTCGACCGCATTCTCGATATCACCCAGGAAAAGGTGAAGATTCACGGCACGTCCGGGCGGCCGGGGACATTGGGCTCCATGGTCGTTCAGGGAAGAGTCACCGAGGTGCTTGATTTGAAAGGCATGATCCAGGCCGCCGAAGCGAGTCTGGTCACAGTGCCTGGGGCTTGAAGTAAGGACTGATTATGGCCGAAAACAAGCAGTTCTCAACCTTTCTGGTAGACCACCTCCTGTTCGGCGTCGAAGTCGAAAAAGTTCAGGAGGTCATTCGTTATCAGCAAATGACCCGGGTTCCGCTTGCCCCGCCCGTGATCAGGGGACTTATCAATTTGCGCGGCCAGATCGTCACCGCCATCGACCTTCGGCGCCGCCTGGGCCTTCGCGAGCGGGCCGCTTCCGACTTGCCAATGAACGTGGTCATCCGCCATGAGGACGGTGCGGTGAGCCTGCTCGTGGACGAGATCGGAGATGTTCTCGAAGTTAACGAGGAGAACTTCGAGTTGCCCCCGGGCACCCTGGACAGCAAGGCCCGGGAACTGATTCGGGGCATCTGCAAACTTAGTGATCGCCTGATGCATATCCTGGACACCGGCGCTGCCGTCAGCATCGCCAGTGAAGGACAAGAGAAATCCGCCCAAGTCTCTCGATCCTAATTGTATTGAAGGAGGGTTCATGCATTTGCAATCGATACTTCGACAAGGCCGGCAATTTGCCAAACTCAGGGCTTTTACCTCCTGCACTTTAATGCCCGTCTTCATAGTCGTTGCATTGATCTTCGGGGCTCTTAAACTTCATGCCCAGACGGTAACCGCCACCAATCCCGCCGCCGGCCCAACCAGCGCCACTCCCGGCGATGAAATCAACAAGGACCTGCCTCACTGGATGCGATTCACCTTCCGCTGCCTTGGCGCACCATTGGCTCCGGTTGGAGCTATCTGTTCTGGGGGCAACTCCTCAAGCAAAACGCCCATGGCGTGGGAAGCTCCTACCCATGGGTATTTGCCACCTATCGTTTCTAGACACCCTGGGTAGGTGCCGGGTGGGGGGATATCGATTTCGCAGTCGCGGAAAATCGCGTTCCGGAATTCATTACAAATCTTGACGAAATTCCATCTTGGAGGCTGGTAATGCAGGAAACGAACAGTTTGTGTACGAAGTATGCGATTAACGATGGCAATCTCCGGCTTCGCAAGGAATTCGTGAGGCTGGGCGCCGAAGACCAACAAATCCTTGCGGAGTTGGCGTCTTGGGCCACGGAAACGGCACCCGAGATCGCAAAAGAATTCTACGACTGGCAGTTCTCATTCCCCCCCACCGCGGCTTTCTTTGAAAAGTTCGCCCAGCAACACAAATTGTCCCTAAGCGCCATGCGGGGGCAACTCGAAAAAACCCAGACTTGGTACCTGCAAACTCTCTTCAAATGCGCCAAGGAGGGATGGGGGGTTGAGTACTTTGAATCCCGCCTTCATATCGGAGAGACCCATGACCGAATCGATCTGCCCTTCAAATGGTATATCGGCTCCTACAGTGAATTCGAACACCTGTTCCGGGTCCACGTGCGGCGTCATTTCAAGGCCAACAAAGCCAAGGCGGCGAAGGCGGAAGAGGCTCTCAGCAAGCTGTTCAATTTGGATATGCAGGCCGTGGGCGACTCCTTTCTGATGAATTCCTTCGAGTCCATGGGGTTTCACGCCGAATCGATCGAGACGGATCGGGGAAGTGATCGCACCGAACATGTCGACCAGATCAAGCAGGGAGCTACGACACTTCTCAAGCAGGCGGAGCTGCTTGCCAACCGTGATTTTGCCAACCCGACCTTGCAAATCCGCGTCCAGGGTAAACTCGGAACTGCCTTCAACCGGCTTCTGGAAGACATCAGCGACTTTTACGGGCAGGTTACAGCCATTCATAAATCCCAATTGGTAGTCGAATTCGGGATAGACGGGACGGTCCTGAACGCCAACGAAAAGTTTCTGAACGCGATGGGTTTTTCGCTGGAAGAAGTCAAAGGCAGGCATCACAGCATGTTTGTGGACGAGGCCTACAAGCAATTGCCTGATTACCGGGAATTCTGGGCGAAATTGAAGCAAGGCGAATATCAGGTGGGTTTACCGGCAAATGCCCGAGTTGATCCGCAACGGGCACCTCTATCTTGCCGTTCCGCCGCTCTACCGGCTGAGCCAGGGCGGCAAGACCGCCTACGCCCGCGACGACGCGCATCTGGCCGAGTTGAAGGCGACGGTGTTCAACGGCCGCGGAAAACTCGAAGTCAGCCAATTCAAAGGCTTAGGCGAGATGATGCCCGCCCAGCTTAAGGAAACTACGATGGACCCGAAGAAGCGCATGATGCTCCGGGTCGAAATAACCGGACGCAGCGGCGATCTAAACGGCCTCGACCTTGAGGTTGACGAGGCAGCGGCCGCAGATATCGTCGAGCAGTTGATGGGTAATAAGCCAGAAGCGCGCTTCCGTTTTATTCAGGAGCGCGCGGCCTTTGCTGAGCCCGAGGCGCTAGATATTTAGCGCCCCGGCACAAATATTGTCATTTTCTAGCGGTGCATCGTAATCGAAGCAGAACCGCCGCCGCCCCGAAGCGACACGTTTTGCGTGTTGCCGTTTACGGTGACATGGATGCTGCCCCGGATGCCGAACGTTGCATTTTCGAACGCACCCGAATAGCTATTCGGCCCTGTCTGGTGCAGTACCGCCGTTTGATCGGCACTACCAGCCTCGGTGGCGCACACTCCTTCGAGTGAAACACTCCGCCCAGACTGCGAATAATGGGCAGTGCACCGGGCCCGTTCACGGTGCCCGTCCGAGAAAACGACGACCCCGCCTCCCCGCCAGTGGCCCCCAATCCCTTCCGCCTTCGCTTGCGGGGCGAGAAATGCCGCTGCCAAAAGCGTCATCCCAAGAATTTTTCCGGCTTTGACCGCGCCTTCCAGCGTGAACCTAAACAGTTTCACCGAGTTCCTCCTCATTTGCTGCTCAACGGGTTGGCAGTACCGGCCAACCGCTCCAAAATTTCTGCGTTTACGCATACCCTCACGCATTGCGCCGATAGTCTCGCCAAGTGCGTAACAAAAACATAATCGTTGGCCGCAAAATAAGTAGGTCTGCCGTGAGCGCCATCACCATCGCGAAGGCAGAAAGCCATCCAAAAAGCCTCAGCGATGGCAAGTCCGACAGCACCGTCACTGCCAGCCCGCAGGCCAGTACAACGGTGGTCAAGATCAATGGCGGCCCCATCAGGACCGTAGCGCGCGCCACGGCAATGCCCGCATCCTGATCCGGCCGGTCCTCAAGGCGCAGCCGGTTCAGGAAATGGATGGTTGCGCTAAGACCCAGCCCGAAGGAAACCGTCAAAGCGACGATGCTGGCAAACTGCAGCCCCCGCCCCAGGAACCAAAGAAGCACGCCGGACGTCAAAATCGGGAAAACCGCCGGCAAGATTGCCGCCAGCATCACGATACCCGACCGGAAAGCCAACCCAATGAATGCTGCCACGAAAACGATCTCTATGGTCAAGGCCTTGTTAAGACGCTCGATCATACTCGCGCTATTTTGCGCTGCGATGACAGAAAGCCCCGTTACCGAGATTTGATAACCAGGATGGGCGGCCCGCAAGACATCCAGACCTTTTTCAATGTCTGCCACGATCGGCCGGAGCTGGCTTGCATCGACATCGGGGACGTAGCCCGCAACGACCATCGAGCGCTGGTCCTCCGAAACGAACCGCCGCACCAGGCTCTCGGGCAGGTACCCCACATATTGCTTGAGTGACGCGACATCGGTTTTGCCGAGCTTCTCCGCCAGCCAGCGCCTCAAGGTATCGACCGACCACACGTTGCCGACCCCCGGCTCCTTTTGCATGATCGTATGCACTTGTTCCAGCACCGCGAGCGATTCGGGATCGTAAAGCGATGCGCTGGCGGGCAGATCGATCTCAACGGCAATCGGATTGGACCCAGTCAGTTTCGCATCGAGCGTATGGCTGGCCGCAACCGCCTGCTGCTTGTTCGGCACCTGGTCCGCAAGCCGGTAGCGTGCGTTGAGGTTCACGTAGGTAAGGCCCAGGCCAATAATCACGGCGACGCTGATAAGACTGTAAAGTCCAGGCCGGGCAACGACGCGCAGCGCGATCCAGTTGCAGAACGCACGCAGCCCGTCTACGCCCGCATCGGCTCCCTTGATGCGGGCCGCAAACGCTTCCTCCCGCCGGACCAGCAGAACGCCGAGCAGCGGCAGCAGCGTTATGACCGTGAACAGAGCGATAACCGTGGAGATGATCCCCGCCTGGGCGAAGTTCTGGATCATCTCCGACCCCGAAAACAACAGGGCCACGAAAGAAATCGCCGCCGTCGCATGCGTCAGTACACAAGCGGGTCCAACCACCAGAATGGCGTTACGGAAAGCATCGAACCTGCTCTCGCCCGCGATCAGCCTGTCGCGCGCGGCAAACGTCAGCTGCATGCTGTCGGAAAAGCTGATGACCATGATGAGCGGCGTCATCACGTTGAGGAAGGTATTAAGGCTGAAATTGAGCCAGCCGAGCGTACCCAGCGCGAGCAGGATCGCGATCAGCGGCGGCCCGGCGGCGATGATCATGAAGGACATCCGCCGGAAGAACACCATGGCAATCAGGCAGCCCGCTGCAAACCCGATGCTGTTGTATAGCATTTCGTCGCGCTGGACCGCGTTGCGGATCTCAAGGCGCATGACGGGAACGCCGGTAAGCTCGACCTTGAGCGGGGCTCCCTCCAAATCTTCTGCCGCCGCCTTGCGGATCGCCGAAACAACTTTGGCGTCGCCCTGCCCGTTCGCAACCGCAGGATCGAGCGCCACCACTACGAGAGCAAGCTTGCCGTCTTCGGCGAGGAGCTTGCCGCGTATGATCTCGTTGCCAAGCACCTTCTGAATGAGGGCGTCGTAT
Organism: uncultured Alphaproteobacteria bacterium; assembly: GCA_963767435.1. Lineage (GTDB taxonomy): Bacteria > Pseudomonadota > Alphaproteobacteria > Rhizobiales > Rhodomicrobiaceae > Rhodomicrobium. Next base: position 30,079 of record CAVYEY010000043.1, read on the forward strand.
TCCGGGCCTTCGGGAAGATCGGCCGGAAACAGCGGCCCAGGAAGCTGGCCGTTTTCAGGCGGCGTGCGGGCGGAAAACAGCGAGAGAACACCTCTGGTGCCCTCAATGAGTTGCAGGTCCGTTACCAGATCCCGCAGCTTCTCGATCGACTCCCGCTTGAGAAGGCTGCCTTCCACCACCATGAGCACGTCGAATTCGTTCGAAGGAAAGCGCTTCGAAAACTCCTCGAAATGCCTGAACTCGGCGTTATTCGAGCGGAAAAGTGTGCTCAGGGAATCGTCGACCTTGAGCCTGCCGACGCCAAACGCCGCGACGAGGCAAAGAACTACTGCTACAACGGCGGAAAAAATCGGCGTCTTCAGCGCAATCAGCCCAATGCGCTCGAAACCGAGAACCAGCCGGTAAGGAGCCTTATCAGGCGCGGTGTCTTGGGATGCCTGAGTTTCCCGGCTTCTTCCATCCACGCTGGACATGACCCTTGCCTTCAGATCGTTTGAGTACGCATGAGCCCTAGCGCAAATTCGGGGCTCGATAAAGTGCTTCGTTCCCTCTGCGCACTCACATCGATCCAGAGCGGCTCCATTCCGTTCCGCTCAAGGCAACCGCAGTTCTAGGGCGCAAGTTGGAACCAAACCCGCCGGAAATTAGGCAAAAGCCGCCACGGCAAGCGCCTACGCCCGGAAGGCTACCCTTCAACCCGGGAAATCCGTGCGGGTTTCAAGCGCTACGGCATGTCACCGTTTTGGCTGCATCATTTATTCTTTTCGTTCTTGGCGGCGCGAATTCCGGCCGCAGCGGTATCCTTCTCGCACATATATGCGCCGTGCTTGGTCTTACCGTACGAGGCCGTGCCGGAATGATGGAATACCTTTGTACCCAGGTTCGCCCATACCACAGTATCGCCTGGGCATTTCGCCTTGGCGTCGGCCTCGTTTGCGAATTGACCGGCGGCGAGGCCAGATGCGCCCCGTGCCTTCTTTTTCGTAGGCTGCGAGGCTTGGCCGGACGAACTTTGCGCAGCCGCTTGCGGCTCCTGCGCAACCGCCACGCTTGCCGGGTATCCAATCGCTAAGCCCAGCAACACGGCTGGAAAGAGTATTTTCATGAACCTGTTCTCACCTGAAAAATCACCTTATACGGAAGTGTTAACCTGCGATCCAAACCCGCGCAAGCTCCTGGAACACGTAGCTGGGGAAATTTGCCTTGTGAGCTTCCCTGGCGGGCATGCCCCGATGCGGCTCAGCGGATAAAACTATAGCCGGCCCGGTTGCCCGCACCAGCCTTTGCCGCCCTTGACATCTGCCGGCACTGGCGCATGTTTGCAGGCGCAGATTTTGCCCGCAGCCGGAATAGGAGTCGCGTTGGAGACGAGCGGAATCCACGCAATTTCAGAAGCATCGCCCTCCGCGGCGCGCCCATGGCTGCGTTGGTACGGCGCAGTTCCTGAAACGCTTTCCTACCCCGATCAAACACTCTACCAGGCACTGGCAGCATCCGCGGAGCGAACGCCCGATGCGATCGCCTGGGATTTCATGGACACCGTCCAGACCTACGCCGCGTTCTTGCGGGAAATCGGTCTTTGCGCCGATGCCTTTGCGGCGTTGGGCCTAAGGCAAGGCGGCCGCATTCTCATCAGCATGCCGACTTCGCCGCAAGGCATCGCCGCATTCTACGCCGCCAGCAAGCTCGGTGCCGTTCCCGTCATGGTGCACCCGCTTTCGGCCCCGCCAGAGCTTGAGCATTACCTGAACGCAACAGGCGCGCGCATCGTCCTCACGCTCGACGCGTTCTATGGGCGTTTTGCGCAGATCCAGCCGCGCCAGCCTATCGGGAAGATCGTTCTCGCGCGCATTCCCGACTATCTATCGCCTTTAAAGGCCGCAGGCTTTGCCCTCACCATGGGCTGCAAGATCCCGAAAGTGCCCGCGGACAGCCGGGTGGTACGGTGGAAGGCGCTCCTGGCGCAACGCCATCCGCCGGCACCGGAGGCGCAAACCGGCCCGGACGATCCGGCAGCCATCCTCTTTTCCGGCGGCACAACCAGCCTGCCTAAGGGCATCGTTCTGCCGAACCGGGCCTTCATCGCCGAGGGCATGCAGGTGGCGGCGTGGGGCGGCAGCGAATGGGCGGGCCGCACCATGCTTGCGATCCTGCCAATCTTTCACGGCTTCGGCCTTGGCGTGTGCGTAAACGCAATTCTTATGAAAGGCGGAAAGGCTGTCCTGGCCCCCACTTTCACTCCTGAGATCGCCGCCAAGCTCATCCGCCGCAAGCGGCCTTATCTTATCGTAGGCGTACCTACCCTTTACGACGCGCTGGCCCGGAACCCTGCGCTTAAGAAAGCCGATCTTTCCTGTATCGGAGCAGCCTACTGCGGAGCCGACAGACTGCCCCGCCCCATCAAGGAAAGTTTCGAAGCGCTGGTAGCGGCGCGCGGCGGCACCGTAACGCTGCGCGAGGGCTACGGCCTCACCGAAGCAGTCGCCGCCATCATGGCGATGCCGCTTGACGAATACCGCGAAGGCAGCATCGGCCTGCCCTTGCCCGATATGCTGGCGAAGATTTGCGAGCCGGGAACCGTGGAGGAGTTGCCGGCGGGGAACGAAGGCGAAATATGCCTGTCCGGCCCGTGCCTTATGAGCGGCTATCTGAACGATCCGGAGGCGACGGCCGAAGCCTTGCGCACCCACGCCGACGGCCGCGTATGGCTGCACACCGGCGATCTCGGCCGCATGGACGGCAATGGCTTCTTCTACTTCGCCGACCGGCTCAAGCGGATGATCAAATCCTCGGGCTTCAACGTCTTCCCGGCGCAGGTCGAAGCCGCGTTGCATAAGCATCCCGCCGTGCTGCAGTCCTGCGTCGTAGGCGTCCCCGGCGAAGCCCAAGTGGAGCGGGTCAAGGCATTCGTGGTGCTCAAAAATCCTGCGGCGGCATCGCCTGCGATGGAGCGGGAGCTTATCGAACACTGCCAGTCGCAGTTGATCAAGTGGTCGTGCCCGCGCAGTGTCGCGTTCCTCCAGGAATTGCCCAGAACGCGCGCCGGCAAGGTCGATTATAGGGCACTCAAGGATGAGGGAAAGCCGATGGATGCTGAGGCGCAAATCGCGGAACATGGTGGCGCCCGGGTCGCAGCGGCGCTCGAAGCGCATGGCGTGCAGTTTGTGTTCACGCTGTGCGGCGGGCATATCTCGCCCATTCTTACAGGCGCCAAGGCGGCCGGTCTGCGCGTCGTGGATACGCGCGGCGAGGCGGCTGCGGTGTTTGCGGCCGATGCCGTAGCGCGGCTTACCGGAATTCCAGGCGTTGCCGCTGTGACGGCAGGCCCAGGCGTCACGAACGCCGTAACGGCGCTTAAGAATGCGCAGATGGCGCAATCGCCCTTAGTGTTGCTGGGTGGCGCGGCACCGACCCTTCTACAAGGGCGTGGTGCGCTCCAGGACGTCGCCCAAGGCCCGATAGCTGCTCCGAACGTCAAATTCCTGAAGCGCATACGCCGCGTCCGCGACCTTATCCCCGCCGTAGAGGAAGCCTTCGCCTCCGTACGCTCCGGCGTACAAGGCCCAGCCTTTATCGAGTGCCCCGTAGACATCCTCTACGAAGAGGCGCTCGTACGCCAATGGTACGGCGATGCTGCCGCCAAGGGCTCCGGCATCGCAGGCAGGCTGCTGCGCCTCTACATAGAGCGGCATCTTGCTAGCATGTTCGGCGGCAATCCCGCTGTAAGGCAGCCTAAGCCGCATAAGGCACCACCGCCGGCTCCGGCGCTTGCGAAGGTGGGTGCGGCAGGGAAGGCCCTATCCGGTGCCAAGCGTCCCGTAGCCGTCATAGGCAGCCAGGCGCTTGCGGGCGGTATAGATCCCGCTACCGTAGCCGGCGCCATTTCCCGGCTTGGCATACCGGTCTACCTATCGGGCATGGCGCGGGGGCTGCTCGGCACACAAAACCCCTTGCAAATACGGCATAAGCGCCGCGAGGCACTTAGGGAAGCCGATTGCGTGATCCTGGCTGGGGTTCCTTGCGATTTCCGCCTGGACTACGGCAGCCATGTACGGCGTTCCGCGACACTGATCGCCGCCAACCGCTCGCGCAAGGAAGCGCGGCTGAACCGCGTACCCGATATCGCTGCCATCGGCGATGCGGGCGTTTTCCTGGAGCAACTCGCGGGCCGCTTTGCCGCCGATGCGCCGGCAATGAAGGATTGGATCGCAGGCCTCCACGCCAGGGATGCGGCGCGCGAGGCTGAAATAGCAGCTATGGCCAAGCAGGAAGGCGAGTTCGTCAACCCCATCGCCCTACTGAAGGCCGTAGATGCAGCAGCGGCGGATGACGCGGTTTTCGTAGCGGATGGCGGCGATTTCGTAGGCACCGCCTCCTACATCCTGAAGCCGCGCGGGCCCCTTGGCTGGCTCGATCCGGGCCCCTTCGGCACGCTGGGCGTTGGCGGCGGGTTCGCACTCGGCGCAAGCCTATGCAGGCCGGGTGCCGAGGTCTGGGCCATCTTCGGCGACGGCGCGGTGGGCTACAGCATCGCCGAGTTCGACACCTTCGTGCGGCACCGCGTGCCGGTTATCGCAGTCGTAGGCAACGATGCAGGCTGGACACAGATAGCGCGGGAACAGGTGAAAGTGCTAAAGGACGATGTTGCCACGGCACTCGCCCGCAGCGCTTATCATGAGGTTGCTGCGGGCTTCGGCGCGGAGGGCATCCTGATCAAGCGCAACACGGAGATTCCGATGGCGCTTGAGCGTGCCAAGGCGGCAGCGAAGGCCGGCAAGCCCGTGCTGATCAACGCGTGGCTCGACCGGACCGCCTTCCGCGAAGGCTCCCTATCGATGTGACGGCTGGAGGAAACCGCCATGACAACAACAGAAGCCGCCGCCATCGCTGGGGCCGATCTTCCGCCTGCGGATATCCTGTCGCTGCAGCGGCAAGACTTCCTGCGCGCAGGCCCGCCCGCATACCGCCAGCGCAAGGCGGATATCAAGAAGCTGATCGTGGCGGTACGCAAGGAGGCCACCGCCATCGCAGACGCGATATCCGCCGATTTCGGCAACCGCTCGCGCCACGAAACGCTCCTGGCCGACGTCTGGCCCGTGCTGGCCTCGGCGCGCTACACGCTCCGCCACCTCTCCTTCTGGATGAAGCCGAAGCGCCTGCCCGTAGGCCTGGAACTTCTCCCGGCCGCCGCCCGTATCGTCTCTCAACCCCTTGGCGTTGTTGGCATTATCAGCCCATGGAACTATCCTTTCAGCCTCGCCATGGTGCCCCTGATCGCAGCCCTTGCCGCGGGCAACCGGGCGATGATCAAGCCCTCCGAGCTGACACCGCGCACCTCCGAATTCATGGCCTCCTTCCTGGCCAAGCTTTTCCCGGCCGAAAAGGTTGCAACCGTGCTGGGCGGCCCTGAAGCAGGGGCTGCCTTCTCCGCCCTGCCCTTCGACCACCTGCTATTCACCGGCTCGACTGCCGCCGGACGGCACATCATGCGCGCCGCGGCAGACAACCTGACGCCCGTAACGCTGGAACTTGGCGGCAAATCGCCCTGCATCCTGGCGGCCGACACCCCGCTTGCCTCAGCGGCCGAATGCATCGCCTCGGGCAAGCTCTTGAACGCCGGCCAAACCTGCATCGCGCCGGATTACGTGCTCGTACCGCAGCAGCTCCGCGAAAAGCTCGTTGGCTGCCTCCAGGACGCAATTACCAAGTTCTATCCGTCACTTAAGAACAACCCCGACTACACCTCCATCATCGACGCCCGCCATTACAGCCGCCTGGCCGGCTATATCGAGGAAGCCCGCGCGCGGGGCGTCCGCATCGTCGAAATCAACCCATCGAAAGAGCCCCTCGACCCCGCACAGCGCAAGATCGCGCCAACCCTTCTGATCGATCCGCCGGACGATCTCGCCGTCATGCGCGAGGAAATCTTCGGCCCCATCCTTCCCATTATCTCCTATGACACCCTCGACGGCGCCATCGCCTACGTCAACGCGCGGCCCCGCCCGCTGGCGCTCTACTTCTTCGGCCCCGACCGGCTCGCCCGCGAGAAGGTGCTGTCGCGCACCGTCTCCGGCGGCGTCACCGTCAACGATACGCTCCTGCACTATGCCGCCGACAGCCTGCCCTTCGGCGGCGTGGGCCCCTCCGGCATGGGCGCCTACCACGGCGAGGCGGGCTTCATGACCTTCTCGCACAGGAAGGCCGTGTTCCTGCAGAACCCGATCAACGGCACAGCCCTGCTGCGGCCGCCCTTCGGCCAAATCGCCGAGCGCATGATCAAGTTCATGCTGGGGCGGTAGGGCTTGCCGCGAATGCACCGTGTTAAGCTTTGGCGGGTACGGAAAGTGGGGCATTTGGGGCCAGTTCCGGGGCTCGTCAATTTTATATAATATAGCATAGATGTATTGCGGAACCGTTAAGCGGCCACAGAATTCGTAACACATTGATATTTCGTGGTAAAACGGCGTAAAATCGCTCACAGTACGGACGGATAATTATTTCTGGCCCATATGCAAACGTATTTAACGGTACTTTTGAATGCTCGAATATGGCCTGTTTTGCGCGGAAATCCGAGTGTTTTTGCCTGAAACGCGCATGCGAAAACCCAGTTTACCATGCCGGCATTAATCATTGTGGCGGCTTACGGGGACTTTACAGTTCTTTAGGCGATGGGCAGGTACCGGAAATGCACCGTCCCAGGCGCGGGGCTTGACTTGACCGTACGGTCAACTACAATGGCAGCATGATAGAGACCGACTCACGCACCCGCATCCTCACTGCTGCCCGCTCCATGTTCCATAGCCGCAGCTACGCGGATGTCGGCATCCAGGAGATCTGCGAAAGTGCCTGCGTGCAGAAGGGCAGCTTCTATCATTTCTTCCCTTCGAAGCGGGATCTTGCGCTGGCGGTGATCGAGAACATGGCCGGCGATTGGGCGCATGGCTTCATCGCTGAAGCGTTCGACGACGCCCTGCCGCCGATGGTACGCCTGGAATACGTGATCGACGCCGCCTATTACTGGCAGAACGCCGCGAAGGACATCGCCGGGCGCATGCCGGGCTGCCTGTTCGGCAATCTGGCCCTTGAGATCAGCACGCGCGACGAGGTGATGCGCGCCAAGCTCAACGCGGTGTTCGATCAGGCCATGGACAAGTTTCGCGGCACGCTTGAAGAGGCTGTGGCGTCCGGTGCGATTGCGCCGCTCGATGCCGGGGCGACCGCGACCGCCATGCTCGCCTACCTCGAAGGGGTCATTTTGCTGGCCAAGACCCGCAACGATCCGGAAGTTATCTTGCATCTGGGCCCGGCCATCCGGACACTCAGGATCGAACTGGAACAGTAGAAAGGAGCAATCCCCCGCGTTATTGCGCATTTTTTGCCTAAACTCTGTACTGACCGGTCAACTATAACACTTAACCAGAGAGGAAACGAACCATGGAAACCGCACAAACGCTGGACGCCCGCGGCCTCAACTGCCCGCTGCCTATCCTGCGCACAAAGAAAGCGCTGAACGCGCTCCAGAGCGGCGATCTCTTGAAGGTCATTTCGACCGATCCAGGCTCGCTCAACGACATGGCCTCGTTCTGCCAGCAGACGGGCAACACGCTCGTCGCCTCGAACAAATCCGGCCACAAGTTGGAATTCGTCATTCGCAAGGGCTGAGGAGAACGCCATGAACGCCATCACACTCCAATCCGTGGGCGGTCAGGCCAGGGCCTTTCCCGCCGATCTTGCGAGCCTCGATGCCTGGCTAGAAGAGCGCCTGGAAGCCAAACTCGCAGAACGCGAGAAGAAGAAGGTCCGCTCGCTCGCCATCATCGCCACCAAGGGCACGATGGACATGGCCTATCCGCCATTCATTCTGGCGACGACCGCAGCCGCGCTCGGCTGGAATTCTTCCGTCTTCTTTACCTTCTACGGCCTGGAACTCCTCAAGAAGGATCTGAACCTCAAGGTCTCGCCGATGGGCAATCCGGCGATGCCGATGAAGCTGCCTTTCGGCCCGGAATGGCTGCGTCACATGAATATTCCGGTGCCGAACGCCGTCGCAGCCAACATGCCCGGTTTCGAAAGCTTCGCCACCGCCATGATGGGCCGCACTGTTTCTTCGAAAGGCGTTCCCAGCATCAAAGAGCTGCGCGATATCTGTATCGAAAGCGATGTGCGGCTCCTGGCCTGCCAGATGACGGTCGATCTCTTCAGTTACCGCCGTGAAGAGTTCATCCCTGAAATCGCGGATTGGATCGGCGCCACTTCCTATCTGGCCGATGCGCAAAACGCCGATGTCTGCCTGTTCGTCTGAGGCTCGCAAAAAAGGGGCGGCCCTTCCGGCGGGAGATGGCGAACTGGATCAGGTCGAAATCACCGGCGGCGCCCCGCTGGCGAGGATGGCGGTCGGCTTCGCAAAAATAGATTGGAGAGTATTGGATGTGGCAGCGCCCGGAAGGCGCTGCCAGTAAATTCGATTACTTCACCCGCGTAAACGTGCCGCTGGCGCATACGCCGGCCGTGGTGCAACCGTCCAGCGCCCAGGTGTCTGCATCCTTGAGCATGATCTTGGTCTTGTAGGTGTCGCCGTTAGCCGGGTGCTTGATGTCGCCCAGAAAGCCGCCGTCCTTGGAATCGAGCTTGGACTGAATCATCTCCATGCCGACGTTCTTGGGGCCCGCGGTCACGGTGCAGCTCATGCCGTTGGCGCCGCCTTCCTTGCACTGCACGGTGTAGTCGCTCCACTTCCAGGTGCCGGCCATATCGGCCGTGGTGGCAGCGCCAGCCGGCGCCGCAAAACCCGCAATCCCGGCAAAAAGCGCAGCCGCGCTCAAAAACTTCATCATGATATGGCTCCTTGTTGGCGCTACCGCCCTCTGGGCTGCTTGAGCGCAAGTTGTTGTTTTCTGCTCCCATGGACCCGGCCGTTTGCCGCCGGTTCCCAGCAAACATATAAAATACGTTATATTCGAATGTTTGCTCCTAACAGGATAACAGGACGGCTTGAGCCGTCAAGGTAGATACCCTTCCTGCTTGTGGACGAACCGCCTCACAGCTCCGGCGGCAGCCTTGTCCGCAAGCCATTACAATCGGTTACAAGCTATGGCGCAATTTACACAATTGCATTGTAACTACATTGCAACCGGCCTTCCACGCTTGCGGCCGCCATCCCGAGGAGCCTAAATAAAAAGATGTGATGGGGTGCCGTAGCAGCCGCGGACTTGGCAGCTGAGGCAAGTTTGAGAGGGTACGATGAAATTTCGCAGTGGCGTTTTTGGCCTTACCGTAACGGCGGCCCTGGCTCTGGCCGTTTCCGCAAATGCGGCCGATATGTACCAGCCAGCGGCTGGCGGCTACAAGGATGCTCCCGCTCCAGCTTCGATCTGGTCGGGCTTCTATTTGGGCCTGAACGGCGGCTACGGCTGGCAGAACAAGACAGCCGACGTCACCAACACGTTCATCGGCTTTCCCAATGTAGACATCACAAACGGTTTTGCGGCGGCTGGCGGCTTCGGTGGCGGCCAGATCGGCTATAACTGGCAGGGACGGGTTCTCAGCCCTCATGTTGTGGTGGGCGTCGAGGCCGATATCCAAGGGTCGGGCATCCGCGACAGCTTTAGCCAGAACAATTCCCCGGGCTCTGGTCTTTTTCCATATGATGACGTGTTCCATAGCAAAGCCTCCCTCGACTGGTTTGGCACCGCCAGAGCCAGGCTAGGCTATGCGTTCGACCGTACCCTGGTATACGCCACCGGCGGCTTCGCATACGGGAGCGTCAATCAGCAGATCACAGCCATAAATGACGCGCACCAGCTCTTCGAGGACGTACACAAGGATGGACTGCGCACCGGCTTCGTTCTGGGCGGCGGCGCCGAATACCTCATTGCTCCGGCATGGTCTGTGAAGGCCGAATACCAATATATGGACCTTGGCAGTTCCACCATGACGGGAACCGATCCCCTGATGCACTCGCCGATGGCCGTAAGCTCCGTCAGCAACACCTTCAACACGGTCCGCGCGGGCATCAACTATCACGTCGGCCAAACCTACGAACCTTTGAAATAGCCAGCAGTTCCCCGCAGCGCCGAAGCCAGTGCGCTGCGGGTATTTTTTATTTTTCTTGCGGCGGTTCCGCCGGTCTTTCATGCTCAAAGCCGTTCTTGGCGTGGATCAAGCCCTTTCGCGCAAAAACCGCGATTGCGTCCTTGGCACTTCTGTCTTATCCGTAACCCGGCACAAACTTCCCGCGAGCACACATGAAGGACTTGCTTCTCACCTATCTCCCGCTCATCCTGTTCATCGGCGTCTCGGCAATCATCGGGCTGGCGCTGCTCGTCCTGCCGTTTATCGTCGCCCCCTCCAAGCCGGACCCGGAAAAGCTCGCCGCCTACGAATGCGGCTTCCCGGCCTTCGACGACGCGCGCATGAAATTCGACGTGCGCTTCTACCTCGTCTCGATTCTCTTCATCATCTTCGACCTCGAAGTCTCCTTCCTCTTCCCCTGGGCCATGGCGTTCAAGGAAGCCGGCGCCTTCGGGTTCTGGGCGATGATGATTTTCCTTGGCGTCCTCACGGTTGGCTTCATCTATGAGTGGAAAAAGGGAGCGCTCGAATGGGATTGATCAAACAGCCCTTCGGCGAGTTGCTTCTGGACACGCCCGGCCGCGCCGGTGGCGCCGCTGTGGACTTTAGCGGTCTGAGCGACCAGCTCGCGGATAAGGGCTTCCTCGTCACCAGTACCGACGAACTCATCAACTGGGCGCGCACCGGCTCGCTCATGTGGATGACCTTCGGGCTTGCGTGCTGCGCCGTCGAAATGATGCAGGCGTCCATGCCGCGCTACGACGTAGAGCGATTCGGCTTCGCGCCGCGCGGCTCCCCGCGCCAGTCCGACGTGATGATCGTGGCGGGTACGCTCTGCAACAAGATGGCGCCTGCGCTGCGCAAGGTCTACGACCAGATGCCGGAGCCGCGCTACGTCATCTCGATGGGCTCCTGTGCGAATGGCGGCGGCTACTACCACTATTCCTACTCGGTGGTGCGCGGCTGCGACCGGATCGTGCCCGTGGACGTGTACGTGCCCGGCTGCCCGCCAAGCGCCGAAGCGCTCGTCTACGGCGTTATGCTCCTGCAAAAGAAAATCCGCCGCACCGGCACCCTCACACGGTAAGGGCATAGGGGAAACCGATGACTGACACGGCGAAGCTTACCGCACTTGCCGAGGCGGCCAAGACCGCCCTTCCCGTTGCGGTGCTCGACACCAAGCTCGCCGTTGGCGAGCTGACGCTGACGGTGATGCGCTCGCAAGTGCTGGCTGTCCTGACGTTCCTGCGCGACGATCCGCAGTGGATGTTCAAGACGATTATCGACATTTGCGGCGTGGACTTTCCCAAGCGTCCCGAGCGCTTCGACGTGGTCTATCACCTGCTGTCGATCCACAAGAACCTGCGCGTCCGCGTGAAAATCTCCACCGATGCGGAAACACCGGTGCCAAGCGCAGTGAGCGTCTTTCCCGGCGCCAACTGGTTCGAGCGCGAAGCGTTCGACATGTACGGCATCCTGTTCGAAGGCCATCCGGATCTGCGCCGCATCCTGACCGACTACGGCTTTACCGGCCATCCCTTGCGCAAGGACTTCCCGCTTACCGGCTACGTCGAGCTGCGCTACGACGAGGAGCAGAAGCGCGTGGTCTACGAGCCCGTGAAGCTGCCGCAGGAATTCAGGAGCTTCGACTATTTGAGCCCGTGGGAGGGCTCGGATTACCCGCTTCCAGGCGACGAAAAAGCACAAGCCGCGCAAAAGGGTTGAGACATGGAAGAGACTCTATCGCCCGAGCGGCACGACGAACATGCGGGCGGCATCGAGCCGGGTGCGACAGCGCACGAGGTCGAGCGCCCGCCCCATAACCGCAACTTCACCATCAATTTCGGACCGCAGCATCCTGCCGCGCACGGCGTGCTGCGCATGATCCTGGAGCTTGACGGCGAGCTTGTCGAGCGCGTGGACCCGCATGTGGGCCTCCTCCATCGCGGCACCGAGAAACTCATCGAGTATAAGACCTACCTGCAGGCGATCCCCTATTTCGACCGGCTGGACTATGTCGCGCCGATGAACCAGGAGCACGCCTTCTGCCTCGCCATCGAGCGCATGCTCGGCATTACCGTGCCGATCCGCGGCCAGCTTATCCGCGTGCTCTATTGCGAGATCGGGCGCATCCTGAGCCACCTCCTCAACGTCACCACCTTTGCGCTGGACGTTGGCGCGCTCACGCCCCCGCTCTGGGGCTTCGAGGAGCGCGAGAAGCTTATGGTGTTCTACGAGCGCGCTTGCGGCGCCCGCCTGCACGCGAACTTCTTCCGCCCCGGCGGCGTCCACCAGGATCTGCCGCAGGCGCTGATCAACGATATCGCCGCGTGGTGCGATCCGTTCCTTAAGACCGTGGACGAAATCGACACGCTCCTTACCGATAACCGCATCTTCAAGCAGCGCAACGTCAATATCGGCGTCGTGAGCCTTGAGGACGGGCTGGCGCATGGCTTCACCGGCGTCATGGTCCGCGGCTCCGGCGCCCGCTGGGACCTTCGCAAAGCCCAGCCCTACGAGTGCTACGCCGATCTCGAATTCGACATCCCCATCGGCAAGAACGGCGACAACTGGGACCGCTACCTCATCCGCATGGAAGAGATGCGCCAGGCCGTGCGCATCATGAAGCAGTGCATCGCGAAGCTGAATTCGCCCGCGGGCCAGGGGCCAGTGATCTCTGAAGACCACAAGGTCACGCCGCCGCGCCGCGCCGACATGAAGACCTCGATGGAATCGCTGATCCATCACTTCAAGCTCTATACTGAAGGCCTGCGGGTACCCGAAGGCGAGATCTACGCGGCGGTGGAAGCGCCCAAGGGCGAGTTCGGCGTCTATCTCGTCTCGGACGGCGGCAACAAGCCTTACCGCCTCAAGGTCCGCGCACCCGGCTTCCCGCATCTGGCCGCCATGGATTTCCTCTGCAGGGGGCACATGCTGGCCGACGTTTCGGCGGTGCTCGGCAGCCTCGACATCGTGTTCGGCGAGATCGACCGCTGACACCGCTCTGCTTGGGACCGGTTGATCCGGCCCCTTGCAGAACCCGCCGCTCCACAGCCCCCGCGCGCGTTTCCGGCTACACTTCCACGGGAGGTGCGAGCCGGGCAATTACCGGCGCCCCCGGCCCCGGCATCGTCTCAGGTGTAATTCGGAAACGATGCAACCGCCTGTCTCTCAGGGCGTCACAAGAAAGACGCTACGAGGCCGGCATCGCACCTTGCTGTGAACACTCGGATTTTTGCCGTGGTACTGCCGCATTGACATACATCTAAGAAGCGGCATCTCTTCGCCTGTGCCTCAAGCTCCGCCAGCGAACAACGGGAGACTTAATGCGGCGTCTTGTTTTCGCGTGCGTTTTGCTGGCGTGGATCGGTTTCCCATCGAACCTTGGGGAGCAGGAAGCGCCGTTAGCGGGGCCCGCCGACGAGGCCGTGCAACGGCTATCCATAAGGCTTCCGGCAGGCGCGCTTGCCTCCGATTCGATACGGAAGCCCCTCGAAGAACTCAACCGCGAACAATGCGACCAGCAGGCGATTACCACGCTCGATAATGCGCTCGAACAGGCAGGCTTCCGCCGCCCGGCTGCCACTGCCCTGCTTCGCTTCTCCGAAACTTGCGGCGGACAGGCGGCGTTGGTGCGCAAGGCGGCGGATATCCTGCTCGCATTGTCGGATTACCACGCAGCGTCCATCACCGCGTCCAAGCTGATCGAAATGGAGCCCTTCGACGACACCGGCTATTACATCCGCGGCGTCGCGAACGACAAGGCAGGCTTTCCCAAAAAGGCCATCAACGACTACATCACCACCATCGAACTGTTCGGAGACAAGACCAAGATTTCAAGCGCCGTCTACCTGGCCCTGGCGCGCGCATACGAGAAGCTCGGGAAATTCTGCGATGCGGCTGGCACCATCGAAGCCTGGGTCGCCATCAGCCCTGCGCAGAACGGCACGAGCCAGACGCGCGCCATCATCACCACCTACGCTTCCAAGGGCGGCTGTCCCGTAGCCGAGGCGGCGGAAGAGGAGGTGTTCCCGATTTCCGAACACAACAGCGTCGCCACGGTGCAGGCGACGGTGAACGGGACACCCGGAACCTTCCTCGTCGACACCGGAGCCACCTTCGTCTCGCTCAAAGCCGCCTTCGCAAAAAAAGCGAAGGTTGCCATCGACGAGCAGAGTTCCATTCAGCTCAGCACCGCGAACGGGCTGGGCGAAGCAAAGCTTGGGCGGGCGGAGACGATCAAGGTGCGCTCGCTGCAAGCGGCCGGCGTGCCGCTCGTTGTGCAAACGCGCGGCAAATCTCCATTCGCGGAAGGCGTGGACGGCTTGCTCGGCATGAGCTTTCTGTCCCGCTTCAACGTTGCGATGGATGGGAAAACCGTGAAGCTTTCGGCCAGGCCCCTGCATTAGCGCTCCACGCTCGCCTTCCGGCGCGGGCTAATAGCCCATCTTTCGCGAAATCCTGTGAAGCAGCGGCGGCAGGACGAGGAAGAAGGCAAAGTAATAGGCAACCAGCAGCCCTGCTGCGTAGGCCGCTTCAGATTCGGCTGGCACAGTGCCGAGATATCCAAGACCAATCCACGCTGCGCCAAGCAGGACGCAGAGCAAAGCCCAAAGCCAGCTGAGCGGCCCTGTGCGCAGAGCGTCCGCGCGCATCCAGGGCCAAAGCAGCGGCAGCAGAACCGCGCAGAACATCGCCACCACCCCGCCCAGCTTGCTTGGGAACGCGCGCAGCATCGCGTATTCGGGAAGCCGGTACCAGGCCGGAACGATGTGAGGAGGCGTTACAAAGTCCAGTTCAAGTTTGGGGGGAGGCGGCGGAACGAGCGCGCCCAATGCAAGCCCCAGGACCAGCCCGCCGAAGCAAGCGCAAGCAGCGAAGATTGCGCCGTGCCAAGCCGGGCGCCCGCGCCAGCGATCTAAGTACAAGACCGCGATATCCACGCAGAGAGCGGCGAACAGGAACGGCCCGGGCCACAGCCCGGTAACCAAGCCTACCCAAGGCAAAAGTCCAGGGTGATCGGGATCGAACGAAGCCAGTCCCAGGTTGACCAGGACCGTAAACAGCCAATAATCCAGCTGCCCCAGAAATGTTATGTAGCCGGCGAACGGCCAGATTTGCGCCAAGGCCCATAAGCCGGCCAGAGCCAGCCAGGTTTTGGTCCGCCGCGCGCTGAAGCGTCCATCGTACAGCGCAAACCCGGCATGGACGAAGAATGCCAGGTAAAAAGTGCCAGCCAATTCCCCGGCCGAGGGGCCTGGATAGACGAGCCCGTTGAAGAGAATTGCCAGCACGATAAAGAGGCCCGCATCGCGCGCCAGCGAAGACCCGCTCGAAATCTTTCATCCCGCCCCCCAAGGCGCCCCGGCGCCACCCAACGCCCTGGAAGCGCAGACAAGGTGCTTTCCTGACTATTTTTCTTGTTACGGGACGGGCGAGAGCTTTGCAAGGCGCCTTATTCGAACAGGCTCCCGACGGCAACATCGAGGCCGGGCGGGTCCAGGTGAAGCTGCCCGGCGCTCAGAAGCCGGGTTTGGAGCGCATCGCCCTGCCCGCGCGCATGATGGATCACGATCTGCTTTTCCGGGTCCACGATCAGGTAGTGATATATGCTCGCGACCGTGAAATAGCCGCGGAGCTTGTCACGCATGTCCGTCATCTGCGTTCCGGGCGAAAGCACTTCCACGACAATCACCGGGTTTGGAACCTCAAGCGCATCGCGCGGCACCTTCTCGCCGCAATAGACCAGCGCATCGGGCTCGAAGGCGGTTCGCGGAGAGATCCGCACGGTCGCACCATCCGGCACCGCGTAGCAGCTTAAACCTGCTGCTTTTATCGCATCGCGCAGTGCGATGAACACAGCCCCTTTGACCGTCCAGTGCACAGCGCGTTCGGGGGACATCGCGATCACCTCGCCGTCGTGAAGCTCGTAACGCCCGCGCTCCTGCGCTTCCGCCCAGGGCAGAAACTCATCGACCGTCATCTGGTCCGGCAGCATTTGCATATCGAATATATAACACCGCCGCACCCGAAGCGCCACAATCGCGCGCTAACCGGACTTGCGGGGCGCCGCTTTCCAAGTTAAGCCGGAAGGTAAAAGTGCATCTCCATCGGTGCGGTGCCGGTAAGGCGGGAGCCGGCAGCGCAGTCGCCGCAACATTCCTGCCCAAGCCTGAGCCGGGCTTGTTCTTGCCTCTAGCCCGTATTATTCACAGGATCGCGCGATGATGGCGCAGAGATTTGTACCAGCGGGACTTTTGAGACCGGAGCCAATACCGGACGTATCGGCGAGGATCGAAAATGGCCCGATGGCACAAAGATCAAGCCAGGGCGCGCGCAGACTGTGAATAATACGGGCTAGCAGCCTGCTTGCATCTGGGTTATCACCAACACGAACAATTCACTGAGAGCGCAGCATGTCCGTCCGCCGTCTCGATCCCAACCAGCCCAAAGACTTCGAATTCACACCCGAAAACCTGGCCTGGGCAAAGAAGCAGATCGCGAAATATCCCGAAGGCCGCCAGCAAGCGGCGGTCATTCCGCTGTTGTGGCGCGCGCAGGAGCAGCACGATCAATGGCTGCCAGAGCCCGCGATCCGCTACATCGCCGATATGCTCGGCATGGCCCATATCCGGGTGCTGGAGATTGCGACCTTCTACACCATGTTCAACCTGTCGCCGGTCGGCCGCTACCACATCCAGCTGTGCGGGACGACGCCCTGCATGCTGCGCGGCTCCGAGGACATCAAGAAGGTCTGCAAGCGCGTGATCGGGGAAGAGGGCCAGGTGACGCCCGAAGGCGTCTTCTCCTGGGTCGAGGTCGAGTGCATGGGCGCCTGCGTGAACGCGCCGATGGTCCAGATCAACAAGGACTATTACGAAGACCTGACGCCCGAGAGTTTCGAGGGCATTCTCGATGGCTTCAAGCGCGGCCGCGACCCGAAGCCGGGCCCGCAAAACGGCCGCCAGTGCTCGGCACCCGCGAGCGGTCCCAAGACATTGACAGATCCCAGCATCTATCGCCCCAAAGCGGCCAAATCCGAAGGCGAAGCTTGATACTTCCTGCATGAAGCACAAGGCAATCCGCCAACGGAATACTGACGGTGATGCGATGAACAATCCTTTGACATTCGACCTGATCGTGGGGCTGGCGCTTTCTGCCGCGATTGTCATCGGCACGCTTACCGGCTTCGTCAAGCTCCTGCTTATGCTCGCCGCTCTCGTTACGCCGCTCGTGGTCAGAACGCTGATCGCCATGGCTCAGGGGACCGATCTGCTCGATTCATTGTCGCCGGACGCGCAGAACTACGCGCTGGCAGCGCTCGCCGCCACATCGCTCGCCTTGGTCCTGTCGGTGATATGGGCCGTACCGGGCCCCCGGTCGGTGGCGGGACGGCTATTGGGCGTTCTGTTCGCCGTTGGCCTGGCCACGCTGGCCGCCGGCGCCGGAAGCCTTAGCGTGTCGCAAGCCAATCCGGGGCTGGAAGACGCACTCCGCACCAAGAGCCTGACGGGGCGCGCGGCCTTGGCTGTGGGAAGCACCCTGGAAAACTCCGTTTTGCCGCTCCTGCCTAAGAATTCAGCGTTGCTGGAACAACGCTGGCTGCCAAAACTGTGAATGAGGACGAAGGTTTAATCCATGCTGAGCGATAAGGACCGCATTTTCCGGAACCTCTACGGCCTCCACGATGCGGGGCTCAAAGGCGCACGCGCCCGCGGCGCCTGGGACAATACCAAGGCTCTCATGGACAAGGGCCAGGACTGGATCGTTGAGGAGGTGAAGGCCAGCGGGCTTCGCGGACGCGGCGGCGCCGGCTTCGGCACCGGCCTCAAATGGTCGTTCATGCCCAAGAAGCCGGACCACCGGCCGCACTACCTCGTCATCAACGGCGACGAATCCGAACCCGGCACCTGCAAGGACCGCGAGATCCTGCGCCACGATCCGCACCTCCTCATCGAGGGCGCGCTCCTGGCCTCCTTCGCGATGCGGGCGCATACCGCGTACATCTACATCCGTGGCGAGTTCATCCGCGAGCGCGAGCGCCTGCAGGCCGCCGTGGATGAGGCCTACGAGGCCAAGCTCATCGGCAAGAACAACATCCATGGCTGGGACTTCGACTTTTTCGTGCACCACGGCGCCGGCGCCTACATCTGCGGCGAGGAAACCGCCCAGCTCGAAAGCCTCGAAGGCAAGAAGGGCCAGCCGCGCCTGAAGCCGCCCTTCCCGGCCAACGCCGGCCTCTGGGGCGCGCCTACGACCGTGAACAACGTCGAGTCCATCGCAGTGGTGGGCGACATCCTGAGGCGTGGCGGCTCCTGGTTCGCTGGCCTCGGCAAGCCCAACAACACCGGCACGAAGCTCTTCTGCATCTCGGGCCACGTCAACGAGCCATGCAACGTCGAAGAGGAGATGGGCATCCCGCTTCGCGAATTGATCGACAAGCATTGCGGCGGCGTGCGCGGCGGCTGGGACAACCTGCTCGCCGTGATCCCCGGCGGCTCGTCGGTGCCTTGCGTGCCGGCCCACATGTGCCAGGACCTCGGCATGGATTTCGACAGCCTGAAGGCCGTTGGTTCGGGGCTAGGCACCGCCGCCGTCATCGTCATGGACAAGTCCACCGACATTGTGAAGGCCATCGCGCGCCTCTCCTACTTCTACAAGCACGAAAGCTGCGGACAGTGCACGCCCTGCCGCGAAGGCACCGGCTGGATGTGGCGCATGATGGAGCGCTTTGTCGAGGGCCGCGCCGAGCACGCCGAAATCGACCAGCTCTGGGAGATCAGCAAGCAGATCGAGGGCCACACGATTTGCGCGCTTGGCGACGCCGCAGCCTGGCCGGTGCAGGGCCTCATCCGGCATTTCCGGCATGAGATCGAAGCGCGCATCGACGCCTATCACAACCGCGAAGCAGCCCGCACCGCCGCGGAATAACGCCGCCGGCGAACCACAAAAGACCGGCGCGAACGCCCTACGAGGGATTAAATCCCTTAGGCGGACTGTGCCGGTTCTTGATCAGATGGACAACCGCCTTCAAGCTCAGGACCACCAGGGCGGCGCCCGCTAAAAGCAGCGCCGTATCCTCGTCCAGTCCGATCAACGACATGAGCGCCAGCACGGCAATTCCGCATACGCCTATAATCGCCAGCGCAGGCGCACCGGCGGGCCGTTCGGTCGCCGCGTACATGATCACGATGATGCAAGCCGCCACCGCATAGACGATCGTCAGCTGAAAGGCGACGGCGCCGAAGCCCAGGATCGAACCAATGCCTGCATAAAGGTGCTCTTCGCCCCGGAGCACCGCCAGCGACCCAAGCAGCACCGCCAGCAGTGCCAGCACGACGGCGATAAACGGCAAGCCTTCCCGCCACCCTGCGGTGGGCTGCCGGGGCCTTTCCTTCCTGTGACCGATGGTCTTGAGCTTTTCGGCGATGCGCTCTTTCAGCGTAAGGTGCGCCTCCATAGGCCGGGGCGGCGGAGGCACCACCCATTGCGGCATCGCCACCGCCATCAAAGCCAGAAGGCCAGCAACGATGCTGGCAATCCCCAAACCGTTAAATCGCACCGGAATGCCGCTATTCATCGCCGCAATCTCCCGCTGTCCGCCGAACACGCCCCGAACATTCCCCAGCGCGCCTGCGCCGTGCCCCTACTGTACATTTCCTGCCGGACCGTGCAGAAGGATGACAAGATGGATTTTATAGGTATCGGGGGACCGTAAATGCAAGCCCGCATAAGCGCCATCGGGACCGCATTTGCAGCTATTCTGTTCATTGCAACCCTTGCGGGTCTTTGGCTCGTGCTGCCCGGAAACGCGGACATCCACCTTTCCGGCGAGAGGCTGGCCGCTTTCGCGCGCGAGCATCCGCCCAAGCCCTGGCGCGGCTTCGAGGCTACCGTCGAGAGCGTGGCCGTCGACAGCGAAGTGCATATCAAGGCCCATGTCACCGGCCACATGATCCACACGCCCATCGAGATCACCGGTACGCCGCAATACGACGGGCAAGCGCGCGTCCTGTTCTTCCGCGTGTCCAAGGTCGAGCTGCCGCACGAAGCGGCGCGCCCGATGCTGGGCGAGCTCAACAAGCTGCTGACCCCGCTCGGCACCTCCATTGCCAAGCACATGACGGACGTCATCCCGGTCAAACACCTGAAGCTCGAAAAGCGCGGCGAGGCGGTGTTCATGGAAACGGTGAAATCGGTACGCGTGGAAGGCGGCGCCGTGGTGCTTGAGGTCCACGGCTACATTGTCGGCAGCGCCGCCGGTGCGCTGATGCTGGCGGCACTTGCCTCCGCCATCTGGCTTGTTGCCGGCCTTTTCTTCCGCCGCCCGGCTGCCCCTACTCCTCAGCCTTAAAGGCAAGCCCGATGGCATAGTCGCGGACATCGGCGGGCCAGCCGGCGACGTATTCGCCGAACCGCCCCTTATCGTTCGCAAACAGCGCCCGGGCAGCCTCTTCGAACCCGGCCATATTGCCCGCCATGGCCGAGATGAACCGGTAGGCCCGCTCCTGCGCCTTGCGGATCGCCTCTGCCGCTCCGGTCGAACGCCTCGCCTCTTCCACGAGTTTGCGCAGCGTTACGGATGCGCCGCCCGGCTGCTCCGCGAGCCACTCCCAATGCCGCGGCAGAAGTGTCACCTCGCGGGCGACCACGCCGAGCTTCGGACGCCCAGGCCCGCGCGCAGCCCCCTGCTCATCCCCTTTCCGCCCCCGCTCCGCCAGACGCGCGGCGATGTCTTGAGCAGTCCCTCTGAGGTCGAAATCGATCTGCGAGCCGCTCCTGTCATCGAAAATCAAGACCGGAGCCCCAGCGTCTTGCGCAAACAGCGCCTTGACCGCAAGAGCTACCTCCAGATAGGTGCCGGAGGCAGCGCGGCGGGTTCCTTCGAATGCGGTGCAGGACGTTTCAGCAATGTTGTTCATCTTGGATACCGGGTGTTTGAGGTTGGCGATTATTACCCGGATAAAACCGCCGGTGTCAATATACCCGGATAAAATTATCGGAGGCCTGCCGCAGCCAGCAGATCCGGCGCATTTTTCCCAATCAGGAGCACGGCGGAGAGAAGCAGAATTGCGTCGATGCAAAGCTGGAAGGTCTTCTCGCTGAGGAGGCGCGGCACGTAGTGCCCGGCAACGGAACCCGCGATGAACAGCGGAATGGACGGCAGCACGTAGCCCCAGAAGATTTCGCCCTGGAAGACATCGATGCTGAGCACCACACGCAAGAGGTTGCTCGCGAAGAAACACAGCATCAGCGTGGCGCGGAAGACATCCTTCGGCAGCCGCCGCGTTTTGAGATAGATGGCAAGCGGCGGCCCGCCAACGCCCAGCATGCCTTGAAACAGGCCGCTCACCGCTCCCGCGATCGCTGGCGCCAGGATCAAGGGCTTCGCAGGCGTTTCAGGCTCCTCCTCTGCCGGCCGCAGCCAATGCCTCACTACGAAAACGATGAGATAGACCGCCAGTACGCTGCTCAAGCCTGCGTCGTGGACGTGGAAAAACAGGAACAACCCCGCAAGTGTCGCCAGGAGGCTCACCGGCAGAATGGCAATAGCGTCCGGCCAGCTCACATGCTGCCGGTAAAACCAGAACTGCGCGCCCGCAAAGACGTTGAAGAACAGGCCCACGGCAACCGCCATCTTCGTGCCGGCGAACAGGCTGATAATGGGCACGGAAACCAGCGCATTGCCGATGGCGAACGCAACCGACACGAACGCCGCAAATCCGGTTGTCAAAGCGATTGCGGCATGCACCAGTGTGAAGGTCATCGATTGCTTTTGCGGATTGCCTGGCCCGCTCAAGGCGTTAAGGCTACGGATATACGGTTAGCAAGGGTTTTATTAGCGCCTATCTGAAAGGATGAGACGCTCGAAGCTGGCCGGATTGGGAGGCAGCAGACCATGAACAAGATGCCGGACCGGATTACCGGGGCGGATGCAGCTCCGCCCGTAACCGCCGTACACCCGGCCGTGAACCACGGCAGCATCGGCGTGCTGCTCGTCAATCTCGGCACGCCGGACGCAACCGGCTACTGGCCTATGCGCCGCTATCTCAAGGAATTTCTCTCCGACCGCCGCGTGATCGAGCTCAACCCCATCCTCTGGCAACTCATCCTGAACCTGTTCGTGCTGACCCGCCGCCCGTTCAAATCGGGCGAGGCCTACCGGCAGATCTGGAACAGGGAGCGGGACGAGTCGCCCTTGCGCACCGTCACACGCGCCCAAGCGGAGAAAATCGCCACACAGCTCGTCCAGGACCCGCGCGTGCAAATCGGCTGGGCCATGCGCTACGGCAACCCCAGCATCGCCTCCCGCCTCGAAGCGCTGCGGCGCGCCGGCTGCGACCGCATTCTCCTCTTCCCGCTCTATCCGCAATATTCGGCCGCCACCACCGCCACCGCTTGCGACAAGGCCTTCGATGCGCTCAAAGCGATGCGCTGGCAACCCGCCATCCGCGTGGTTCCGCCCTATTATGACGATCCCGCCTATATCGATGCACTGGCTGCCTCCACGCGCGATAGCCTCGCCGCCCTCGATTTCGAGCCGGAGCTTGTCATCGCCTCTTTCCACGGCCTGCCCAAGGCCTATTTCGAAAAGGGCGATCCCTATTACTGCCATTGCGCCAAAACTACGCGGCGCTTGCGCGAGGCGCTGGGCTGGCCCGAAGAGCGGCTGCGGCTTACCTTCCAGTCCCGCTTCGGGCGGGCAGAGTGGCTCAAACCCTATACCGCCGGAACCATCGCGAACCTTGGCAAAAGCGGCGTCAAACGCCTCGCCGTCACAACCCCCGGCTTTGCCGCCGACTGCATCGAGACCCTCGAAGAGCTGGCGATCCGGGGTGCGGCAACCTTCCGCGAGAACGGCGGCGAGCGCTACGCCACCCTCCCCTGCCTCAACGATTCCGCGCCCGGCATCGCCGCCCTTTCCGCCATCGCCACCCGCGAACTCGCCGGCTGGGCCGATGGTATCTCCAGCGCTCCTTAGCTCACAGCGGGACTAATCCGCCCACGGTTTCCGCCTCGCATCGCCTGGCAGCAGTCACCCAAGCTTGCTGCTAACGCATTGATTTATCGAATTGTTTTTGCATTTCATCCCGCTCATGCTGTACGATGGTTGCTAGGCGTGTGTCAACACCTCGGGGAAAGGATGCGGGCTATGGCAGACAAGGACTTCATCACTCAGCTCAAGGGCTACGGCCTCACCACGGCTGAAATCCTCTACCACCTGCCCGACCACCCGGCCCTCTTGCAATCCTACCTCTGGCAGGACTACGATCTGGCGCCGCGTTTCCCTAAGCTGTTGAGCTTCGTGGCGTTCTGGAACGGCAATCTCGACGGCAAAGTCGCCCGCGTGCGGGTGTCGAACAAGCGCCTGATCGACCCGGCCGAGTTCCGCTACATCGATGGCCAGTTCGTGCTGCACTGATGGCCCGCCGGAAATGGCTGCTTGCCAGCCGGCCGGGGTCTTGCTAGACCCGCCACATGTACGGTGCCGGCATGTCCGGCTAGCCTTATGGCCTGAATGAAGAATCCGTTCGCCTACGTCAAGCGCTACACCAAACCCTATTCGCGAGCGCTCGCGGCAAAATACCGGCGCTTGCGAGCCCGGGCCGACAGCCATGCTCCAGCCTGGCTCCGGCGCAGCATGGACTATTTCGACCTGTTTTTCGTCGATCACCACTTCATCCGCTCGATCTACCTCAACGGCCACCAGATCGCACCCGGCGTCTGGCGCTCCGCCCAGCCGAGCCCCCGGCAGATCGCCTATTTCGCGAAGAAGGGCATCAAGACCATCGTTAACCTGCGCGGCGAGCGCGACTGCGGCAGCTACCGCCTGCAGGTCGAGGCCTGCCAGCGCCACGGTATCAAGCTCGTCAATTTCGTGCTCCGCTCGCGCATGGTGCCCACGGCTGCGGTCATCCGCGACGCCCGCGACCTGTTCAACGAACTCGAATATCCCATCCTCTTCCACTGCAAGTCCGGCGCCGACCGGGCGGGCCTCATGAGCGCCTTCTTCATGTACATGAAGGAGGGCAGGCCCATCGAGGAGGCGGTCAAGCAGCTGAGCCTCAAATTCGGGCATTTCAAGCAATCGGAAACCGGCGTTCTCGACTATCTTTTCGAGTGCTACATGGCGGACAACGATGCCGAGCCGATGACCTTCTTCGAATGGCTCGAAACGCGCTACGATCCAGAAGAAATCAAGCGCACCTTCCGCAGCCAGGGCTGGGCGAACCTGATCGTCAATCGCGCGCTTCAGCGCGAGTAGCACCTCACGCGGCGGCTTCTTCCCCGGCCGGCATCGCTGGTACTGCCTCGCCCGGCAAGAGCGCCTGGGACCGGCAAAGCTGGGCATAGATGCCGTCCCGCACCAGAAGCTCGGAGTGCGTGCCAGTCTCCACGATCTCGCCGTCTTCCATCACGCAGATCGTATCGGCGTTTTTCACGGTCGCGAGCCTGTGCGCGATCACCAGCGTCGTGCGCGTCTGGCTGAAGGCCGCCAGCGCCTGCTGCACCAGCCGTTCCGATTCCGTGTCCAGCGCGCTTGTCGCCTCATCCAGCAGAAGGATCGGCGCATTCCGCAAGATGGCCCGTGCAAGCGCGACCCGCTGGCGCTGCCCGCCCGAAAGCCGCGCGCCGCGATCCCCGATCATGGTCCGGTATCCCTCCGGCAGCTTCTCGATGAATTCGTGGGCTGCGGCAGCACGTGCTGCGGCTTCGATCTCTTCCCGGCTGGCGTTGAGCCGGCCAAGCCCGATATTGGCCTCGACGGTATCGTCGAACAGCGAGATGTCCTGGCTGACCAGCGCCATCGAATCCCTCAGCGATTTCGACCGTAACCGTCCTGATATCCTGGCCGTCGATCAGAATCGTTCCTGCTTGCGGGTCGTAAAGCCGCGGCACCAGGTTGAAGATGGTCGATTTGCCAGCCCCGCTGCGGCCGACCAGTGCAACCGTCGTTCCGGGCTTCACCGCGAGCGAGAAATTCCGCACAGCATCGCGTTCGCCCACCGCATAGGAAAAGCAGACGCGATCAAACTCGATTAAGCCCCTGACCTTGCCGATAGGCTTCGCGCCGGGAGCGCTCACAATGGCCGGTTTCTCGCTAAGCACCTCGTAATAGCGCTCGGCCGAGGCCAGCCCCTCCTGTATCCTGTTGTTCAAGCTGCCGAACGCCCGGATCGGCTGCGACATCAGCAACAACGCGCTGACAAAGCCGGTAAAGTCGCCGATGGTCTTGTTGCCCTGCCCGATCCGGTAGGCCGCAATGCCGATGACTGCCGCAACGGCGGCACCGCCAAACACCTCAAGGATCGGGTTCAACGCCGACCGTATTCTGACCGTCTTGAGCCTCAGCTTGTTGACCCGGTCGAACTCGCCATCCATTTTGGCGATCGCGTAGTTCTCAAGCCGGAAGGTCTTGATCAGGCGCGGCGAGGAAAGGTTCTCGACCAGAACCGAGGTTGAATTCCCGGTCTGCAGCGCGGTCCGGTAGGCGTTCTTCCGGATCAGCCGGCCGATGCTCGATATCGGCAGCACCGCCAGCGGGTAAAGCAGCACTACGGCAAGCGTCATGAACCAGTCGATATAAAACATCGAGGCCGCCAGGCCGATCACGGTGAGCACGTCTTTGATGGCCGTGGTAAGCACGGCAACGATGGCGCCTTGAATGGCGCCCAGGTCGTTGCCGATGCGCGACAGGAGCTGACCGGGCGGCTCCCGGACGAGCCGCTCGAAATCGGCCCGCAGAATATGGGCGAACAGCCGCTTCTGCATATCGAGGCCCAGATTGATACTGATCCGGCTTGTGAAAACGGACTGCAGATAATCGAGCCCGCCCTTGAAGCTCGTCAGCGCGACGATGATGCCCATCACCTGCCAAAGGAAGGTGGTGTCGCCGTTCGCCAGCTTTTCGAACGAGTATTTGATGACGAGCGGATACGCTCCCGACGCCGATGCGAGCAAGGCCATCAGAAAGAAAGCCACGAAGAGCTCAAGCCAATAGGGCCGGACATGCTCCAGCCACAAGCGCCCGGCGATCCAGAAGGCACTTTTGTGGTTGGGCCGTCCCGGCTGCGATTTGAGAGAACCCGTCATTTTACCGCGTCAGCTATGCCGCATGGAGCGGCTTTGGGCCTGCAGCCCAAGTTGCACAGCCCCTGGAGGATGTCAAACGGCCCAACCCTTCAGGTACGATAAAGCGGCTGCTTGCCTTAACGCGGTGCACAGCTGCTGCAGGTGACGAAACGGCCCCCGAAGGGGCCGGCCGTATATTAGAATTCTTTCTTCCAGGACTGGTAGCGCTGATGGCTCATATAGCGGCTGTGTCCTTCACCGTAGTTGTCCGAGCCGCTACGGCGATGGCTCCACATGCGCAAATGGCCGAAACCCTCATACAACTCAGCGCCGCCACCGCCATGATACTCACCACCGCCGTGATACTCGCCGCCGCCATTCGATCCGTTGCGGCGATGGCTCCAATAGCGGTCGTGCCCCTGATTGAGGTCGCCCCATCCGCAGTTCCAGCCTTCGCTGTAGTAGCGGCAATGATAAACCGGCTGCGCGTCCTGGCCAACCTGGCCCTGCAGCGCGGAAGTGCCGGATGCCAGCGGGGCCGCTTGAACCGGAAGGCTAAAGAGCGCGCCCAGCGCTACTGCTGCTGTAAGCATATACTTTTTCATGGGTAATCCTTTTCTCGGTCCTTTCGTCAGCCGCCGGAAGTATATTGGCGGTTCGAACGGAATTCCACCGTTAACAAGGCATTTGCTGTGCATTTTCGTGGCCTAAATGAGAAACGGCCCCCGAAGGGGCCGTCCAAACTCATGGCATTGAACCTAAGCAGAGTTCGCAAAAGTGGCGTTCCCGGTTTTGCGATAAAACTCTGCGAAAATAAGAGAATCTAAGCGGCATTCGTTGGGTAACCAACGAAAGTCTGCCTAGTAGTGCCGCGATCCATAACGCCGGTGGCTCCAGTAACGGCCATGGCCCCAACCGCCACCGCCGCAATGCCAGCCGCCGCTCCAGCCGCGGCAATGATAGACCTTTACAGCGTCGCCGCTGACCTGGCCTTGGACCCCGGAAGCTATAGAGGAAGCGGGAGCCGCCTGAGCGGCAAGACCGAAAACTGCACTGGAAACGATCGCTGCTGCAAGCATCAACTTTTTCATGTTTATTCCCTTCGCTCTTTGCCCGGCCTTGAGCATGTATGATCGGGAGAAAAAAATCCACCATCCGCCAACGCGTATAGCACTTATTAATTACGCTACCCCAGCAGGTGATGTTTGGGAAAACGGCCCCGTGAGGGGCCGTCCAATTGGCTTACCAGCCGCGGGAACCCCAGCGCCGGTGGCTCCACCAGCGGCTGTGGCCATAACCATAACCGCCTGAACCCCAGCGGCGATGGCTCCAATAGCGGCTATGGCCGCCCCAGCCGTAGCCGCCGCCGCAGCCGTAACCGGAATTCCACCGGCAGTGATGGACCTTAATAATGTCCCCAGCGACCTGGCCCTGCAGGCCAGATGCAGTGGAGGAAACGGGCGCTGCCTGCGCTGACAGGCCCAAAAGCGCACTGGAAGCGATGGCAATCGCGAGCGCATACTTTTTCATGAGCATATCCTCTGATCGTCGCTCCTTTCATCGGCGTAAAGAAATATATAGGGGCCGGAGGTGAAATCCAGGGCCCGCTGCAACTTGTTACACTTTATTTTTCCGTGCTCTGCCGAACGGCATGACATTTCCCAAATGCGTTGTTATCTGCACAGCCAGCCGAGGATAAGAAGGGTAGCGAAATGAACGCATTGCCAAGCCTGAACGCGCGTCTGCGGCAGCTTTCGATCTATGCCGCTGCGGCCGCAGTGGCTACGCTTTTGCCCTGCGCTGGCGTAGCGGGGCAACTCAAGATCCATACCGACCAGGAAATAATCGAGGATCTGCTCCGGCCGAACGATCTCGACGTCAAGAATCCGGACGCGGTGTTCGCGGCCGTGTTCGAGCAACTCGCCCCCAAGGTGACCGTCTATCCGACCGAAAGCTACTACTACTTCACCTTCCAGGTGAATGGCATCAACTACGCGGGCAACATCCGCTTCGACGCCGCCGACCAATTCGACGGAAAGGTGCATTTTGCCTACGCCAACGAATACGCCTATTGGCGAAAGCCCCTCGAACCGGTCTACAAGAAGATGGGGTCTGCCGACGGTGTCGAGTTTAAGCAGATCGACAAGTTCCACTATACCATCGCCTACAAGGGCAAGACCGTCGAGTTCGAGCTTCCGGACCTTTCGAACGTGAAGCCGGCGCCCGGCATGCTCCGGGACGACGAGACCTATCTCGGACCTGTCTGGGACGAGTCCGGCGTTCAGTTCTTCCTGATCTTCAACAAGACCGCGAAGTCCTTCCTTTACCTTCTGAACGAAACGCCGAAAGTGGATCTGTACGAACCTACGAAGCTCTCGCCAGCTATGACGCTCGGCAACCGGACCGGCTTCGCCTTCTACAAGGACAAGCTCTTGAGCCGCCAGATCCTGATCGGCGACTTCGTCGGCCACACCATGCTGAACGACTATTTCGACGGTCCGTTCGACCAACTACCGGACAACTACGTCAAGGGCACCGAACTTCGCGATGCCATTCTCGAAGTCGAGCCTCACCTGAAAGGCCAAAAGGCCGACCGCTACGGCGCGGACCCGACCGGCGAGTTCCGCTACGGCATCACGAGCTATAAATATTATGGCTACATCAACGAACTGAAGCCAATTTTGGATTGTGCCGAAAAGAACGCCGATCCAGCCGTCTACTACAAGTGCTTCGATTCGACCAAGGCGAACGCGGAGGAGGAGGAGTCTGGCGGCCCGGATTTCCTGGGCGGCCCAGCTCCACAGGGACCGCAGGGCGCCCCGGCTCCCGCTCCGGCACCCACCCCCGCTGCTGAGCCTTCACCCAAGGACGCGAAGTAAAATCAGCCACGGCTCATTGCGCGCTTCTCCTTGATGCGCGCGATGAGCCTTTCCACCTCCGGCAGAATATTGCGCACGATGACCGCAACGCCCTCCGGCGTTGGGTGCAGGCCGTCGGCAAGCTTCAGGCCGGGCTCGCCCACGACGTCCTTCAGGAAGAACGGATAGAACTGCGTGCTGTACTCCTCGGCAAGCCTTGGGTACATCGCCCGGAACGCGCCATCGTAATCAGGCCCCCAATTGCGCGGCGCTTCCATGCCGGCGAGTAAAAGTTCGATCCGCTTTTCCTTGAAAACCTTGAGGATTTCGCTAAGCGACCCCTCCGTGACCTTGGGATCGAACCCGCGCAGCGCGTCGTTCGCGCCCAATTCCACGATGGCCCCATCCACTTTTCCGTCCAGGCTCCACTCCAGGCGCGCAAGCCCATCCGCCGCCGTGTCCCCGGACACGCCCGAATTGATCACGCGCACGGCATAGCCCTTCTCCCGCAGTGCCGCCTGCAATTGAGCCGGAAAGGCCTTGTCTTGCGGGATTTGGTAGCCCGCGGTCAGGCTGTCGCCAAAGGCAAGAATCGCGATCTCGTCCGTGGCTCCCGCCGCCTCCCCGGCACCGGCGCCGCCGGGCGCGCTCAAAAATGCCAGGCACGCCGTCGAAAAAGCCCAAAGCAAGGGCCATATCATGCGCATCGGCCCAAAATAGAAGCGGTGTCTCATTGCATTTTCCCCAGGATTCCTCCCCCGGCAGCCCAGACCTGGCCATCCACCTCAAGGATGTTACGCTCACGCTTAACAGCCGGGCGGGGCCTGTCGAAATCCTGCGAGGCGTAGACCTTTCCGTGGCCCAAGGCCAGTCGGTTGCGCTGGTTGGCCCATCGGGCTCGGGGAAATCGTCGCTGCTCATGGTGATGACCGGGCTTGAAGCGGCGACCTCAGGACAGGTGTTCATCGCGGGCCACGATTTCACGCAGGCCGGCGAAGACCGGCTTGCCGCCATCCGGGGCCGCGAAACCGGCATCGTGTTCCAGTCCTTCCACCTCATTCCAACCATGACCGCGATTGAGAATGTGGCCCTGCCGCTCGAATTCCTGGGCCGGGCCGATGCGTTCGCGCGCGCGGGCGAAGCGCTGGCGAGCGTGGGGCTTTCCGGCAGGCATCAGCATGTGCCGGGCGAACTTTCCGGCGGCGAGCAGCAGCGCGTGGCGCTTGCGCGCGCACTGGCGGCAGAGCCCGAAGATCCTGTTCGCCGACGAGCCCACCGGCAATCTCGACGGCGAAACCGGCAAGCAGATCATCGAGCTGATTTTCGGCCTGCACCGGCGCATGGGGACGACGCTCGTGCTGATTACGCACGATACAAACCTTGCCGCGCGCTGCGAGCGCACCGTCACGATCAACGACGGGCGGATCGTGGGCGAGCGCCAAGCCGCGGCTTATGCCTGAAAGAACCGCGAGTTGGCGGACTGCGGCGCGGACGGTCACTCGGCGGCTTCGCATCGCCACCAGGCTGACAATTCCTCCAGCACCACGAAGAAAGGCGGCACGAACAGCACCGCAAGGAAGGTTGAGGCAAGCATCCCGCTTACCACCGCTATGCCGATGGAGATACGGGCCGCGGCCCCCGCCCCGGACGCAAAGACGAGGGGCAGCATGCCGAAAATAAAGGCGAACGAGGTCATGAGGATCGGCCGGAAACGCAGGCGTGCGGCCTCTATGGCGGCCTCGGCGATCCCGTAGCCTTCCGCTCGCTTTTCGCGCGCATATTCGACCACGAGGATGGCATTCTTGGCCGCCAGCGCAATCAGCAGCACAATGCCGGTCTGCGTGTAGAGATTGTTCGGCATCCCCAGCGCCGCGAGAACGCCCACCGTGCCAAGCAAAGTCAGCGGCACGGCGAGAATGACCGCCAGCGGCTGAAGCCAGCTCTCATACTGCCCCGCGAGCACAAAATAGATGAGCACCAGCGCAACCGCGAACACACCATAGATCTGATTGCCGACCACCATTTCCTGGTAGGAAATGCCTGTCCAGGCGGTGCCCATGGACGGAGGAAGCGATTTCGTGGCGGCATCGCTCACAATGCTCATGGCCTCGCCCGAGCTGAAGCCCGCGGCCGGGCTACCCGTCACAATCGCGGCCGGATAGAGATTATAGAGCGTGATGAGCGGCGGCCCCACCTCGTCCTTGATACTCGCTACCGTCCCAAGCGGGACCATCTCCCCACCGGCCCCCTTCACCTTCAGCTTCAAGACATCGTTTGGTTGCAGGCGGTACGGGGCATCGGCCTGCACGTAAACCTGGAAGACGTTGTTATATTTGGTGAATTGATTGACGTAAGTGGACCCGAAATAGGATTGAACCGCCGAAAATACCTGACTGACCGTGAGCCCGAGCGTCTCGGCTTTCACCCGGTCCACTTCCACCCTCAACTGCTTCACACTGCCCTTGAAGGGCGCAACGGCATGGGCGAGCCCCGACTGAGTTCGAAGCATTGGCGGCAAGCTCTTCCGCCGCGTTCTGCAAGGCGGTGAAATCGGAGCTTCCGTCCTTAGCCTCGACCATCATTGTGAAGCCGCCGGTATTCCCGATCCCCTGGATGGGCGGGGGCATCAGAACCAGGGTTGTGGCAGTCTGCATCTCACTGAGCGCGTTATGCACGCTCCTGGCGATGCTGGCTATGCCGAGGCCGCTTGTCTTGCGTTCATCCCAATCGTTCAGCACCACATAAAGCATACCGGAGTTGAAGAAGGTCGCGTTGTTGTCGAGCGGGGAGATGCCGGAGACGCCAATCACGCTTTTGACACCCGGCGTCTTCTGTACCAGCTTGACGGCTTCCGCCACCGCCATCTCGGTCCGCTGCGCGGACGCAGAGTCCGGCAACTCCATGCTGACAACGAAATAGCCCTGATCCTCAGTAGGCAGAAAGCCCGTAGGCACCCGGGTGAGGCCATAAAAGGCCAAGCCGATCAACACCAGCCCAACGAGCGAGGTCAGGAGCGCTCGACGCGACCAGACGGCCGATCAGTACAGCATAAAGGCTCTCGGCGCGCGCATAAGCGGAATTAAAAGCGCGATACACGAAGTTGCGCTCCGCGGCCGGGCTCCTGCCTGCGCAGCCACAGGGCACATTGGGTGGGTTTCAGCGTTACCGCGTTCACCGCCGAAATAAGCGCCGTCGCCGCTATGACCAGGGCGAACTGCTGATACATTTTGCCCGTCAACCCAGGCAGCGCGGCGGCCGGGAGAAACACAGCCATGAGGACCAGCGTGATGCCGATAATCGGGCCGGTCAGTTCGCACATGGCTTTAACCGCGGCCTCGCGGGCCGCAGGCCGGCCTCCATATGCCGCGCCACGCCCTCGACGATCACGATGGCGTCGTCCACCACGATGCCGATGGCCAGCACCAGCGCGAACAGGCTCGTGGTATTGACCGTGAAGCCCAGCGCCGCCATGGCCGCAAACGCGCCGATGATGGTCACCGGCACCGTGGTCGCCGGCACCAGCATCGCGCGCCAATCCTGGAGGAAAAGCAGGATCACGATCAGCACCAGCGCCGCCGCGATAATCAAAGTCTCGTAAACTTCGTGGATAGAAACGGTGATGAATTTGGTGCTGTCGAAGGAGATCCTGTAATCGAGGCCCTGGGGAAAGGACTTCGCCAGTTCCTTCATCTTGACGTTCACAGCTTCGGCAACCTTCAGCGCATTGGCACCGGAGAGCTGGGAAATGGCAATTGCCGCCGAAGGCTTGCCGTCGAGCGTCGCCTTGTGGCTGTAGGAAGCCGCGCCCAGTTCCACGCGCCCAAGATCGCGCACCCGGACAATCCTGCCACCCCCATCGCCGGTCACCTTGACCACGATGTTCCCGAAGCCATCGGGATCGTTGAAACGGCCTGAGATGTTGAGCGCATATTGGAAATTCGCCGTAGAAGGCGTTGGCGGCGCACCTACCAGGCCCGCGGTCACTTCGGTGCTTTGCTGCTGGATCGCCGTAACGACGTCGGCCGGCGTCAACCCATAGGCTTGCATGCGGTTCGGATCGAGCCAGATCCGCATGGCGTAGGTGCCCGATCCGAGCACCTGGACATCTCCAACCCCAGGCAACCGCGCCAGCTCGTTTTGGATGTTGATTTTGGCATAGTTGGCCAGGAAGAGGTCGTCATACTGCCCATCGGGAGAATACAGGCTGACAAATTGCAGGATCGCCGTCGACTTCTTCTCGACGTTGAGACCTTGAACAGCGACTGCGGCGGGCAATTGAGCGGTGGCGAGCGAAACGCGGTTCTGCACCAGAACCTGCGCCATTTCCACGTTCGTTCCAACGTCGAAGGTGATGACGAGATTATAGCTGCCGTCGCTGGCACTCGTCGATTGCATGTAAATCATGCCTTCGACGCCGTTGACCTGCTGCTCGATGGGCAGCGCGACTGTGTCCATAACCGTGCGTGCGCTCGCGCCGGGATAGGTCGCGGTCACGGACACGGTCGGCGGCACCACGTCGGGATATTGCGACACTGGCAGGCTCACCAGGCAAAGCGCTCCCAAAAGGACGGTGAGAAGCGCCAACGTGTTGGCCAAAACCGGCCGTTCGATAAAAAAGCGCGAAAACATGCCGCCGCCTCGTGACCGCTGGTTGCTCAGGGATTCGACTGCTGGTGGACCGCTCCTGGCGCCGGGGCGGGCTTTGGCCCTCCAGGGACAGCGGCCATGACGCCAACGGCGGGTTCGACGGTGTTTCCGGCCACCGCGCGCTGGATGGAGCCAATCACCACCTTGTCTTCGGGCGACAGCCCCTTGGTAATGACGCGCAGCGGTCCCTCTACCGCACCGGTGGTCACTTGACGCTGCTCGACCACATTATCCTTGCCAACCACCATCACATAGCTGCCGGCCTGGTTGGACATCACCGCGGTGTCGTCGGCCAGAAGCGCATCGTCTATTCTATCGACGGGCAGCCGGACGCGGACGAACAGGCCGGGCACCAGCGCCACGTCCTTATTTTCCAGCACGCCGCGAAGCTGCAACGTTCCGGTCGAGGCGTCCACTTGCGGGGCCATGTAGTCGATCTTGCCCCTATATTGAAACGCGGTGTCCGCGGCGAGCGCGATCTCCATCGGCATTTCCTGGCGGTCTTCGCGCATTTGCTTCAGCGTCTTGCCTTCCTTGGCAAGCTCGTCTCGCACCTGGATCAACTGCCGCTCGGTAATGTTGAAGTAAACATAGATCGGGTCGGCCTGAAGGATGGTCGCGAGCTTGGAAGGACCGCCCGATCCGACAAGAGCGTTGGCGTCCGCGAGGTGGCGCGTGACGACGCCCTGAAACGGCGCCTGCACCGTGGCGTAGGCGAGCGAAGTTTCCGCGAGCTTGAGATTGGCCTCGGTCGCGGCCACCTGGGCGTTCGCGGTATCGAGATTGGTCTTGGCGTCGTCCACCGTCCGCTGGCTGGAGAAGTCGTTCTTGCCAAGCGCGTTCTGCCGGACGTACTCGCGTTCCGCGTTCACCTGCTTGGCTTTCGCGGAGACGAGTTGGGCCTTTTGGAGATCCACCTGGGCCTGATACTGGTCCTTTTCGATCTCGAACAAGATCCGCCCTTTCGGCACAACCTCGCCGTCGCGGTAATTTATCGATGTGAGGAAGCCCTGCACGCGGGCCATGAGGTCCACCGCCGCGACGGCTGCGGTGTTGCCGGTGAATTCGGCATAGAGCGTCACGGGCATCTGAACGGGGGTGGCAACGGTCACTTTCGCCGGTGGAGGCGGGGCATATTTGTTCTTCCGGCCGCATCCGGACAAAGCCAGCACAACGGCCAGCGCCCCTACAAAAGGAGGCAGCCCACGCCGCCACACCTGCACCATGCCGCGCATTCGAATCGTTCTCGCTGATTGGCTTCGCCTCGAATGGCGACTAACCCCGTACCGGCTCCGAAGTCAATCTGGGGTTGCACATCAGCGATGAGGCAAGCGGCCAAGAGCGGCCTGGATGCAGCAGGCGTTCAGCTTCGTCCAAGTTTCAGGGTTCTACCGGTGTCCGGCACGCAACGCGCGCCCTTCATAAATCCCTCGGCGAGGGCGGCGATCCCCGGCCCAGCACCCCGCCCTCCGCTTCATCTTTCGATAAAGGGATAGCGCGCGTGCAACGCCCGGCAGCCGGGATGCAAGCAAACTTTCCGGCCAAGCACCAGTATAAGCGCTTTAACAATCCGGGGTGGGAGCCGGAGAGACCGCTCTCAACCTGAAGGCTTCCGAGGATGCCACATCGAGCATGACCGACAGCGCGCAATGGGGGGGAATGCCATTTCGCAGTGCTTGCTCGTAAGCGACGATCAAGACGCTTACGAACTCGTCCATCGCTTGCGCGGTAAATCCGTCGATTTTGAAATCTTCGACGATCTTGCTCGGCCAGGCAGACGAAGGGTGGGGCGTTCGGTTATTCATGGCAGTTCTAGCTCTACTGTGCCGTTCTGGCCAACCCAAACAGGCGGGTGGTGGACGGGGTTTCTGGTGCGGCTCCTTATTGTATGGAGGTCAGCCCTGGAGCTGGGTTGCCTGCGCAGCCAGCGCCATCTTGTTGGCGCTATCGCCCTCTGGGCTACTTGAGCGCAACTTGGTGGCGCTACCGCCCTCCGGGCTACTTGAGCGCAACTTGGTGGCGCTATCGCCCTCTGGGCTACTTGAACGCAACTTGGTGGCGCGAGCCATGACTTTGAGACGCCGCTGGGTCGAAGCCTCGCAAAGCAGCTCCTGGAAGATGGCTGTCTCGGTCCGTGCCCGGCGGATGAGCTTCACGCGCTGATGGCGCAGCAACTCACGCGTCGTGTTGAGCGCGCGGGGCGGAAGGCGGGCGATGCGCGCAGCTGCGTCGAAAGCCGTATTCCGCAAGTCCTTTCGCTCGACGATGCGCGTGATGAGGCCGCGGCGCTCGGCTTCGGCCGCACTGAGTTCTCCGCCGAGGCAGAAAATCTCGAAAGCCTTGCGATATCCGATCTCCTCGGGCAGCAATAAACTCGACGCCGCTTCGGGCGATAGTCCCCATTCGGCAATTGGCGCCTTGAATACGCTTTCCGGCGTGGCGAATATCGCGTCGAAATGGCAGAGCATGGTCATCCCCATCCCGGCCGCCGTGCCGTCAACCGCGGCGATTAGCGGCTTCCTGGCGTTGATAAGCGACCGGAAGAAGTCCAGCAGCGTTTCGGACCACGTTGAGAGTGCGCTCAGCTGTGCGAAGGCGGCGATATCCGTACCGGGGCCGGGAAAACGCGGCACCCCGAAGACCAGGCTGCAGGCGATGTCCGGGTTCCTGTCTGCTTGCTTCAAGGCATCGGCGATGGCCTCGAACGAAGCTAGTTGAACGCCAGGCCGGCCGGTCTGCCAATTGATGAAGATCGTTTGAAAGCCATCGCAACGGTCAATGACAAAATCTTCCATAGCCGGGGACTCCTGATAGGGCTGTCGCGGGCGCGGCGGTAGGCCATGCTGCTGGCGGATTGCAGGTGCCACACCGTGCGAAATTGCCGAAGATAATTCGAAGGTGCCGGATGCGTCAGACGGCCATGGCCATGTGCTGTTCCTCAAGCTCGCCCAAGTAGGTTACTACTGGAGACCAGTGCTTCCTGTAATCGCGGATGGCCTGGAGCGTCGAGCGGTTGAACTCCAGCAACGTCGCAACAATTCGCTGATTTTCAATCTGGGTTTCGAAGCCAAGCGGCCGGACCAGGAACTTCAGCTGCAGCCACCGCAGCACCCAGATGGTCTCGCCCTCGATGACGGTCTTGTTCACCCCGCAGGCCAGTGCCCATTCGAGACCTCCCGCCATCAGTTCGCTGCCGACGCTGCCGAGGCCGCGCCGTCCCTCACGATGGCTGGGGGCTACGCAGTAGCGCGACAACTCGTAGGTATCGAGGCCGCGCGGAATCGGGCCTTCGCATAAGTTTGGAAAGACATCGGACAGCAGATGCGGTTTAACGGTCGGCAACATGCGCTGGTAGCCGGCTACCTTATTGTCGCGCACGCAGATGTGGTGGACGGCATCGGGACGGTCGAACTGATCGCGCTCAAGGCCATCGGGACTCGCGAGATCGTTCCAGCCAAGCTCCTCGACAAAAACTTGATGACGAAGCCGATGAACTTGCTCCATGAGCGCTGGATAACGCACAGCATCTCGACCAGACACAATATAGATCATTAGCTCTACTCCGTTTTTGTACAAATTGATTTCAACACAGCTCTGTAGTACAAACCATTACGTGATCGCGTAAGATTTTTATATTTGCCCATACTGCACTGCTACTATGCCACTCTGGAGATAATACGTCAAATGCTCAGCAGAGGCCCTATTACCCGGGAGCACAGCCAACGAAGGCTCAGCCGGCGTCATTGCTACGAGCGGAGCGTAGCAATCCAGTTAAGATGCTGATTGAACGGTGAATGACCAAGGCAGCCAATGGCTGCCTCGCGATGACGCGCGCCGGAGGCGATGACGCCCCTTCGCGGTTCGCCGTTGCCGCGCGGCAGGCTGCCGCAAATGAGAACAGAGAAGCCGTGTTCGCGGCGTGGAACTGCTACCGCGCGCGATCAGCCAATAAGGCCCCAGCGGATGGCATTAGCCACGGCTTGGGCACGGCTTGTCGCTCCAAGCTTGCGGTTCGCGTTGGCCAGATGCTTGTCGGCCGTGTGCTCGGAGACATTCAGGATGGTGCTGATCTCCCATTCCGTCTTGCCGTCAGCGGCCCACTTCAGGCATTCGACCTCGCGCGGCGTGAGTTTCGAACGAACCCGCTTCCTTTCGCGGTCGCGCAGATCGATGGCGCGCGCGATGGCAAACGTACTGATCATGGCGATCATTCCGCGAGCTTCGGGAGGCATATCGATCGCTTCGCCCCCCAGCGAAACAGTCGCCGCGGCGCCTTCAAGCGTCATCATCGGTATCGTTAATCCAGCTTTGAGGTGGAACTCACCGGCTTCGCCGAACATCCTTTTGACCTGGGCGCTGTGTTCCTCTTGAGCGAAGGGCGCCGTCTCGGACCACAGGAACGGCGACAGATCGCGCTTAATCCGGCGGACAACGGGGTCGATATGCACGTAACCCTGGTGGAGATAACGGTCCCTCCAGCCGGTTGGATATGCCGAGGCGAGCAGATGCTGGCTCTGCGCGTCGATGGTACGCTCATCGCGCGAGGGTATGGTGCCGGCAACCATCGAGGTGAGGCCATAGCGGCTCGTGAACCCCGTCAGACCGTCACAAATATCCTGCGGTGTGACTGCCCGGTTGAACTTATTGATCACTTCGTAGGTCTGATCTAACCAGATACCCATTACCACCCAGGAGCCTGAAAGCGATCCCCCTCCAACGTCTCGTAAGATTTTTACTCCCTGTATCCTATCTTCGCAACCTGCGGCCTCAAGCTTTTGAGGCAAAATACGCCAAACCTGCTTCACGATGTCCGGCGCCGTAAGAAAACGCCGCATCGAATCGTGCACTGCCCCCCAAGCACTGCTGGTCCATCAGCAGCGGATGTGGCGGCTGACCGTGACTGGCAGGCCTCAGCGGTTAGTCTTCAGATTAGGAAGCATTCAAATGGACGGCCTGATTTGCTCAGCCGGGCGAAACAGGCGAAGCAGCGCCACCACCCCTCCAATTAGTAGGACGGCAGCGGCAGCCAACACCGGATTGTAATGCGAGCCCCCATTGGGAAACAGAGCGTATGCGGTGTTTCCGCTGGCGTGGATCAGAATCGCCAGAAACAGGCTCCGGCCGCCTTTGGCATAAACCCAGCCCATCAGCAAGCGTAGTTCTATGGTCAGCGCTACCTGTCCCGCAACCCACCAAAGCGAGTGGCCCTGCACCAGCCACCACGGCAACAGATGCCAGCCGGCCCACATCGCGCCTATGATAAAGCCGGCTCCCCAAACGCCAAACTGGCACTGGAGCGGGCCGGTCGCGTAGGCCGTCCAGCCAATTTCCTCGAAGATTGCACCGAAGAAAAAGCCTGCAAAAATTACCGGCGCCAGGATCAAGGGGATTTCGATGGCGGCCGGCAGCGGCATGCCCAGCAAGCGCATGATGCCGTAGGCGAAAACAGTAGCGGCGGGCATCCAAGGGACTGCGATCAAGACCCAGCCCGCGCTCTCGATCCGCCCTGCATCGGCCACCCGGCGCCAAAGCTCCAGAGCTGCTTTTGGTCCCTGCTCACGGTATGCCTGCACGGTCGCCACGGCGGCAGGCAGAACCACCATGACTGCAATCGCGGGAAGCCCGAACGGCAGGCCGTGCACCGGCCATAAGACGCCCCAAATGTAGAA
The DNA here is from genome assembly GCA_963767435.1 of uncultured Alphaproteobacteria bacterium. GTDB lineage: Bacteria > Pseudomonadota > Alphaproteobacteria > Rhizobiales > Rhodomicrobiaceae > Rhodomicrobium. The sequence continues at coordinate 69,398 of CAVYEY010000043.1, forward strand.
GGGCGCCGACAGCAGCAGCAGCCAAATGAAAAAGCGGAATGGGTGCGGACTCAAACTGGCAGGCTCCTGGCCATGGGCGTTTTGCTCTTTGCTCAGAGAAAAGCCAAATCGGGGCGGTATGTGGACCGGGCGCTGGATGCGTGAGTGTGGCGAAAGAGGCCGAAAGCCGACCAAGTTCAATTAAAAGTCTTTTTAGAACTGTGTGCCCGCTTTCTGATCGCTTTGCGGACCACATTGGATTTAAGCTTCGGACGGTGAAGGCAGGTTATATAGAAGCAGAAATTTGGCGGGCTCTGTACGCTTACCGCAAGGGCCACAATCTGCGCGGCCGCTTCATCGAGCCTGCAAGTTCGGCTATTTATAATCCAGAGGCGGGATGGCCAGATGAGAGAAGAACAATTATTCATGCGGAATCCCACTCATCGGATGCTCCCTGACACGGTAATGCGCTATCGCCAGCTTGAGGCCGCCCTCGGCGCTATCATGATCCTGGACTGGGAGAACGTGCGGCGCTTGGCCTTCTTTAAAGAGAACGGAGAAGTTCACTGTTCAGAATGGGACAACCTATTTGATCCCGGTAAATCCGGCAGCTATGCTCATTGGTTCGAAGAGACTTTTGGGAACTACCCGGCGCATCTCCGTCAGCTCGCTATTGATTCTGCCCGACGCCAGCTAGCTGGTCGGCGGCCGGCACGGCGAGTGACTCTTCGGGAGATTCTTGTCGCGCGATCTCGTTGCTTTTTTCATAATTTTTACTTTTGGCCGCCACGTAGCCAAGGCTTCGTGGAAGCGGAAACATATGATTCTATCCGGCTTTGCTTGTATAATACACGCGCCCACAATTGGGAGTGGCAGAAGGCGGTATTCGGGCACGCCGCACTACAGATGGCTGCTCCACAGGAGATGGATGGGGAGATGACGCCAGTGCCGGCAACCTTCGCAAAGATTATGCTGTATACTAAAGGTAGCGCGATTAACATGTTCAACTATGACAATCTTCTCGTCGAACCAATGATCGAAATCTTGCCGTTCCCGGATGTCGCGATCCCAAGCAGTTACTTTCAAAAAGACTAACCCTTCGGTGATACACCTGAGGATTTTGACGTCGAGCGCCGCGACGCCGGGTCAACTAATCCTTCGTCCGAATCGATAACGACGTAAACGTAGCCGCCGCAGAATTAGGTGCACGCCAACTGTCCCTAGGCTTCCTTTCCGGTTTTAGATCCAGAACCGGTTTAAGCCTCGATGTGCTGCCGCGAAACCCGCGAAGACCGGATTCGACCCCTATGAGACTACCACTCAGGGCACCAGCAGAAGATTGGCGGGACGGCAAAACCGGCCCAGCCTGCGATGAGCCTTTCGCGGCACCATGCCTCCGGCCATTGCGGACAACGCCGCATCGTACGCTTCCCGCCGGACCGCCCGCAGCTGTCCCGCCCCGCCCCGAACGGCGCTTGCAATTCTTAACGAACCGTTCGCCACGCCTACGGACCCGTCATGGTTAATACGCACATGGTTAACCGCGAATCCAAGTCGCTGAAACTGGTCGAATTGCGGCTCAAATTGCCCGGAAAAAGCGAATTTCTGGCATTCAAAACTACGGTTAATTATAATCGCAGATCGCGGATTAACCCTGGCATATCCTGATATTTCCGTTATCAATCAATGATATACAAAAACACGCCTCTTGTTGGAGGCATTTCCGCTGCGATATACCGGACTCGCGCCGCGCCCCCAAAGCATCCAAAATGAGCAGGAAATCTTGCAGCCAAGGTTAACGGAACAACATGGTGCGCCGGCCGGTAGCCGGTGTATAGGTCTGAGCCAGGATGGATAAGCGGACGGACAGCATAGGGGCCCCCGCGGCGGCAGGAAGCCGCCTGCCGCTGGAGCTGCGTCTTGCGCTTCGCGACCTGCGCGGCGGGCTTGGCGGCTTCGCGATCTTCCTCGTTTGCATCGTGCTCGGCACCGCCGCCATCGGCACCATCAACAGCCTGTCGGACGCCATCCAGGACGCCATCCAGCGCCAGGGCAAGGAGTTGCTGGGCGGCGACGCCGAGGCCAGCGTCAACCACCGCCAGGCCAGTGCGGCCGAACGCGCCTACCTGGCCACGTTCGGCGAGGTCAGCGAGGTTGCCACCATGCGCGCCATGGCCCGCAAGGCTGACGGCAGCGCAAGCGCGCTCGTGGACCTCAAGGCCGTGGATAGCGCCTACCCGCTCTATGGCGCAGCGGCCCTGGAAGGCGGCGCCGGGCTTGCCCCGGCCCTGAAAGAGGACGGCCTGGCCGTAGAACGCAGCCTTCTCGACCGGCTTGGAATCGCCCTGGGAGACCGCCTGACGCTTGGCCGCGCCTCCTTCCCCGTCGCCGCGGTAATCGAGCACGAACCCGACCGCCTTGCGGCAGGCCCGGCCTTGGGCGCGCGCATCCTGCTTTCGCTCGACGCCCTGCAGAAGACCGGCCTCGTCGAGCCCGGCAGCCTCGTCCGCTGGAACTACCGCATCAAGGCACGCGCGCCCCTGCCCCGCCTCTTCGGCGAAGAACTTGCCACCAAATTTCCCGAAGCCGGTTTCCTGCTCCGCGACAGCTCCGACCCCTCGCCGGGCGTCAAAAACCTGCTGCAACGGCTTACGGAATTCCTGACGCTGACGGGACTTACGGCCATGCTAACCGGCGGCATCGGCGTGGCAAACGCCATCTCGGGCTTCATCGAGCGGCGGCGCAAGACCATCGCCACCTACAAATCGGTTGGGGCGCCGCACGCCGTTATCTTCCGGATTTTCCTGCTCGAAATCGGGCTCTTGGCACTCCTTGGCATCGCAACCGGCCTGATCATAGCCGCTGGCGCCCCCTGGGCCGCCGCAAGCCTGACGCGCGAGTTGGTTCCCATCGGCATCGAAGCCGCCCCGCAGGGCCGCGCACTGGCGCTTGCGGCCTTGTTCGGGCTGTTGTCAGCACTTCCCTTCATCCTCTGGCCGATCGGGCGCGCGCAGCAGGTGCGGGCAGCCGAGCTATTCCGCGACAGCAGCGGCGAGCGGCCCGGCCTGCCTCCGCGGGCCCTACCGGCTGGCGTCTTTCCTGGCCGCGGCACTTCTCGCCCTGGCGGTTATCGCCCTTTCGCATGAACACCGCATCGCCGCCGTTACCTGCGCCGCGATCCTTGGGGTTTTCGCACTCTTCTGGGGCGCGGGAATCGCCATCCGCAAGGCCGCGCAGGCGGTGCGCCGTCCGAAGCGGCCTGAACTGGCGCTGGCGCTGGCGAATATCGGCGGCCCCGGCAGCCTCGCGCGCACCATCGCGCTGTCGCTCGGCGCCGGGCTCACGCTGCTCACCGCCGTTTCGCTCGTGGACGCATCGCTGACGCACGAAATCAAGGCGCGTATCCCCGAGCACGCGCCCGCCTATTTCTTCATAGGCATACCGAAAGCGGACTTGCAGCCCTTCGAGGATATCCTGACCAAGAACGCACCAGGGGTCCGGATTTCGAGCGCACCGATGCTGCGCGGCAGGATCGTGGCGCTGAAGGACGTTCCGGTGGAGCAGCTGAAGGTGCCCCCCTCCGCCGAATGGGTGCTGAACGGCGACCGGGGCCTCACCTATTCGGACGTTCTGCCGCCCGGCTCGCAGCTCACCCAAGGCCAATGGTGGCCGCCCGATTACGATGGCGAACCGCTTCTGTCCTTCGAAGCCGACGCCGCCAAGGCGCTCGGGCTCGCATTGGGCGACACCGTCATCGTGAACGTCATCGGCCGCAACCTGACCGCCCGGATCGCGAACTTCCGGAAGGTCCAATGGGGGTCGATGGATATTAATTTTGTGATGATTTTCTCCCAAAATTCGCTCAGAAAGGCGCCCTTCAACTACCTGGCGACGATGAGCTGGCCCGATGGGCAGCCCGCCAATTCAAAGGCCGAATCCGCGATCCTCAGAAGCGTTGCCGCCGCCTACCCCACCGTCTCGGCCATCGACGTCAAGGAAGCGCTCGGCGCCATCAACGGCGTCTTCGAAAAGGTCATGCACGCGGTGCGTATCGCGGGCAGCGTAACGCTGATCATGGGTGCGCTGGTCGTGGCGGGCGCGCTCATGGCAGCCCAGAGGCGGCGCATCTATGAGGCCGTCGTCTTGCGCACCTTGGGTGCCAGCAAGCGCCGTATCGTCATAGCCCATCTCCTGGAATATCTGGGCCTTGCCCTATGCCTTTCGCTGATCGCCGCCATTCTTGGCATTCTGGCCGCCTATATAGTGATGACCCAGGTTATGAACCTGAGCTTCAGCCTGTCCGTTAGCGCACTATTGCAGCCGCCGGTTATTGAGACCATATTCGTCGTGACGCTTGGCGCGGCTGGAACTTTAAGGGTTTTGTCAGCCAAGCCGGCACACTATCTGCGTTCAGAGTGAACGTCTGGATGGCAAGTTCGGGTAGCCAGCCTGAAAAGAGGCTTTGCTCCAGGCCGTTCAGGGCTTAAGCCTGGAAGACCTTTCGCGCAGACCTTGAGAGATTCGAAAGTCAGGAACCAAGAGATGTCAGACTTAGAAAAATCGCGGGCGTACGACTTCAGGACACGCTCCAGCGTAGACGCATTCTCCTATGACGAGGGCCTACGCGCGTACATGATCCGCGTGTACAACTACATGGGCATCGGCCTCGTACTTACGGGCGTCGTAGCTTATGCCTTCTACACCATGGCCGTGGCCGATAGCGCCGCCGACGCCGTTGTGCGCCTGCCCAATGGCATCATGCTCACCGCTCTTGGCAAGGCCATCTACATCAGCTGGCTTCGCTGGGTGATCGCGTTTTCGCCGCTGGCGATCGTGTTCCTTTTCGCCGCCCGTATCAACCAGATGAGCACATCCACCGCGCAAGCCGTATTCTGGGCGTTTGCGGCGCTGATGGGGCTGTCGCTGTCGAGCATCTTCGTGGTCTACACGGGTACTTCGATCACGCGCATCTTCTTCATCACGGCCGCGACCTTCGGCACAGTAAGCCTTTGGGGTTACACCACAAAACGCGACCTGACCTCGATGGGGTCGTTCCTGATGATGGGCCTGATCGGCATCATCATCGCGAGCGTTGTGAACGCCTTCCTGCACTCGTCGGGCATGCAGTTTGCCATCTCTATTCTGGCTGTCGCAATATTCACTGGCCTCACTGCCTATGATACACAGACGCTCAAGAATAACTACGACGTCTTTGCAAGAGGCGGCGAGGACGTTCTGGGCCGTAGCGCTGTGTCTGGGGCATTGAACCTCTATCTGGACTTCATCAACATCTTCATCGCACTCCTGCAGCTCTTCGGCGACCGCCGCTAGCCGCTACTAAGACTTCACATGTCTCGAAACCCCGCCACTCCGGCGGGGTTTTTCTTTATGCGGACGCATCTGCGGCTTCGAGATCAACTCCATCAGCGCCTGCACGGCCCGTGCCCGGTAGCGCCCGCGTTGCCGCAAGGCATAGAAATACCGCTCCGGAAGCGCGAATTGCGCCCGGTACAACAGCCCGGCCTCAAGGCTTGGAGCCGCAACCGACGCCGAAATCGCGGTCGCGCCAAGGCCTGCCTCGACGGCCGCCCGCACTGCCTCGTTAGACGGCAGCTCCAGCCGCACCTGCAGCTTGGATGGCTCGATCCCGTGCCCCGCCAAAGCCTCCTCGAAGGCCGATCTTGTGCCCGATCCAGGCTCGCGCAGCACCCATTCGGCTTGCGCAAGATCGGCTGGCCTGAGAGCCTTTCCGCCAGCCCAGGCATGCTCCGGCCCCACCACGACGATAAGCTGGTCGCGCGCCACAGCTTCGCTCGCCAGATGCTTCGTCTCGACGGCACCTTCGACAAAGCCAAGCTCCGCCGTGCCGTTTTCGACCGCCGCGGCAACCTGCGCGGTATTGCCGATGGTGAGCCGGATCTGGATTTCCGGGTACGCCTTTTTGAACACCACAAGGTGCCGTGGAAGCCAGCCGCTTGCGATGGTCTGGCTCGCCTGCACCGGCAGCGTGCCGCGCTTGAGCCCGCCGAACTCGGAGAGCACCAACTCGGCCGCCTCGGCGCGCGCGAGTACGGCACGGGCCTCCTCCAGGAACGCCACGCCCGCTTCGGTCAGCTCGATGCCCCGCCCCGCACGCTTGAAAAGCTTGGCCTGATGGCGGCTCTCAAGCGCGGCAATTGCGTGGCTTGCCGCGGATTGCGCGAGATTCAGCGCACGCGCCGCCTGGGTGACGTGCTGGCGCTCGGCGACGGCAACGAAGATGCGGAGTTGCTCAAGGGTCATGCGTTCTCCCGCGAAGCCGGGCTGCGGATCGATCTATTATTTTCATAATACGATGCAAAACATCTATTGGAAAGATCGATTAAACGCGCGCAACTTAAGCGCGACACCGAAGCGAGCATGCGCTCCGCATCCGACTTAAGCCCGAGAGGCTCAATTAAATGAATAACTTGCCCCCGCCCAGACTGGACGCTCCGCGCAAGCCCTGCCCGGCAGCCGGCCTGCCTCGCGCCATCTGCCAATTCACGCCGAACTGGTTCACCGTCACCATGGGCACCGGCGTTCTGGCGCTTGCCCTGAACCAGTTTCCCGTGACCGGTCCGGGCCTGCATCAGACCTTCCACGAGGCGGGCCGCCTGCTCTGGCTTGTCAACATTGGCCTGTTTTCGCTCTTCACCTTCATGTACGCGGCACGCTGGGTCTTCTATTTCAGCGGCGCGCAGCGCGTGTTCCAGCATTCGGTCGCCTCGATGTTCTTCGGCGCCATTCCGATGGGCCTTGCCACCATTGTCAACGGCTTGCTGGCCTTCGGCATCCCGCTCTGGGGCGAGGCGGCCACCGTGGCCATCGCATATCCGCTCTGGTGGGTGGACGTGGCCCTGTCGCTCGCCAGCGGGCTCCTGGTGCCCTTCCTCATGTTCACCCGCCAGGACCACAGCATGGAGAAAATGACCGCCGTCTGGCTCATTCCCATCGTTGCGGCCGAGGTCGCGGCCGCGAGCGGCGGTGTATTGATCCCGCATTTGCCCGCCAGCGAAGCCTTCGGTGTCCTGATCTTCAGCTACGCGCTCTGGGCTTTCTCGGTTCCGCTGGCGATGAGCGTGCTGGTTATCCTCCTGCTGCGGCTCTTCCTGCATAAGCTGCCGGACCGTGACATGGCCGCATCCAGCTGGCTGTCGCTTGGCCCCATCGGCACTGGCGCGCTGGGCCTGCTTCTGCTCGGCGGCGACGCGCCCCAAACCTTCGCCGCGGCCGGGCTCCCTGAGGTTGGCGGCGTGGCTTTCGGCATCGGCATCATTGGCGGCACAGTGCTCTGGGGCTACGGCGTCTGGTGGCTTCTGCTGGCCGTACTCAAGATGGCCCAGTACGCGCGCCATGGCTTCCCGTTCAATCTCGGCTGGTGGGCCTTCACCTTCCCGCTCGGCGTCTATACGCTGGCGACGCTGGCCCTGGCACGCGTGACACATCTCGACTTCTTCTCCTACGCAGGCAGCGCGCTTGCCGTGTGCCTTGCGGGCTTCTGGGCCGTCGTCGCGGCGCGGACGTTGCATGGAGCGTGGTCCGGTCATCTCTTCAACGCGCCCTGCCTTGCCCCGCTGCCGCAAGCAGCCGCCATGCCCGCCTGATCCTGCCCGATGGCAGACCGTACGAAGCGCGCGGTATGTGAAGGACTGCCGCGCGCTACGAAGGGAGGGCCACACGGGAACCCCCGCATCGGAAAAGGCCCATTTCGATAACTTTTGGGCCTTTTTCCAATTTGAATAGATTATAACCGATGTGCCTTGCTGAAAGATTAAGCGCACAACAGCAGTTACGCCATTGATTTAATTACGCTTTTTATCGCACGTGCGTCGCAATTATAGTAAAGACACAATATTTAACTGTAGTTTTCGATGCTCGAATACTAGCAATTTGAGCCAGAAAACGGGCAATTCTCGCCAGTTTTACGCCCCGCGATTCCGCGTTAACCATGTATTCTTAACAGGTATGGCGTCCCGGTGGCTGCAATCGGGCGCCCGCGCGAGGACACGAACCAAGGCCCCCCGCGAAAGAGCATGCGAAACAATCGAAATTGCGGGCTCCGGGAAGACTCTGTAGCGTCATTGCCGCGAAGGCTCATTGGCGCACTCGAATGGGCGGTTGTGCCATGAATGGAGGGCTGTAACCCCTCATCCTGTCCTTCTCCCTTTGGGAGAAGGGACGCCTTAACAACGGCTGCGGCGGGACTCCCTCTCCCATGGGGAGAGGGCTGGGGTGAGGGGCGGAACCTCAGTTCATGGCACAGCCGGCAGTCATTTTAGCGCTTACCCACCTTCACGGGAGCGCCGCTACGCAGCAAACTCGATCTGCCCGCTCAGGATCGAACCGGCGGGCAGCGCTTGCACCTTCGCTATGGAATTCAGAACGTAATCCGCCAGCGCATCGGCGTCGGCGGTTGGGTGTTCCTGCGTCTTCTGAAAATCTTTCGCAATTTCCGCGGACAGGCCAGCCTTGCCCCCATTGGCCACGGCATACTCGTAGATCATGATCTGCTTCGAGCTGACGCCGGCGATATTCTTGACTTCATGCTGGAGGTGTTCGTCCTCCATGCCGATGTCGCGAACCATCAACTCCATTTCGTGCATGAACTTTTCAAATAAGCTTTGCCTGAGCCCCTCAGCCTCGCTTTCGTCAAGGTGCTTTGTGGAAGCAAATAATATTGTTAGATGGATAACTATCATATTGTAGCGCCCAACCAAATCGTCTGGGACGCCCATTTGAGTGTAGAACACAGGATTCCGGGACTGAGCGATAATCCTATCGTAAATCATGCAGCGGAAACCTTCATGTTCAACGAAATGCGGAAAGATTCTTTCATAAGCTTACCAGATCGGGGGCGGCATTTGAACTGGCTCGAGCAAATTTTATCTGGCTGAATTCATCTTGCAATGTCAAGATTGAAGCTTAACAATGGTCAGTATACAGGCAAATCAGCGGGTTATGGCGGCGGCAGGTGCTGCCGCAACGGGAGCGTTCGTGGTTGGCGCTTCGAGCCGCAGACGCCCGTAGGCGTGCATCAAATCCACCCCAAGTGGACCGGCCTTTTCCAGAAACTGCTCAAGCACGCCGGAGCTGCATATCCGCCAGGCTTGCAAATCCTCCTGGCTCAGCCCAACGATTTTCATGCCGTGGTTTGCCGCCAGATCTCCGTACGTATTTGCTTCGATCTCCGAAATAGTGCGCCGCGCCTCAGCTTCCGCCCCCTGCGCCGCGTTTTCGATTGCACTCCGGTCTGCCGGCGTCAGACCCTGCCAGACCTTCTCGTTGATCGCCGCAACGAACTGCCAGCTCGCGTGCTGCGTGCGCGTGACGGTATCCGTGAACCGCCAGAGCTGGCGGGCGGATACGATCGCAGCGGTGCCGATGTATCTGGCCAGACCTGCAACTTAACTTCACATATTCCCGCGCCGCCCCTCCGCGCTGCTTGTCCGGCCCCCGCGGAGCCCTGCCGCCGCCGCAATTTCTGCGCCTTTCGATGGTCCCTGCGGACGCAGGATGGCAGTGCAAAAAAATCGAGCGGCACCCCAAGGAATTGGCCGCGCTGTCCGTCTCACAAGGCGATGGTGACGCAATGAGCAGCCGGGGGCTGGCAGAAAAAGCGGCGGAGGGGTGCCGGGAGTCGTTCGCGGCGCTGGTGGAAGCCTATTATCCGCGCATCTACCGGCTGGCCTGGCGCTTTTGCGGCTCGGGCACGCTGGCCGAGGACATCGCGCAGGACGTTTGCGTAAAGCTCGCCACGGCCATCCGCAGCTACCGGGGCGAGGCAGCGTTTTCCACCTGGGTCTGGCGCATTACCTATACGGCGGCCATCGACCGCTTGCGGGAGGGCCGGGGTACGCAGAGCGCCGATCCCACCGTGGTCGCGGGGCTGGCGGATGCGGACCCGGACAACCGTGCGCCGTCGCCGGAGGATGATGCCATGACGAAGGAATTGTGGCTGGCCGTGCGCCGCCTGCCGCCTCAGCAGCGCGATGCGGTGCTCCTCGTCTATGGCGAGGACATGAGCCACGCCGAAGCCGCCACCATCATGGGCTGTCAGGAAAAAACCGTCTCCTGGCATCTGCACGAGGCCAAGAAGCGGCTCAAGATTGACTTGCAGGCGGTGAACTGAGCCATGAACGAAGACAAACTCAAAGCTCTGAAGAATTTGGAGGCGCCTCCGCCCAGCGAAACCGCGCGCGCCAAGGCCCTTGCCGCCGCCCTGGCCGCCTTCGACGGCGCCCAAAAAGAAAATGCGGAGGCACCCCAAGGAAACGCCGGACCCGCCCGTCTCACGCTCGCATCTTCGCAAACGCAAAGGAGCCGTTCGATGCGCGCGAGTTCTATCCAATACAAGATTGCAGCCTCCATCGGCGTGCTGATCCTGGCCACGCCAATGGCGCTATACCTGCTGCAGCGGGAGAAACCGGCCGGTTCGCCGCTGATACAAGCCGAAAAGGCCCCGGCACCCCAGGACAACGCACAGGCGTTGGGCGGCAAGGTCTTTTCTCCAGGCGAAAAGGCTACATACGACAGGCTTGCTCTGGCAAATACGCCGCAGCCGCCGGCCAGCGGCGCGCCAGCCGCTCCGGTCCCCCAAAGCAGCGCTCTTGAGGCTCGCACCGGCGAGACCCTGAAGAAGACGCAAGAAAGCGGCTCGCCATACGCCGACCCTCCCATGGTGTTGCATAGCGAGACATACCGGCCCGATGGAACGCGCGTCGAATCCCGTCCTGTCATTACCCCAAACATCGCCAGCGCAGACAAAGGCCTGCCCTATCCCTTCGGCAACGCTGCCGCGCCTGCTCCTGCTCCCGCTCCGGTTGCGCCGCAAACGGCTGCCGCTGCTCCCATGCCCGCGCCCGCCCCATCGGTTTCGTTTCTAACCGGAACCGAAGCAAGCAATCGAAACAAGGCCTTGCTGAAGCAGACAGCCCGCGCGACACCGGAAACGTTCCGCTTCGGCGCCGCGACGAGCTTCGGCGGCGGAGCGCCCGCCAGCAAGCCCGCTCCCGGCAAACTTGGCGAAACGCATGCTGACGCCGCCGGCGCGATGCCCGCGGCCCCCGTCCAGGACGGAGTTTACGATCTTTCCACATCCGGATACGCAGCCCCCGGCCTGCAACCGGAGGCCGCCGTGCCGGAGCCAGAATCGCGGGACCGGTTCGAAGCCTTTGTGTCCAACCCCGTCAAGCAGGTGGCCCAGGAGCCCGTCTCGACCTTCTCCATCGACGTGGACACCGCCTCCTACGGCTTCGCGCGCCGCAGCCTGATGGCTGGCCGCATGCCGCCCGAGGACTCCATCCGCGTCGAGGAGATGATCAATTACTTCCCTTACGCATACCCCCGGCCCGAGGGCGCCGCGGTGCCGTTCCAGCCCACCGTCACGGTCGCGCCCGCACCTTGGAAGCCCACCAACAAGCTCGTGCATATCGGCATCAAGGGCTACGACATCGCGGCCAAGGAGCGCCCGCGCGCGAACCTCGTATTCCTCATCGACGTGTCGGGCTCCATGGCGCCGGCAGACCGGCTGCCGCTCCTCAAGAACGCCTTCCGCATGCTGCTCGACGAGCTGAAGCCGGACGACACCGTGGGCATCGTCACCTACGCCTCGCATTCGGGCGTGGCGCTGGAACCCACGCGCGTGGCCGAGCGCGGCAAGATCGCAGATGTCCTGAGCAGGCTCAGTGCGGGCGGCTCGACGGCGGGCGGCGAGGGCTTGCAAAACGCCTACCGGCTGGCGGAAACGCATTTCGACAAGACCGCCGTCAACCGCGTCATCCTGGCCACCGACGGCGATTTCAACGTCGGCATTTCGGACCACGAACAGCTCAAGCGCTTCATCGAAGGCAAGCGCCAGACCGGCATTTACCTGTCGGTGATCGGCGTCGGCCAGGACAATTACAACGACCGGCTGATGCAGACGCTCGCCCAGAACGGCAATGGCGTGGCGGCTTACGTCGATACGCTGAACGAGGCACGCAAGGTGCTGGTTGACGAGGCATCTTCCACGCTCTTCACCATCGCCAAGGATGTGAAAATCCAGATCGAGTTCAATCCGGCCCAGGTATCCGAATACCGGCTGATCGGCTACGAAACGCGGGCGCTGAAGCGCGAAGACTTCAACAACGATCATGTGGACGCCGGCGAAATCGGCTCCGGCCATACCGTCACGGCGATCTACGAAGTGACGCCGGTTGGCGCGCCGAAATTCGTCGACGATCTGCGCTACGGCAAGCCACAGGCGCAGGCCCCTCAAGCTTCCGGCGGCGGCGAACTGGCGTTTCTTAAGATCCGCTACAAACTGCCGGGCGAAGACGTTTCCAAACTTATCACGCAGCCAATAGCGCCAAGCCAGGAAACCGCCGGCATTCAGGACGTGCCGGAGGATGTGCGCTTCTCGATTGCGGTGGCCGCATTCGGCCAGCTCCTGCGCGGCGAGCCGTTCACAGGTAGCTACAGCTACGGCGATGTGCTGGCGCTGGCGCAGACAGCCCGCGGGGCGGACCCCTTCGGCTATCGCGCCGAATTCCTCAATCTCGTCCGCCTCGCCAAATCGGCCAGGCAGTAACATAACCCGCACTGCGCGCGCGGCGGCCCGTCTCCCGGCGGGCCGTTCGCCTACGCCTTCACAAGCCTCAGCTTGCGGTCGAGAACACGCAGCACCTTGGCCAGGTCGTGGCCACGCTTCAGAATGAGCCCGGTCATCGCCACCACGCTATACGCACCTTGCCGCTTGTTTAGCTTGGGGTCTTTTTCGATCCGGTACAGGGGCCGCTCCGCAGCCCGCCGGAAAATTGAAAAGACCGCCCTGTCTTTCTGGAAGTCTATCGAGTAGTCCCGCCACTCGCCCTCCGCGACTTTTGCGCCATAGAGGGAAAAAATTGCGGAAAGCTCGTTTCTTGAAAAGCTTGTGTAGGGAAGCCCGGCAGGCGGCAAAGTGGAAATGCGGCCTGCCAGGCCAAATGCGCTAGGCAAGATGCCGTCCATGGACCCTCCTCAACCGGAGCCAGTGACAATCCTTTTAGATTGCGCCCGCGGCTGCGGCTGCGCAAGAATAAAAAGCGCGGCGAAAGCACCCCCTAAGCCCCCGGTACGATTGCAACAAATAGCGCTCAAGCGGCCCGCAATGCGATAGCGCCGGGAAGACTTTGCTCCGGTGGCCCGGCTGAAGGCCCCCGGCGGCTGAGGACGCAGGCGACCGGCCTCCTGCGGGGAGCGATTCGCCCATATTGCGATCTGGCGTGGAGGCCGGAACTGCAATATCTTGTTCGTGAAAGCGCTTGCACACCAATAGAAATGTCCGTGGCGCTTGCACGGCCTTGAGCGCTCCCCTATATGATCAAAAATTCGAGATAACCATCTCTGCGCGGGACTGACAGCATTAGTCCGAATTTAAGGGGGCCGCTGGCTGCCAAGAGCTTAACGTCTCGCAGCCAGGGGTGAGGAGCACGAGGTTCTAAACGATGTCGAAAGTGATTGGCATTGACCTAGGCACGACCAATTCTTGTGTGGCCGTGATGGAAGGTAGCCATCCCAAAGTTATCGAAAATGCAGAAGGCATGCGCACGACGCCATCCATGGTGGCGTTCACAAACGACGGCGAGCGATTGATCGGCTTGCCGGCGAAGCGTCAGGCCGTTACCAATCCCGAGAATACATTCTTCGCCATCAAGCGCCTGATCGGCCGCCGTTTCGAAGACGAGATGGTGAAGAAGGACATGGGCCTCGTTCCTTACAATATCGTGCGCGCTGGGAATGGCGACGCCTGGATGGAAAGCCACGGCGAGAAATACTCTCCGTCGCAGATTTCCGCTTTCATTCTTCAGAAGATGAAGGAAACCGCCGAGGCTTATCTCGGCGAGAAGGTGGAAAAAGCAGTCATCACCGTTCCGGCATACTTCAACGATGCGCAACGGCAGGCAACCAAAGATGCCGGCAGGATTGCCGGTCTCGAAGTCCTGCGCATCATCAACGAGCCGACCGCGGCAGCCCTTTCCTACGGCCTCGACAAGAAGAAAGAGTCCAAGACCATCGCGGTTTACGACCTTGGCGGCGGCACGTTCGATATTTCGGTTCTGGAGATCGGCGACGGCGTCTTCGAGGTAAAATCCACCAACGGCGACACGTTCCTGGGCGGCGAAGACTTCGACATGCGCCTTGTCGACTACCTCTCCAGCGAATTCCGCCGCGAGAATGGCATCGACCTGCGCAAGGACAAGCTGGCGCTCCAGCGCCTGAAGGAAGCCTCCGAAAAGGCCAAGATCGAGCTTTCGAGCGCGCAGCAGACCGAGATCAACCTGCCATTCATCACCGCCGACCAGAGCGGCCCCAAGCACCTTACCTTGAAGCTCACGCGCGCCAAGCTTGAGAGCCTCGTGGACGACCTCCTGCAGAAGACCATCGGCCCATGCGAGGCAGCGCTGCGCGACGCTTCGCTGAAGGCTGGCGAGATCGACGAAGTCGTGCTCGTCGGCGGCATGACCCGCATGCCGAAGGTCGTGCAGATGGTGAAGAACTTCTTCGGGAAGGAGCCCCATAAGGGCGTGAACCCGGACGAAGTGGTCGCCATGGGCGCCGCCATTCAGGCGGGCGTGCTGGCGGGCGACGTCAAGGATGTGCTGCTTCTCGACGTGACCCCGCTGTCGCTCGGCATCGAGACGCTGGGCGGCGTGTTCACGCGCCTCATCGACCGCAACACCACGATCCCGACCAAGAAGAGCCAAGTCTTCTCGACCGCCGAGGATAACCAGAACGCGGTGACCATCCGCGTCTTCCAGGGCGAGCGCGAGATGGCCGCGGACAACAAACTTCTCGGCCAGTTCGACCTTGTGGGCATCCCGCCGTCGCCGCGCGGCGTGCCGCAGATCGAGGTGACCTTCGACATCGACGCCAACGGTATCGTGAACGTGTCGGCGCTCGACAAAGCCACCAGCAAGGCCCAGTCGATCCGCATTCAGGCCTCCGGCGGCTTGAGCGACAACGAAATCGACCGGATGGTGAAGGAAGCCGAGACCCACGCGGAGACCGACAAGAAGAAGCGCGAGCTGGTCGAGGCGAGGAACCAGGCCGAAGCGCTGGTCCACTCCACGGAAAAGACGCTTGTGGATTTAGGCGACAAAGTCTCCGAAGCCGACCGCAAGGCCATCGAGTCCGCCCTAGCCGAACTCAAGACCGCCTCGGGTACGGAGGATGCCGCCAAGATCACGGCCAAGGCCGACGAGCTTGCGAAAGCAGCTATGAAGCTCGGCGAGGCACTTTACCGGCAATCCGGCGGCGGTGCTGGCGCCGATGCGGCCCAGGCCGCGGGCGGCGGCGCTGGGCAGGCCCCTGGCGGCTCAGCCCCCACCGATGGCGTCGTCGATGCGGAATTCGAAGAAGTCAAGGACGACGAAGGCAAGAAGAAGTCAGCCTAAGACGCTTTCAGGGAGAGCTTTGCGCTCTCCCTTTTTTGCGCCCGGGTTGGACGGTGGCCCTGCCCGCGTTATCCATGCTTCAAGAGCTTATGCTGAACGTCCAGGCTGGCAACCCTGCATGGCGAAGGAACGCAAGAACAGACCATGAAGCGCGATTACTATGAAGTGCTCGGCCTGAAAAAGGGCGCAGCCGAACACGAAATCAAAAGCGCTTTCCGGCGGCTGGCGAAGGAGTACCATCCCGACCGGAACCCAGGGGATACGGCTTCCGAAGTTAATTTCAAAGAGGTCAACGAGGCCTACGAAGCGCTGAAAGACCCGCAGAAGAGAGCTGCCTACGACCAGTTCGGCCATGCCGCGTTCGACGGATCGATGGGGGTGAACGGCCAGGGCTTCGGCTTCGGGAACGACTTCTCGGCCTCGATGTCGGAAATCTTCGACGACCTTTTCGGCGAGTTCATGGGTGGCCGCCGCAGCCGCGGGCGTGGCGCCAAGGAACGCGGCTCCGATCTCAAATATAACATGGAAATTACGCTGGCCGACGCTTTCACGGGCAAGCCAGCGCAGATTTACGTTCCGGCTTCCATAACATGCGAAGCCTGCGGCGGTGCCGGCGCCGAAGCCGGTTCAAGCCCGATAACCTGCCCATCCTGCCAGGGCTTTGGCAAGGTGCGCGCCAGCCAGGGCTTTTTCACCATCGAGCGCACTTGCACCAGCTGCCAGGGCCGGGGCGAGATCATCCAGAAGCCGTGCCACATCTGTTCCGGCAGCGGACGGGTGACGCGCGAGCGCGTTCTGTCGGTCAATATTCCCGCCGGCGTTGAGGATTTCACGCGCATCAGGCTCGCCGGCGAAGGCGAAGCGGGCGTCCGTGGCGGCCCTGCGGGCGACCTCTACATTTTCCTGTCTCTCCTGCCGGACGACATTTTCCAGCGCGACGGCGCGGACCTGTTCTGCCGCGTGCCCATCACCATGACGACCGCGGCACTGGGCGGCCAGATCGAGGTTCCCACCATCGACGGCGGCCGGGCGCGCGTGAAGATCCCCGAGGGCACCGAGACGGGCAAGCAGTTCCGGCTGCGCGGCAAAGGCATGCCGGTGCTGCGCACCAAGCTCACTGGCGATCTTTATGTCCAGGTCGAGGTTGAAACGCCGCAAAACCTTTCGCGCCGCCAAAAGGATCTGCTCAAGGAGTTCGAAAAGGCGTCGACGGATTCGAACCATCCCGAGACCACCGGATTTCTCGGCAAAATCAAAGCCTTCTGGGATCGCATGGGCAGGCAGCTGACCCCTGCCCTATGGCCTCCGCCCGTCGCCCGCCGCCCGCATGAATTACATATACACAGCCGGAATAACCTTAGAACCTGGGCGCCTTGCCTAGGGCGGCGTAGATGTAGCGGCTCGCCTCTATGACGGCGTTCCGCGCGCAGAACGGCGGCTTCGATACTCCGGTGGGTTCGAATCCCAGCCCATCCAGCAGATAGACCAAATCCTCCGTGGCCACGTTGCCCGAAGCCCCCTTCGCATAGGGACAGCCGCCCAAGCCCCCGGCCGAACTATCGGCAACGCGAATGCCCTCTTCCACACAAGCATAGATGTTGGCGACGGCCTGGCCATACGTGTCATGAAAGTGCACGGCGAGTTGCGCAAGCGGGACGCGCTCCGCGACGGCTTTCAGCATTTCCTTTGCGGCCCGCGGCGTGCCCACGCCAATCGTATCGCCGAGCGATATTTCGTAGCAGCCAAGCTCGAAAAGCCGGGCGGCAACTTCCGCAACTCTTGCAGGCCGCACAAGGCCTTCGTAGGGACAGCCCAGCACACAGGACACATAGCCGCGCACCTTAACGCCCGCCGCGAGCGCCCGCTCCACCACGGGACGGAACCTTTGCAGCGAATCATCGATGGAGCAGTTGATATTCTTTTGCGAAAAGGTCTCCGAAGCCGCGCCGAAAATCGCGATTTCGCGCGCGCCAGCCGCAAGCGCTGCATCCAATCCTTTTTCGTTCGGCACCAGCACCGGCAAGGATATGCCTGCGCGCACGCCTAAGGCGCCCAGCACCTCCGCCGTGTCCGCCATTTGCGGCACCCATTTGGGCGAGACGAAGCTTCCCGTCTCGATGGCGGTCAGCCCCGCCGCGATGAGTTTCTCGATGAAGGCGATGCGCGTAGCCGCCGGAACCGCCGCCGCCTCGTTCTGCAAGCCGTCGCGCGGCCCTACCTCCACGATCCGGAAGCGCTCGCCCATTCAGCCCGCCGCTTTGCTGGCGCTATCGCCCTCAGGGCTAATTGAGCGCGCATTTTCTTCCGCCTCGAACTCGGCCAGGGCCGCACCTTCTGCCACGAAATCGCCCACCGCGCAAAGATAGCGGGAGACGCGCCCGCGGGCTGGGGAGCGCAGCGTATGCTCCATTTTCATGGCCTCAAGAATAAGGATCGGAGCGCCCGCATCCAAGGATTCCCCAGGCTTGGCGAGCAGTGCCAGGATGGTTCCGGGCATGGGTGCCGCCGTGCCCAATTCTGGCTCGACGCCGATAGCATCCGCGGCATAGGGCTCGATCACGGTAAGCTTGATCGCTTCCGGTCCGTCGAAGAGCGTGACAACCCCATCCACGAAAAACACGGACACGCTGCGGCTCATATCGCCGAACCCGACCGAGTACCGGCGTTCTCCCAGGGGTACGAAATTGAATGTCCGGCGGGTTCCATCGGCTTCGAGCGCCATGCCGCCGCGGTTCTGGACGAGTACGGCGCTGTGCATCGCTCCAGCCTTGTCCCGGAACTGGAGGCGGCGCTTGCGCTCGGCAGACAGCGTCCACCCGGTGGTTTGCGCCCAGGGCGAATGCGGGTCGCTAGCATCGCGGCGCGCGCCGGACGCTTCGGAACTGAGAATTGCCGCGCAAGCGGCTGCCAGATGATGCGCGGCAACGCCATCCGCCGCACCTTTAAGCCCCGCGCGTTCCCGCTCGATATAGCCGGTATCGACCGCGTTACGCTGCACCGCGTCTTCGCCAAGAAGGCACGCGAGGAAGGCTGCATTCGTGGTAACGCCCGCAATCTCGACGCCGGCGAGCGCGCCTTTGAGACGCGCCAGCGCCGCATCGCGCGTGCCTGCGTGCGCGATGACCTTCGCGAGCATCGGATCGTAGTGCTGCGAGACCTTATCGCCTTCCGAAAAGCCCGTGTCGATCCGCAGGCCGTGCCCTTCCTTGGGCATGCGCCAATGCGTCAGCTCGCCAATCGAGGGCAGGAAGCCGGCGGCCGCATCTTCGGCGTAAAGCCGTGCCTCGATGGCATGCCCGTGCCGCTTGATCTCCTCCTGCCGCAGCGGCAGCCTTTCGCCCATCGCCACGCGGAACTGCCATTCCACCAGATCGAGCCCCGTAATCATCTCGGTCACGGGGTGTTCGACCTGAAGCCGGGTGTTCATCTCGATGAAGAACGCATCCTTTTCCCCGGCCACGAACTCAACCGTGCCCGCACCCACATAGCCGATAGCCGCCGCAGCCTTCCGGGCGGCGTGATAGAGTGCATCCCGCCCTTTGTCGTTCAGCGCGGCGGACGGGGCCTCCTCGATCACCTTTTGATGGCGGCGCTGCAGCGTGCATTCGCGCTCGAACAGCGAGACCGCGCCGCCGTGGCTGTCGCCGAAGATTTGCACTTCGATATGACGCGGGCGCTCGACAAACTTCTCAACCAGCAAACTGCCATCGCCGAAGGCCGCGGCAGCTTCGCGCCGGGCGGACGTCGCAGCCGCTTCCAATTCCCCGGCGTCGCGCACCACGCGCATGCCCTTGCCGCCACCGCCCGCGACGGCCTTCAGCAGCACTGGGAAGCCGATCCGCCTGGCTTCGTGCAGGAAGGTTTCGGTATCTTGCGCCTCGCCGTGATAGCCGGGCACCACAGGCACGCCAGCCTTTTCCATCAGTACCTTGGCGGCGGCCTTAGAGCCCATCGCGCGGATTGCAGGCACCGGCGGCCCCACGAAAATCAGCCCTGCGGCCTGGCAAGCCTCCGCGAAGTCCGCATTCTCGGAGAGGAAACCGTAGCCGGGATGGATGGCCTCCGCGCCGCTGGCCTTCGCTGCGGCGATAATGCGGCCGATGTTCAGATAGCTCTCGCGCGGGGGCGCGGCGCCCAGAAGATGCGCTTCGTCCGCGATCTGTACATGCCGGGCCTGCGCATCTGCTTCGGAATAGACCGCGATGGTGCGAAGGCCCATGCGCTTTGCCGTGCGCGCGATACGGCAGGCGATTTCGCCGCGATTGGCGATCAGAAGGGAGGTAAAGGGGCGGTAAATCATTGGCCGGTCACATCCTGAATACGCCGAAGGGCGGCGCTCTGGCGGCGCATTGAGCCCGGCGGAGAGAGCCAGCGCCAGCACCATGCGCGTATCGGCGGGATCGATGATGCCATCGTCCCAAAGCCGCGCGGTCGCGTAATAGGGGTCCGCCTGCTCGTCGAATTGCGCACGGATCGGAGCCTTGAACGTCTCCTCTTCCTCCTTGCTCCAGCTGCCGCCCTTGGCTTCTAGCGCCTCGCGCCGCACGATGGAAAGCACGGTTGCCGCCTGCTCGCCGCCCATCACCGCGATCTTGGCGTTGGGCCACATCCAGAGGAACCGGGGCAGATAGCCCCGGCCGCACATGCCGTAATTGCCGGCTCCGTAGGAGCCACCGATAATGACGGTGTAGCGGGGCACGGACGCCGTGGCGACGGCGGTCACAAGCTTCGCGCCATCCTTGGCGATCCCGCCAGCCTCGTATTTTTTGCCAACCATGAAGCCTGTGACATTTTGCAGGAAGATCAGCGGAATGCCGCGCTGGCTCATCACCTGGACGAAATGCGCACCCTTTTGCGCGCTTTCGGAGAAGAGAATGCCGTTATTGGCGACGATGCCTACCGGATAGCCCCAAATGCGCGCGGTGCCGCAGACGAGCGTCTGGCCGTAAAGCTTCTTGAACTCGTCGAATTCCGAGCCGTCCACAAGGCGCGCGATCACCTCGCGCACGTCGTAGGGCTTGCGCACATCGGCCTGCACGATGCCGTAGAGGTCGTCCGCCGGATAGAGCGGGTCGCGCGGGGGAGCCACGTCGAGCGAACGGGGCTTGGTCCGGTTAAATCCGCCACGATCCGGCGCGCGATGCCGATGGCGTGGGCGTCGGTCTGTGCATAATGGTCGGTGACGCCCGATTGCCGCGTGTGAACCTCGGCGCCGCCAAGTTCCTCGGCCGTAACCGTGTCGCCGGTCGCAGCCTTCACCAGCGGCGGGCCGCCCAGGAAGATCGTGCCGTTGCCCTTGACGATGATGCTCTCGTCGCACATCGCCGGAACGTAGGCGCCGCCCGCCGTGCAAGGGCCCATCACCAGCGCGATCTGTGGAATGCCCAGCGCCGACATCTGCGCCTGATTGTAGAAGATGCGGCCGAAATGCCGCTCGTCGGGGAAGACCTCATCCTGCTGCGTAAGGAAGGCGCCGCCGGAATCGACGAGGTACAGGCAGGGCAAACGGTTGTCCCGCGCGATATCCTGGGCGCGCAGGTGCTTTTTCACCGTCATCGGATAATAGGTGCCGCCTTTGACGGTGGCGTCGTTGGCGACGATCATGCATTCGCGCCCGGAAACGCGGCCGATGCCGGCGACGATCCCGGCCGCGTGCGCATCGCCGTCATAGAGCCCGTTGGCGGCCAGCGCGCCGATTTCGAGAAAGGGCGAGCCCGGATCGAGCAGGAGGTCTATGCGGTCGCGCACGAACAGCTTGCCGCGCGCCTCGTGCCGGCGCCTCAATTCCACGCCGCCGCCCTGTGAAGCCACGCCAAGCTTGGCGGAGAGCTGAGCAAGCTGCGCCCGCATGGCGCCGGAGTTTGCTTCGAATTCGGGGGAGCGCCGGTCGGCCGCGCTCTTCAGGTGAGCCATATTCTGCGTTTCATCCCATAGATTCGCTTGTGATGCGGCACTCTAGCACACGCGCAGCGCCATCACTTAGCGCAACAGTTGTACTTCAACCGGAAGATCGAGATCTTTCCACGCCCTGTCGGCGGTCAGGGCCGGCAGCGCGGACCGCTGAGCCAGCGCCAGACAGGCCCTGTCGCCCAGCGAGAGCCCCAACGCCCGGGTCCCGGGCCGCAGCGCCCCGGTCAGTTCCGCAAGCTCCTCGTCGAAAGCCACGACCTGCAACCCATAAAGCGAGAGCGCCTGGCGCACGAGGCCCAGCCCCACGCCGCGTTCAACCAGCTTGCCAACCACCTCAGCCAGATTCACTGCCGAAATCAGCGCATCGCCAAAGAAACCGGCGGCCCGTTCGGAGCCGGGCTCGCCATTGATGTGAGCGAGGATCACGGAGGCGTCGAGGACAATGCTAGCCACGGGCTTCAGCCTCGCTCTCGCGGCGGCGGTCGGCGATCAACTCGCCGGCAAGGCTGACGCCCTCAGGCAGCGCGCCCTTGAGCATCGCCTGCGCAAGCCTGGCGCCGGCGCGCGGGCTTATAAGATGCAGTTCGCTACCCTCCAGCCAAGCGAGGACCGCGCCGCCCTCCTCCACTTCCATGGCCTCGCGCAACGCCGCGGGGATGACGACGCGGCCTCCTGGCCCAAGTGTCAGCCTGACACGGTTCAAGACGCCGAAGCCGGGCTTGCGCGCGGTATCGGCGACGAAGGGCGCCTGGGGCGCTTCCGCGAAGCCCTGCGGGGCGGATGCGGATTGGGATATGGTTTTGCGAGCCATGGCAACACTCCTTTCGCTGCAATATTTGCATATCCGTAGATATTGTCAATATGTAAATTTATGTCATTATGGCCGTGACTGACATTTCACGCGCTCTTTTCAAAAAGCTCCCGCCCGATCAGCATGCGGCGGATCTCGCTCGTGCCTGCGCCGATTTCATAAAGTTTGGCGTCGCGCAGCAGCCGCCCGGCAGGGTAGTCGTTGATGTAGCCGTTGCCGCCAAGGATCTGGATCGCGTCGAGCGCCACCTGGGTCGCAGCCTCGCTTGCAAACAGGATCGCGCCTGCCGCATCCTCGCGCGTGGTCTCGCCCCTGTCGCAGGCGTGCGCGACGGTGTAAACGTAGGCACGCGCCGCGTTCGCCTTGACATACATGTCCGCGATCTTGCCCTGGATGAGCTGGAACGTGCCGATGGGCTTGCCGAACTGCTTGCGCTCATGCGCGTAGGGCAGCACGAGGTCGAGGGCCGCCTGCATGATGCCGAGCGGCCCGGCCGCCAGCACCGCGCGCTCGTAGTCGAGGCCCGACATCAGCACCTTGACGCCGCCGTTAACGGCACCGAGCACGTTCTCCTCCGGCACCTCGCAGCCCTGGAACACGAGTTCGGCGGTATCGGAGCCGCGCATGCCGAGCTTGTCCAGTTTGGGCGAGACCGAAAAGCCCGTCATGTCCTTTTCGACGATAAAGGCTGTGATGCCCCGTGGCCCTGCCTTTGGATCGGTTTTCGCGTACACCACGAGCGTGTCTGCATTGGGCGCGTTGGTGATCCACATCTTGGTGCCGTTCAGCACATACGCGCCGCCGCGCTTCTCCGCCCGCGTGGCCATGGACACGACGTCCGACCCGGAACCCGCTTCCGACATGGCCAGCGACCCGACATGCTCGCCCGAAATCAGCTTGGGCAGATAGCGGCGCTTCTGCTCTGGCGTGCCGTTGCGGCGGATCTGGTTCACGCAGAGGTTCGAATGCGCCCCGTAGGAAAGGCCCACGCTGGCGCTTGCCCGGCTTACTTCCTCCATGGCGATGCAGTGCTCAAGATATCCGAGCCCGGTGCCGCCCCATTCCTCCTCGACGGTTATGCCGTGCAGGCCAAGCGCGCCCATCGGCGCCCAGAGATCGCGGGGAAAGGTGTTGCTGCGGTCGATTTCGTCTGCGCGCGGGGCGATCTCCGTGCCCGCGAAGCTGCGCACGCTCTCGCGCAGCATGTTCGCTTCCTCTCCCAGGCCGAAATCTAGTCCTCTGTACGCGTTCTTGAGCATGGCTTCTCCCCTGCCGGCCGGTCTTCCCCAGCCGGACTTCGTTTCGACGGTCTAATGGATATCGTGCCAACCCTACTCATTTTGGGCGGTTCAGAGCCCTCAATCGATTCTGGATTAACCATGTTTACGTTACCAGGAACTGCTATGTGCCGGCATCCCGCGGTGTAAACCGGGGGCGCAGCGCGGGGAAATTGACCAAAGGCACAAGCTGGCGCCGCATGCCGCTTTCCGGTCCAACTTTTGCCCTTCAATGCAGCTACGGCCTCGCTAAGACATCGAGGGAGCAACCTATGAAAGCCCTAGCCGCACCGGTCCTGGCCCTGGCCCTTCTCGCAGCCGGCGCTCAGGCGCAAACCCGCTATTCCTTCGACGATATCTGCAAATACGATATCCAGCAATATTGCAAAGATATTCGCAGGGCACGCATCCGGGATCTAAAAGCATGCCTGGCCAAGCATGAAAAAGACCTGTTCCCGCGCTGCCTGGAGAACTACAAGGACGCCAAATAAAGCGGCGGCTTTATTCTTCCTCGTTGAACCGCGCCTCCACCAGCGCGGTCAGCGCTTCGAGCGCTTCCTCGGCTTCGGGCCCCTCGGTTTCGATGAGAATGGTGCTTCCCGGACCGGCCCCCAGCATGAGCAAACCCATGATGGAGCCTCCGCTCACCACCTGGCCGTCTTTGGTAACTTGAATGTCAGCGTCGAATTTCTCGGCCAATTTCACGAACGCCGCGGAAGCCCTCGCGTGCAGCCCCCGCTTGTTCACGATGGTGACCTCGGCCAGGCATTGATAGATACCGCCAGCAGACCCTGCTGCCCGGCCGGAGGCAGCCTTCTGCCCCTCCCCTCGCGTCCGTTTAATGGGCATTCAGTACTAAGCTCGCGACGTGGATGTATTTCCTGCCAGCGTCCTGAGCCTGCTTCAAGGCATCCTCAAGCGGAGCCTCCTCGCGGATACGGGCGAGCTTCACGAGCATTGGCAGATTTACTCCGGCTATCACTTCCACCGATCCGCTGTCCATAACCGATATGGATAAGTTTGAAGGCGTGCCGCCGAACATGTCGGTCAAGATGATCACGCCGTCGCCACTGCCAACCGATGTTGCCGCCTCGACAATCGCATTGCGCCGCTCTTCCATGTCGTCGTTCGGAAAAATCGATATGGCCTTGATCTGCTGCTGCGGCCCAACGACGTGCTCAAGCGCTGCGACAAATTCCTGCGCCAGGTTGCCATGGGTTACTATGATAAGGCCGATCATGGTTTTTCCGGTAAGCTTTTTTAAATCCGTCCCTTGGAAGAAGGCTTACCCCGCGTCACTCAATAGTGGGCCGCATCCTCCCAGGGTTCAAGCTCTATATACATCCCCAAACGGATACAGCTAGTTAATCCCTGGATCTTCCAACATGTTTTGTAAAGCGAGCGCCAGTTTCACCGGTGCGGAGGACTCGAACGGATCGAGAACGATCCTGCGGATGGGCAGCCCCAGCACATCTTCGTATCGAGGAGCTTCGGGAAAACGGGGCTCGCCGGCAGCAGCGGAAGCGTCCAGATCGGCCAGGAGCGTCAGCCGGGCTTCCTTGGCCAGCGCCGTCAGCCGGGCGATCCCCAAGCCCCGCACCTCGATGCGGCCCAGAAGTGCGGGCGGGCAGGAAGCCAAGACCGTTTCGCCCGCCCGCCGCAAGATGGTCTGATCGTCGGCGACTAGGGCAGGCGGCCCCGCCAGCGCGCCAGCGGGCAAATAAAGGAAGCGCAACGCCAGGTCCGATTTGCCGGCACCGGGCACGCCGCGGAGAATCACGCAAACGCCGCCAATCGCGACGCAGGTTCCATGCATCAGGGTTTCCACGGCTCCAACATAGCCCGGCTAGCCCCCAGCGCAAACTGGCAGGCGGATCACGAAACGCGCACCGTAGGAGTAGCGCTCCATCACACCGCAGGCGAATGCTTCTTCCTTGCCGCACTCGGCTGGCGCGGCAGCAGGCCGGGCCACGGCGGCGCCCTTCTGTTTTTTAGGCTTGCGCGGCCTCGGCACCGGGGGCCCTGGACACTCGCGGTTCCCAGCCCAGATGCTTCCCCCATGCGCCCGCACGATCTGCTGGGAGATATTCAACCCGAGCCCCGAATTGTTGCCGAACAATTCCGGCCTGTCGGTGTAGAAGCGCCTGAATATCTTTTCGAGGTTCTCGTCCCGGATTCCCGGACCTTCATCCTCCACGCTGATCTCGATCTCATTGTTTTCGCAAAGTTTTTTTGCAGACACGTAGATCGACCCGCCTTTCGGCGAGAACGATATCGCGTTCTCGATCAGGTTTACGATCACCTGGCCCAGCCGGCTGTCGTGACCGCTGACGTAATACTCCTTCGCCTTGGCATAAAGATCCGGGGTGGCGTAGCCTTGCACCTGCAACACGACATTTATCCCCGCCCCGGCCCGGCTCTCGCGCGTGATCTCGCACAGCGTGCTGAGCAGGCTCGCCATGTTCACCGGCGCGGCGTTCTCCCGGGCAAGCTCTGCGTCGAGCCTGGAGGCATCCGAAATGTCGGTGATAAGACGGTCCAGCCGCCGCACATCGTGGATGATGATATCGATGAGCTTCTTGCGGTCCGATTCGTCCTTGATCGAGGGCAGAAGGCTTGCGGCGTTGCGCAGCGAGGTCAGCGGGTTCTTCAGTTCGTGGCTGACATCGGCCGCGAAGCTTTCGATGGCGTCGAGCCGCGAGTAAAGCGCATTGGTCATATCCCTGAGCGCGCGGGAGAGATTGCCGATTTCGTCGGGCCGTTCGCTGAAGTCCGGGATTTGCTCGCGGTTCTGGATGTTCTTGCGCACACGGCCCGCGGCAACGGCAAGGCGGCGCATCGGCTCGGCGATGGTTCCCGCGAGGTACAGCGAAAGCAGGGCTGTCACCGCCACCACGAGGCCCGCAATCGCCATGATCTGCAGGCGTTCCTGCGCGATCACGTCGTCGATGGCACTGCCCTGCGCGGTCATCAGGAGCGCACCGAGCGTCGTCTGCTCGTGCTGGATCGGCATGGCGATGGAGATCACCGTCTCCCCCAATTCCGTGACGCGGATGATCTGAGCGGGACTGCCCGCCAGCGCCACCCGAACCTCGTCATAGGCTTTTCCGTCCGGTCCCATGTCCTTGTAAATGGGCAGATCCTGGCTCCAGAAACCGCCCTTCAGGTAGGACCATATCTGGCTCAGAAAGTCATTTTCTCCTTCCGCGGCCCCCCCGGGATGCGCGGCAGGATTGCGGGGATAAAGCTGCTTGCTATCCGTCATCAGCGTGCCTTCGGTATCGAAGACACGGCCCCTGGTTC
Source organism: uncultured Alphaproteobacteria bacterium (assembly GCA_963767435.1). Classification (GTDB taxonomy): domain Bacteria; phylum Pseudomonadota; class Alphaproteobacteria; order Rhizobiales; family Rhodomicrobiaceae; genus Rhodomicrobium. The sequence goes on from CAVYEY010000043.1 coordinate 96,112, forward strand.
CGGTTGGCGCCACAAGATCGCGCAGCATCTGCGAGACGAACTCGGGGTCGATCCTGAAAGTAAGCTCCGCACTCGACATGCCGTGCGGCACGACGATCTTGTTCTCGTCTTCGGACGGCACGCCCTCGGGCAGTTGATCCGCCGTGCTCTTGCTCATCTGGCCGATTGCGCTGGCGATGATCGCGGCTTGCGTGGAAAGGCTCTCGACGCGCGTCTCGATAAACTTCACACGGTACTGATTAAGGTAGAATATCCCCGCCACGAGAATCGCCACGGCGGCGAAGTTCAATACGATAATCCGGCGCGTAATACTGTTAAATCTTAGATAACTAAAAAACTTACGCGTGAACCTTAAGAATCGCACCCGGATCGCGCGGGTGGCTCGCCACGATGCCGCCTCACGCCATCCAGGTATTCCGATCGCCATGCAACTAACTTCCTAAACCGCCATCCGGCTGCTGAAAAAGGTTTCCGGCAGCCCGCTACTCCTTGAAGCGGTAACCGACCCCATAAAGCGTCTCTATCACATCGAAGTTGTTGTCGACGAGTTTGAACTTCTTGCGAAGGCGCTTGATGTGGCTGTCGATGGTGCGGTCGTCGACATAAACCTGGTCGTCGTAAGCGGCGTCCATCAGCGCGTCGCGGCTCTTCACCACGCCCGGCCGCGCCGCAAGCGCCTGCAGGATCAAAAACTCCGTCACCGTAAGCGTGACCTGCTTGCCGTCCCAGATGCAGGTATGACGCTCCGGATCGAGCTTGAGCTTGCCGCGCTCAATGATCTTTGCCGCATCCTCCTGCGGCGTGGAAGCCTCCCGCGGCTGGCTCCGCCTCAAGATCGCGCGCACGCGTTCGACCACGAGCCTCTGACTGAAGGGTTTCCGGATGAAGTCGTCCGCGCCCATCTTGAGGCCGAACAGTTCATCGATTTCGTCGTCCTTCGAGGTGAGGAAGATGACCGGCATTTCGCTTTTCTGCCGGAGACGCCGCAACAGCTCCATCCCATCCATGCGCGGCATCTTGATATCGAGGATGGCGAGGTCTGGCGGGTCCGCGGTTATTCCGTCGTAAGCGGAAACACCGTCGGTATAGGCGAGGATTTTATATCCTTCCGCCTCAAGCAGCATACGCAGAGACGTGAGAATGTTACGGTCATCGTCGACGAGCGCGATAGTTGGCATCAGAGATCCAGCTTGTTTCAGGTTCAGCGCAGCAGTTCTGTTGCAGAAATACCTCTACGCAGAAAAAACCAGAACGGCAAGCCACGGATTTCATAAATCTTTGGAGAAAGCGTCTTTGACATACCTATGACTTTCTGAATCAGCCGTTTAGCACGGCAGCGGGGGCGGGTCCAGGCGCGGCATTTCGCTGCGGGAAGCGCAGGCCACACAAATTAGCGTTTTCCACCGCAATAAATCCTTCTAATCGCCAACGGGCCCGCATAGATTGACACAACCTGGCGGGGCACCGCGTGCTTCCTTCGCGATCCGCCGTACATTATAGCGAAGAATGCGGCAAGCACTGGTACCCTTCAACAAAACTCAGCCAGAATCGTAAATTTATATGAAAGTTCAAGCCGGACTTGAAGCAAAGCTCACGCTTGCGGGGCGGCCGCTCCCCCCATAAAGCGGCTGTAACGCCAATAACTTAGACAGAAAGTTCCGGCCGTGACAATCCCGGATCATGGCTTCGGTTTCATATGGCAGGGCTCTGCGCCCAACTCGTAGAGGGAAAAAGACAAATGACCAGCCCAACCAACAACGCAAAGCTCGCCGCCTGGGTCGAGCAGATGACCGCGCTCTGCAAACCTGCGAGCGTGGCCTGGATGAACGGATCGCAGGAAGAATACGACCGGCTCTGCCAGATGATGGTCGATTCGGGCACCTACATCCGCCTCAACCCCGAAAAGCGGCCGAACTCCTATCTCGTCCGCTCGCACCCGTCCGACGTGGGCCGCGTCGAAGACCGCACCTTCATCTGCTCGGTCAACAAAGACGAAGCAGGCCCCACCAACAACTGGGCACCGCCCGCCGAGATGCGCGAAACGCTCACCGGCCTCTTCGACGGCTGCATGGCCGGGCGCACCATGTACGTCATCCCCTTCTCGATGGGCCCCATCGGCTCGCCCATCGCCAAGATCGGCATCCAGATCACCGACAGCCCCTACGTCGTCACCAACATGCGCATCATGACACGCATGGGGAGCGCGGTCATCGCAGCGCTTGGCGAACACGGCTCATTCATCCCCTGCATGCACTCCATCGGCGCCCCGCTGACCCCCGGCCAGGCGGACGTGCCGTGGCCCTGCGAGCCCGACATCCAGCGCAAGTACATCGTGCATTTCCCCGAGACCTACGAGATCTGGTCCTACGGCTCGGGCTACGGCGGTAACGCGCTCCTGGGCAAGAAGTGCCTGGCGCTGCGCATCGCTTCGGTGATGGCGCGCGACGAGGGCTGGCTCGCCGAGCACATGCTGATCATGGGCATCGAGGCCCCGAACGGCGAGAAGACCTATCTGGGCGCCGCTTTCCCGAGCGCCTGCGGCAAGACCAACCTCTCCATGCTGGTGCCGCCCACGGGCTTCGAGGGCTGGAAGGTGCATACCGTCGGCGACGACATCGCCTGGATCAAGCCCGCACCGGACGGCACGCTCCGCGCCATCAACCCAGAAGCAGGCTTCTTCGGCGTGGCACCGGGCACGAACTACAAGTCCAACCCGAACGCGATGAACACCATCCGCGAGAACTGCATTTTCACCAACTGCGCGCTGACCGACGACGGCGACATCTGGTGGGAAGGCATGGACGGCGAGACGCCCGCGCACATGATCGACTGGAAGGGCGAGGACTGGACGGCCGGCTGCGGCCGCCCCGCGGCACACCCGAACGCGCGCTTCACCGCGCCCGCCCGCCAGTGCCCCTCCATCGACCCCGATTGGGAGAACCCGGCCGGCGTCGAAATGCGCGCCTTCGTCTTCGGCGGCCGCATGAGCAAAGACGCGCCGCTCGTCTACCAGGCGTTCAACTGGAGCCACGGCGTTTATCTGGGCGCCACCATGGGCTCGGAAGCCACGGCAGCCGCCATCGGCGTCACCGCCATGCGCCGCGACCCGATGGCCATGCTGCCCTTCTGCGGCTACAACATGGCCGAATACTGGGGCCACTGGCTGAACGTCGGCCGCAATATCGGCAACCCGCCGCTGATCTTCCGCGTGAACTGGTTCCGCAAGGACGCTGACGGCCGGTTCATGTGGCCGGGCTTCGGCGAGAACCTGCGGGTGCTCAAATGGATCGTGGACCGCGTACGGGGCCGTACCGCCGCCGTGGAAAGCCCCATCGGCTGGATGCCGCGCTACGAAGACCTCGAATGGAAGGGCCTCGACTTCCCGGCCGATACGTTCCACGAGTTGATGACCGTGGGCCGCAGCGCCGGCCACGCCGAGGCGCGGGCGCACGAGGAGGAGTTCGACAAGTTCTTCGACCGGCTGCCCAAGGAGTTCATCTACGAGCGCGAACTGCTCCGGTCGCGCCTGTGGCGGTCTCCGGATCACTGGCAGCTGGCATCGCCCAGATAAGCGGCCCAGCATAACTACCGTCTTCGCGAGCGGCGCCCTTAGGGGCGCCGTTTCCGTATCTGGCGCCGGTACGGAAAGGTTTCACTCGCGCTAACCATATACGCCGCCAAACTTACGCATTTTGATAATTCCTAGCCCGTCCTTCGGTCTTGAATTATTTCCGCGCATGCAGGCCAGGACGGCGCGAAGTGCGACAGGTCTGCGATAAGCAATTGATCCTGAACGGGTTCTTCCGAGGCCGGCGCACAAGCCGTGGGTTAAGATCAAATCTCCGCTTATAATTAACCGTAGTTTTGAATGCCAGAAAAACGCATTTTCCGGGCAATTTTCGCTGAAATTCCGGCAATTTCAGCCACCCGGATTCGCCGTTAACCATGCCCGCATTAACAATTGTGGCAGCCTACGCAACACGAACCGTTTTTTAATACTTTCTCATGACGCCTTAGATCGTACCCACGGCCAACACCAGCACTTACCGCCACCGGGTGGCGTATATACAGAAATTATTAAGCCTATTTCTATTTTAGAAACGGTTAGCTTCGCCCTATTCTTGCCGCTTGACACGCTGGCGCATTTTGCATCGCTTCCGGCGCGCATGCGTGCAGTGGGTCGAAACCGGAAGTGCTCAGAGTAAGCATAAGTGGGCTGCACTACCCACGAAAACGGACCATCTATTTCCTCCCGATAGTAGGCCCCTTTAATTGAACTGCACGGCAAAGGTATCACCAAGGTTTTCTATTAAAGTAACCTTGCAATAGTTGCGGTTGGCAGGACCAGACGCAGAGAATCGGGCAGGCGTATAAACCCTGTGGCCTCATAAAAGGCTGCCGCCTGCTCGCTGATCGCATCGACCACAATCATCGACGAGCCGACCACGGCAGCGCTTGTGTAGGCCCGGCGCAAGGCGTCGGCCAGGAGCAAGGTACCCAGCCCTTCACCTTGGCGCTGCTGGGCAATGGCCAAGCGCCCAATAAGTGTTGCGGCCACAAGCGGATAACGCGGGACAAATTTGCGTGCCGGCAAAGGTACTTCTCCCGGCGCAAGCGAAGTGGCGCACAGGGTGTAATAGCCCAGAATGGCTTCTGGCTCATCCAGCGCGGCCAGGATGAACACACCGTTCGCCATTCGCTTCACATCCTGACTGGCCTGCGTTTTCAAGTAGCGATCAAGGCTTTCGACGCCACAGGTGAAACCTGTGCGGTCATGCTGCAAGCCGAGCGGATCAATTTTCAAGTCTGGAGGCTCGCGCTCGCTTGTCGGGGCTTGCATTGATGTATTTGTCATCGCGCACCTTTGCATGTGTTTGATGACAGGTCATTAACCACATGATTTTAAATATTAAAAGCAAGCGAACATGTTCAATGGCTATTGTGTCCGTTTGAACGGCGTGAAAGCTTTCCTCCCTTCTCCCATTCCCGAATCGCGAGTAGGAGCGCCTTATTTGGACAAGGGACCTTTAGCCTCCAATCCTGTTGAATTTTTTCCTTGAGACTTTCTTGCGTTATGGCCGGATATCGTTTCCTGATTGCCTTGGCTAGTTCAAGGGCGTGCGGACGCCAAGTGGTGTCAGCTATTTCTTTGCGTTGTTTACCGCTTTCTCTCCCGGCATCCTTTGAGTTCCAAGTCCTGGCGGCCTGCATTCCGGAATTTGAAACGTGTGTCGCATTGCTGACGAAGAAGCAGCAAGAGCCATAAAGGTCCAATTGCCGCTTGACATGTTCGACAGCATTCGACCCGGCGAACTTTGCAACAATTCTAAGCACTTCATCATGAGCCTGTTGAGCAAGAGGAAGATATCGCTCAACGCGTTCATGATCTTCCCCGCAAAGAGAACTGCTCTCCTTCACGCGTAGGACGCTCTTCTTAATCAGGTCAACCCCCCAAAAGGGCAAATCCTCTTCCGGCGTCATCGGGTTACTTTCATGAGCTTTGAGATTCTGTCTGCAACGGCATTATGCGCCGATCCGGCGCTTATGTTCGGCGAAAGCGCGCTTGAGCCGCTCCGCCGGCTCAGGCGGATTGATGAGAGCGTCGAAAAATGCCTTGCGGTCACGTTCGGAGAGCGTGAGTGTTTCGTGTTCCGCAATGGTGCGGCGGGCAGCCTCGGTCAGCGCCGCCAAGCAATAGTCGGTGAGCTTGCGGCGTTCGAGATGAGCGGCGCGCTCTATGAGTTCCTTGGTGTGTTCATCCACACGGAAGCCAAGCCGCTCTACACGGGCGGCCGGCTCTGCGGCGATTTCATTTGGTGTGCGGGTCATGTTTGTGTCTCAGGCGCTTATTCTAGCTTTTGACGACAAACAATGTACGTCATTTTGACGTATATTTCAATAGGAACCTTCCCTCTGGAGGCTAGTTCTGCCAGGGTCCGCTATACCCCAGATCGCGCAGGGTTCAGAAAATGCCACGGATGTCCGCAATTGTGAAGGGTTTCGGATGCCGGCCCCTGCCCGAACCTCACCGCGCGCACCACGGGCCGGCGTCCGAAAGTCTCCGGGGAAGGAACGCGCGGGGAGCAGGGCACCACCCGCAACAGCACAGCGCTATGAGGATTTTGCCCGCGCCATCGGCATGCGAAGGGCTGGCGGCATGGCCCAGGAGGTGCGCTGGGCGGCGCTGCAATACCCCGCAATAGCCGCAACGGGGCGAGGCAGCCGCTTGGGCGACCGCAAGCAGGCTGGCTTGAGCGCCGATTGCTTCAGTTGAGACGCGCCTGGGCGAGCACCTCCGTGGCCGGCATGAAGGCGGCGGCGAAGGCGCGCAGCAATCGGGATGGAAGCGCTTACGATCCTGCTCATGACGTGTCGATCCCCGCGGGGGCCAGCGCGGGCCTGCGCCGCCGGCAGCTTCCCTCGAAGGTCTCGATAATGAGCATGCGGCTGCCGCAACAGGGACAAAGGCGGACCGGCGCGGCGCCGGCAAGTGCTTCGGTCTTGCCTGCATCCTTGCGTTTGGGCGCAGGCGCGGTCATGGCGAGCAGGATACGCATCGTGGCAAGATTATCCGCGCGGACGCCGCTGGCCAGGAACCCGTAATGGCGGATGCGGTGGAAGCCCTTGGGCAAGACGTGGATCAGGAAGCGGCGGATGAACTCGCCCGCCTCAAGCGTCATGGTCTTGTAGCGGCCGGGCCCCTCGATCCGGTAGTCTTTGTATTTGAATGTGACGCTGGTCTTGTCCGCGGCAATCAGGCGCCGGTTCGAGATGGCAACCCGGTGCGTATAACGCGAGAGGTAAGCCAGCACGGTTTCAGGCCCGGAGAACGGCCGCTTGGAATAGACGAACCACTTGGTCTTTCTGAGCGACGCCAGGAAGGCCGCGAATGCGTCCGCACCGGCAAGGTGCGCATGCTCGCCAAAGAAGCGCAGCTTGCCGGCCTTGTGCGCGGCGGCGAGCTTCTCAAGCATCAGCCGGCGGAACAGCTTGGAGAGCACCAGCACCGGCAGGAGGAAGCCGCGCCGGCAGGCTATCCACCTGCTGCCATCCGGTGAGAGCCCGCCGCCCGGCACGATCATGTGTACATGCGGATGATGCGTCATCGCCGAGCCCCATGTATGCAGCACGGCGATAAAGCCGGTCTTGGCCCCAAGGTGCTTGGGATCGGCCGCGATCTTCAGCATGGTCTCGGCCGAGGCCTTGAACAGCATGGCGTAGATCGCAGCCTTGTTCTGGTAGGCGATGTCCGCGATTGGCGCGGGCAGCGTGAACACCTGGTGGAAGTACTGCACCGGCAAGAGTTCGGCTTCGCGGGCGGCCAGCCATTCCCGTGCCGCAGCCCCCTGGCACTTCGGGCAGTGGCGATTTATGCAACTATTATAGGAGATGGCCGTGTGTCCGCAGGCATCGTTCTCGCAAGCCGCGACATGGCCGCCGAGCGCCGCCGTGCGGCAGTTCTCGATGGCGCTCATCACCTTGAACTGGCCGGGGCTCACATGGCCGCGGTTGGCTTGGCGCCATGCTGCCCCGTGGCCGCGGAAGATGTCCGCGACCTCTAGGGATGGGCGGGCCATGGCGGCCGGCTATCCGGGCTTGCCTTCCTTCGGGCGCAGCGGCGTGAGCCGGTCGAGCGGGCTCATGACCTCGCGGATGATGTTGGTTGCCACCTGCGTATAGCGCGCAGTGGTATCCAGCTTGGCATGCCCAAGCAGCACCTGGATAATCCGCACATCGACGTTCTGCTCAAGCAGGTGCGTCGCAAACGAATGCCTGAGCGTGTGCGGCGCGACCCACTTCGGTAAGCCAGCCAGCTCCGCCGCTATATGGCAGATGCGGTTCAGCTGACGCGTCGTCATCGGCCCGATCTTGTCCCGGCCAGGGAACAGATAGATGCGAGGCCGCGCGATCCGGTACCAGTCGCGCAGCAGGTCCAGAAGCTGCGGCGAGAGCATCGCGAAGCGGTCCTTGCGGCCCTTGCCTTGCTCCACGCGGATCAGCATGCGCTGGCTGTCGATATCCGCGACCTTGAGGCCCGCCACCTCCATCGCGCGCAATCCCGCGCCATAGGCAACGCTCAGCGCCGCTTTGTACTTTGGGTTCGGCGCGGCTTCGAGCAGCCGCAGCACGTCCTCAGCCGGCAGCACACGCGGCAGCTTGCGGGGCTCATGCACGAACACGAGAAACCGTGCTGTCTCCGGCCGGTCCAGCGTGACCTTGAAAAAGAACCGCAGCGCCGTGACCGTGGCGTTCATGGTTGGCGGGGTGGTTCCAGTCTTAGTCAGGTGCAGCTGGAAGGCACGCAACTCCTCTGCTGTTGCCGTATCCGGCGACCGGCCGAGGAAAGCCGCGAGCTTCTTGACAGCGCGGATATACTCGCGCTGGGTATCGGGGGTGAAGTTGCGCACCGTCATGTCTTCGATCATGCGAGCGCGCAAAGGACTGATGGGCTTGGGGTTCGATGGCGTCACGCTCATCTCTCGCTCCTGTCTTGAGGTGGAAGTGCTTAGACCCCACGATCCTCAAGACAGGGCGCCTGCCCCGTTATCAAAAACTCTTTAGATGGTTAGCGCGCAGCACCCAGGGCACCGCGCGGGCAGCGGCAAACTCGCGCGCGAGCGCGTTCGTTCCACGGCCTGAACCGCCTTCTCGTGCCGCAAAGCGCACATCAATTCCGCCATTCATTCCTTGGCCAAAGGACGCCCCCGGGCTAGGGCAGGATTTCCAACACCTTCTCCGCGGGCCGGCCGAGCCTCGCGCCTTTCTCCGTTACCACGATAGGCCGCTCGATCAACACCGGGTGCTCCGCCATGAAGCCGATCAGCTCTTCGTCCGTCCACTTCGGATCGTCGAGGCCCAGCTCGGCATAGAGCGTGCCCTTCTTCCTGATCAGCTCGCGCGGCTTCATCGCAAGCGCCTTGAGCAGTTGCCCGATCTTCTGCCGGCTTGGCGGCGTCTTCAGGTACTCGACGATTTCGGGCTCGCCCGCCTTCTCGCGGATCGTCGCCAGGACGTTGCGCGACGTGCTGCAGGCGGGGTTGTGGTAGATGGTGACGGTCACAGGCTTCTCCGTATGCGAATATGCTTTGGCATACATGAAACGAAAGCCAGCGCCCCACAAGGCAAACTGCCGTGAGCGGCGCTCCCAACCACGCCAGGCGCAATAGCAAAGAGCCGCGCTGCTTTCGTAGCGCGGCTCATCGAACTTCAATTGCTAGCTGCCGGCTAGTATTTGCCCTTCGACGGCACCGCTTCAACGAAGCTGAGATAGGACGCGACGGCCTCAATATCACCGGGCTTTAGCAATGATGCGACACCAGGCATGTGCGGTGCGATCACCTCATAGCCCTGGTTCCAATTCTCAAGCCGTCTCTTTAAATAATAGTACGACTGCCCGCCAAGGCGCGGAAACTTGTTAAGGCCCTGTGCTTCGGGGCCATGGCAGAACTGACAGGCGGGGAGGTTGTGCGAAGGCTTCCCATGCAGGAAAATGTCCTCGCCCTCAGCCCGCAGTTCTTCCTTGCCGTCCCGCGCGGCTTCGGCGGGCATCGACGAGATATAAGCGCCGATCTCGCACTCGGACTCCGGCAGCACCTTGGCCGAAACGTGCGACATGTATTTCAGAGAAAACGGGCTGTTTCGCTCTCTCTTTCTGAACTCATCGATTTCCAACACGACGTAATCCATGTGCTGGCCAGCAAGCCGCGGTGCAACGGCTTTGCCTTCCAACGCAGGACCATGGCAGAATGCGCAGTTCCTCACGACATATTCGGCAGGATCGATCTGCCATTCCCCGCCCGGATGAGACCGGCAATTCCGGTAAGATTCCGCGCCAGCCGCGGCCACGAAGAGCGGCGCCACCGCCAGGACCGCAATTATCGACTTGAAGAGCTTCATGATCTTAGCTTTCGAACTTTGTTCCACGGGTCCAACGGAAATCGCTATTTCTGATAGCTCAGGAAGGCTGAGACAGCTCTGATCTGTTCCTTGTTCAAGCTCTTCGCGATGGGATACATCGTGTTGTCGTCCGTGGGCGTCACAGGATCCTTTTTCCGGTGTCCCTTAACCCAGTCGTTCAGCGATTCCACCAGGTATTCATACAGTTGACCGGCGACGCGCGGCACTTGGTCCATGCCATGACCGTCCTCCCCATGGCATGCGGCGCAAGCCGGGATGTTTTCGTCGGGCACGCCTTCCTCGAAAATCTTCTTGCCGGCATCAACGTAGCGCCTCGGGCCGTCGGCGGCCGGGGGCACAGCCATTGTGCTGAGCCGCTTGGCAATGCGCGGCCAGATGTCCGGCGAGCCGTGCGTCAAGACCGGCCACATGAACCGCTTCGCGTTTTCATCGTCGCGCGTGTGCTTGCCGATAGCCTTGAGCTGGTTCTCGATATACTCGGCCTGCTGCCCGGCAAGCCTGGGCGCGATGTAGTATCCAATAAGACCTTCATAGTGGCTGCCATGGCAGTTGCGGCAATATCCCAATTTTTCTTCGACATCGCCCTTGCCAGCTGCCTGGACGGCAACCGGCATAAATATCGCCAGGACCGCCGCCTGTACTATTACCCTTAATCCCCCGGCCTTCATGTTCTTAGCTCCGCCCCTTCGCGTTTTTGTTATGGCTTGCCGCCGGTATTCCCATTGTATTCTTTTGAGCTAGAACATCAGCCAAGTGTAGAGGAAGACCGTGTCGTTACCGCCCGCCTTCAGGGTGGTATTATCGATGTTCGCCCAGCCACCATCGAACTTATCGTAGTGCGTGTACTGGATGCCGATCCTGGCATTGAACCAAGGCCACAGCTCTGGGCCGCCATTGCTGAAGGGCAGATAGGCTAGATCCAGGTTCCAGCCTGCTGAGTTCGGGGAGCCGTTCGTGGTCCCATAAAGCGTCTGGTCCGTAGTACCCCAAGTGTTGAAATACCCGGCAGTGAAGCTGTAGGTCCGGTCGTAGATGTAGCTGGCCGAGACATTCAAATCGTTCAGGTAATCCACGGAGTTATCCGAGAGGACGCCAACCTGATTATACTGCCGCCTTTCCCAGATCCAGTTCGCCCGCACCGTTACGGCGTGCACTTCGGAGATCCACTGGTATTGGCTGTCAATGCCGATATCGAGACGCGGATTGGTTACTCCGGAGACCAGATTATTAGTATCGACGCCCGGCTGCGTTTCCGCATACATGCCCATGGTGCCGATCATCAGCGAGTTCTTGTCCCAGGTTTTTTCGTAGGCGAACCGCCAATAAGGGGCCAGTCCTGCGAACGTGTCATCAGTGCCGACAAATCCGCCGTTAAGGTTGGTTAGCATTCGCGGGGACAGGTTGCCATAAGCGGTAACCTCCGCGTAGATACTGCTGTTGATCCAGACATAGCCGCCGACGCCGCCAACCTTGGCGCCCCATACCGTCCCGCCAAGCATGGTGCTATTCGCCGGGGCTGGCGCTACCTCCGAGGTGATATAAGGGAAGCCCCAGGCCGGTGCGGTGTTCCACACATCCTGTACCGAAGGATTGTTGTTGGCTGTGATGCCATAGACGATACTCGTTCCCTGGATCACACCTGTCTTGGCGTAGCGGATATCTGTGTTGTCCCACGCGAAAGCGTTGCCGGGCCGGTCGTAGGTCATCTGCGCAAAGGCACCTACGTCACAATAAAGCTGGCCCGCGACGAACAGGCTGAACTGTCCCGGAATCCATGCATCGTTGCTGAGGTTGAAGCCACCTGCAGGCGCTCCCAGCTGGCTGTAGTTATCGTTATTTTTGACGTGCGTCATGGTGCCGGGCCAAGCCATCACGGCGAGCGGCACCTGCGTCTCGTCCGACTTGGCCGACCCGTCGTTGCAGCGCGTGCCGCCCTGGGTGTAGCCCATTAGCTTGAACTGGCGGCCGAAAGGCGTCAGCTCCGGAAAGGCGGTGTGGCAAGTGGCGCAGGGCTGGCCGGTTTGCCGGGCATAGGCCGGAACGGCCGTGGCCGTGGGTGTATCGATAAAGCTGACGGCCGCGAGCGCACTTATGGCCAAAGCACCGCGTGCTGCCCAGGAGAAAATAGAGGGATAACTGCTCACGCCGGCCCCGCCAGAATTTGCCAGCGCGGCCCGCATGCGCGTATGAAGCTGCACGCTCATCCTACCCCCCAATTTTTTATGCCCCTGCGCAGTCTGCCTACATGATCTGCGCGGTTTGCCAATATGCCCTGCGACAACTTAGCCCGCCCCCGCTTTGCCATTTTTGATCTATATCAAAACGCCTGTGGCTTCTTTCCCACAGAGAGGCAACATCCAGTCGAGCGGGAGCGCGTTTTAAGCCTGTTATTACTTTTCCAAGAAGAAGGCTAGCTGATCGGCTGTTCTCCAACCCTCGCCAGCAGAGGGTTGCTGTGTCCTGCCCGCAGCACCTTTTCATTATTTCTGCAGGGCACCTGCTCCGGGATGAAGCAGGTCCGGTTTTCGCATCCGCGAAGAACCTTTGGAGCCGGAGCGCAGGCTAAGCAGAGTTCGCAAAAGTGGCCTTCCCGGTTTTGCGATAAAGCTCTGCGAAAACAAGAGGCTCTAAGCGGGCATTCGTTGGGCAACCAACGAAAGTCTGCTTAGAGCTGCGCCCTCCGCAGCCCTAAAGCTTGGCCGCTCCCAGCCTGCCCTGCCCTGCCGTTTTGGCCTCCTTGGGCCACAGGGCGCGAATGACCGTGACGACGAACATCACGCCGCCGGCTACCGCAATCAAGGCCCCGATCCCATTCAGGAACATGCCGATGACGGCCGGTTCGGTAAGTGCCGCCAAGCTTGTCGGCGTCTTACGCGGCGCACCGTTCTGCCCTGCCAGGAACAGCCCGATGCAGGCAAACAGCTGCCCGCCGCCGTAAAGCCAGATTTGCAGCCGCAGCCACCGGCTGTTTTCCGGCGTCCGCTCAAGTGCCGGCAGGCAGTAGGTCAGCATCAGCCCCACCGCCGCCACGCTCACCGCGGTAATGACGGCATGATAATGCGCGGGCGTACGCGTATCCACGCCGTTTATGACCTGGCCCATCAGCCCGCCCACCGCGAACAAGGTGAGCGACAGAGCCAGGGCGATAAAGCCGGGATCGCGCCACGGCAGCGGGCCTTTCTCCTTCGCCTTGGCTATCCCGAATAGCAGCGGCACGCCAACCAAAAGCGTTGGAAGCGCCATGACGAACTGAAGGTATCTGAAAGCGCTGCGGAACGTGTCCGACTGCATATCGAACACTCGGAACAGGAACGGTCCCGGCAGGGTAAATGCCAGAAGCAGTAGCGCTGCGATACGCAGGCTGTCCCGTCCGATGGCGCTTTCCCCCAAGCTCGCCCGGGCCAGAATAAACCACCCGGTTAGCATGAGCAGGCAGAACAGGAACTGCAGAATGTGCCCGCCGCCCCAGAACAGGATCTCGTTCAGTTCCTTGGATAGCGTGCCGCCCCAGGAAAGATAGCCCGCGATGGCAAAGCAGATCATCGCGATCAGGTAGATGAACGAGCCCGCGGTCATCGCCAGCGGAAGCGGCGGCATCTCAAGCCAGCGCGCCGGCAGGTTCAACAAAAGCCGCAGCACGGGCATGGCTATGCCAAGCGTAAGCAGCACGAGGCCGTCGTAATAGGCGTGGTGCTGGATCACCGGAATGTAGTTGTTGAGCGACGCGGCACTCGTGTGATCGAACGAGGTCAGGAACAGCAACGGATAGGCGGCGGCAGCCGTCAGCGCCCCAATCCCCCCGAGCGCGCCGGCCCGGACCTCCTCGCCTGCGATCTCGAACGTTGCCATCGACACGAGCAGCGCAAAGACCGTGAGGAACCAGACCACCAGCGAGAAGATAACGTGAATGACGAGGCCCTTGGCGAAAAAGTCCAGCGGCCATATCCCAAACGCCTGGATTCCGGGGATGCGCGACACCGCGATCAGCACCGCCATGATGCCCGCGAGCGCAAGCGAGCCTATGGCGAGCGCCGCCCAGCCCCTGAGTTCCTCCCGCAGCGCTCCCGCCTTCGCCACGCTGTTTGCCTTCGAAACAACGCCGCTGTCAGCGGCAACACCCGATAGGTTGCTCATCGCGCCCGTACTCTTCTAAGCTCCCGTATAGGGATAGATGTGAATTGCCATGACGTAGACCACGACGCCCGAGACCGACACGAACAGCCAGAACGGCAGCGCCCAGCTTGCAATCTTCTTATGCGCCGCGAAGCTGCCGCCAAGCCCGCGGACCAGCGTCAGAGGCACCATGATTGCCACGACCAGCGCCATAAGAACGTGAATGCCAAGCAGCGTGAAGTAGATGGGCCGGATCGCGCCCTCGCCCCCGAACTTCGCAAGGCCGGCGCTGAAGTGATACGTCAGATAGATTGCAAGGAACGCGGCGCCAAGCACGGCAGCGGTCAGCATGCCTTTCTTGTGGCTCTCTCGATCCCCGTGCTGAATGAACCAGTAACTCACAAGGAGCACGATCACCGTGGCGGTATTGATTACGGCCAGGATATGCGGAAGGGTATGGATGTCGATCATGTATGATATGCTTTATGCTGGTTTCCCGGCGGCCCGCCGTTGTCACGGGCCGAATTTGACGATCTTGTACATGACGCTCACGTACATGAGCGCAGCAATGCTGGCCAGGATGATTAAAGTCAAGTTCATCCTGCGGGATTTCTTACTGTCTTCGATTTGAGACATTTTGTCACTCCTCTGGAAAAAGCAACAACCGCGGCGACGGGAGAAACGCGCCGCGGTTGTCAAGGGTGCCCGGATTACTTCGCGTAATTATAGGGCGTCCAATCGGCGCTCACAACAACGGGTTCGTCGAAGTTGCCAGGGCCAATCGGATATTGGGCGTGCGTCCACTCAAGCGACTTCGAACCCCAGGGATTCCGGCCGACCTTGGTTCCCGCAATCGCGGAATAGACCCAGCCGACGATCATGAGCGCGATACCAGCCGCGGTGATGAGAGCGCCATAGGTCGAGATGTGGTGATACCACTCCCAGTTCGCTGCACGCGCAGCGCCCACGCTTTCGGCCGAGTAGTCCCAATAGCGCCGCGGCATGCCGTCGACGCCGATGATGAAGAGCGGCCAGAAGGTCATCTGGGTGCCCACGGCATTGAGCACGAACGCAAGCTTGGAGAGGCCATTGTCAGCGCTGCGGCCGGTGATCGCCGGGAACCAGAAGTACACCGACGCGAACACCGCATAGGTCGCGAACAGTCCCATGATGAAGTGGAAGTGCGCATGCACGAAGGATGTACGCGCGAAGTGCACGGTCATGGACACCATCGCAAGCGGGATACCCGTCAAGCCGCCTAACAGCAGGAGCATAAGGCAGAGCGAAGCGTACAACATCGCCACATTGAAGGTGATGGCACCCTTGTAGAGCGTACCCCACAGCGACAACACCAAGAGGCCCACCGGCAGCGAGATCAAGAGCGTCGTCATGGTCATGCCGATGCGCAGCCAGTTCGGCATCCCGGCGACGTAGAGGTGGTGAATCCAGACGTCGCCGCCGAGCACGATGAGCCCGCACATGCCGCCATAGACCGCCGCCCCGTAGTTGAAGACGGCCTTTTTGGACATCGTGGCGACGATATCGAAGATCAGGCCGATTGCTGGGAGGAAGATAACGTACACGGCCGGATGCGAGTAGAACCAGAACAGGTTCTCGTACAGCAGCGGATCGCCACCCCTGGCCGGGTCGAAGAAGCCCGTGCCGACATACTTGTCGAGCAGCAGCAGCGTCACCGCCGACGCCAGCACCGGCACGAAGATCAGCTGAATGATAAGGGCGGTGAGGATGCTCCAGACGAACATGTTGAGCTGGTTCCAGCCCATGCCCGGCGCGCGCATATAGATGATCGTGGTGATAAAGTTCACAGCGCCCAGGATCGACGAGAAGCCGATCAGATGCACGGTGAAGACATAGAGAGCGGTGTTGCCCGCCGTCTTGATCGAATAGGGCGGATAGCCCGTCCACATCACGTCCGGCTTGTCCGGAATGACGAAGGTCAGGAGTGCCAGGATGATACCGCACCAGAACAGCCAGACGCTGAGCGCGTTGATCCGGGGAAACGCCACGTCCTTGGCGCCGATCATGATCGGGATCAGGAAGTTCGCGGCGAAGCCGGTCAGGCCTGGGATCAGGAAGCCCAGGATCATCGCGGCTCCGTGGAAGTAGAGCGCGGTGTTGTAGGCATCGCCCGTCGTCATGTGCTTGCCGAAGTCGCCGACGAAGTACTGGATAAGCCCAAACTCGCCTGGCGCATACTGCTCGATGCGGATGCCGATTGCCATGAGGCCGGCAACGACGAAGGCGGCCATCGATCCGACCAGGTAGAGAATACCTACCCGTTTATGGTCTGTCGTAAAGATCCATGCGCCTATACCCCCTCCGGAGTGCGACGGCGCGTAGTCGTAAGAAGCTGTTGTCATGTTCGTTCCCTTCTACCCTACTTGCTCGCCGTTCCGTCCAGGGACTGGCTTGCGAATTTCAAATCGCCTGCGGAAGCGCTCTTGTGCTTGCCGAGCCACGCCTGATACTCAGCCGTGGGCAGAGCCGTGACCTTCGCAAACATTTGCGCATGGCCGGTTCCGCAAAACTCCATGCAGTCGACCTGGGTCGCTTTTGGTGCATCGGGATAGAACCACAGATACGTGATACGGCCCGGGATCAGGTCTTCCTTCAAGCGGTATTCGGTGAGGCCGAAGGAATGGATCACGTCTTCGGAGGTCATGCGCAGCACAACCGGCTTGCCGACTTCCACGACGAGTTCCTGGTCGGTAATGCCCTTGCCGTAGTCGAAGTCGAAGTACCATTGATGGCCCGTGACTTTTACTTCCACGGCATTCTCAGGCACGACGCGCTGCACGTTCCAGAGCGTCCAGCCTTTGCCGAAAAGCAGAAGGTCGTCGGCTAAGAAAAGCGCGCAAGGAACAAGAATCCATCCCCACATCGCAGCGGCGCTCAGGTTTACAGGCTCGCCAACTTGGCCGGGCGATTTTGCGCGGTAGCGGATCAGCATATAGATGGCAGCCAAACCGAACGGCACACCGATTAGCAGCAGGTCGTAGAAGACTTCCTGCCAGATTTCGTTCCAAAGATGCGTTGGGCTGACGATCTTCCCTGCCCCTTCTGCCATCGCTGGAACACTTGCCGTTAGCAGGGCCATACTGCCAAGCAATAGTCTTTCACGCCATTTGCGCATGATCTGCCCCTTTCATAACTCTCCCCTTCATTCTGAACTTGTAGAAGAACATCGAACCGGCCAGTGACAGCAATCCGAACAGCAGCGCTCCAACCCCGACAAAAATAGGTATGTTGAGCTGGTACTTACCGTCCTTAAAGTTGTAACTGTAACAGAGGCTTAACACCAGGTTAGTGACCTCCGTAGCCCGGATATGATCGAGATTCGCGTCGAGAAGCGCTAGCTCCACGTCGCGTTCGCTGGCGTCTTGCTGGTAAAGAACGCGGCTTAATTTACCCTCAGGCGAGAAGAACAGGAACGCTCCCGGATGGAGGAACGCTTTATCCTGCGGCGACCAGAAGAACTTGAATCCGACACGCTCGGTCTGTTTCTTCAGGTCTTCCTCGCTCTTGAAGGTCGCAATCGTCCACGCTTTCGCCAAGTCTTCCCGTACGTTCAAGCGTTCCTTAAACTTACTGGCGGTCTGCGGCGTGTCGTGTCTGTCGAAGGATATTGTCAGGATCTGGAAATCCTGACCCGCCTTCATCGCTTTTACATTCTTCAAGAGATCGGCAAGTGTCTGGTTGATGACCGAACAGCTGCCGTCGCATGTGTAATAGGACAGAACGAGAATGAGCGGCTTCCCGAGCATCTCTTCCCACCTAAACGCACGGCCTTGATCGTCGACAAGCTGGGTTCCCGGGTCGAGCTTGTTTCCCAGCACCCCCAACTGATCGATGTACATGAGCCTAGGGTCGATGTCGGAGACGGGCGGGTGCCAATATTGGGCGTTCGCGGTCCCGGCGCACCAGCATAGTGCGAGCGCCGCCACCATCATCATAGCCAACCTTGAAGAAACCCAGCCCATTTTCCGGCTCCGCCTTTGTCCGCGCCCTACCAGAAGTAAACCTGGGAGGCGACGAAGAACCACACTACGTCTACGAAGTGCCAATACACGCCGGCCATTTTCACAAGCGTCTTGTGTGGGTTGCCTACGAGGGCACCGATGAAGATCGCAAGGAATGAGACGAGTCCAACAAGGACGTGCATTCCGTGGAAGCCGGTCAGCGAGTAGAACGGCGTCGAGAATTGGTTTGTACCGGGCTTGAAACCTTCGCTCCAAAGGTGCGTATACTCGTAGCCAGTGCAGCTTACGAATGCCGCGCCAAGCACGATGGAGACCAGCAGCCAGAAAAAGAACGCGCCTTTGCCGCCTTCCTCATAGGACTTTTCCGCCTGATGGTAGGTCAAGCTGGAGGTTACCAGGATCGCCGTCATGATCAGCGGCAGCACATGGTTGATCTCAGGCGTGCCGGCAGGCGGCCAAGCTTCGCCGCTCATACCGGAGGAGACGCGCAGGAACCAGTAGCTCGCGAACAGCCCGAGGAAGATCAGTATCTCACCAAAGATGAACAGCGCGAGACCGAGACTATTCAGCGCCGGAACGGTCGCCTGCCCTTTTTCGCTCATCCATTTAGCGATACCGGCCAGCGCCAGCGGCACCATGAGACCGGCTGCGACAATGGCCGGCATTTTCGCTTCATAAACAAAGAACAAAGTGAACGCGAGGGTGAAGCACAAAGCAGCGAGCGAAATCGCGGCTGGCGCCCAGCTCCATTCCCAGTGATGGGCCTGCGCCCCGTGTGCATCTGCATGTGTAGCCATAGATTGCTCTCCCCGTTACCCTTCATTACGGTGCTGCTAACGCCTTGGACGGGGCAGCGCTTTCGCACCCCTCCTCGGCCGCGCCTCGCTTTAACAAGCGCTGCGCGCCCTGCCCTTCCATGCTCTATCGTTCAAGGCCGGCCGTGCCTCGCCTCAAAGGGCGGAGGCCAGCAGCGCGACGAAAAGCGCAGCCATGTAGAAGATGGAAAAGCCGAACAGTTTATATGCCGCCTTGTTGCGGCGCTCCGTCTCATGCTCCCGCTGGATGGCGAAGGCCCTGACCATGAAAACCACGCCCAGCACGGCCGCTAGGCCTGTGTAGACGATGCCTCCGATGCCAAGCAGGGGCGGAAAGAACGAAGCCACGACAAGTACGGCAGAGTAGATGGATATCTGGCGGGCCGTCTTTTCAGGGCCTACGACCGCCGGAAGCATAGGAATGCGCGCGCGCTCGTAGTCGGAAGAGCGGCAGATTGCCAGCGCCCAGAAATGCGGCGGCGTCCAAAGGAAGATAATGAGGAATAGCGATAAGGCGCCTAGCCCTGCGTCCCCGGTCACGGCCGCCCAGCCGATGACAGGCGGCAATGCGCCAGCCGCGCCTCCAAGCACGATGTTCTGTACCGTCCTGCGCTTCAGGAACATGGTGTAGAACGGTACGTAGATGGCGATGGTCAGGCCCAGAAACCCTGCAGCAGCCCAATTGACGGTCAGCCCGAGCGTCAGAACCGACAGGATGGAGAGCAGAATTCCCGTAACGAGCGCTTCGCGCGCTGCAACCCGGTTCGTCGGGATCGGCCGTCCGGCCGTACGCTGCATGATGCCGTCGATATCGGCATCGTACCACATGTTGAGAGCGCCGCATCCGCCAGCGCCTGCCGCCATGCAAATCAGCGCCGTAGCTGCGTGGGCCGGGCTGATATGACCGGGCGCCACGGCCATGCCTACACCGCCTGTAAAAACCACCAGCGACATGACGCGAGGTTTCAGTAGCGCCAAATGATCTGGAACACGGCCGGCTATGCCACTGCGCACCCGTACCGGCTCACGGTCAGTTATAACTTTGACCACTTCAGCCATTGCCCCCCCGTCCGCACTCAACCCAAATTCTTCTTTGTTGTTGACGAACCCATTTCGCAAGATTGTCGCGTTTTCTTAGGGGCTGTGTTGATTTATGTCAAACCACAGCTCGCGCCTTCGCCTTTTTTCTAAAACCTTGGTATAGGTTCTGCGCGTCCGCACCATGCTTAAGCTGAGCTTAACGCCATAATAAATAATGAGAAATACCGCCAGCCCTATGGACACCGCCGCGGCGCGTTACCGTGATCGGCTGCGATCCGGATTCGCGTTCCGGGGCTTCCGTGGCCTGAGAATTATCAAGAGCTTACGCTTTTCGATTGTTTATTGTACAGCTATGGGTAACATTCGAGCTGTCTGAGCTCTTGCAGCCTTCGGCCTGGGGGAGGCGGGGCCTGCCGGCATATCGGGGTTTCACATAACCTTGCCTATTATAACAAAAATGCGCGGAGGCAGATCATGAAGAGTACCGGCTTGCGATGGACGCTGCCGGCGTTGCTTTTGGCAACCGTATTCCCGGTGGCCAGCTACGCCCAGAGCAGCAACAGCGACAAACAAACCGTCGAGGCGAAGATTCGCTACTGCAAGGATTGCCACGGCCAGCAAGGCCAGGGCTTTACCGGCGCCTACCCTGTTCCCCGGCTCGCGGGCCAAACCACGGCCTATCTCGAAAGCCGGATCGACGTGATAACAGAGCACCAGCGGGACAATCCTACGACCGAAACCTTCATGGCACCCGCCCTTGGCAGCGTGAGCCCTGAAACCAGGAAGGCCGTCATGGCCCACTTTACCCAACTCAACCCGCCGCCCGCAGCGCCCGGCCCGCAGGAATTTGCCGCCGCCGGCAGAAGGCTCTATGAAGACGGCGTCGCTTCAGACGACGTGCCCGCCTGCACCTCCTGCCACGGCCCCGAAGCGAAGGGCATGGATAAGGCGCCCCGTCTGGCCGGTCAAATCTACCCCTATGTCGTAAAGGTGCTCACGCACTGGGCGATCATCAACAGGGAACGCGCCAAGGAAGGCGGCGGCGCTGTCAAAGGCGGCGCGCATAAGCTCTCGCAGCGGCAAATCGAAGCCGTAGCGGCCTACGTCAGCAGCCTGGACTAAGCCTCGACTGCAAAGCCGCTCCGTCAGCGCCCCCGCAGGGCGAGTGCCGGGGCGGCCACCAAAAAGAACAGCGCGGCCAGCGCAATCACGATAGATGGCCCAGCCGCCGTATCGAGCTTGAGCGACAGGTAGAGCCCGCCGCACACCGCCGCAACCGCTCCAGCCCCAGCCAGTACCGCCATCGTCTCGGGCGTCTTCGCGAACGGCCTTGCCGCCGCCGTGGGAAAGATCATGAGCGAAGTGATGAGCAGGATGCCCACCACTTTCATCGCGAGCGCCACCGTCACGGCAATGAGCAGAATGAACGCCGTGCCTGTGCGCCGGACGGGCACGCCTTCCGCAGCGGCCAGATCCTCGTTCACCGTCATGGCCAGGAGCGGCCGCCAGAGCCAGAACAGCGACGCCAGCACGGCGGCAGCCCCGCCCCAGATCCAGCCCAGGTCGGCCTTCGAGACGGCCAGGATATCGCCGAACAGGTAGCCCATGAGGTCGAGGCGCGCGCCGCCTACGAAGCTCGCCGCGATCAGCCCTGCGGCAAGCGAGGTGTGCGCCAGGATGCCCAGCAGCGTGTCGTAGGGAATCGCGCGCTGCGCCTGGAAGACGGTCAGCAACAGCGCCATGGCGATGGCGGTGGCGACGACGCCTATGGTCAGGTCGATGCCCAGCAGGAAGCCCAGCGCGACGCCAAGCAGCCCGGAATAGGCGATGGTCTCGCCGAAATAGGCCATGCGGCGCCATACCACGAAGCAGCCTAGCGGCGCGGCGAGTACCGCCGTGCCTACGCCCGCAAGTACGGCGCGCATCAGGAAATCGTCGAGCATCGTCCCTCCCGGAGCGGACTGCTTGCCTTGCCGGCCCCGCAGGTCATCTCAAATCCGCCCGCCCCAATCCTATAACAAAGGCTCACTTGCCAGCCTATTTTTTCAACCCATTTTGAGACGGCGCCTTCTGTTTGCAAATTGGAAATAATGCGCAAGCGCTGGCGGCCGAGCCAGCCGGAGCCGGTTCCGGCGAATTATCTTATTGATATTAGGCGATATTTCGAAACGGCGCAGCCTGCCGCGACGGTTAAGATCAACTCTGCGAGCATGATTAACTGGCGTTTTGAAAGCTCGAAAACAGGAGATGTTCGCCGGAATTGCTCCAGGAGGTCCGGCAGGTTATATTCACATTGCACTATTGGCACCAAGATGCTTGCCTATCGCCTCCCGCAAGAGCGCGTCAACTCCTTGTGAGCGCTGGCGGGGGCGCGAAAGCCCGTGCACGTACCGTTGGAGTTCCAATGCATTCTATTGACTGCCGAAAATCAAGAACGATATATGGTTCAGTTCCCGCCGGAGATATCAACCGATTTCCATAGTCTTGGGACTCCACCGCAAAGATGCAGCTTCGAACCTAAGAAACCGCGCAAGGATGATAAGACACTATGTTACTCGTCAAAACTATTCTTGCACCCAGCGACATAGAAGGCTTGGGGCTATTCGCGGGACAGGACATTCCCAAGGGAACTATTGTATGGAAATTCGTTCCAGGCGTGGATGCTTTGTTAGACAATGCTTCAATCGAATCACTTCCTGAAATAACACAGGATATTTGCAGGCGATATGCGTATTTAGACTCTAACAGTAAGAAGTATGTTCTGTGCGGAGATGACGCTAGGTTCGAGAATCACTCAGAAAACCCGAATACCACTGGGGTCTATCCCGAAGGAGAACCTTTCGGAATGGATATCGCGACACGGGATATTCAGGCCGGAGAGGAAATAACCTGCGACTACCGCAGTTTCGATTCCGATTTCGCCTACAAGTTTACGGCTTCGCAGAAAAACTTCGTCACCACCGGCGGCGATAAGCTTTAACAATTCAATCTGCAACGCTTGAAATTCCCGCTCATAAACCTTTCAAAGCGCATATCATACTGTGCGCGCTCTCTGCCATTTCGATTTTGGACGGCGCACCTTCCGCGGTGAGCGGAAGGTGCCATGATGCGCAAAGACGCTCCCTATCCCGCCGCTAACGAGGCCTGAACATCGCTAGCCGAGGAGAAGTTGCCTCTGAAATTAATATCGAAATCGAAATAGTTGCAAGTTAGCTCCTCGCCAGGGGCGATGTCCCGCGTTGCGTATCCCGCATAGAACTCCTCGAAATTCGTGTTTGGCACGTCCGAATAATTCATGAAACGGCCGTTGTCGAGTTCGAGAACCCAAGTATTAGGTATCTCTCTGTGAGGGTAGCAATACCGGTCCAGAAAGTCATCCATGTGTGCCGGCCAATGTTCGATTTCCTGGCCGGTAAGAAGCACGTCGAATTTCGGTTCGAGACGCCAGATTACATCGCCAGCTTTGATCGTCTCAGCGGCGAAGATGCCAACTCCCTCAATCGTGCTATTCGAGAGATAGGTGCGGACAAGCATCATGATTGTCAGATCCCAATGGATGTGAGGTTGAGGTAGATTGTGTTTTTGAAGTTTGGCGCTGGCGCGCCGGAAATGTGTTCACGGCCTTCTGTGCGGCCCCGGCCGCGAAGGAGGCGTCCTCTCTCACATGTGCTTTTTCAACATCCGTCTGTTGGGAAAGTGGGCTCCATCCGGTTGCCTTATGCAACTCAGGAAAGCGATGATTGCACAAAACTGATCTTTTGCAACATACATGTTGAGGGTCTGTCTAAGGACGGAAATTTAGCTGTGAAAATGAGACTGGACCACCTCCTGTTGCAACGCGAACTCGTCAGTACGCGGTCAAAAGCGCAAGACCTGATCAAGCGCGGCGCAGTGCGCGTGGGCGGCGAGACCGCTCTCAAGGCGGGGCTGCTGGTGTCCCCAGATGTGCCGCTGCAAGTACTTGAAACAGAACAATATGTTGCACGAAGCGCTCTTAAGCTCAAGCCTGCGCTCGACGCCTTCGCTTTCCCGGCCGAGGCCCGCGTGTGCCTCGATGCCGGCGCCTCTACCGGAGGTTTTACACAGGTGCTTCTGGAACGGGGGGCTGCCTGTGTCTATGCTGTGGATGTAGGCCGCGATCAGCTCCACGTCTCGTTGCGCAGCAACCCCAAAGTAATTTCGATGGAGGCTACCGATGCGAGAACGCTCGTCCCCGCGAAGTTCGCCGCCCCGGTCCAGGCGATTGTCTGCGATTTAAGCTTCATATCGCTGCTCAAAGTGCTGCCCGCGATCCTTCCGCTTGCTGCGGCGGACGCGTGGCTGGTGGCGCTGATCAAGCCTCAGTTCGAAGTTGGGCGGGCGGCGGTTGGAAAAGGCGGAATCGTCAAGGACGAGGATGCGAAAGCGCAAGCAATCGCGCGCGTTGTGGCATACATAGAAGAGGCGGGCTGGACGGTTCGCGGCACCCTTCGCTCTCCAATCCTTGGCCAGGACGGCAATGAAGAAACCCTCGTTGGGGCGATCCGGAATGACTGAACCCGCCGCTGCCGGGGCGCAGCCTGTCATGGCAGAGATCGAAGGCATGGGCGCGCAAGGCCAGGGGATCGCGCGTATTGACGGCGAAAAGCATTTCATCGCGTTCACCCTGCCGGGCGAGCGCGTGCAGATCGAATTCCGGGAGGGAAAGCCCGTTGCCGTGGGCATCGAGGAGCCATCGCACGAGCGCGCGGCAGCTGTTTGCAAGCATTTTGGCGCATGCGGGGGATGTTCGCTCCAGCATTGGGCCGAGGCGCCCTACAGCCAATGGAAACAAGGGCTTATAACGTCCGCGCTCAAGCGCGCCGGCGTTGAGGCGGACATCGAAGCTCTCAAGACCTATCCTGCACCCAGCCGCCGGCGAGCCACCTTCACTGCACGCAATGCAGGCCGCGCCATCGCGCTCGGTTACAACGCGGCGCGCTCCCACGATGTCATCGATCTTGAAGAATGCCCGATCCTTCTGCCCGGGATCGCGCAAGCCCTGCCGCATCTGCGGGCTGCGCTCGCCGCGGCGCTGCCTACAAAGGGCGATGCGAAGGTTTCCGTCACGGCAGCGGAGAACGGACTCGACTGTGTCATCGAGGGGCCGGCATTACCCGTCAGGGCCAATGCGGCCACCATCGCCGCGCTGCAAACGGCCGGATTTATCCGCGCGGCCTGGAACGGCGATCTCCTGTTTCTTGCCGCAACGCCTTACGTTTCATCGGCCGGGGTCAAAGTAACGCTCCCGCCGAATGCCTTCCTGCAAGCCGTCGAAGCCTGCGAGCGGGATATGGCCGGCTGGGTTTCAGGTGCGATCTCGCAGGCCAAGCTTAGCGGACCAGTTTGCGATCTCTTCGCGGGGCTTGGCGCTTTCACCTTTCCCGCCGCGGCAATCGCGCCCGTTACAGCCTACGAGGAAAACGGGGGCGCCGTAGCAGCGCTCACCGCCGGCGCAAAGCACGCGTCCGGTCTCAAAGCCGTTACAGCCGTCCGCCGCGACCTGTACCGCAACCCATTGGGCCCGCTGGAACTCAACAAATTCGCCGCCGTCATTATCGATCCGCCGCGCGAAGGGGCAGAGGCGCAGGCGCGGGCGCTGGCGTCTTCGAAGGTTGCCTCTGTGGCGATGCTGTCGTGCAATCCGGCAAGCTTCGCCCGCGACGCGGCCATCTTGGCTGGCGCCGGGTTCAAGCTCGCGCGGCTCTGCGCATTCGACCAGTTCCGCTATTCGGCGCATGTGGAGATTGCGGCGCTGTTCCTGCGGGCCAAGGGCGCCAGCAGAAAGGGCGGGCTTTCGCCCGCCCTCAAGCGCTAATCTGCCTGTGCCACTGCGCTTACGACACGTGGACTTCTTTGCTATCGCCTTCGATCACGCGAGTGGCGGAGGGGGCGCCCTTCGCGATCTTGATGGTGCGCGGTTTCATGGTTTCGGGCAGTTCGCGCTTTAGGTCTATATGCAGGAGGCCGTGCTCAAGGGCTGCTCCCGATACTTCGACATATTCGGCCAGCCGGAAGCGGCGCTCGAAATTGCGCGCGGCGATTCCCTGGTGAATGTACTGGCGGACCTTCTCGCCGGCTCCCTTTTCGCCCCGGACGGTGAGCGTGCCTTCCTTCACTTCGAGCGACAGATCGTTGTCGCCAAAGCCGGCCACGGCCATGGAAATCCGGTAGCTGTTCTCGCCAAGCCGCTCGATATTGTAGGGCGGGAAGCCGTTATCGGTATCGATGCTGGAAAGCTGGTCGAGAATAGAGGCAAGATGATCGAAGCCGATCGTGGTCTTATACAGAGGGGTAAGATCTGGACGTCTCATAGCGGTTCTCCTTCGAAAAGCGAGACTATTGCGCCTGCCTTAAAGGCCAGGCATTTAAGCTTTGCAGCCGCGACGGGCCTGCACAGCTTGATTTATTCCGGGTCCGCGCCGTTTCAAGGGGTGCTTGAGCCGGAACGCTGCGGGGTCTAAAAGTTTTTTCCAAAGGCGGAGGAATTCGAGGATGGCTGCACAAGCGGAACTGACCGGCATCACGCGCAACCCGGTGCCGAACGGCGCGGTGTGCAGTACCTTCACGGCCCGGGACGGGATTTCCATCCGGTACGCACGCTGGGATACGACCGCCGCGCGGCGGCTTGGCACGGTCTGCCTGTTCCAGGGCCGTACCGAGTTCATCGAGAAATATTTCGAGACGATCACCGACCTGCGCCGGCGCGGCTTTGCCGTCGCAACCATGGACTGGCGCGGCCAGGGCGGCTCGTCGCGGCTGCTCAGGAACCCCATGAAAGGGCATGTGGAGAGCTTCGCGGACTATGACGCGGACGTGATTACGTTCATGACGGAGATCGTGCTGCCGGACTGCCCCCCGCCCTATTATTGCCTGGCCCATTCGATGGGCGGGCACATCGTTATGCGCCTGACACAGACCAAGTCCTGCTGGTGGGACCGCATGGTGCTGTGCGCGCCGATGATCGGGTTCGCCGGCAGCGAGTCCCGGAACAGGCGAAACGCCATTGCCGCCGAAATCGCGACGTTCGTAGGCTTGGGCGACAGCTTCATTCCGGGCTCCAAGGCTTACCTGCCCTACGCCGACCCGTTCGAAACCAATGTGCTCACCTCCGACCGGCTGCGCTACGAGCGCGCCCGCGACGCGATCCTGGCAGCCCCCCAGCTCGGCATCGGTGCGCCGACATTCGGCTGGGTCACGGCTGCTTCCAATTCCATATCGCAAATCAACTCCTTCGAATTCATGGAGAACGTGAAGGTGCCGGTGCTGATCGCCGCCGCGGGCAACGATCAGGTCGTCTCGACGCTTGCGATCGAGCGGTTCGCCAGCCAGATCAAGAATCGCCGGCACATCGTGCTGGCAGGCGCGCGGCATGAGATCCTGCAGGAGCGCGACCAATTGCGCGAGCAGTTCTGGGCCGCGTTCGACGCCTATGTGCCGGGCTCCTCGGACACGCTGCGCACCGCAGGCCAGCAGGAGGGGGCGGCATAGGGGCTGCTCTTCGCCCTGCTTGTGCAAGGCTTTCCGAGGCTGTGGCATTCCCGCCAGTTGCTTTGGCGGCGCGGCATCCAACATGATAAGACAAAGTGCCGGTTTAAGGCTGGCCGCCTCTTGCCGCTGGCGCCATCGCCCCCTTGGGCTACTTGAGCGCAACGTCTTGGGGGCGGCCTTATGACGAAGGGTGGAATGCCGTTTGAACGATGCGGGATATCCATTGCCATCTGAAGACGGGCTCCCGAACGCGGCGTCCGCAGAGGGGGATAGTATTCCGGCGCCACCGCCCCCCGGCTTCCTTGAGCGCAAGTTTTTCGACCGCCCGCATGCCGTGCTCTTCGCCTGCAACATGAACGCTATCCGCTCGCCCATGGCCGCCGCCATCCTGCGTTTTCTCGCGGGCAAGCGGATATATGTGGCGTCGGCCGGGGTGCGCGCGGGCGAGATGGACCCGTTCGCGGTTGCGGCGATGGACGAAATCGGCATCGACCTGACGAGGCACCGGCCTACCGCCATCGATAGCCTCGAAGACACCTCCTTCGACCTGATCGTGACGCTGGCACCGGAGGCCCATCACAAGGCGCTCGAACTGACCCGCACCATGGCGGCCGATGTCGAGTATTGGCCGACGCTGGACCCGTCCGCGGCGGCGGGCAACCGGGAGCAGATCATGGATGTTTACCGGGGGGTGCGGGACCAGCTGTTCGCGCGCATCAAAGAGCGCTTCGCGTTCATCGGCGCGCCGCAGGCCTGAGCGGAGTTTGCCGGCTTGCCCAACGCAGGCCCTTGCCGGGCGTTGGCGGCCATCGTGCCGGTAACGGCCGGAGGGGTGAATTCCGGCGCGGCAGGCCGGCTGCCGCAATTCAGGGCACCTTTGCCCATGCACGCTATGAAAGGACGCCATACCGGAACTCTTCAGACCCCAAAAAATACGCATTTTGATAGCCAATGGGTGCTTTTCCAATTTGAATGAATTGTAGCATAGGTGCTTTACTAAAAAGTTAAACGGCGATAAAATAAAAAGCGCGTTTGCATACCGTTACTTATTAATCCGTAAGCGGCATATTTTATGGTAAAGCCACAATATTTAACTGTATTTTTCAATGCTCGAATTCGAGCAATTTGAGACAGAATTCGACCAATTTTCGCCAGTTTTGCGCACCCGCGATTCCGCGTTTACCTTGTTTTCTTAAGGGATATGGCGCGCCTACCACGATTTCGTCCCATTTGCCCGCCCGCGTATGCGCCAGCCCATCGCGTACCATGCCGGCATCAGGCGGACAGCGGTAAGTCCCTGCCCGGATCGGCGCGCCTCATCCCGAAGGTATAGCCGACATCAAAGGAAAAACTACGCAACTTGCGTAAGTTTCACAATTGGCGTACTATACGTTCATGAAACACAAAACCACACCCCAATTTACTGCGACAGCATCGTCCGCCGAAGTTGCCCGCAACTTCGGGCGTTACAAAGACCTCGCGCAGCGGGGGGCCATCGCGGTGACGTCTCACGGACGGGAGAGCGTTGTCATGCTGTCCGCCGATGAATATGCCCGCCTGAAGGCGCTCGATGACAGGGAAGCCCTCTACATTCACGAGCTACCCGATGACATGGTGGAGGCTCTTGAAAAGGCGAGACCGTCAGAGGCGGCCAAGGCTTTCAATTTTGAATTGTCCCAGTCATAATCGACCGTGGAAATACCCGATCCAGAACCCGGCCTTGTCATTCGCTACGCCTATCTTTGGCGTAGCGAACACATGCGCGGGCTTGAAGAAGGACGAAAAGACCGGCCTTGTGCCATTGTTCTTGCTGTGGCGAAAAATGAGGGCGAAATTCGCGTGGCGGTCGCGGCAATTACACATTCCCCACCACAGGGCGATACAATCGCCATATCCGTTCCGCCGCTTACGTCAAAGCGGCTTGGCTTGGACGATGAGCCAAAATGGATTGTTATCAGCGAAGTTAATATCTTTACATGGCCGGGACCGGACCTTCGCCCCGTGTCTGGCCGTCAGCCCAAAACCATTGCTTACGGCATTTTGCCGGAGCGGCTAACATCCCAACTCATCGGCCAAGCTCGCGAAAATTTCCAGCAACGCAAAACAAGAGTTGTTGAACGGGATACATAGTCTGCGAAAAGCCGCTTGAGGCCGATTCCGGACTATCGAGCCGTTTTCCAAAAGCGTCCCTCTTGAGGGATGAGCCGCCGTTTCGCCCCGGCGCCGGTTCACTCCTTCCAAGGCGCTTTTTGGCGCAGGCTTGACCCTGCGCACCGGGACATCTAAATCATGTATAGTTTTTTATCGAATGCTTGCTTGAAAAGGACGAGGCGCAATGGCGGACGTGACATGGCCGGACGCAGTGGCTAATCTGACGAAACTGCGCACCCAGGCGGAGACTCTCGCGGAGCTCCTGAAGAAGTACGGCGGCGACCAGACCGCACGAGGTCAACTGACCTATTCCGATGCAAAGGCTGGCGCGGACGCAGTTATTTCAGGCTTGATTGTCTCTCTTTGCACGGGGAAGGTGCCCGCGAGCCTGACAACCTTGCAAGAGAACTTGCAGAGCGCCTTTTCCGGCCTTGGGGACCTTCGCACAATGGTTGTCGAGCTGCTTCCCAAGACGACAGGTCACAAGGAGGACATCACCATTGACTTTCTCAAAGGCGCCATCGAGCAGTTGTTAAAGCCGCTGTCAGATCTGGTGGCGACTCTTTACAAGGACCACCGGATGGACGAAGCGCTGGCGCAGGCGACGATCAAATCGGGGCTCGAAGCCGCGCGCTGGCTGGATTTCGCCGAGGTGAAGGCGGCGGTGTAACAGGATGCTGAAAAATGCCTGAAAACGTGGCTTCATCCTTACACAGGCTCATTATGAGGATGACACCGGTTGCAAACGCAGCCTCATGCCGAGTTCGTCGCAGGATGCCTGTGGAGCCTGGCTGGCCACGAGCCACGGGCGGCATAGGTGCCGGTCATGAATGAGGCTGCCCGCGCCGCGATGTCGCCCCTCTACGACCAGCCGGTCCTGGTGGTCGATCCCGGCATGCACACCGCACAGATCCGGTCTCTTGCGGTGGATGCGGCTGGAAGCCTCGCAGTGACCGGCTCCTGGGACAAGACGGTTCGTTTGTGGTCACTTGCCGATGGCGAGTTAATTAGAACGATCCGCATCCCCGCTGGCCCTGGTGATATTGGAAAAGTATATGCCGTTGCAATGAGCCCCGATGGCGAGCTTGTGGCTGCTGCCGGCTGGACAAAGGACGCGCGCGAGGAACTAATTTATCTGTTTGAAGCAAAAAGCGGCAAGACGGCACAGGTCATTTCGGGTTTGCCATCGAATGTTGTAAGCCTCGCTTTCTCCTCTGATTGCAGATATCTGGCGGCTGGGCTTCACGAAACCGGCCTGCGGGCTTTCAGCCGTGGCGAGCTATGGGCCGAAGTCTTCCGCGACACGGATTACGGCGATGCCGCATATGGTGTCGCCTTCGCCGCAGATGGCCGACTCGCCTCGACGAGCCGCGACCGCATGATCCGGCTTTATGACAAGGACTTCAGGCTTGTCACCTCTCCAAAGAAGGGTGCAAGCGGAAATGAACCTTTTGGGATCGCCTTCAGCCCCTGCGGTGTAAAGCTTGCGGTCGGTTACAATGATATCGCCGCCGTGGATCTTTTTGATGGACAGTCGCTAGTGCCACTGCAGGGACCCGTACTGGATGGCTTGGCGGATCGTGGACTCGAAAAAGTCGCATGGTCCGCAGACGGCGGAACCCTTTTTGCTGGCGGCTGGCATCGTGGGCGGGCGCGTCCCGTTCTAGCCTGGGGTGGCGCGGGCCGGGGCCAGCGGCGCGCTTTACAGGCCGGGAACGTTAACACAATCATCGGCGTTGCTCCTCTAACAGATGGTAGCCTTCTAGTTGCAGCAGCAGATCCTTTTCTCGCAGTTTTGGACGCTAACGGCGGCATTCGCTGGGTGCGCTCTTCTCCCAACGCCGACTTCGAGAACCAACATGACCTACTAGGGGTGTCGGCGGAAGGCGCAATTGTCGATTTCGGCTTTGAAGCGCGGGGCAAATCTCCGCTGCGTTTCGACCTGCGCGCGCGCAAAAAACTCAGCCATGATCCCCCCGCCGACGACCTAACCATCAGGCCGAAGCAGGACGGGCTTAATGGCCGGACAATCGCACTGGAAGCACACGAGCGTTTGCGGAGCTCGGCCGTTCATCCGGATGGAAGGTGCTTCGTAGTTGGAACGGATTGGTTTCTGCGTGCCTACGACGCAAAGGCTAAACTCCTGTGGCGTCGCGAAGCGCCAAGCGTTGTCTACTCAGCGAATATCGCCAACGATGGGCGCTTGGTTATCGCAGCCTGCGGCGATGGAACGATACGCTGGCATCGGATGGACGATGGCCGCGAGTTGCTCGCTCTGTACGTGCTCGCTGATAAGCAAAACTGGGTGTCCTGGACGCCCGAAGGTTTTTACGGCGCGACACCAGGCGCGTTCGGTGTGCTGCGCTGGCATGTGAATTGCGGTTTCGACGCTGCGGTCGAGACCGTGCCCATCTCCGACATTCCGAAATTGCAGCGGCGGGATGCGCTGCCTTTTGTGCTGCAAGAGCTGGAAACAGTCCGCGCGCTCGGCATTGCCGACCTGATCGCCGCGCGGCGTGACGTGCAGATCAGGACCGGAGCGGTGAAAGCGCCCGGCGCGCGGCTGCATGTGCTCGCCATCGGAGTCAGCGAGTACGGCGAGAACGCGGCCGGGTTGGCGCTGAAATTTGCGGATAAGGATGCCAAGGATGTGGCGAGCGCGCTTCTGAATACGCAGGGCGGTGGGCTTTATGCCGAGGTTATGTCCCAATGTCTGGGCAATGACACAGCGACGCGGGCTGGCATTTTCGGCGCTTTCGAAACCATGCAGCGCAACATGCGATCGGGTGGCGGTCAGGATATGGCGGTTGTCTTGTTCTCGGGCCATGGCGCCGTGAAGGATGGCAAGTTTTATTTGCTTCCGCATGGCGTGGACAACAGCACGAAGGCATTTCTCAAGTCATCCGCAATTTCGGCATCTGACTTCCAAGGAGAAATCCTTAACCTCTCGGGCCATGGCCGGGTGCTGGTTCTTCTCGACGCCTGCCGCTCCGCAGGCCTGATCGATGGCGCGCCTGGCGCGAGCCTCTTGAGTTCAGCGATCGCCGCCGGGAACGTCTCTGTCCTGACATCCTCTAAAGCGGATAAACTCTCACGCGAAGACGAGGCTTGGCAGCACGGCGCGTTCACGAAAGTCCTGCTCGACGCGTTGTCCGACGACGATGCCGATACCGACCTGAACGGCGTGATCTCCATGACGGACCTTACCGCTTACATAGACAGGCACTTGGCTAGGCTAACTGACGGCGATCAGCAGCTTGGCATCGAGCTGCGCTTCCAGGGCGAGATTTTCGTTATTGGATTGTGATGCGGCTCGGCCGATAATAGGTCCGTTCCCGGAGGTTGAGCAGTCCAGATTTGCTCAAACTGAGTATTTCCGGAATCGACCCTAACAGGCTCGAGAGCATTCGTCGGCCAACCCAAGAATATTTGCTTAGCTGAGATAGCGAAATGACCGACCGAATTCTCATTTCCAGGATCGCCGCCGAGGTTAAAGAGAAACTCCACGGAGAAGGCTCGGGGCACGATTGGTGGCATGTGTGCCGCGTCTGGAAGATGGCGGAGCGCATCGGCGCCAATGAAACCGCCGATATGCTGGTTGTGAGCCTGGGCGCGCTGCTGCACGATATCGCCGATTGGAAATTTCACGGCGGCGACGATAGCGTTGGCCCTCGCGTTGCCATGGAAATGCTCGGCAGCCACGGCGTTTCTCCCGCAATTGCCGGCCGTGTTGGCCAGATCGTCCAGGAGGTCAGCTTCAAGGGGGCCGGCGTGCCTGCCGTTCCTACGGCCATCGAAGGCATGATCGTCCAGGACGCGGACCGGCTCGACGCCATCGGCGCAATCGGCATCGCCCGCGCCTTCGCCTATGGCGGGTTTCGCGGCAGGGCCTTGTACGACCCGGACATCGAGCCGGTACTGCACGCCTCGAAGGAGGCTTATTCGCAGAGCCAAGGCCCCACGATCAACCACTTCCACGAAAAGCTGCTGCTGCTGAAGGACTTGATGAACACGGGAACGGGCCGCGCCATCGCCCAAGACAGGCACCGGTTCATGCAAGACTATCTGGACCGCTTCCACAAGGAATGGGACGGCGCCATTTGAAAGCGCAGCGCGCCGGTCAGACGATCTCGACGGCGAGCGGTACGGCGAAGGACATGGGGGTTCTTAAATAGGTGAGCAGCGGCTCGCCGGCGATGAGCGCGCGGATCACGCTGGAGGGGCCGGCATGAGTGACCGCGAGCACGGGCGGGCCGGAGCGGTCGAGCGAGGCCAGCCAGGAGGCGCAGCGGGCGGCCATGGCGGACAGCGTTTCGCCGCCGGGCGGGGCGGCATCGGGCAAGCCGTCGAGCCAGGCGTCCACCGTCTGGCGGCCGAGATCGCGCCAGAGGCGGCCTTCCCACTCGCCGAAATGCAGTTCTTGCAGCTTGTCTTCGAGGACGATGCCGTCGCCGAGGAGCTGCGCCAGATTGCGGGCGCGGCGGGCGGGGCTCGACACGATACGGCAACCCTGGGCGAGTCCCGAGAGGCGCAAGGAGGCGGTTTCGAGCGCGTCTGGCTCGCATTCGAGATCGAGGCGGCCGTAGCAGAGGCCCGGCGCGCACAGCGGTTTGGGATGCCGGACCAGGATCAGACGCACGCGGCGAGCGCCAAAAGAAACGAGATTTCAAAGACTTGCTCGACGGCGCCCAGCACGTCGCCGGTGTAGCCGCCGAGCAGGCGGCGCGCACTTCTGGCTGCGATCAGCGCGGCAAGTGCTGCCGCAACCGCCGCCGTTGCCGCGAACCGGGCCGGGAGCAGAAACAGCGGCAGGAGGCCGAATATCACCGCGATGGCGAGATCCCAGCCGGTGAGACCGCGGCCGAGCGGCTTGATCTTCGCGGCCGAAAGCCCGCCGGCGTAGGACAGGAACGAAATGACGGCGACAGCGGCCAGCCGTCCGCCCGCATGCGATGCGACGAGCCCGGCGGCGCCGATGGCAAGCGGAAGGCCCGCCAGAGCGAAGACCTTGACGGCGATGCCCCCGCCCAGCGCCAGCGCGCCGTAGGTGCCGATGCGGCTGTCCTTCATGATGGCGAGGCGGGCTTCGCGCGTGGCGCCGCCCATGGCGTCGAAGAAGTCGGCGAAGCCGTCCTCGTGCAGGCCGCCTGTGATCAGGATGCCCGCGGCGACGGTGAGCAGCGCGGGCAGGAGGCCGTGCCAGAGAAGCGAGGTGGCGGAGAGGATGGCGGCGCAGAACACGCCGACAATGGCGCCGACGAGGGGGAAATATTTGACCCCGCGCTCCATCCAGCGGTCGGCAAAGCCTTGCATGCGCGGCACAGGTAGGCGCGTAAGCACCTGAATCGCCACGAGAAAATAAATCAGCTCTCTGCGTAATTTCCGCATCAGCTTGGGCGGCCTCCGGGCAAATCGGCCATATGGTTAAGCAATCCTTCCGCCATGCGCACGAGCGGGATGGCAAGGGCGGCGCCGGTGCCTTCGCCGAGCCGCATCGAAAGATCGAGCAGCGGCCTTGCGCCAAGCCATTCGAGCAGGTGCGTATGGCCGCCTTCGGGCGAGCGGTGCGCGAACAGGAGATAATCGCGCAGATTGGGCTCCATCGAGATGGCGGCGCAGGCGGCGGCGGTGGCGATGAAGCCGTCTATCAGGACGATCTGGCCGAGCCGCGCGGCACCGGACATGGCGCCCGCCATCATGGCGATCTCGTAGCCGCCGAATTCGATAAGCGCTGCCCGTCCGCCCTGGATGGGCGCGCGGGTATAGGCGCGGGCCAGCACATCGCGTTTGTGTTCGAGGCCGCCGGGCGGCGCGCCAGCCCCCGCGCCTACGAGCTTTTCAAGCGGCAGGCCGGTAACGGCGTGTGCGACAAGCGAGGCGGCACTCGTGTTGCCGATGCCGATTTCGCCCAGGGCCAGAATGCCGTAGCCGGACTTTTTCAGCGCCGCCACCACGCTGACGCCCGTGGCCAGAGACTTGCCGAGCTTCGTCTCCGTCATGGCCGGCTCGCGAAGGAAATTGCGCGTGCCCCCCTGGCGAATGGCGGAATTCAACAACAGCTTCTGCACGGATGACGCGGCCTCAGGCAGCGTGGCTTGCGCCTTGAGCCCGGCGTCGATCACGATCACGTCGGCGCCCGTGGCGCGTGCGGCGATGTTCGCGCCAGCCACACCGTCGAGCGCCATCTGCGCGATGAGTGCCGAAACTTCGGACGGATAGGCCGTGACGCCTTCCTCGACGATGCCATGATCGCCGGCGAATATGACGATGGCGGCATTTCCGAGGCTGGGCTTGAGCGAACCCGAGGCCAGCCCGATATGGACGGCAAGCTCTTCGATGCGTCCGAGCGCGCCGAGCGGCTTAGCCTTGGCGTCAAGTGCGGCCTTAAGTGCCGGTTCCAGCGCGCGGCTGAGCAGCGGCACGGAACCGTCTAAGCCGATATCGCAGGGATCGTTCAGACTGGCATCCATCGGACCACACAAGGGATTCTGTTTATGAGCGGACAAAACCATAGCGGCGCCGGGCCGGTCAATGCACGAATTTTTCCAATTCCCCCGGTTGTGGCGGGGCTGTTCCTGGCGGCGGGCGTGGCGCTGAACTGGCTGGTGCCGCTGCTGGACCGGGCAGCACCCGTGCCGCCGGCGGCGCGCATCGCCGGGGGTGCGATCATGGCCTGCTCGCTGCTCCTCGTGCTGCCTGCATTCTTGGAAATGCTCCGCGCCAAAACGACCTTCCATCCCGGCCATAACGCCAGCGCCCTTGTATATGGCGGCGTCTACCGGATTACCCGCAACCCTATGTATCTGAGCCTTACCCTGCTGATGGCGGGGCTCGGCTTCTTCTTCGCCAACCCGTGGCTCGTGCTGCTCGCCCCTGCCCTCTTGCTCTACTACCAGGAGCGCGTGGTGAAGCGCGAGGAAGCCTATCTTGCCGCCCGGTTTGGCGCGGAGTACCAGGCCTACAAGGCCAAGGTCCGGCGGTGGCTTTGAGTGCGCCGGGCTGGCAAACTTAGCAAAACGTCACCTTTCCAACTTGAAATACATTATAGCAGATGCGCTTTACTAGAAGGTTAAGCGGGCCGCCAAGGCTAAGCTATTGATGAGACACGGATTATTTTTACAGCAGTACGGAAATTATGGTAAAGACACAATATTTAACTGTATTTTTCAATGCTCGAATTCGACCAGTTTGAGCCAGAATTCGAGCAATTTTTGCAAGTTTTGCGCACTCGCGATTCCGCGTTAACCAAGTTCTATTAAGAAGTGTGGCGGCCTACAAGGCCCATAGGCGGTCACTACACACGCCTACGAGGCTTCCGTAGGGACATCGGCCTTCCCATCGGCTTGGCCGTCCTTCCGCGCATGCTCCGCATGCTTCTTGGCGAGCATCCCTTTCAAATTCGATCTGAATGTCACCGTCGTAGGATGCTCCGCGCCAAGCGCCTTTTCTGCGATGGCCAGAGCACGCCGCACAAGCGGCTCCGCATCGCCGTAACGGCCCTGGGACTCATAGAGCGCGGCGAGATTGTTGAGGCTCGTGGCGGTACTGGGATGCTCCGCGCCAAGCGCCTTCTCGTGGATCGCCAGCGCGCGCAGGTAGAGCGGCTCCGCATCGTCGTACCGGCCCTGGGCGATATGGAGCCCGGCGAGATTGTTGAGGCTCGTGGCGGTGGAGGGATGCTCCGCGCCAAGCGCCTTCTCCGCGATGGCCAGCGCGCGCCGGTAGAGTGGCTCCGCATCGCCGTACCGGCCCTGGGAGCCCGGCGAGATTGTTGAGGCTCGTGGCGGTACTGGGATGCTCCGCGCCAAGCGCCTTCTCGCGGATCGCCAACGCGCGCCGAAAGAGCGGCTCCGCATCGCCGTACCGGCCCTGCAACTCATAGAGCGCGGCGAGATTGTTGAGGCTCGTGGCGGTATCGGGATGCTCCGCGCCAAGCGCCTTCTCGCTGATCGCCAGCGCGCGCCGAAAGAGCGGCTCCGCATCGCCGTACCGGCCCTGGGCATCATAGAGCCCGGCGAGATTGCCGAGGCTCGTGGCGGTATCGGGATGCTCCGCGCCAAGCGCCTTCTCGCTGATCGCCAGCGCGCGCCGAAAGAGCGGCTCCGCATCATCGTACCGGCCCTGGTCATGAAAGATCATGCCCACAAGGTTGCAGCTATTGGCTGTGTCCAAGTGCTGCATGCCTGACGTTCTCTCGCGAATTGCCAGCACAGCCTGCGCGTTGGACAGCGCCTCCTTGTAAAAGCCTAGAAAACGCAGAGAGCTTGCCAGCCGGTGCCGCACCGCGAGCGTCGCCGCGTGCTGTTCTCCAAACTGGCGGTCGGCTACCCGGTAGGCGCGGCGCGCCAGAAGGTAGGACGCATAGTAATTGCCTTCTTCCTCCATCGCGCGCGAGCGCTCAACGAGGGCAGCGATGAGCGCGGCGGCATCCTGCAGGCTGCTGCCCATTGCGTAGGCGAAATGGTCGTCGAAGCCGTCCGCTTCGTCCGGTAGAGTGCCCGCATCAAGCTTGGCGATGCTCGCAGTCATATCCAATTGGCTGGCGGCCCTCTGCCAGCGCTCGTTGCCAGGGTCGGCGAAGAGCGCGAAGTTATAGAAACTTTTGGCGCGCGGCAGCATGCCAGCGGCGTTTTCGTCGCCAAGGAATCCCCCATACCAATCGCCCAGAGTGCCGGCGAGCCGGGCCAAGTTTGCGCGTTCCCGCTCGAAATACTCCTTGAGCACTTCGGCGGCACGCTCGTAATTGCCGTCCTTCTCCTCGCGCTCGTAGCCAGCGAGCGCGGTTTCGAGGCTGCCGGGCCTTAGCCTTTCCGCCTCGGCTTGTGCCGCGGCTTTTAGGCGCAATGCCTCCTGCGCACCCGCCAGTGCACTTTTTATTTCAACGTCCTTGTCCGTTAGCTTGGCGCGATAGATGGCGCGCGCGATAAGGAAGGTGACCACGGCGAAAATGACGCTCGCAATCAAGTTCTGGGCAATCGCCTCGACCCAGCCAGCAGGCGCGAGGCCCGAAAAATCAAAAAAATGCATCATGGCCTCCAACAGTACCTGGAGACCTTAGCATCCAATTTGGCAACCAAAAACTGTTTTGCGCCCCTGGCCAGGGCGCCATTTCCCGCCTCGTGCGCGAGCAGGAATTGATCTTATTTCTAACTTTGCTACGCTAGGCGGACATCCGCTGGAAAAGAGGGCCCAAAGTGAGGCTGCTGCGAATTCTTATTGCCCCGATTCTGGCGGGCCTCGCGCTTCCGGCCGCCATTGCGTCCGCCGGCACCTGCACCATCGAGAAGAAGGCTGAACTTACCCTCAGCTATGCGGACGGTTTCGCAACCGCCGAGGCGAAAATCAACGGCGCCCCGGTTATCATGGGCCTCGACACGGGCGCGCAGACCCTCGTCACGCCGCAGACCGCCGCGGACCTGAAATTGATGTTCGGCTTCTCGCGGATGCTGGCGAGAGGGGCCACGGCAACCATCGTTGCCGATCAGGTCATCCTTCGCGATCTGGAATTCGCGGGCGTGCACCATAAATGGAAAACCGTCGCCAAGATAAAGCTTCCAACGGCCAAGACAGCCGATCCGAAAGCAAAGCATGTTTCCGGCCTGCTTGGAATGGATGTCCTCGCCGATTACGATCTCGACCTCGATTTTCCCCGCCGCAAGCTGACGCTTTACAGCGTCAGGGGCTGCAAGGAGGCTCCGCCCCCCGATGTTAACGGTTTCAGCACTGTTTCATTCAAGTTCGACGGACAGCGGAGCGTGCTTTTCCCGGTCGAGTTGGACGGCAAGAAACTGACCGCGCTCCTCGACACGGGTGCAATGCTTCACGCGATTACCCGGCCCGGCGCCAAAAAGATCGGGCTCACCGAGGCCATGCTGAAGGCGGACCAGCAGATCGAAGCAAGCGGTGCTGGCGATATCAGCGTGAAGATTCCGCTCCACAAGTTCGATAAACTGACCGTCGGCGGGGTTGAGCTGCCCAATGCGCAGTTCCAGGTTTTGACCCGGCCTCTGGGCCAGGCGGATGTGCTCATAGGCCAGTTCTATCTGCTTACGCGGCGCGTCCGGATCTCGAACGCAACCCGCAAGCTTTACATCGAGACCAAGCCCCAGCTTGCCGCCTCCACGCTGCTGGCCGGCCAAGCCCCGGCGAAGGCAACCACGCTCGAAGAGGTCTGCAAGGGCAAGGCAGCGCTCCGGCTCGGCGCCTTCTGCGAAAAGGGAGGAGAAGTGCCCGCGGCTGCATTAGCCGGCGGGATACCTATACAGGTGCAGCCTTCGCGCCAGGCATTCCTCGCGCCGCCCCCCGTTCAGCCCTCTTCAGCAGCGCCCGCTGGCACGCCGGCGCAAACTCCGGACCCTGCCGCAACGGACGCGCAGGGTTTTCTCAAGACCTTTACCCTTGAGGACGTTTGCAGGCGGACGGCCATCCGGCAGATCCGGGAAATCTGCGATCATGTGCCACAAACCATCCGGCACCCAGAGCAGGCGAGCCTGCCCCCGCAGCCTGCGCCGCCCGCCGCGCCGCAAGCCGCCGCCTTCGGCTATATCGGTATCGGCTATGTGGGCATTTCGCCTAGCTGCGGCAAAGCGCTGGGAGTGTCCGCCGGCAGCGGGAGCGGCGTCATGGTGCGCGGCTTCGCCACCGCAAGTGCCGGCGAGAAAGCGGGCTTGCGCCGTGGCGATATCGTCGTGGCCCTGAACAGCGAACCTGTGGCTGGTGCCTCGGGCTTCCGGGAAGCGATGCGGAAAACCGGGCCGGGGCAGACGCTCAAGCTTACGGTGTGGAGGGACAAGGCCGAGACGACGATTGAGGTTCAAGCGGCCAGTTCCCAGGCGCGTCCCGCGGACGAGCTGGGCCTGGATGGCAGGGCGGCCTATCAGACAGAAGCCGGTGAAGCGCTGCTGGAGAGGCTGCCACAGGACGGATGCCCGGAGGAGCGCGCCATCTCCATGATCTTCCTCGGCGGAGCCCATGGCCGCCGCGCTGCGGCAAGCGGTGGAGCCGCGGAGCATAGCGAGCAAGCCATCGAGTACATAACGAAAGGTCTTTCGGCGCTCAGCCAGACGAAATTTCCAGCCGTTTGGGCCGAAGGCCATGCTCAGCTGGGCGATGTCTACCGGCTTAAAGCCACTGGCGATAAGGCCGCCAATATCGAGAGTGCCGTCAAGGCTTACGAGGAGGCGCTTGAGGTCACGGACGCCAATGTGCCACGTGACGCAAGGGGCGCCACATTGCTGGGGCTCGGGCTTGCGCTGGTTGCCCGCAGCCAGGGGGACCGCTCCGGAAACATCGAACGTGCGATCGGGAACTTCGAGCAAGCAAGGCTTGCCTTCGATTCGAAAGCCAATATGAAGCGCTGGGCCGATCTGCACCGCGCACTCGCCGGCGCCTATCTCGAACGTAGCGAAGGACAGCGCCAGCAGAACATCGATGCCGCAATCGCGGCGCTGGAAAATGCCTCAAGCGCGTATCACCTTGCAGGCGAGACGGCCGGTAAAGGAGCCGTACAGGCCCAGCTTATGCTGTTGAGGGCACAGCGCGCCTCAATACGCCCGTAAGAAATTAACGGACTACCCCGCGCAGAACTTGTTGGCGACCTTGAGCGCGTCCGCCTCGAACAACTCCAGCGCCAGCTTCTGGGCCAGCATCACGTCGCCCGCGACGAGGCTGCCCTCCGGCACGAAGCACAGGCCATGCATGACCCTTCCGCTCCGCCCAAGCCGTTCGACGTTCATCTGGGTGCCGTATCTGATCCGGTAGCGCCTGCCCGTTTGCCCGCCAACGGTCTCGAAATACCCGAAATTTTCGTACTGCGCGCGCTGGACGGGCGTGAGGTTCTCCCGGAGAAGCCTGAGCCCGCGGGCATGGGCAGCCTTGTAGTCCTCAGCGCCCCCGGACTGCCGGTTCGGTTCCGCCCATTCGACGAAAGCGGAGCGCTCGTACGCCCGCACGGGCAGGACGGCGTCCGCAAGGGACACCGTCTCCCGGCGCCGGGAGCCGCGCGCCGGCCAGAACAATCCGAGCCAGCGAAGACGGCTCCGCACAATCAACCGCCCTTGAGCTGCGGTATGAACAGGGTCTGCTCGACCGTGGGATCGAATTCGCCGATCACTTCGCCGCCGCCGCTGCTGCCGCCGGTATTGGGGCCGAGCGCCACAGCCCGGAAGCCTCTTCCGGTCAGTTCGCGGAAGCGCTCTTCCGCCTTCGCGACCGCCACGCGGTCGGAAACGTCGAATTCGTGCCGGGTGTCGCCACTGCCGTCCATTACGATCTGAACGCTCATGCCTACGCTCCTACGCAACTTGCACAAGCACCATATTAACCATGATTTCCCCGCATAGGCAATTCCTCTGTATGGCATAGCACCTAAACCTGCAGCCGAGTCCTAGCTTACACACAAGCTTTCCGGGAGTAATTCCAAAGGCTTGGCAAGCGCTGCCAGACTAACCCGCTGCCGCCCGCGTCAGGCCCTTCTCCGCAAACATCCGGTCCAGGTTCGCCTTGATCAACACCGTATCCGGGTGGTCCGCGCCCAGCGTCTTCTCCTTGATCGCCAGCGCCCGCAGGAACAGCGGCTCGGCTTCGCCATACCGGCCCATGCCCCAATAGAGGCCAGCCAGATTGTTGAGGCTCGTGGCCGTATCGGTATGCCGGGCGCCCAGCGCCTTTTCGTCGATCTCCAGCGCCCGCTTGAAGAGGGGCTCGGCGTCCGCGTAGCGCTCCTGGCTGCAATAGCATCCGGCCAGATTGTTGAGGCTTTCGGCGGTGGCGGGATGATTTGCGCCCAGCACCTTCTCCCGGATGGCAAGCGCCCGGGCGAAAAGGGGTGCGGCCTCGCCGAAGCGGCGCATCAGGCGGTAATGTTCAGCAAGGCCGTTAAGTACGGTGGCGGTGTTGGGCCCGGCCTGCCTTTTCTCCGCAATCTGGATCGCGCGCCGGTAGAGGGGGCCCGCCTCCTCGAAGCGGCCTTGCGCGTCGTAGAGGGAGGCCAGATCGTGCAGGCTCATGACGGTGCCTGGATGGTCCATCCCCAGCACCTTTTCGTGAACGATGAGCGCGCGCTCCAGGAGAGCCTCGGCCTTGCCGAGATTGGCCTGAGCCAGATAGATCCGCCCGGCAAGGCTGCAGCTTTCGCCCGTGTCGAGGTGGGTTCTGCCAACCGTTTTCTCGCGGGCCGTCAGCACTTCGAGCGCATAAGGCAGCGCCTCTTCGTAGGAGCCCAGCGAGTAGAGGCAGTTCGCCAGCAGGTGCGAGGCGGCAAGCGTTGGGGCATCCCTTTTTTCGAACCGGCGCCCGGCAACGCCGCAGGCACGCCTGGCCAATTGGCAGGCCCCGTAGTAGTTGCCGCTTTCGCGCATCGCGCTGCCGCGCTTGAGGAGAATATCGATGACGGCGCCTTGCTCGTGAGGGCTCACTTCCACAGCATGCGCGGGATCGTCTGCGGCAGCTTCGAGGGCTGCGGCTCCGGGTGCGGCGGCGCCTGCGCTCGCCTGCAGGCCGGCTGCTGCCTGCGCCCAGCGCTCGCTGTCAGGATCGGCAAAGCGCGCCATCGCGTAGAAGCCTTGCGCGCGCTCGATATAGCCCGCGGAATTTTCGGCGGTGAGCCCGGCATACCAGTCGCCCAGGGAGCCGGAAAGTTTGGCCAGATTCTTGCGCACGCGGTCGAAATATTCCTGCAGGATGCCTGCGGCGCGCTCAAGATTGCCGCCGCGGTCCTCGTGTTCCCAGGCCGTCAGCGCGCCTTCGAGAGAGGCCGAAACGGTGCTGTCGAGCTTTTTCTTCAGCGCGACGGCCACGGCCTCCGCGGCCCTGGCCCGTTCCAGAGCCATCCGCAGCTGAGCCCTTGCCCGCGCGGTTTCGGCCTCCTTTTGCGTGAGCAGACTGCGGAAGAAAGCGCTCGTAAAAACCCATGCACCGAAAGAAAAGATCGCGGCCGCAATCACTGCCTGAGCGGCACCGTTGCTGACCCAAACTAGAAATTCTCCTAAAAGCCCGGAATACGCCATAGCGGCCCCACTATCGCAGGGAGACCTTAATATCCGGTCCATCGGATAGGTACTATTTGGTGCTTCGGGAGCCTCGTCCGCCTGCCGCGGCGGCTTCTTCGCCGGGGCCGGCCTCTTCCTTCGCGCACCAGCGGCCAATGTCCCGGTCCTGACCGATAAGCGCAAGCCCGTTGGCAATCGAGACGAACTCGTCGCCGGAATTGACCTTGGCGGCCCCGAAGCGAGTTCGAACAGCTTGCGCACTGCGGGCACGAACGAGGTGCCGCCCGTCAGGAACACCCGGTCGATTGCCGGTGCATCGAGCCCCGCATTTTCGAGAACGGCATCGACGCACGCGTCCATACCGGCCAGGTCCTTGGCGATCCAGGACTTGAAGCTGGCGCGGCTTATGACGGCATCCAAATCGACGCCGGCCGCGGAAAACGATAGCCTTGCGCTATCGGCGTGCGAAAGCTGTGTCTTGGCTTCGGAGACGGCCTTGTAAAGCGAATAGGCGGCGTTGCCCTCGATGAGGGCTATTAGTTTTTCGATCTTCGGGGGCTCAAGGCTGGCGGCGGCGAGGCGCTTCAGCTCGGCCACGGCCCCGGAAGAACGCATAAGGCACAGATCGCTCCAGCGTGCGAAATTGTGGTAGTAGGCGGCCGGCATATCGAGCAGCTTTTCGAAGCTCCGGTACTTCGAGCCCTTGCCCAGCACGGGCGCTATGACACGGTCGATGATGCGGTAATCGAAGGTGTCGCCGGCAATGCCCACGCCCGAGAAGGCCAGCGGATAGGCAAGCACGCCCTTGGGCCCTGGCTCGAAGCGCACGATGGAGAAATCGCTCGTGCCGCCGCCGAAATCGCCCACCAGCACCGTCGAGGCCGATTTCTGCTTGTGCGCATAGAAGTACGCCGCAGCGATAGGCTCCATCACGTGATAAATCTCGTCGAAGCCGAAGCGGCGGAAGGCGGCTTCGTAGCGCTGCCGGGCAAGCGCCGCATCCGGGGCGGGCCCTGCGAATTTCACCGGCCTTCCCAGAACGAGCCGGCGCGGCAACCGCTCAAGGCTCCCGCCCGCCCTGGAGCTGACCTGTTCGAAGAACGCAGCGAGCAGGTCTTCGAAATAATGACGCTTGCCGTAGACCTGGGTGTACTGGAAGGACGGGTTGGCGGCGTAGGTCTTGAACGACTGGAAGAAGCGCGTGTCCATCGGGTATTGGGCGAACGCCTCGATGGCCCAGGGGCCTGCCTCGCAGCGGGTTTCCGGAACCCATTCGCCGTGCTCCTGCCAGAAGCCCAGGACGGAGCG
The DNA here is from genome assembly GCA_963767435.1 of uncultured Alphaproteobacteria bacterium. Taxonomy (GTDB): domain Bacteria; phylum Pseudomonadota; class Alphaproteobacteria; order Rhizobiales; family Rhodomicrobiaceae; genus Rhodomicrobium. Next base: position 140,956 of record CAVYEY010000043.1, read on the forward strand.
GAATGCGGAAAACTCCGCGTCGCCGTGCCGGAACATCGCCGGCTGCACGCCGCCGTCCGGCTGCCTCAGCGCCAGCACGGTGTTGGTCGTGCCGAAATCGATACCTATGCAAGAACTCATGCCAATGCTCACGCCGGGACTATTTCGTGCTATTTGGTGCGCTACCACCCTTCGGGCTGCTTGAGCGCAATCGCCTTCTCGCGAAGAGGGCGTCTTATAGCAGGCCTCCCGCATCGCCGCGCCCAAATTCGTGCACCTTCGGCGCTTCCCGCTATCGCTGCGAGTCCTCCGCGGGGCATCCCGGCGCTTCACATGCAAAGAGCACAAAGCACGCATATTGCGTTCTTTACGTAAAGTGTGTATAGTGCTGCCTCTGAAACAAAGGAGGCATGGACATGGCTGAAATTGTTCCGGCCGCCGAGTTTGCCCGCAACTTCGGCCGCTACAAGATGCAGGCGCAGCGCGAGGCCGTACCCGTTTCCAGCAATGGCACGCTGGCCGGGTATTTCGTAGCGCCGCATGAATACGAAGAACTGCAAAAACTGAAAACTATGCGCCGCCGGTTCCTGACGGCCGAGTTGCCGGACGCGGAAGCCGAAAGCATCGGAGCGTCGCGGATGGACCCGCGCCATGATCATCTCAACAAACTGCTCGATCCGAAATAACGAGTGGCATGGCAATTCCAACCCCTGAACCTGGCCTGACCATTTCATACGCCTATGTGTGGGATCGCGAAGCGCAATGCGGACAGGAAGAAGGACGCAAAGACCGGCCCTGCGTCATTGCGCTCGCCGTCGAGCGCCAACCCGATGGCGAAACGCTGGTCACGGTGTTGCCGGTGACACATCGTCCGCCTGCCGATCCCGCAGCCGCGGTCGAGATTCCGCCCGCCGTCAAAAAACACCTCGGCCTTGACGGCGAGCGCTCGTGGGTGATTGTGAGCGAGGGCGACCAATTCGTCTGGCCTGGTTATGATTTGCGAAAAGTTCGGGGCACGGATCGCTTTGACTACGGATTTTTGCCGCCACGATTTTTCAATACAATTTTGGTGGCGTTCCGGGCGTGGCACCAAAAGCATAAAGTAAAAGTGGTTACGCGATGAACTTCATCGCCGCATAAAAGCTTCTTAGGCTCCTGCAGGCCCGACAGCGGACTTGGCGGACTTCAAAACCTGCCACCTTGAGCACAGTGGCTAATGGGATGGACCGGCCCGATGGGCCAAGCGGCAAAGGTGTGCGGCAAACCGCCAGCAAATTGCAACTGCCTATGTTGAAAGGTGTCGCCAAGCGCGTGATCGCCACTCCATCAATTTCGCGACGGAACCGGCGGTGGAAATTTACCAATAGTATCGTTGCAATACTTCACACGCTGTTCGCTTTGATCAAGCTTGGCGCAAGTCAACAAGTCTTTAATCCAAGACTCTAGCTTGGCCCTATATTGATTACATTGCGGACTGCCAGGGTTTACATCTTGAACAGCGCATATAAAACCCGCCTGTTGCTTAGCCGCAGCAGGCAAGCACTCAGGTAATTCGATCAACGCACTACCGCAAGCATTGGCCATTATACGTCTAACATTTGCTATGGGCCCCTGACGCATTTGGGATAGCATTATGGTACAAGAGTACACGGCGTTACGGCTTGGGTTAGAAACTCCGTAAGTGCACTGCAAGCAGTCCAAGTAAGCTTGTGAGTTCTTCCCATACTCAAAGCGGTCACAAGCCTCCTCACTAGCAGCGCTCCGGCTGAGCAGCGCCAAGGTCCAAATGATGGCAATCAGAAGCGCCCGCATGCATGCCCGCCAAATGAAAGCTCTTCGCTCTGTCGTCATAAGGCGTAGAAATCAGCTATGCTGAGTCGCGGCCATTGGCAGCGAAGGTTGAAATGCCAGCAGCCCCGAGTGCCCGAACCTACGTACACTGCGTCGTCTTCTATCTTCTTGCAAGCTGTGCAATTCTTTCTCCCCCTTTTTTCCGAAAGGAAATAGCCTCATGGAATACCCAACCTTCAGGCTCAAAGATCGCGGATACAAATTTAAGCCACTGGGGGGGCCACTGGACGAAACAACAGATGATCCGATTTTTCGCGAACTGGGATATGCCTTCATTGCTTGGTCACGCTTGGAACACCTATTAACCACGCTCATTCTACATATCAACAAAGACGCGATTAACCCGCTATTGGCAACGGAAGACCCACCAACAAAATTCAAGGAGATGCTTGACTTCTTAAAGAAGTGGATGACTGATTCGAGCCTTGCACATATCAGAACCGAACATGATGAAACCCTTTTTAAGGGGCTGAAGGAACTTACAAATACTCGCAACGAATGGCATCACAGCACCTTGGAGGAGGTTGATCCCAAAACCGGCGACTTCAAGATGTGCAGACTAACAAGAATTAAAAAGAACATTTGGCAGCCGGTTACAACAACATATTCCAGATTGGCACTAAAGACATTTACGGAACAGACTATTCGCGCCACAAAACACTTCGTCGAGGTCGCTAAGGTCATATTTCACACAGAAAACACAGGCCAACCTCAAATCTCTTGCTAGTGGCCGAGGAACACCCGGCGATGCAGAAGGATTTCCAACTAATATGTCCACTCTTGGGCATTCGTTGGCCACCCCAAGAATGTTTGCACAAGCCCAGCTTCAAACCACCGCGCGGCGCATGAGCGCTTTGACGACCAGCGGATGAATCCTGCCCACCGGCATCATGTAGAGATGTCCGAGCCAGTTATGTACTTTCACCACACTGGAAACCACGTAGTCCTGCCGCCCGGCCACCTGCTTGAGAACCGACACCCGCACGTCGAGGTGCTTGTCGTCGATCCCCAGCAGCAGTTCGTTTTCCGTACTCGCGAAGATGCTGAAAATGCCCAGCCGGTCGCCCACCTGGTAGCTGGAGGCGGGCTTGCCGTCCGCAATCGTCATCGCCCCCACGTCTTTAAGGCCAAGCTGGCGCACGATGACATTGCGCAAGCTCATGAGCCGTTCGGCCCAGGCCGGGCCTGTCTTGGCGCTGCGGATGAAAATCTCCACTGGCGTCAGCGCGGGATCGCTGAGCGGCGAGCGATAAGCGTCGAAGAAATCGGCCTCCGCGAGCATCCCTCGCAAAGCACTTTCTTCCGGAACTTCGGTTGCAGTCACGATTGCCATGGAGACCTGCCTGACTTTTGAGCGTCTTCCTACGATATCGCCGGCGCCCGCAAAAGAAACTAGATGCCAGCTCCCCCTGCGATGCGAACCGGCAAGGGGAGCAGCGGCAGTTAGCGCACCTTCGACATGTCGAAGCGCGAGTAGCATTCGGCGCTGGGCAGGTTGTCGTGACCTCCGATTGCGTTGGAGAGCGCCTCCTGCAGGTTCGTGCCGTCCGCTTTCGCCCGCACGCCGGAGAGGATGATCGGCCGCTCGAAGCTCGTGTCCTCGTCCTGCTGGTGTTTGCAGGTGGCGTTATACTGGCCGAGCGTCAGGTTCCAGATGGAGGTGCCGGGTTTGGCAACCTTGCCGAGCCAGCCGGAAACGGTTTGCGCCCTGGCCAGCGCCCGGGCTTCCTCCGCCTCGCGCTCGCCTTCGCTGGAGGCAAGGCCCACCGCGATCAGGTCGGAAGCGCTCGACAGGGATTCGACGATCTTGGGGGAAAGCACGCGTCCGGCGGCTTCGGCCTCGGGAACCGGCCCGGATTTCGAAATCACCTCTGACGTGCTGCCCAGCGCCCAGGTGTAGTCGCCGCTCAGCACGACGAAATCGAAGGAAGCCGCGTGGCCGGCCGCGTCCTGGCCGTCGATGCGGAAGAAATATGCGCTTTCGATCTTCTCCTTGGCGGCGCGAACGGGCTGAGCTGCGGGAGCCGGAGCGGGCTTTGCCGCCACTGGGGCCTCAGCCATCTTCGGTTCGGGCTTCTGATGGGTCAGGAAATAGAAATACCAGACGGTGATTCCCAGGACGATGGCGGCGAGATAGGCGGGGCTCCACCACCAGAAGCCGCCAATCTTGCGGTCTTCGTCTTTTTCTTCGGGCTTTTGGGAAGTATGCGGTGCATTGGACATCGATAGCGCTCCATGAATGAAAACACGGATGCCCCTCGCGTCTGGCGCAGGTCCAGGCGCGAATATATGGGCTTAATGCCATGCCATAGCATCACAGTCCGTTATATTCCACCGGCCAATTTGTCAGGCCTGCTGCAGGTATTCCTCTGCCAAATTGGCAGATCCGTTTTTACCCCATTATCAAAGGTGTAACCGTAGTTGCGTTCGCGTTCCCTGCCAGAATGGCAGGATTTGCTCTGCAAACCGGCGCTCTGGCGCGAACAGCGATAGCGCAACGAATTGTTTTATCGAAATTTTTCTATGTGTCGCGCGGGCTGGCACGGACCTTGCGCTAAGGGCACCGGTGACAACCGGCTATGAGGGATAAATGGCTGTGCCAGGCAAGACGAGCGGATTTGCCCGCTGGGCGGTTCTGCCGCTGATAGCCCTTGCGTCCAGCGCCTTTGCGCAGACGCCTGCTTACATTGCGGGGACTGAGCCGGATAGCAGGCCCCGGGCCGCACCGAAGATCGAACGCTTCGAGAAGTCTCCGGACTGGCTCGGCAAGGCTACACGGGGCATTGAGGCACCGCTGCCGGACAGCCTCAAGTTTCTCGACGATCAGGGAGCCTGGTACACCCCCTTCACGCGGCCGGGCATGACGGGTTCCTACGACATCAGACAGCTTCATCAGCCGGGCAAGGCCAGCAAACGCTCCAAGGCCCCAACAGATACCCGCGCACAGCTTACCCACGGGAACGGGAAGAATTCGGGGACGCCGCTATCGGTTCCCGCTCGCACGAGAGAAGCGGCGCCCAAGCATCTGGTTCAACCCAAAGGAGGAACTTATGACCTTACTGAAGATCGCAAGCGGCACGCTTCTGGCTCTCGCGGCACTTTCGGGCACGGCGTTCGCGCAAGGCGTGCCGCAGCCGGGCCCGGACTATGTCTGCGTGGAATATGTGGGCGGCGGCCAGCAGGGCATGAGCGGTATGTCGGGAATGTCCGGCATGAGCGGGCAGCAGGGCATGAGCGGCATGTCCGGTATGTCTGGGATGAGCGGAATGTCGGGTATGTCGGGCATGAGCGGCATGTCCGGAATGAGCGGCATGTCCGGCAATGCCCCTTGCGCGAAATGGGCGAAGAAGTAGGCTTCGAACTACAGACCTTCGAGACCAAACACCGGGCGGCCTTATGCGCCGCCCGGCACTTCGCCTCCTGCCGTCCTTCGAGGGCGGCCTACTCTTCCGGCCTCGCTATTTAAGGAGTTGTGCCAGTGAGAGGGACATTTGGCAGATCTGCCGCGCTTGCCATGGCGCTTCTCGCGTCCGCAGCCATGCTGGCGGGCTCTGCGACAAGAGCCGCCGCCGAGGACACGCCCGCGGAGCTTGCGAAGATCACCGATTATCAGGCGGCGCGCTGGCATAAGCTGCATTTCAAGCCCGCCTCCGAAACGGCCACCAACGAGCAGTGCCTCGCCTGCCACCAGGAAATTCTCACCGGAAAGGTCCGGGAGGCGTCGCCCGCGGGGCTCAAGGCCGCGGATACGGAACCCTGGTATCAGACGCTCGACACCTATTCCGGCGGCCAGGAAACCTTTCACGCGCGGCACCTGACCACGCCGCTTGCCAAGCAGGTGATGAACCTTACCTGCACCTTCTGCCACCAGGGCGCCGACCCGCGCGAAAAGGCGCCAGGATCGAGCGCGACCGTGCCGGTCAAGGACGCGCCCTTCACTCTGCGCAAGACGGTCAATCCGTTCGAGACGTGCCTCCGGTGCCATGGGCAGTTCCCCAACCAGAATATGGGCCTCGATCCCTACCCAACCATCCGGGAAGGCTTGGAGACGCCAGAGACGCCCAATGGCTGCCTCACCTGCCATGCCGAAAATTTCCGGACCGTGCGCCATCAGGTCTCGTACCTCAAGGCGGATGCCATCGAGGCGCTCGCCAAGACCAGCGCGGACGTCTGCTATGGCTGCCATGGCGGGCGGGCCTGGTACCGGATCAGCTATCCCTATCCGCGCCACCCGTGGCCCGGCATGGATGCCGCGGTTCCAGACTGGGCGAAGGACCGGCCCACCGAATCCGAAGCCAAGTACCGGCTTCCTCGGAAGTAATTTCTCCGGAGTTCTCCCAAGCGTCCGCCGGCTCCCTCCCCACAGGCCCGGCGGACGTGCCCGGGAACCCAAGCAAACAAAAGGCGAGAAAGAGAGTGTAACGATGCCCGATCCTAGGAAAGCAGGTTCCTGGCACCAGGTTTCGTGGAAGGCGGCGCTCAATCCGAACCGGCGCGACTTCCTGCGGCTGGCCGCGGCAAGCGCCGCGGCAGGACTTGCGAGCACGAGCGGCTCGAAGACCGCCTCCGGCTTCGCCTACGAGCCTTATCCGCGCGACGACGATCTGACCACGATGGTGACGAGCTGCGCGCATAATTGCGGCTCCCGGCACATGCTTGTCGCGCACAAGAAGGGCAACGTCATCGTGCGCCTTTCGACCGACGACGGGCGCTACCAGGAAGGTGGTCAGTTCGGCAAGGACACCTTCGAGGAGCCGCAGCTCCGCGCCTGCCTGCGCGGCCGTTCCTACCGCTCCAGGCTCTATTCCGCCGAGCGCCTGCTCTACCCGATGCTGCGCGTGGGCGAGCGCGGCGAGGGCAAGTTCAAGCGCGTCTCCTGGGAGGAAGCGCTGAGCTTCACCGCGAACAAGATGCAGGAGATCAAGGCGAAATACGGCCCCACTGCCCTGCTCGACCAATCTTACGCCGGCGCCTCGTTCGGCGTGCTCCACAAGTCGGACCAGATCGAAGGCCTGCTCGGCCGCTTCATGGGCATGTCCGGCTGCCGCACCAGTTCCTGGTCGGTGCCGTCCTACCAGGGGACGACCTTCTCTTCGCGCATGACCTTCGGCACCATCGAAGACGGCAACGAAGACGACGCGTTCGCGCATTCCAAGCTGATGATCATGTGGGGCTGGAACCCGGCCTACACCTTCCACGGCGGCAACACTTTCTACTATATGCGCATGGCCAAGCAGAAGGGCTGCAAGTTCGTGCTGGTCGATCCGCAATATACGGACTGGCCGCCGCCTACGACGCGTGGTGGATTCCGATCAAGCCGAATACGGATGCGGCGATGCTGGCGGCGATGGCGCAATACATCTTCGCCAGCAACCTGCATGACCAGGCGTTTATCGACAGGTACTGCCAGGGCATGGATGCTGGGACCATGCCCACCTGGGCGGCGGGCAAGGAAAACTTCAAGGACTACATCTTCGGTAAGTACGACGGCCAGCCCAAGACACCCGAATGGGCCGAGCCCATCTGCGGCGTCAAGGCGGACGACATCAAGAAGCTTGCCCAGATGTACGCGACCACCAAGCCGGCAGCACTCAAGGCGTCCTGGGCGCCCGGCCGCAACGCCTATGGCGAGCAGTATAACCGCATGGCCGCCGCGGTTCAGGCGATGACCGGCAATATAGGCATCCTGGGCGGCTCGGCGGAAGGCGTCGGCAAGGCGTGGCACCCTGAATCTGTCGCCTACCCCTACGACGAGAACGCCAACATCTGGTTCGCCTCGATCAAGTCGGACCGCTGGGCGCATTGCGTACTCAACTACCCGAACGTGAAGCGCGAGGAGATCGGCTGCTGGCCGCGCAGCGACAACACCGACGGGCAGATCCCCAACATCAAAGGCATCTTCTGGCAGGGTTCGGACTGGTTCAACCAGCTCACGAACATCAACAAGCAGATCCAGGCCATGAAGAAGCTTGAGCTTGTGGTGTGCTCGGATTCGACGATTACGCCTTCGGGGCTGTGGGCGGACGTGCTGTTCCCCATCGCCACCCACTTCGAGCGGCACGACGTGGCGCTGCCCTGGTACAAGGGCCACTACTACATTCACCGGCCCAAGGTCATCGAGCCGATGGGCGAGTCCAAGACCGACTTCCAAGTTTACACCGAACTAGCCTACCGCCTGGGCTTCGGCGAATGCTACAATCCCAAGGCCACGCGCGACTACTTCAAGGACGACACCGCAGTGGACGAAGCCTACCTCACGGACTGGTGGGAGAAGGTGAAGAACCACCAGGGCGTCAAGATGGAGTGGGAGGAGTTCAAGAAGCGCGGCGTCTACAAGTTCAAGCTCGATGAGCCGCATGTCGCCTTTCACAATCAGATCGAGAAGGGCTGGGCCTTCCCGACGGCCTCCGGCAAAATCGAGATCCTGTCCGGCCAGCTAGCCTCCGTCACGGACTGGACCAAGCTCGCCTACGGCTACGAAATCCCCTACATCCCGAAGTGGATCGAGCCTTGGGAGTCGCTCAACAGCCCCAAGACCAAGGAATTCCCGTTCCACCTCATCAGCCCGCATCCGCGCTGGCGCACGCACTCGATCTTCCACAACATCCCGTGGCTGCGCGAGACCTACGACCAGGAAGTGACGATGAACGCGTCCGACGCACGCCGGCTCGGCATCAAGACCGGCGACACGGTCGAGGTATTCAATGCGCGCGGCCGGTGCGTGGTGCCGGCCTATGTCACCGAGCGCTGCATGCCGGGCGTGGCCGTGCTGCACGAGGGCGCCTGGATGGACCTCGACAAGGACGGCGTGGACCGCGCGGGCAATCCCGACTTCCTGACCCTCGACGAGCCGAGCCCCGCAGGCGCGTTCGCCTACAACACCGTGCTTTGCAACATCAAGAAGACCAACCTCGAACATCGTCCGGGCTGGGACAAGCTCGCCACCTCACGCAGCGCCATCTTCCGGCGCGACCTTTAAACCGGAAACGGCGGTTGAACGTGACACGAAAGCAAGAACGTCCTGTAAGGCTCTGCGGAATAACACTTGGGGCGCAACCCCTCATCCTGTCCTTCTCCCTCTGGGAGAAGGGACGCCTGAATTGTCCTCGGAGCGCGCCGCACCGTCCCTTCTCCCAGAGGGAGAAGGACAGGATGAGGGGTTGCGCCCCAAGTGCTGAATGCAACAGCCGCACCGCCTTCGACCGCAATTTAGGGATGGGGAGCTGAGACATGGCCACGCCCGAAGACAAAGCCAACATCAAGGCCGCCGCCGAACGCAAGAAGCGCGAGGTCTACGAGCCCGTGAAGCCGGACATGCAGCTGGGCTTCATCCATAACAATGTCGATTGCATCGGCTGCCGTGCCTGCGAGATCGCGTGCAAAGACAAGAACGGCCTGGCGCCTGGACCGCGCTTCCGCCGCGTCATGTATATCGAGGGCGGCACCTATCCCGATGTGTTCGCCTACAAGGTCAACATGTCGTGCAATCACTGCGCGGAGCCGGCCTGCCTGCCAACCTGCCCGACCGGCGCCATCTACAAGCGCAAGAAGGACGGCATCGTCGATATCGACTCGACGCTCTGCATCGGCTGCCGGCGCTGCGAGGCCGCCTGCCCGTTCGGCGCGCCGCAGTTCATCGCGGATCAGAATATCGTGGGCAAATGCAATCTGTGCGTGGACGAGATCGACGCGGGCCGCAAGCCCTACTGCGTCATGGCCTGCATGATGCGCGTGCTGGACGTTGGCCCCATCGATAAAATCCGTGACGGCAGCTACGAGACCAAGGCCAAAGGCCCCAACGACAAGCTCGCCCGCCAAGTTCAATCCATGGCCGATGTGGAACTGACCAATCCGTCCATCGCCTTTATCGCGCATAGCAAAGGGTTCGTGAAGTGAACGATCGAGTTGGAGGAGAGCGCCCCGCTGAGGAGCCAAGCGTGACGGCAGCGATTGCTGCGGATCTGGAGCTTCTGGCCGATCTGCACGACCGCGAGCCGTCGCGCGAATGGCTCGAAGCCGCGCGCGCCTGCCCCATCCAAGCGCAGTTCGGGCTCGTGCTCGAAGGCGCCGAAGGACGCGCAGCACTTGCCGCGTTCGACGCCGCGGTTGCCGCGCTTCCGGAAAAGCCGGGTCAGGAAGACCTCGATGGCCTGGCCGCCGAATATGCGAACATCTACCTGCGTTTTCTCTACCGGGCAGCACCGAACGAGTCCGTTTGGATCGACGAAGACGGATTGCAGCAGCAGGCGCCGATGTTCGATGTGAAGGCTTGGTACAAGCGTCACAACCTGGTTTCGCAGGATTGGGCCAAGCGGCCCGACGATCATCTCGTCATCCAGCTGCGCTTCCTGGCCTATCTGTTCGCGCAAGCCGCGGACCGCGAGGGGCTGGCCGAGGCGGCGCGTTTTCTCGACCGTCATCTTTTGCGCTGGGCCGGGCCGTTCGCGCGCCGGGTGGCTGGCGAAACGCCGCTGCCCTACTTCGCCGCGGCGGTGCAACTGACCCACGCCTACCTTGAGGAACTGCGCGGCCAGCTCGAAGCCGCCGCCAACCTGCCGCGCGAGGTTCCTGAACCGCCAGCAAAGGGCGCCGGCCCAACCCTCACCTGCGCGGACGAGGTGAGGCCATATGTCCCAGGAGTTGCTCCCAGCTGGTAAGAGACGTGCCAGCCGCCCGGATATGTCATAATACCGTTGCAGTGACGGCGGGCGAAAGGCGTAAGTATGAAGCTCAAGGGCATGCCCCGGCGGCTATCCAACAAGCTTCTCCTGGGACTAGGGGCTGGCATGCTGCTCAGCTCCTTGATTTTCCTCGGTGTCTTCGTCGAGAGTTATCGCTACCGGATTCAGGAGGAACGCTCTGCCGCCTCCGCGGAGCTGAACAAGCTGTTTCAGTTTTCGCTCGAAAACGCGATGCTGAAGCGCGACCTGCCGGGCCTGCGCGAAATCATATCGAGGCTCGGGCAGCAGCCAGGCATTCTGAGAGTTCAAATCGTCAATCCCGCGCTTGAAGTGCGCTTCGCCAGCAGCGAAGAGCTGCTCGGCGGCCACGTCACGCTGCCGGACCTTGGCTGCACGGAATGCGCGGGCGGCGTGCCCGCGCTCTCGCCAGCGTCGTGGCTCAGAACCGCCGAAGACGGCCAGACCCTGCTGCGCAGCGTCAACCCGATCCGCAACAAGCCCGAATGCAAGCAGTGCCACGGCCCCGCCGAGGTTTCGCCCGTCAACGGCATCCTGATCGTGGACCGCGAGGCACATGCCATCCGCACGCAAGCCCTGCTCGCGGCCGCCTGGATGGTTGGGGCCGGCGCAACCGTGGTGTTCATCGTCATGGGCGGCACCTGGATCTTCCTGCGCCGCCAAGTGCTGACACCCGTCGCCGCACTCTCCGCCGCAAGCCGCGCCCTGGCGGACGGCGATTTGAGCGCGCGCGTTCAGGCGCAGGTAGACCCAGGCGAGGAGCTGGGCGCGCTCTGCGGCACATTCAACGGCATGGCTGCGAGGCTTGAGGAGAGCGTGGCCGAGATCAAGGCCAAGGAGGCGTTCCTCAAGGCGCTGATGGACACGCTGCCCGATGGCCTGCGCGTGATCGACCAGAACTACACCGTGATCATGGCGAACAACGCCTACGCCGCCCAGTTGCAGGAAGATCCCGCTTTCATGACCGGCGTGCCATGCTATGCCGCGCGCGGTGAAACGGCGCCGTGCCCGCCGACCCTCGTCACCTGCCCCTTTGCGGCAATCGAGAGCGAAGGCCGGCCGGTCAAATATATCGACCGGCATAGGCGGAAGGACGGGAAGGAAGCGCTCTTCGAGGTAACGGCCGCCCGCCTGACGCTCAACGGCGGCGGCGAGGCGCGCACGCTCGTCATCGAGGCATTCCGCGATCTGACCGAGCAGGTGCGCTACTCGCAGGAGCAGCGGCTTGCGGAGATCGGGCAGCTGGCGACCGGCGTCGCGCACGAGATCTATAATCCGCTGGCCTCCGTGCGGCTTGGGCTGCAGTTCATCATGAAGCGGCATCCGGACGGCGCGAGCCTCGACCCGGATACCTATTCGTACCTGCGCGTCGTGGACGGCGCGGTCGACAAGTGCATCGAGATCACCAAGAGGCTCCTGAACCTGTCGCAGCTTCCGAGCCAAAGCACGCAGCTCGTTTCGCTGTCCTCGATCGTGCCTGAGGTGGTTTCGCTGCTGCGCTACGAGGCCGAACAGATCGGGGTGGACATAACGCTCGATCTGGGGCCGGGGGACTTGCGGGTGCTCGCCACCGACAGCGACATGCGCATGCTCGTGCTGAACCTCGCGCAGAATGCCTTCCACGCCATGCCCGCGGGCGGCCGCTTTACGCTGAGGGGAAGCATCGAAAACGGAAAGATCGTGATCGAGGCGGAGGACACCGGCGGGGGCATCAATCCGGCCGTGCTGCCGCGCATATTCGATCCCTTCTTCTCGAAGCGCGCGGACGGCATCGAGGGCACGGGTTTGGGGCTTACAATTTGCAAAGCCATCGTCACGCGGTATGGAGGTACGATAAAGGCCGCGAGCGAGGCAGGCCATGGTGCAACATTCACTGTGAACCTGCCCTTTGCGGGCGAGGCATAACAGGTAGCGATGGCGACGCCGGTCCACACCGTACTTGTAATCGAGGACGATCTTCCGCTGAAAATGCTGATCGCCCAGCATCTGACGTCGCTCAATTACAACGTTCTGACCGCGCGCTCCTGGGCGGAGGCGCAAGCGCTGCTTGAGCATAACGAACCGGACCTCATCATTCTTGACATCAGGCTGCCCGACGCCAACGGCCTGGACCTCATCAAGAACCTCTCCGCCGCCTACGCCGTGATCGTGCTGACCGCCTACGGTTCGATCCGCAACGCGGTACTGGCGATCAAGCAGGGCGCGTTCGAATACCTCACCAAGCCGATTACCCAGGAAGAGCTGGAGCTGAACGTCCAGCGGGCGATGGAGCATCTGGCGCTGAAGCGCGACTACGCTTTCGTCCGCGACCAGCAGCGCGCGGCAAGGCCCAATGTCGTGGTTGGCACGAGCGAGGCGATGAACACGCTGATGGGGCTCGTGAACGCGGTGGCGCAATCCAATGCGACGGTGCTGATCCACGGCGAAAGTGGTGCCGGCAAGGAGGTGATCGCGCACGAGATCCACGAGCGGAGCCCCCGCACGGGGCGCAATTATGTGGCGCTCGACTGCTGCACGCTGCATGAGAACCTGTTCGAAAGCGAGCTGTTCGGGCACGAGCGCGGGGCCTTTACCGGCGCCAATACCTTGAAGCGGGGCCTCGCGGAGTCCGCTGACGGCGGCACGCTGTTCCTGGACGAGATCGGCGAGATCTCGCCAGCCGCGCAGGCCAAGCTCTTGCGCGTGATCGAGACCAAGCAGTTCCGGCGCGTGGGCGGCACCAAGGATCTGGCGGCGGATGTGCGGATCGTGGCGGCGACCAACCGCGACCTAGCGGAGCTTGCGCGGCAGGGGGGCTTCCGCGCCGACCTCTACTACCGTTTGAGCGCATTCGAGCTAAAGGTGCCGCCGCTCAGGCAGCGCCGCGAGGACATACTGGCGCTGGCCAACCACTTCATCGAGAAGCACGATTTCTCGCGCCGCGTGGTGAAGAAGCTTTCGCCTGCCGCCGAGCGGGCGCTCATCGAATACGACTGGCCGGGCAACGTGCGCGAGTTGCGCAACGTCATGGAGCGGGCGATTATCCTCTCGGGTACCGACACCACCATCAAGCTGCCGCATGTGACGCTGTCCGATGCCGCCCATGCGCGCGGTGCGATTACGCTTTCCTTCGAGCGCGAGGTGAAGCTTGAGGAGGTCAAGCGCGCCTATGTGGAGAGCATGCACCGGAAATATTCGGGGCACCGGTCAAGGCTTGCGCGGGCGCTGGGCGTCAGCGAGCGCAACCTGTACCGGCTGTTGCATAAGTATGGGCTGGAGTAGCCGGTTTCGAAGCGCAGATCGCCTATCGCGCTTGAGCGGGCTTTCTGAGGCCGTTCCTTACTTCAAGCTCGTCTCTGGCATTCAGCGAGACTTCGAGCGGCGGCGCTTTGCGCCCCGGCGTCCAGCCAAGCGCCAAGCCGTTCTTTATGATCTTCGCAACAAGCGACGGCGTAACCGGTCTCAAATTCAAGGGCTGCGTATTCATCGGCCTTTCAAGCCAATAGCGGCCAACATCCGTTTCGACTATCGCTTCCAGTCTTTGCCCATTCGTTTCGGGAAGCTGGATCGCGAGCGTTACGTAAAGACCGTCATCCGCAATACTCCACTGGTATTCTTGCTGGTCCACGACGATTGGCCGCGATCGCTTTTTCGATAGCATTCGATCATTCCCATTGCCGGAGGCACGCGTTATTCCCGTTCCGATCTAAGGAACTATAGGCTGCGTTCCCGGATTTTTTCATGTCTTGTGTCTTTTGGCCAATCCCGTGAACCGGCGTTTCTGTCCGCTTCTGGCTTGGCATTGGCCGGCAACCGGCCTGCGAGTTGAGCCTAGCGGAACTTTGCCGCCGCTTGCGCACCGGCCAAAACTCCTTACTTCTCAATAGCCTGGCAGACGCTTGCCCGCACTTGCCGGCTTCGTTTTAAAACAGTTCTAACCTATTGTGCGTACGCTACTTTTTTCTTGACAGCGGAGCTGCCAAGGCTCAGATATAGCCAAGGGTATATTTTCCTGAGAAGTAGGATGCCACAAGATCGAGAGGCCTCGACGCAAATGCCCGGCGCAGCACTTGGACAGTCGAAGCGCGGATACAAGGGCCGCGTGCAGGCCATCAAGGTCCATCCGGACTACTGCGACCTGCCGGAGGGAGAGCTTGAGCGCCGTCTGATCGAGCTTGGCTTCATCGAAGGCGCCCGCGTCGAGATCCTGCACGAGGGGCTGTTCGGCCGCGACCCGATTGCGGTGCGCGTCAACGACAACACCGTGGCGCTCCGGCGGCGGGAGGCAATGGCTATCGTGGTGGAGGCGGCCGGCACCATATGACAACCATAGCCGCCGGCCTCGATACCCGCCATTATGCGCTCATTGGCACGCCCAATAGCGGGAAAACCGCGCTTTTCAATGCACTAACCGGCAGCCGCCAGAAGGTGGCAAACTACCCGGGCGTGACCGTCGAGCGGAAGAGCGGCCTGTTCCGGACGCCTGGGGGGCATTCGGTCAATCTGATCGACCTGCCGGGCACCTATTCCTTACGTGCGCGGAGCCCGGACGAAGAGGTGACGCGCGATTTCGTGCTTGGCCGCATGGACACCGAGGCCTCGCCGGACCTTCTGCTTTGCGTGGCGGACTCAACGAATTTGAGGGTTGCGCTCCGGCTCGTCATAGAGCTGAAGCGCCTGGGCAAGCCGCTCTTGCTCGTGCTCAACATGATCGATATCGCCAAGCGGCGCGGCATCCAGATCGATATTCCGGCGATGAGCCTGGAGCTGGGTGTGCCGGTGACGACGGCGGTTGCGGTCAGGCGCGGAGGGGTGGACGATCTCCTGCGGCGGCTCGACGATATAGCCGAGGATGTGCCTGTGGAGGGCGGCGGGTCCACCTGGAAGCCGCCAAGCTCAAGCGATCTGCGGACGGCGCAGCGCGAGGCAGACCGGATCATCGAGGCCTCCGTCCACAAGCCGCATGCGCCCGATACGCTCACCGCGCGGCTCGATGCGGTGCTGCTGCACCCGGTTGCCGGCCTCGTCATTCTGCTTGCGCTGATGTTCTTGATGTTTCAGGCGGTATTTACCTGGGCGCAGCCGGTAATGAAGCTTATTTCCGCCGGTTTCGATTGGCTTGGCGGGCTAGCGCATGAGAACATCCCGCAAGGTTTATTGCAAAGCTTCATAGAAAATGGCGTCATTTCTGGCGTAGGCAGCGTGATTGTCTTCCTGCCACAGATTTTGACCTTGTTCCTATTCATACTGCTCCTGGAAGACTTCGGCTATATGGCCCGCGCGGCCTTCCTCATGGACCGCATCATGGGCAATGTTGGCCTGCACGGGCGGGCGTTCATTCCGCTCTTGTCGAGCTTCGCCTGCGCGATTCCCGGCATCATGGCGACCCGCGTGATCGACAACCGCCGCGACCGGCTTACGACGATCCTGGTGGCGCCGCTGATGACGTGCTCGGCGCGCATCCCGGTTTACACGCTCATCATATCGGCCTTCATCCCCGCGAAAACCGTATGGGGCTTCGCGAACCTGCAGGGCCTCGTCATGTTCGGGCTGTTCGCCTCGGGCATCCTCGCCGCGCTCACCGTCTCGGCCGCCGCCAAGTTCCTTGTCTGGCGCGAGCAGCCTACCCCGCCCTTCATGCTCGAATTGCCCGACTACAAGCTGCCGCGCCCGCGCTCGGTGGCGCTGGGCCTCTATGCGCGGGGCAAGGCGTTCCTTGAGCGCGCGGGCACGACCATCTTCGCCATGATGGTGCTGATCTGGTTCCTGGCGTCCTTCCCGCAAGCCCCGGCGGGCGCTACCGGCCCCGGCATCGAATATAGCTTGGCTGCGTGGCTCGGGCACCTGCTTGAGCCGGTGCTGGCGCCCATCGGCTTCAACTGGCAGATCGGCGTGGCACTCATCCCAGGCATGGCGGCGCGGGAAATCGCGGTGGCGGCGCTCGGCACCGTCTATGCCATCGAAGGCGGCAAGGACGCAGCCCCGCAGATCGGTCAGGCGCTGGCGGCACATTGGAGCGTTGCCACCGCAATCTCGGTGCTGGTCTGGTATATCTTCGCGCCGCAATGCGCCTCGACGCTGGCCGTGATCCGGCGCGAGACTGGAAGCTGGCGGTTCATGGCGCTGACCTTCTGCTACATGCTGACGCTGGCCTATCTGGGCTCGTTCGTGGCGTACAGGGTTGCGGTCTTCGCAGGCTTGGGCTAGGTCTGCCCGGTAAGCCGGCGTCAAGCGCAATCCGTAGCGCCCGCTACGCAAGTACGCTCCCGGATAGGCTTTCAACTCCGCCGCCACACTGCAACTCCGCACGCCCAAAGCACCCATTTTGATAACCACGGGACGCTTTTTCAATTTGAACTAATTGTATCCGATGTGCCTTGCTGAAAGATTAAAGCGATATATAAACAATATTGTTATATATTACAGTATGTTATCAATCCTTATACGTCACAATTTATGGTAAAGACACAATATTTAACTGTAGTTTTGAATGCTCGAATTCGAGCAATTTTCGCAAGTTTTGGGCACTCGCGTTTCCGCGTTAACCTTGTTTTCTTAAGGGATATGGCGCGCCTACCACGATTTCGCCCCATTTGCCCGCGACCAGCGGACCATCTCGGAAACAGGCCGGAAACCGCCCTCCCAGCCACTGGCGGCACCGTCTCTATACTCGGGACATGGCGGCCATCGCGATCTAGCTCTTCATGTTCCGGAACGGCACGCGCATCTGCCCCGCTGTGTTAGGCGCTGTCCTATGATCAACTTTTCAAAGAGCTCCGCAGGCATCCCGCCGCCACATCCGGCTGCGTAGAAGCGTTCCGCGGATGACCAGAGGATTGCGCCGGACCCGCCGAAGCACAACCAAAGCGCGAAGGTTTTACACAACTTTTACGGAGTCGTGGAAAACTAGTCGCGCTTGACTGGTACATTCCGGCGCGCCAAGGTACGCGCAAGCTCCGCTAGAATACTGCAAGACCACAGACAAGCATGTGTCCCAGGCGATAGGGCATCCAGTTTTTGAGCGGATTTTAAAAAAGCAGGTATTGAGTTATGAACCTCAGTCATGCGCGATTACGGTATCCTGATACGCGGCTCAGCAAAACGCCCGCGCGCCCGCGCTGGTGCGGCCGTCCGCCGGGCCGGCTCTACCTATCACCGGCGTAAAAGGCCGTGAGCCGCCATTCGAGAATCTTGAAATAAAGGGAGCGATTCGAGGTGAACCGGACGTATGGGCAACGTGCCAACATTTAGGCGAGCATCAGACGGATTTAGCTGAGCAGCTTGATACCGGCGTCGATGACGAAAAACAGTACAGTACCGATAATAGTGTTTATGATTTGCCAACCGTGTGGGTGGCGCCTGTTCACGCTTAAAAGAAGAATTCCTAAGAAACTTGGAACAGTAATCAAGAAGATCGGTGTGTATTTAGTCACAAACTCATCGAGGTTTTCCGAGCATGGGCCGATAAGGCACGCTATTGCTCCGAAAACTACTTCATAAGCAAGAAAACCAAAAGCAAATATTAATCCAAAAGAACTAAAATAAAGTCTAAATGAGAGATCTGCGATCTTGTGATTGCTAGGCTTGCGTTGAGACATCTCTGCCCTACCCATTGCATTGCCCATCAAGGCACAAACAATGAAATAGTCTTTCCAATTGTTGAAAAGGTGGAACTTAAGACCAATGTTAGCAGTTAAGTAGTCGAGGCCTGCGCGCAAATAGGGTTCTGTCCATCCAAAAAGTATGTTCTTCGCTGCCTCATAAGCGGCAAGGACGCCCTGCATTGGAGCGCTGAAACTGTGAGTCATGGCCCCTTGTCTAACAAGGGCAACAATCGCGAGCGTGCCAATGACTGTGCCGAGCAAGTTAGAAGGCCGCAGCCAACCCAGCGATTTTGGGGGCTCGACTGCTGTTGCAATTGTTGCTCCTTCCGGTCCCATGCTCCCCCCTTTTTTGTGCAAGGTATGCAGCCAACGCGGGGCTAAGCCTGCTTCGCGACCACATACAGAACCTGCTTAACAATATAAACATGATTTAAGGGAAGTTAGAGAGAAAAAAGTCTCTGTCGCCGACATACGGCTTGCTTGCGCCGACCAACTTGCCAGACTTTATTTTGGGCAATTCCGGTGCTGTGAAGGGTTTCGGATGCCGGCCCCTGCCGAACCTCACCGCGCGCACCACGGGCCGGCGTCCGAAAGTCTCCGGGGAAGGAACGCGCGGGGAGCAGGGCACCACCCGCAACAGCACAGCGCTATGAGGATTTTGCCCGCGCCATCGGCATGCGAAGGGCTGGCGGCATGGCCCAGGAGGTGCGCTGGGCGGCGCTGCAATACCCCGCAATAGCCGCAACGGGGCGAGGCAGCCGCTTGGGCGACCGCAAGCAGGCTGGCTTGAGCGCCGATTGCTTCAGTTGAGACGCGCCTGGGCGAGCACCTCCGTGGCCGGCATGAAGGCGGCGGCGAAGGCGCGCAGCAATCGGGATGGAAGCGCTTACGATCCTGCTCATGACGTGTCGATCCCCGCGGGGGCCAGCGCGGGCCTGCGCCGCCGGCAGCTTCCCTCGAAGGTCTCGATAATGAGCATGCGGCTGCCGCAACAGGGACAAAGGCGGACCGGCGCGGCGCCGGCAAGTGCTTCGGTCTTGCCTGCATCCTTGCGTTTGGGCGCAGGCGCGGTCATGGCGAGCAGGATACGCATCGTGGCAAGATTATCCGCGCGGACGCCGCTGGCCAGGAACCCGTAATGGCGGATGCGGTGGAAGCCCTTGGGCAAGACGTGGATCAGGAAGCGGCGGATGAACTCGCCCGCCTCAAGCGTCATGGTCTTGTAGCGGCCGGGCCCCTCGATCCGGTAGTCTTTGTATTTGAATGTGACGCTGGTCTTGTCCGCGGCAATCAGGCGCCGGTTCGAGATGGCAACCCGGTGCGTATAACGCGAGAGGTAAGCCAGCACGGTTTCAGGCCCGGAGAACGGCCGCTTGGAATAGACGAACCACTTGGTCTTTCTGAGCGACGCCAGGAAGGCCGCGAATGCGTCCGCACCGGCAAGGTGCGCATGCTCGCCAAAGAAGCGCAGCTTGCCGGCCTTGTGCGCGGCGGCGAGCTTCTCAAGCATCAGCCGGCGGAACAGCTTGGAGAGCACCAGCACCGGCAGGAGGAAGCCGCGCCGGCAGGCTATCCACCTGCTGCCATCCGGTGAGAGCCCGCCGCCCGGCACGATCATGTGTACATGCGGATGATGCGTCATCGCCGAGCCCCATGTATGCAGCACGGCGATAAAGCCGGTCTTGGCCCCAAGGTGCTTGGGATCGGCCGCGATCTTCAGCATGGTCTCGGCCGAGGCCTTGAACAGCATGGCGTAGATCGCAGCCTTGTTCTGGTAGGCGATGTCCGCGATTGGCGCGGGCAGCGTGAACACCTGGTGGAAGTACTGCACCGGCAAGAGTTCGGCTTCGCGGGCGGCCAGCCATTCCCGTGCCGCAGCCCCCTGGCACTTCGGGCAGTGGCGATTCATGCAACTATTATAGGAGATGGCCGTGTGTCCGCAGGCATCGTTCTCGCAAGCCGCGACATGGCCGCCGAGCGCCGCCGTGCGGCAGTTCTCGATGGCGCTCATCACCTTGAACTGGCCGGGGCTCACATGGCCGCGGTTGGCTTGGCGCCATGCTGCCCCGTGGCCGCGGAAGATGTCCGCGACCTCTAGGGATGGGCGGGCCATGGCGGCCGGCTATCCGGGCTTGCCTTCCTTCGGGCGCAGCGGCGTGAGCCGGTCGAGCGGGCTCATGACCTCGCGGATGATGTTGGTTGCCACCTGCGTATAGCGCGCAGTGGTATCCAGCTTGGCATGCCCAAGCGGGCACGCGTCATAATGCACCTCATCCTAAGTCATTGAAAGTGAAGGGCCAGCTGTCCTGGATTTGGTGTTAGCGGAGGTTTCGATCGCACCCAGCCAGTAATTCCGGTCAGGTCCGCGGCCTTGACTGCCCAGGGAGCCCCCGGACAGACCTGCCTCCCCTTGATCTCGCCGCGGCGAAGCATGCGCAGCGCCGTCATATTGCATACTCCGATGATTTTCGCCGCTGCTTCAAGCGTGATTTCGCCACGCTCCGCCCATTCGCCTTCGCGATAGCCCTCGATTTCGTGGTGTTTGCGGAAGCCGCGCACGCGCTCCAGCGTCCACGCATTACCGTGGCCGGTCTGCACGCCGATACGATTGAGCAGGCGCGCGATCTGGCGATCGGGTATCAACCGCGCCAGCTGTCGCATCAGCGTGATCGTTTCGTCCGGAATGCGTGGGTTGTGGCCGGCCGGCTGCATTCGAGCCGCTGCTTCACCGTAAGTTCGGTATGATCGCCGCCTTGCCAGTGCAGGACAGCATGAATGGTCCCGCCGTCGCGGCGCACGATGATTTCCGAGATCGCGGTGCGCAAAATACGCTTGCGCGTCGCAGCCGTTGCGGCGGGATGCGACCAGGCGCGCTCGAGATCGGCACCGAGCCCCATGAGTTGCTGTCGCTCCGGCTCGCCAAGCGGCGGCGGACGCCGCGCGATCAAGGCCGCGATGTCAGCCTCGATCTTGGCAACCGCTTGCAAGGCCTCGTTCCAGCGGCGTTCCAACTCGCCAGCGACAAGCCGGTTGGCTGGATCGACAGCATCGTATTGCCGGCGGGCATGGGCGGCCTCATAGCGGGCCCGCTGCAGGGAGAGTTCCAGTTGCCGCCCGGCTGCTGTGGTCTCGCCCGACTGAGCCTCGATCGCCTTGATCGCGGCTTCCATTCCGAGCGGATTTAGGACGCGCAGCACCTCCTTGGCGATCGCAGCGTCCATGCTCAAGCCGCTTACCGAGATGCAGCGCTCAGTGCCGTGGTTCAGGCGTGCACCGTCGCAGTTATAGCGGCCGAGCTTGCCGCTGTAGTGTACATGAAGTTTGCGGCCGCAGTGGCCGCAGCGCAGAAGCCCAGCCAGCAAAAGCTCGCCTTCGCGGGCTGCTCCGCGCGCAAGCGCGCTGCTCATGCCGGTCGCGTTGCTGGCGATGGCCTTGAGGTTGCGTTCGAACTCGTCCCAGCCGATGTAGGCGGCGTGATGATCCTTGATCAGGACGTCGTATTCGGCCAGCGGCCGGCGAACGCCGCGGCGAATGCGCTTGCGGCCCTCCACCACGCTCACCTTGCTCGTGGTGCGGCCAAACGCGTAAGCGCCTGCGTAGATGGGATTGGTTAGGATGTTGTGCACCGTGTTGTAGGCCGGCAGCCGCCAGACAATGCCTTGCGCTTCGGCATTATGAGCCTTGACCGGCAAGAGGATGCCTTCCTCCCTCAACCAGATATGAACCTGCCGCGCGCTTTGAAACTCGGCGAACTTGGAGAAAACGAGCTTCAAGGCTTCCTGGACCCTCTGGTCCGGGTCCTTCTCGATCCGGTCGCGTCCAGCCTTAACGTAGCCTGCTGCGACGCGAAGAACACAGCGCGCCCCGGCGCGCCTTTCTGGCGCAGCGCCTCCTGCGAGCGCTGGCGGAACAGCGACAATTCAAGCTCGCTCATCGTCCCCTTCATGCCGAGTAGCAGCCGGTCATTGGGATGGCGAGGATCGTAGATTCCGTCTTCGTCGACGATGATGGTGCCAACCAATCCACAGAACTCGATCAGAGTGTGCCAGTTGCGGCCGTTGCGCGCGAGACGCGACGCCTCGATCGCAAGCACTGCACCAACATGGCCGTCGCAGATTGCCGCCAGCAGCCGCTCGAAGCCTGGACGGGCTATACCGCCGCCCGACCGTCCGAGATCGTCGTCGATGATCTCGACAGCGGTCCAGCCAAGCTGCTTGGCGCGATCGGCAAGCCCATACTGCCGCCGCTGGCTTTCAAGATTATGCACGAGCTGATCCGGGGTCGATTGACGGATATAGACGCAGGCGTTGCGCTGGAGATGCTCAGCGGTGATCTTGTTCATCGCTGCTCTCCGCGCATCTTTTGTTGACCAGCGTTGTTGCGATCTCGCGGAGCAGAGCTTCCAGGAGGTTCGTGAGTTCGTTCCTGCAAGCCTGGCATAGCCTCACGCGCGGCACCGGCGCGTCGAATAGGCTTGGCTGGCGGTTTTGGGATTTGCTCGGCATTACCGGCTGTCTCCGTTTGTGATTCTTGACCGGAGAGAGCCTAGGAGCGCATCAACCTCGGCGCGCATCGAGCGCAGAATATGGAGTGGAAAATGCACCTCGGTGCCAATCCCAAAACAAGACGCTGCCGGATCGGTCATCCACGCGGGCAAGCAGGCAAATGAACCGTCGGGCTGGAATATAACAATGAACTCAACGCCGCCGCTTTCGAGCCGCCGTCTGATCTGCACAACTTCGCCAAATCGCGGATGGAAACGGTAGGTGATCCGAGCTTCAGTTTGATGTTCGTGGGTAGTATATAGCCATTCCGAACAGCACCTGGATAATCCGCACATCGACGTTCTGCTCAAGCAGGTGCGTCGCAAACGAATGCCTGAGCGTGTGCGGCGCGACCCACTTCGGTAAGCCAGCCAGCTCCGCCGCTATATGGCAGATGCGGTTCAGCTGACGCGTCGTCATCGGCCCGATCTTGTCCCGGCCAGGGAACAGATAGATGCGAGGCCGCGCGATCCGGTACCAGTCGCGCAGCAGGTCCAGAAGCTGCGGCGAGAGCATCGCGAAGCGGTCCTTGCGGCCCTTGCCTTGCTCCACGCGGATCAGCATGCGCTGGCTGTCGATATCCGCGACCTTGAGGCCCGCCACCTCCATCGCGCGCAATCCCGCGCCATAGGCAACGCTCAGCGCCGCTTTGTACTTTGGGTTCGGCGCGGCTTCGAGCAGCCGCAGCACGTCCTCAGCCGGCAGCACACGCGGCAGCTTGCGGGGCTCATGCACGAACACGAGAAACCGTGCTGTCTCCGGCCGGTCCAGCGTGACCTTGAAAAAGAACCGCAGCGCCGTGACCGTGGCGTTCATGGTTGGCGGGGTGGTTCCAGTCTTAGTCAGGTGCAGCTGGAAGGCACGCAACTCCTCTGCTGTTGCCGTATCCGGCGACCGGCCGAGGAAAGCCGCGAGCTTCTTGACAGCGCGGATATACTCGCGCTGGGTATCGGGGGTGAAGTTGCGCACCGTCATGTCTTCGATCATGCGAGCGCGCAAAGGACTGATGGGCTTGGGGTTCGATGGCGTCACGCTCATCTCTCGCTCCTGTCTTGAGGTGGAAGTGCTTAGACCCCACGATCCTCAAGACAGGGCGCCTGCCCCGTTATCAAAAACTCTTTAGATGGTTAGCGCGCAGCACCCAGGGCACCGCGCGGGCAGCGGCAAACTCGCGCGCGAGCGCGTTCGTTCCACGACCCTGAAGAGCCATCAGGTTAGGCATTCCAGGCCACCGGCCGCCTGCCATCCTCGCAGCAAATTCATGTGCAATTAGCGTCCGCCATTACCAGAACGCACATGGCTGTATCCTCTCGCACTTTGCGCGGCCTGCGTCTTCAAGATAAGCGATAGGAGACCGGACATGCCATTGCTCGCAGACCTGCTCGCCAAGCCCCACGGATTGCCGCCTGCCTCCAAGTACACCGTAGCAAACGGAATTTTCTACATGCTATCCGGCGTGTCCTTCCTCGCCTGGCCGGGCGTGGTTCAGGCGATTTTCGCCGATCCCCCCTTTGCCGGCCACGACGAGGCTTCGGTACGCATTGTGGGGCTTCTCATTTGTACCATCGGCTGGCTCGCCCTGTTTGGCGGCCTCTCCGGCCGGCGGCAGTTCGTTGCGGCAACGGTCGTCAGCCGGATTCTCTTCGTGCCCACTGTCCTGGTGCCGCTGGCGATGACGGGCTTGTTCCCGCACGCATTGTATACATTCGCGGTTCTGGACCCAACGCTTGCCATCGGCGCCTGGATTTTCCTGAGCCGGGACTCGTAATTTTAGGCTGAAGCCTTCCGCCCCCGCTGCTTGAGCGCCGCCGGCAAGGCGAACGCGCCCCCGGACATCGCGCGCGATAACGCGTTGCCTTGTGCCGCGGATGCGAGCCCCCATTCGGGCGCGGCTGCGCGTACGCATGGGCTCCACTTCAACATTCAGGTAAAAGACACTCGCAAATATGGCGGGTAATTGACCGGCCTCGCGCCAAATTGTTCAGCCTACGAACAAGATAAGCCAATAATATTGTTAGCTATAAAAGTCACCTTCGCAAATATGACAGTTCTGTGACGGTTCTTAACAGTGACATATTTCACGATTATAGTTGCACCTCTCGAATATACCTCATGTTAATGCAGGTAAGAGGTTTGGAATGTCACTAAATATTTCTGACGACGATATCGCTGGAATGCTTGTCCCCTTAATCCCACTCGGGCTGGGTAGGCACAATATGTGGTGACAGCGCTAGCGAACAGCGATAAGAACATACCATGAACAAATAACGCTGGAGGGCACGTTCATGGCTGGCTCCCCCCGTTCCCTGCGCGAATTTCAAGCGCGTTTCCCTGACGATACGGCCTGCGCCGCCTTCCTGGCCGCCAAGCGCTGGCCGGACGGCTTCCGCTGCCCCTATTGCGGCGGAGCGAAGGCCTGGCAGCTTCCCAGCCGGAAGGTGCCAACCTTCCTGTGCGCCGGGTGCCGGAAGGAAACTTCGGTCACCGCTGGCACCATTATGCACCGCTCGCATTTGCCGCTCACCGTGTGGTTCTGGGCCGCCTTCCTGATGGCGACGCACTCCAACGGCATGTCCGCCTTGCAGTTGCAAAGCGAGCTTGGCCTGGGCTCCTACAAGACCGCTTGGCTTTTGGCGATGAAGCTGCGCCTTGCCATGGTGGCGCCCGGACGCTCGCCGCTGAGCGGCCTCGTGGAGGCTGACGAGACAGAGATCCGCCTCCGCACCAAGGACGATCCACCCGCGGGCGGCCAGGGCCGCAGCCACGATGGCAAACTGCTTATTGCCGGTGCCGTCGAGATCCGGATAGGAAAGAAGGGAAGGCCGGTGCTTGGCCGGGCGCGGCTCTGCGTAATTGCGGATTATTGCGCCAGCACACTGCATACGTTCCTGAAGAACAACATTATCTCCGGCGCAACCGCCAAAACGGACGGGTTTGCTTCCTATGCCGGAGTGGCTCACGTTACCCACGATCCGCATGTCATCGGGAAAATGGCGGCGCATATTGTCCTGCCAGGCATCCACAGGCTGTTTTCGAACCTGAAAACCTGGGGGCTCGGCGTTTATCACGGCCTGCGCCGCAAACATCTGCAAGCCTATCTCGACGAATACGTCTTCCGCTTCAACCGGCGCAAATACCGGCATGCCGCCTTCGATACCCTGCTTGGCATTGCAGCAGGCCACGAACCCGCTCCCTACTATATGTTGAAGGCGGTGGGATTAGCGGCATAAGCATTATCGCTGGATTTGCGATTATCGATTTTCAGCAAGATATAGGCATAGACGGCATAACGATTACACTAAAATCGAAACTTTTACATCAGGGAGAATATTTCGGCGCCGGAGGGAAATGGGCTGCGGCGCCGAATTTTTTCAAGGCAGTGCGCGTCCCTGACCGGGGCCCGGGCGTCTACAGGATCGGCCCGGAAATCGTGAACCAAAGCGGTCTCACGCTCGATCTCATCGAAGTTTCAGTTCATGGCACAGCAATCGCCGAAGCGGTAACGTGGCCACTCCTGCTTCTTGGCCGGGACGCCCAGCCGTTGCATGAGCCCACCACCGTTCCACCCGCGCCTGCATCCGCTGGGGGATTGGAAGCGGCGCAAAACGAGGCCCACACCCCAGCCCCGGCGGAGAAGCTCGCGGCGGAGCCACAAGAGCCAAAACCGCAGGCGGTGGAAACAGGGCCAGCGGCCGCGTCCTCAACCAGCAAACCCGCAGCGGCTGGGCGGGACACACCATCCAAGGATTCGCCAAAGCATCAGGAAGCAGTGGAGCCATCGAGCGAGGAGACTCCGATGAAACCGGACATACTATCCGGCCGAAGCGATCCGTTGAGAGAACGTAAGTCTCAAGCGGCGCAAGAACGGCTTTTTTGGCAGGAGCCCACAGGCGCCGGCACCGTATTGGCCTTATTGCCCGAACAGGGCCGCCATCGCCGGCTTGGCGTCTGGTACGGCCTCACTGCGCTGTCGGTGGCCGGAATTACTGTGCTTTTCGCTGCAGCCTGGCTTTTCTGCATTCCGTTTTCCGGCGGTCAATGCAAGGGCAGCACTAGTTTCGGGGCAAGACCGCTCTGTGCAGGCGGTCCGGAGGCTTGCGGGGGTACGGCCGCCTTGCGCCATCCCGGCCAGCCCCTTGAAGAGGGGAAAGGTGGCGCCACCGGCCCGTTCCAATTGAAAGCGCAGCCCGGAATTGAAGATCGCGAAGCGATTGAAACAAAGGCGGCGGTGCAGGCCTTGGCCGAGCAAGACGCGCGCGAGAACCTCCGCTTTGCGGCTGAAGAGCGCCGCAGGGCCGAAGAGGCCGCCCAGCTTAGCGCGCAGCGCGAAGCCGAAGAGCACCGGAAGGCCCAAGAAGCCGCTCTGTTGAGGGCGCAGCGCGAGGCGGCAGAGCACCGGAAGGCCGAAGAAGCAGCCCTACTTAGCGCGCAACGCGAAGCCGAAGAGCGCCAGACCGCGGAAGCCGCGGCGCAGGCGCGGCAAGAAGCGCCCCAGCCTGCCCCGATGATGGCCTCGCTGACACCGGTTCAAGAGAACGCCGCGCTTTCCATGCCCGACGGAGACTATAGCGGCCGCACAATAAGAGACGAAAGTTGTTCGCCAGCCGCCGAGTCCGTCATCGTCACGATCAAGGATGGCAGAGTTTGCTGGGAGCACGAATTGAAGGCCCCGAACCGGTGGGCAGGAACCATCGACCCGGCCGGAATCATCCAAGCTCGCGCGGATAGCCGTCCAGGAACCCGCGCAACCGGCCGCATTGTGAACGGCGGCGCCATGAGCGTCGAAATGGCCTATCCGGATTGCGCAAATCCAGTACGGCTTAAATTGCTTGGAATGATCGGTAAAGCTTCAACCTGCCCTTGAAACTACACTATCCGGGTGCCTGTCACGAAGTTGATATGGATTGGCAGTACTCGGGATGGGCGTCGGTGGCATCGGTAATCATGGGATTTCTATGACCGGATTTATGTGGCGTTATTTGTACGTTCTATTTGCTGCGGCGCTTAGCTGCAGCGCTCTTTATCAACCGGCTGCCGCCGGCGGCTTTTCAATTCGAGGCTCGAATACGATCGGCGAGCGCCTTATGCCAATGCTGATCGACGAGTATGCGGCGAAGGCATTCGGTGCGGCACCCGCCTCGAAAAGCATCGAGCCGGAGCACCGGATTATAGAACTGAAAAAACCGGGAGCGGAAACACCGGAAGTATCCATCGACTTCCGCGCCGAGGGCTCGGGAACGGCGCCTCCTGCGCTGAAGGCGCATGAGGTCGAGATCGGCATGATGTCGCGGCGCATCAAGCCCGAAGAAGCCGCCGATATCAAAGCTGCTCAAAACATCGATCCTCTGGAAGCCGGCAGCGAGCATGTGGTGGCCTTGGACGGCCTGGCGGTCGTTGTGAATGCGAACAATCCCGTCGCCAAGCTCACATTGCCCCAGATCGCACAAATCTTCGCGGGAGAGATCACAAACTGGCGCGACGTGAAAGGCAGGAACAAAAACAATCAGCAGGTAGCCGGTCCCGACCTGCCCATCCAGGTTCACGCACGCGACAATAAATCCGGCACCTACGATACCTTCAAGAGCCTGGTCCTGGAGCGGGAGGAACCGAAGCGCAAGATTTCGCCTTCCGCCACGCGCTACGAGTCGAGCGAGGAACTCACCGCGGCCGTGTCGAAGGACAAGGCCGCAATCGGATTTATCGGCTTTCCCTACATCAACAAGAACGTTCCGCTCCAGATAAAGTCCGCGTGCGGGCTTGAAAGCGAACCCTCAAATTTTACGGTCAAGTTCGAAACGTACCCCCTGGCAAGGCGCCTTTACCTCTATACGCTCGGTACGCCCGGCAATGGCACGGCCAAAGGCCTGCTCGATTTCGCGCTGTCCGATGCGGCGCAGAAGACAGTGACCGACGCAGGCTTTATCGATCAAAGCGTAGAAAATCAGTCGCAGGACGCTCAGCAGCGCTTCCTGCACAAACTGGAGACGCAACCCTCCCATGCGCTTCCGCCGGCGAAGAGCGTTCCCGAGGAAATGGGCCTGGAATTCACCAAGGCCGTGGCGGGAATGCGCCGGACCAGCATCGTGTTCCGGTTCCAGCGCAACGAGTCCGTTCTCGACACGCTTGCCCGTCAAAATGTCGGGCGCCTTGGCCGCTACCTGGCGCAGCCCAAGCATCAAGGCCGCAAGGTTCTGCTGATCGGTTTTGCCGACTCCGATGGCAGCTGGGAGACAAATGCGGCCCTGGCGAACGCCCGCTCGCGTTCGGTCGTCAAGGAGTTGCAAGGCCTGGGCTTGCGGCTGCCGGCTTTACAGACCTCGAATTTCTCCTACATGGCGCCGGTGGCCTGCAACGATACCGATTGGGGCAAGTCGCTCAATCGCCGCGTCGAGGTCTGGATTGCGAATTAGTCCCCGGCTGTGCAGACGGCGGCCGGAACGCAGGGCCGCCGCCCTTCCCTCTCGCGGCCGCGCCGGCCCCGCTATTTGAGCGCCTTCGTCAGCGTGAACGCACCCCGGATATCGCCCGCGCTATAGCCCGTCGCCTTGTCCTGCGGATATAGCACCGCAAGCTTCGCCTTCACCGGCTCCGGAATAGCGCTGCCGTGGCAGGTCAGGCAAGGCTCCGCCGCGGTGGGGATCGCTTTCATGTAGCGGAAGGTTTGCGCTCCGTTCACGGTGACGATTTCCGCCCGTTCGAGCTTGGCCGGATCTGCGCCCTTGGCCTTCTCCGCCTCGAAGGACTCGAGCGCCGCTTTCTCCCACGCGTCAGGCGTGGCCTTGGGGTTGCGCAGCTTGAGCGAGGTGCGCTTGACGGTCCAGCCCTCCGTGGAGGCTGCCGCCGCGATGGCCGGTGCGGCCGTATTGCAGACCTCGATGGCCTTGACCGGCCCATCGGCTTTGATCGCGCCAGAAAGCTCGCCTTTGAGCTTGTCCGCGAACTTGCCCACGATGCCCCGCGCCTCAGCCGCAAGCGTGTCCTTCGATGCGTCTTCTCCGGCCTTTGCGCTTGAAACAGCGCAAAGCGCCAGAACTGCGCTAGCCGCGATGGCCGTTAACGTCTTGATGCTGCCGGTTTGCATACCGCCTCTTTCCTGCTGGGGCCGATGGTTGAAACTGAAACGAAAAAGCGTCATCCCGCGAACGGGATGACGCTCCCCCGCTACTTTTGCGCCTTGCTCGGCCGCATGGGGACCGTTCCGGTCTCCTCGATATAGGCCTCCTCCACTTCGGACATCTCGATCTCGTCGTAGCCGGTGATCATGGTCCAGACGTAATGGAAGACGGTCTTGCCGGTCGTCGTCATGTAGACGTGAATGATGACGAAGGCCGCCATGACGAAGGCCGCCGCTGTATGGACGAAGGCCGTGTAGGTAAGCGCTTCGCCAGCCCAGGGGTAATGGCTCCACAGATCGTAGAGCAGATACACGATTCCGGTAGACCACAGCGCCGGGCCGACCAGCACCATGAAGCTCATGTAGGCCAGTGATTGCAGCGCATTTTGCTTGCGCTGCAGGCTCTTCTTGTAAGGGTGCGCTTCGCCTCTGAGGATGCCCCAGGCATAGAAGCGGACGACCGGCCAAATGCCCTTCTTGAACAGGTACTGCTTCCACTGGCCCGTGGTGAAGTTCCAGAACGTCGTAAAAATCCACAGCACGATCAGCGCGATTGCCGAGAACGTGTGGACCGTCACCGCCGTGCGGAAATCGAGCAGGCCGTGCATTCCGTGCAGGCCCAGCCCCGAGAAGAACAGCGCGAAGATCAGCCCTGCCTGCGACCAGTGCCAGAACCGCTCGTAGTAGGAGTAGATCATAACCTCGCGCTTCAGGAAGCGCGGATTTCCAAGACCGGCGTAGCGGGCGGCTTCATCACTCATGATCGTGGTCCTTCCGGTAAGGAGACGCGAGGCCCCGCAGCAGCGCGTGCAACAGCACGCCGGCAAACGTTCCCGCCAGCAGCAGATAACCGGCCCAGTCGAGCCATTCGAAATGGTCGCGCCCAGGCATGTAGAAGCCCGCAAGTGATGCGAGCCGCCCGTGCCTGGAATGGCATTCGGCGCATGCGAGCGCCTGCTCCTTGGGCGCCACCATGTGGGTCGTGGGCCAGTAGGAATAGGTTTCGATGAAGCCGAACTGCCCGCTATAGGGCTTGCCCTGCTCTTGCATGCCAGCCCGGATCGCGTTGCCGAAGTCGAAGTTCCCCCAGAGCGCGTCTTTGTCCGTACCCCAAAGGTGCATGTAGACGAGCGTGTTATTCACGCTGTCGTAGGGCTGGATCGTGTGCATCCGCTTGAACGGCCAGATGCGCGAGTTCGGATCGTTGTAGGAGCCCTGGAACGAGTTGATGGCGACGGGCTGCTTCGAGGGATCGAGCTTTCCATCGGGAGCCTGGTAGCGCATCTGTCCGTCGAACCAGGCGTAGTAGGGCAAAAGCTCGCGGCCTTTCGCGGGCCATGTCTCGCCCTGGGTGAAGCTGCCCTTGATCGACCAATAGGTGTGGCGGGCTTCGCCGTTGCCCTGGATGTAGGTCTCTTCCTTGTAGGGCTCGCCGTTCTTCCTCCGGCCCATCGTGCGCCAGTCCCAATCGACGATGGTCGACACGCCGCCGCGCGCGAGTGCGGGGATATGGCAGGTCTGGCAGGCCACCTTGGCGACGTGGCCGTTGAGCTTGATGCCGATCAGCCGCGTATTCGGGTGGGGCGCGGTGCCGTGGCAGGACTCGCAGGTGGTGACATCGCGGCGCAGGCCGGGTTTGCCCGTTCCTTCGGTGTCCTTGGCGTGCACCTCGTAGCGGCTGCCGGTGATGACGTGCTGCTTGGAGAGGTGGCATTGGGTGCAGGGGAAGTTCGCGCCCTTTGCCGCCATATGCACGTCGAGTTCGCGCGGCGGATTTTTGAGCGAGGAATCGAGGTCGCCGTGCTTGACGCCATCACCCCCGCCGCCGTTGAAGTGGCAGCCGCCGCAGTTTTCCCGCTCGGGCCGCGCAACGCTCTGGGCCACCTTGGCGAGGTCGAAAGGCTTGAGCCCCTCGAACATGGTGTTGCAGGACGGCATGCCTTTGCCCGGAGGCATCTTGTAATAGGTGCCGGTTTGCTCGTGACAGACGAGGCAATCGATATTGTTCTGGTTTTCGAGTTCCGCCTTTTGGCCGGTCCAGTTGTAGCTGGCATGGCACATGGCGCACATGCCTTCGTTGCCCTTGGCATTGGTGCAGAAATTATTGATGATGTTTTCTTTGCCGAGGAGCTGGCCGGTTTTCGTATTCTTGTATTCCCAGGTCCAGTGAATGGACTTCATGAACTGGTGGCCGGCCGTATTGTGGCAGGCGAGGCAAGCCTTCGTGACATCCGAGCCGTTTTCGAACGGCCCTTGCAGTTCCTTGAACTTGCTGTGGTCCGCCGTGGTATTCGTGACCTTTTTTGGCGCCGGCGGCGCCTTTTCCGCCTGAGCGGCACCCGCCTCGCTTTGCAGGTCTCCCGCCCGAGCCGGCGGCACCCACAAGAATATGCCAGCCATCGCTGCCGCGGCGGCCGGCAAACGCAACCATGCGCTCAACCCCATTCGCTTCCCTCCAATGTAGCGTTCCTGCCCTGCTTTTGCGCCTTGCAGCGCTTCTCTTTATGCTTTTGCGGCGTACCGGCGGTTGCAGCGCCCCTGTCAGTGCCCGCAGCCTCCTCCGCCGCAGCATCCGCCACCTTCCGGCCGCCCTTCCCCATCGCGGTTGCGCATGTGCTCGGCCATCGCGGTCAGCGCCTCGTCGACAAGCTCGCGCAAGCCCGCATCGGCCACGGTTTCGGCAAGCGCGGCCCTCGCGCAATCGAGCCAGATGTCGCGCTCCTTGGGGCCGATGGGGAAGGCCATGTGCCGCCGCCTCATCATGGGGGGGCCGAAGTTTTGCGGATAGACGCTTGGCCCGCCCAGCCAGCCGCTTAAGAAGGCCGCAAGCCGGGCCTTCACCTCGTCCATGTCCTCCGGATGCCACTGCCAGATGGTCTGGGCTTCGGGCTTGCTCGCCATGATCTCGTAAAGGCGGGACACGAAGGCATCGATTCCGGCTTGGCCGCCAATGAGATCGTAAGCAGCCGCGGTTGGGCCAGCACAATCGTTGGCACTACCGCCCTCTGGGCTACTTGAGCGCGCGTTATCGGCGCTACCGCCCTCTGGGCTGCTTGAGCGCATGTTCATGAATTCACTCTTCAGTTGACGATTGCGGAGCGGCTAAGGGGAGGAGGAAGCCGCTCCGCCGTCTGGGTAGGATGTTCGAGCGCCTTTCCCGGAGCGCTCGGCGTTCCGGGAACCAAGTTCCGTGCCAAATGTCACGGACACTGATTTCAAAGGGTTTTTCTCAAGCGGCGCTTGACAATTGCAGCGAAGATGCCAAGCTTTGGCAGTTCTTGTGCCAGGGTTGGCAGTGAGGGGCAGATGAAAGCTGAAGGGCTGTTCGAACTGGCTTCGTTCCTGGAGACTCTGCCCGAGCCTCATATCCTGTGCGACCGCAATTACCGTATTCTCGCAGCGAACGCGGCTTACCGGGGCAAATGCGCCCATTTCGCCCAGGTCCTGGGCAAGACGTGCTACGAGGTATCGCATCGGTACAGCGCGCCTTGCGATCAGTCGGGCGAAGCATGCCCGCTGGCCAAGAGCCTCGTGTCGGGCCAGCGCGAGCGCGCGGTTCACCTGCATTATGGCCCAGCCGGCGAGCTATATGAGAGCATCGGCCTGTCGCCCGTCAGGAATGCGCGGGGCGAAATCACGCATTTTGTCGAAAAACTGGAGGAGATGCACAGCGCCAAGGGCCTGGCGCACACGCAAGGGCTGGTGGGGCGTTCGCCAGCGTTTCAGAAAATGCTTGATCTTGTTTCGCGCGTCGCGAAGTCCGATGCGGCCGTGCTTTTGCAAGGAGAATCCGGCACGGGCAAGGAACTGGTGGCGCAGGCCGTCCACGATGCCAGTCCCCGCTCGCGCAACCCCTTCGTCGTGCTCGACTGCTCGGGGCTGCCGGAGGCGCTGTTCGAAAGCGAGTTGTTCGGCTACGAGCGCGGCGCCTTTACGGGTGCCGCGGCTCGCCGGGACGGTCTGGTCGAGGCAGCCAGCGGCGGCACGCTGTTCCTGGACGAAGTGGGCGACATTCCCTACTCCATGCAGGTGAAGCTTCTGCGGCTGCTTGAGACGGGCACCTTCCGCAGGGTTGGCAGCACAGAATTGCGCAGGACCGATTTCCGGCTCATATCTGCCACCCATCAGCCCTTGCGCCGCCTTGTAGCCGAGGGCAAGTTCCGCCAGGATCTTTATTTCCGGCTCAACACGTTCCCCATTCAGCTACCTGCCTTGCACGAGCGCCGCGAAGACATTCCTCTCCTGGCAGAATCTCTGCTGGCCCGCGTGACGCCCCGGAACCTTCGCATTTCGCCCGAAGCCATGAGCCTCTTATGCTCCTATGATTTTCCAGGCAACATCCGCGAACTGCGCAACCTGCTGGAGCGCGCGAGCCTGCTTTGCGACGGCGGCGAGGTGCAGCCCGCGCATCTGGCTCAAGAACTTCGCGACAGTGCCGGCGCCGTTGAAGGCGCTCCGGGACCCGCTGCCGCCGTGGGGGCGCCTCAGGACGAAACCGGCGTCACCTTGGAGGAATTGCGGCAGGCGCTTGTCAGGAGCGGTACGCGCAAGGATCTGGCGCGCAAATTGAATTTAAGTGAACGCACGCTCTACCGGAGGTTAGCCAAAGCAAAAGACACTCGCGATGAGAAGCTTTAGCTTGCCCTGGCCTGCCATCTGCCACACTGGCAGGTTTTCTGCCAATGGTGTGCCTGCCCAAGCTCGCGCTTTGACGATAGGATACCATTATCCCCTTCAAATTCGGGACTTAAGACGCGCAACAACGCTGGCACGGAACTTGCCTTTAATAGCCATGAGCGTATTCATGCGCCTGACGGTGCTTCCCGCAATGTCCCGTAGCACCGCCGCAAACCAGGAATTAAGAGAGCCGCAATCTCCCCTTCCGGCAGCGCCGCGGAGATTGCCGGCTTTGCGTTTTTGCCGCCGCCTTGGCTTTGGAGTATAGCATGACCGAGATGCCATCCACATCGCAGCTTACCGGGGAGGCCGTGCCGGGTGCTACCCGCACCGACGCGCGTGCCACAAATTCGAAGGACCAAGGCAGCCTCTATAAGAGCCGCGAGCCCATTTATCCGAAGCTCGTTCATGGCAAGTTCCGCAACATCAAGTGGGCGGTCATGATCGTCGCCCTGGCCGTCACTTACGGTCTGCCCTGGATCAGGATGGACCGCGGCCCGGATCTGCCCAATCAAGCCTTCCTCCTCGATTTCGCCCACCAGCGGCTCTATTTCTTCGGGCTCGAAATCTGGGCACAGGAATTCTATTACGTTACCGGCATTCTGGTGCTCTCGGCCCTGGCGCTGTTCATGGTCACAGCCCTTTTCGGCCGTGTGTGGTGCGGCTATGCCTGCCCCCAGACGGTGTGGACCGATCTTATGGTCCTGGCCGAGCGCTTCTGGCAAGGCGACCGTGCCGCGCGTATCCGGCTCGACAAATCGCCATGGTCTTTCAACAAGTTCTTCCGCAAGACCGGCACGCACCTGACCTGGCTCTTGATTTCGCTCTCGACGGGCTATGTCTTCATTCTCTATTTCAGTGACGCCCCTACGCTCACTTCCGACCTGATACACGGTACCGCAAGCACGGTCGCTTACGCCTTCATCTTCATTTTCACACTCTTCACCTATCTCCTGGGCGGACTCGCACGCGAGCAGGTTTGCACCTACATGTGCCCCTGGCCGCGCATCCAGGGCGCCATGTTCGACGCAGAGTCGCTGCTCGTCACCTACCGGGGTTTCAGGGGCGAGCCGCGCGGATCTTATAAGAAGGGTTCGAGTTGGGAAGGCCGCGGCGACTGCATCGATTGCGGGCAATGCGTGGCTGTCTGCCCCGCCGGAATCGACATCCGCCACGGCGCGCAGCTCGAATGCATCGCCTGCGCGCTTTGCATCGACGCTTGCGACGAGATCATGGACAAGGTCGGCAGGCCCCGGAAGCTCATTGCCTATGACAGTTTCCGCAACCTCAAGGCCGAATCCCATGGCGAGCGCGCTCCCCTTCGTCTGATCAGACCGAGAACCATGCTCTACACTGGCGCCTTCGCGCTGGTGGCGTCGGTCATGACCTACGGCCTTTTGAATAAGACCGTGCTGGAAGTGAACGTCGTGCCCGACCGCAATCCGCTCTTCGTGCAGGTCTCGGGCGGCGGCATCCGCAACGGGTACACGGTGCGCATCCTCAACAAGAAGCACGGCGAGCACAAATTCACCATCGCTGTCTCCGGCCTCAAGGATCCAAACCTCTCCTATGTCGGCATCGAAGCCGGGGAACCGCCGCTCGATGTCAAGTCCGACGACGTGCGCGCGGTGAAGGTTTATCTGACCGTGCCCCCGGAGGAAGCCGCCACGATGCCCGCCAACGTCGCCATCGGGTTCACCGTGCACGATATCGTCGACGGCACCGAGACCAAGCGCGCGACAACCTTTAAGGGACCGGGGCAGTAGGCGTTTATACCCGTACGCTTCCTTTCCCGGCCTTGCCTGAGGCGCCTCACCGCGCCTCAGGTTTTTTTTCGGGCAGTGACCGGCGGGCGTGGAAACTGCGAAAAGCAAATTGCTGTCCCTGCAAGCGCCTTTTGGCATAAACTCCGCGGAAAACGATACCGAGGAGGTTGCGATTGCCAGACCGTAAGCACGCCCAAGGCTTTTCCACCCGTGCCATTCACGCAGGCTACGATCCGTTCGCCTATCATGGCGCGCTGAATCCGCCGGTGTTCCTTACCTCGACCTTCGCTTTCGACAGCTCCGAAACCGGGACCGCGCGCTTTGCGGGCACCGAGCCCGGCTACATCTATAGCCGCGTAGGCAATCCCACTGTCAGCGTGCTCGAAGAGCGGCTTGCGGTGCTGGAGGAAGGCGAAGCAGCACTTGCCACCTCGTCGGGCATGGGCGCGATAACCGCGATAATCTGGACGCTGCTGAAGGCTGGCGACGAGATCGTTGCCGACAAAACGCTTTATGGCTGCACCTTCGCGCTCTTGCGCCACCAGTTGGAACGCTTCGGCATCGTCACGCGATTTGCCGACCTCACCCAGCCGGCGGAGCTTCGGGGCGCGATCACCGGCAATACGAGGCTCGTCTTCACCGAGACGCCGTCCAATCCCAACATGCGCGTTATCGATATTGCGGCAATCGCGGAAATCTGCCGCAACGCCGGCGTTCTGCTCGCCGTCGATAACACCTATTGCACGCCCTACCTGCAGAGGCCGATTACGCTCGGCGCGGATATCGTGCTGCATTCGGCGACGAAATATCTGGGCGGGCATGGCGACCTTCTGGCCGGCGCTATCGTTGCGCGCAGGGAGCACATCGAGCAATTCCGGTATACTGGCGTCAAGGAACTGAACGGCGCCTGCATCTCGGCGTTCGATGCCTTTCTCGTCCTGCGCGGGCTTAAGACGCTGAGCCTCAGGATGGACCGGCATTGCGAAACCTCGCTCAAGCTGGCCCGCGATCTCGAAGCGCATCCGGCCGTCGAAAGCGTCTATTATCCCGGCCTCGACAGCCATCCGCAAAGAGCGCTGGCCGGCCGGCAGATGAGCGGCTTCGGCGGCATGATCGCCATAGAGCTGAAGGGCGGATTGCCCGCGGGCCGCGCTTTCATGAATGCGGTCAGGCTTGCCACGCGCGCGGTCAGCCTGGGCGATGCCGAAACGCTGGTGCAGCATCCGGCATCCATGACGCACGCGACCTATTCGCCGGAGGAGCGGAGCAGGCACGGCTTCACGGACGGCCTGATCCGGCTTTCCGTGGGGCTCGAAGACTATGACGACATCCGGGCCGACCTGATTGGCGCGCTGGATGGAATTGCCCGCTAACACCCGATACTTACGGCCAATTTTACTGGAAATATTCACGGGACTTTCAAGGGATGCAGGTTATCCTGCGTGCCCTTGGGAGTTTGGCATGTTGAATGTAAGTATCCCGCTCTCCGGCATGCAGGCCGCAAGCCTGCAACTCACCGCGTCGGCGGACAACATCGCAAACATAAATACGGATGGTCCGCTGCCGGCAACGGCGAGCCAGGGTCCAGGCGGCAAGCATGCCTACCAGCCGGTTCGCGTGCAGCAGTCTTCAGCCGGGCCGGGCGGCGGCACAACCGCAACCGTAACCAACGTCAACCCGTCCTTCGTAGCCCGCTACGACCCGTCGGCCGCTTATGCCAACAACCAGGGGCAGGTTGCGGCGCCGAATGTGGACGTATTGAACGAGGTTCTGAACATCGCCACGGCAAAGTCCGGTTTCGCGGCGAACGCCAACGTCGCCGATGCCGTAAACCGGATGGTGAAGCAGTTGTTCGAACTGAACGATTAGGCCCAGCCGGAGCCGTGGCGGGGCCTCGCGCCCATTGCCGCCATCAAAGTCCGATTGCCTTAAAGGCCCGCTCCACACCGTCGCCCAATGACGGCCAGAACGCGAGTTGGGTGTGGCTGCCCACCGCCCCCGCGCCGTACACGTAGAGGAACATCATCACAAGCAGGATGGGCACCACCACTGCATACAGCACTCCAAGGGCGTGCTTGAGATGCAATTGCCGATCCACGTATTTATTAATACGCAGAATAGAAATCGCTATCATCAAGCTAAATATCATGTAGTTAAACACAAATATTTTATCGGACAGCGTGGCCGAATCCGAATCGACACGTTGGATCGTAATGTACAGCGCAACGGCGGATAACAACGCCGTCACCTGTATTGTTACAATCGCTTCGAAATGTCCAGATGGTATGAAAACGGCCAAGTAAGCGACGATAGCAATAAAGATCAGCGGGATAACAACCCGGAAATAGAAGTCTGCCGCACTGCGCTTCGCCGTCCAGACGAAGCTGTTCTTGAAGAACGGAACGACGTTCGGTTCAAGCCTCTTGGTGTCGTAGATCGAAATCGACTGGCGCTCGTAGCTGACATACGAATCCCGGCTGTCCCAGCCTTCGATGTCGAACGCATTCTGCCGCAGATCGCTTTGCATGGGCTGCACGATAAACGGGGATTCTCCCTTCTTCGGCTGCAGGTCGATGCCGAACCGCTGAACGTCGAACGGATAGTTGGCGTAATCCGGGTCCAGCATGAATTTGCCGGACACTTGGTAGACTTTCATATGAGCCGGATAGGTATCGCTTGGGCCGCCTTCATGCAGCGGATGTATCGTAACCTGCCTGCTTCCGGTCTTGGGATCGATAAACGCATTCGAAAATTCGATCTGATCGATCGTTGGATTATTCTCGTCGCTCATCGACATGTAGAAATCCGCGGCGAACGTCTTCTCCGTATCGTCGATCCGGTAGAAGCGGGTCGGATCGATTTCCAGGTAGATCGTGGGTATCCTGCGGAACTTCTCGCCCTGCAGCGGGACGAATTGAACCGGCGCGAGCTGCTGTTCCTTGAGGTCCGCCGGGCGGGCGATGATGAAAGGCGTTCTTACCGCGGTCCTGGACGCGGGCCGGAACGACCAGTCTTCGAGCGTTCCCTTGAACACCCCTTTTCCTGCGGCATACAGGGTAGGAATGCCCTTCACGATGTCTGCGCGGATGGTGGCGGCGTCATCGCCGCCGGCCTCTTTCTTCGTGCTGCCTGCGGTCTGGGCGATCATGGCGATCATGTCCCGGACTTCCACGCCGATGCTGATGGCTCTAAGGTTCGAGCGCGACATGACATCGAGCATAGGCTGGGCCGGGCGCTCCTTGCATTCGTTCTCGGCCCGCTCGAAGGCATGATCGTTGCGCTTGCCGTTGAACGTCCATTCCTCGGGACGCTCGCGGAACAGCCTCGCGCGGATGCGGCCGTTATAGAGGTTGGGCAGTTCGTCCCTTGCGATCTGGTAGGCATCCCCTCCGTAAGACACTCCAGGGGCGCTGAAAATCTCCTGCAGACGGCCCGAGATCAATACAGGCGCCGTTATCCCCGCCTTCTCCAGCTCTTGGAGGACGGCGGGCACACGCCAGCCGCCAACGCTCAAAATGATGAAATCCGGATTCTTCCATTTCAACGTATCCACCGCTTTGGCGATCTCGGCCGGGTCCAGCTTGGCATTCAATCTTGCCTGAGGGTCGGCGCCAGGCACCTCCAGCATCTGCGTCCCGGCAAAGCCTGGGAAGCCCCTTTTCTGTTCCAGGCCTTTTACCAGCGCCTCGCCATAAGCGCTGCCCTTCAAGCCGATGAATGCCGGATGCGTGACGTTCTTTTCCTTCATGAGCTCGGCAATCACCGGAATGTTTTCTTCTTCCTGCGACCCCTGGATGGTGAACACATTCGGATAGCCGGCGAACAGGTTCGTCACGGAGATGCTTGAAATCCACGGGATGCTGCTTTCCGCCAGCCTCGGCCCCAGCTGCTTGAAAACGGCCTGCGCACGGTCGGTAGCGGCAAGGCCGATCATTGCGATGGTATCCGGATCGGCGAGCGCGGCGCTCACGTTCGTCACCGTCCGCCTGCTATCGCCTTCGTCGTCGCGCAGTTGAATCTCGACCGGCCGGCGGCTATGCCTCCGGCCTTGTTGACGCGGTCCCGCACCGAATTCGCCAGCTTGCCGATGGCGTCGATCTGGTCCGAATAGCAGAAGTCGCCGCGCGGCCCCACCAGGACCGTGATCTTCAACGGCCGCCTGCCGATGGTGAACGCTTCCGCCGAACCTGCCCACGCTGCCGGTGCGGCGAGCAACTCCAGCCCAAGCAGCAGGATGAGGCAGCAGGCGGTCAGCCAGCCGGCGCCATGCTTAAAGCTCTGGCGGGACAAACCACAAAGGTACCGGCGGATTTTATTCATAGCGGTTCTCGCTGATCGGCACTTAAGCAGACTTTCGTTGGTTACCTGACGAATGCCCGCTTAAATTCTCTTGTTTTCGCAGAGCTTTATCGCAAAACCGGGGAGGCCGCTTTTGCGAACTCTGCTTCGGCATACAAGCCCGCCCCAAGTTTAGCGTCAAATGAAATGTGTACAGATGTTATGGCGCCCGAATCCGCGGGCAGATTTCCCGCCTAGGTTGCTATTCGGGCACCACTGCCTGTGCCTGGATTTCAACCTTCGCGCCCTCGTCCACAAGCCCCAAGACCTGAACCACGGCCATCGCCGGATAATGCCGCCCCATGATCTCGCGCCAGGTTTGCCCAAGCGCTTTGGCGCTTTCCAGATATTCGGCCTTGTCCAGGATGTACCAGGTCATCGAGACGATGTGCTCAGGCTTGGCCCCGGCCTCGGCAAGCAGGGTCACGATGTTATTGAGCGCCTGCCGGACCTGACCGTTGAAATCGCTCGTCTCGAATACGCATTGCGCGTTCCAGCCGATCTGGCCCGCAAGGAAAACCAGCCGGCCGCTGGCTGCGATTCCGTTCGCGTAGCCTTTCGGCTTTGCCCAGCCTTCGGGTTGCAGCACCGTGTGCATCGTTCTTCCTCCCTGGGGTTCCCTCTACTCCGCTTCCATATCCTGCTCATTTTGGGAGTTTTTGGGCGTCCGTCGATTTCAATATAATATAGCAGAAACGTCTTGATTAATTGTTAGCACGCTACCTCATTGATTCTACACAGCAATACCAGACCGGCCGAGCCAAATTTTGGTAAACGGCAACCTGAAATTATAATTAACTGTAGTTTTGGATGCTCGAATCCGGGCAATTCGCGCAAGAAATCGGGCAATTTTCGCGGGATTCGAGCGTGCCGATTCCGGATTAACCACGTTTGTATTATACGCAATTCGTATGCATAACGCATTGTAACTGCTAGCTTTTAAAATTCGCTGCCACAGTCATAGCCACAAGCCTTACCGATTGCGCCTTGTCGTTTTGGTGGGCTGCGGAAATCATGCGAAGCGCCGGGGTTAGCAGCTACATCACGGAATGCTGTTTGAACCACATAAGCGCTCGCAGCAGCTCGACTTGATGCGCTTTGGAAATGGAGCTGTTTCGTAACGGGCAAGGAGCTGCTTAAAAGCTCGCTCGCTTCCTAGAGGCTATGGCGCAAGCAGTTTGATAGTCTCCGCTTCGGCGTGAAAAGATTGTTCTTTGCTGAAGCGATCTTGCATCGAGTAAGCCATCTTTTCCAACGGGCTATCGGCATAGCCGTATTTCTCCAATTCATTCGCATACCTGAACAAAAATGCCTCCGCGCCAAGCTGCCGCCATTGAACAATATGGACCAACTCGTGAAAATGAACCGCCTCATCCAGGGATTTAGTTCCCTTTATAAAGAAGGTGTCCAAATACGTGATGCCGTCGAAATCCCCTTGCTCAAAAGCAGAGAACTTATCTAAACCCCACTGTTGAAGTGGCGGAACTGGCACGCGAGGAAGGCGAACCACTTTGGCGGCTTGCAACGTGCTAAGTTCAAAATAGTTAGATAAGCGAGGGAAATTCAAATCCCCAACCATCTTTGCCTCATTTGCATGACCTGAAAGGGTCCTGTCGATCCATTTTCTGAGAACTGGATATAGCTTTTGAAACTCGTCTTCTATCATGTCAGTGATTTCCTAAGAATGACCTATGGCCTGTTTCTATATTGAACAGTGAGCCGCACGCCTGCGTGTTACTCGTAGTACCGATGCTTTAAATTAACGCCCTTCAATTCCTTCCTGTATCGATATTTCCAATAAGCCCTCAACTTTCTGAAAAAGTGCCCTGTGTTTCGTGCCCGTTTTGGCAAAACCGGCCTACCTAATTTGATATCCCTAAGGTGGCTAATCGCTCGGTGATAGCGAACGGGCGCATGATCATCAAAGGTGATAAATACTGTCCTGCCAATTTTCTCCCACACGATGGCAATACTTCTTGATGGGCTATATTTAGCATGTCTGATGCCATTGCCATTATGCCTCAGCATCTGACCCCGGCTTGGAATAATATCAAAATGAATAGAATTAATTTGCTGCTCAATTTCTGGATTACGTTTATATATGTCGGCCTTGATAATGTCCCCGCCATCCTTAGCTTCGATCTCGCTAATTATTGCCTGCAACACCATAAAGTGAGAGGGGTTGTATCGCTCCAGGTTCTTGAACCACTTGCGGGCATAAGCGCGGTTACAGAAGGTAATTTTAACCTCGGTCGCATCCGCCTCATTCCTCATTCGAAGACTGCGCATTTATCCCACAGTTACTCCGTACGTACAACCGGCCTCAACCGCCGCTTCACCGCATAGTTTGCGCATTCACCCGATGATACACCTATCTACATTCCAGGCTCAAAGCATCTGCGGTCGCTAGAATAACTTCATATTCAAGTCCTCCGTGCGTTTAAAGTTTAAAGCTGGTTCTGCATCCCATTAAAATCTTCGAGAACGTTCCAAACTTTGGATGCCAACAACCATCGAAGGTGCGGACGGCCCCCCCCCCCGGTCCTCTCGTCCCCTTTCGTGACCTATCGTGTACCCACTCATTCGTCTATCTGGATAGGTTTGCGTGGTTCCTCCTTTTTACCTTTACACCGAGGCTTTCCGTTGTCTTGGTAGTGTTCACGAGACATGCCGCATTTAACGCAAACGCCCCTGTCAAAATCAAAGGCGTGATCTCCTGCTTTTCTATCGAATGGCACAATCAGAACTCCCCAATATTAGCGGCCTCGACCGTTCCGGCGCAATCGCGGTTGACGTGAAGTATCTACGCACCGTGCGTCGCCGCTTTCCTGTGCGAAGTGAGGTAATTCATTTGGACACCCGCGTCAATGCCAAAATGTTGGCGCGCACAGATTCGTATTCGTTGACATAGGCCAGCATCAATACAACTCGAATACGTCATGAGTTGCATCTAGGCTTACTGCGACGCGGCCGAACAACCTCAGCTGAGCCGTGCCGGTGTCAATTTGCAACCTTTCGCGTCAGCGCCTCACTAGCGGCTAGCTTTGTCAGCCCTTTGCCGGTAATCACAAGGGTATATCTGTAAGCGCCTCGCGACTTTATGGCCCGCACCTCGATTAACCCTTGAGCTACGATCCGCTCATAGGCTTTCAGCTTCCCGGATTTGTCACGATACAGCCATTTCCATCTCAGGAGCTTGTCCACGAACACAGACTGAGGCAGGTAAAAGTATTTAGAAGAGTCCCTAAGGTTCAAAGACTCTGCGCCGCCATCTCCGATAACTGAGAACGCATTGGCCTTCGGCTCTAGTTTGCGGATGATTTGCTTTTGTTCTTTGGTCTGCTCCGTCAGTACCACGTTCTTGAGCTTCAAATCTGCGGCTTCATTAGCTAGCACACCAAACGCTCTCAATTGTTCGGCGGTTAAATTGCCAGATAAAAGACCTTCGCCGACGGTGCGAAGCGTTTGCCTCTTGTGTGGCTTTCCAACCTTTGCCGGGGCGACTGCGGTATTAATTAACTATTTTTCGGCATTATCAGCTTTGGCATCAGATGAACGTTTCTCGATCCAAGCCTCGATCACATAGCTCTCGATCTCTTCGCGTGAGGCTTTAGGATAAGCCTTGGTCACTATCCCTACTAATTTGGTCAAAGAACTCCAGTTCTTGCGCTGACATACCAGCGGCCCCGCTCACCTCGTTGGCTTCCATTGGGAGCGGCCGTCCCTTTTCGTTTAGCGAAGGAAACAGCCACAAGAGCGGAAACATAAACGCGATAGGCACCGCGAAAGCGCCGCCGATCAACAGGACAGGATAATAAAGAACCCAGTGCCACGATTTGTCGAGCCAGGGCTTATAGTGAACAGCCAGGGCAATGAACACCACTGAGGCAATCCATTGAACAAGCCGGTTCTCGCTGCAACGATAATAGAAATATTGCATTGGATGCTCCAGTCTGTCTCTATAAATCAATGCAAATTGGCCCATTGACGAAACCCAAGGCCCGCCGAAATCCACAACTGAATTTCGAATTTCAGCCAAAAACCCGTTTCACGCAAGCTTCGACGCCAAACCAAACTGAATTCCTAGTTTGCAGAACACGCACCGGGGCCGACCGGCCGTCCGGCTGCTTCACTTCCGCGCCTACCATCTCAGCTAACCCCGCCTTGATAGCCGTTGCCCAGGAGGGAGCCGCACTAGATAGCGATTGTGCATATATGCA
This sequence comes from uncultured Alphaproteobacteria bacterium, assembly GCA_963767435.1. Taxonomy (GTDB): domain Bacteria; phylum Pseudomonadota; class Alphaproteobacteria; order Rhizobiales; family Rhodomicrobiaceae; genus Rhodomicrobium. Next base: position 185,727 of record CAVYEY010000043.1, read on the forward strand.
GGTTCGCGGGCAGAAATTAGCCGTTTTCAAGGGTTTGGGAGGGAAATAACAGCAAAAACGTCTAGTTTGACACTAGATATTGTGCGCATTCGGCAACATAACTACTAGATGTAGTTAGCTTTTGCATGTATGCACATACATAACTGCCAATCGGTTCAGTTATGTGTTTAAGTCATAGCAGCAATGCAGTTTTGTAGGTTTATAGCTGCAAACACATCGCCCGCTTCGCTCACCCGTATAGCCGCCCGGCATGCCCAGTACCTTGGGTTTTAAGGGCTATACAGGCCAACTGACCGCCATCTAAGCGGGGCTAGGTACTGCTCAGATTTACAGGGCTGCAAGGTGCCTCCAGGCTCACCACGTTCAAGGCCAGTAGTACAGCCATACCATAGTAGCACGCATGCAAGCTTGGCGAACCAATCGAGATGCACCACCTGCGCAGCGCATGCGAGGTTCGAAAAATTCGCACCCTCTAAGCGTGGGGAAGAAGGACACCATGTAATGTAATGTATGCTTAAAGCTTAATTCGCTATTAGTCTATTCCATTCTATCAAACCTACTTTAACTATACATACTATACATACCCTACATTAACCCTTATGGTTCAAGCGCTTACGGGATGTATACTTGATTTTCAACCCTACATAACCCTACATGCCCACGGGATGCCGCACCCTCTAAGCGTGGGGAAGAAGGACACCATGTAATGTAATGTATGCTTAAAGCTTAACTCGCTCTTAGGCTATTCCATTCTATCAAACCTACTTTAACTATACATACTATACATACCCTACATTAACCCTTATGGTTCAAGCGCTTACGGGATGTATACTTGACTTTCAACCCTACATGACCCTACATGCCCATTCCCATTGCTGCTCAGTATTGTCAAACGGCGGGAAGCCCTGATAGAGCTTTAAGAACTTCAAGCGCGCTATTGGCAATGGTGGAAATTTCCAAACCATTCCGCGTTCGTCACGATGTTTCACAGCGCCGAAGTCCTTCAAGAACCTAGCCTGCCGCGTGGGGTTCCAATAAGCCATAGCCGGACTACTTTTCTTTGCGCTTGTGCATAGATCGTCGGCTCTAGCAGCATCGCCGCCGAGGCCGGGGAGTTCTCCATTGTCCAACAAGCCCCAAAGCCATTGCAGTTCCGCATCGGCGCTTTCCGCTTGCTGTTCGTGGAGGCCCTTAGTTTGCGGAATGTCCCGGCGCGGGTGCCAATCCTTAAGGTCTATCGCAAGCATATCATGCAGGAAGGCCGCACTCCCGCCACGCTCATAAATTTCTTCATGCAGCGCCCGGAAATAGTCGAAGTCCTTGCACCGATCTGCGCTCACATCGAAAACGCAAAACCTTCTCTCATCCATCGAGGCAGGCACAACCCAACGCTCGTTGCTGGCCATGATGATACTGAGCCGGTTAGGAGCTTCGAAGCTGTCAACCCCTTTGGGCTCAATGTTCAGCGTCGGTTCGGTTATGGTCCGCTTCAACACACCGGCCGCCGCACGGTCACCAGCCCATAAGGCCTCATCGGCGAACAGCAAGCAGGTGTGCATCAGGTGCGCATTGAAATTGCCGGTTAAATGCTTGGGGCTAGAGATTTGCAGGCCATGCGCACCGAATATCGTCCTAAGCAGATTGCCCAGCACGCCCTTGCCAGCGCCCTTATTGCCTCGCATCACCAACGCGACCTCAGCGGGCTTTATAGGATGCTGCAATGTCCAAGCGCACCACTTTATGAGGTAGTCGATTGAGGCTTTGTCGCCGCAACAGATTATCTTTTCGAGGTGTTCCCGAAGCAGCGGCCAACCTGAAACGCCTAACGGTGTTTCAGCTTCAACAGCGAGCCCTGTCCACAAATTCAACGCGCCGTTGACGAACCGTTCGCCGGAAGCATCCATCGTTATTCCGTTCGCGCGCGGTGCGTCGGGATGTCTCAGCCACACGTCAAACAGCGCCACGGGTTTACTGCCGCCTTGTCCGTTTGGAACTTGAATAATCCGGTTAGCGTAGAAGTGGCGCATATTTTGAACATCGCACAACACAAGCACCTTCACGCCTGGGAAGACCGGCAAGTCCTGCCAGCTAGCAACCCTTACCTTACTACCGATTTGCACGACGCAATGCTTGTCGTTCATGTCCTTGAGCAGCTTCTTACTCATCTTCCATCCACCAAACTGTTTCGCCGTTATTCACCGTTGCAGGCTCACCCAAAAAATAGCTAATCCCACCGTGCGCATGACTCCACACTAAACCGCGCGATGGATAGAGTACCGCAACTCTTGAATCGCCACTATACTCAGGTTCGATTGGGTCGCAGCACCGTTCACCTTCGAACTTCTCACCATTATCGAGAACTTCGGCGACCGTGACACGCGAACCGTCGTCCAGCACCAGCTCGAAATCATCACGCAACACGCGATCTTCATAGGCGAGCGACCATCTACGTTCCGCGCACTCTCGCGTTACACCATTTGCAACATCAGCCTCGACAGCCTCACCGATGACGCGTTGACGAACCGCGTCAGCCTGAGGCCTGAGCAGCGCCTTGCTCTTAGCTACGAGCTTTCCGTAAGTCTTCTTCCATTGATCCATCGGCGCGGCTGTGAGGCTCATAACCTTGTCACCGGGAAGCATTAATGGCGGCGGCGCAATGCGTTAAATCCCGTCCAGGAGCTTTGCAGGCGCGGTGAAATCGAGGCGCTCAGGCTGACAGCACGACACATCGATAAGTCCGCGCTCTAGCAGTGCACCGGACTTGGAAACCTCGATATGGCCGAACCCCAAGCGCCACAGAGACCTATGCAGCCACGCGACGAACTCCGGTATCAGTGATCCAGGCGTTACGGCCGCGTAGAGGTGCCAGCCTGATAGTTTCGATAGAAACTGTCCATCCTTATCGGCAAGAAACGAACCGCTAGAAGCATCGATCATGCGTTCCACGTTGCGCCAAGGCGGATAGATAGACCCGATTATCAAGTCTATCTGCTCAGCGTTCAGCTCTGTACCATCGCAATCGATGAACAGCAAAGCTACTTCTGGATACGTGAAGAACTGCTTAGACCTCGCAATCGCCGCGCCGAAGTCAATCGCTGGATCGCTCTTTAGCCGCAGCGGCTGAATAGCCTTTCCCTGGAAAGTGCCATAGGCTAACACCTCAGAGGAACTTAGGGACTCCCTAAGTTCGGCAAACTCCACAATGTCGCTCACCGATACACGCTTAGCGATACCGCTGGCAATCGTAGCTTTGGAAGTCTTGACCGGCTTGCAGTTCTCATCCAGCGATATCGTCTTCCGGCATGCACCGCGAGAGTTGCAGATAACTGTCAGCACCGGCATGCTAATATCTCTTTCGATTTCCACCACCAAGGCGTTCCGGCGGCCTACCAGAGTGCTGAATTATATCAATTGCCTTCTTGAAGCACTGACCGGCGCACAGATGGTAGTTGAAGCGCCCTAAGAACTTTCGCAATGCGGGGAGCGGCGGTTGAAAGCCCAATTGATCTACGATGCTCGTCCAACTGAGCGGCTCACCTTTGCGAACTTGCGGCAGTAGGATGAAAAATTCTGGGTTCATAACTAACTCACCAAGGTTAGGGCGAAGCGCTGCTCCGCCCGTGCAATCTTTAAGCCTCTGTAATGTCCTCTAAATAGTCCAAAATATCCCGGCTCGCTTCGGCATATAGATTCTCCTCGCTGAGGTAATCGCGCCACACTCTAATGATCGTATGAACGATGACCTTGCGAGATAGTCCGGGATAGTCGAACCTAAGCTGCTGCATTACCGCATATAGCTTTTTTGAGTAGATGTGACGGCCCTGTTTTATGCGTGAGACGTGCTGTTGAGAAATTCCAAACCGCTCAGCTATCTCGAAGGGCGGCCAGTCAACTTCGAATATTGTCATTACTTCGTCTCTGGGAATCGGTTTCATTTGCCGCCCCTCCAGCGATTCCAAATCCCGGCGTGGTCAATTACGGGTTTGTCGGCTGCCAAGGTTCCCCGCGTCTCAGCGAGAAGCGCCTTTACATCGCTCCACGGTCTATCCTGCCCACCGGTTCGGATCATGGAGCCCTTTACTTCCACGGCGGAGCAGCGCTCAAAGTTAGTCTCTGGCACTGGGAGCCCGTGGCGCGCAAAGGCTGCGACGTAGGCTCGAATCGCGCGCGCTTTATTTGTACTCATTTGATTACCTCATTTTCACAGTTGATAATTGGGGAGCTGGCAGGTATAAGTGCGAGGCTCAATACCTGCCAGCCCAGCTCAAGCGACGAGAAAGGGACTACCCGCCGCGAGCTATTCCCAAGAGCATGTCGGGCTTCATTTCCGAACGCATCCAGGCCGGAAAGATTCCAGTCTTTGCAACGTGCTGCCACAAAAGAACGCTCTCGACACGCTCCAGCCGCGCGAGTTCTGCTTGAACAACTTTCAATTTGGCAGCTTTATCCGCCGCAGAAAGTATGAGCTGTCCGTTCGATTTAGCCGCCGCGTACTGTGCCTCAAGGTTTTGTCTGAGTTTTGCGGAGATTTCATCTTTCATCAGACCGAGCAAAATCCCCAACGTGTCCGGCCCGTCAATGTATACCTGCGAACCCGGTGCTGTGGCGAACAGTTTGCCAGTTTGAGGGTAGGCGATTCGCGGGTAGATTAAGGATGGGAGGGGCCGGGGTGCTTGCAAAGGCGTCTCACGGTTTGCAATGACCACCTGTGGAGAACGCGCCGATGCATTGAGCTGGGCCTCAACCGCGCTCCAAGCATTTTCGAAAGCTGGCCATGCGAGCTGTACCGCTTCGAGCTGGACTGCTGCATCGGATAGCGCCTCATGGATGCTAGCGGCAGTCTCGCCTTTCTTCGGCTGTTCGTCCGGCACGTCCTTTAAGGCTATCCTGCCGCTGTGATTGAAAAAACGCACGCTCTGTACGTGAAGCTCAGCGGCGACGCGTTGTATTCCTCTGCTAAACGGCAAATCGGAAGCGTACATAGTTTGAGCGCGCGAAGCTACATTGGCATCATACTGCAGGCCCCAGAGCTCATTGCTCAACTGCTCAGAGAGCATATCGAGGTCAACGCGGCCGTAATGCTCTTCAAGTCGGGCTTTGAAGCGGTGGATTGCCCCATTCGCCTCATTGACGCGTTCGGTTAGACTGTGGCCACTGCCTAGGAACGCGACCGCCGCAGTATAGATCATTCGCTCTAGTGCGCGCTCAGACACATCCGGCTTAGAGGCAATTGATAAATTCGACACTTGCGAGATGGCGGGAGGCGCTGAGCCACCATCCGCCCTTTGGGGGAACCCATAAGAATTAGTCGCCATTTTTACGCCTTTGCTGCCACTGGTTTACTAGGTTGATAACTTGCGCTTTTGAGAAGACGTACCGCCGCCCAATCTTACAAGCAGTTAGCGGCAATTGATGCATCATTTTAGTCAATCCAGCTCTTGAATAGCCAAGCAACTCGCATGCCTGTTTCATTGTTAGCCATTCTCTTGCCAGCAATTCCGCTTTGAAGACACGCAAGAATGCCGCTTCTTCATCGTCGCATCCATCGCCATTCACATAATGTAGCATAATTCAGAGTCCATCACAAACCGGAGCGTCACCTATCTAATAATCGTTGCTTTAATGCTCTGCGATACCGGCGCTTGAATGCTTTGTACGACTCACCTGGCTTTGGCATTGGAGCATCGCTAGTGGATTGCATGGCTTAGCTCCTTGGACAATTCGTCCACCAAAGCATCTAGCGTGGTCATGATGCGGTCTTCTGCTTCTGGTGATTGCTCGATAATCCGGCGAAGGCTTTGAATTTGCCGCTCGAAACGGGTTTCGGGAGCCGGTTCGGTTTTGGTAGCTGGCTTTGTGGAGTGTGCGGCTTTTGTTCTAGGCTTCAACTTCCCAGCGATTTTCGCAGCGGCTTTAGCCCCGGCAGCCTTCCGCACTTCCGCGACCGCATCGCTCACAGCATTGGCCGGATCGTACACAGCCTTACGTGCCAGCACGGTTTTTCGAGCTTTAGCGATTGGCAGCGCCTCGATAACCTCAGCAATCTCTGCGGGCTCCACAGCGGCAAGCGTCGCGACTGCTACGGCCTCAGCGGCCTCAGCGGCTTGCTCTACCTCTGCAACGGCGCTATCGATAAGCTTGGCGGTCTTGGCGCGCTCTTCGGCGGCTGCATCTTCTAGAACTTCGGCGGCGGCTATCAACTCTGCGGCTTTAGCCGGTGCGGCTTTGGCGGCGGATCGTTTGAGGCTGCCGGCTTTTTCGCGTTTCGCTTGGGCTGGTGCGTTGATAGCGGCAAGACCGTCCAGCACCGTGCCCTTATCAAGCGGCGTGGCGGCGAGCTTTTCAACGTTGGGAACTTTGCCGCGTGCGACGTTGCGGCTAACATCCTGTGCGCTCTTGCCGGTCTTGGCGGCTGTGTCGTCTACGAAGGAAGGCAAACTCTCAACTTGAGATTTGGCCCCCTTCCCCTTCGCAATGTTCTTAGCGGCCTTGGTAGATTCGGGGTATTTGCGCTCATAGATTTCTTTGCGCTTCGCTGTGAAGCTGGCAACTTGAGCGGGGGAGAGTTCGGCTCTTATGAGATTTTCATCAATCTCAGCGAGCCGCAAATCGTCCTCGGTCTCGAAATCGGTTATTTCAGCGCGGATCGTTGTCCACCCAAGCTTGCGGGCCGCTAGGAGCCGGTGTAGCCCGGCGATTAGCCGATAGCCGTCCGCTGTGCGCTTAACGATGATTGGCTGTAGTTGGCCAGAAGTCTTGAAGCTGTCCTCCAAAGCGCATACCTTATCTTCATTCGACGGCCTCAAGCGCGAAAGATTACTTATGCTGCTCAGATCGATGTCCATGGCTCGCTCCTGGGTTGATTGGGTCAACGATAGACCTAATAGGGCGACGTAGCAATCCGTAAGACACCAAAAGCCCTATTATGGTTTACAGGGCGTACATAGGGTTGACAGCCCTAGCCGCGTGCCGGTATCGTTTGGAATGAGCGAAGAATCGACTTATCCAGTTGCCCGACGGATTTACGTAACGAAGGACATGGCGCAGCAACTCGCTGACTACAGATTCGCTAGGCGGATCAATAGCGAAGTTGAAGCCATTCGTGAGCTTCTAGCGATTGGGCTTGAAACGGCACGGCAGCGTAAAGCACAAGGGGCTTTGGCGTTGATCGAACAAGCTATGCAGCTCCTGTCGGCCGCCAAAGGGACCATCGAAGCCCCGGAACCGCCGGACCTAGCCGCGCTTGCCTACAAGTTGATTGAATCTCAGCTACCGATGATGCGACCGCCAGTTGTGCCTGAGCAAGCTGCGGAACTCAGGGCTAAACCCGTCTCGCCTAGAGTTGTCCCACCTGGGCCCAGCGCGGACAGCGAGCGACTTAAGCAGCTATTAGCGCTTGAGCCGTTCCTCGACATGTTCCAATTCGATGCTGGAGAAATAGACATACCCGCCGACGTGATGAAGGCCGCGTTGCAGCGCCACATCGATGAGGCAAAGGCGCGATTAGCCAGTTAGATATGTGGCCCAGTCCTGTAGCGCCGTTCGCCGTTGATCGATTAGCCGCCGCTCCGGTTCTTGGTGGGTTTCGAGGTAACTCTCAGCCACGGCATCTTTGGGCTTGTGCGCTAGGATGAACTCCCGAACCAAGACAGCCACGCCTTGCCGTTCCATCCACGTTGACAGCGTCCCCCGCAAGCCATGAACCGTTAGCGCAGAGCCGGGGTACAACTCGTCTGTCACAGCCCTAAGCGTTTCGATTAGCGCCTTGTGCCACATGCCTGGAAAATACAAATGCTGCCCGCTCACAATCGAAGGTGAACAGTTAAGCGTCTCCACAAGCTCCACGGCTTGAGCGGAGAGCGGGACAATATGAGGGAGGCGAGACTTCATCCTTTCAGCGGCGCGCGTCCATTCCGCAGTTCTCAAATCGAATTCACCGGTTGCAGCGCGTAGCACTTCCTTCGCCCGTGAGCCCGTGAGCATTAGGAGTTTCAAGGCCATGGAAGCCGGAGCGTTCCCCAGCGCCTGCCAGACTTGCGGTGCATCTTCCCAATGGAGGCTTGCATGATGGCGATGAACCGGCCGCTTCAGCCTCCCAAGCGTGGCGCTTACAAGCCGGATCGATGCAGGGTTGTCAGTCCGGTACTGTGCCGCAATCGCATAATCGAACAGCCGGGCTATCCGAGCTCTCCATCTGTCCGCCTTGATAGGCTGGGCACGCCATACCGGCTCCAAGAGCTTGCAAACGTCTTCCAGGGTGATTTCGCTGACCGGGGTCTTTCCGAAGTGAGCGGCGGCATCATCGGCAGATTTTTTCCACTCGCGCTGGCTTGCTGGGGCTAGCTGGCCTGTTAACCTGGGTAGCGCCTCGATTGCTAAGCCCGCAAAGCCGGGAGCCTTCACAGATTTGCCGATGCTGCGGCCGTGGAAGAGGTCGGCGGAATATTGAGCGGCGAGAGCACGGGCTTCTGCCAGTCTGAGCTTGCTAACGGGGCCTAGGGATTTCTCGCGCGCCTTTCCATGCTTCTGCCAACGGAACGTGTAGCTCTTGCTCAGCCCGTTAGGTCCAGCTTGCGTTCTGAGGTATAATCCACCTCCTAGCGCTTCCTTGCCGGGTCTCGAATGCTTCAAAATCGTGGCTTCTGTCCATGCAGTTCCCATAGTCACACCCTAAGCCACAAGCGTTATCGAACGCTATGCCGTAAGCTATTGATTTTACAGCTTACAATAGGTGTAGAAAAGGTCAAATTTCGTTTGTATTAACCATCGCGGCGCCGTAGGCGGCGCGAACGGTTTGTTAGGACTTCCAAAGCAAATGGGCTCTGTTCAGTTCAAGCGCGGGATGAGCACGGCGGCAAGAAACGCGGCCCCCATCGACGCGCCTAGGGCCAAGCTGATCCTGTCTTTCAAGGCAAATGCGACCGGATCGTCGCGAAGCTGCCCCCGCTGGCTGACAAGCCAAACGCGGCCGAGGAATAGAAAGAAAATCGGGGGCGCGGCCCAAAGGATGGCCGGGTTCGCATAGTACCCGCGCGGAAATGCGTCTTCGATCAGGTAGAGTACCATGATCAGAACTGCCCCAAGCATCGAGGCGAGGCCCATGGCCAAGGTCAGCGGAGCATCGGCGGCGGTATAGCCGCGGCCCCATGCGGAATTCATGCCACGCTCGGCCAGGCGCAGCACTTCCGTGTGGCGCTTGGCCATCGACAGCGAGCCGAACGCAAACATCGAAAAGACCAGCAGCCAGGGCGAAATCCTCACATCCAGAAGTGCTATCCCAAAACCGAGCCGCAGAGTGAACAGCGAGGCCAGCGTCAGCACGTCGAGAATGGGGACGCGCTTCAGGGCAAACGAATAGGCGAGCGTTACCACCGTATAGAGGGCCAGCATAAGAACGGCGGCGTACCCGATACTGAAAGCGACGGCAAATCCTCCCGCCAGCCCGGCTCCCGCCAGCAACAGCCCCTCGCGGATCGAAAGTTCTCCGCTTGCCAACGGCCTGAAGCGCTTCGACCAATGCCGCCGGTCGCCCGGCAAATCCCACAGATCGTTGACGATGTAGGTCGCCGAAGCACCGAGCCCGAGCGCCACGAAGCCAAGCATCGCCGTCAGCCATGCGGCACCGTCGCCAGCCTTCCCGCCCAGGATAAGCGGGACGAACAACAGAGCGTTTTTCGCCCACTGGTGGAGACGCAAGCTGCGCTGCATTGCATCCGCCACCCTCCGTTGTCTTGGGAAAACGGCCAGCGGAGCGCGCATACTGCGCACCCGTTTCAGAAGGCCGTCCGAAGGGCCGACGAGCACGCTTCCTTTGCTTTCCGCCCAGACGGGCAAATCCGAAATGGAGTCGCCCGCATAGATGAACCCGTCTGGAAACAGCTCGCGCAGGCGATGCGCCTTGGCATCTCCTTTCAAATTATGGACCCCATCCGAAGCGACCACGCCGCTTATGAAGGGAAACCGCGCGGCGACCGCCTCTGCGATTTTCCGGTCGGCGGCGGTAGCGAGCACCACCTGATGTCCCGCCTCGAATTGCCGGGTTACGAATTCCACGAAGTCCTGTCGAACCGGCCAGGTTTCGACCTCCAGGCCGGACCTTTCAGCCAGGCAGGACTTCAGTGCCGCGCGGCCGGCGGCGAGCTTGAGCGGAAGCCTCCAAGTCTCAAGCGGACAGCGCCTCAAGACATCCAGAAATGTTTCATCGAGTAAATCGGTCTTCAGCAGAGTGCCATCCAAGTCGATGACAAGGGGAAGGCTTGCATTGCGCAAGCATGTTTCTGTAACGCCCGGCAAATCCATGGGAACTGCTTTTTTCACCGCCCTGTAAAATACGGCAAAATTCATAAGGCCCGCTTAAGAAGGGCATCGCAATATGGCATTGAATAAAACGGGTAGGCCCCGCATCGCCGGATGCAGGGCCCCATGGTTAGCAGCTGCTGAGGATTTGAACGCCAATACGGCCCGTCATCGAGGCGCCCTGCCGCCAAGGCGGTTTCGCACTTGACCGTCTACTCGTCCTGCACCACCGGCGCGGAAGGTACGTTACTCCACTCGGCCCACGAGCCATCGTAGACCGAGGCCCATTCGTTGCCGAGCACGGCAAGTCCCAGCGCCAGCACGCAGGCCGTGATGCCGGAGCCGCAACTCGCGATTACCGGACGGGCGGGGTTGACGCCCGCCGTCTCGAATAGAGCGCGCAGTTCGCCCGAGGTCTTGAGCGTTCCGTTCGCGTTGACGAGCGATCCGAACGGCACGTTATGCGCGCCGGGCATATGCCCCATGCGCGGCACGGGGCGCGGTTCGCCATCGCGGCCTTCGAACCGCCCTTTCGGCCGCGCATCCAGGATTTGCAGATCCTTCGAACCGATGGCGGCCTTCACATCCTCGATGTCGCGCACGAGTTCGGCGTTCCGGCGCGGGGTGAAATGCCGCTCCTGGCGGGGTGCCGGCGTGCCGCTCTCGACGTTCCGGCCCTCCGCGCGCCATTTGGGCAAGCCCCCGTTCAGCACCACCACATCCTCGTGGCCCATCACGCGGAACGTCCACCATATGCGCGGCGCGCTGAAGAGGCCGCGGTTGTCGTAGACGACAACCTTCATGCCGTCTCCGATGCCCATTTTGCGCATGCGTGCGGAGAACTTCTCGGGCGATGGCAGCATGTGCGGATATGACGAGGACGTATCGGCGATCTCGTCGATATCGAAGAAGACAGCACCGGGAATGTGCCCCTCGCGATAGATCTCCGCTGCCGTGCGCGGCATCGCCCGGCATGGTGGCCGAACCGTCCACGATCACAAGGCCCGGCGAGGAAAGCCGTTCCTTGAGCCAATTCGTCTCAACCAGCCATTTCGAGGAAAAATCGCTCATGCTACCCCCAATAAGAAGCTTTCGAACCCTACTCGAAGACCTCCGGCAGCGGCGGCGCCTCCTCAAGCCAGGGCGGAACCGGCAAGCCTTTGCCGCGCAGGAAAGCTGGATTGAACATTTTGCCCTGATAACGGGTGCCGTAGTCGCATAACACGGTGACGACGGTATGACCGGGGCCCAGATCGCGCGCAAGCCGGATTGCGCCGGCAACGTTCACGCCGCTTGAGCCGCCAAGGCACAAGCCCTCCCCGGCCTGGAGCCTGTAGACGGTTTCCAGCATCTCGGTGTCGGGGATTTGGTAGGCCTTGTCCACCTTGACACCTTCGAGATTGGCGGTGATGCGGCCCTGGCCGATGCCTTCGGTGATGGAGGAACCTTCGGCCTTAAGCTCTCCGTGCGCATAATGATTGTAGATCGCCGAGCCCAGCGGATCGGCCACCCCGATGACAACGCCGCTGCGCTTCGCCTTGAGCCCCATGGAGACGCCGCCCAGCGTGCCGCCGGTCCCCACCGCGCAGATGAAGCCGTCCACCGCGGCCCCGGTCTGCGCCCAGATTTCTTCGGCCGTCGTTTCGATATGACCCTGGCGGTTGGCTACGTTGTCGAACTGGTTGGCCCAGACCGCACCTTCGGGCAGCGTCTGGTTGAGCCTCTCCGCAAGCCGCGCGGAGTATTTCACATAGTTGTTGGGGTTCTTGTAGGGAACCGCCGGAACCTCGACGAGGCGCGCGCCCATGACCTTGAGCGTGTCCTTCTTTTCCTGGCTCTGCGTTTCGGGGACGACGATGACGGTCTTGAAGCCAAGCGTATTGGCAACCAGGGCCAGGCCGATCCCGGTATTGCCCGCCGTGCCCTCGACGATGGTGCCGCCGGGCTTCAGCGCGCCGCGCTTGATCGCGTCCTGGACGATGAACAGCGCCGCGCGGTCCTTCACCGACTGGCCGGGGTTCAGGAACTCCGCCTTGCCCAGAATTTCGCAAGCGGTTTCCTCCGATGCGCGGTTGAGCCGGATAAGCGGCGTATTGCCGATCGCGGCGAGAACGGAGGGCTTGATTGCGGAGCCGGCGTCGTGGACCATGAGACCATCGGATTGATGTGTTGCTTGCTTTAAGATGGACTGGAACGCCCATCGCTGCAACTTTTCATCCACAGATGGCGGCGCTACCGCCCCTGGGAGGGGGCTATCGTACATAGCAACGGCCGATGCTCGGTCACGCCATGATCGAAGCGTACCGCCCCTCACCCCAGCCCTCTCCCCATGGGAGAGGGAGTCCCGCTGCGCCCGTTGTTATGGCGTCCCCTCTCCCATAGTGCCCATAGGGAGAGGAGATTCGCTCAGTCCACTGCGCCAGCCTCGGTTGCAGAAGAAACCATGGCGCTCGATATCGATCCATGCGAGCGCGAAAGACCCATCCCCGCCGGGAGGGGGACAGTCCCGGCGGGGTACTTGGTACTCACAAACGCAACTAAAAACTGAGCGCCGCGATGGCGTCCATGCGGGTTGGCACGGCGAACAGACCGCGCGACAGGCGCACCGCCGAAGCCACCTGCTGCTTGCCCGTTTCGATGGCGCTCCGGAGCTGGATGCCTCTCACGATGTAGCCGCTGGTGCGCGGCATGATGCGGCCTGGGCCGAGTATAGAGGCGAGGTACTTGCGGAAATCGGCTGGGTCGGCGTCCTGGCCCATTTTCCTGGCCCAGCGGCGGTAACTCTTGAGCGCATCGCCGCCGCGAAGCTCGCCGCCGGCGACCGTTGCGCCATCCAGCCACACTTTGACGCTGTGGCTTGCCGCGTTGAAGCGCGTCACTATGGGGATCGCCCGCTTCGGAGCGCCGCCATGCGAGCCGTCAGGCCCGCTCTTCTTGGCGGCGGCTGCCACGTAAGCGTCAGGCGCGGTCAGGCCGAAAAAACCGCTGCGAAGTGCCGTACCCGCCGTGTTGGCCGCACCCTCTATGAATAGATCGGCAACGTGAAATCTCTCGAATAGCCGCTTCAAACTGTCGTTCGCGCCCACAACCCGCACCTTGTAGCCCTGGGGCGAAAGGTGCTTGTACAGGTAGACAAGGGCGCCGAGCCCGGCAGCGTTGATGTCAAGCGCCTCCGACAGATCGACGGTTACGTCGCGTACTTCCAGGACCAGTTTCTCAAGCGTTGGCTTTGCACCCGCGGCAAAGACGTCATCGAACCGGCCCGTGACTTTAAGATCTGCTGTCATCGTTTTACGGCCTATTCAGAAGATTTCGTGGGTGACCTTACTGGTACGCCCTGCAAAATCTTTAACCGCCCCAGGTTTGTAGAACGTCTAAACCGATGGCTCGGATTTTATCGGCCTGCACATTTTTTAACCGTCCAGGCTCCCCCCGGTCCCGCAACCTGCGGTCCAGCTTGCCGCGCTAGGGTCTCTTACCCCGGTGGATTGGAGAGCCCAAATTGCGTGCGTCCGTGTCTTCCTCACTTTTCGCCAGATATTGCACCCATCCAGCCATCGTGCTCGGGAGCCTGGCTCTCCTGATTGTTCTGATACGGCTGCCATTCAACCTCAACACCGGCGCCGACGAAGCCTTCTATCTGATCGCCGGCCGGCAGTGGCTGCATGGCATGCCGCCCTACGCCGGCGCTTTCGATGTGAAGCCGCCGCTGCTGTTTTTGCTTATGGCCGGGGCCGAAGCGCTTTTCGGGCCCTCGCTCCTGGCCGCCAAGGCCCTTGCAAACATAGCGGCCGTCCTCACGGGCTGGGCCCTCTACCTCTTCGGGCTGCGCTATCTGGGCAGCCTCGCCGGAGTCCTGGCCGCCATCTTCTATACCTTCTCGGCGCTCAGCCTCGGCGGTACTTTTTCGACCGCCGAAGGCTTCATGGCACCCTTCACCGCCTTTGCGATGCTGGCCGGTTTCGCAGCTTTTCCGGCCAGCCGTCCGCTCCCCATCGCAGGCCTGCTGCTGGCCGGGCTTCTGTCGGGAGCGGCGGCCTGCGTCAAACAAACAGCCGTCTTCTCAGCAATACCGCTGTTTCTGGGCCTTGTCCTAACCCGCCCAGGCGCCGCGCGCCTTAAAGCGGCCGCGGCATTCGGAGCGGGCTTTTGCGTGGTCCCAGCGGGATTTGCGCTATACTTCCTTGCCATCGGCCATCTCGGCGACTTCATCTTCGACACCGCCGTGATGGCCATACGCCGGGCCGGCACCGCTTACGTATCCTGGACCGGCGCTTTCGGAATGCTGATGGCAGGCTTTCTCACGGTGCTGCCTGTCCTGGTCCTGGCGGGTCTTCTCTGGGTGGAACGGCGTCCGCTGCGGCAGCAGCCCGTTTATCCATCGGTCCAGTTTCTTGCAGCCTGGGCGGCAGGCGCCGCGGCTGGCATATTCTTAACCAGGGATCTGTCCATTATCTACGCCCTGCCCCTCATGCCGCCCCTGTGTCTATTAGCCGGAGGCTTTGTGCAGCATGTACTTGGGCGCATCCAATGCCAAAGGCGGCGCCTCTACTGGCGTGCCGGAACCGTGGCTGCAGCCCTGCTTTATTCGTGCTACATCGTCACTCCCGTCTATCTTGCCGGCGGTGGCGAGGTGGGAGCCGCGGAAGCGGCGGCCGCGCTGATCGAGCACGAGGGCCTGCGGCCGGACGACCGCATTTTCGTCGTCGACCGCGACCTCCTCGTTTACATTACTTCCGGCGCCGAACCTCCGCTCCCCATTTTTCATCCCCTGCAGCTGCTATGCCCTTTCCCATTGCAAGGGGCAGCATCCGCGTGGGCCGAATTCTATGAAAACCAGGCCCGCCTTCGTCGTCCTGGCCGATCCTCCCGTAGCGCTCAGGTGCGAAGAACCCAGCCGGCGCGAAGCGATCCAGGCGCAACTCGCTCAGGATTATTGCGAACTCGGCCGCTTCGACAGCTCGGCTACGGCTTGGCCAGGGTCATTTACCGTATTCGGGCTGAAGGAGCGCCGCGCGCCCGGCGGCTGCCCGGAACGCAATTCGTTAAAAAAGCCCGGCACCGCCGGATAGTTTCAATCTTACCTTGTGCCGATAACATTCCAACAACCTACGCGTGGTATGAATAGTAGTTGCCGCGACCTCATGGAGTGGGCGGCGTGAACTCACTTTGTTACATGGAGCAGTGTATGAGCCGTCTTATCGAACTTTCCAGGTCAGCTGCAGTCTGGCTCAGGGTGAACTCCAATCGTGGCGTTAGCGCAATCGAGTACGGCCTCCTCGCGGCCCTGATCGCCCTCGTTATCATCGCTGGCATTACCACGCTCGGCACGAAGCTGAATACGGTTTTCACTAACGTCTCGACGTCGGTCTAACGCCTGGGGCTTTGCGTCCGCCCAGCGGCAGCACAACCTCACGGCTGCGCACGCTCCTCGACGGAGCGTGCGCGCCGAACCCTGTCTCCTTGACATGGTGCAACCGTCAGGAAACCGGGCCAAGCGGATCGCATGTCAGGTGCCTGAATGGAGTAACCCATGAATCGTCTTTTCCGATTGCCGGGGCTGGCTACGGTTTGGCTCAGGGCAGGTTCCAGACGGGGCGTAAGCGCTATCGAGTACGGACTGCTCGCAGCGTTGATTGCCTTAGTAATCATCGCGGGAATTACGGCCCTCGGCACGAACCTGCAGGCCGTGTTCAACTCGGTTTCGACGTCGATATGAAGCAGATGCCGATTTCTTAGCAAAGGCCCGTGCCTGGCGCGAAGATAGTACACAGCATCCCGGAGAGGGTAGGAAGTTCATGAGCGTCCCGTTAATCCAGGCCCTTCCTTTGACAGCAAGCCTCCTGGTGCTGGCCGGAAGCGCTGCTTCGGATCTGCGGGCGCGGATCATACCCGATGCGTTTGCGATCCTTATCGCACTGTGCGGCCTGGCGATGGCGTTGAGGCACGGCGCAGGCACCCTGTGGATCGCACTTTTAGCGGCGGCCTGCGTGTTCCTGGCGCTTGGCGCGCTCGCCCATTACAACATAATCGGCGGCGGCGACGTCAAGCTCATCGCGGCTGTCTGCCTTCTGGTCCCGCCGGACCGTATCCCCCTTCTCCTGGTTGAAATTGCACTGGCGGGCGGCGTGCTGAGCTGCATCTATCTCGCCCTCGGTTTTCTGCTCAGGTTTAAGCCCGCCCTTTATCGCGCGCTTCCTGGCGCCCCCCGCCCGGGTGCCTTCCGCAAATGGCTGCGGCGCGAAGGAGCGCGCATCGCCAGAGGCTATCCGATGCCCTATGCGCTTGCCGTGCTCGGCGGCGTCACCGTTCACCTTGTAAGAGAGCTCCCGCCATGCTTTTCCGCAATGTCCTGCTCGCTTTAGGCGCGATCCTGGTGTTTGCAGGGATCGGCCTGTCCCTGTTTTGGCTGACCCAGATGGGAGCTGGTCCTGCCGTTGAGGTGGCAGTGCCGCAGCCTCAACTGCCTGCGCCCGCCGCCGTCCGGGAGGCAGTCCTCGAAGCAGCGCATCCGCTCCCGGTGGGCACACTCATCAGGCCATCGGATTTCCGCTGGCGCGAGATCGAGCCCAACGAGGTCCGGCCCGGCACAATCCTGCGCAAGGACGGCCCGGAGGCCGAATATCTCGGTGCAATCGTCCGCAGGAACTTTGTGGAAGGCGAGCCGCTCACGGCAGCCGATCTCGTCAAGACAACGGACAGGCGCTTTCTGTCAGCAGTTCTGAAAGCGGGCACGCGCGCCGTCACCATTGCGGTCGACGGGCCGCAAGGGTCATCGGGCATGATGCTTCCAGGCGACCGCGTCGATGTCGTGCTCACCCAGAACCTTGGCGCGGCGGGCAGCGATCTTTCGCGCAAAACCGTTGCCGAGACGGTGTTGAGAAACGTGCGCGTCATCGCGGTCGATCAGCGGCTCAACTTGCAATCGAGCTTTGGCCCTGAAGCGGCTGCGGATAAGGAAAAGGAAAAGGATGTTCCCGCAAAAGAACCGCGCATGCCCCGAACCGTAACGCTTGAGCTGAACGAAGTGCAGGCGGAGAAGCTGTTCGTCGCTGCCCAGCTTGGCGGCCTGCAGTTGCCGGTGCGCCCGCTGGAGGGACCGGCGGAGACATCTTCCGCAGACGCGATCTCGGCACCAACCTGGGCATCCGATGTGTCGCCCGCTCTCAAACAGCTTTCGCACCCGCAGGTCCAGGCAGCGGCGGCGGCCGGTTCGGGCAGCACGGTCGAAGCCGCAATCCGTAAGCCTCCGCTGGCGTCCTATTGAGGGGTTCAAATGCTCGCGTCTACGCACAGGCCCGAAGCCAGCGCGTCTTCCCACACCGGCGGGGAAGCCCGGGACGGTATTGCCGCACGCATCTTCGTTACGGACCAGGAGTCCGAAGGTGTCATCCGCGAAAGCTTGGCGGCCTTGGGCGTCCAGGGCGCGCAATTTACCACCGGCGGGGTTGCCACGGCTATCGCCGCGCTCGCCAAGGAGAACTCGCCTCACCTGCTGGTCGTGGATATCAGCGGGATCACCGATCCCTTGAACAGCATGCGCGACCTTGCCGAGGTTTGCGGCCCCAACATCTCGGTAGTCGTCATCGGCGACCGCAACGATATCGTCTTCTACCGCGAACTGAAAAGCATGGGGACGAGCGAGTATTTCCTGAAGCCGCTCGTCAGAAGCCTGTTCACCGGAACCTGCAAATCGATCCTGGCCCCGGAATTGGGCTCGGCGAACAACCGCACCGGCAGGCTCGTCTATGTGCTGGGCGTCCGCGGCGGGGTGGGCGCAACCACAATCGCGACCAACCTTGCCTGGCGCCTCGCGGAAGACAAGCGCCGGCACACCATCCTCGTCGATCTCGACCTGCAGGAAGGCGACGCGGCGCTGCAGCTCGACGCCCAGGGCAATCATGCTCTGCGCGAAGCGCTCGATCATCCGGAACGGGTCGACAAGCTGTTCCTCGAACGGGGCGTGAAGAAGGTCACGGACCGCCTTCACCTGCTCTGCTCGCTCGAACCGCTGGACTCCCCTCCCCAGCTGGCCGAGGAAGCCTTCCTGTGGCTTCTCGACAAGCTCCTGCCCCGCTACCGCCTTACCATCGTCGAAGCAGCTCCCAGTATCGCGGTGCATATGACCTGGGCGCTCAAGCTGCCGGGCACCTGCCTGCTCGTAGCCAGCCCAACGCTTGCCGGTGCGCGCGACCTCGCCCGCTGGAACGAGATTCTGGGCCCCAACACGCCCGACCGCAACACGATCACGGTTCTGAACCACACCACGCCGCACGGGGGCCTGAGCCTCAACGACTTCACGCGAGCGTGCGGCATCACTCCCGACGTAAACATTCCCTACGACCGCGAACTCGCGGAGGCGGGGCCCTTGGGAATAAAGGCCATGCAGAGATGCAAGCCCTTCCAGCGCAGTCTTGCACGCATATTGCGGGACTTCACCGGAGAGGAAATCCAAGAAGAGAAGTCGTTCCTGAGTAGGATGTTCGGCTAAATGGCGTTCGGCAAAAATATCGCGAAAGACACCAAGGAGGAAGAGCGGACGCTCTCCACCTCCTCGCAAGCTGCCGCTGCAATCCGCGATCAGGTGCTGCTGCGCATCGATCCGATTGTCGCGGTGCGGATGAGCAAGCCGGAGCTGATGATGTTCGTCAACGCGCTGGTCGGCGAGATCGCCAACGAGCGCCTGCTGCTGCTCAACAAGGCCGAGCAGGACGCGTTCGCGAAGAACGTCGTCGACGAGATGGTGGGCCTTGGGCCGATCGAGCCCCTGATCCACGACGACACCGTTTCCGATATCCTCGTTAACGGCCCGGACATGATCTATGTCGAGCGGCGCGGCAAGCTCGAATTGACGCCGTTCAAATTCCGGCACAACGACCATGTCCTGCACGTCGCGCAGCGTATCGCCTCCTCGGTCGGCCGCGCCATCGACGAGTCGACGCCGATGCTCGACGCGAGGCTCCCCGATGGAAGCCGCGTGAACGTGGTCATCCCGCCGCTAGCCCTCAAAGGGCCGTGCCTGTCCATCCGCAAGTTCTCGCGCACGGTCCTCGATTTCCAAGCCTTCGTTAAGGTGGGAAGCCTTTCTCCACAGCTTGCCGCAGCCCTTGAGATCGCCGCGCGCTGCCGGCTGAACATCATCGTGGCGGGCGGCACCGGCTCCGGCAAGACGACGCTCCTCAACGCGCTCTCGCGCATGATCGACCACACCGAGCGTATCGTCACCATCGAAGACGCAGCCGAACTCAAGCTGCAGCAGGACCATGTAATCTCGCTCGAAACCCGGCCGCCCAACATCGAGGGGCGCGGGCAGGTCGATCAGCGCGCGCTCGTGCGCAATGCGCTGCGGATGCGCCCCGACCGCATCGTGATCGGCGAAGTGCGCGGCGAAGAAGCCTTCGACATGCTGCAAGCGATGAACACCGGCCATGACGGCTCGATGTCCACCGTGCACGCCAACTCCGCCCGCGACGCGCTCGCACGCATCGAAAACATGGTCCTGATGGGCAATGGCAACATGCCCGCGAAAACCATCCGCAACCAAATCGCCAGCGCCGTCGACCTTGTGGTGCATACCGAGCGCATGCGCGACGGTGTGCGGCGTGTGACCGAGCTTGTGGAAGTGGTAGGGTTCGTCGAGGACACCTTCACGCTCAACTCGCTGTTCAAATTCGAGTACGAGGGCGAAAACGAGGATGGCACGCTCAGGGGCCACTATGGAGTGACCCCCATCCGGCCCGGTTTCCTGCCGCGCCTCGAATATTTCGGCCTGGGCAATGCGTTCCTCGAAGCGCTGGGCATCGTAAAAGACCGCGGCAGCCACCAGCAAACGCCCCAGCAGCAGGGAGGTCCGGCCCAATGATGATCTATACGCTGCTGGCAGTTACATTCCTTATTCTCGTTACAGGCGGCGCTATCGCCTGGATCATTCATGCCTTCCGCACGCGGAACTCCGAGATGGAGCGGCGCTTCGGCCTCCTTGCCAAGGATGGCCAGAAACCAGCCGCCGGCGGAGAGCAGGCGGCGTCTTCCTCTCAGGAAGGCGGAAGCTGCCGCGGCATCGTGCAAAGGTTCTTCACGTTCGGCGCCGGTTATTCCTGGGGCATGACCGCCGGCGCTCCGGTCCTGGTGATCGCCGCTTTTATTTCCGCAGCGGCTGTCTGGTTCGTGTGCACCCGGGGCTTCGGCTTCTCCCTGTGGCTCACTACCGCGCTATCGGCGGCTGCCGCGATTTTCGGTCCACGCTCTATTCTTAAGAGGCAGCAGCAGCGTGCCATGCGCAAGTTCGGAGACCATTTCCCCGACGCAGTCGACATGGTGGCCCGTCTCCTTCGTGCCGGAACGCCGATCACCTACGCGATGCAGGTGGTGGGCGAAGAGGCCCCGCCCCCGGTCAACGAGGTGTTCACGACAATCGCCGATCAGATCCGCATCGGCATTCCGGTGGGCGAAGCGCTCGATATGGCGAGCAAAACGGTCGCCCTGCCGGATTTCCGCTTTTTTGCGGTGGCGGCGATCATGCAGTATTCGACCGGCGGCAACCTGGTATCGACGCTCGAAGAGCTTTCGCAGATCATGCGCAAACGCCAGTCGGCGCGGCTCAAGGCACGGGCGGTCAGCGCGGAAATACGTTTTTCGGCTTACGTGCTGGGCTCGCTCCCCATTTTCGTCACGGGCGCACTGCTCGTCATGGACCCGGGCTACCTTGCGCCGCTTTTCCAGGATCCGCGCGGGCATCTCATCCTTTCAATCGCATCGGGCGGTCTTCTGCTTTCGTTCCTTACCATGCGGCAGATGATCCGCAGCGTCAGCGAAGAGTAAGGAGGCAAAGCGTATGAGCCCGGCTCTTTGGTTCGCCGCAAACGGCAAAGTGGTACTGCCCATGATCCTCCTGCTCGCGGGAGGCGGTGCTGCTTTGCTCTGGGGCGCCTCGCAGGGCAAGGCGCTGCCAACGCGGCGCCTGCATCTCATGCAGGAAGGCTCCGGCCTCAACCGCGGCGGTGTGAAATACACGCCGGATTGGAAGGAAGATTCTCAGGTCTGGTATGCGGAGGGCCTGTCCCACGAAGAGCGCTGGCAGATCGTTCGCAGTTTCTCGAAAGTCAACGCGCCTCCGCACGTAGCGCTCGCCATCTTTTTCGCGATGCGGCTCATTCTGGCACTTGGCGGCGGCACACTCGCCTATCTCGCGGCGCCCTCGGCCAAGCCGATGATGCCGATTGTGTTCGGCGCAGGCTCAGCCATTGCCGGGTGGCTCTTGCCCATCATAATGGTCAATTTCAAGCTTAAGCAGCACAGGAAATCGGTGGCCACGGCGCTCCCGAATGCGCTTGAGCTGCTGGCCATCTGCGTCAGTGTCGGCCTTTCGCTCGAAGCGGGCTTCCAGCGCGTTGCCGTGGAGATCAGGCTGTCGAGCCCGGCGCTTGCCGACGAGTTCTCGCTGACATGGGCCGAAATCAGCATCTCGCCAAGCCGCGAGCAGGCACTTGCAAACCTCGCCCTGCGGGTGAACCTGCCATCGGTGAAGTCGGTCATCAGTACCTTGATCCAGAGCCTGCGTTTCGGTACGCCGCTTGCGCAATCCTTGCGCAACGCCGCCACGGAGATGCGCAATCATCAGATGATCGAAATGGAGGAGCGGGCGAACCGGCTGCCGGCGATGCTTACGGTGCCGGTGATGCTCTTCATCATGCCCACGATGTTCCTGATCGTGGGCGGTCCGGCGGCGATCCGGCTCATGGATATGTTCAAGTAGCGAGCCCCGCCGCGCCGCGGGGGAATGCGCCACGGCATAGCGCATCGGCCAACTGCCCGGCTGTCTTGCCGAAACGCTAGTACAGCCCGCGGGAAATACTGTCTGCGCCAGCCGCATATGGGGCAGGATTTCCCGCGGAAGCGTACTAGGGCGTGCCCATCCCAATCTGTTGCACCCCGCCATCCAGCAGTTGCATGTTGTTCTGCACCAGCTGATTGTCAGGCTCAAGCGAGCTTGCCCTCGCGAATTTTGCGCGGGCAGCTGTCAAATTGCCGCGCAGCATATAGGAATAGCCCTGATTATTCAGGATTAGCGCGGTCTCGCCGCCGGAGAGCTTGATCGCGGTTTTGTAGGAGCGGTCCGCGAGATCGAACCGTGCCAGCCGGTCGTAACACGCGGCAAGCCCGATCCAGGAGGCGGCGTCTTTCGGTGCTTTTTCCGTGGCGTCGCGGAAATACTGTTCCGCAATGCCGTATTCGCCGCGGGCGAAGTGCTCGCTGCCCGCGCGGTACGGCTCATCCGAGGGCACGTAATTCGCCACGTCGTCGACCGTTACAGCCGGACCGGCGGGCGGGCCATCTATGAAGCCCGAGCAAGCAGCTAGCAGCGCCGGCAGCAGTGCCGCCGCGATTAGCCGGAGCAGGCGCACCCAGCCCTGGCGGACGGTGGCGGCGCCTTCCCCTTTGTCCGTCCGGCCCTTGAATGCCTCAGACATCATTGGATTGCCGATCGTTGTCATGGAACTCATTTCCCGCTGGAAGACGATCCGCTGCTACTAGACCCGGTAGTCGAACTCGGCGGAGACCGGACGGGCCGCCTCCGGAAGCTTCGTCACGTCCTGGTAGCGCCTGATGGCACGCGACAAGCGTTCGCCGCTGCCAGGAATAGCCCGGTTGTTCGCCCCGGCCGGCGAAGGATCGATGACGTGAACGGCTGCGTTGTGCCGCTTGGCATCGCCCGCACTGGGGGTCACAGTGTCCGATCTTTGCAGGTACTGGCTGAGGGGGCCGTCCCAGACAGTCTCCTGAGCCATTGCACCCGCTGGAGCCGCCAGCAGCGCCGCCAAAACGAGGGTCTGTGTCTTCTTCATCTCAAATCTCCTCCGGCGCGCCCGCTACTGTTTGCCAGGAGCGGGAATGGAATGGCCGAATGGCCCGGAAACGTCGCCGCCCGACGAAACATAGGTGGTGAATTGCTTGGATACCTCAGGCGAGCCGCCCAGGAACAAGTCCACGTCGTTGCTAGGGATCCGGCTGTCCAAAGGCGTTGCCAGCTTTTGCCCAGGTGCTGCGGGAGCGGCGAGCTGCGGCGTCACGATCACGACAAGATCCGTCTCGTTCTGCTGATAGCCGCTGCTGCGGAACAGCGTGCCAAGCACAGGCACAGAGCCTAGCCACGGCACCTGGTCGATATTGCGCAAGCCTTCGCTCTGCAAGAGCCCGGCAATGGCGAAGCTTTGCCCATCGCGCAGTTCGATGGTTGTGCGCGCTTCGCGCTTGGTCAGCGCAGGAATGGAGAAGCCCGAGATTTGAACCTCGTGGCTGTAGTCCAGCTCGCTCACGGAGGGCGTCAGCCGGAGATTGATAACGCCATTTGCGAGCACCGTCGGCATGAAGGTAAGCTGTACACCGAACGGCTTGTAATCCGTTGTGATGACGGGTGCGGAACCCGCCGAGTTCTGCACGGTCGGCACCGGCACTTCGCCGCCCGCCAGAAAGCTCGCCGTATCGCCAGACAGCGCCACCAGCTCGGGCTCGGCCAGCCGCCGTGCAAGCCCCTTCGATTCCAGCGCGGTAACCAGCAGATCTATGCTCATGTTCTTGCTGGCAAAATTGGCAAGACCGACGGCGAAGGGCGATACCGTACTCCCCGCTAGAGTCCCCGCAGCATTAAACTGCGGGAGGAGCTGGTTGGTTGCATTGTTTGCGGAAGCTTCGTAGGCCGGATTGGGCGTGGTGAGCGAGCCCAGACCTGTGCTGCCCTTGCCCTTCGCAAACCAATTTATGCCCAAGTCGCGTTCTGCACTGCGGCTCGCTTCGATGAAGCGCACCTTGAGCAACACCTGCTGCGGGCCTGCGACCTTGATCAGGTTCACGAGTTGAAGCTCGGGTGCAGCGGCCTTGGCGATTGCGGCGGCCTGCTCTGCGTCTACCGCGTTCTTGGCGTGCCCGCCCAGAATCAGCTGGTCCTGGCTGCTTGAAACGGTGATGCCCTTGCTGTCGATGTTTGCCCGGATTCGCTCGGACACCGCCCGCGCATCGACCGTCACCTCGATGTCGAGAATGGCGAGGACGTGCTTGTTCTTATCGAAAACCGAGACGTTGGTGGTGCCGACCTTCTTGCCCTGCACATAGATGATGTGGTCCGACATCGGCAGCACGTCGGCGATATCGGGAGAACCCACGACCGCTTGGGCAAACGGGGCCGGCACCTCGAACGTGCGCGATTTACCGCGCGTCACCTTCACATGGCGCACGGCCGCGCCCATTTCCTCGATGGCGGGCTCTTCCGTGGCCTTGTTCTGTGCGTTCCCTGGGGCGGACACACCGGCGGCGATGCCAGCAATCAGTGCGAGCCCCAGCCAAGCCCCGGCCCTTGGCCGTCCGGCCATATACAACATTTGCACCACTAGCGTCCTTCCAGTCTTAACGTTGAGCTAAGCAGTCAGAAACGCATCACAGCCGGCTTAGTTTGTGCTACCGCCCTCCGGGCTACTTGAGCACGAGTTTTGCGCTACCGCCCTCCGGGCTACTTGAGCGCGAGTTTTGTGCTACCGCCCTCTGGGCTTCTTGAGCGCGAGTTGATCGCCAGATCCCACTTAGCAAGCCGCTACTGAGTTCTCGTAGGGGGTAAGCCGCCCGTCCACAAGTCTAAGTTGTGGATATTATGAGCCGCAGCCTCTGATGCTGCCCGGACGCGGCTGGGCGAGAGCCTCCTTGCACGGACCGCTTTCGCGCGCTAAACGGATTTGTCTAAAGCTGCCGATAGCGGCGCCTTTCGCGCAGCAGGTTCAAACGTTCGCCTGGAGCCCGGTATGTCCGACATTGCAGAGAGCTTGCAAGATACCCACGAGCATGGGGCCGATAAGTGGATCGCCGTATACATCGCGCTGCTTGCGGTGCTTCTGTCGGTTTGCGGGATCGGCGGCGGCAACTCCACCAAGGATTCGATGCAAAATAATATCCAGGCGTCCGACACCTGGGCATTCTATCAAGCCAAGAACCAGCGGCAGACGAGCTACAGGCTGGCGTCCGACGCACTCCACCTCCGGCTCGGCGAGCCTGGCACTCCCCGAGGCCGCACGCAAGGAAATCGAGACGCAGCTTGCCGCCTACAAGGCCGAGATAGACCGCCTGGAAACCGAGCCCGCAAGGGGCGAGGGCAAGAAAGAACTCCTTGCCAAGGCCAAGGATTTCGAAAGCCAGCGGGACACCGCGCTGAAGCAGGACCCGTATTTCGACTACTCCCAGGCGTTCCTGCAAATCGCCATCGTGCTGGCTTCGGCCTCGATTGTGCTCCGGAACAAGCCGTTGCTCGCCGCGAGCGGGTTCCTGGCTCTGCTGGGCGCCTTGCTGCTGTACAACGGCTTCACGCTGGCGGTGAACATTCCGTTCCTTTCGTAGCGCGGCCGCTCAGCCGTCCCCGCAGCCATCGTCAGTAGAGTTTCGTGAAGCACGCGGACGGCGCCAGGGTGATGCTGCTGAAACCGGGTATGGTGAACTGGAAGGTGTAGCTCGCCGTAACTTGGACGCCGCAAGTGGCGGATGTCGAGACGCTGAAGGTGGAGGAGGGAACCGTCGCCCCCCAAACTCCGGCGGCGGCTACATTCTGGATTTGGGCGGTTGTTCCGCAATTGGTGGAATCCACCGCACCGCAGCGCGCCGCCTCGGTCACTCCACGGTTCAGTCCCGTGTACATCCACATCAGACGGCCCATGTCCATGATGCCAAGCAGTAAAGCAAACAGAACCGGCGCAAGCAATCCGTATTCGAGCGCCGTGGCTCCCCGCCTGCTGGGCGCCTTGCGGCGGCTATGAGATCGTTTCTCCATGGCGCTAGTTCTGTCTCAAAATTGCCTGTCCCACGAGTTTGTCCGGCAGCCCGAAGCCCGTTGCGCCGATGAGCGATTGGCGCGTGAGAATGGCGCTCACTTGGATATACTGGCCGGCTTGCGATCCGCTGGAGCAGGTAGCGCTGCAGTTGGCTGTGGGAAGCCCCGTGGCGCTCGGGCAGGCGCAGAACTGCGAGGCTGTGGAGTTCATGCCGGAGAGGCCTGACGAGCCGGTGGCAGCGCTCGTAATCCCCGCATAATCCCAGCCGTTCTTGGCCGCGTAAGCAAGTCCCGCCTCCGCTGCGAAGTTCACCTGCATCGCCTGGTACATGGCAAACCCGATCTCGATGACTGCAGTGAGGAGCAGGGCTAGCAGCGGAACTGCCAGCGCAAACTCCAACGCCGCCGTGCCCCGCTGCGCGTGCCGCCTGCCTTTACGCTCTCCGGTCTTGCCTGGCTGCATTTTTGCCGCGCCTCCCGCGCTATTCGACCAAAAGAGTGGCGCTCGCGCCGATGGTCTTCATGCCGGTGCCGGTGCAGGTGCCGTCGAATGGCAGGTTGTTAATGTTATCGTCGACATGCCAGGCGATCAGTTGCTGGCAGCCCGTAATGGTGCCGGCGCTACTACCGTACTGCATGGTTTGTGTCGGTATGTAGAACGCGCCTTGAAGGTTAGCGGTAGTGAAGCCGCTCAGCACGTTTGTGTTGGACGAGGGCGCGTTGCGGTCGCCGAAGAATAATATCCCAGCGGTCTGGCCCGTGGTGGGGGCGCTTAGTGTAAGGGTCGCGCCGTTCGTGATCGAAAAAGTGGCATAGTTACTGGTGCCATCCATGGTTGTCAGGACGATGGTAACGCCGCTACCCGTCACGGTCGATCCATTCGCTATGGAGAACTGCCCGGATTTGATGTAGTAAATCCCGGGGTTCATAGTGACGCCGATGCCCCAGGCTCCGATCTGCAGGCCATTGCAATAACGCCCCGCGTTTATCGTCTGTGAGGTCCCTATGTAGGTGGTTGTGGGGTAATCGCAGCCGGCGCTGGACGGCATAGGAACGTTTGCGTAGGGGTCCGATACGGGCTGCTGATTTTGCTTAAGGCTCGTAACGTTCACCGTCGACCAGACGTTGTTCATCTGTCCCACGATCGACACCAACGGCGCGTTCAGGGTGCCCCCCGATTGCAGTATCAGGGCTTGCGAATCCCGATGCGTTGACGGCCATTCCGCACCCGGTCATCGTGAGCACAACGCCGCCCCACAAGCCAACCCCCGACACCGACCACCCCTGCCCGATTGGATCGGTGGAAAGCATGCAATAGCCGCCGCCCGCCGAGCCTGCGACCGCCACCGCGCGGGTGCTCAGGGTGTACGTGGAGACGCCGAACAGACCCGCCAGTTGAAGCGTTTGCGGCAGGGTTACGATGACTTCGACGGCGTTGGCGTTGTTCGCGTAGTTGCCGCTATGGGGTGGGTTGTTGACCGTAACGGTCACATTGCCCGTGCCGTTGGTGAAGCCCAGCGCCGCGGCGATGCCGTAAGCCTCGGTGGAGATCGGCGACGGATAGCCCTGCGACAGCGCCACCGCCGCGCCTAGCGCCGCGGAATCCGCCACGGTCTGCATCTGGCGGTGCTTGTACATGAGGTAGGGAATTTCGGTGCCGAGCCCCGCCATCCCGATCAGAACGATCATAAGCAGGCCCATCTGGACCGCGACGGAGCCTCGCCGGCCGCGTTTGCGCTCAAGGAACCCGAAGCCCGGCAGCGCTGGCAAGGAGCCGGGCGCACGCAAGAGGCTATCGATCCATGAAAGCATGCCCGGCGAACCCGCTATGAGCTTGAACACAATACGCTCAAGATCTTATAGGCCGGCGGGATTAAGATTTGCCTGGAAGCACCGGTACAATTGCGCTCAAGTAGCCCGGAGGGCGGTAGCGCGCGCTATTGCGCTCAACGAACGGGGCCACTCCCATGCGCGCGAACATAATGGCAGGTTTCGTCATGAACTGAGGTCACGCCCCTCATCCTGTCCCTCTCCCTATGCTCCCTATGGGAGAGGGAACGCCGGAATTCTCGCTGCGGGTAGTTCGAGGGTTCCTTCTCCCATGGGGAGGAGAAGGACAGGATGAGGGGCGTGACCTCACCCGATGGCGGCGGTGTGCAAAAGTATACGCCCCCAGCGCTTTACACACCCCTTTGCATCCGTAAACTGAGAACGCGGCCTGGCCTGGGGCGCGCGCTTGCGGGAAGGATCGGCGGATGCGTTTCGAAGGAACCAAGAGCTACATTGCCACGGACGATCTGCGCGTTGCGGTGAACGCGGCCATCGTGCTCGAACGCCCGCTCTTGGTCAAAGGCGAGCCCGGCACCGGCAAGACGGTGCTTGCGCGCGAGGTGGCCACGGCCCTGGGCGCGCCGCTGATCGAATGGCACGTCAAGTCCACCACCAAGGCGCAGCAGGGGCTTTACGACTACGACGCGGTGAGCCGCCTGCGCGACAGCCAGCTGGGCGACGAGCGCGTGAAGGACATCCGGAACTACATCCGCAAGGGCAAGCTCTGGGAGGCGTTTGTTTCGGCCGCGCGCCCCGTGCTCCTCATCGACGAGATCGACAAGGCCGATATCGAGTTCCCGAACGACCTCCTCCAGGAACTCGACCGCATGGAGTTCTTCGTCTACGAGACCGGCGAGGTGGTGAAGGCGGTTAAACGCCCCATCGTGTTCATCACGTCCAACAACGAGAAGGAACTGCCCGACGCGTTCCTGCGGCGGTGTTTCTTCCATTACATCCGGTTTCCGGACCCGGCGACCATGCAGACCATCGTGGATGTGCATTATCCAGGGCTCAAGCCGCGGCTGCTCCGCGAGGCGCTGAATGTGTTCTACGATATCCGCGATGTGCCGGGGATGAAGAAGAAGCCTTCGACCTCGGAATTGCTCGATTGGATCAAGCTCTTGGTGTCGGAGGATATCGACCCGGAGGTGCTGAAGGAGCGCGACCCGGGGAAGCTCATCCCGCCGCTGGCCGGCGCGCTGGTCAAGAACGAGCAGGATGTGCAGCTGTTCGAGCGGCTCGCGTTCATGCACCGGCGGAAGGAGCGGGAGTAAGGGCGATGGCGGCGGCCGCGCATCTGCTAATCAGGCTTCTGGGCGCGCTCCAGCTGCTTGCCATAGCCATAGGGGCGGTTCTCTTCACGCGGCTGCCTGCGAATTTCCACGGCACGGTTCCCTGGTATGGCCTTGTTGTGAAGCTTGCCGGCGCTATCGCCATTGTGGCGGTTAGTTTCTACTTTTTCCGGGGAACCGTCAGGACGCTTCGCTTCGATGAACCGGATACCCGCACGGACAATGGCAAGGTCGCGGCCCTGAACCTTCTCTCGGGTGCCTGCTTTACGGGGGCAGCCTTCGCCGCCGCTGCCCTTTTCCTGTGGATGTCCCACGGGGATCCGGATGAGGCTCAGATCACTTCCTATTGGCTCCCCATCGGGATTGGCGGGGGTGCGGTCGCGGCTTTCGCGGCCGCATGCTGGCTCTGGTGGGGTAGCGTGGCGCTTGCGCAATATTACGCGCGCGGGCGGCGATATTTGCCCGCGTACATCGTTGCGGCATTGCCGCTTTGCGTGTGCGCGGGCGGATGGCTGATCTGGCATTGAGGTGCTGCCGAGTGAAGTGTAGCCTACCGGCCTTAGGCCTTTTTAAGTTGCATTGATACTACAATGTGATACTATATGCACGCGAAGCATCGCAAAACGCTTGAAGCCATTTTCACTGACCCTGTACCGGCGGGAATTCCTTGGCGGGACATCGAGGCGCTGCTGACAGCATGCGGCGCGGAAGTCTCCGAAGGCCAAGGCTCGCGGGTCCGCGTCGCGCTGAACGGCGTCCGGGCCACGTTCCATCGCCCGCATCCGCAGAAGGAGACGGACAAGGGCGCGGTGAAATCGGTGCGGCGCTTTCTCGCGGAAGCGGAGGTTAAGCCATGAACGTGATGACCTATAAGGGCTATGAGGCGCTGGTTCAGTACGACCAGGACGCCGAAATTTTCCACGGCGAGGTCATGAACCTGCGCGACGTGATTACGTTTCAGGGCAATTCGGTCGCGGAGCTGAAGCAGGCTTTGGCGGATTCGGTCGAGGACTATCTGGCGTTTTGCAAGGAGCGCGGAGAGGAGCCGGAGAAGCCTTATTCCGGGCAGTTTGTCGTGCGGGTCGATCCGCCGTTGCATAAGGCTGTGGCGGTGGCGGCTAAGCGGGCGGGGATGAGCTTGAATAGGTGGGTGGCGGCGGCGCTGGAGCGGGCGGCGGCGGCGACGCCGTGAAACAAGCTTGGCTGCGCTCGCAACATGCCCAGTTGTTCGAGCAGCTTGCGTCTATACACCCGCTGAAGGAGCGGCGTTAGCGGCTTTGTGCTCCCTTGCCCCCCTTACAAGCGAAAACCGGGAATTCTTTCTCAAAGACCGGTGGACCTGTGGAAATCAATTCCGACAAGGCTAGACAAATGCGTACAAAACGTGAAAATAGAACAAAACGGGGCTTTCGCCGCAGCGCTTTGCTGAAACCTACGCAGGGTTCGAACTGAGCTTTAGAGATAGAACGGCAACAAGACCAAAACATAGAAAAAGGTAGCTTAGAAGCATTACAAATATGAGGGTGAAAAGCGTAATGCCACCTGAAAGCCCCCTGAACTCGGCTGGCAGGTCGGTGTGAGAAAGCACCGATCCAAACGCCTTAAGCGCGGCTGGGGAGGATAGGATAGTAAAGTATATACCTAATATGCCTACTATCAGCCCTGCGACGCCCACGACAAGGTTCGCAACATCAACGCTCATGGCATACCGGCCTTAGGTGCGACGAGCATAGCCCTTCTCGGTCGCGGTTTAATTTAACCACACTACGAGATTTTTATGGGTGTTCGTTACAGTCTGCAATGTCGCCTTCAACGGCCTGTTGAAAATGTGTGGATGGATGCGAGGCATGTAAAACATTGGCCCGGAGCTTGTAAAACAGTCCAGCGTCGTTCGCCGTCTATTCACCGATTATGACAAGCTAAGTCATTGAAACGAAAGTGGTGGGCGCACAAGGATTCGAACCTTGGACCCGCTGATTAAGAGTCAGCTGCTCTACCAACTGAGCTATGCGCCCGCTTTCGTGAGACCGTAGCTATAATGTGCTTCAAGCCGCCTGTCTACGTTGCTTTTTAAGGCTGCCGCAAATTTGCACGGAGAGCCGGCGGGCCTAGACTCCGGGCACGCTTTCAAGCGGCGGAGCGGCAGGCGCAGGTACCCTTTCTTTCCGGTCCGCGGCTTGCGGAACCTGCATGCTCGCAATGGCGCCCGGCATGGCCTCGGGCATCAGCGCACCGAGCGAAACGTATATTTTCAAAAGATCGTCGACCTTCATCTCGGGCAACGCCGTCACGGCCGCTTCTGCGACGAGCATAAGCCCGCCCGACATCGGGATCGGCGCGGCCGGCACGTAAACGAGCCGGCGCCGCTCGCCCGCTATGTTGTAGACGTGCGGGGTCGCTAGAAGGCATAGGATATCCACACCGCCCTCTCCGCTTCCAAACCTGCAGGAGACCACGCTCATGCCGGAGAGATCGCCCTGCCCGCCATTGGTGCGCTCGGTCGCCATCCGCACCACTCGCGAGACCGGATTGTAGATCGACCGTATGAAGGGCAGCCGCTTAACCATGCGGTCCACATATTCCTGGATGATGTGCTTGGCGCCGGTCTTTACGATTATTCCCAAAAACCAGATGCCAGCCAGCGCGATGGCCGCGCCCAGCCAGAAGGCCAGCCTATCCTGATTGGACAGGCCCAAGAGAAAGCTTCCGCCCCGCGTGAGCAGATCGCCCAGGATCGTGCCGGGACCGATTGCCCCGCGCACAAAATTGACGATCCACGCAACGATGAAGACCGTCAGCACAATCGGTAGCAAAAACAAAAGGCCCGCAAGGAAAGTGCCGATGACGCTCGTGCGCCAGAAGCGGGAAAACCAATTCAACATGCCAACTCCTCTCTTCCGGCGCGCATTGCTTGAGCGCGGCCGGGGGGACCCTTGGCTCCATTATATAGCGTTAATCGACAGCTTTCGAATGGAACTGCGGCGATCCGCAGCAAAACTTCTACCACTTCTATGTTGCAGAAATTTGCCAGGCTCGCAGCAGGCTTGTGTTAGCGCCCCGGCCTACGCCAGGTCTTGCAGCAAGGAGGAAGTTAGCTGCCGCGAAGACGCCGCGCGCGGCTGCCGTCTTGGCGTGGCGCGGAGCTCACGGCTTAGCGCGCGGATGTAGGCTGGCGTGGTTCCGCAGCAGCCGCCGATGACTTTGGCGCCCGCTGCATTCCATCTCAGCGCGCTCGCAACGAACCAATCGATCCCGTGGCTGCTTTCTTCGAAGCACCAGCCCAGATCGCCATGCGGATGCCCTGCCCCGTTCGGGTAAAGCCCGGTTGGACCGTCATAGATTTCCGTCAGCCGATGAAAGGCCGGTTCCAGCGTGTCGATGGGCCGGCAATTGAGGGATACGCCTACGCGGCCAGGAAAATCGGTTAGCCGGACGGCTTCGGCTAGCGGCGTTCCGTCCAGGAGGCTGCCCTCCGCATCCACAACGAAACTCACAATATACGGCAGGCCGGTTGCCGAGGCGGCCTCCGCCATGATCTGCCCCTCCAGGCCTGCGTTGATGGTCTCGGGCAGCAGAAAATCTACGCCCGCTTCCGCAAGCCACGCCGCCAACTGGCGGTGTTCCCTGCGCAGTTCGTCTTCGGCCGGCACGAGGTCGGGCCTGTAGCAATCCTCAAGCGGTGCGAACGAGCCGCCCACGTATACGCCCCGGCCGGACTTCCGCGCCGCGTTTTGGCTGATGGCCACGGCCAGCTTGAGCGCGCGTTCCGCCTCTCCTTCGCGACCGGCCTTGGCGAACGTACGCGGCGTAGTCCGGAAGGTATTCGTCACGGCTACGTCTGCGCCCGCATAGAGGTAGTCGGCGTGGATTTTTTCTACGAGTTCCGGCGCATCGAAGTTGGCAGCCGCCGACCAGAGCGGCAGCACGCTCTTGTAGCCGCGGCGCTGCAGTTCGGTGCCCATGCCGCCCGGAAACAGGACGGCGCGGGCGTTCTCGATGAAACCGGCAAAGTCCTCGCGGTTTTTCATTTGTGCATCGCTCCGGCTGATTGCGCTACTCCGGCCCGGCGGGCGAGCCCCTTGGAATGGAATATTATTCTATTCTGAACATCGCGCAAGGGGCTTTGGCAGCAATTCATTCCCGGGGCGCTGGTTTGTACCTGGACAGCCGGGCGGCGTTGCCATGCGTTCCGGCCCGCCATCGCTCTCCCAAACCCAAAATGCGGTTGCATTGTTCCGGCCTGGGCGCCCAGCATACCGCTATCCGGCCGCTCGCACCGTTTACTATGCGCTAACCTGTTATTCTCGCCTGCAATGCAGCTTTGCACGTGCGCCGCCTTCTTCAATTCCGGATCGCACGATAACAGACACTCCTTCCCAGAGTTTTAATGCGTACAAATGTTCGATTTTTTTTCGCCGGTTATTTGGGAACGCCGCGCTAGCTTGCGCGGCCGAGGTGCTACCTTGCAGTTAATATGACACTCGCAAGTATATATAACCGCGCATTTGAAATGCAAAAATACAGCCCCGGCGGGCTTCACGATTTCGCGTTTAAACGAAACGGCAGCCTAGCCGGATCAAGCCGTTCGCTAAGGCGGGAACGGTGCATTTGCGGAACAATAAGACTTCTCCGCATGCCAGGGCTTTTCCGGCATACGAGACTGGATTACCGCGAAGGGCGCCTTCCTATCGCGCCGCGCCCGCCTCTACCTCCCGGCGCCCGGCAGCAGCGGCCCCGGCCGCGGCGAGGCCGCTACCCTCCTGGCCCTGCAGGCGCAAATACTCCTCGGCGGACATGACCACCAGCCGGTCGCGGCCTTGCTTGGTGATGGTCACCGGGTCTTTCTGGGCCAATTCGCTCACGGCGTCGAAGGCCCACAGGAAATCGCTTTCACCAATTCGGATCATGGCGTTTGCCTTTCCTCCCATTTATGCCCAGCCATGGTAGCACGATGCCCAGCGCCGGCAAGATATTGCATACAAATCCCCGCGAGCTTCGGATTCGTCGCCTATAATGAGGACATCCCGCCCAAGACATGTCCGCCCGTAGCGGATGAGGATCTGCGCGCGCTGGGCGTCCGGTTTGCGGCGATAAGGCTTATGCGCCGGCCTCGATGCGGGCCATATCGGCGTCGGAAAGGCCGAAATGATGGCCGATTTCGTGAATCAGCACATGGCGGATAACCCGGTCCAGCCGCTGCCCTCTGCGGCGGGCGTAGTCCATGATGGGGATGCGGTAGAGGAAGATCCGGTCGGGCATGCGCACTGGATCCCAGACGCTTTTGGAGGGCAGCCCGGCACCTTCATAAAGCCCCAGCAGATCATAGCGGTCTTCGATGCGCATGGCCGCGAGCGTCTCCGCATCGGCGAAATTGGCCACGCAAACCGCCACATTGCCCAGTGCGTCACGGAAACGCGCCGGCAGGCCGTCCCAGATCGCCTGGGCAGCCGCCTCGAACTCTTCCAGCGTGGCCGGCTGGCCTGCCGCCATATGTAGCCGCTTTCTCCGCAAGGAGTAAGGCCAGAACCTCCGCCAGCCCATGAATCTTTTCAATGCCACTATCGCCCTACGAGATTCCGCACGTATCGTTATCGATGATAGGAAGGCCGCGCCGGATGTGCAATGCGGCGGCATCGCCACGCGCCATCCACGGTCAAAGCCCAATTTTCAGTCCGAGGCGTTGCATTTCAAGCAGCGCCTCGGCGTTGCCCGTCGCGTCGTCGACGGGATGATGCGTATGCCGGGTCTTGCGCAAGTGCTTGAAGTTCTTCGATGTATCCTTGACGAGCCCCTTGTAGAGCGAGCCGAGGTTGACGCTCGAATGGCCAAACGGGTTGCCGCCCGTGAAATGCCAGAAGTACCAGTTGACGAACTGCCAGTCGAAGCCATTGTTATCGCTGACGAACGTGCACTGCCCCTTGGCATGTTCGCCGAGCCATCGGGCGAAGGCATCCATCACCGCCTTCGGATCGTCGAAGCCCTGCGTTTCCTCGCGCGTGAAGCCGCTGACGGCCAGCGCCTCCGGCACCCATTGCTCCGAGATTGGCTTGAGGCGGCCGTAGAAGGTGCGGTCGAGCGGCTCCCGCACCAGTACCGCGCCGAAAGAGATCATGCTGTAGCCGCCCGGGTATGGGCCGTCCGCCTCTACATCCACCATCACATACGCCATTGTGTTTTCCCCGCACGCGGCTTACGCAACCCCCGAAAGCACTCATTTTGAGCGCTTCCCCAATTGGAACTAATTATATCAAATTCGCCTTACTGAGGGGTTAAGAAGACAAACAAATAATTCTGTTTATTTTCAGTGCATTATCCAGCCCCGCGCGTCATATTATGGTAAAGACACAATATTTAACTGTAGTTTTGAATGCTCGAATCCGGGCAATTTGAGACAGAATTCCGGGAATTTTCGCGAGTTTCAGCCGTCGCGTTTTCGCGTTAACCTTGTATTCTTAGCACTTGTGGCGACGGATGCCGGCAGCCATAATCGCGCCACTTTTGCGCACCCGCGCCGCTCTCATTCATCCCGTACAGACCTGCCGATAGGCAGGCGCGCGGCTAACGTCCAGAGGCACGCCGGAGGAGCGGCGCAGGCGTCCCGCAGACCGTTTCGCTGGCAAACTCGATCTCTGCGATATAGGCGTCGACAGCCTTGCTCCAGGGGGACTCACTGAACGTTCTATTGCGCAGATACTTCTTCCACGCCACACGAACCTTCTCGTTGCAGAGAAAGGATTTCCGCTGCTCCAGAAGAACGACGTTCTTCTCGCCGGTAACTCTTGTCATCGCCAGGCTTGCATTCAGATGGGCATTTATGAAGATCAGCTCTTGCGGCGTGAGCCCGTTTTTACTCAATTCACCAGGCTCTATGCCCATCACACGCAGCAGGCTTGGATCGTCCATCAGCATTCCGTCCGCCCGGTTGAGCAGATCGTGATGCACAATCCATTTTTGCATTTCGCGCTGCTTGGCGATACTCACCCTGGAAATAATGACCGCAGCTATGGCGGCGCAGCCGGAAAGTACACTGATTGCCAGGCTGGCAATATCTTTGATGTCCATAATGCTTCCTCTGCCGGCGGGCATAGGCCTTCGCGCCGGGTTTTCTTCGAAATCTCAGGTTGCAGGCGATTACAGCACACCAATTCTGTGGCGCCATTTGGGCCGGCGGCGGGCCTGCATCTACATGCCCGCGCCAGCCCCCTTGACGGAAGCCGGAGTGCGGCATATCTACAAAAATGTAGAGGTGGTCCCATGGCTGAGACACAGATTTCGGCATACATATCGGACGATGCGAAGGCCGCGCTTGAAACCTACGTGAAGCAACGAGGGGTGAAGAAGGCGCATGTTATCGAGGAGGCCCTGCTGCATCACCTCCAGGCGCTCAGGGAAATCCCCGAGGATATCATCATTCCGGCCCGGCTGGTGCTCAGCGAGGCAAGCATGCGGGAGGTGGCGGACCGCCTCGATGCCGATGAGGAGCCGAGCGAAGGCCTCAAGGCGCTTTTCCGGGGTGAACGTGGCGGGCGCTGACCAGCCGCAAGCGGGCGAGGTTCGCATCCGCTTGCTTGCGCCGGAGGATGACCGCTCGCAGTTCGCTTGCGGCGACGTCGAACTCGACCGCTTCTTTCAGCGCTACGCCGGGCAGAACCAGTTCCGCCATCATATCGGCTCGACCTATGTGGCCGTGGGCGGGGGGAGCATCGCCGGCTTTGTCACGGTCTCGCCGGGCGAGATGACGGTTGAGGCGATAAATGCGGTTTTGAAGAAGAAGCTCCCCGCCTATCCCATCCCCATCTTGCGTATCGCCCGGCTGGCGGTGGACGCGCGCTTTCAGGGACGGGGGATTGGCAAGCTATTGCTGCGGGCGATGTTCGAGCTGGCGCTCGAACTGCGGGATCGCATTGGCTGCGCGGGCGTGGTGGTGGACGCCAAGCCAGATGCTGTGAGCTTTTACCAGCGGCTCGGGTTCATGCCGCTATCGGTGGAGCGCGGGGCGCTGGCGGCGCGGCCGGAGCCGCTGCCGATGTTTTTACCGGTGAAGCTTATCGGGAAGGCGCAGGCTGGCAGCAAATGATGTGTACGCGGATCGGGCCGCCAACACTCAAGTCAGCCGCCGCAAATCGCGCGCTCCGTGCACCACGCGCACGACCTCGATGCCGCCGGAGATTTCGCGGTAGAAAATGATGTAGGCATCGCATGGAAACGTCCGCAGCCCTTTTCGAATATCGTTCCGGCTTCGGCCGATTTTCGGATATTGCCGGAGTAGCAGGCATTTCCGCTCGATAGCATCCAGCTGCTTCGATGCCGCTTCGGGATTGTCCTGCGCGATATGGCGCCAGATCGCGGCAAGATCCTGGTTGGCCCGCTTCGTGCGCCTTATGTTTCGCATTTGCAGGCCCCTTCGCTCGCCGGCAGAGATGGCTAATTCGACGGGACTCCCGATTTCGCCTGCGCAATAAGCTCCGCCATCGACAGGCTTTCGCCGGGACCGCTGGCGATGCCTTCGTCCCACAGTTCGCCGATGCGTTGCTGCTGTTCCTGGCTCAAATCGCTGCTATCCGCATCACGGGCCAAGGACGCAAGCACGGCTTCGACAAGCTGCACCTTTTCGTCGGCGGAAAGCTCCAGCACCTCGCGGCTCAGGCGATCAAGATTGCTGCTCATTGACGTTCACCGTTCCGGATACCTAGCCAGGACTACTTCGGCATCGCGCGCAGGTATGCCGCCGGCCAAATACTCATCGAGGCGGCGCTCGGCTTCGTCTGCCCAGGCCTTATCGATCTCAGGATTGGGCTTGTCCAAGCTGTTCAGCAGGCGTTCGACTATTTCGATCCGGCCGGCGGGCGGCAGTTGCTCCGCTTCGTCAGCCAGGGATGTTGCGCGTGCGTTCATAGGCATAACATAGCATGGCAGGCTGGCCCCGGTCGAGCAGATGCGGGCAGATTTGTAGATACGTGGTATGGCTGCAACCTGATTCGACTGATTTGGGGTGCGGGCATGAACAATCGCTTTAGGATCGCCTTTCAAACCTCCTTTTTTTTCCAATCGTCTTCACCCTTGCTTCCATCTGTACGGGCTGGTTCATACATGACCACAAATGGGAGTTGGTCCCTCAGTTTTGGATCAGCATTATTGCCGCAATCCTTAGTTACTGGGCTTGGTATTACACAGCAGAGAAGATAAGACTCGACCTATTCGACCGCCGCTTCGAAATATACTGTAAAACGTTAGATTATTGCACGGTCGCATTAAAATACGGGACATTGGAACTGCGTGAAGAAAATAGAGATGAAATAATGGATGGCCTAATCGCGACCCAGGAAAGCTTCCGGGGCATCGGTTATCATAAGGCTCGCGCACTTTTTGGCGAGGATATAGCTGCGATTTTTAAGGAGTTAAACGATAGTTACGTCTATATATCTGTATATGGGAGACTAAGACCGGACGCGGCCGGATATGAGCCTGACAAGTACTGGTATCACGTCAATCTGACTGTGGAAATTGCCGATAGGTTGCCTAGTCTCTTTAAGCCCTACGTATACTTCGGAGATCACAAGCAAACATAAGAACTCAGCTTGGTGGCCGCTTTCACATGTAGCCCCGAACCGGCTACGTGCCGGGGCGGCCGGTTTTGACAGGCCGCCGCCGCTTACCCCGGCGCTCGGGCTCGCCATCCTCCCCCACCTCGATAGTTTTCCCCGCCTTGAACGTCCGCAAATCCGGCGCCGGCCCCACCGGCCTCGGCTTGCCCCCCGGCAACGGCCGCTCGGCATGCGGTCCCATCTCGTCGAGCGTGGGCTTATGCGGCCGGGCAAGGGCCGCGCCGCCGGCCGCCGCCTTCGTGCTCACGCCGAATTCGCCAATCTTGCGCTCCATGGTGGTCTCGGGCGCGCGCGCCGCGATACGCGATCCGCCGGCATCAGCTCCGGGCAAGATTGAGTTCTTATTCTGTTCCGGTTCGTTAACGCGTTTCTGTGAGGTGTCAAAATTGTCTGCTTTATTCCCCGCCGCGATCTCCCATTCTTCCGGTTCGTCCCAGGCTTCGCCTGTGCCCAGCAGCGGGCCTTTACCCGCCGCATTCCGCGCGCGATCCTTGCCGGGCGCACTGGCCTTCCGCCGCTTCGCCCCCGTTCCGCCGCCGCTCGTCTCCGCCGCATCCACGCCAAGCTGCGGCACATAGGATGTGCGCCCCCCGCCCTCGTACCGCCCGGCGCGATCTTCCACCTGCGACTGCCGCGCCAGCGGATCGTCCATGATGGTCATCTCGACCTCGCGCAGGCGCTTCACCTCGTCGCGCAGCCGCGCCGCCTCCTCGAATTCGAGGTTCGACGCCGCCTCGCGCATGCGCTTCTCAAGGTCGCCGATCACGGCCTGCAGATTGTGCCCCACCAGCGGCGTCTGCCCGCCCTCCGCGAAGCCGGCGTCGACAATCACATGGTCGCGCTCGTAGACGCTGGCGAGAATGTCGCCGATATTCTTCTTGATCGATTGCGGCGTGATACCGTTCGCCTCGTTGTACGCCGTCTGCTTTTCGCGGCGGCGGTTCGTCTCGGCGAGCGCACGCTCCATCGAGCCGGTAATGTGGTCGGCGTAGAGGATCACGCGGCCGTCGACGTTGCGCGCCGCCCGCCCGATGGTCTGGATCAGCGAGGTTTCGGAGCGCAGGAAGCCCTCCTTGTCCGCGTCGAGGATCGCGACCAGCGCCACCTCGGGAATATCGAGGCCCTCGCGCAGCAGGTTGATGCCGATCAGCACGTCGAAGGCGCCCAGCCGCAGGTCGCGGATGATCTCGATGCGCTCCAGCGTGTCCACGTCGGAGTGCATGTAGCGCACCTTGAGGCCCTGCTCGTGCGCGTATTCGGTGAGGTCCTCGGACATGCGCTTGGTGAGCGTCGTGACGAGCACGCGATAGCCCTGGCGGATGACCTTGCGGCATTCGTCGATGAGGTCGTCCACCTGTGTCTTGACGGAGCGGATTTCCACGGGCGGATCGATCAGCCCGGTAGGCCGGATGACCTGCTCCACGAACACGCCGCCGGTCTGCTCCAGCTCCCACTTGCCGGGCGTGGCGGAAACATAGGTGCTTTGCGGCCGCATCGCGTCCCATTCCTCGAACCGCAACGGCCGGTTGTCGAGGCAGGATGGCAGGCGGAATCCGAACTCGGCGAGCGTCGATTTGCGCCGGAAGTCGCCCCAGAACATGCCGCCGATCTGCGGCACGGTGACGTGGCTTTCGTCCACGAATACCAGCGCGTTGTCCGGCAGGTATTCGAACAGCGTCGGCGGCGGCTCGCCGGGCAGCCGGCCCGTGAGCCAGCGCGAATAGTTCTCGATGCCGTGGCAGGAGCCCGTCGCCTCGATCATCTCAAGGTCGAACTGCGTGCGCTGCTCCAGCCGCTGCGCTTCCAGCAGCCGCCCGGTGGCGTTGAAGCGCTGCAACTGCTCCTGCAGTTCCTGCTGAATGCCCATGATCGCCTGGTTCAGCGTCGGCTTCGGCGTGACGTAGTGCGAATTCGCGTAGATCTTCACGAGCGCCAGGTCTTGCGTCTTCTCACCCGTGAGCGGATCGAATTCGGCGATGCTCTCCACCTCGTCGCCGAACATGGAGATGCGCCAGGCGCGGTCCTCCTGGTGGGCGGGGAACAGCTCGATGGTGTCGCCGCGCACGCGGAAATCGCCGCGCGCAAACGCGATGTTGTTGCGCCGGTATTGCAGCGCCACGAGGTCGGCCAGCAACCGGCGCTGCGAAACGCGGTCGCCAACCTGGACCGAGAACGTCATCGCCGAATAGGTCTCGACCGAGCCAATACCGTAGATGCAGGAGACCGAGGCTACGATGATCACGTCGTCGCGTTCGAGCAGCGCGCGCGTAGCGGCGTGGCGCATGCGGTCGATCTGCTCGTTGATCGAGCTGTCCTTCTCGATATAGGTGTCGGTGCGCGGGATATAGGCTTCCGGCTGGTAGTAGTCGTAGTACGACACGAAATACTCGACCGCATTGTCCGGAAAGAACGACTTGAACTCCCCATAGAGCTGCGCCGCGAGCGTCTTGTTGGGCGCCAGGATCAGCGCGGGCCGCTGCGTCTCCTCGATCACTTTGGCCATGGTGAAGGTCTTGCCCGAGCCGGTCACGCCCAGCAGCACCTGATCGCGCTCATGGGCATTCACGGCGGCCACCAACTCGCGGATCGCGGTTGGCTGGTCGCCGCGCGGTTCGAAATCGGACTTGATGATGAGCGGCCGGCCGCCCTCGCTCTTTTCCGGGCGCGGCGGGCGGTGCGGCACGAACACCGGCATGTCCTTGACGCCCAGCAACGGGTGGTCGCCGATGGGCGGCAGCTTGCCGAGCTTGTGCGAGGGCTGCGGCATGGCGCCGGAGGGCTTCAGATTGCGCAGCGCCGGGATCAGATGCTTGGTGCTCTCGGAGGTGTAAACCTCGCCCTCGAACGCAGCCTGCGGGCCTTCCGCAAAGCCCGCGCCCGCCGCGGCGCTCCGCTCCGCCTGCTTGGGCGCCTTCCCGCCCGCCGATTTTGCCGTCCGCGCCTTCGCCATGCCTCCTATATGCCACCTGCCGCCGGATTCCGCCATACGGGGCCGCGGCACTGCATGTGGACAGAAGGCCCGGCGCAAGGCGCCCCTCTGTGAGGGTTCCGGTAGCGCCACGGACTTACCCAGCCGTTCATGATGCGCCGGCTTATGTACCGCTGCCATAATCGCAACACGTTTGCCCCGGGCGTTGTGTTAGGGTAGGCAAGAGC
This sequence comes from uncultured Alphaproteobacteria bacterium, assembly GCA_963767435.1. Taxonomy (GTDB): domain Bacteria; phylum Pseudomonadota; class Alphaproteobacteria; order Rhizobiales; family Rhodomicrobiaceae; genus Rhodomicrobium. Next base: position 227,711 of record CAVYEY010000043.1, read on the forward strand.
ATCGGCTGGCGCCTGCGCCCCCCAACGTGGGGCCAAAACTTCCGGCGGCTGGTTCTTACACAAATTAGACAGCCGCTCCTCCTGAGCGGTTCATCGAAGAGGAAACCAATGGCCGAGCATAAACAACCGGACTTCCCTCAAGAGATCCGCGACCTCGCGGTAAAAAATATCGGCCAGGCTCAGGCGGCCTATAACCAGGTCATGGAGGCGGCAAACAAAGCCCAGGAGATGATGAAGGCGATCGTCCCATCGAACCCGGTTGCGGCGGGGATAACCGAGGCTCAAGAGCGGGCGATGCGGTTCACCCAGCAAAATCTCGATGCCGCTTTCTCCTTGGCAAATGAGCTGGCCAGGGCAAAGGACCTGCAAGAGGCGCTGCAAATCCAAAGCAGGTACGCGCAATTGCAGATGACCGCTTATACGCTTCAAGCACAGGAGCTTGGCGCCATGGTGAGTGCGGCGGCGCAGAAGGCAAAGCAGGGAAGCTGACCGGGCGGCTGGCAAATCCACGCGCGCCGGTGCGAATGCGCACGAAACTGGCTGGGCAGAGCGTCCCGCTTTCGCCCGGCCCAGCCATCTTCCCACCTGTGGCCAAAGCCGGAATCGGCCCGGCCCGCACGGCTGCGATTCGGCGCCGTGCCAAAACCTGTCCCCCGAAGCTAGAATGCGTCCGGAAAACCGGGAAGCGGCTTTCCGGTAACGACGCACGGCGAGACAAAAACTTGAAGCCCGCCTTCGATTTCGTCGAAAGCGGATAGGCCGTAGAACCCGCGGTTACTTCTTCGCTCCCGAACCTGATTTGGGCTTTTCTTTCAAAAACGTAGAAGACGTTGCAACGGGTTTCGGCTGCTTTGCCTTAGGTTTCTTCGCCTCGCGGTTGCTTCTCATTTGGCCTTTGGCCATGGCTGCCTCATTGGTTGGAGATAAAGACAGTATATCATTCGGACGCGCTGGCGATCACGCACCATCGCAGCGAACTCGTTCGCAACCTTCGCAATAAACTCGGATTTGGGGAAGCGGGCAATGCCGGGGCCGTGTCTTTGGTGCGCAGCGCTGCGCGACAGATTCCCCTGTGTGCAGCCAAGCGCAGCAGTAACCCTGGAATGCAGTCACTGCGAAAATGGTTGCGGGGGCAGGATTTGAACCTGCGGCCTTCAGGTTATGAGCCTGACGAGCTACCGGGCTGCTCCACCCCGCGTCACACAGATGACATATGCCGTTCCGGACAGGATCGCAACTGGCATTTGTCCAAAAGTTAGAAATTGTTAGCGGATGATAAATAATTGGGGAATTCGCCGATCTTTTCATGGGCTGTGGCGCGAATCGGCTCCCGCGTAAGTGATTCTGTTCACCATTTGATGACACCCTAAGAGGAAAATATCATTAAAAAACACGGTTCTGGATCGAGTGACCATGTTCGGGCGCACCACACCGCCGGAAGAGACGCCAATCCCGCTGAGCTTGGCCGCGGGACAGCGCATCGTCATGCCGGGATTGGACCAGGTGCTGGGCTGGATCGGAGAAGAGAACACCCGCCTCGCCCAGCCGCTCGTCTTCCCTCACTGGCTGCTTGAGCCGCGCCCGTCCGAAACCATCGCCTACGCCTGCAATCTGCCGGCTCCGCACCTCACGCTCATATAGACCGCGCAGCAGCCGTACCCGATACCGAAGCTGCATTCCTGGCCGCCTCGCTGCCTGGGGGACGGGTTACGCTCTTAGCTGCCGGCGGAAAACCCGGCGCGATGCGGTTCCGCTGGACCTGTATATCCGCGAGCCCTGCCAGAGGCTCGGTCTGGCGCTGCTTTGCCAAGCTTTGCGTGGGCGGCACAGCAAGTGTTTGGACCCAGGTGGGACAGGATTACACCTTCGAGCCGTCTGGGGGATTCCCCTTGAACCTACCCGCAAACCTCCGGGTTACGCTGGCCGGCAGTTCCTTCAGGATCGCTCACCCCGATGGAAAGCTCACCTGCTTCCCGGCACATTCCGGACTTCGTGAAGGTGACGCATATCGCAGCCGATGGCTGGGCCAAGCGCGAACTCGAAGGGCTCTGGCTTTATCCTGGCCGCAGCATCGTCGCGCGGTTTTCGGACGGCACCCGGATGCGGATCGCCACCGCCGCATCTGCGCGCACGGCGTTCCTCGCGGCCTAGACGCGGCATTTTTGCACCAGCCGCCGCAAACCGGCTGCGGTTTACCTGCGCCTTGTACACAGCACCGGTGCCGGGCGGCAGAATAGCCAAACAATTCGATGGCGGTAACGCACAGCCGGGACAGACGGGCAATTAATCTATTCCCGAATTAGGTCATCAACTTATCCCGGCTTGTAAGGCTGTTGTAAGCCTGACCATCCATCGACATGGGGAGCTGGATGGGACCGGAACAAATATGACGCGAAGCGGACTGTGTGTAGCCGCCCTGGGAAGGGTTGGGGCCGGAAAAGGCTGGGCAGCCGCCCTTGCCTGCTGCCTTGCGCTGCCGTCTTGCGTTGGGCCCGATTTCGAACTTCCCCAGCCGCCTTCCATCGCCTCGTTCACCCCGGACCGCCAGCCGGCGAGCTTCAGCGCGGACGGCAAAAACCAAAAGATCGAATATAGCGATGCGCTGCCAGCCGATTGGTGGACGCTCTTCCATTCGCCCGGCCTAAATTCCCTGATCGCCCGCGCACTGCGCGACAACCCAACCTCAGAAGCAGCCCAGGCAGCCATGCGCGCGGCACAGGCCAACGTCTATGCGGAAGTTGGGCAGCTTTTCCCGCTGGCGTCGGGAAATTATCAAGCCAATGGCGGCTTGGTCGCCGCCCAGGTCTCATCGCCGCTTTCCGCCCCCGCCAGCAACTACTACTCGCTGCATACCGGCCAGCTCAGCGTCTCCTATGTCCCCGACGTGTGGGGCGGCACGCGCCGGCAGATCGAAAATCTCGAAGCGCTTAAGGAAAACCAGCGCTTTTCCAACGAAGCCACGTTCCTCACCCTGACCTCGAACATCGCGCTGGACGCGATCCAGGAAGCCTCGCTGCGGGGACAGATCGACGTAACCGAACGGCTGATCAAGATCGCCAAAGAGATCCTCGAAAAGGTCCGCTATCAGTTCCAGCAAGGCCAGGTTTCCCAGCTGGACGTCGCCTCGCAGGAAGCGCTCGTCGCACAGACCGAAGCGACGCTCCCGCCGCTCCGCAAAACGCTAGCACTGCAGCGCAACGCATTGACCGCGCTGACCGGCCACCTGCCCGGCGAAGGCCTGCCCGAGCGCTTCGAATTCACCGGCCTCAAGCTCCCGGCAATCTTGCCGGTCAGCCTGCCCTCGGACCTCGTTGCGCAGCGGCCCGACGTGCGCGCGGCCGCGGAAAACCTGCACGCGGCCTCGGCTCTGATCGGCGTCGCCATCGCCAACAGGCTCCCGCAATTCTCCATCAACGGCGATATAGGCCGCAGCGGCACCCAGTTCGCCAACCTGCTCAGCAGCAACCCGGCATTCTTCTTCTACACCGGCCTCGCCAGCGCTTCGCAGACCATCTTCGACGGCTTCACCTTGCAGCAGAAGCAGCGCGCGGCGGAGGCGGGCTTCGACCAGATCGCCGCGCAATACCGCCAGACCGTCCTGACCGCCTTCCAGAACGCCGCCGACGCGCTCTACGCCATCCGCCACGACACCGCAGCACTCAGGAAGGCGCTGCTTGCCGAAACGGCGGCGGCCAAGGCCCTGCACCTGACCCGCCTGCAATTGGATGCGGGCCAAGTTGCAGCCCCGCAGCTACTGGCCGCCCAGACCGCTTATCTGCAAGCCTCGCTGACTGTCATCACCGCGCAAACGAACCGCTATAGCGATACGGTGGCACTATTCCAGGCGCTGGGTGGCGGCTGGTGGAACCGGCCCGCGGCACCGCATGAACCGCAACCGCAAGCCTGGCTTACCAGCGTGACCGGCCTCGCACCGGACCCGGCCGCCACCGAATACCCAGGCGCTACCCAAAACGAAGCCAAGCCGGATACGCCCGCTACGAATTAGGATGAGTTCGAGGATGTTCCCCAGAGGTAAAAAAACGCGATCCGCGATCTTGGCGCTTGGAGGCATTCTGCTTGCCGCCCCGGCGTCCGGCCACGCAGCCCGGAGCGAGCCTGCTCCGGCCCCGGCGGCGGAGGCCTCGGTGACGATTTCCGCCACACAAGCCAATGCCATCAAAATCGAGGCCGCCGGCGAACGCGAATTCCCGCAGGAATTGCGCGCGGCAGGCAGCATTGACTTCAACCAGGAGCTTCTGACCCAGGTCTTCGCGCCCTATCAGGGCCGCCTCCTCAAGGCATTCGCCAGCGCCGGCGAGACGGTGCAGAAGGACCGGACGCTTTTCACCGTCGACAGCCCCGACCTGCTGCAGGCCGAGTCGACGCTGATCGCCACCACGGGCGTGCTCGAACTCACCAACAGGGCGCTGGAGCGGCAGAAGAACCTGTTCAAGGAAAGTGCCGCGGCCCAGAAAGACTACGAGCAGTCCATTTCCGACCAGCAGGCAGCCGAGGGTGCCTACAAGGCCGCGCGGGAAGCCGTCAGGGTGTTCGGCAAAACCGAAGCCGACGCCGACAGGATCGCACACGAGCGCAAGATCGATCCGGCCCTTGCCGTCCCCTCCCCGATTACGGGCCTCGTCACGGCCCGGAACGCCTCGCCCGGCCAACTGGTCCAGCCCGGCAGCCCGCCGCCCGTTTTCACCGTTGCCGACACCTCCACCATGTGGATGATCGCGAACGTTCCCGAGAAGGATGCACCTGCGCTGCACGCCGGACAGGAGGTGCGCGCCACGGTGGCCTCGCTTCCGGGCAAGATGTTCCAAGGCAGCATCGTGTCCATTGGCGCGAACGTCGATACGGCCACGCGCCGCGTGCTTGTGCGCTCCCAGATCGCCAACCCGGACGGCGAACTGAAAGCCGGCATGTTCGCGGACTTCACCATCACGGTTGCGCCGCCAAAGCGCGCGCTGGCCCTGGCGCAAGACGCCATCGTACGCGAAGGCGACGGAACCATGACGGCCTGGGTCACGCAAGACCGGCAGAAATTCACCAAGCGCGTTGTAAAGACCGGCCTTTCGCATGGCAGCTTCACCGAAATCCTCGATGGTCTCAAGCCGGGCGAGCTGGTGGCCACCGAAGGCTCGCTGTTCATCGCCAACCAGTACACCAATGCGCAATAGCTCCCGGCAACATGCGCAAAGCGCGCTACCGTCATTCACCCTGGGCCGCTTCGCGGCCGGTGCTTTGCGCAATGACGGCCTAACCGCGAGGGAGGAAGCGCGTGTTTAAGGGCCTTGTCGCATTCGGCCTGACGCGCCGCCCTATCGCGCTTCTGCTGCTCGCGGCCTTCATCGTCGCGGGCTCGTTTGCGTTCGCCAGGCTCAATATCGAGGCGTACCCCAATCCGGCGCCGGTCATCCTTGAGATCACCGCGCAATCGGCGGGCCTGTCGGCCGAGGAGATGGAGCGCCTCTACACCGTCCCCATCGAGGTCGGCGTGTCGGCAACGCCCGGCATCGACAACATCCGCTCCACCTCCTTCTACGGCCTCTCCTTCGTCCGCGTCACCTTCAACTACGGGGTAGACTACTATTTCGCGCTCCAGCAGGTGGGCCTGAGCCTCCAGCAGAATGTAAGCCTGCCCAACAACGTCCAGCCGCAAATCCAGGCGTCAAGCGTGGTCGGCGAAATCTACCGCTACCAGGTGAAGGGTCCGGCGCATTTCGGCCTGACCAACCTCAGGACCATCCAGGATTGGGTCTTGCAGCGCCGGCTGCTCACAGTTCCCGGCGTCGTGCAGGTCAACACCTGGGGCGGCACAACTAAGGAATACGAGGTCGAAGCGGACCTCGATAAGCTGGAAGCTTACAGCATTACGCTGCCGCAACTCGTCGCCGCCATCTCCAATGCGAACGTCAATATCGGCGCGCGCAGCATCAATATCGGCAAGCAGTCGGTCAATATCCGGGGCCTGGGCCTGATCGACAGCGGCGGCGCGGAAGACCTGACGCAAGGGCGCAAGGTCGAGGACATCGAGTTCGATCACGCTCTCCCAGGCGGGAGGCTTGCCGGTTCAGGTGAAGGATGTCGCGCGCGTCTCCGTAGGCAACGTGCCCCGGCTCGGCAAGGCGGGGCGCGACAGCGAAAGCGACGTGGTCGCCGCCATCGTGGTGATGAACCGCACGCTGCATACCAACGATGTCATCGAGCGCGTCAAAGCCGAGATCGAAAAGATCAATACGGACGGAACGCTGCCGCCCGGCGTGAAAATCGTCCCCATCTATGACCGCAGCAGCCTCGTCAACGTCACCACGGCCACCGTGCTGCACAATCTCGTGCTCGGCAGCACGCTGATCTTCCTCCTGCAATGGCTGTTTCTGGGCGACCTGAGAAGCGCGCTGATCGTCGCCATCAACATCCCGTTCGCGCTATTCTTCAGCATCATCATCATCGTCATGCGCGGAGAGGACGCCAACCTGCTATCGCTGGGCGCGGTCGATTTCGGCATCGTCGTCAACTCCGCGGTGATCCTGGTCGAGAACATCTTCCGCGTCTTCCAGGCCAAGGAACGCGAGCATCTTTTGCTGCGGGCGGCCCGGCTTTCCAACGGGTCGAACGATGAAAAACTGCTGACCCGCATCCGCCTGATTTTCATCAGCGCAAGCCAGGTCGAATCCGCGATCCTGTTCTCGACGCTCATCATCCTGGCCGCCTTCGTGCCGCTGTTCACCATGCAGGGCGTCGAGGGCCAGATCTTTAATCCGATGGCGCGCACCTATGCCTATGCGCTGATCGGCGCCCTCTTGGCGACGTTCACCATCACGCCGGTTCTGTCCTCGCTGCTCCTTCCGGATCGCGTCGAGGAGAAGGAGACGCTGGCCGTCCGCGCGGCACACGCGGTTTACGCGCCCCTGCTCAAGCTGGTGCTCAAATACCGCAAGCGCACCGTGATCCTGGGCGCCGTCTTCCTCCTGATCGCGGGCTTCACCGGCTCGCGCCTCGGCACCGAATTCCTGCCGGCCCTCGAAGAAGGCAACCTTTGGATTCGCGCCTCCATGCCGCCGACCATCTCGCTTGAAGCCGGCATGCCCATCGTGGACCGCGTCCGCGAGATCCTGAAAGCGCATCCCGAAGTCATCACCGTCGTGTCCCAGCACGGCCGGCCCGACAACGGCAGCGACGCCACGGGATTCTTCAACGCCGAATTCTTCGTGCCGCTGAAGCCCTTCGAGGAATGGGAGCACGGCCGGCAAAAAGAGGATTTGGTCCGCGACCTGCAAGCCGAGTTTGCCCGCGAATTCACCGGCATCGACTTCAACTTCTCGCAATACATCCAGGACAATATCGAGGAAGCGCTGTCGGGGGTTAAGGGCGAGAACTCGATCAAGATCGTGGGGCCGGACTTGACCCGGCTCGAAGACCTGGCCTCCCAGGTCAAGCGCATCATGAGCGATGTGCAGGGCGTCTCCGACCTCGGCATTTTCCGCGTGCTGGGCCAGCCCAACCTCAACGTCAAGATCGATCGCGAGAAGGCCGCGCGCTACGGGCTCAACGCGGGCGACATCAATACGTTCGTGCAGACCGCTTTCGGCGGCAACGTCGCCACCATCGCCTACGAGGCCGACCGGCAATTCGGCGTGAACGTGCGCGCAAGCCCTAAGTTCCGCGACGGCATCGACGCGATCCGCAACGCCAAGATGGGCGTACAAACCGCTTCCGGCACCGCCTTCATTCCCTTAAGCGAAGTCGCCACGGTGAGCCTCGAAACCGGCGCCTCCTATATCTTCCACGAGAAGAATCAGCGCTTTATCCCCATCAAGTTCAGCGTGCGCGGGCGGGATCTGGGCTCGACCATCGCCGACGCCAAGGAGCGCATCGCCAAGGCCGTGACGATGCCCACCGGCTACCGCATGATCTAGGCCGGCGAATTCGAGGAACTGGAACAGGCGCAGAAGCGGCTCGCGGTGATCGTGCCGATCTCCATGCTGCTCATCCTGGGCCTGCTCTACAGCCTCTTCAACAGCCTGCGCGACAGCCTCGTGGTGCTGGCGGGCTTCCTGTTCGCGGTGGCGGGCGGGCTGATTGCGCTTGCGATTTCCGGCGAGGCGTTCGGTATCTCGGCGGCAATCGGGTTCGTGTCGCTGCTGGGCATTTCGGTGATGAACGGGATTATTCTCATCACGTTCTTCAACGAGATCCGCGAGACAGGAGTTACCGCTGTGGAGGCGATGGCGCAGGCCGCAAGCCAGCGCATGCGCGCGGTGCTGATGACCGCATTCTCCGCCGCGATTGGGCTGCTGCCCGCCGCGTTTTCGACCGCCATCGGCAGCCAGGTGCAGCGGCCGCTCGCCATCGTGGTGGTGGGGGGGATGATGATCGGGCCGGTGCTCTTGCTGCTTGTGGTGCCCGCGCTGCAGACGCTCTTCGCGGATGATGGGGCGGGGGCGGAGAGGGAGGCGGAGGAAACCGAAACGGTTTAGTCCGCCATATTTATTGGGCAAGAAACCTATCGGGCACCAGATTACCAACGCCGCTAAGTGTTCCAATAGCAATCGCTGAGCCCCGGCGCCTCGGTTCAGCGGTCGAGCAGTGTCATCATGCGCGGCAAGTAGCGCTCGCCGGCCGCAGCACCCACGGGAGCAGCTGCATCCAGGGCCTTGAGATCGTCCTCCGTCAGCTTCACGGCGAGCGCGCCCAAATTCTCCTCAAGATAGGTGCGCCGCTTCGTGCCGGGGATCGGCACCACATCCGGGCCTTGGGCAAGCAGCCATGCAAGCGTGATTTGTCCCGGAGTTGCGCCCCTGGCACCGGCCACCGCCTTCACCGCGTCCACGATCTTCATGTTGCGGTCGAAGTTCCCGGCTTGGAAGCGCGGCTGCGTGCGCCGGTAATCGTCCTGCGGATAGTCTTCCGCACGCTTCGCCGTTCCGGTCAGGAAGCCGCGGCCGAGGGGGCTGTAGGGCACTAGCCCCACACCAAGCTCGCGGCAGGTTGGGATAATTTCCGCCTCGATGCCGCGCTCCCATAGCGAATATTCGCTCTGCAATGCGCTGATTGGATGCACAGCATGCGCCCGCCGCAAGGTCTTTGCGGAGGCCTCCGACAGGCCCAAATAGCGCACCTTGCCTTCTTTCACGAGGGCAGCCATGGCGCCAACCGTATCTTCGATGGGCACGGCCGGGTCCACCCGGTGCTGATAGAACAGGTCGATATAATCGGTTCCGAGCCGCTTCAGCGACGCCTCGCACACGTCCCGCACATGCTCGGGCCGGCTGTCGGTGCCGGGCTCGCTGCCGCCGATCTTGAAACCGAATTTGGTCGCGATAACAACGTGGCTGCGCTTGCCGGCGATGGCTTTGCCAACAAGGATTTCGTTCTCGTAGGGGCCGTAGACTTCCGCGGTATCGAGGAAGGTCACGCCCAGTTCCAGCGCGCGGTGGATCGTGGCAATGGATTCGCCATCGTCGCCGCGCCCGCTATAGGCGAAGCTCATCCCCATGCAGCCAAGCCCAAGAGCGCCGGCTTCAAGCCCCTGCCTGCCCAGTTTTCGCATTTCCATGCCAACCCACTCCTCTTCCGCCGAACCCACTTGGGTAATAGATAGGCAGAACCGGGGCGGCAATGGAATGGCCTAACGCGATTGTGAGCGTCAGGCAGGCTTGAGGCGCAGGCAGGCAGGCGGCAACTCGACAATCCGATGGATGCGCCTGCATACCCCGATGATCTGTGCCGGGCCGGAATTGGAAATCCGCACCGTCCTGAAATTCGGGTTGAGAGGCACGAGATCGACGATCATCGATCCATCCCCGGCACGGCCCACCTCGCGGTACAGCCGGAACAGGGCTGCATGCTCCTCGGGCACCAGCGCCAGCACGAAATCGGCGGGTGCTGGCACCGCATCGAGGTCGATCATGGCCTTGTCGCCCGGCTCGAACGAGGTGGCCTCGCTCGGGCTGGACATGGATTTGTCGTTGATTTCTATGAAGATGGCACGTTCTGGGAGCGTGTCATCGCTCGAAACGGGAATCGTGGCAGCAAGCATCGGCTCAAGCCCGGAAGCAATTCGTTGAAGTTCCAATACATTTTCGACCCCCACGACGGGGATACGCCGCACAATTCGAGACATTAGCGGCAAACCTCTTTCTAATTGATTTAAATTATCATCTTTTCCAAAATATATATAATCCACAGTCACGCCGAAGGCGGAAGCGAACAGGATGGCCTGCTTGGGCGGAATGGCGCGCTCACCGTTCTCATAGTTCATGTAGCGGCTGTAGTTCCAGCCGAACTTCCTGACAGCCTCGGTTGCCCGCTCGTAGCCGGCATTGATCCGCGCGCGGCGCAGACGATCTGCAATGGCTCTGATTTCTTCGGCCGTCCAATCCCGCATAATAATAAGCCCCTAATGTACACGCCGCGTGTAAGTCAATCCCGCCAGGAGAAATTGGCCCGATAAAGGCGCTCCGGACCGTTTCTGGGGAAAAACGATTGGACTGGCGGGCTTTCTGTGAACGCGCCCCGGACCGGCCGCTTCTTCCAATACCGCGCGCCAGCCGCCCTTCCGGCCGCGAAACCCATTACATCGTCGTGGAGATTCCAGCCTAAATAGGCATATAAACCGGCCGGGTGAAGACCGGCGCATCTTTTTCGCAAATTTAGGTAAAATTGAGGATTCTGTTTACCCGTTACGTGTAATATGGCCCTCGTACTGTGGAATCCCCCTGAAATCGTGTTTTTCCACAGCCGGTCAACCAGTTCAGCGTTAACGAGACACCCGTGCTGCACAATTTTCCGCCCCCTTCAATTCACCCAACCGCGCTCTGCGCGTCCCTGCTTCCCGCTCCCCCCGCCGGAGGCCGCCGCCGATGGACGGCAGGGGAACTCACCGAAATCGTAACCGTCCTGGCGACGCTCAGCACGAACGAGATCGCCAAGACAATCGGCGTAAACCCCAAAGCACTCCGCTCCGCGCTGCGCCGGCACGGGATCAGCATCCGCGTCCTGCGCGAGCACGGCAAGAAGACTGCGAAAGAGCGCATCGGGTTTACCGTCCGCCGCTCCACCGCCGGGCCTTCCGCGCTTTACGGCGCAAACGCGCTCGCCGCCCTTCCCGACGGCGCCTGCCGCTGGCCCGTCGGCGACCCTTCGAAACCCAGTTTCGCCTTTTGCGGCGCCCCGCGGTTCGGCCGCGCCTCCTACTGCTGCAATCACCTAGTCAAAGCTTTCGAAAAGGAGAAGCGCCATGGCCGCTAAGGCGAAGTCAGCCAAAAAACAGCCCCGCCTGGACCTTGCGGAGGCTCCCAACGAACACCGCCGCCAGCACTCTCCCTTTACACGCGATATTCTAACCCCGGCCGGTGCCCCCATTGTGGCAAGACACCGCGCACGGACGCTCCTGACGCCGCTGGAAGTCCGGCGCGCTATCGTTGAGGATGCCGCCTCGAAGCCCGAGCCGGTCCGGGTCCGTTCGCTGAGGCGCCGCTTGACGGTCCTGGACCGGGCACTCTCGGACAGGGAGGCGGAAGCGCTCGACCGGCTGACGTCCTGTATCTCAAGCCTCTCGAATGTCGGCTGCCTGAACTACCTGCGATCCGAGGTGCGATCCAGTCCCACCGGCAGGCTCCCCTTCAGTGAAGGCAAGCGCATCGAGATCGCTGCAATGAATGCGGTGTTGAAGGGCTTAAGCCCGGTGCACAAATCCGCGGTGCTTGAACTTGCGGTATTGCTCGATCCAAGCCATAGCGGTTCGTTCAAGCCCGCGCTTGAGTTTGTCGCAATCCTGCAATCCGCGGCCGCATCCGCCATCACTCTTTACGATAAGTGGTTCCGCGGCAGGGAAACACGCTCTGCGGCAACTACGTCCGCGCCCCCCGGATAATCTTCAAAGATGGAACCTGCGCGCCAAGCTAGCTTTCGCCACGAAAATGGCCAGCTCGATACTCCGGGCTGGCCGCTTCATTGGCGCTACTTGAGCGCAACTTGTTGGCGCTATCGCCCTCTGGGCTACTTGAGCGCAACTTGTTGCTTGCACCGGAATACGCGGCTAGCGGCCGCCCTTGCGCTGGCCAAGCCCCATCTTCTTCGCCAGGGACGAGCGGGCCTCGGCGTATTTCGGAGCAACCATCGGATAGCCCGGCTCCAGACCCCACTTCTCGCGGTACTCTTCCGGCGACATGTTGTAATGCGTCCGCAGGTGCCGCTTCAAAGACTTGAATTTCTTTCCATCCTCCAGGCAGATGATGTACTCCGGCGTCAGCGATTTCTTGACCGCGACTGCCGGCTTCAACTCCTCCTTCGGAGCCTGGACCGAATTGGTGGAGGCGCGGCTCAGCGCCGCATGCACATCGCCAATCAGCACCGGCAAATCGCCAGAAACGACGTTGTTGTTGCTGACGTAGGCTGATACGATTTGAGTGGTGAGTTCTGCCAGTTCGCTATTTTCGAATTTCTCTTCTATCATTTGAGGGCTCCTGGAACCGCCTTGCGCTGAATTATCCAATGTCTTGTACGAAATGCCCTGGACCTCGGCCCTGTCAAGCCAGCGCACACCGCTTTTGCGCTTACCAGCCAGATCCTTGACCCTACTTGCCGGTTTCACTATCGACTTCCTCTCGGAGTTCAGGTGGGAATACATCTTGTATATCACATGCGCGCAACAGCTCAAGAATTCTGTTGGCAAGTCCCGGCCTAACTTTGGTTTCAAGCCCCAGGTGTCTCCCAAAAGACATGGCGTCTTTTGCTCAATTGACGATTGTGCTTTCTTTTTAAGAACATGGGGGTATAGCTGGCCATGCGAATTCACAGGGGGGCCGCAGGCTGGCCGTGTTGAGACGAATAGCGTTCCTGGACGCAAGCGAAGGAGCGCCATTGAGCCCGTGAGCTACGATTTTATAGTTGCTGCTTGCTTTTTCCGGGCGGGCATTCCTGGCAATAGACGGACGGCCGGATTTCGTAATATGCTAAAAAAAGGAAGTTAAGCTTCTCTCCCAGTATCGTAACCTTAGCCGCGGTCCAAAAGCTGCGCAGCCGGGAGCGCCAAGCGTAGATGGCTCCCCGTACCGTGAAACCTGCAACCATAACCTTATCTGAAGCTGTATAAACGAAGGCGACAAACCGGCAATGCGACTTTCTTTCACATTTGCCGACTGTGGGGAAAGTGCATTGCTTGTGGATTTCGATGCGCCCCACAGCAAAAGCCTGAGCCTTGCAATACTGGACGCTAGCGAGCGCCTCGCCAGTGCAGCCTTGCCAGGGTTGAAGGAATGCGTTCCAGCACTCTCATCTTTGACCGTGTTCTACGATCCTTTGCAGCTTCCGAGGGAACGGCTTGTAGCGGAAGCCGGAGCGCTTCTTTCTGCCTCCCAACCCGCTCAAGAGCGAGGCCGCACCTTCGAGATCCCGGTTCTATATGGCGGCGAGGCGGGGCCGGACCTGAACGAAGTGGCGGCACAGGCGGGACTTACCCCTGAAGAGGCCGTGCGCCTCCACGCAAGCCGGCTTTATCACGTCTATATGCTGGGCTTCCTGCCCGGTTTCGCCTACATGGGCAGTCTGCCGGAACAGTTGCGCCTGCCGCGCCGCGCGACGCCCCGCGCACGCGTTCCTGCCGGATCGGTGGCCATCGTGGCTGACATGACTGCGGTTTATCCGCTCGAAAGCCCCGGCGGCTGGCATCTGATCGGCTCTACTCCAATAAAGCTCTGGGATATGGCGCGCCACGAAGAGCCGCTGCTGCAACCAGGCGACCGGGTTCACTTCGTTCCAGTGGGCAGCGCGGAATTCGCGGCATGCCGGGAGCGAACCGCCACCGGCTGGAGGCCCGGCCCCGTGGAGGATGAATGACGCCCGCTCTTAAAATTCTTGAGCCGGGCCCGGCTGCGAGTTTGCAGGATTGCGGGCGGCCCGGACTTCAGCGCTTCGGCGTTCCAGTTTCGGGCGCGATCGATACCGTGAGCCTGGCCATCGCCAATATCGTTGCAGGCAATTCTCCCGGCTCGGCCGCAATCGAAATCCTGGGCGCAGGCCTTGTCTTCGAGATCGAGGCTGAAAGCGTGACGCTCGCGCTGGCCGGCATGGCGGAGCACCCGACGCTTCAAAGGGGCGCCGACGCGCCCTTGCGATATCCCGCCCTGCGCAGCATTACCGCCCGCCGCGGAGATACGATCCGCATCCCACCGCCCAAGGGCGGCGCTGTCTCCTATCTTGCGGTGAGCGGCGGCTTCGATATCGCGCCGGTGCTCGGCAGCCGTTCCACCTATCGCAGGGCTTCGCTCGGCGGCTATCGTGGGCGGGCATTCCTGGCGGGCGACCGCATTCCGTTATGCCTCCCCTCCCCGGCCCGCGCAACAGTCCGCCTCGAAGCCCGCATAAAAGCGCCGGACCGCCTCCGCATCATGCGCGGCCCCAACGCCGCCTATTTCACCCGCCACGCCTTCGAAACCCTGCTCGCTTCCACCTACACAATTACACCCGCCTCGGACCGCATGGGCCTGCGCCTGCAAGGCCCACCGCTCGAACGCGGGATGCAGGGCGAGTTGCCCTCGCAGGCGACAACGGCGGGCGCCCTTCAGGTTCCACCCGATGGCCAGCCTATCCTGCTGATGGCCGACCGCCAGACCGTGGGCGGCTATCCGCGCATTGCGACCGTCATCGGCGCCGATATCGCCGCAGCCGGCAGGCTGGCGGCTGGAATGAGCATCCGGTTCGAAGAGGTGCGCCGCGAGGAAGCCGTGCAGCTTCTCAAGGAGCAGCAGACTTGGCTTGCCTCGCTTCCCGCACAGCTTGAGCCCGCTGGCGCGGACGCGCTTACGGTGGAACAGCTTCTGAGCCGCAACCTGATCGGCGGCGTTACTGCGGGAGAAGAATAGGGCCGGTTTCGCCTACCTTGTGTCCTCGCGGAACTGAGCGATAACGAAAATGCTCAAGCAAATGCTGCAGACGAAATACATCATGATGGTCGCCGCCCAGGCCAGATAACGCCCGGAAATCCCGCTGTGGCCCCTGGGAACGATAAGCAGCGCCTCCTCAATGCCGGAGGCCGATGCGATGGCAAGATAATGTGCAGCCGTCAGCAAGAGGCCAAGGGCGACTGCCCCGAAGAGCGTCAGGCCCACCCCGCGCGGCACGAACAGGAACGCAAGCAGCATCAGCCCGGTTTGCGTGGCGGACACCGCGCACATCGTCGCAAGGAACCAGGAGAGTTCCAGGCCCCGGCCCGCAACTGCCGCAATACCGAGGTAGCTTGTCGCGGTAATCGCGGTACTGATCATCACAATGGCAATCGGCAGACGGGATGCGCTAATTCCGTTCGGCCACAGCGCGAATAGACCGATAGCCGTGCAGATGAAGCAGACAGCCGCGGAGACGCCGAGTAGAACCGGATCGCGCTCAAGATTGACCGGTATCTCGATGGCAAGCAGGCCCACCAAATTCATGGCCCAGATGCAGCCTCCAAGCGTGATCGAGGCCATGAGGATGCGCATCCGGCCTTCGCCCCTTGAGAGCGCCCCGGCATTCGAGGTCATGACGGAGGCGGTGAACGTGCCCAGGATCGCGATTGTGACCGACAGAATCACCAAGCTCGGATCGTGTGCTATCATGGGCTGAGCCTAAGCGAGAGGAGGAGGAAGGCGGCTGGCAAACAAATCTGCCAAGTGCGGTAATATGTAATTATGGCATAAGCGGGCAGAAAAGCCACGGGCGGCTTGAGATGTGCGGTGCGGCGTAAACTGCCCCGTTAGACGCGCCATGGCTATGCCAACCCACTCCTTCGCGGCCACATCGAGCCGCCGCAAGCCTTCCGAAGCCCTGGGAAATGGCCGCCACCACCCCTCGAAGCCGTTCGTGCGAAAGTCCACCGGCCATGCCAGAACCTCGAAGCCTTGCGCCTCGAAAAGCGCCTTGGCCCGCGGCATGTGGAAAGCGGAAGTAACGAGAATCCACTTCTGCCCCGGCTGCGGATGCAGCGCCTTTGCCGACTCGACCGCGTTTTCATAGGTATTCCGCGAGCGGTCATCGAAGCCGATCCGCGACCGTGGCAGATTGAAGCCCTCGAAAAAGCGGACGGCGAAGCTCGCCTCCGTCTCCAATTCCTCGCGCGGCGAAAGCTCCCCTTTTCCGCCCGAAAAGAACAACGGCAGGGAGGGATAGCGGACCGCGAGACGGACCGCCTCGGCCATCCGGTCGCCGGAACTCGTTCAAGTGAGGGGCTTGGCCTGCAAGGGTAACCGAGTTATCGATGCCGCCTCCCAGCACAATGATGCCAGCAGCGCCGTCGAGGCTTGCGGCCGCTTGGGCTTTGGCCTGCGTCTCAAGGCTTGCCAGCATCCAGTTGGCTAAGGGAGAGAAGCCGAAAATCGCATAAAGAATGGCCCCGCTCAAAAACAGGCGCATGGCCGTCCGCACCCTTCTAAGCAGTGCGAAGAGCGCTGCTGTGGCGAGGATAACGAAGACCAGCGAGGAAGGTTGCAAGACGCCCCAGACGATCTTGGCGAGATAGAACATCGTCAGCCTGGACCGGCGGTCCCGCAGGTCCTAGCGCAGAAGCTCATTCAGCGCGTCCTCGGGGATTGCCTTGTTGATGTTGTTGAACTGGCCGAAAGCCAAAAGTTCTTCTGCATTGTGCCGGAGCGTGCCCAGCAGCGAGCGCAGCAGTGCCGGCCCAAGGGCTACGCAGGCAGCCCCAGCGCCCTGAAATTCCTTGACGGTCGGCGCCGGCGTCAACCCGATGGTGATGCAGAGCGGGCCATCGATATGAGCGGACAGGCGCTCGATCAGTTGGATGTGCTGCACACCGGGAATAGAAATGCAATCCACCCCGGCCGCGAAATAGGCTTCCGCGCGCTCAACGGCGGTTTCGAAGGGAGAAGACTGGGGAGGATCGAGCAGGAAGGCTTCGGTCCGCGCGATGATAACGGCGGGCACCTTCGCCTTCAGCGCTGCGGCTTTGGCGGCCTGGATCGCGGCAACCATCTCCTTGATGGGAGCGATGCCATCGCAGCCGTCCCGGCCGCCGTCGCTGAACACGACGCCCGCGCAGCCTTCGGACACCACCGCCTCGACCGCGGTGCCTATTTCGGCGGAGGAACGTCCCACAATGCCTTCGAGGTCAGCGATAACGGGCACGGCGAACCCGCGCGCAATCGCCTGGGCCGTGCTGACGAGCGTCTCCAGCGTCAGCCGCTCTTGCCGCTTCAACCCTTGCGCCCAGGCCACCGCCTTGGCGGAAATGCCCATCAGATTGAAACCGGCATCCCCCATGACCCGGGCTGACACCACGTCCCAAACTTCAGGTAGAATGAAAGTCTCGCGCGCCTGCAGCCTTTTCCGGACGACGCGAACTTTATCCTTCTGATCCTTGAGACGTTGCTCGTCCTGCCCGCTGGTCATTCCGGATCCAAGAACTGGGTCATCGGCCATGTTACGCTGCGCTCATATTGGCGGTCCTCCGGCGCCGGCCGCCGAAGCTCACCTCTCCCATCCAATTCCTTTGCTTAAGTCCGCACCGCCCCCGCTGCAAGCAAAAAGTGTTCACCCTTGGGGAGGTAGTTTTTCCTGCGCCAATGTGCAGCAGCGAACCGTTCGTAAGCCGTGTGCGCGGGCTTCCTCTGCCGCCAACCTTGGGCAGCGCTTACGCTTCCTTACAACCGGCGGATTTGGCAAATAACATGGTTAGTGCCACATTAACCGGGAGGCGGACCTCAATGCGCGAGCGGAGGCGGAAGCAGATGGGTTCGAGGCCGGTACGTATCTTTTTGGCACTGTTTCTCCTGGTGTTTTCCGTGTACAGGGTTCCATCCCAGGCAGAGGAACCCGCGACCGCCGTGCCGCCTGCCGCCCAGGCACCGGAAAGCCAAGCCAAGCCACCCCAGCCGCCCCTCGACACAACCGGCATCCAGAGCCAGGCGCTGCTTGCTGCAATTGATAAAATTCTAAGAAGGGCGGCGGATGAGCGGCAAGCCCTCAAGACCCTCCCCGAGCGCGATCAATTCCTGTTGCCGCCGCTTTGGACCGAAACGCGCGAAGACCGGGAGAATTCGGTGCGCCAGTTGCTCGACAGCGCGCTCGGCATCGTCACAGATGCGCCCATTCTCAAGATGCAGGAGGAGATCGCCAAACAGCGCGAGAAAATCGCGGCAGCCCGCGACAAGATTACGGCCTTGCGCGAGAAGCGCCTGAACGCGCCCGAATCCGCCTTCATGCCCGGCATCCTCACCGAAACGCAGAGCTCCATCGGCAAGTCCATCGCCTGGCAGGAAGCGGACATAAAGGAGCGGGAGCGGGACATCGCCCGCATCAAGCAGGATATCGGCACGGCCCTGACCAAAGCCGGGATCGAACTGCCGCAGGAGAAACTCGACCTGCTGCTCGACGGCGTGCTCGGCAGCGATCTCTTAAAGCTGGTGACGGCATTCGAGGTTTCGAAAATCGCCGACCGGAAGCTCGCCCAGCTGCTTGGCCAGACCAACGGCGACCTCAAGGCTGCCCGGCGTTATTTCGCCATGCACGCCGCCCTGTTCGCCATGCTTGTGGAGGCGCAGGGCCTGCTCATCGACCAGATCGACACAGTTTATATGGTCCGGCTCGGCAAAATCGTGGGCGACGTCGCCAAGACCAACGCCGAAACGAAGCAGCTCCTGGGCTCGCAGACCAGAGAAGACCAGCGCAAGGTGCTGGAGGCCAACCTCAAGGCGCAAGCGGCATCGCAGGAGGTTTCCGCATTCTATAAGGAGTATCTGACAGCGCAGCGCAGCCTGCTGGCAGAGGCCCGCAGCCGAACTGCGTTCGATCTGCGCGTGGCCGACAACACGTTCGAAACCGTCGAGGAGAGTTTTCAACTCAAGGTGCTGATGGAAGATGCCAAGCCCTCGTTCGATGCGCTGCACCGGCTTGAAGCGCCAGGCTTCGAGGAAATCTTCCGCAATGAGAACCTGAGGCGCGAGTTCGAAAACCTGACCCAGAAACTCGCGCCCTCCTCGTAACGGGGCGAGGTTTTGCCATGAACGGAGGTCATAACCCCTCACCCTGTCCCTCTCCCTATGGGAGAGGGGACGCCCTAACAGCGGCTGCGACGGGACTCCCTCTCCCATGGGGAGAGGGCTGGGGTGAGGGGTTATGACCTCCGTTCATGGCAAAACCGCGCAACGGCGGCCATCCGGGGCGGGGTTTGGTAAACTGCTACGTAACATTACGAAATATAATCGAAGCGTCTGTCGCGCCAAATCAACAGAGCGGCGAAAAGCGCACCGGCCCCGCTCTTTATCCTTCAGCCCGAGCCTGCTTCCATACTATATTGGCTTGTGCGATCCTTTTTGTGCAGGTGCTTCATGTTGCGGTTAGTTCTCGCGCTGTTCGTATTGTGGCCGGCTGCTGTGTATGCGGCTTCCAGCGATTACGATTGCGCGTACGACCCGAAGACAACGCACCTGTCGAGGATCGTGGCCGCGGATTCCACCGGCGGCCCGCTTTACGGCGTCACCGTCAACGACGCCGGCAACAAATCCCAGCGCCGCACCCTCGACCTGCACGACCACGAGCTGGTGCTGACCTTCGACGACGGCCCGCTCGGAAACAACACGCAGTCGATCCTGGACACGCTGCAGAGGCACTGCACCAAGGCGATTTTCTTCTCCGTCGGCAAGATGGCCATGGCCCAGCCGAAGCTCATTCAGGAGGTAGACCGCCGCGGGCACACGATCGGCACACACACCTGGTCTCATCCGCGCGCCATGCACATGCTGCCCCCGGAAGAGGCCAAGCTTGAGATCGAGAAGGGCTTCATCGCGGTCAGCGAAGCCGTCGGCAGGCCCATAGCGCCGTTCTTCCGCTTCCCAGGCTTCCGCGACTCGCAGGACGCCGTCGCCTATCTTGCCAAGCGCAACATCAGCGTGTGGGGCACCGATATCATTTCCGGCGACGCCGATGCGGGCGGGTCGAGTGCCGCGCGCATCACGCACGACGTGATTGCCCGCATCCATGGGGCTGGCAAGGGTATCGTCCTGTTCCACGACATCAAGAAGACCACGGCGGAAGCGCTGGACGGCGTTCTGACCCAGCTTGAGAGCGAGGGCTACAAGTACGTCCAGGTCCTTTCGAACACTGTTTACCAGCCCGATCCGGAGCTAGCGGCGCGGCCGGACCTGTTCCGCAACACGCCCGAAATGGCTGTGATGACTGGCACAGGTCACGCGAACCCCAATGCCAAGGACCAGCAAGTTAAAGACGGCAGCGTGGATGTGGCGCACACCGAGTGGATCGACCTCGACGCGGAGCTTGCCAACGAAAAGCTGAACGGCGCCACCATCGGCAGCACGGGCGGTCAGCCTCACGCCAATGCTCAGCCTTCCGGCACGCTCTACACGGCGACCGGATGGACGCCTGCGCGTCAGGTGCGCTAAGGCTGGGCGCTCCAGCGCTCGCCAGCAGCCGATTGCAGGAGCATCGAACGCCGCGCGCCTGTGCGGCGTTTCTTTCATTGCTATGAGATTTGAGCCGAATCTAGCGGTCTCAGAACCTGCTATCGTAGGCAAATACCCATCGGCAGTGCCGTATCGCAAATGCGCAGGCGCTATAGTAAGAATATTCAAACGCACTGTTCTGCCATGACCGAAGCTTATAACCCCTCACCCTGTCCCTCTCCCTATGGGAGAGGGGATCCCAGAACTACCCTCAGCGGAGGTTCAAGCGTCCCTTCTCCCATAGGGAGAAGGACAGGATGAGGGGTTGTGCGTTTAGTTCGTGGCACCTTAGCGCCATCCGCTCCAACCGCCCGGAACCATGAAACAAGACGAAGCCCTGCAAATTCTCAAGACCGGCGCCAACGTCTTCCTGACGGGCGAACCCGGCAGCGGCAAGAGCTATGTCGCCTCCCGCTACCTCGGCTACCTGCGCCGCGAGATGATCCCCGTCAGCATCACCGCTTCGACCGGCATCGCGGCGGCCCAGCTCGGCGGCACCACCATCCACGCCTGGAGCGGCATCGGCACGCGTTCGCGCGTCACGCGCCAGGACCTCGACTTCATCGGCAAGAACCGGCGCGTGACCGAGCGCATCAAGAAGGCGCGCGTGCTGATTATCGATGAAGTCTCGATGCTCTCGGGCCCCACACTCTCGGCCGTCGGCGAAGTCTGCCAGTACGTCCGCAAGAACAACGCGCCCTTCGGCGGCCTGCAGGTCGTGCTGGTGGGCGACTTCTTCCAGCTGCCGCCCGTCTTCCGCCGCGACGAACGGGCCGGCCCTGAAATCGACAGCCAGGACGAAGAGGACAACTCCCCCTTCGCCTACGGCTCGCGGGCCTGGCGCGACCTCGACCCGAGTGTCTGCTACCTGACCGAGCAGCACCGCCAGACCGACACCGAATTCTCAAGCCTCCTGTCCGCCATCCGCTCGAACCGCTTCGGCAAGCCGGAAGCGGGCCTGCTGGCCAGCCGCCGCCTCTCGCATGACGGCCTGCCGCGCAGCGTCACGCGGCTCTTCACCCACAATATGGATGTAGACCGCATCAACCAAGCCGAACTCGTCAAGCTGCCGGGCGAGCCCTATAGCTTCCACATGACATCGACCGGCGACAAGGTGCTGTCGGACAGTCTCAAGCGCGGCTGCCTCTCGCCCGAGCGGCTGGATCTCAAGATCGGCGCCGTGGTGATGTTCACCAAGAACGACTCCGAGGGCCGCTTCGTGAATGGCACACTGGGCGTGGTCTCCGATTTCAGCCGCGACGACGGCTACCCAATCGTCCTGACCAAGAGCGGGATCACCATTGCCACCAAGCCCGCCGAATGGAAAGTCACCGAGGACGAGATTGCCAAAGCCGGCATCGAGCAAGTGCCGCTGCGGCTCGCCTGGGCGATCACCGTGCACAAGAGCCAGGGGATGTCGCTCGACGCCGCCGTGATGGACCTCTCCAACGCCTTCGAATACGGCCAGGGCTATGTGGCGCTGTCGCGCGTGCGAAGCTTGAGCGGCCTGCACCTCCTGGGCTGGAACGAGCGCGCGCTGCGCGTCCACCCGCTGGCGCTGGAGAAGGATGCGGATTTCCGCCGTGCCTCCCAAGAAGAGAGTGACCGCCTTGGCGCCCGGCGCGAGGATGCGGAAGCGCTGCAGTCTTCGTTCGTGAAGGAACTCAAGGGCCCCACGCCCGCCGTCCTCAAGCCGGACGCGGCAACCGCCAACGCCTATAAGAAGTGGACCGCCGAAGAAGATGCCGATGTAGCCGCCCGCCACAATCGCGGCGAAAGCATCAAAGCCATCGCCGATGCGCTCGGCCGGCAATCGGGCGCCATCCAGGCCCGCCTCGTCAAGCTCGGCCTCATTTTGAAATAGGCAACACGGTAGTTCGGGCGTCCCCTCTCAACCCGCTTGCGGATGCGGACACGCCAAGGCGTGCTGGGAAGATTCCCCTATAGACGCTTCTTCTGTAACGGATAATGAATGCGGGGGGCCCGCCATGATCCAAGGTCACGCCCCTCATCCTGTCCTTCTCCCTATGGGCCCCATGGGAGAAGGAACCCTTGAATTACCCGCGGCGGCTGTGTTGACGTTCCCTCTCCCATGGGGAGAGGGACAGGGTGAGGGGAGATTCCCCAGTTCATTACGCTGGCCAGGGCCCTAACTGTTGCATATTCCTAAAATTTTATGCTATCTTGGGTTGCATATCACCATCACCTCTACCCGGCATGGAAGGCCGAGCAAGAGCCGGGTTCCGCGTGTCCAAGCGAATGATCTTTGGAGATTGCAATGAAGTTTGCGTATATTCCTATTATATACTTGTTATGCACCTGCTGCAACCAAGCATCTGCACAAACACCAAGCACCTATGCCCTGAATTGCGTCAGCGCCAACAGTCTGTCTCCAGTGCAACTGTCTTTCACCATCAGCGCAGATCCTTCCCACCGCCGGCTTGGCGAGATCAATTACGTCAGTTCAACCGGTACGGCCAATCCATTTACCGGGGTTCAAGTCGCTCAATGGGCCTACGCTCCCCGCCTTATTCTAATGACCGACCTTGTTGTCACTGGCATCCCCGTCTTCGTTTTCATGGCCTCCCCGGAAGCCAGGGGACCGAACGGAACCTTCAACGGCACCGTTGTCGAGTACCCTGGAACCGCGCCGAACAGGCCGGCATACACTGGCGATGTGAAGTGCACGCTCACGGCGAATTCCTGATACAGCGGGCGGGCTGCTGGGCCAAGGCGGCGCACGGTTCGTGGCGGTGGCAGGAGACGAGGTGATCGTTCACAAGCCCGCAAGCCTGCATCAGCGAATAGACCGTCGTAGGCCCGGTGAAGCGGAAACCCCTGGCCTTCAGCTCCTTGGAGATTTTCAGGCTGAGCGGCGTCTGCGCGGGCACTTCGGAGAGGCTCGCAAAACGGTTCTGGATCGCCTCGCCATCGACGAAGCCCCAGAAGAAGGAGGCCAGGGATTGCTTGGCCGAAAGCGCCAGATAGGCGCGCGCGTTGGCGACGGCCGCTTCGATCTTGCCGCGATGCCGCACGATGCCCGGATTGCCGAGCAGCTCCGCGACCCTGGCATCGCCGTATTCCGCCATGCGGACAGCGTCGAAGCCATCGAACGCCGCCCGGAAACCCTCGCGCTTGCGCAGGATGGTGATCCACGAAAGACCCGATTGGAAGCCTTCGAGGATCATCTTTTCGAAGAACTCAATATCGCGCGTTTTGGGGACGCCCCATTCCTCGTCGTGATAGCGGACATAAAGCGGATCGCTGCCAGCCCAAGGGCAGCGGCCAACATCGGGCGCGGGCTTCGTCACTGCGCCGCCCCCTCGCCGGCCTGAAGCGTATAGCCAGCCCAGGCCGGAACCTGGAGCGTGACACCAATGCCGCCAGCCGAGAGCGGCTGCCCTTTCGCCAGCGCCTCGGCCACCCTGTCGAGCCGCGCCAGCGCGATACCTTTCGCCCCGTCGACCGAGCCAAGCCGCCCCACGGCAAACCCATCCGCCAGCACATCCGCCCCGCCCGCGGGTAGCGCCGCCGCCCCAGTCACCGCCAGCACGCGCGTCCGCGCCGTCCCCCGGTGCTGCATACGGGACACCACCTCCTGCCCCACATAGCAGCCCTTCTTGAAGCTCACGCCGCCCAGCAGATCGAAGCACGCCTCATGCGGAAACGTATCGCCGTAAGCGTAGTCCTTGCCGCCCTCCGGCACAGCCGCCGCGATCCGCAACGCCTCATAGCCCGCCGCATCACCGCCGGGAGCCGCCGCCCTGCCCTGCTCCACAATTCCCCGGAAGCCCAAAGCCGCAAGCCGCGGGTCCGGGAACACTACGCCAGCGCTTGCCTTAAGCGCCGCCTCCGCCCCCTCGCCCCAAGCCGCCGCCACGCGCCACCTGCCCGAACCATCGGCGAGCGTCACCTTGGCGCGGAGCTTGTAAAAGCCGAGCCGCTTCAACAGCTCCGCCACCGCGGCAGCCGGACAGTCGAGCAGGATCGCCTCTCCTGTATTGACCGCGATGAAATCGTAGAGGATTTTCCCATGCGGCGTAAGCAGCCCGGCAAAGCACGCCTCGCCCGCCCCAAGCCCTTCGATATCGTTGGTGACGAGCCCTTGCAGGAAACCCGCCCGTTCCTCGCCGCCAACTTCAAGCACAGCTCTATCGGGGAGGCTACATATCCCTCTAAGCCCAGTTTGGGCAGGCAGACCCGCCATGACAAAACTCCTTGCCCCTGAAAGCACCCATTTTGATAACCAAAGGGTGCTTTTTCAATTTGAACTAATTGTAGCAGATGTGCCTTGCCGGAAAGTTAAAGCTGCGCCCCTGTTAAGTCATTGAAATTATTGCAATACGTGACCTCCAGGCGCCATGATTATGGTAAAGACACAATATTTAACTGTAGTTTTCAATGCCGGAATTCAAGCTATTTGAGCGGGAATTCAGCAATTTCCGCCGTTTTTGGGCACCCGCGATTCCGCATTAACCTTGTTTTCTTAAGAATTGTGGCCGCCGCATAGGTATCGCAGGCCGCCTACCGCAATTATAACACATTTGGCCGCCGGCTTGCGCAAAATTTGGGTTGCCGCTGGACTAACCGGATAAGCAATTCCGGAGGGATCATACCGGGTCCGGCAGATTGCTTCGGCTTAACGATGGGTCTGCAACCCCTCACCCTGTCCCTCTCCCTCAGGGAGAGGGAACGCCTGAATATCCGCTGCGGGTAGTTTGAGGGTGCCTTCTCCCATTGGGAGAAGGACAGGATGAGGGGTTACAGCCCTCTCGATGGAGCGAACCGTTCAACTGGAGCTGGTATTACACCCGCGAGCATATATATCGCCTTCCGGCTGGAGCACCGGCCGGGCGGCCGGCCCTTCAGGATGAAGCCGGGCCGCGGAGGGCGTCATTGCAATGACGCGGAAGAGCCGCAGCCTGTGCACGCCGTCATTGGTCAAGCGGCCAGTGTATCGGCGCATACAGACATCCCAAGGCCGGCGCGCTTTTCCTTGATGTACTCGACCATGGCCGCCGCAGCCTTCACCGGATCGTATTCCACGATCACCTTCGCGCCCGTAATGCCAGCCAGGTCTTGCGTCAGCACTTGCGTGACCAGCCGGCTGCCCAGCACGCGCGGGGCCGGCGCGACATGGATCGCCGTGCCAAGCGCCAGGAGCGAGATGCCGATGCTGAGCGCCTTCTCCTGAACGAGTTCGGGCGCGGAGCCAATAGCGGGAAGCTGGCCGATCTTGACGCCGAGCCTATCGGCGAGGGCCGCCAGCAGATCCACGATGCGCGAATTGTCGACGCACGAGCCCATGTGCCACACCGGGGGCATCGGCGCGCCCAGCCCGGCGGCCTGCCCAATCGCGCTCAGCACCCGCTTCAGCCCTTCGCCGCAATATTTCTCCGTCGCTTCTGAAGTTAGCAGGCCCTCCTGGGCGCAAATATGCGCCGTGCACCCGGTCGTCAGCACCAGCACGTTATTGGCCAGCAATTCCTTGACCATCCGCTCGGTCATCGCCCTGTCGCGGAACTTCACATTCGAACAGCCGATCACGCCGGCAAAGCCCAGGATGTTTCCGGCGATGATATTTCCAATCAATGGCTTAAGCGGGTCCGCAACGTTGATCTTCAGGAGGATATCGGCGATTGCCTCAACCGAAAGCCCGGTAATGGCCTTGGACCGGTGGTCCGGGATATCGACCTCCTTGCCCTGCCGCTTCTGGAACGCCTCGATAGCCATGCGGATCGCTTTCCGCGCAGTCTCGCCGGCGTCAGCCCGCTCGAATTCCACATGCGTGGCGCCCGGGATGCGCACCATCTCGTCCGTCGTAATGAACGCCGTGTCGAAGCAGGCGGCGATCTGCGGCAGGCTCGGCCAGATACACTGGACATCCACCACCATGGCATCGACCGCGCCCGTAGCCAGGATCAGCTCGGATTGCTGATTATGCGCGGCCAGCGGCACCGCGTGGCGCGAACTAAGCTCGTTGCCCGTGCAGCATACGCCCACCACGTTGATCGACTTCGCACCGGCCGCAATCGCTTCCTCTTCGAGCTTCATGGACCATTCGACGATCTTCTCGGATAGCAGCGGGTCGTGGCCATGCACGGCGATGTTGACGCTGTCCTGCCGGAGCACGCCCGCGCTCGCCTCGACAACGGTAAGCTGCGGCGTACCGAACAGTATGTCCTGCACGTCCGTGCAAAGAGCAAGGCCGGTCCAGCCATCCACCAGCCCCAGTTTCAGCGTACGCAGCAAAAGCGTCACGGGGTCGGCGTCGTTGCCCATGGCAGTGGCGTACATCGCCGTCTCGATCTCGTTGTGGGGGTTGGAATAGGCGATCCCAAGCTTCTCCCACATCTCGATTTCCGGGGCTGGGGCGCGCGTAGCGAGCCAGTTGTTGAGCTTGCCATCCTGGCGGCCGAAATCCTCAAGTGCAATGGCCACCAGATCGCGGGCTACCTCCTCAGCGCTGCGCCCCTCCACCGGCAATTCGAACAGCTCCGCAAGGGCGAAGACCTTGTCCCTGCCGCGGATTTTGTAAGGAATTTCACCATTGAGCGCGGCGCGCAGCGTCAGCAGCAGATGCCGGGCGTGCCCCACATGCGACGCCGCACCGCCAACCGCTTCTCTCAGAAGATTGCGTGCAACCATGGCATCGGGAGAAAGGCCGCAGACGCCCTTCTTCGCACCGCCCTTCGAATCTTTGACCCGGCACGGCCCCATGTAGCAGATGCGGCAGCACGTTCCCTGCTCGCCAAACTCGCACTGGCGTTTCATGGCAACGAGGCGTTCGCGCGCCGTTTCCACCCCCTTCGCTTCGGCGGTGCGTTCCAGCGCCCGTTGAACGCTTGGGCGGATTGAAGCAATCATCGCAAACACCTCTCCCAATGCAGCCGGCCCGCTTCGAGCCGGGCAGGCGCAAGAGCCATGAATAAGGAAATTCCGCCGGGGCTATCGCAGCCCGGAATCAGTCACTCAGATGATTCCTTGCGTGTCTAACGTCAGCCTTGCGGCTGGGGCGAAGGCAGGTGCATTGAGCCGGATTTGCACATGAACTGCGTGATTTCCGGGCTCGCCGTGCAGAGTTTAGTACAGCCCGCTGGAAGTTCGCACCCCATTGGCGGCGCGCGCCGCCACGCGAACTTCCGGCGGATAAGCTGTACTAGCGCAAAGATCTGCTAGTACGCCTGATCCGCGCGAAATCCCATCAGCGCCAGCAGCATATGGGTCGGGATTTCCCGCGGGGCGTACTAGCGATCCTGCCCGGCCAGCGCGGAAACCGCAAACCGCGCATTCGCCTCTACGACTTCGTGGGCCGGGCACTGAAGCTGCCAGACAAGGCCAGTCTTTGCGAAGTCGAGGCGAACCGTGGCATCGAGGCTCGACTGGGGAGTGGTTGTGATAATGACAGCCCCGAACCCCCGCTTTTTAGGCGGCCGGACCACGGGCCCGCCGCTCTCGCGCCAGCTCATCAGGAACGAAGCCTCCGCCCCGCCTGCCGGTTTTAGCGTCCATTCTATCTCGATGCGTCCATTGCGCCTGGAGAGCGCTCCATACTTGCTGGCGTTGGTGGCAAGCTCATGCAAAACCATGCCCAGCGTTTGCGCCGCATTGGCTGAGATCAGAAGAAGCCGGCCCGTTAAGCTCAATCCGCGACCCGATCAGATCCTCGAACAGCGCCAGCTGCGACCGTATCAAGGTGCCGAGTGCCACGCCTTTCCAGGCGTTTTCGGTAAGAAGATCCTGGCTTACGGCCAGCGCCTTGATGCGGTCGGCGAAACGCTCAAGGAAATCCTCGGGGCTGTTCGCAATCGTCTGGTGGGCGATCGACTGCACGATGCTGAGCATGTTCTTCGAGCGATGGTTGACCTCCCGCATGAGCAGGTGAATGCGCTCCTGGGCCCGTTTGCGTTCGCTGACATCCTGGACGATGCCAACGAGGCGGACCGGCTTTTCGCCGTCGAACGTCGCGGCGCCATCGGCGAAAATCCACCGGACCGAACCGTCTGCCCGGTTGACGACACGATACTCGCATTCCAAGCGATGGGTGCCGGCTGGATCGTGAGCTCTGCGAATGGCGGCCCTCATACCGGTCAAATCGCTGGGATGTACCCCCGATTCGATTATGTCGAACGTCACTTCCGTGCCTTCCGCTATGCCCCAAATACGATAGGTTCCCTGGTCCCATTCGATTTGGCCGGTGAGAAGGTCATGATCGAAGACGCCGAGGTTGCCGGCTCGAAGTGCCGCGGCCAGCCGCTCTTCGCTCTTACGCAGTGCCTCGGTACGCTTGGCGACCTCCCGCTCAAGTCCGGCAAGGCGTTCGGCCTCCATCCGCCGCACGCGTGCCTGCGCCTTCTGCATAAGCCCGGCGATCAGGGAAACGAGGAGGCAATTGATGGCGAATATGAGCAAAGCCGGCCACTCCCGCGGCCATTCCAGAAGAGGCGCCCCGCCGGCAGTAACCCACGGCGAAGCCATGAGCGCCGCAGTAAACAGTGTCGCAAAAGCGCCGGCGCGAAACCCGCCATAAAGAGCGGTCAGCACCACGGCAGGATAAAAAGTTATGAAAATAGAATGGTTTAGAAGGACCGTGAAGAAATCCGCACGCAGAACCGCACCAATCAGAACGGCGGCGATTGCGACGCTATAGGGGTGCGGCGCCCTTTCCTGCGCCGGTGCCTGGACCACGAATGGCGCTTCGGCGTTGCGGAACGCCGCATAGGCAGCCACGAGCATATAGCCGCCGCCCAGATACTGCGCCCCGCGGCTCACCCAACCCAGCGCGCCCCCGAATGTGGTTTGCAGCAATATGCCCATATAGCCGATGGCATGCAGCGCAAGCGCCAGCGCGAACCAGCGCACGAACGGGGAATGAAAGCTTACGCCGGTTCGCATCAGCAGGAGTGTCAGCAAGATCGCAAAGATTGCTGAAACCAGAACGATCTGACGCTCCGGACTGGAGCCCTGTCCCTGTATGAAGAATACGGGCGTCCCGCCTCGAATGGCTATTAGCGCGATGAAAGCCGCGGCAGCGAACGCCAGGATGCTGGCGGCCAGCAGCATTGGCAGCCTGGCACTCACGGCGAAATGCCCGCGCTGAAGCAGCGCAGCCCCCGCAAGAAAGCAAAGAGAGGCGGCCCATATATCCAGGTTATGGATGGTGACGATGGCGTTGACGCTGGAACCAGGGGCAAACATGAACGCCGGCCCCAGAGCCGCCAGCCCGGAAGTGCCCAACAGCAGAGCGCCACAGCAGAAAAGCCCCACACCCAGCACGCCGGCCGACAAAAAACTGCGCGCGAACAAGAAAGCGATGCCAAGCGACGGAAGAGTCGTGAGCAGAACGTTGAGCGCGTTCAGCGGGCCTAGCGCCTCATAAGGTATCCGGATGTCTCCAAACCATAGCGCGGCTTCCGCAGCGAATAATACCGGGAGCGGAACCCAGGCATAATCGCGCAGCCGCAGCCGCCTCCCTGCGGGGATGCGATAATCCAGAACGTTCCGCCCGCCTAGTTGGACATTATTCATTGGCAATACGCATGCCGCTCGAAGCGGCACCTTCGAAAGGTGTGCGATCGCATGCAAATCGAAATTTAACTTAAACTTAGTCCCAAAATTTTGCCAGCAATTGCGTTGGTAGCGGCGAACCGGCAATGCGGCAGGCAAGCCGGGACATGGTCCCCGGCTAAGCAGAGTTCGCGGAGGCGGCCTCCCCGGTTTTGCGGTAAGACTCTGCGAAAACACAAAAAAACTAAGCAGGCATCCGCGGGGCGACCAACGAAAGTCTGCTTAAGGCCGCCGCTGCCGGCGCACCTGGGGCCGCAAGCGCTCCTCTTCCGAAGGCAGAAGCACATCCGGCCCGGCTTCGGCGACCAGCGGTTCTGCGCGCTTTTGTACATCGCAACGCGCCTTGCGAAGCTCCTCCATCGTCTGCGCCCGGTAGCTTTCGCCGCGCAAAGGCGCACGGATCGCCACGATGCCGGTCAGGCCCGGCGACACGATGATGCTCTGCTCGCCGCCCTCCTCCGTCTTCTCGGTGCTGGTTTCGCCCGACAGGCGGCTCTGCGGGATAATAAGCAGGCGCGCCGATGGCCGCTTCGCATCGGCGCCGGTAACGACGTAGAAGTTTTCGCCGGACCGCGTGGAAAGCGAGAGCGACCACGCAGGCTCCGGCAGCGGCGACGTTATGACAGCGTTGTCCTTGGAGATATCGAACAGGCAATAGGCCGTTACCGCATCGGGGGACGCGAAGGGAAGCCTCGGTGCGTTCCCCTCGCCAGCAATTGCCATCGTGTTTGCCTTCATGCCGGCGGAAAGCCGTCCCCAGGCGTCACGGCTGGCAAGCTCGGGAATGGCGAACACCGCCAGGATATGGATGATCCCCGCGGCCACGAGCCCCGCGAGAACCCAGGGAAGCTTGTCCATCAGGTGCACTCCACGAGCGCAATATCGGGCAGGATTTCGCTGCCGGATTTCAGCAGGTTGTCGGGGTTGAAGGGCCGCAGGATGCTGAACTGGAGGGTGACGCGTGTACTGCGTGCGGCAGGAATCCAATTGCCGGGCTGCACATCGGGCGACAGGCGCACGGTAAACCGGCCGTCGGGAGCTGCCATAATGTTGGTGCTGGAGAAACCCGAGCGCCCGGTCTTGCTGGGCATGATCTCGCCCGCGGCCGTATAGGCTGCGATGTCCCACCACAGGGACGGTATGGAGATGCCGCGAATTCTCGTAGGTGCAACTGCCCGATAGACGCGCCCCGGCACTATCGCGCGTGGCTGTAAAGACCATGGTGCTCGAAGCGGTGAATGGCAGCGAACCTTCCCGCGCAACATGGGCAAGCGTATACGGGTCCGCATCCGCCGTGCCCTCGCGGAACCATAATGCCCAGGGACCGTAATGGTAGGCCGTCGCGTTAATGCCGTGGCTGACCGCGCGCCAAGCCGAGCCCAGGCCCAGCACCAGGGCAATGCCTGCGAAAATGAGAAACCTGGTCAGAAAGGGCATGCGTTCAAAAGCCTGCAGGTTCGTAGCTCAGAGGTGACGGGGAGTGCCGCCGGTCCGCGCCGCATCTTATTGCGTGCGAACGGGCGGTTTGTCCAGGGCAGCGCCCTTTTCGGCAGCACCGGCCGGAGTCTTGAGCTTGGGTGCCTCCTTCAAAAGCTTGGAAAGCGAGGTCAGCATCTTGCGGGTGCGGGGGGGCAGACGCTTGGACGGATCTGCTGAGCCCGGCGCGGCCGAACTCGCGGCCGGATCGTCGCGGTGGATTTCGGCAAGCCGCTGCCGTTCCTCAATCTGGCGCGGATGCAGCGCCAGGCCCGGAATCTGCGGTATGTCCATATTTGTATGGGCGGCCACCATATATCGATGCCAGACCGGTGCCGCCATGTGGCCGCCCGTCGTTCCGCTCACCATGTCAGTGTAGTCGTCGTTTCCGAACCACACACCGGTAACATACTGTCCAGTAAAGCCCATGAACCAGACGTCTTTTGGACCTGAGGTCGTGCCGGTCTTGCCGCAAGCGTTGGTGAAATCCAGCTTGGCGGCTTGACCTGTGCCCTCGTCCACGACTTTCTGCAGCATGGTGTTGAGAATCTCGATATCCTCGCGCTTGAAAATCCGGGCAGGGGCAGGCTCATTGCGTTCGCGCGAATAAACCAGTTCATCGCGCGTGTTTTTGAGTTCCAGTATGGCGAATGGCTTCACGGCCATACCTCCGTTGGCGAAAACTGCATATCCGGCCACATGGTCGAGCGGCGCTATGCCGCTGTCGCCCAACGCCATCGAGCAAGTCTTCCTGACAGAGGTAAGCCCGATCCTGTGGGCGACTTCGAGAACCTTGTCGCGGCCAACGTCGAGCGAGAGCTTCACCGCTATGGTGTTAACCGACTGCTTGAGCGCGTCGTAAAGCGTCATCGACCGCCCGCTTACTCCGCCGCCGTAATTCACGGGCGACCAGTTTCCGCAAGTCGGCGCGGTGTCCGATACCACCTTGTTAGGTCTGACACCGTTTTCGATGGCCGTCAGGTAGACATACGGCTTGAAAGACGAACCCGGCTGCCGGGCACCGTGAACGGCGCGGTTAAACTGGCTGTCGTCATAATCGCGCCCGCCCACCATCGCGCGCACTGCTCCGTCCGTGTCCATGGACACGAGCACGCCCTGGCCGGCTCTTGCGGCGCGCCCCTGTGTGTCGAGTTGCGTTTCGAGCGCCTGTTCGGCTTCTTTCTGCAACGGTACGTCGACGGTTGTACGGGCGGTTAGAACAAATTCGCCTTTGCCTCTCATAAGGCGCTGTACCTCCTCGAACGCCCAATCGAGGAAATAGTTCGGCGCGTAGTCCTCCTCGTGGCCGATAATTTTCGCGGGGTTGAGCCGCGCGCTATGCACCTGCCCCTCGGTCATGAAACCGGCTTCGACGAGGTTGGAGAGGACTATGTTCGTGCGGGCGCGGGATTCCGTTGGGTTGGAGTGCGGCGCGTATTTGGTCGGCGCCTTGAACAAGCCCGCAAGGATCGCCGACTCGGCCAAGTTTATGTCGCGCACCGACTTGCCGAAATAGAATTGCGAGGCCGCCTCGACACCGAAATTGCCGCCGCCCAGATAGGCGCGGTCGAGATACATCTTCAGGATCTCTCTTTTGGTGAGATGCGAACTCAAGCCAGAGTGCCAGGTAGACTTCCTTGATTTTGCGCGAAAGCGAGCGCTCCGAGCTCAGGAACAGGTTCTTTGCGAGCTGCTGGGTGAGCGAGCTGCCGCCCTGCACGACCTCGTTCGCCCGCGCGTTCTGCACGACCGCGCGCAAGGTGCCCAGCACGTCGATGCCAAAGTGATCGAAGAACCGCCGGTCCTCAGTTGCCATCGTCGCCTTGATCAGCGTGTCGGGGATCTCCTCAAGCGGCACCGTATCGGAGAACTGGATGCCGCGCTTGCCGATCTCGTTGCCGTAGCGGTCGAGGAAGGTGACGCTGAATTCGCTGCCGGTGCGCCAGTTCGGGTTTTTGGTAAGCTCGATGGCCGGCAGCTCGAATATGACCACAACAAGGAGCCCGCAGGTTCCGATGGTCGCCGCCTCCGACAGGATTTCCACGGCAAAGCGCCGCATGCCCGTCACGCGGAACGCGGCGAAGAAGTTATTGTAGTTTGCCCACCAGTCTTTAAATCTGGCATAAAGGCCGTAAAGGGTGGAGTTGATCCACGAATTGAGCGCCAGCCAGTTGATGTAGCGGCTGCGCCGGTTCGGCTTGAAAATCCAGTCCCGCACGTATCTACGCCGCCTCCGTTGAACCAATTTGCCGCGCTACCGCCCTTGGGGCTGCTCCAGCGCAACTTGCCGGTACTATGCCAAGAAACGATCCCGCGAAACAGTTAAAATGGCAGGACGCCCATCCGGTTCCAGAGAAATCGGGAGATAAACCGGCAGGCCCCCCCTTCTGGGAGAGCAAGAGCCTGGAGGAGATGAGCGCGGAGGAATGGGAATCGCTCTGCGACGGCTGCGGGCAGTGCTGCCTGATCAAGCTGGAGGACGAAGACACCGGCAAAATCGCAGTAACGCGGCTCGCCTGCAAACTCCTCGACATCGGCTCCTGCCGCTGCTCCGATTACCCGGACCGGCGGGACCATGTGCCGGACTGCGTCAAGCTAACGCCCGAGGATGCGCGCAAACTTGCCTGGCTGCCCAAGACTTGCGCCTACCGGATGATCGCGGAGGGCCGCCGCTTGCTGTGGTGGCATCCCTTGGTGTCGGGGACGCCGGATACGGTGCACTCAGCGGGGATTTCCGTCAGGGGCTCAGCCATCGGCGAGATGAAGGTGCCGGAGCACCGGGTCGCGGCCCATATCACCGGCTGGATCGAGCCGCGCAAACGGCGCTAATGCGGCTTACGTCTCGCAATTGCGAGACGCTACCAGTTGCCAGCAACCGGATTGAGCGCTAGTGCTCAAATTGCAGGAAATCCAGTCCTTATGAGGGGTCTGTGAAAGCGACGCTTTGCGGCCAAATCCAGTTCCATGCTTCGATCCTGTGCCTGCAGCACGGCGTTATTTCATGCCGCCGCGCGCCCGGAATCGCCGGGTGCGGGCAGGCGGTGCGGAGCGGGCAATGACCGGAATACCGCCGGGCGATCCCATTCTGTCCGCAGACATTTCCGTCACGGGGAATTTCATCGCCGTTGGCACGATGCGTGCTCCAGGCCCTGCCCTGGCGGCAGCTATCCGGGATCTGCAAGACGGTCCTGCAGACCCGGAGCTTTTGGAAATCGCGGTCTATACCCTGGCTTCCAACGCCTTCGGCGTCTGTGCGCTGGACAGCAGCGGAACCGCGCAAGTTTTGAGAGCATGGCTCGAAGCTCAGCTCGCTGCCGGCTGGCGCATCGAAATTCCAGGCACCGGACGTCTCCAGGCTCTCTTCTTGGTGACGAGGTTCGAACCTGTTCAGGATGACGGCCGCACGTTCGCTCTTGGACTGCGGCTGGCGGGCAAGCCTGAATTCATCGCCAGGAGTTCGCCAGGGGCATAAGATGATATGGGGCGAGCGGCGAAGCAGGTAGCATCGTCGCGAACAACCGAAGCGACGGCAACTGCAACAAAGACATTCGCCCCATGACAAACAGTTTTGACACCCGCAAATCGTGCACGCCCTTTGACCAAAGCAGGACCTTGGTTGCCGTTATTGAGTTGAGCCAGAAGACCTGGCTTGTCGGAGCAATTGTGCCAGGGCTCAAGCGCAGCCCCTCCAAGAAGCTGACCGGCGCGAATAAGGAAGACGAAACGCTCAGGCTACTGTTGCGCTGGCGGGATGAAGCGATCCAAGCGGGACAGGAAATCGAGCGGATCGCTGTCGCGTTCGAATCTGGCCGGGACGGCTTCTGGCTGGCGCGGTGGCTTAGGGCGCAGGGGATTGAAGCCTATGTGATCCACGCCGCCAGCACGGCTGTGTCGCGGGAGCACCGGCGGGCAAAGACGGATCGCCTCGATATCGAGCTGTTGCAGCGGGGTTTTCTGGGCTGGCTGCGTGGAGAAGTTGGCCATTGCAAGATGGTGGCCATCCCCAGCGTTGAAGAAGAGGACGGCAAGCGCCCGGGCCGGGAGCGCGAAACTCTCGTGTCCCAGTGCACCCGCATCGTCAACGGCATGAAGAGCGATCTGGCCCGGCTCGGCGTGCGCAACTTCAACCCCAAGCTGAAGAGAGCGCCAGCGAAGCTTGACGCCGTGCGCACTCCCGAAGGAGGCCCCATCCCGCCCAACACCATCGCCAAGTTGAAACGGGACATGGAGCGGTTAAGGCAAACCAAAGAGCAAATCCGGCAAATCGAAGCTGAGCGTCTGGAGCGGATTGAGAAGGCGCCGGAAGAGAAAGCGCATGCCATGATCGTCTTGCTCGCCAGCGTGCTTGGCATGGGCGTCGAAACGGCGGACATGCTGGTGCAGGAGGCGCTGTCGCGAAACTTGCGCGACCGCCGGGCCGTGGCTCGCCTGGGCGGCCTCACAGGCTCACCGGACGAAAGCGGCTCCAGACGCCGGGAGAAAGGGCTCGCCAGAGCGGGCTCCGCGCGGCTGCGTACGGGCATGATCCAATTGGCTTGGCGGATGACGATGTTCCAGAAGGACTGCGCGCTGGTTCAATGGTTCATGGCGCGGACAGCCGATGGCCGCGCCCAGACGCGAAAAACCATGATCGTGGCGCTTGCCCGCAAACTACTTATCGCTTTTTGGCGCATGGTGACGGCAGGCGAAGTCCCCGAAGGCATGATCTTGCGGCCAGCTGCGTAATAACTTCAACCAATCCAATCGTAACCTGAATTCATCGTCTCCCCCCACGGCGTAGACCCCGCGGGCTGCCGATGACGATCCGAGGCAGCGGTAACCCGATCCCGGCCATGGCATTCAAACGCCGAGCATAAGAATGGGACCGCTTCCGAGGAACCTCGCCCACGATGCGAATGATTGCATCATGGTGGGCCTCGCGAGAGGCTACCGGATACAAGGCTGTATCGCGGCCAGGCGCCGCGCTGCGATGGCGGGTTCCCCCTTCGATTGTCGCGAAAGTCCATGGACGCCGCAAACAACAAAAGAAGAAAAAAGAAAGAGGAGCCAGAATTGAGAGCTTGACAAAAAAAGCCCCATACAAGGGCTCGACGCGAAATAAACGCGCCATCTTGCTTGTCTTTTTGTCCGTCCGCGGTGTTGCGGAAACGGTTATATATCTCGATATGCGCCCCTTTCCGCGCCTGGCGGACAAACAAAAATCCTGCGCAATCCGGCGCGCTTATTTCGCGTCGAGCCCTAAGCGAACGCCAGCGCCATTCATTGCCAATTCAGAGAACGGCGCACATAAAGGATACGGATGAAGTATCTTCGCGCAGCATTTTTGCTTTTGACCGGCGCCTTTGGCTGCGGTTTGGCGCATGCGAAGGATTCCTGCACCCACGAGTGGGGAAAGGACAGCTATAAAACCCACAAGCAGCTCGAAGACGAACTGCGCCCCATGCTCCGGGACGGAAAAATTCTCAAGTTCTCGCTTTGCACCTCTGGCACCGGCCACTATTTCCAGGTCACGATTTTGCAATCCACGGGCAAAGTCCTGGTTATCCAGCTACCCGCCCATTAGGGAAGTTTTGCCCTATGCGCCTTTTGGTTATCGAAGACGACCGGGACTTGAACCGTCAGCTGGTGGCCGCGCTTTCGGAGGCCGGTTACGCGGTGGACGCCGCATTCGACGGGGAGGAAGGCGCCTATTCCGGCGAGACCGAGCCATACGATGCAATCGTTCTCGATCTTGGCCTGCCCAAAATCGATGGGCTAAGTGTCCTTGAACGCTGGCGCCGGAACGACATCCGCACGCCCGTCCTGATACTCACCGCGCGCGACCGCTGGAGCGAGAAAGTCGCAGGGATCAACGCCGGCGCCGACGATTACGTGGCCAAGCCCTTCCAAATGGAGGAGGTCATCGCGCGGGTGCGGGCGCTATTGCGGCGGAGTGCGGGCGTTGCCAAGGCCGAGCTCGAATGCGGGCCCTTGCGGCTCGATACGCGCAGCGCGCGCGTAACCTTCGACGGCACGCCCATCAAGGTGACGGGGCTCGAATTCCGGCTGCTTTCCTATCTCATGCACCATCAGTCCAAGGTCGTGTCGCGCTCCGAACTGGTGGACCATCTCTACCAGCAGGATTTCGACCGCGATTCTAACACCATCGAGGTCTTCATCGGCAGGCTCAGGCGCAAAATTCCAGCCGATCTCATTCATACGGTGCGGGGGCTCGGCTATTGCATTTCCTTCGCGCCCGCTCCGGATGAAGGCGAAAAGAGGGGCTCATGAGAGGCAACTCTCTTGCGCTCCGCCTGGTGATCTCGTCGGCGGCGTGGACGCTGATAATCCTGTCCGTCACCGCCGTCGTTCTGATTTCGCTTTGCCGCGACTTTATCGAAGACAGCTTCGACGAGCGGCTCAATCATTCGCTCGAAAACCTGATCGCAAAAACGGCGCCGCAGGCAACCCTCGATATCAGGCGGCCGGTGGACCTCGGCAAGCCGCTGTTCTCAAGGCCCTTGTCGGGCGCGTACTGGCAAATCCGGCCTGCAGACGGCAGGACCGACGTCTCCTTCAAGTCCGACTCGCTTGCCGACGAAACCTACAAGACCCCAAGCGAGCTTGGTGTCCCTACCGATCAGAAGCATATCCGCCAGGCCTATGTCGATGGCCCCGAAGGTCAAATGCTTCGCGTCCTGGAGCGGGATATCGATTTCGGCCAGGAGAACGAAGCCCGCGTCTTTTCGATGTCGGTTGCTTTCGACACCGCCGCAGTCGATGCGGAAACGCGCAATCTCACCAACACGATCGTGTTCACGCTGGCCCTCCTCGGCAGCGGCCTGCTGCTCGCAAACTTCTTCCAGGTCCGCTTCGGGCTCGCCCCGCTCAAGGACATCGGCAGCCGCCTGGCCGCCATCCGCTCGGGCGAGGAAACGCTGCTCGAAGGAACGCCGCCCGACGAAATATTGCCGCTTCAAGAGGAATTGAACGCGCTCATCAAGGCCAATTGGAGCGTGGTGGAGCGGGCGCGCACCCATGCCGGCAATCTCGCGCATGCGCTCAAGACCCCGCTCTCCATCATGATCAACGAGGCTGCCTCGCAGAACACGGAGTTCGCGCAAAAGGTCGCCCAGCAGGCCCAGTTGATGCGCCGGCAGATTTCGCACCATTTGGACCGGGCCAGGATCGCGGCGCAAATCCGGCCCATCAGCGGCGCGACGGACGTCGAATCGGGGCTCACGGCGCTGTCCCGCGCGCTCACCAAGATCTACGGGGACCGCGCGCTGAACCTCGAAATCGATTGCCCGGACGGCGTACGGTTTTTCGGCGAAAAGCAGGATTTCGAGGAGATGGCGGGCAACCTGATGGACAACGCCTGCAAATGGGCGAAGGCCAGCGTCGTTGTGAAGGTCGAGGCGCTGCCAGCGGGTGCCGCGGCAGCGGGGCGAACGTTCCAGCTCATCATCGAAGACGACGGGCCGGGGCTGCCCGAGGAGTTCCGGCGCGACGCGGTCAAGCGCGGGCGGCGCCTCGACGAGAAGGTGCCCGGCTCTGGCCTCGGTCTGTCGATTGTCGCGGAACTCTCGCACCTCTACCGGGGCACGCTCAAGCTGGAGCAAGCCGCGAGCGGCGGCTTGAGAGCATGCCTCACACTACCAGCTGCTTAGTTGACGCAAAAATGCCCCAATGCGTGGCCTAGGTTGTGGCAGGTGCAGGATAGGAGGCGCGATTCGCGCCGCGAGGGCTATGAAAAAGCTAGGATTACTCTTTTTGTCACTCATGTTCGCTGTGATGGCGACAGGGTGCGCCACCAAGGAGGATTCGGGGACACTGATCGGCGCTGGGGGCGGCGCGTTGCTGGGCAGCGCGCTTTCCCACGGAAGTCCCGGTGGCATTATTGCCGGCGCGCTTGTAGGCGGCTTCATCGGCAACCGGATCGGCAAGTCGATGGATGACGAAGACCGGCGCCGGGCTTACGAGGCTCAGGTGGCGGCATTCGAGGGCGGCCGCCGGTCGGATTGGCGCAGCCCGAGCGGCCATTACGGATATATCGAGCCGCGCCCCGTCTACACTTACCATGAGATGAGGTGCCGCGAGTTCTCGCAGACGGTGTTCGTCGACGGCCGCCCCGAGACGATGGTTGGCCGCGCGTGCAAGGACCCCGATGGGGGCTGGCACGAGGTTTAGGGAGGTGCCGTTTCCGGCGCTTGGCGAATTTCCAGGGCTGCCCTCCGGGCGGCCCTTTTTGCTGCGCTAATCGTTTACGAGGTCCGCGGCGCTGGCGATGGCGGCGTATACCTTCTCAAGCTCGTCCGGGGCACTGCAGTAGGGTGGCATCACGTAGACCGTGTTGCCCAGCGGCCGCAGCAGCGCTCCTTTTTCCTGGAAAAAATTGTAAAGCTTTGTGGTAATTCCGGCGAGGTACCCGGCATCCGGCACGTTCAAATCGAGTGCCGTGATGGTGCCCAGCTGGCGCATGTTCGAAAAACGCGGATCGCTCTTGAAAGGCTCAAGCAGGGCGGCCTGACACGAAGCCAGCGCCGCTATGCGCTCGCGAACCGGCTCGCGCGCCCAGACCTCCAGATTGGCGGCGGCGGCAGCGCAGGCGATAGGGTTCGCGGTGAAGGAACTCGAATGGAAGAACATGCGCGCGCGGTCGGGCGACAGATGCGCGTCGAAAATCCCAGGCTTGCAAAGCGTCACCGCAAGCGGAATCACGCCCCCGGTCAGCCCCTTCGCAAGACACATGATATCGGGGGAAATGCCCGCCTGCTCGCAGGCAAACAGCGTTCCCGTCCGGCCGAAACCCGTCATCACCTCGTCGGCGATGAACAGAACGCCATGCGCTTCGCAAATGCGCTTCAACTCGCTAAGAACCGCGGCCCCATAGATCAGCATGCCCCCGGAGCCGAGGATCAGCGGCTCCAGGATCAGCGCCGCGGGCGGCTCGTTCCTGCAAATCGCCTCAAAAGCTTCGATTGTACGCTGCTCCAGGCCCGGCGCGGGAAACGGCAGGCGCTCCACATCGAAGAGAAACGGCTCATAGGGCGCGTTGAACACGCCGCGCTGCCCTGCAGACATCGTGCCGATGGTATCGCCGTGATAGGCGTGCTCAAGTGCCACGATCCGCGAGCGCGGTTCGCCCCAGTTGCGGAAATAGCCGAGCGCCATCTTGAGCGCCACCTCGACCGAGGTCGAGCCGCTGTCGGAAAAGAACACATGGGCGAGGCCCGAGGGCGCGATTTCGATCAGGCGGCGCGCAACCTCCTCGGCAGGATCGTGCGTAAAGCCCGCGAAGATCACCTGATCGAGCACGCCTGCCTGCTGCTTTATCGCGCTCACGATGGGCGGGTAATTGTGGCCGTGCGTTATGACCCACCAGGACGAAATGCCGTCGAAGATGCGCGATCCGTCCGCCGCTTCGAGCCAGGCGCCCTCGCTGCGCACGATCCTGGTCATCGCGCGCTGCAATGCGTGCTGCGTGAAAGGATGCCAGATCGGGGATGCTTCGTTCTTGCTCATCGGTACGCCTTGGTTAAGCGGGCGCAGCGCTACCACGCCGCCCCACAGGCTTCAACCTGGATTCGGATGTTGCGTGCGGTCCGGCGTGATGAACTGAGATAATCTCATGTGCGCGCGGTCCACAGGCTCATGCCGCATGCTTTGAGCAAAGCTACCCCTCTATGAAATATTAACGCTAAACTAGAAATCGATTCGTCAAAGCAGCGGATGCGATGGCTCTCAAGCGGGAGAAAGCGATGAAAGCTATGCGAAGGGTATTGCTGCCCGCCCTTGCGGCCTGCCTGACAACGGCTTGGCTAACTCTCGCGGCAGCACCGGCAGAAGCGGCGAGCTGGCTTTCATCGGCCTGCACGGCAGCCGAAGCCAATGTCTCCCTTATCTTCGCTGTGCTGGCGGGGTTTGCGGCTGCATTCGCAATCCTGGCCCTGATCTTCCGCGAGCGCGCCCGCAGTTTCGCCCATCAGACCTTGAGCGCCTCGACGCATCTCGACACGCTCGCTACCGTCGAAGACAATTACCGCGCGCTCGCATCGCTTGAGCCGCAAGCGTGCGTGATCTGGAGCGACGCCCACGCACGCCTCGCACTCCACACCATGCCCGCCGGCGCGGGCGTACCCGGCAAGCTTCCCATGTTCCTGCGCTTCGGCGCCTGGCTGCATCCCGACGACGCAGGCAGGGTCGCCGCAAGCCTCAGCCGGCTGCAGACGCGGGGCGAGGCCTTCGTTTCGAACGCAAGCACACTCGAAGGCCATGTCGTCGAAGTGGCGGGCGCGGTGTGCGGCGCCGAAACCGTGCTGCGGGTGCGGCCGTTTTCGCCTGTGAACAAGGAGCTTGTGCGGCTCATTGGCGAAAACAAGCGCTTGAAGCAGGCCGTCTACGAGCGGGAAAAGCTCCTGGACAGCCTTCCCGTCCCGGCATGGCTGCGCGATGCCAAGGGCGCGCTGAACTGGGTCAACACCGCCTTTGCGACAGCAGCCGGCGCCAAGACCAAAGAAGAAGCGATTGCGAGGCAGATCGAGCTCTTCGAAACGCGGCAAAGGTCCGAGTTGCACCGGTTGAGCCAAGCCAAGAAGCACGACCGCGTCAAGCTTCAGACCGTGATCAACGGGGCGGTTCAAATCTACGAGGCCATCCCGGCGGCGCTTGAGCGCGGGAGCGGGGGAGCGGCCTTCGACGTGGCGCCCCTGACGGTTGCCAAGGAAGAACTTGAGCGGCAGATGGCGGCCCATAGCCGCACGCTCGACAAGGTTTCCACCGGCATTGCCGTCTTCGGCGCAGACCGCAGGCTCGTCTACAGCAACGATGCCTTTGCCCGCATTTGGGCGCTGGAGGAGACCTGGCTGCAACAGAACCCTGCCGCTTCGGAGCTTTTCGACCAGCTGCGCCAGCGCAGGCTGCTGCCCGAGCAGACCAGCTATCGCAAATGGCGCGACGAGCGGGTTCTCACCTGGGACCGCAACGGCACCCTCGACGAGGTATGGCACCGCCCCGACGGCCGCACCGTGCATGTCGTCACCGATTGCCGCGCCGATGGCGGCGCGACGTTCCTGTTCGACGACGTGACGGCGAAAATATCGCTTGAGCGCCAATACCATACCCTGATCGAGAGCCAGCGCGAAACGCTCGATCACCTGAGCGAAGGTATCGCCGTGTTCGGCTCGGACGGGTGCCTGCACCTTTCCAACCCTTCGTTCCAAACCATCTGGCGCTTGCCGGAAAACGCTGTTCAGGATGATCCGCATCTGGAATTGCTGCTCTTGCAAATCGAATCCCAGGCGCCCGGCTCGCAGCTCTGGGACACGCTTCGCGACGCAATCACCGGCATGCCCGACGAGCGGGACACCTTCCAGGCCACCATCGGCCGCAAGGACGGGACTTACCTCGCCTACACCGTGACGCCGCTGCCCGATGGCGGCACGCTCGTCACCTTCGCGGATGTGACGGACCGCAAGCGCTTCGAGGACGTCCTGCTGGAGCGCAACGAAGCGCTCGAAGCCTCCGACAGGCTCAAGAACGCCTTCCTAAGCCACGTCTCCTACGAACTGCGCACGCCGCTCACATCCATCATCGGCTTCACCGACCTTCTGGCCGAGCCCGCCATAGGCCCGCTGAACGGGAAGCAGCGCGATTACCTGAACGACATCAAGACATCGAGCCAGGCGCTCCTCAACATCATCAACGACATTCTCGATCTGGCCGTCATCGATGCGGGCGCGCTCGACCTCAAGCTGTCGCAGGTCGATCTCAAGCAGGTCGTCGAGGCGGCCGAACTTGGCGTGCGCGAGCGGCTCACGCGCGCGGGCGTGCGTCTCGACGTGAATATCGCCAAAGACGCGGAGACGATCATCGCGGATGAAAACCGGCTGCTTCAGGTGCTTTACAACCTCTTGTCCAACGCCATCGGCTTCTCGCCCGAAAACGGCACCATCACGGTCTCCAGCCGTGCCGAGAAGAATGGCGTCTCCATTAGCGTGCAGGATACAGGCTCGGGCATTCCCGAGGAGGAACAGGCTTCCGTGTTCGAGCGTTTCCAGACGCGCAGCAAAGGCTCGCGGCATCGGGGCGCGGGGCTGGGGCTGTCGCTGGTGAAAAGCATCGTCGAACTGCACAACGGCCGCGTAGGCTTGCGGTCCATACCAGGCAGCGGCACGACCGTTACCGTCACCCTGCCGCGCAACCACCCCGCGCTCAGGCAGAAGACGCCCGCGGCGAATTCGCCTGTGCAGTCGAATTAGGCCCTATTTCTCCCCGGCTATGCTCCTGGGTGCGCTTTTGCTGGGCGGCCCACAATGGCAGGTGCTGGAGGATGAACTGCCGTTCCGTGGCAATCTGAAGTTTGGAAACTACGAACCTGGATAGCGACATTTATTTACAATTTATCTAAGCCGAAGATTGACCGGCTCCAGATTAGAACTAACCTCGCTGTGTCGTTTCCCTAATGGAGAGCGTTTATGAGAAGCTTGACCACTGCCGTAATGGGCGCCGCATGCGCGTTGATCCTTGGTGCCAGCGCTGCTTCGGCGGAGATTGTTTGCAACAACGAGGGCGGCTGCTGGCATGTGAAGGATCATGGCTGGATCAAGCCAGAGCATGGCCTCATTGTGCATCCCGACAGCTGGAAATGGGCTGAGCACGAGCATTATCGCTGGCGCGAACATGAAGGGCGCGGCTATTGGCGAGGAGACCGTTGGGTGGAAGTGCGTTAACCGGTTAGGGCGGTTTCCCGGAAAGGGTAACCGCCGCTTTCTTTAGACCGCCGCCATCATTGAGACGGCACCTGCACAACTGGCTGCATCGTCTTTGTCACAAGAAGCGGCGTAGATACTCGTCTCTTCCGTCTGAGGATAGATACTATCTTAGAACCGCGTTTTGCATGCCGGAACAGGCGCAGCAGGCCGAGCGGACCACTGCGCTGCTTTTAAAGGATGAACCGCCCCGCCCCAAAAGGCCAGAACGTTACAAACAGGGTGAACGCGCCGTTAACCCGCCCGTAGGTGCGGTCCTTACCGGCATATTACGAGCGGGAGGCGCAAAGCTCCTCCCATGGCGGGGAGCCTTCACGCGCTCAGCGGCGCTCGCCCTTGAGCGGCGGCTCGTCTTCGAGCGCCTGGTAGGACGAGCCTTCCAAATCGTCGTACTGGCCGGATTTGAGCGACCACAGGAAGGCAGCTAGGCCCACGCCACCCATGAGTAAGGGCCAGCGGTATGAGCCAGGCAAGAGATGTCATTACACCAACTCCAGTTTCGCCGTGC
Organism: uncultured Alphaproteobacteria bacterium; assembly: GCA_963767435.1. Classification (GTDB taxonomy): domain Bacteria; phylum Pseudomonadota; class Alphaproteobacteria; order Rhizobiales; family Rhodomicrobiaceae; genus Rhodomicrobium. The sequence continues at coordinate 272,470 of CAVYEY010000043.1, forward strand.
GCAGGCGCAGGGCGTTCACCGTCACGATGATCGAAGACGTCGACATGGCGATGGCGGCGATCAACGGCGTCACCATACCAGCCATCGCGAGCGGAATGAAGAGCAGATTATAGCCCGCCGCGAGGGCGAAGTTCTGGAACGCCATGGCGCGGGCCTTCCGCGCGGTCGCCAGAAGCTCGATGACGGGCATGAGCTTGGCGCCCTGGAAAACCGCATCCGAGGCGGTCTGGCTCACATCCGCCGCCGTCGATGGCGACAGCGAAGCGTGAGCCGCGGCCAGGGCGGGCGCGTCGTTCAAGCCGTCGCCAACCATAAGCACCTGGTGCCCTTGCGCCCTCAGCGCCTCGATCCGCTCGATCTTCTCTTGCGGCTTGAGCGCGGCGTGCCAGTCGCCGATGCCTGTGGCGGAAGCCGCGGATTTGACGGCCTCTTCGCGGTCGCCCGACAAGAGCAGCACGTCGTAACCCGCCTCTTTCAACACCGAAATTGCCTGTGCCGCATCCTCGCGAAGCTTGTCCTCGAACTTGAACGCAACAGGCTTGGCTCCCGGCGCCACATACCAAAGGGAAGCAACGCCCGCCTGTCCCGCAGGAACGCCGCACCAGGATGCAGACCCAAGGCGTTCCTCGCCAGCCCCGGATATGCGGGCGAGCCCGGCCCCGGTGGTTTCCTCAATGCCGGAGACGGCCTGCACGCTGCCGAAACGCTGTCTGGCAGCGGCGGCCACGGCTTGTGCATAAGGGTGGCGGCTCGAAGACGCGAGCGCCGCGGCGGCCTTCAAATCGGCATCGCTAACTTCCGCTCCATTCGCCAGCGACGGCACTCCCGCCGTAAGCGTGCCCGTCTTGTCGAACACGACGGTATCGGTCTCAGCAAGCCGTTCCAGGCCGTCCGCGGCCTTCAAGAGAATGCCTTTGTCGAAGAGGCGTGCGGATGCAGCCACCTGAACGGCGGGCACCGCCAGCGCCAGCGCGCATGGGCAGGTGATGATGAGGACGGCGATGGCGATGGTAAGCGAGTACTCCCAGCCGGCACCGCCGATCATCCAGCCCAGGAAGACAGCGCCGCCAGCGTATGAACCAACGGCGCGTAAAGCTGTGCGGCGCGGTCGGCAAGGCGGACATAGCGCCCGCGGGCTTGTTCGGCGGTTTCCATCAGCCGCGCGATTTGGGCAAGCAGCGTATCGGCTTCTGCCGCGCGCGCCTCCATTTCGACGGGCGCGCCGAGATTAACGGAGCCGGCATACACAGCGGCATTCGCCCCCGCCTCGCGAGGCAGGGTTTCGCCGGTAATCAAGCTCTCGTCGATAGTGGTTGTGCCGCTGGCAATTACGCCATCCGCGGGGAAACGCTCGCCTGCGGCCACTGCCAGACGCATTCCCGGCTCGACCAGCCGGGACGGCAAGCGCTCGATGGAACCGTCGTTGCCGATGACATAAGCCCATTGCGCCTTGAGGCTAAGCAGGTTCTCCGCAGCCCCCCTGGCCCGCACCCGGACGCGCTGATCCAGATAGCGGCCGATCAAGAGAAAGAAAAGGAGCGAGACGCCCGCGTCGAAATAGACCTGATCGCTGCCTTTGATCGTCTGAAACACGCTCATTGCGGTCGACAGACCGATGGCCAGCGAGATCGGTACATCCATGTTGACGCGCATGCGCTTGAGCGCCTGCCAGGCGGAGCTGAAGAACGGCGTCCCGGAATAAGCCACGGCCGGCACGGCAATGATGGCCGAAATCCAGTGGAATAATTCATGCGTTTCATCGCCATTGTTCGACCCGGCCCAGGTCGAAACGGAAAACAGCATGATGTTCATGGCCGCGAAGCCCGCGACAGCAAGCTTGCTCAACAGGCTGCGCCCAGTGGTGTCCTGGGCGGCATCGATCGTCTCGGGCGCAAGTTCGGCGGCGCGGAAACCGATCGCACCTAGCGCATCGATAAGCTTTGCAGGGGCGGCGTCTTGAGCCTCCGCCAACACAACGGTAGCCCGCTTCGCAGACAAATTTGCCCTGGCCGAGACGACCCCGGGAACATCGGTCAGCGCAGCCTCGACTTTGCGCATGCACCCGCCGCAGACCATGTTTTCGACGGCCAGCGTTATCGTATGTGTACCCGATGGATTTGCGGCAGCGGATTTTTTCGCCGGACCTTTCGCGGCTGGCGCAGGCACCACGGTTTCAGGCGCAAGCCCCGCCGCATTGAACCCGGCCGCGGCCAAAACCTTCACGAGCATTGCCGCGTCCGCCTTATGCCCCTCCCCAATGAATGCTGTGGCGCGCTTCTCCGGCAGGTCCACCTTGACCGAAATGACGCCCGGAACCGCGGCCAGGGCTGTCTCGACCTTGCTCTGGCAGCTGCCGCAATGCATGTTTTCGACGCTGAGCGCTATCGAACGTCCCGCGGACGGGCTCAATTCATTGAGCAGGCTTGTACCGTGCGCGCCACTTGCATCCACGCTTGCCTCGTCGTCAGTCGAGCAGGCCGGAAAGGTCTCGGATGCACTCACTGCGCCTTGGCGATCCATCGTGGCTCCCTCTTGCGGAAAATGGCAGCATCGCTGTCCATGCGCGGCTCCTGCACTGGAAAGCTAAAATCGAGCCCCGCCGAACGGGTTTCAAGTAGCTAAAGCTTTCCAGCTCGCATCCGCGTTCACTACCTGCGCGAATCAGGCGTACCGGCGCGTTTTTGTCCAGTCAACCCAAATCGCCAAAATAGCCAAATCTACAAGAGGGTTAGCGCCTGCGCTGGCGCTTGAAATGCGGTAAAAAGAGCCGCCGTCATATGCGGCGGCTCCAATAGGTAAATTACGCTTGAAGTGCCTTCAGCGCCTCGACGAGCAAGCTCCTCGGGATCACCACCGCGGCCTCGCCCGCGCCCGTTTTCTCCTTCACCGCCGCCGCATTGAGTAGCGCGTCCGCCGCCGATCCCACGATAACGACCAAATCCTCACCGGCTTCCATGATTGTCGGGCAGCCGCAACCGCAGCTGCCGCAACGGGTTGCCAAGATTCGAAACTTCTCCTGCATGCACATTTCCTCGAAAGAGTGTTGCTAACTTTTAATTAATAGCACAGGAATGGCGCAGAAGAAATCCCGCCCTGAAGCTGAGCCTTTCAAAGACCGGCCGTAAAGACCGGCCGTTGTCAGTGCGCCGGTGCAATCCAGAGCCGTTCCTTCGAACGGTAAGTCGCAGGGACGCCGCCGGCCTGGGGCTTTTCTGCCTTGAACGTCAAGACCCAGGCGCCAGCCTCCGGGGCGTCATCCGCAGCTTCATAGCGCCCAGCATCAACCTCCTTGAAGGTGAGCTTGCGATCGGCTTTGTTGGATGAGGGCCGTTCGAGCCAGCCCTCCATGGCGAGGCCCGCAACCGGGGCGCCATCGGCACCGTTCAAGCTAATAGAGAGCCGCGAGCCAGGCAGAACCTGCGACTTGTGGGTCCAATGCAGAGCGTCCTGGGCGCGTTGCTCGGCGAGCGTGGCGTTATAGTGCAGACCCGCCTCGTAGGTGGCGTCCCGCTGCTCGCCGGGAAGCGTATGAATCGCGGAGTAGGCGAAGTACCCATTCACCGCGAACACGACGCCGAAACATCCCAGCAAGATAAATAAGACGTGCTTTCCCGTCAGAGGTTTTTGCATTGCAAGTACGCTCACTGTCCTGGTCCTTTGAAAGTTGTATTGCGCGTTACTTCAGCTCCGTCAACGGTATCGTGCACGGTGAAGGCGATATCGGTTGAGACGGGCATCTTGGCTGCTTCTTCGGCCGGAACTGTCACGAAGACCTTCACGGCGCGGACGTCGTCGGATTTTACTCCAAGCGGAGGCTCCGATGCATCAATTCCGGTATAAGAGATGTTCGGCTGCTTGAGGCCCTTGACCGCGATCTCGAATTGGTGCGGGGCGAGTTTCTTGTTCAGGATTCGAACGATGTAGCCGTTGCGGATGCCGCCGCCACTCACCTGCACGAACAGCGGGTTGCGGTCTGGCACGACGTTCACCTCAAGCACCGTCTTGTGGGTGAGGCCGAAGAGGATGACAGCGCACACCACTAGGAACACGCCGCTGTAAACCAGCGTCCGTGGCCTTACGAACCGGTAGGGAACGCGGGCGCCATGGGACTCGGCGACGAGATTGCGGTAGCTGTCGTAGGCGATGAGCTTCCTGGGCCTACCCACCCTGTCCATGATTTCGTCGCAAGCGTCGATACACAGCGCGCATTGAATGCATTCGAGCTGCGCGCCGTGCCGGATGTCGATGCCAGCCGGGCATGCGGCCACGCATTGATCGCAATCGACGCAATCGCCCCGGCCCTCCCAGCTTTCGCCCTTCTTGTGCGCGCCGCGCGGCTCGCCCCTGTAGTTGCGGTAGGTCACCAGCAGGGTATCGCCATCAATCATTGCGCCTTGAATGCGTGGCCAGGGGCACATGTAGGTGCAGACCTGCTCGCGGATCAGCCCGCCGAAGACATAGGGGAAGGCCGAGAAAATAAAGATAAATATGACCGGAAGCGAGTTCGCCGTGCCGTGCCAGAGGCTAGAGACGAGCGTGGGTGCGTCGTTGAAATAGCAGATGAATATGATGCCGGTCGCAACGGAAATCAGCAGCCACGTCAGATGGGTGCCGGCAAGACGCCATGCCTTGTCGAACGACCACGGCGCTTTGGCAAGTCTCAGCCGCGCGTTGCGGTCGCCCTGCCACAGGCGCTCGGCCAGGATCATGAGGTCGGTCCAAACCGTCTGCCAGCAGGCGTAGCCGCACCAGACACGGCCCGCAAGCGCTGTCGCTGCGAACAGCCCCAGGCCGGAGAGCACCAGCAAGCCGGTGACGTAGTAGAATTCCTGCGGCCAGATTTCGAGCCAGAAAAGATAGAGCCGCTGATGGACGAAATCGAACAGGAGGGCTTGATCGGGCACGCCCGGCCCGCGGTCGAACCTGATCCAGGGCAGGCCGCAAAAGAGAGCCAACCACACGGCCATGACCACCCACTTGATGTTGCGGAACTTGCCGCTGACAAGCTTCGGGTGGACGGGTTCGCGCGGAATGTAGAACGAACTGTTGTCTCTGTGGTAGATGGCCCGTTCGTCGACCCTGGTAGCCCCAGGCACCGCTTTGGGGCTGAGTGAAGTCTCGTTGTACTGTTCTTTCATGGCACTCTCCAAGGCTAAAGCGGGAGGCCTAAAGCCCTATCTAATCCTAGGACGCTCAACAGCATATGCGTCATACCGCCTCCGCGCGGTTCTGTCATCCCGCGCGCACAATAAAATAAAGCATAGCCACAAAAAATTCGGTGACTGTAGTCACAGAAGACAAAATATCCCGGAAATGCGTCAGACATTTCCGGGATAACAGTCTTTTGAGATAAGGCAGCGATGGCCCGGTTTTCCGGGCCATCGTAATTTTTTACTTACCGCCACCCAGCGAGTGGATGTAGACCGCAAGTTCCTTGACGGTCGCGGGCTCAAGCTTGCCAGCCCATGCGGGCATGACGCCTGCACGGCCTTCGGTGATCGTCTTCACGATGTCGGCCTTGGTGCCGCCCCACTGGAAGATGCCAGCGGTGAGGTTCACAGAGCCGAGATCCTTGTTGCCTTTGGCATCGTCGCCGTGGCAGGCGGTGCAGCCGCCGTCACCAGCGAACACGGCCTTGCCGCGTGCTGCGGCTGCCGCATCTGCCGACTTCTTGGAGAGCGACAGAACGTACTCGGCCACATCGTTGATCTGGTCGGGCTTCAGAACGCTCGCACGCTCCGGCATGCCTGTGGTAGCTCCGCCACCACGAGCCTGATCCGAGCCATTGCGGATGCCGAACTGGATCGTCTTGCTGATCTCGTCCAGCGTGCCGCCCCAGAGCCAGTTGTCGTCGTTCAGGTTCGCAAAGCCAGGGCCGCCCTGTGCACCGCTGCCGTGGCAGCCAGCGCAGTTGTTCAGGAAGGCGATACGGCCCGCAACCGCCGAGAACTTCGACAGGTCGGGATTGGCATTGATCTCGGCGAGGCTCATCTTGCGAGATCTGGTCTACATACTTGCTCTGCGCGGCCTTATCGGCGGCTACGCCAGCCATGGCCTGGGCGCGTTCGCTAACGCCCCAGATGCCTTTGGTGTAGTCAGCATCCCTGTCCGCACCCGGAAGCATCGGGAACGTCGGGAATATGACCCAGTAGGCAATCGCCCAAATGATGCATGCCCAGAATACTAGTACCCACCAGCGCGGCAGCGGAGTGTTAAGTTCTTTGAGACCGTCCCATTCATGGCCGGTCGTTTCCACGCCGCTGTGGTGGTCGATATCGCGATTATCGGCCATTGCTGCCTCCAAGGTTCAAATCGTCTGTTTCCAGTGGGATGCGGCAGGCCTCCTCGAAGCGCTTCCCGTTGCCTGGCCAAACGACATAGGCCACGACACCGGCGAATAGCGTCACGAAGATAAAGAGGCCAACCATTCCGAAGATGAACTGTGCTGATTCGTAGGTCATACTTCCTCCTCAGCGCAGGTTGGGGCCGGATTCGTCATACTTCGCGAAGTCGACAAGGGTGCCGAGCATCTGAAGGTAGGCGATCAAGGCGTCAGCTTCGGTTACCGGCTGGCCGGGCTTTCCGTCGAACTTACGGACCACGGCCTTGGGATAGCGCTTGGCCACTGCGGCAGCACCCGCGCCATCCGGGTCGGTTTGCGCAACCAAGTCTGCTTGCGCATTTTGGATCTGCTCGTCGGTGTAAGGCACGCCAACGATGCGAAGCGTCTTCATCCGTTCCGCGGCATCGTTGAAGTCAAGCTTGCGCGAGACGATGTGCGGATAGCTGGGCATGATGCTTTCCGGAACGACCGAACGCGGGTTCTGGATATGAGCTGTCTGCCAGGCATCGGAGTACTTGCCGCCAACGCGGGCGAGATCCGGTCCCGTCCGCTTCGAACCCCACTGGAAGGGGTGATCGTACATGCTTTCGGCTGCCAGGCTGTAGTGACCGTAGCGCTCGATTTCGTCCTTGAGGCTGCGGATCATTTGGCTGTGGCAGAGATAGCAGCCCTCGCGCTGGTAGATTTCCCGGCCAGCCAATTCGAGAGGCGAGTAGGGACGAATCCCATCCACCTTCTCGATGGTCGACTTGAGCCAGAAGAGCGGGGCAATCTCGACAAGGCCGCCGATAAGCACCGTAACGAGGATGCCTACCAGCAGGACAAGGGAGTATTTTTCGAATGGTTCGTGGAGTTTCATTATTGCCTCCTACTCGGCCGGAAGGGCAGGAGCTCCGCGCAATTCAGGCGCGGCGGCAATCCTGGGTTGATCGGCCACGTCCACCGGCTCATCGCCACGGATGGTACGGATGACGTTATAGGCCATGATTAGCATGCCGAGGACGAAGAGCGCGCCGCCAGCAGCACGGATGATGTAGTAGGGATGCATCGCTTCGACGCTCTCCACGAAGGAGTACTGCAGAATGCCGAGGCTATCGGTTGCACGCCACATCAGGCCCTGCATGATGCCCGCTACCCACATCGAGGTGATGTAAAGCAGGATGCCAAGCGTCGAGACCCAGAAGTGCCATTCAACCAAGCGCTGCGAGTATAGTCCCTGACGCTTCCACAGCCACGGAACGAGGCAGTACATGGCGCCCATGGAGATCATGCCGACCCAGCCCAGCGCACCTGAATGCACGTGGCCAATGGTCCAGTCGGTGTAGTGCGACAGCGAGTTCACGGCGCGAATGCTCATGAGCGGCCCTTCGAAGGTCGACATGCCGTAGAAGGCAACGGAGACCACGAGGAAGCGCATGACCGGATCGGTGCGGAGCTTATCCCACGCGCCAGACAGGGTCATAAGGCCGTTGATCATGCCGCCCCAGGAAGGCATCCACAGGATGACCGAGAAGGTCATGCCAAGCGTCTGCGCCCAGTCCGGCAGAGCAGTGTAGTGCAGATGGTGCGGGCCAGCCCAGATGTAGGTGAAGACCAGCGCCCAGAAGTGGACGATCGACAGGCGGTAGGAATAAACCGGCCGCTCGGCGCGCTTCGGCACGAAGTAGTACATCATGCCAAGGAATGCGGCGGTCAGGAAGAAGCCCACTGCGTTGTGGCCGTACCACCATTGCGTCATGGCGTTCTGAACGCCAGAAAGCACGCTATAGCTCTTCGTCCCAAGGAACGAGACCGGAACGGCCATGTTGTTCCCAAGGTGCAACACCGCAATCGTGACGATGAAGGACAGGTAGAACCAGTTCGCCACATAGATGTGCGACATCTTCCGCTTCATGAGCGTGCCGAGGAACATGACCAGGTAGGCAACCCACACGATCGTGATCCAAAGGTCGGTATGCCATTCAGGCTCGGCATATTCCTGGGCTTGCGTGACGCCGAAGATGTAGCTGGTGGCAGCCATCAGGATCACGATCTGCCAGCCCCAGAATACAAACCAAGGCAGCCAGCGGCCGAACAGGCGCGTCCGGTTGGTGCGCTGAACGACATAGAAGGACGTCGCCAGCAGCGCGCTGCCGCCGAAAGCGAAGATCACCGCGTTCGTATGGAGCGGGCGGAGCCGTCCGAAGGTGGTCCACGGCAAGTCGAGGTTCAGCGCAGGGAAGACGAGCTGCCATGCGATGATATCGCCGACAAGCATGCCGACGACGCCCCAAAGCACCGTGGCGATCACGGCGTATTTGACGACGTTGTCGGAATACGCGTTTTTATCGATGGTCTCAGTGCCGCTGAATGCTTTGCGGGCCAGGAAAATGGCGCCTAGCAAAGAAAAGATGGCAATGATGCCAAAGTGCAACTGAAACACTGGATCAGGCGATTTTAGGACTATGAATGTCCCAAGGGCCACGCCTACGAGGGTGCCGAGCAAGGCTACCCAATCGCAGAGAGCGGCGCCCCCCCCTTTTCTGCTCGCAACTTCCATAGATTTTCTCCCGTTATCGTGACCGGCAGCCGGGGCCGCCCTTATCCCATCGCCGGAACCTTTTCGCCGGCCCAAAGTGGACCGCGTTGACGAAACTCAACTCCGGATATGGGGCTCCCCGGCGTGACCCTAGCGGGCTAAGTTAACGGAAAGAAGTAGCCGCGTTGTCGCACAAGCCATTCTGGGCGCGGGTAAATTGCCGCGTATCATTGATATATGTCAAAGCAGAACGGCTTGTTCGGCGCTTTTTAAGACGTGGGCAAGCCGCGAATCGTCAAACAGCCAGGACTAAAGTATGAACCGCGAGGGACGCGAATTGCAACCTCTAGGTGAGTCTTTTCTCGCCATTCTGGAACGCGACCAGCAGCGGTTGTTGCGTTTATGCGCGGCGCTCGAAGCGCTGGCCGACGGTTTGCCAGGAAACTGCACCAGCCAGAAGACAGCCCGGCTGATCTCATTCATGGACAAGGCTTACGACAGGCATATATTCCTGCACGAGAAGTGTCTGTTTCCGATTATTCGAAGCTTGTCCGGCCCCAAAGCGGCTGTAGAGCCCGTCCTTAAGCAACTCGAATACGAGCACGCCAGCGACCACGGTTCGGTACACGAGATAATCTCGGCGTTCGAAAACGCGCCCGGCTGCGAGGTGAGGACGGATGTCTGCGTCTTCGGCTTTTCCCTGCGCTCGTTTTTCGAGAATTGCCGAAGGCATCTCGCATGGGAGGTGACAATTCTCTATCCCGTCGCGCACGGCCTTCTGGCGAACGGGCCGGCGGCAGCCCATCACGCCGCTCTGCTGCGTATGTCCCTGGGATTAGGCTAAGGGCTCGAAGCAAAATAAGCGCGCCGTTTGGCTGGTCTTTTTGCCCGCCCGCTGCGTTGCGAAAAGATCATGTACGTCCAGTACATTGGATCTTTTCGCGCCTTGCGGATCGGCCAAAAATCCTTCGCCATCCGACTCGTTTATTTTGCTTCGAGCCCTAACCGCCGCGACGCGAACTTCTATATTATTGCGAAAGAAAGCCGTGGCCTTTGACCGCCTGGATCAAAGCCTTGAGGCTTTCCTGCAAGCTCGCGTCCGACGTGTTTATGTGCGCTTCGGCCTTTGCATAAAGCGCTTCGCGGCTCGTTAGAATATTGCGCAATTCGCCCATGGCATCCGGATTGCCGGCCATCGGCCGCTCGTCCCCCTGGCCCCGGACGCGCGCCATATGATCCTCAGGCTTCGCCTTGAGCCAGATCGTATGAAAATTCTGCAGCAAATAATTGAAAGTCTCGGGCTGCGACACTATGCCGCCCGCCACCGCCAGAATGATTTTGTCGTGCAGCGCCACGATACGCTCAAGCGATTGCCGTTCGAGATGCCGGTAGCCCTCAGGCCCGTAAAGGTTCATCACCTCGGCGGCCGGCATGCCGCTGGCTTCCTCGATGTCCTCGTTGAGTTCCTTGAAGGGAAGCCCGAGCCCGGCCGCAGCCAGGCGCCCGAGCGTAGATTTGCCCGCCCCCCGCAATCCAATCAGCGCGATCCGGCCCGCACGCTTCAGACCCGGGTTTTCCGGCAGCAGGATCTCTAGAATGCGCTCGCGCTGGCTCCGCGTTGCGCTGCGCAAAAGCGAAGAAATCGCAGCGGTTTCGGACGTCCACGGGTCTTCTTCGGCCAGAAGCCATTCGATCCTGAGATCGAGCGCGCCCGCGATCCGCGCCAAGAGGCCGATGGAAATGTTGCCCTGCCCGCTCTCCAGTTGTGCAAGATAGCGCTGGGAGACGCCAGACCGCTCGGCCAGCAGGCGCCTGGAGATTCCCACCCGCGAACGCGCATTGCGAACGCGCTCGCCAACCGAAACGAGCAAACGCTCGATCTTCGCGTCGCTGACGCTATCCCCTCCGCCGGATTCCGCCGGCACGCGCCCGTCCAAGGTTACAATCTCGTTCATTCATGCCATTCTGCTAGCCGGTGGTGCATTATATTGCGCATGGCTACAATTCGGCAAGGCGCCTTTCGGCCGGCGCGGCCGGTCACCCCTTCGCTATGCTCTTTTTGATCGAGGCCAGAATACCGGCGGGCGGCGGGCGCGACTTGGCATGCCCGGCGTCCACAAACACCTGGGCGAACTCGCCCTCGAAGCAGAGAACGCCGTTTTGATAGGCCTTGACTTCAAGGGTCACGGAACGGTTGCCGAGGCGCTTCAAGCGCACATCGCAATCGAGCATATGGCGCGGTGTCACCGGCGAGCGGAAATCGATCTTCATGTGGACGAACGGGGTGCCAACATGATGGTCGATATTGATTTCATACCAGTCGACGCCAGCATGGTGTTTCCACCATTCCTCGATTGCCTGGATCGCCCAATCGGGGATTCTCGCGGTATAGGCGATCCGGGCCGGATCGCAATCGCCCCAGCGGACGCGGATGCTGTATCGGAACGGCTTTTCCTGCACGATTTCAGCCCCGTGCTCGAACTCACCATGGCCGCGCGCCTCAATAGGTCTCGACATGGTACCGCCCCGTCTCCCGCATTTCCTCGCGTATTGTTATCCAGTTCAATCCTGCCTGTTTTGCGATGTCTTCGAAAGCGCTTTCGACCCCCTCCTCCATCCGCTTCAGGCCGCAGATATAGATATGCGTCCCCCCTTCCTTGAGAAGCGGAGCCAAAACCGCGCCCGCTTCGCGCAGCTTGTCCTGTACGTAGGTCTTGGGCTGCCCGGCCACGCGGCTGAACGCAAAATGCTTGGCGAGGAAGCTGTCCGCCACCTTCTTGAGCGGCCCGAAATAGGGTAGCGAATCGGGCGAGCGCGCGCCGAAGAACAGGAACATCGAGCCGGTGGCGCCGGGCATGGTCCGCTGGCGGTGCATGGTGAAGGCGCGGAAGGGGGCGGACCCGGTCCCCGTGCAGACCATGATGAGCCTGGCCTGCGGGTCGTCCGGCATCAGGAAGGTCGAGCCGAAGGGGCCGGTGAGTTGCACCTTGGCGCCTTTTTGAAGGTCGCAGACGTAGTTCGAGCAAACGCCTTGGGGATCGCGCTTCAGGGTAAGCGAGAGGTTGTTGGTGTTCGGCCGCTCGCCGTCGCGCGGGCTTGAGACCGAGTAGAGGCGCGGCAGGTAAGGCTTGCCGTTCGCATCGGTGCCGGGCGGGATAATGCCAATGCTTTGGCCTTCGAGCACGGGAAAGTGCGCCGCGCCGAGGCTTAGGATGATGTGGCGGACATCGGAATCGGCGTCCGGCGCGGTCAGGCGGTAATTGCCCTGAACGGTGGCTTCCAGGGGCTTGGCCGCCGTGAAGAGGTTCACGGAGGGCTTGGAAGCCGAAGCGGGCGCTTTCGGGCGGCCATGCGTGCCCTTGTGGGCTTCAGAAAGAAGCGCCGCAACTGCATCGTCGAGCGCCTCGATTGCGGTGTCTTCCGCGGGAGCGCCGGCGCTGGCGGGAAGCTCTTCCTGCGGGGGCAGTTCGGTCCACTTGAACTGCTCGGCCAGCGTATAGGGCTTCAGAACCACGCGCCAATTGTCTATGGAGCCGGTCGGACACGGCGCTATACAGTCCATGCAGAATTTGCACTTGCCCGCGTCCACAACGACGTTGGCTGCGTCGTGGGTGATCGCGCCAACGGGGCACGCCGCTTCGCAGGTGTGGCAGCGGATGCAGATTTCCGGATCGATGAGATGCTGTTTGATGAATTCGCTCATGGTTGAACCTGGAAATTCGCGTTGGCTTTCGCAGCAGCGCAGTTGCGGCATGCTCGAAGCGCTCAACCCCTCACCCTGTCCCTCTCCCCATGGGAGAGGGGACGCTATAATATCCGCTGCGGGCAATTCTGGCGTCCCTTCTCCCATGGGGAGAAGGACAGGATGAGGGAGATTCGCTCAGTTCGAGGCACCACACCTACGCAACTCAAGCGTCGTGGAGTTTCACATACTCGAAATCGCCCGGCTTATTATCGATGCCGGCCTTGGGCGAGGCGATCCAGCCTGCATATTTGCCGGGCTCGCGCTCGGGCTTCATCAGCGATTGGATGAAATCGCCGTCCGAAGAGCTCGGAAGCCACTCGTCGCGCCTGGACTGCCATTCGTCCTTCGACAGCACCGCGCCTTCGGGCGAAACGTAGCCCTCCGCGAAGGCGCCGATCTTGCGATGGAAGCCCTGGTGCGGCAGCTTCATCTCGAAGCCGATGCCTTCCTTGGCGATAATGCCGTTCCAGCGCCCGGCCCCGCCCGCCGCGTCTTTCGAATAGTCGTCACGCAGGCGCATATTGATGGCGGTCAGCGCTGGCACGTCCTCGCTGACGATTTTGCCGTCCTTGAGTGTCACCACGGGATAGGTCGCGTTCGTCAGCTTGTGATCGTCGTCGATCTTGGCCTCCTGGTAGCGGCCCTTGATGCCGGCGTTGAACGCGTTGGCCGCGTTGGTCGAAACCTCCTGCCCGAACAGGTCGAGCGACAGCGTATAATGCAGGTTGAGCTTTTTCTGGATCGTGGGCAGGTCGATCACGCCAAGCTCGCGGATCATCTGGATGTCGTAGGGGTCCTTGATGCCCGCCGCATTCATCGCCTCGCAGGTGCGCTGGATGGTGCGGCCGACGCCGGTTTCGCCGACGAACATATGATGGGCTTCCTCGGTCAGCATGAAGCGGCAGGAGCGCGAGAGCGGATCGAAGCCCGATTGCGCCAGGCTTTCGAGCTGCATCTTGCCGTCGCGGTCGGTGAAGTAGGTGAACATGAAGAAGGAAAGCCAGTCGGGCGTTTCCTCGTTGAAGGCGCCCAGCATGCGGGGGGCTTCCTGCGAACCCGACTGCCGGCGCAACAGCTCATCGGCTTCCTCGCGGCCGTCCGCGCCGAAATATTTGTGCAGGAGGTAGACCATCGCCCACAGATGCCGGCCTTCCTCCACGTTCACCTGGAACAAATTGCGCATGTCGTAGAGCGAGGGCGCTGTCTTGCCGAGATGGCGCTGCTGCTCGACCGAGGCCGGCTCGGTGTCGCCCTGGATTACGATGAGCCGGCGCAGCATGGAGCGGTATTCGCCCGGCACTTCCTGCCATGCCGGTTCGCCGCAATGCTCGCCGCAGGGGATGGTGCGGCCCGCGGCTTGCGGGGCAAGCAGGATGCCCCAGCGGTATTCCGGCATCTTCACGTAGTCGAACTTGGCCCAGCCCTTGGGATCGACGCTGACGGCCGTGCGCAGATAGACTTCGGCGTCCTGGAAGCCCTCGGGGCCCAGTCCGTTCCACCATTTGAGGTAGCCCGGATGCCACTTCTCAAGCGCCTTCAGGATGCGGGCGTCGCCGGAGAGAGCGACATTGTTGGGGATTTGCGTGTCGTAGGAGACGTTGAGCTGGTCTGTCATGGTGCGTTCCTTGGGGCTGATCTTGAGTATTTCGTTGAGCCCTGTAACCCCTCACCCCAGCCCTCTCCCTCAGGGAGAGGGAGTTCGGCCGCAGCCGTTGAGAGGACGTCCCCTCTCCCTGCGGGAGAGGGACAGGGTGAGGGGTTACGGAGCCCGGTCATGTCCGCTAAACCCGCTTGCGGTCGTATTCGCCGCGCTTGCCGGTGCCGTAGCGTTTGAGCGCGCCGTTTTCGCCTGCCGCGTTCGGGCGCTGGAAAATCCAGTTCTGCCAAGCCGTTAGCCGTCCGAAGATCTTGGTCTCCATCGTCTCGGGGCCGGGGAAGCGGAGGTTCGCCTCCATGCCCGTCATGGCATCGGGCGAGAAGCTTGCGCGCTCCTCGATGAACACGCGGATTTCGTCTTCCCAGTCCACATCGTCGAAGGCGTATGTAACGAGGCCAAGCGCGTGGGCCTTGCGCGCGTCGAGCGCGGTGCCCGCTTCGGACTTCGCGCGTTCGATGCTGGCGGGCTCGCCCAGGAAGCGGGTTTCAAGCCGCGTCAGGCCGTTGGACATCGGATAGGGGCCGAAATTCGCAGCCGTTAGCGTGACAGTGGCGGGCGCGCGGTTGTCACCGCCGAATTTGCCCTCGGCCATATAGCTGCGGTCGGCGGCGAACAGGATTTCGGCGAGCGTCCCGGCGTAGCAGGAGCCGGGTTCGGCCAGCGCCACCAGCGAGCGCGAGGTGAGATCGATCCGCTTCAGCACGCGCTTCCAATAGAGCAGGATCTCCTTGACCAGCCATTTATTTGCGCTACCGCCCTCTGGGCTACTTGAGCGCGGGTCGCCTTGATTGCCGAGCAGAAGCTTCTCATGGGCCGTCACCAGCGCCGGGTCGCCCTGCGTGCGGAACTTCAGCACGCCCACTTCGAATTCGTTGTTGCGCAGGTGCAAGATCGCGTCGTCCAACTCGCGGGCGCAACGCAGCATCCAAGTTTGGGCGCCTTCCGCGTGAAGCGCGTCCAAGCTGGCGGGCGCCGGTTCGGCCGGCCCAGAAATCGTGACTGTGGCGATGCCCAGCTTGCGGTCGAGGGCAACTTCGACGCTCGAATAGGTAACCGAGCCGTCTTCGCCGAACGCGCGCTCAAGCGGGGTGAGCGCAATGCCCTGCCCGGCTTTGGCCGGCGACTTGGCCGCAAACGTCTTCGCCCGGTCCGCGACGATTTCGTTGAACTTCGAGTTCGGCACCACCTCATCGACAAGCCGCCACTCGGCCGCGCGCTTGCCCTTGACGCCCTCCTCCACGGTGCTGAACGCGTCGGCGAGGTCGCGGCGCACCTTCCGCTTATCTGTGACGCGGGTCAGCCCACCCGTGCCCGGCAGCACCGCCAGCAGCGGCACTTCGGGAAGCGCCACGTTGGAGGAGCCGTCGTCGGTGAGGATAATGTAATCCGTCGCCAGCGCCAGTTCGTAGCCGCCGCCCGCGCACGCGCCCTTGATCGCCGTGATGTAGTATTGGCCGGACTCGGCGCCCGCCATCTCGAAAGTGTTGCGGGTTTCGTTGGTGAATTTGCAGAAGTTGACCTTATGTGCGTGGGCGGAGCCGGCCAGCATGCGGATGTTGGCGCCGGCGCAGAAGACGTTGTCCTTGCCGGAGCGCAGGACGACCGCTTTCACCTCGGGGTGCTCGAAGCGCATGCGCTGGACCACGTCGGCAAGCTCGATATCGACGCCCAGATCGTAGGAATTGAGCTTGAGGTCGTAGCCCTCGAACAGCCCGCCCTTCTCGCTGACATCCATGTAGAGCGTTGCGACATCGCCGTCATAGGCAACGCGCCAGTGGCGGTAGTGCTGCGGGTCGGTTTGGAAGTCGATGCGCTTGCTCATCCGGCGGTCTCCGTGGGGCTTGATGAGCGTTATAGTGCGTAACCGTACCCCGTACAATGCACGATAGCGCATCTACAGCACACGTTCTGTCAAACTTTTCGTGACCGGATGCACTTTAGTGCAAAAGGCTGAGGTGGAGCTTGCCGCCCATCTCCAAACGCAAATGCAGAAACACCGTCCAAAGCGCCTGTCACGCGAAGCAAAGCCAGCAAAGAACCAGCGATACATAACTACCTTTTTCTGTTAGTTGTCGTCGAAGGAGTGCGGCTGAAAGGAGGCGGGGATGGACGAATGGGTGGAATTCGGCAAAGAGTTTGGCTGGCTCCCGCAGAAACTTTTAGATAATTGGATTATGGGGGTTAAAGCCAAACACGAAGAGCATGGCTGGAATTCAATGCCCGGCATCCTTTGGGATGTGGACACCATGGTATTTCTTGGCTGCCATCAATGTCTCATGATAATGCTTGAAACAGCAACCAAAAGCTGCAACTCAAGCGAGCGGAATGAATATTCAACGTATTTGGCGTCTATCGTTTTATCAATTGAATGCCTGGGGTGTGATTTTGCCGGCTGGGGCACACGTTACCCGGAAGCAAAGAAAAAGGCGGACGGCATACTGGATAACTACTTGGCAAACAAGCGAATGCGTTTGCTGGATGTTTATATGCCACTTAGGAGCCAGATGGACCAGAACAGAATTAGGCAAATTCTAGGACCTGGAGAATAACAAGCCAATTGCAAAAAATAGCAGAATAATAACAAGATAACGAGATTACGAATGGATAAAAAGCTTATTGTAGGAGTTCTCCTTGCGCCTGTTATTGTGCACTATTTAGTGGCGCCCGTTATCAGGCCTGATGAGGAGCCTCCGCAGTCACCCAGACTGGCAATGATCGCGCTGCAGAGCGCATCAACATCGGCGCCTCCATACGTGATTGACACTATACTTGGACGCGAGTTTGCCGCCGCTGCCCGCCTAGATTGGGGTGCACGTTTCGCATTCATCGCAGCGTCATCAACTTTGTCCGTAGAAGGTTGAAATTGCCCAAAGTCTAACATCACCTCACCACTCAACATCTGACGGGTCGAGGCGGCGGCGGTCTGCTCGCTGGTGCACGATGAACAGCACGCGCAGCTCAGCATCATCGTATTCGTAGACGACGGTGAACGGCGTACCGGCAACCGGATAATGATGGAATTTGCGGCGCGGATCGCGGAAGCCGTTTTGCGGGTGCTCTGCGAGATAGGTATCGATGGTGCGATCCAGGATTTGCAGCTTCTCGGCTATGACGCCGAAGCCGAACTTCGGCAGCCCCTGAGCGAGCAGCGCTTGCAACCCGTCAATGGCGGTTTGCGAACGCAGGACACGCCTCATGACGCGGCGTTGGCGGCCAGACGCTGCATGAAGGCTGACATCCCGGCGTGGTATTCTTCGGCGTCGAGCGCACGGCCATGCTCGAAGTCGTCGCGCGCCTGCGCAAGCAAACGCTCCTCCTCGTCCGAAAGGTCGAGCGGCACGTCATTACCGGCGTCCGCCTCAACGATCTCGGTGATCCTCCGGCGCGCCTCGGAAGACAAGGCCGGCCACAGCTCAGCAATGCGGTCTGGAGTGATAAGGCTCATGCCTTGTATGTAGCACGAATAGGGGCGGATTGTATATGTGCGTGTGTATTATCGGCGTGCGTGCGGGAGGCGTCGCCGCGCGAAAGAAGGGCTTACGAAAATGGTTAGAAAGCTTAGCAAGGACGAACAAGCCGCGCTGGAAGCGCTGAGCGGCAGCCCCGATCTCACCGATCCGGATGCGCCGGAAGTTGCCGATTGGAGCGGCGCGGTGCGCGGCGGGCTATACCGGCCCGTCAAGCAGCCGGTGACGATGCGGCTCGACGCCGATGTGCTGGATTGGTTCCGTTCCCGCCACGCCAAGGGCTATCAGACGAGGATCAACGCGGTGCTCAGAGAGTATATCGCGCGGCACCGGCGCGGCGCGGCCTGAACACTACTACCGCTCTATTTGGCCGGCGGTTTACCGGTGCATCCAACCGTTGGGCAGTTCGACGCAAACCAGCGTGCATCAAAGTCGCACCATACGACCGATTTACCCCTGTAAGGCATGGCGTAGCAGGCCGGATCGGCCTTGCATTCCTCCGCGTTGCGGTGGCGTCCGCAGGGGTCGCCCGCGGGCGCCGGGCACCAATCGCCCGGGCGCATGCCGCACGGATAGGGCTCGGCCTGTGCCGGTATCGCGGCCGGCGCGAGGAGTAGCGCCAGCAGTATAGTCCTCATAATCGTCCCGATGGCCATCTGCCCCACCCCCGTTGGCGTCCTATGCCGCACCTATGAGCGCCTGCTACGGCTGTAGCGGTGGCCCGCGAGCGGCCGTAAGCTCCCGGCAACCGCCTGCAAAGATTAATGCGAACGTAGTTAATCCGGAATCGTCCTGTCTCAAACAGGCCATATTCTGTCAAAAATTCGCTGTTTGAGGCCGATTTTCAGCTTTCAAAACTACAGTTAAATATAACCGCAAGTTTTGTGTTAACGCCCCGCCGGCCTCTTGACACCACGGCGCATCGCTAATTCATATGCAATATCAATATCTTGCGCCTTAACGCTTCCGAAAGACGAAAGCGCTATACTATCTTAAAGTCGAGGAAACACTTTCCGGCGATACAGAGTATACTCAAAATGTCCAGAAGCGCTCAATTTGCACTACTTCGCTGCCCTTGCCAGTCTAGCCGCCCAGCCGCCGGCTCAAGAACCCGCTTACCGCTTCGAGCGTGCGTTCCGGCTGCTCGATATGCGGCGAATGCTTGCAGTCCTCCAGGATCGCGGTGTCCACGGGCACGCGGGCGCCCTTCACTAGCGCCTCGATCTGCGCCAGCGTGCCGTACTGGTCGTCCCGGCCCTGGATCGCCAGCACCGGCACCCCGATGCCCGGGAGCGCATCCTCGATGTTCCAGGCCTTGAACCCCGGATCGAGCCAGGCGCCGTTCCAGCCCCAAAAGGCGTTGTCCACGTCCGCGTGGTACTTGGCCAGGCGCTGCCGCAAATCGCCGGTCTCGTACGCCACCTTCGCTTCGGCGATGGAGGCAAGCCCCCCCGGCTCGGTGAAGAAATGCGGCGCCATCAAGCAGACGCCCGCCACACGCGGGTCCTTGAAATGACCCGCATATATGGCCGCAATCGAGGCCCCGTCGCTGTGCCCCAGCAGGATGCCCTGCCTGAAGCCGGTGGCGTCCAGCACCCCGGGCAGCACCTCGACGGCCTCGCGGGTCATATAGTCGAGCGGGCGCGGCAGCGGTACGGGATCGGACTGGCCGTAGCCGCCGCGCGAATAGGCGATGACGCACCAGCCCGTGCGCCCGGCGAGCGCCTGCGGAAAGCCGCGCCAAAGCCCGATGGAGCCGAGCCCCTCATGCAGCAGCACAATCGCGGGCTTCCCGGCCACCGGGCCGCCCCAGGTGCAAACCTCAAGCCTGCGCCCGCCAGCCCGTATCCAATCCGCCTGCGCTTCCACCCTTTGAACTGCCTGACTGCTAATGGCTTCCCCCGTGCCCTACTTGGAGCCCTGCTGCGAACGGAGCTTGAAGCGCTGAAATCTTGCCGGTCGCCGTCTTGGGGAGTTCGTTCACGACCTCGATCCAGCGGGGATATTTCCACTTGCCGATCTTCTCCTGCACGTAGAGCTTAAGCGTCTCCGCGATGCCCTCGGCGCTCGCGCCGGCCTTGAGCACCACATACGCCTTGGGCTTCTCAAGCCCGTCGGCGTCGCGCTCGGCGACAACGGCTGCTTCGAGCACCGATGGATGGGAGACGATGGCCTGCTCGACCTCGAAGGGGGCGACCCAGATCCCGCTCACCTTGAACATGTCGTCGGTGCGCCCGCAATAGACGAGCCTGCCGTCTTCGCGCAGCAGGTACTTGTCGCCCGTGTGCGTCCAATTCCCCTCGAAGGTCGAGCGGCTCTTCTCGCGCTGGTTCCAATAGCCGTCCGCGGACGAGGCGCCATTCACCAGGAGTTCGCCGATCTCGCCCGCTTTGACCTGCACTCCATGCTCATCGACAAGCCGCAGCTCGTAGCCGGGCACCGCGACGCCGGAGGTTCCGTAAACGACCTCTCCCGGCCTATTGGAGAGGAAGATGTGCAACAACTCCGTCGAGCCCACGCCGTCGAGGATATCGGCACCGAAGAGCCGCTTCCACTTCTTGCCGACCTCCTCGGGCAGCGCTTCGCCTGCCGAAACGCAAGAGCGCAGCCGGTCGATGCCCTTCGGGGGCGCATTTTCGAACTTGGCGACCATGGCCGCGTAAAGCGTTGGAACGCCGTAGAAAATCGTAGGCCGCGCTTGCTCCATGACGGCCGCCACGCTATCGGGCGTCGGCCGGTCCGGCAAGATGTAGGCCGTTGCGCCCACAGCCATCGGAAGCGTCATCGCGTTGCCGAGGCCATAAGCGAAGAACATCTTGGCGGCGGAATAGACGACATCGTCCTCCCTGATCCCCAGCACCTGCCGGCCGTAGGTATCGGCGGTGTATTTCAGACTGCCGTGAACGTGGCGCACGCCCTTCGGGATGCCGGTGGAGCCCGACGAATAGAGCCAGAACGCGCATTCGTCTTTGCTGACCTTCAGCATCGGGCGCCGTTCGGACGCCGCCAGCTCCGCGGCAAAGGAGAGGGTCTTCGGCCCATTGTGCTGCTTGGAATTGCCGGCGAACAGCCTGCCGAACAGAGTTGGCGAGGAGGAGGCCTGCTTGCCCCGCTCGATCACGAAAACCGCCTGCAAATAGGGGTTTCCGGCAAGCACTGGCTCGACCGTGGGCAAAAGCTCGGCGGAGACGAACAGCGCGCGTACCCTGCTGTCCAGCAAGATTGCGTTATAGACCTCGGTCGAAAGCAGCGTGTTGAGCGGGACCGGCACGATGCCCGCCTTCATGCTTCCGAAGAAAATGACCGGAAATTCGATCGTGTCGAGCACCAGCATCGCCGCGCGGTCTTCGGCCCTGAGCCCGTGGCGCTCGTACAGCGCCGCCATGCGATCCGATTGCAGCGCCAAATCCTGATAGGTGACGGTGCGCCCGCCAGCCCCGGCCTCGATGAAAGCGGGCTTGCCAGCGATTGGCCCCGTCCGGTGCCGGTCTACGAAATATTCCGCGGCATTTCCGTTGGTTTGAGACATAATACCCCCTCCGCGAGCAACTCTGCCTATGAGTGCCGCTTATTTACCCGTGAACTCGATTGCGCCTTCCGGCAGCAGATAAAGGATGTAAGCATCTCCTCCGGCAACAGTTGGGCAATGGCTGGAGCCGGGAGAATAAACGTACCAGCCCTTGGGCTTGCCATCGAAAGTGGCCGGGCCGGCGATTGGCATGATTGCGCCGATCTCGCCCGTGGTATGGACATGATGCGGTCCGGCAATATCTTTCATGCGCACCACATCGACGCTGAAGCGGAGGGCTTCCTTGCCGGGCTTCACCGCGCGGCCGAACTTGATGCCGCCTGCCTCGCGGTTCACGAGCCAGCCCCCGGCCTCTCCAGCCGCGCAAAGTGCGGACAGCCGCGCGAACTGCTCGCCTGCGGCCGGAAACCGCTCATTGAGGCGGGTTTCAAGCTGCGCGTCGAGCGGGGCGTCCCCGATCTCCTGCGCAATTGCGCCAACAAGTTCCAGAAATTCCGCATTCGCGGTCATGGAAGCGTCTCCTCAGCGTTTGCATCTTATTGGCGCTACCGCGCTTCGCGCCTCATGAGCGCGTATCATTGTGCATTGTGCTTCATAATGCACAATTCCCTCGGTTTGCGCAATATATTACTTTACAAGCATGGCCATATCGCGGCAATATCGGGCCACACATGACCATCCAAGCGCTTTGTTGTGCAATATTATGCACAAACCAAAAAGGCGCGCAAGTTGGACGAAGGGAGGGCGGGCGCATGAGCGAAGACCGGACCGGCGCAGCCGCAGCGGCCGTGCGCGTGGAGCGTTCCGGCGCGGTTGCCGTGATCGAGATCGCCAATCCGCCCGTCAACGCCGCGTCCCAGGCGGTGCGCGCGGGCCTTGTTGCCGCACTCGGCGGGGCTGCCGCTGATCCTGCCATCACCGCAATCGTGCTGACAGGTGCCGGCAAGACCTTCGTTGCTGGCGCCGATATCCGCGAATTCGACGGCCCGCTGCTTGAGCCCTACCTGCCCGATGTCTGCACCGCTATCGAAGAGAGCCCGAAGCCCGTCGTTGCGGCGCTGAACGGTGCCGCCCTTGGCGGCGGCTGCGAGCTGGCGCTTGCCGCGCATGCCCGCATCGCGGCAGAGGGCGCCATTCTGGGACTGCCCGAGGTAAAGCTGGGCCTCATCCCGGGTGCCGGCGGCACTCAGCGCCTGCCGCGCATCGTGGATGCAGTAACCGCGTTCGAAATCGCATCCAGCGGCAGGAACATCAAGGCAAAGGATGCTCTTAAGCTTGGTATCGTGGATGCAGTGGTGTCAGACGCTGACCTTCGCGGCGAAGCGCTGCGGCTCGCCGAAAGCCTTGCGGGAACAGCGCCGCACCGGATCTCCGCGCAGCCGGTGAAGCTTGCCGGTTTGGCCGCCTTCGAAGCAGCCACGTCGAAAGCTCTGGCGCGCGCCCGTGGCCAGCTTGCACCGGCCGCACTCGCCACGGCGATGACCTCAGCCATCGAAGGCGATTTCGCCGCAGGTTGCGCCACCGAGCGCCGCCTGTTCCTGGAATTGCGCGGCTCCGGCCAAGCCAAGGCCATGCGCCATGTCTTCTTCGCCGAGCGCGAGGCTGGCCGCCTGCCGGAACTCAAGAACGCCGAGCCCCGCGCCGTGAAGCGTATCGGCATCGTTGGCGCCGGCACGATGGGCTCCGGCATCGCCGGCGCCTGCCTGATAGCCGGCTATGAGGTGGTGCTCGCCAACTCGAGCGATGAAGCACGCGAGCGTGCGGAGAAGCGCATCGCGGGCATTTTGAAAAAGGCTGCGGAGCGCGGGGGCAGCAAGGCAACGGACGGCGCACTGACGCTCGCGGAAGATTATGAAGGCTTCGCCGCTTGCGAACTTCTGATCGAAGCGGTCTTCGAGGACATGGCCGTAAAGACCGCGCTCATGACCGAACTGGCCCGCATCGCACCCGCGAACGCCATCATCGCCACCAACACCTCCTATCTCGACGTCAACCGGCTCGCCGCCGCCACCGGTCGGCCGGGCGACGTTATCGGCCTGCACTTCTTCGCGCCCGCCGAAATCATGCGCCTTGTCGAAGTCGTACGCGCGGACGCAAGCGCGCCGGATGCCATCGCTACGGGTCTGCAAGTCGCGCGCAAGCTCGGCAAATTGCCCATCGTGGCAGGCGTCTGCGACGGCTTCATCGGCAACCGCATCTACTCCGTATACCGGCGCGAAATGGAATATGCGCTCGAAGATGGCGCGCTTCCCTGGGACGTGGACGCAAGCCTCGAAGCCTATGGGCTTGCCATGGGACCGTTCGCCGTCTCCGATCTCTCGGGGCTCGACATCGCCTGGGCGCGGCGGAAGCGCCTCGCCGCCACCCGCAATCCGGCCGAGCGCTATGTCGCCGTCGCCGACCGGCTTTGCCAGCTGGGGCGCTTCGGCCGCAAGACCGGCTCCGGCTGGTACACGTACGAAGGCGCGAAGCGGCTTCCCGATCCCGATGTCGCGGCCATCGTTGCCGAAGAGCGCCAGCGCAAAGGCGTTACCGCGCGGTCCGTTTCCGCTGCGGAAATCCAGGCCCGCGCCCGCGCCGCAATCGTCAACGAGGCCGCCCTCATCCTGGAAGAAGGCATCGCCGCATCGCCCGCCGATATCGACCTCGTGCTGATCAACGGTTACGGCTATCCTGTCTGGCGCGGCGGCCCCATGTTCGACGCAGACCGCGTAGGGCTTGCAGCCGTGCTCAAGGATGTTGAGGCAATGTGCGCCAGAAACGGCACTGGCTTCGAGCCAAGCCCACTGCTCCGCGATCTCGCGTCGCGCGGCGCAACGTTTACGGAATGGGCCAAGGCGCGCACGGAAAAGGCGGGCTAGGCGTGACAAGCACTTGAGGGGAGGCCCCCGACACGCGCTAACATAATGGCAGGTTGTGCCATGAACGGAGGTTATAACCCCTCACCCTGTCCCTCTCCCCATGGGAGAGGGGACGCCTTCTCAACGGCTGCGGCCGGACTCCCTCTCCCATGGGGAGAGGGCTGGGGTGAGGGGTTATAACCTCCGTTCATGGCACAACCTACCATTCGAATGCTCTTATGTTAGCGCCTGAGGGAGGCCGCTCACCTCTCACCCTTGGGCAAGGGGTGGTCTTGGGAACGATTTATGACAAAGCCAGGGAGGACAGCACCGCAATGGCAAATTACACCATGAGCGCATTTCAATGGGAGGACCCGCTTCTCCTGGACGCCCAGCTTACGGAAGACGAGCGCCTGATCGCCAAGACCGCGCGCGATTTCGCGCAAGACAAGCTCGCGCCCCGCGTCGCCGCCGCCTACATGGAGGAAAGGACCGACCGGGCGATTTTCGGCGAGATGGGCGAACTTGGCCTGCTCGGCATGACCGTCGCGGAAGAGTACGGCGGGGCCGGCGCCGGCTACGTCTCCTATGGGCTGACCGCGCGCGAAATCGAGCGCGTCAACTCTGGCTACCGCTCGATGATGAGCGTGCAATCCTCGCTCGTGATGTTCCCCATCGACGCCTACGGCTCCGAGGCGCAGAAGCGGAAATACCTGCCCAAGCTTGCAACTGGCGAATGGGTGGGCTGCTTCGGACTGACCGAGCCGGATGCGGGCTCCGATCCGGCCGGCATGAAGACGCGCGCTGAAAAAATCGCCGATGGCTACCGGCTGAACGGCTCGAAGACCTGGATTTCCAACTCGCCGATCGCCGGCGTTTTCGTGGTCTGGGCCAAGTCCGCCGCGCATGACAACCAGATCCGCGGCTTCATCCTCGAAAAGGGCATGAAGGGCCTTTCCGCGCCCAAGATCGGCGGCAAGCTGAGCCTGCGCGCCTCCATCACCGGCATGATCGTCATGGAAGACGTGGTAGTGCCGGAAGAGAACCTGCTGCCCAACGTTTCGGGGCTCAAGGGACCGTTTGGCTGTCTCAACCGCGCGCGCTATGGCATCGCCTGGGGCGTCATGGGGGCTGCCGAAGACTGCTGGATGCGCGCCCGTCAATACGGCCTCGACCGCAAGCAGTTCGGCCGCCCGCTCGCCAACACCCAGCTCTACCAGAAGAAGCTCGCCGACATGCAGACCGAGATCGCACTTGGCCTGCAGGCAGCGCTGCGGGTTGGCCGCCTGATGGACGAGGGCACCGCCGCGCCGGAAATGATCTCGCTCATCAAGCGCAACAACTGCGGCAAGGCGCTCGACATCGCACGGGCGGCCCGCGACATGCACGGCGGCAATGGCATTCAGATCGAATACCACGTCATGCGGCACGCGCAGAACCTTGAGACGGTCAACACCTACGAAGGCGCACACGACGTTCACGCACTCATCCTCGGGCGCGCCCAGACCGGCCTCCAGGCGTTCTTTTGAGGACGAACCGCAACTTTTCCGCGAAAACCCGTTAGGAAACCGCAGCACCGTCCCCGCAATAGCGGGGACTTATGTAAGAATCGGTTCAGGCGGGAGAAGTTTCCTCCCGTCCCCGCGCATAGACGCTAACATAAGAGCATTCGAATGCGCGGTTGCGCCATGAACGGAGGGCTGCAACCCCTCACCCCAGCCCTCTCCCTATGGGAGAGGGAGTCCCGCCGCAGCCGTTGTTAGGGCGTTCCCTCTCCCATAGGGAGAGGGACAGGGTGAGGGGTTATAACCTCTGTTCATGGCACAACCTGCCGCCATGTTAGCGCATGCGCTTTCGCGGGAATGACGCCCGTAACCCGGGCACCGGATTTGGGGTAATGCCGAATGAAGCGTGTCATCGACTATAGCGAGCTGCCAAGCCTTGCCGGCGAGGCCCTGCCCTGCTCGGACTGGCAAACCGTCAGCCAGGAGCAGATCGGCCGCTTCGCCGATGCGACGGGCGACCACCAATGGATCCACGTCGATATCGAGCGCGCAGCCCGCGAAATCGGCGGCACTATCGCGCACGGCTTCCTGACGCTCGCCATGCTGACGCCGCTCTCCGCCGAGACGCTGGAATTCACCGGCGTCTCGCGCCGCATCAACTACGGTTTCGACCGCATACGCTTCACAAACCCGGTTAAGGCCGGCGGGCGCGTGCGGCTCGCCCACAGGATTACGAAGGTCGAGCCGAAGGCCGGCGGCCTTGCCTTCACGCGAGATTGTCAGCTCGAAATCGAAGGCGAGCAGCGGCCGGCGCTCACCTGCGAGTGGATTATCCTGGCTTTTTCCTGAGCCGTGCCTCTTACAACGAACTTACCGCACCAAGCACGCTGATCAGTTCTTCGGCCGCCAAGCCGCCGTGATGACCATTATAGCGGTTTGCCAGGAGGCCAGGCTCCCGCCACCAGACGAATTTGCCTGAATAGGGAAGGACGAGAATATCGCCGAGCCGCGGCCGGAGTGCCGCGCTTACGGGGTCCGGGCCGAACAAGCCTTCCTCTATGGCCTTGTCCATCGGCATAACGAACGCGGTGCCGTCGAGGTGGCGGTGGAGCAGGTCCAGCGCTTCGGCACGCCGCTCAGGCTTGATGTGCAGGAAAACATCGCGCGGTGAGCCGTTGGGGTAGATGATATTGCCCGTGGGGCTGACCGCCAGGAACTCCGCAAAGCCCGGGATGCGCTCGTTGATGTTGAACGTCTGCCTCGCATCGGCGAAGCAGTGGCCGTGGTCCGCGGTGAACAGGTAGAGTGTATCGGCGCTGTCCACGTCAGAGAAGATGTCGTCGAAGGTCCGCCAGAAGCTTGCGATCTCGGCGTTGTGGTAGGCGGTGCCCGGCCCGTGAGCGTGGCCGATATGGTCGATGGCACCCCAGTAGAGCGACAGAACCGCCTTGCCCGCGACTTGCGGAAGCGTCTCCCTAAGCTGAACGAGCGCCTCGGCAAGAGTGTCGTGCAGGATCGCCTCGGCGCCTACGAAAGCCGCCTTGTTGTAGGACGAGGCGGCGTAGCTGCGATGCGCGAATTGGATCGAGCGGACGCCGTGCTTTGCGAGCCGCTGGTGGGTCGTTTCCTGCACGGCAACGAGATGAGCGGGGTCGTAGCCCTTGGCGAGACAGCCTTCGCCCGTGCGCTGCCCCAAGGGCGTAAACGGCAGGGTCTGGATGACTTCGCCATATTCGGGGATGTAGACGTTCCACTCGTAGCAGGCGTGCTGGGCGGGCAGGACGCCGTAGCACAGCGTGGTGACGGACGCTGCGGTGGTGCTCGGGAACAACGCCGAGATGGGCGTCACGGTGCCCAGCTCCGCGACCCGGCGCATGGTCTTGAACCGGCTCTGGCTCTCCTGCCAGAATTTCCAGCCAAACGAGTCGATGAAGAAGAGCACAACCTTGGCCGGCCGGGGATAGGCGCCGCCGAAGCAGCTTTCGGGAAGCAGGGGGCCAAGCTTTTCGCCGGTGAGCAGGTAGTGGATCGTGGCCGGGATGTTCCCAAAGGAATAGTCCGCATAAATGGGCCGCAGGAGGCCCTCCGTAAGCGGCTGAAACTGCTTGAGGGGTTCACTGTCGATCATTCCAAACCTCCGCCTGCGCGTCTTGGCCTTGCAGCCTGATGTAGATCGGAAGCATACGGGCCGAATTCCAGTAAGGGAACCGGGTCCGTACCCGAATCGAAGGCATTTTGACTCTTTGGCCGGGGCGCCGGCTCGCATCGCGCGAAATTAATACCGCTGTTTGTCTGGCAGCGCGCGTCCATTTGCCCTAGGAAAAGACGCATGAACGTTCGCTCAAGGGTATCGCAATGCCGCAGGACGTCGAAGTCACGCTGATCGAAGGCAAATCCGGCACCGTCCTCGCCCGGACGGTCATGGCCGCCAGCTCGTTGCCGGAGTCGTTTCTTGCGCCGGCCACGCTGCAGATCGGCGACGAGGATTGGTCCGTCCAGAACGCGGAACCGGCGCTGCGTGCCCAATTCGCGGCCAGCGGCAAGCTCGTGCTCACGCTTGCCAGGGTCGAGCGGATCGATCCCCAGACGATCCTCTATTCATTGCCGACGATCAACGACAGGCTTCCCGCGCTGGCCGGGCCAGCCGATGGCAGCGAAATAGTTCTGCACGAGGACGATTGGCGTCAGCTGGAATTCGTCCATGAGGGCTATCGCGAGGTCGTTGTGCAGGAATTGCACGAGATCCGGACGATCTACGCGGTGCATCGCCAGAACGGCGCTTTCGCCAAAATCCATGTGCGCAGCAGCCTGCCCGAACCGCTCACGGCGGCAAGGCTCGAAATGCTAACGCTCGCAAGGCTGTTTCGCGAGCCGCCCCGTCCCATCCGTTTCAATAATGACGCCGCGCGCGTCGCGGGCGGCTTTGCCTTTGTGCTTGGGGATGGCGGGCTGCTCTACGGATTGATGAGCCCGCCATTTGTGCAAACGCTCGGGCTACTTGGGAGCGGCGCCGGCGCGAACGTTCCCGATATTGCCGCGCTTGAGGCGCTGGAGCGCGAGTACTGCCTGCTCCTTGTAGACTGGTGCGGGTGCGAGTTGAGCCAGATATAGCGCGGCTCACGCCATCGCGCCTGAACGGCGCGGAAGCCGCTCAATTGCAGCTCCGGATTTTTTGGATGCGCAAGCCAAGTCGTAGGCCGTTTGCAGGTTGATCCAGAACTGCGGCGCCATGCCAAACCAATGGCCCAGGCGCAACGCCGTATCGCCGGAAATGCCGCGCCGGCCCCGGACGATCTCCGAAATCCGGTTTGCAGGCACTTCGATCTGACGGGCCAGCTCCGCGGGCGTTATGCCCAGTTCCGTCAGTTCGTCCGCGAGGATCTCGCCAGGATGAATAGGAGGTCTGCCCATGCTGCTTCCTCAGTGATAATCCACGATTTCAACGTTCAACGGCCCCGCGGCACCTTCCGGCCACTCGAAGCAAATCCGCCACTGCAGATTGATCCTGATGCTGAACTGCCCTTCCCGGCCGCCGTGAAGGGCTTCCAACCGGTTGCTTGGCAGTTGCCGCAAGTCGTTGAGGCAGGTCGCCGCTTCGAGAATTGCCAGCCGCTTCCAGCCCTGCCGTTCGAAGGCGGAAAATGCCCGGATGCGGGCGCCATTTGCGAACGCTTCCGTTTGCCGGTCCCGGTAGCTTTCGATCATGCGGTAAAATATAGCACGGCAACTACGCGATACGTCAAGCGTATTTTTCAAGCTGCCTTGCCGGCGCTTGCGCAGCCTGATGATCGAATACCTGCCCGGCGGTTCAGCCGCACATGAAGCTGGGCATGCAAGTCCATTTAGGCTTGCGCGGGCACCGGCAATATGACAATATTATTGTCAAGTTGGGAGCTGAACGATGACAGACAAGTGCAGCGAAGCAGCCAAAGCAGTGGTGCGGGAGACGCGCGCGTTGTTCCAGGCACTTCGGGCGCTGGCAGATGCCGCGCATGCCGGCCCCGGCATCAACGCCTCGATGCGTGCTGTCATGGAAACCCTTGCGCAAAATGGCCCGCAGACCGTCCCCGCCATCGCGCAGGCCAAAACTGTCTCGCGCCAGCATATCCAGACGATTGCCGATGAGGCTATCAGGCGCGGCTTCGTCGAGGTGCGGCCCAACCCCCAGCACAAACGTTCGTCCCTTATTGCCCTGACCAGGAACGGCAAGGCAGCGGCGGAAGCCATGGCAGAACGCGAAGTAGCGCTGTTCGAAGAGCTAGGTGCCGGTAGCAAAGCATCAGAGCTCGAAGAACTCGCACGGAACTTATCCAAGCTTCGCACGCGCGCCCTGGTCATGCTTGCGCGCCTTCAGCCCTCCCCTGATGAAGACGAAGAGAACCATCGAAGCAACGGAAAGCCGGGTAATGCTCATGTGGACGACGGTTTATAAGCAGTTCGGAAAGCCGGAAGGCGCGCTTGGGCACCTTGCCGGCTGGATCATGGCGAAACGCGGCTCCAATCAGGAGCGGAACAGCTGGACAGTGAGCCTGCTCGGCCTGCACCCCAATGACCGTGTGCTGGAAATCGGCTTCGGGCCGGGGCTTGCGCTTGCCCTTGTGGCTCAACAGGTCAGCGCCGGCGGGGCCGTTGGCATCGATCATTCGGCCGTCATGCTGGAGCAGGCATCGGCCCGCAATGCGCAAGCAATCCGCAGCGGCCGCATGCGCCTAGCCGCCGGCGGCCTTGGGGATCTCGCGGGCCTGGGCGGGCCGTTTAACAAGGTCTTCTCGGTCAACGTTGCGATGTTCTGGAAAGACCGCCCGGCCGCATTGGTGCAAATCCGGGCAGCGATGTGTCCCGGAGGACTGCTTGCCACGGCTCACCAGCCGCGCCACCGCGGCGCCAAACCGGAAGACGCCGAAGCTTTTGCCCATACGTTCGCCGCGGATCTGGCGCAGGCTGGGTTTCAGAACATCCGCATCGAGCACCTTCCTCTGCGGCCCATGCCAGTGGTCTGCATCCTTGGATATGCACCTGCCTCGGCAAACCCGGCTTAATCCGAAGCTGTGGTTCTCATCAAAGAGGTTGCAAAGAAATTTACTCCGGCAACAAGACCTCGAAGCCCATCGCGGGCCGCCGCGGGTGCGCGAAGATGCGCCCAGCTTATGTCCACAACGCGCGCACCCCGAAAAAGGCGGTGTCCTTCAATCGCCGGGCAACCGCCTGCGCGAGATTTGCACGGGCGTCGGCACAGTACGTCATGCTTATCAGAACCCGCCTCTCACCGGCAGCCAGCGGCGTGGCCTTGTGCAGAACCTTGGCGCCCTCGAATACGATAAGCGTGTTCGGCGGTGTAGGAAACGAAGCCTCGGCACGGCCGGTCATGGCCCTGAGCTGGGCATGAGAAAGCCCGTCCGCTGCGCTGCCGCAATTCACAACCGGCAGCAGCACCGTGAAGTGCCGGCCGCGATAGAAATTGTGGTCGTAATGCCAGCCGATGTGGTCGCCGGGACGCTCGTAGATCAGGATCGAAAGGGAATTCTGATCTTGTAGCGGAGTTGGCCGGACCGCAACTCCGGCGATACGCGAAACATAGGCCGCCATGTCCCCTGAATGGTAAAGCGCCGTGATCTCCGGTGCGTGTTCGATCAGGGTTTCGTAGGCGATGGTGGCGCCCTTCTTGTGCGTGGGCACATAGCTGCGCTCGGCTCCGGAAAGCGCTTCGGTTTCAGCCCGAAGGGTTGCAAACTGCTGTGCATCCAGGAAATCGGGAATGGCCGCGATCCGGTTGGCGAAGGATGGCACCGGGTGCCGGGAAAAATCCGCGGACGGGCTCAGCGAAGCCTGTTTCACTTTATCCAGGCGTGCCTCTAGCCTCTTGTAATGCCGCGCGCGCCGGAACCCTATTGCACCGGCGATGCCTCCTGTAACAGCCGCAATGGCTCCAATCTCCATGATCATGGCTGAGGCGTTTCCATTCTCGCGGGTGCCACGGCGAACCAAGACATAGGCTATGCGGCGAAACCGATTAAATACAGCGGCCGCATTGCAGTTCTTTGACAGTCCGCGCAGAATTCCGGCCTTTTATCCCCATGCGCGTTGAGGATCGAACCAGCTTTCTCCGGAACACTGGAAAGCGATCATTGTTGCTGCCGTCCTGCCGGGTTCTAGCACGCTCCGCAGGAAATCCTCGCCCGTTTGCCGGGAGCGCTCGCAGGGTTTCCCGTTACAGAAGGCGCACAAGCAAGCCATTGAATCTAGGCCAACTTATCCGAGGCAAGATCGCGTGGCGATACGAACTTGCCTCGGGTTGTTCTAGCGCGTCGCCGGCTTCAGGCGGCCTTGGTCTGCTGCTCCTGCCGCGCGAAGTAGGGCAGGATCTTGAACCGCGAATAGGGCAGATATTGCTGGTTCTGGATCAGCCCCTCGAACTGCGTGAGCCGCTCCAGCACACCATGCAGGTTCGCCGCATCCGGGCCGGAGTTCGAGCCGCACAGCGCGCGCACAACGGCCTTCTTGTGGTCCGGCTGCTGATTCTTGAGGTAGATCTTGGTGTCGAGCGCGCCGGAAAGGTCTGGCGGCAGGTCGCCGGGATATTGCGTGCCGATGGCTATCCCTGCGCCGAACGCCCGGCCCTCGCGGGCCAGGTTTTCGAGGTGCGTGCTGCTGGCAACGCGCCAGGCTTCGTCGAGGACGAGCAGGCGGGTGAGTTTCCTGGGCTGCGCGCCACGGACAAGCACGCCGTGCAGCCGGATGATGATGAGTTCGGCCAGCGCCGCCTTGATTTCGTCGGTTGGCAGCGCGAAGAGCGACAGCACCAGCCGCTCGTTCAGCATGGCCTCGAACGGCACCGGCAGGTCGTCGGATTTCGGGAACAGGCCAAGCTCGAACAGCGCGGCGATGCGGTCGAGCAAGCTTATAGCCTGCGGGTTCTTCGCCTCCTTCTGCTCCTCCAGGATCGCCACGACATCGTCGAAACTCGGCGGCCGGATCGTGTCGGCGTCGATCCATTTCTGCGGATTGATGCCGCGCCGCTCGAAGGCTTCCTTCATGGCGTCGCGCAGCGTGGCGGTCTGGCGGTCGCCCAGGCCGAAGACGCGTTTCAATACGCCGGTGATCGTGAAGATGTGTTCGATGGGCTGGGCCAGCCCGTCTTCGCTCGCCGAAGGCATCAGGGGGTTGAAGGGGATGCCGTGGCGGCGCACATCGTGCACCTTCAGACCAATGGCTTGAACGAAGTTCCGCTCGGAGTAGTCGTTTTTGAAGTCGAAGATGCAGACCGGGAAGCCCATGCGGGCCACGCCGTCGATCAGCACGTTAAGCGTCTGCGTCTTGCCCGAACCCGGATCGCCAGTGACCAGGATGCCGAAGTTGAGCAGCTTGGCTTCGGTCTCGAACGGAGCCCAGTGCACCTCGCCGCCGTCCTCATGGCGGCCCAGCATGACCGCCTGATTTGCGGGCGTACGGCGGCGCGCTACCGGTGCAGGCGCCCGCGCTTCCTTGGCTTCCTCAGCCTCGTCTTCGTCCGCGGCGGCCTTGATGTAGGGGTATTGCACGATATCGGCCAAGGCAGCCACCCTGGTCAGCGGGCGCGCATCGCGCTGCCAGTCCGCAAAGCCCGGCGCATCCTTGAAATTGCGGAAGAAATGCCGCGCGGAATCGAGCCGTTCCCAGGCCAGCATCTCGACCTGCGGCACGACGATGGACGCCAATTCCCCCGCTTCCCGCATGATCGGCGCCATGGAACGCCCGGTGCGCGCAAGCCTGCCGCCGCGCGGACGTACGATGACCGGCCGGGCACCGTTCACACCGCGCAGAAACACCCTGACCTCTTCCGCCAGCGGCGCACCGCGCCCTTCGTTGCAAAGTGCTATCTCGCGCCGTTCGACGGTTTGGCCGTTCTGCTGGAAGTCGGCTTCGATAACGACAGTACCTGCCCTGCCCCGCACCGTGCGCCGTGTCCTGATCGAATCGATGTCTTCGATCTCGGCGGCGGCAGCCTGGATCGCCCATTCGAGGATCTCGGCCTGCTGAATGCCGTTGCCAATCGCGGGCTGCACGGTCCGCGAGGTGAGTTCGCCGTGCCATTTGTCGTCGAAATTGATGGAAGCGCCGGACGGCGCAGCGGCGGCAACTGTAGCAACCGGCGTGTCGCTGGCTGCCGTGGGCGGAGGCGGCATGTCTTCAAGCGCCGGTATTGCACCTGTGCTCAAATAGGTGCGCCGGAATTGCTGGATCAGTTCGAAGACGTAGCGCGAGGTTTGCCCGCCAAGCTCGCCGGTCATCCAATCGGGAAAGGGATAGAGCGGGTCCTTGGCATCGGGTTTGACGCCGCAGCGCTCGAAAAGATCGGCCAGCCTGCGCTTGAGCAAAGCTTCGGCCTGCCTGCGCGCAAGCGGCTTGAGGCGCACGGGCATCGAGCCGAAGCGCTCGATGCGGTCGCGGATCGAGCTGTCGATACCCTCCGCAATCGTATCGTAAAGTGCCGGCAGCACCGCATAAGCCACGCAAAGAGGCGGCAGCGTTTCGGCGAGCAGCGCGCCGCGCCCGAACAGGTGGCGCAGGCGCCCTTCCCAGCCCACAACGCGGCTCTGCTCAAGCTGGTCGAAGGCGAGCATAAGCGCGCCACCGGTTGCGCCGATGACGTTAACAAGCAAATCGATATGAGCCCGCGCGATATGATCTTCGCCCATCGTTTGCGTAAGCCGCACGCCGCCGATGCTCACATTGACGGTTTGCCCGCGCAGATAGGCAAAGAAATCGTCGTCGCCAGCACCCGCCCCCAGCAGGGCAGCGATGAACGCTTCGGAGGGAACCGGAAGCTGCGAAAGCTTCTGCAAACGCGCGCGGATCGACACGATCAACGGCCGCAAATCGCAATCGCGGATATCGCCGCCCTCGCGGAACACGTCCTGCTCGAACGCCTTGGCCAGTTCGGCCTGCCCCTGCGCGGCGACGGTCTGCGCGAGCCTTGTCAACGGCGACGGCGCGCCCGCCGCAACCAGATAGCGCTCGGACAGCCGCGAGATAAGCGCGCGCAACAGCCAGGCATCGAGATCCTTCTCCGCCACGAGGTCCACCATGGGAAACAGCGCGGCGTAGACGGCACCTTCCTGATGCAGGCGGCGTATTGCGGTAAGAAGCGTATGGGTTTTGCCGGTTCCCGTCGCGCCCTTGATGAGGAGCACGCGGAAAGCCGGGTCCGGGTTTTGCCTGAGCGCCTGCGTGGCGATTGCGTTCAGCGCCTCGCCAGCCTCGGCCTCAAGGCCGGGCACGTCGAGGCGTTCCTCGTCAGCGGCGCCGGCGAGAGACGCCACCGCGCCGAAAACTCGATCAAATTCGGGGCTTTCGAAAGCCTTTAGCCGTAAATCCATGATATAATACGCCTTAAATCCACTGATTGACGATAAAATGCCGCTCGTCGCGCCCGAGCCTCAGCCGTGATCTTTCCTTGAGGCCCGCATCCAATGGCCCCGTAATGTCATAGCGTTCGAGATCGAGCAGGCCCTCGCGCGCCGCTTCGGCGATGCGATCCTTGAACTCGTCGAGACTGCCGAGCCCGATCCCCTGGGCGAGCCCCGCGTCGTAAACCTGCGCGATGGCAACCCGCCCGGCATAGGGCTTGGTTTCGAGCGGCCTTGCGAGCTTCCTCACCGACTGCGCGAAGCCCTCGAGATCGAACTCCGCGACAGCAGACGCCCTGGCGGAGATCGCCGCACGGATGATGGAAGCCGTGAGCGCCTGTACAGTATCCGCGGGGCCGCCTAGCCCCTTGGAAAGCAGATTTGCGTCTGCCTGCAATACCGTCCCCCGTTGTATGCCGGCGAAGGCCAGATAGATGCGCCGGCTCATTTCGTCGAACTTGAAGGCTTTGAGCGGCCGCCGGGCGGCATCGCCAAAAGCTCCACCATAGGATGCCACGATTCGGGACAAAAGGGCGCATCGTGCTTGCTGTGCGGTTGGCCATGCGGGAATCTCGTCCAGCGCGTAAAGCTGCCTGAGCGCCAGGGCGCGAAGATCCCGGCCGCGCTTGGCGCCTGCCGCCGAACCGCTGATGGCCATCACTGCCAGGGCGCGCAGCGCGTCCCGGCCGGTGAAGGCGGACAAAATCTTGGGAGCGTTTTCGCGGTGAGCAATCACCAGCCCGCCGGCTTCTTTCACCCAGCCGAGCCGCATCGCATGTGCCAGCGCCTCTTCATAGGGAAGCGCCTCCGCCAGCGCCTTGGCAGCGGATTCCGCCAGGCACTCCGCCCTCGGCTGCGCCGCGATCCAGGCCGCCAGCACCTCCGCCGAATTCAGCGGCCGGAGGCACGCAAGGCCCGGCTGCGGCAAGGCCGATGCGCATTTTTGCGGGGATGTCATCAAGTAGCGTTCCGCGTCCAAGTTGTTGAACTAAGAGACTCTCTTTGTAGGGTACCTGATTCGAAGGTTAATTGGGACCCGGCAACCAGGTTGCAAAACCGCCACAGGGACAACCTCGCCTGGACCTTCTGCCGGCAGAACCCGCCCCAGGGTTGGGGAAAGCTTCGAGCACCAAACTAGCCGGACCCCCCGGTTCCGGCTGCGCCAAGGCGCATCGGCTAACAGGGGCAAGAGAGCGGGGGAAACGGCTATTGCCTATGCGGCCGTGCGTCTCCGCAGCGTCGCTCCCGCGCATAGGCACTAAGATAACGGCAGGTTTTGCCCTGAACTGAGCGCTGTAACCCCTCACCCTGTCCCTCTCCCTCTGGGAGAGGGACGCCCTCTTGACGGCTGCGGCGGGACTCCCTCTCCCATGGGGAGAGGGTTGGGGTGAGGGGTTACAGCCCGCTCAGTTCAGGGCAAAACCGCTCATTCGAATGCCCTTATGTCAGCGCCTACGCGTTTTCGCGGGAATGACGCTGCGGCGTTGCCCGGCCTTTTGCCCCTGTTGCCTGTAAGGACTTGGAACCGGGCAGCCAGCGCTAATCCACGGAGGCGATTTTGCCATGAACGAACCGGTCATCTATGTGCGCAACTACGAGGGTCTCGCCAACCGGATGTTCCGGTACATGTTCGCCGGACTGCTTAGCCGGAAACTGGGCGGAGCGAAAATTACGGGTTTCGATATACCCGAGTGGCAGCTGGCTTCGCCAGAACAGGGGGAGCCGCAGGCAGAGGCCTGGTAACGGGCCGCCGGCAAAATATCGACGTCGAGGCGTTCCTCGAAGAGTTCCAGAGCGGCGGCTACGATTGGATCGATGTCGATTGCTACGGCATGCGGCTGGAATATTTTGCGGCGGAAAAGGATCTGTTTGCGAACACCTTTCCATTTTACCCCGGAGAAGAAATTCACGACGATGAAATTGCCATCAATATAAGAACCGGAGATATTATCGGCGGCGTCCATTGGGATTATACACCGCTCCCCATCGCATATTATCACCGTGTCATCTTCGAAACCGGCCTCAAACCGGTGTTCGTCGGACAGGTCAGCGGCAATTGGTATGCCGCCGCTCTCCGGCAGCAATTTCCCGCTGCACGCTTTGTCGAAGGATCGGTGCTTTCGGATTTCCAAACCATCCGGGGAGCCAAAGCCGTGATGGCCGCTGTCAGCTCCTTTTCGTGGCTTGCATCGTTCCTTTCAACGGCGGCAACTCAAATTCATCTGCCGGTGGCGGGCCTGTTCAATCCGCAACAGCGGCCGGACGTGGACCTGTTGCCGTTTACGGACAAAAGATACCGCTTTCATTGGTTCCCGCCCGCAAAATATGCGGCTGACAGCAGGCAACAGGCCATTATCTCTAGCCCCCCGGCCTGGGCGCAGAAGACCGGCTCTTTGCAGGCAACCTATTTGGGGTACCGGGAAGCCCGGCCTCAGCCCCGCATTCTTTCGAGCCAAGAGGCAGGAGACAAGATCCGGTCCGCGGCAAAGGAGCGCCGGCCGTTTTGTTTCGTGTGCCTGGGCGGCGGCGAAGGCGGTCTTCTCAAACTCAGCCCTTCAACGGCAGACAGCGCCGTTTCCGGCGATTTCCCGAGCCAGTTTGGCAGCGAAGCTTCTGTCGATACGATGCTCGCCATCAAGGACGGCCTCGACAGGACGCTCGGCGTTGCAGACCTGATCGGGATTCGTGACGATATCTGGCTGGCCAACGACTACGTTTCCACATTAAGCGAGCAGGATCCGGATTTCTTTCAGAAATTCCTCTGGCATTTTCCCTTGCGCGCCGGCGAGCGGAACGAAATCGACGAGCACGGTGCACGGCGCATATTCCGGCTGTTCGAATGGGCACGGGAATCATACCCGGCCCCGGCTGAGGCTTGTTCGAAATGGGTGGGCTACGAACTGGCGATGAGCGGATTCTGGGACGAATTCTTAAGGGCGCAAGAAACGATTGCCCTCATCCACCCCTCGCCGGACCTGCCCGCGAAACTTGGCGGCATAATCGGCGTTCGCGTCGAAAGCTTCCTCGTGCCTGACGCCGCCGCCGGCCAGGAGCCCCACGATTCGGCCGCGCTTTCGCGTGTCCGTGGCCAGCTCCAGGAAAACGCAGCCGGAAAGGTCTTTCTGGTTGGTGCCGGCCCCGGCGGAAAGGAATATCTGAAAATCGTCAAGGACAATGGGGGCATCGCCCTCGACCTCGGCGAACTTCTCGACGCGTGGGATGGCCGGCAGGCGCGTGCGTGATTTGACCGGCAGGCGCGGCGGCCATTTCCTGATCCTGTTTCTAGACAGCCGTTTCGCACTCCTGCATGGCCGTGCCGGGAACGAAACGCTGAGCACACGGATTGCAAAGGAAGGAGACAGGCTGACGCTCGATCCCCCCTGGGATCAAAATTGCGGTTTCCGATCTTTTTGCGGGGCTAGATACCGCCTTTGCGGATTAGAGAGGCCCGGATTGGGGCGAAAGCTGCAGTGCCAGTTTTCTCGGGACACTTTGCTCGCCAAGGCAGCTATCAGATCCATTAGCGGCCTTCTCTGAAAATACCCAAACATGCCTCCCGTAGCGCACGAACAGTCAAATATGACACGGGCCGATTTGCAGCATGCTGAGCCGCGAAACACACCACCAGCCGGTGGTACAAAATTCATAACTAAATAGTCGTTCACAAAAGCTGACGAATTCAGCAAGTTGGGCTGGCTAATAAGGCCGGTGCATTTGTGCAGGGACAGCGCGATCCAAGCGGTCATTTTTTGACCTCCGTGATCTCGTCGAAGAACGGCTTGTATATGATAATTCTTTGGTACACGCTCGATGCTAAGCTAGTGCTCGTTATTTCCTGTTCCTGGGCCGCGTCGGTCCAATCGACGACGACCAACAGCCAATATGCGTCGCAATGCTCATATTTCTTGGCCTTCGCTTCTTTGGCAGCGACGATTTCTTGCAAACGCGGCATCGCCATTTCCTCGACAGTGTACACTTGGCCCCCGCGCGCCCACGTCGGGTTAGGCCAGTCCCTGTTGCTCAACCACACGTGCAAAATTTCGGGTGGCAACCCATCTCCATAATAACGACCGCTTGGCCCATGCTCGTGGCGCTCGGCGAATGCCGCAAGCTGGCGCGGCAACATCTTGCACGATGCTGGCCTAAGCGGCACGTGGGGGTTGAAAGTAACTGTTAGCTCAATGCCCCTGCTGCTCTGGGCGCGATAGAGCTGGTGCCCCCTTTCCAGAACGCTCCGCCGCCAGACTCTCTGTCGTTGCTCGCTTGTCGGGTCGCTTCCGTCGCGGAGGTAAAAATTCGTGACCTCGATTCCGACTTTGCGGTCACCTCGAATTAAAATGTCGGGCTTGTCGGAATAAGAAACCTCGCCGGCGGGCAATGAATACGCGCCGCGAAACTGTTCGAAATAGTACCGTTCGATATCACGATTAGTTCTGTTTGCCGTCATGGCCGCAGCCTGGAAATCTATTTGCGGTTAGGGCAGTTGGTGGCCAACCAACCATGATCTGCCGCCCCCGTAATGCAGGGACCGAAAGGACCATGATACGCGTCAGCATCGTTTGAGGTTAGCCAAACTCGAAAATACGGCTTGCGTAACAGTGGAGCCAAACTCTATACTCGCTTTTTCCTCATCCGTACAAAAACGGACGCCCCATCGCCTGGGACGCATGCTTGTTTGTGTACTTGCACTATCCCAGCGAAACTTGCGCGGACCTTAACGCCTCGCTTTTTTGCCAGCCGAGCGCGAATCTTTTCCACCAGTTTCGTCAAAGTTGTATAAAACTCTCACACTATAGTTGTGCTTCAGCCGATCCAGCGCAATCCTTACGGCCATCCGCGGAACGCCTCAACGCAGCCGGATATAGCGGCGGGATGGCGGGATGCCTGCGGAGCTCTTTGAAAAGTTGGTCGTAGGACAGCGCCATGCACAGCGGGGCATCTGCGCGCCATTCCGGGACATGAAAGCCAGTTCGCGACGGCCGCCATGTTCCCAGTAAGAGACGGTGCCGCCAATGGCCAGGAGGGCGGTTCCGGCCTTAACCGTCATCCCGCCGGGCTCGCGAAACGGCCGGGGCGCGATCCAGAAAGCCGGACTCGCGGCCGGGGCGTCCGCCGCGCTTTATGGCGTTTTTTGGACGTACTGCGCCACAAGTCTTAAACAGACATGGTTAACGCGAATCCGGGGTGGCAAAAACAGGCCGGAAAAAAATAAAAAACGGCTCGAATTGCCCGAATCCCGGCTTTCAAAAATGCAGTTAAATATTGTGTCCTTACCATATCCGCCGCTTATGTCAGGCAAACATACGCATGTTATTTCAATAACTTAGGCTGCAGTTCCGCGATCCGCTTGTCACGCCCGCGCACCGGTGACGGAAATATTTAAACGCGAAAAGTCGCATTTTGCTAAGTTTCGGAGGTAAGGATGGCTTAACCCGTAGGGCTTCATAGGGACTCCGTACGGACGATCCGTTCCGCTTCAGCGAATTGCGTCAGGGCAACGCGAGGAAATTTTCCGGCCCGGCATATCACACCGTGGCAGCCGGCGCCTCGCCGCCGGCGAGTTGCACGATGCCCGCCATGATCTCATTGAGCTGGAAGTGCTTGGGCGTGTAGATCGCGGCAACTCCGGCTTCCTTCAGCACAGCCTCGTCCTCCGCCGGGATGATGCCGCCCACCACGACCGGAATGCCGCCAAGCCCCGCCGCCCGCATCCGCTCCATGATATCGCGCACCAGCGGCACGTGGCTGCCCGAGAGGATCGACAGGCCGACGACGTGCACACTCTCTTCCAGCGCCGCGTTGACGATCTGCGCAGGGGTAAGCCGGATGCCTTCGTACACGACCTCCATGCCGCAATCGCGGGCGCGCACTGCGATCTGCTCGGCGCCGTTGGAATGGCCATCGAGGCCCGGTTTGCCAACCAGGAATTTGAGCCGCCGGCCAAGCTTGCCCGAGACGCGCTCGACCTCTGCGCGGATCTGGGCGAGCCCCGCGCCGCCAGCCCCGATCGCTGCGCGCGAGACGCCGGTAGGCGCGCGGTACTCGCCGAAGACCTGGCGCAAGGTTTCCGTCCATTCGCCCGTGGTAACGCCGGCCTTGGCGCAGGCGATGGAGGGGTCCATGATGTTGCGGCCTTCTTGGGCTGCGGCGCGCAGAGCGTTGAGGTTCGCCTCTACGGCGCTGTTATCGCGGGCCGCGCGCCAGGCCTTGAGCGCCTCCACTGCCTCGCGCTCGACCCCTTCCGGCACCGTCTGAATACCGCCATCGCCGCCCGCCGAAAGCGGAGAAGCTTCCGTCTCCAGGAACTTGTTGACACCGACCGCGATCTGCTCGCCCGTCTCGATCTTGCGCAGGCGCGCGGCGTTGCTCTCGACCAGGCGCTGCTTCATGTAGCTCGCCTCGACAGCGGCAATCGCCCCGCCCATCTCCTCGATGCGCTTCAATTCCTCGCGCGCCTCGGTCTTCAGCTCCTCCACTTTGGCGTCGATGGCGCGGCTGCCGTCGAAGATATCGCCATATTCGAGCAAATCGGTTTCGTAGGCCACGATCTGCTGCATGCGCAGCGACCATTGCTGGTCCCAGGGCCTCGGCAGGCCCAGCGCCTCGTTCCAGGCCGGCAGTTGTACCGCCCGCGCCCGCGCCTTCTTCGAAAGCACCACCGCCAGCATCTCAAGCAGGATGCGATAGACGTTGTTCTCAGGCTGCTGCTCGGTGAGCCCCAGCGAATTCACCTGCACGCCGTAGCGGAAGCGGCGCAGTTTCGGATCGGTCACGCCGTAGCGCTTCTCGCAAAGCTCGTCCCAGAGGTCCACGAAGGCGCGCATCTTGCACATCTCGGTGATGAACCGCACGCCGGCATTCACGAAAAAGGAGATGCGCGCGGCCGCGTCCGGGAACGCCTCCGCCGGGATCTCGCCGCTGTCCCGCACCGTATCGAGCACGGCCTGCGCGGTCGCCAGCGCATAGGCCAATTCCTGCACGGGCGTGGCACCGGCTTCCTGCAGATGGTAGGAGCAGACATTGGTCGGATTCCACTTCGGGACTTCCCGGAACGTGAAAACCACGATGTCCTTGATCAGCCGCATCGAAGGCTGTGGCGGAAACACGTAGGTGCCGCGCGACAAATACTCCTTGACGATGTCGTTCTGCACCGTGCCCGTCAGGCTCTTGCGGTCCACGCCCTGCTCGTCCGCCAGCGCCACGTAAAGCGCAAGCAGCCACGCCGCAGTGGCGTTGATGGTCATCGAGGTATTCATCTGCCCGAGCGGAATGCCGCTCAAAAGCGCCCGCATATCGCCCAGATGCCCCACGGGCACGCCGACCTTGCCAACTTCGCCACGCGCCAGCGGATGGTCGGCGTCGTAGCCCGTCTGCGTCGGCAGGTCGAAGGCGATGGAGAGGCCCGTCTGCCCCTTGGCGAGGTTCTTGATATAAAGCTCGTTGGAGGCCTTCGGGGTCGAGTGCCCCGCATAGGTTCGGAAAATCCAGGGCTTGTCGGGCATGGCGGGCCGGTTGTACCTTCTTACTCGCTGCTGCACTGCAACATAGCACGGGGCCCCACGCGGCCCAACCCGTTCCTAAGTGTAAAGCCGGGCGGATGGCGATGCGCTCTCATCGGCGCCGCCGGCGGTACGCATGCACAGGGCTGTGCGCCGTCCCGCCATAGGGATTGCACTTCACAAAATTTGCTTCAATTAATAGAAAACGTACGCATCCGCCGGGGATTGCCAATATTGCCGGGGCGATAGCACCCGGAACGCTTGAAAGGCTGGCTATGAGGTTATTCTTTTCGCTAACATCTTTCGCTTTCACGATGATTCTTTCGCTGATTGCCTTCACCTACATGGCCATACATTACCCCACCACCATGCGAGACCTTCTCGCCGGTGCCCAGCACGTGCGCGATCAGCTCTCGTCCCTGGGCCTGCCGGACAGCTATATGGTCTGGGTGGATATCTTCCTCCAGCCCAATCAGATCGTGCTGGTCGGTATCAGCATCGCCATGCGCTTTGCCATCGAACTCATCGGATCGTTTTTCACCGGGGGAAGCAGCAGAGGCGGCGACGACGAACCGGAGGCACCTGCCCACCGCCCGGGCTCACGTTTCAGCCGCTGGTGATCGCGGCAAGATCAGCGGGCACTTTTACGCCGGCAGGGCCTGGGCGCCGCCTGTCAAGTTTATTGAAGCGGAGGCCGTTTGCTAGTACAGCCCGAGGCAAGTTCGCACCCGTTTGCCGAGGGCTCGCAAGCGAACTTGCCTCGGAT
Organism: uncultured Alphaproteobacteria bacterium; assembly: GCA_963767435.1. Classification (GTDB taxonomy): domain Bacteria; phylum Pseudomonadota; class Alphaproteobacteria; order Rhizobiales; family Rhodomicrobiaceae; genus Rhodomicrobium. Next base: position 315,725 of record CAVYEY010000043.1, read on the forward strand.
AAGCTGTACTAAATTCAATGAGTTGCTAGTACGCCTTATCCGCAGGAAATCCTTCCGGTGCCTGCAGCATAGGGGTGAGGATTTCCTGCGGGGCGCACTAGTACATCGGCCGGATTGGATAGGCTGATGCACCAACGAAAGAATCTAGTGCACAGGCACCGCTTGCGGTGAACCATCTGGACGCGTCTGTGCACTAACGGCCGCTTCTGCACAGTCAAGCTCGTCCCGCTCCATCAATTCTCCGTAGAAGGAGATGAGCGCCGCCATAAAGTTCAATGCACCTTTGACAGCCCGTGCCTGCTCCATGCTCGCGTCCAGCGGCATCGCAGCCGTAGGCTCCTGCTCCACGGCCAGCTTTAAATCGCCGCATGACAACCCCGTGGCCGGGGCCGTCTGACTGCCGGCCGGAAGAAACTCACTCATATCAATTGCCTCCCAATGAATTTATCTACCGCGGCACAACAAGCCCGAAACCCCGCTTCAATGGGTTATCTGCCTTTGCTTGAACCTTTGGCCACAGCAACCGTCAGTATGTGATACTTTTCAAACAGGTCAAACACTTTATAATATATTGCACAAATCGTGAGCCCAGCCGGAGAAGCAGAGCCGCGGCTGCGCGCCGTAAAAACCGGGAACATCCCGCTGCAGATTGGAAACAAACAGAACCCCCGGACGCTGACAACAGGCGCTCAAGAAGCCCCAAGGCCGGCGGGCCGGACGGCACGCGCGCGGGGTGTTGCGCGAGATCGACGAGATCACCATCGCCACGTTGCGCTCGGTATCGATTACCACGCTGCGCAATATCGTGGAGAAGCAGCAGCGCGCGGCCGCAAAGGCGCAGGGCGGCGCGGCGCAGAAAATCGTGGCGGCTGGGGAATGATGCGGGGTGGTTAGCCCAGGCGGCCAGCTGTAACTGCCTTGTCAAAAGTTAACAAAACCGGCTTGACGAATTCGGTATTTGCGTACTAGATTACCGATTAGCGAGCGACGGGCACCCCCCGGGGTTTGCCCTGCAACGAAGAACCGGGAAACGCACCATGTCAGAGGGACTCAAGGCTCACCGTTGGGTGATGACCGCAGTTGGCGCGCCATTCAGCAAAGAAGAGTTCACCGCGCAGGCAGAACCTGGCGAAGTGGTTGTCGCAATCGCCGGCTGCGGCGTCTGCCACACCGACCTCGGCTATCTTTACGACGGCGTCCGCACTAACCACCCGCTACCGCTGGCACTCGGGCACGAAATCTCAGGCCGCGTGGTTCAAGCGGGCGAAGGCGCCGGAAGCTGGCTCGGCCGGGCGGTGATCGTCCCCGCTGTGCTGCCTTGCGGCGAATGCGACGTTTGCAAGCGCGGCCTGCCCAATATCTGCCGCAAGCAGAAGATGCCGGGCAACGACATCCATGGCGGCTTCGCCTCCTACATCGTGGTGCCCGCCCGCGGCCTTTGCCCGGTTGACGAAGTCCGGCTGGAGAAAGCCGGCCTTGCCCTCGCCGACGTTTCCGTTGTAGCCGACGCCGTGACCACCCCCTATCAGGCTGTCCTGCGCGCAGGTGTGCGGCCCGGCTCGCTCGCCATCGTCGTGGGCGTTGGCGGTGTCGGCGGCTACGCGGCCCAGATCGCCAAGGCGTCCGGCGCAACCGTTGTTGCCATCGACGTCGATCCAGCAAAACTTGAGGCAATCGGCAAGCACGCCGCGGCCCTTACCCTGAACGCGCGCGAGAACGATCAAAAAGCGCTCAAGGCCCGTATAACCGAATTCGCCAAGGCGCAGGGATTGCCACTGACGGAGTGGTTCATCTTCGAATGCTCCGGCACAGCACCCGGCCAGTTGACCGCATTCGGCCTGCTCACCTTCGGCGCAACCTTGAGCGTTGTCGGCTTCACCATGGACCGCGTCGAAGTGCGCCTTTCGAACCTCATGGCCTTCGATGCCCGCGCCATCGGCAACTGGGGCTGCCCGCCCGAGTCTTATCCCGCAGCCCTCGATCTCGTACTCGACAAGCACATCGAACTCGCCGCCTTCGTCGAGCAGCATCCGCTGGGCGAAATCGAGCGCGTCTTCGCGGACGTCCACGCGCACCGGCTCACGCGCCGCGCAATCCTCGTTCCTTGACCATTTAGTGGCGCTACCGCCCGCTGGGCTACTTGAGCGCGAGTTACCGCCGCAACTGCCCTTTGGGTTCATTGAGCGCAAATTTGGAGACCATCATGCCGGCGCATCTCAACGATCACGATATTGTCCCCTTCGAGACGGTCCCGGGCGTCCGCTACGAAAAGCGGCCCGCAAAACGGCCGGACGGCAGCATCGCCGAGGGGCTCTATAACGTCTGGATCTGGCTCGACAACCCAAGCCAATTCAATTCCTACACTACGGACATGGTCAAGGGCGTGATCCGCGCCTTCCGCGCCGCCTCCAACGCGCGCGACGTGTCCTCGGTGGTGTTCACGGGCGTGGGCGACAAGGCCTTCTGCACCGGCGGCAACACCAAGGAATATGCCGAGTACTACGCCGGCAATCCGCAGGAATACCGCCAATATATGCGCCTTTTCAACGACATGGTGTCGGCGATCCTGGCTTGCGACAAGCCGGTGATCGCCCGCGTCAACGGCATGCGCATCGGCGGCGGCCAGGAAATCGGCATGGCCTGCGACTTCACGATCTCGCAGGATCTCGCCCGCTTCGGCCAAGCCGGCCCCAAGCACGGTTCGGCGGCCATCGGCGGGGCTACAGACTTCCTGCCGCTGATGGTAGGCAGCGAACGCGCCATGGAATCCGGCACGCTGTGCGAGCCCTGGTCGGCGCATAAAGCCTACCGCCTCGGCATCGTGCTTGACATCGTGCCCGCACTGAAAGTCGACGGCAAGTTCGTCGCCAATCCGATGGTCGAAACGGAGCGCTATCTCGACGAATATGGCCGCATTATTCACGGCGAGCCCAAGACTGGCGAGGCGGCGCAGAAGGGCAAGGAGCTGATGGCGAAAGGCACTGTCGATCTCTCGCTCCTCGACGGGAAGGTCGAGCACCTCTGCTCGAAGCTCCTGATGACTTTCCCCGAATGCCTGACCAAGAGCTTCGAGGAGCTGCGCAAGCCCAAGCTCGACGCCTGGAACCGCAACAAGGAAAACAGCCGCGCCTGGCTCGCGCTCAACATGATGGCCGAAGCCCGGACCGGCTTCCGTGCCTTCAACGAGGGGCCGAAGAACAAGCGCGAAATCGATTTCGTCGAACTGCGCCAACGGCTTGCCAAGGGCGAGCCCTGGACCGAGGCGATGATCGAAGAGCTTATCCCTAAGGCTTGAGGGATAGGCGGGAGTAACGAATAAGCGCTGCAACCCCTCACCCCCGCCCTCTCCCTCAGGGAGAGGGAGTACCGCTGTGCCCGCTGAGAGGGCGTCCCCTCTCCCTTAGGGAGAGGGACAGGGTGAGGGGTTGCAGCCCTAGTATTAAGCCGCTGAGGAGGAGCAGTTGAGCGATCCTGTTAGAGTATGGTTCGAGCGCGACGGTCGCTTGCTGCGCCTTCGCCTCGACCGTCCCAAGGCGAACGTGCTCGATGCCGCCATGAACGCAAGCCTCGACGCAGCGCTTTCGGAGCACGGCACCAAGCACGGCCTCTTGGGCATTCTGATCGACGCAGAAGGCTCGCACTTCTCCTTCGGCGCGAGCGTCGAGGAACATCTGCCGGGCCAGTGCGCGGCCATGCTCGCAGGCTTTCACAAGCTGATCCTGCGCGTGGCAGGCTCGCCGGTTCCGGTGCTGATGGCAGTGCGCGGACAGTGCTTGGGTGGCGGGCTTGAACTGGTTTCGGCGGGGCACCTGATTTTCGCCAGCCCCGATGCGAAGCTTGGACAGCCCGAAATCCAGATCGGCGTTTTCGCGCCGGCTGCCTCCTGCCTGCTCCCCGAGCGGATCGGTTTGGCAGCAGCCGAGGATCTCCTCATCTCGGGCCGGTCCTACACGGCAGAGGAAGCCTCGCGCGCAGGACTCGTCACCGAAATCGCGGCCGATCCCGAAGCGGCCGCGCTCGCCTATTTCGACAAGCATTTAGCACCGAAGAGCGCGAGTTCGGTCAGGTTTGCAGTCCGCGCGGCGCGTGAAGCGCTCGTCGCCCGCGTCACCGCCAGGCTGGCCCAGGTGGAACGCCTTTATCTCGATGAACTCATGAGCACCCGCGACGCGGTGGAAGGCCTCGAAGCCTTCCTTGCCAAGCGCCCGGCCCAATGGAGCGATACCTGATGCTGGATGTGACGCCCTCGAAGACCGCGGCAATTGCCGCGCGCTGCCAAGATATCTTCATGGACCTCGACTTCGGCACAGCGCGGAAGTGGAAGACCGAAAAGCCGGGCCGCAAGGTCGTGGGCTTCATGCCCTTCTATGTACCGCGCGAGCTGATCCATGCGGCGGGCGCGCTTCCGCTCGGCATCATGGGCGGCGGCGACCAGCTCGAAGTGATCCACGGCGACGCCTACTACCAGAGCTACATCTGCCGCATCCCGCGCTCGACCGTCGAGCTTGGCGTCTCCGGCCGCCTCGACTTCGTGGACGGCATGCTGTTCCCGTCGATCTGCGACGTGATCCGCAATCTCTCGGGCATGTGGAAGCTCATGTTTCCGAAGGTGCCTGCGCGCTACGTAGACCTGCCGCAGAACTTCCAGGACGAGATTGGCGGCGAGTTCTACCAGTCCGACCTGCAGGAAATGCGGCATTGGCTCGCTGAGATCGTGGGCCACGAGATCACGGACGGCGCGATCCGCGCTTCGATCAAGGTCTTCAACAAGAACCGCGCTCTCATCCGCGAACTGTACGCGCTTCGCGCAGCCGAGCCGTGGAAGGTGCCCTCGTCCGAGGTATACCTGCTGCTTCGCGCAGGTCTCGTCCTGCCGGTCGAAGAGCACAACGAGATGGTGCGCGCTTATATCGATGCGGCGCGCGCGCAAGACCGGCCGATGAAGGACAATTCGCGCGTCGTCGTCAACGGCGTGTTCTGCGAACAGCCGCCCTTGAACCTCATCAAGTCCATCGAGCTTTCGGGCTGCTACATCGTGGACGACGACTTCATGCTGGTTCAGCGCTGGGAGAAATCGGACACAGCCGAGGATGGCGATCCGATCGCGGCGATTGTCAGCGCCTACCTGCATAACTCGATGTCGACCTCGGCCAAACACGAGCCCGACCTTGCAAAGAAGGGCGCCTACCTGGTCGAAAGCGTGCGCAAGAACCGCGCCGAAGGCGTGATTTTCGCCATGCCGAGCTTCTGCGATCCGGCGCTGCTTGAACGGCCGATGCTACAGAACGCGCTCAAGGCCGCGAACATCCCCTTCATCGCATTCAAATACGCAGAAAACTCCGGGCAGATGCAGCCCATCCGCGAGCAGGCCGGCACCTTCGCCGATTCGATCAAGCTCTGGAGCGGTGAATAGGGGGCTGGGGCTTCGGAAATGAACAACGGTTATAACCCACCCCAGCCCTCTCCCTATGGGAGAGGGGGCCTGCCGTGCCCGTTGAGCGGACGTCCCCTCTCCCAGAGGGAGAGGGACAGGGTGAGGGGTTACAGCGCTAGGGATTGAGCACTCAGGGAAGTACAAATGAGCACGATCATCACGCATCCGAAAGCCGCCAAGACCGAGGTCATCAAGGATGCCTCGATGACCAAGCAGAAGGAGATGATGAACCGGCATTACGACCGGCTCGCCGATGCGCCCAAGACGGGCGAGAAGGTGGCCTCGACGTTCGTTCCGGGCAATCTCAACGAACTTCTGATGTGCTTCAACCTCGTGAACAACCTGCCCGAGGTCAACGCCATCCAGAACGGGCTGCGCAAGACCAGCGGCGGTTTCGTCATGGAAGCCGAAAAGCTTGGCCACTCCGAAGACGTCTGCACCTATGTGAAGTCCGACATCGGCATGATGGCAAAGGGCAATATCGGCCCAAACGGCAGGCCGCTGCCGCCCCCGGACGTGCTGCTTCTCTCCTATACGGGCTGCTTCACGTTCCTCAAGTGGTTCGAACTGCTGCGCGAGCAGTTCAAGTGCGAAACGATCATGTTCCACACGCCCTATCTGGCGGACGGCAAGATCACGCCGGACATGATCAAGTACATGGTCAAGCAGCTAGAGAAGGACGTCATCCCCAAGCTTGAGCGCGTCTCCGGTGTCAAGTTCGACATCGACCGCCTGCGCGAATACCTGAAGAAATCGGCCCAGGCAGAAGACGACCTCGTCGCGGTCCTGCAATCGGCTAAGGCCAAGCCATCGCCCATCGACGCCTATTTCGGCGGTATCTACTATATCGGCCCGATCTTTGGCGCCTTCCGAGGCACCGACGACGCCATCGAGTATTACAAGTTCCTGCGCGAAGAGGTGGAAAACCGCCTCAACGCAGGCAAGGGCCCGGTGACGCCCGACGGCGACATGGGCAAGGAGCGCTACCGGCTCGTGGTCGAAGGCCCGCCGAACTACACCAACTTCCGCCAGTTCTGGAAGATGTTCTACGAGGAAGGTGCTGTCGTCGTGGCGTCGAGCTACACCAAGGTCGGCGGCACCTACGATTTTGGCTTCCGGCACAATCCGGACAAGCCGCTTGAGAGCCTCGCCGAATACTGCCTCAACGTCTATACCAACCGGAATCTTCCGATGCGCGTGGACATGCTCGAAAACTACATCAACGAGTACGAGGCGGACGGGCTGCTCATCAACTCGATCAAGAGCTGCAACAGCTTCTCGGCAGGCCAGCTCCTCATGATGCGCGAGGTCGAGCGGCGCACGGGCAAGCCTGCCGCGTTCATCGAAACCGACCTCGTCGATCCGCGCTACTTCTCGCCCGCCAACGTGAAGAACCGTCTCGAAAGCTATTTCCAGATGGTCGAGCAGAAGCGCGCCAGCGCCAAAGCAGTGGCGTAACCGGGGTAGGGAGGAAGCCTGACATGAAGACTTTCATCGGTATCGATCTCGGCTCGACCACCACGAAGGCGGTGCTGCTCGACGAGAACCAGGACGTGATCGGGCGCGGCATCACGAATTCGCGCTCGAACTATGGTACGGCAGCGCGCGTTGCGGGTGATGAAGCCAAGATCGACGCACGCTTCACGCTGCTGCGCCGTTCGCTTGCCGCGGCTTCGGCCGGCGCTGCCGCGGACGAGTTCCTTGCTGCGCTTGAGCGCTCGTTTCGCCTGGAGCAGTTTCTGGAGCAGCTCGGCGACCTGGAGGAAACCTGCCTCGGCCAGCTCAAAAACGAGCGTTTCGCCGCAACGGCGGGCGCGATGACCGAAGCGCTGAAGGCGGTGTTCCAGCACGTGCGCGAGGAAGCGCCCGAGCTTTACGCACCCGGCGCCAAGCGCAAGTCGGACTTCTTCCGCGACATCGCGGGCTCGCGCTTCCATTCACATGCCGAGGCCGCGGCGAAGGAAGCGGGCGTACCGCTCGATGCGCTGCTCAACGCCTACGACAAGTCGATCATCGAAGTCGAGAACCGGCCACCGTCTGGCGATCTCTCCGCGAAGTTCAAGCGCGCCGCCGCCCGCGTCGCGGACGCCGGAGGCGAAGCCTCGCACATGCCGCAGGACCGGATTGAGGCAGCACTCGGCATGGAGCTTGAAGAGACCTATCTCGTCGGCACCGGCTACGGGCGCGTTACCCTGCCCTTCTCGAAGGAGCATATCCGCTCGGAGATCCTGTGCCACGGCCTTGGCGCGCACATGATGTATCCGAAGACCCGTACCGTGCTCGACATCGGCGGGCAGGACACCAAAGGCATCCAGGTCGACCCCAGCGGCATCGTCGAGAACTTCCAGATGAACGACCGCTGCGCCGCCGGCTGCGGCCGCTACCTGGGCTACATCGCCGACGAAATGAACATGGGCCTGCACGAGCTTGGACCGCTCGCCATGAAGTCGAACCGGCCCGCGCGCATCAACTCGACCTGCACCGTGTTCGCAGGCGCCGAACTGCGCGACCGGCTTTCGCTCGGCGAAAAGCGCGAGGACATCCTGGCGGGCCTGCACCGCGCCATCATCCTGCGCGCGATTTCGATCATCTCGCGCTCGGGCGGCGTCACCAACGAGTTCACCTTCACGGGCGGCGTCGCCAAGAACGAGGCGGCGGTGCGCGAACTGCGCAAGCTCTTGAAGGAGAACTATGGCGACGTCACCATCAACATCAACCCCGAGTCCATCTATACGGGCGCGCTCGGTGCCGCGGAATTCGCACGCCGCGCAGTGAACGCGTAAGGAGAACCGCCATGCCCATTACCGCAGGGATCGACGCCGGCACCGGCGCCATCAAGGTGGCCCTTTTCGAGGTGGACGCCGGCAATGAAAAGTGGCTCGGCAAGAGGGTCGAGCGCATGCGCCAGCGCGATCCGCTGGCCCTGGCCGCGCAACTCTACGACGAAGTGCTGGCCGAAGCCGGGCTGAAGCGCTCCGATGTCGGCTATTGCGCGACGACGGGCGAGGCCGAAGCGCTCGAATTCCACACTGGGCACTTCTACTCCATGACCACGCACGCACGCGGCGCGATCTACCTGCACCCCGATGTGACAGCGGTGCTCGACGTGGGCGCGCTCCACGGCCGCGCGATCCGCATCGACCCCCGCGGCAAGGTCCTCAGCTACAAGATGACGAGCCAGTGCGCCTCGGGCTCGGGGCAATTCCTTGAGAATATCGCGCGGTATCTGGGCATCGCCCAGGACGAAATCGGCAGCCTTTCCAAACAGGGCGACAATCCCGAGCAGGTGTCCGGCATCTGCGCCGTGCTTGCCGAAACCGACGTGATCAACATGGTGTCGCGCGGCATCACGGCGCCCAACATCCTGCGCGGCATCCACGAATCCATGGCGACCAGGCTTGCCAAGCTGCTCAAGTCGCTTGGCAAGCTCGATGGCGGCGTGGTGCAGATGACAGGCGGCCTCGCTCTCGACTCTGGCCTAGTCAGCGCGATGCAGGCAGCGCTTGTCAAAGAAAAGCTCAGCGTGCCAGTCAAAACGCACGAGGATGCGATCTATGCCGGCGCCATCGGGGCAGCGCTTTGGGGCGCGTTCCGCTGGGAGAAATTGCAGCGTATGGGAGACGCGGCCAAGGCCGCCTGAGGGGGGAGGAACATCCAATGGCACTGATGATTACAGCCGACTGCACCTGTTGTGCCGCCTGCCCTCCGGAATGCCCGAACGAGGCGATTTCGGAGAAGCCCGATATTTTCATCATCGATGCCCTGCGCTGCACCGAGTGCGTGGGCGCCAATGACGAGCCGGCGTGCCAGGTTGTCTGCCCGGCCGAGTGCATCGAGAACAACCCCGATTTCCCCGAAACGCGCGAAGAGCTGGAAGAGAAATACCGCCAGCTTCACAGCTGAGAGAGGCCCGCCATGTCATCGTTAACGAATGAGCAGGGCTCCGTCAGAAGCCTGACGTCCGCCGATTTCGAGCGGGTCGTCGAAATCGACCGCGACCTTACCGGCATTTCACGCCGCGGCTTCTACGAGAAGCGGCTGCACAGCGCCGAAACCTATCCCAAGGCGTTCGTGGCGCTGGGTTACGTCGAGAACGGCCGGCTCGAAGGCTTCGTCATGGCCCATATGCTGGACGGCGAGTTCGGCGGGTCCGAGCCTGCAGGCATCCTAGACGTTATCGGCACGAGCGAGAATGTCCGCGGGCATGGCGGCGCACGCGCGCTGCTGAACAGGCTGGTCGAAAAGCTCAAATCCCGCGGCGTCCGGGAACTTCGCACCCAGCTGCAATGGGAAACCCAGCCGCTCATCCAGTTTTTCGCCGCCTCTGGCTTCGCGCTCGCGCACAGCCTCATCCTGAGCCGTTCCTGCAAACGGCAGGAAGGTGAAATCGCTCCCGGTGTTGCCGCCGAAGACGGAAACGAAGACCTGCCCATCGACCGCGTGCCTGTCCGCACCCTTCAGGCCACGGACCTGCCCGCCATTGTGACCATCGACCGCCGCATCACCGGCCGCGACCGGACCCCCTATTACCGGCACAAGTTCGACGAAGTGCTGAACGAAAGCGGTATCCGGCTCTCCATGATCGCCACCTCCGGCGGGACGGCAGCGGGCTTCGTCATGGCCCGCGTGGACTATGGCGAGTTCGGCCTGGCGGAATCCGAGGCGGTGATGGACACCATCGGCATCGATCCGGGCCTTAAGGGCAGCGGCATCGCTTCGGCGCTGCTCTCGGTGCTGCTCGGCAACCTCGAGTCGCTCAGGGTCGATACAGTGCGCACGGAACTCGCCTGGAACAGCTATTCGCTGATGTCTTTCCTTGAGGCGCGCGGTTTCCGCCCCGCCCAGCGGATCACGCTCAGCCGCGCGCTTTAAGGCGCGCGGCAATCGCTTCCCCCGGCGGTATTCCAGCCGGATTTACCCCATAGGCGCCAAAATAAGCTTAGCCGTCTGCCATAGTGCCCATGTTCGAAGCTTCCGCCCCTCACCCTGTCCCTCTCCCAGCAATCTCGCCATGGCGAGATTGCCATCTGAAGTGGCCAAATCCGCGAGCGGATTTGGCGGGAGAGGGAACGCTATAATGTCCGCTGCGGGTAATTCAAGGGTCCCTTCTCCCATGGGGAGAAGGACAGGATGAGGGGAGATTCCCCAGTATAGTCAGTTACCTAGCGTTATTTTGGCGCCTATGCGGATTTACCCCTGGCCGATCCCAGCGGCCTTCTGCAGAGCGCGGGCCAGCGCGAAGATGCGCTGGTCGATCTCGACTGGCACCTCGCAAGCGTAAGTCAGCATCTTGCGCCGCTCGTCGAAGATGCGCGTCTCCCATTGGATCTGCGTAACCAGCTCCGCGATTTGAGTGCCATCCGCGTTTGCGTCTTGCAGCCCGTGCAGCTTATCCCCGTCAGCCTGGATCGTCTGTACAAATTCCTTCTGCCTGCGGTAGGCGCGCTCCAGGCCGTTCATCACCTGAAAGCGCTGGGAATTGAGCGCGTCGAACATCGCAAGGAAGAGCCGGACGGCCTTTTCCTTCCGCTCTTCCGCCGTGCCCGCGACAAACGCTGAGATTTCCTTCTCAGCCTCCTCCAACGGCGTCCTGCGGGTGGCCAGTTTCTGGGCCGAGTCCTTGAGGCCGGGTATCTCGCTCGCGGAGGCGCCGGCAGTCTCAGGCAGCGGTTCCGGCCAGATCGCAGACGCCGAAAGCTCGGGCACCTTCAGCTGCCTGCAGGGCCAATCTGGGTAGCGATTGTCCGCCGCACCTGCCGGAACGGCGCCAAAGACAAAAGCGGCAAGTGCCAGCCCTATAATCTGCCTCATCCATTCCCTCCCATGCCGCGGCGCAGCGCTATCAGGCCGCGCGCGGGATCGTAAGCCCCGATAGCTCCCCCCATGAATACGGCGGTGCAAGCCCCCACGACCGCCAGCGAAAGCGGGTCGAGCTGGGCATAAAACGCAAAACGGACAAGCTCGGTTGCGTAAGTGAACGGATTGAGCCAGCAGATCCGGTAGAGAAGCAGGCTTGCTTCCTTCACGTGCCACAGCGGATAGAGCGCGGAGGAGGCGAAGAACATCGGAAAGATCACGAAGTTCATGATGCCCGCGAAGCTTTCGAGCTGCTTGATGAGCGAGGAAAGCAACATGCCGAGCGCGCCGAACATCAGGCCGCAAAGAAGGAGCGCGGGCAGCACGGTGAGATAGCCCAGAAGCGGCGGCTGGATCTCCCAGAACCATGCTACCGCGAGGAAGGCATAGACTTGCAGGATCGAGACGAGCGTGCCGGCGGCCAGTTTGGAGGACAGGAGAAACCAGCGCGGGAACGGGCTTACCAAAAGTGTACGCATCGTGCCCATCTCGCGATCGTAGACCATGGAGAGCGAGGACTGCATGCCGTTGAACAGTTGGATCATCGCGAGCAGGCCCGGCACGATATAGACCTCGTAGGGAATGTAGGTCTCGTAAGGCGGAATGATCGAAACGCCCAGAACCTGCCGGAAGCCGGCCGCGAAAACGAACAGCCAGATCATCGGCCGCACCAGCGCCGAGATAAAGCGCTCGCGCTGATGCAGGAAACGCAATGCTTCGCGCCAGGCGATCCCCCTCGCGCAAATGAGGTATTGGCCCGGCGAGAACCCGCTGCCGCGAGGAGCGGCAGGCGCGGTGCGAAGCTCGTAAGCTGCCGTCATTCACTCACCTCGCTTTGCCATTGGTGAGCGCGGTGAAAGCGCCCGCGATGTTTTGCGCGCCGGCGGCTGCCACAACGGCGGAAACCGGGCCTAGCGCACGCACGGCCCCTTCGTGCAGGACGATCACGTCGCCGTCGCCGGGCACCTCGTCGATCAGATGTGTCGCCCAAAGGACGCCGATCCCCTGCCCCGCCACCAGCTCGCCGACATGGCGAAGAATGTCCGCGCGCGCCTCGATGTCGAGCCCCACGGTAGGCTCGTCGAGCAGGAGCAGCTTCGGCTTGTGCAGCAGCGCGCGCGCGATCTCGACCCGGCGCATCTGCCCGCCCGAAAGATTGCGTGCCTTTTCCTGTGCGCGGCCTTCGAGCCCGGCCTGTACCAGCACATCCATCGCCAATTTGCCAGCCTCGCGGCCAGCGATGCCGTGGAGTGCCGCGTGATAAAGGAGGTTTTGCAGAACCGTGAGATCGAGGTCGAGCGTGCGCGCCTGGAACACGACGCCGAGCCGCTTGAGCGCCTCGCCCGGCTCGCGCCTCAACTCGCGCCCGAATATGCGAATTTTTCCCGTCTGCGCATTGAACAGGCGCGTGATCAGGGCGAACAGGGTGCTTTTTCCCGCGCCGTTCAAGCCAAGCAGCGCCGTGAAGGTGGACGCGCCGATCCGGAAGCTCACATCGTTAAGGGCATTGCGCGCGCCATAGGAATGACTGAGGTGCTCGACTTCGAGCGCGAACTCGGCACCCGCACCGGACCACGGCGTCAGCGGTCCGGCAAAGGTGCTTGGATCGCGCAAAGCCGGATTCATTCTTGCCCCACGATCGCCACGCCCCAAGGTTCCCGGCCGACCTGGATCGACTTTATGACCTTCAAGGCAGCCACATCGATGACGGACACATCGTTCGACAGGCCGTTGGCGACAAGCAGGTATTTCTGGTCCGGCGTAAACGCGCCGTGCCAAACGCGCTGGCCTACCAGCAGGTATTTGACAACTTCATAGGTTTGGCCGTCCACGACCGCGACGCGGTTCGCGGGGCCAAGCGACACGAACACCAGTTTGCCGTCCTTGGCGATGTTGAGCCCCACGGGCTGGATCGCTTCGCGCCTGAGGCCCGCCACTTCGAAGGTAATCTTCTTCTTCACCACATGGTTCACGGGATCAATGACGCTCACCGTTCCGCCAACTTCGGACGAAACCCAAAGCTCCGAGCCGTCGCTTTTGAATTGGGCAAAGCGCGGCCTTGCGCCGACCAGCACATTGGCGACGTTCTCATGGCTCTTCGCATCGATAAAATGGGCCATGTTGCTCGTTTCGGCGGTGCAGATCACGAACTTGCCGTCAGGGCTTACGGCCATTCCTTCGGGCTCCACGCCGACTTGAATAGCACCTTCCTGGGTGCGCGCTTGCGTATCGATGACCGTGACTGTGTTGTCGTTCTCGTTGGCCACATAAAGCAGCCTGCCGCCAGGATCGAAGGCGAAGAACTCCGGATCGGGCCCGGATGGCAAACTGCCGTCGATTTCCTTGGAAGCCGTGCCGATGGTCTGGATGGTACTGTCGTCGCCAACAGCAACGATCACCGATTTTCCGTCCTTGGTGACGCCGATACCGCGCGGGCGCTGGCCAACCTTGATGGTCTTGACCACCTCCAGCTTGCCGGTATCGATGACGCTGACGGTGTTGCTCTTCTCGTTCGAAACATAGGCTTCGTACGCCATGGCGGGGCCGGGGCAAACTGCGGCGGCTACCGTCATGCCCGCGAAAACGGGAATCCATGCCAGCCAAAAACTTGCGCTCAAGTAGCCCGAAGGGCGATAGCGCCAAAAACTTTGGCCATGCCCCCTGTTACCATGGGTCTGCGCCTGCGCGCGCTGGGAGCCGCGGACTATCATTTCAGCACGCATTTTGTTTCCGGTTTGTCATGCCCAAGCGTATCCAACTCCGATACCGGATGCAGAAAGCCCTGCTGCGGGGATATCGAGACCACGTTTTTCCCGTCGCTCAAAAGAACGGGCTGGCGAAGCTGCAGGTTCCAGGACCGCACTGTCAGCCCGCTGCCTTTGAAGGCGGCAAAATCGAAGGCGGGGCTCAGGATGTAGTCCTTCACCCGGGAGGCATCGGAGGAGTTCGTGCGCGTGACCGCCTCCCCGATCATGCGCACCGCGGTCCAGGCCTGCATGTCGAGCGCGGTCATGCGCCGCGAGAACCGCGCGATGAACCGGTTCTGCAATTGCCTGGCCCCCCATTGTTCCATGGACGGGTCCCAGCTCACCGGCATCAGGCCCGCCGAGCCGGCGACGGGACGGGCGGCCTTCGTGCGGTAGGGAAAGTAGGCTGCGAAAGCCGCGCTCTCGTCGGCGGCGACCAGCACATCGTAATCGGGCAGTTCTTGCGTAAACAGCGGGATTTGAGCCTGGATCTCAGCAAGGCCGGAATCCGTTTGGCGTGCCCCGCCGGTGTCGGCGAATTCCTTTTCCGCCACGATCTTGGCATTGAAGCGCGCGGCGGCCCGTTTCAATGCGCCGGCCCAAAGCTTGTCCGCCGGATGCGAGCCCGTGACAAGCGCCCATTTCCTCCACTGCTTCCAGACGAGATACTGAGCCAGCCCATCGGCCAGCATCGCACGCGACGGTCCGACGTGGATCACATCGCTGCGGCAGTCCTCCTCGCGAAGGCTGTCGTCCGGAGCGCCCGCGTTGAAGAGCAGCATCCCCGAAGTGCGGCCGGCATCGGCGGCTTTGAGGAGCGCCCCCGCAGGCAGGTCCACGGCCACGAGCGAAACGCCCTCGCTCTTCAGCTTGCGGATCGCCGCGGCAGGGTCTTCGTCCGGCCCGAGCTTCACATCGGCGATGGAAAATGCGAGGTTGAGAAACTTGCCCGTCGTGTTGTTGTCGGCAATCGCAAGCGCGGCGCCCGCAAACCCGGCATCGGGCGCGGCGATGTCCAGGAGCGAGATCGCGGGCCCTTGCTCCGCCCGGCGCAGATAGCCGATCTTGACCTCGCCGGTTTCCGCGGCCGCCGCCTCCGCCGTCACGGCGAAAAGCAGGCTTGCGGCTGCAAGCGGCAGCAGGAATATCCGTCTCAAGCGTTCCAACCCTATGCCGTTTTTTTATATGATAAATTGCAGCGCACATGGCCGCAAGGTTTGCACGCATCGGCTAAATGGGTAATTGCACATGCCTTTTCCAGGGCTATAGTTCGCAGATGCGCCCAATGCTACTAAATGCTGCCGCCCTGTTCTTGCTTTCGATCTCTGCCGCCCAAACTTGCGCTGGCACTTTGCCGCGCGTTGCCGTTTTCGATTTCGAACTGATCGACAACAGCCTGGACGGTTCGATTTACGGCACTACCAATGCCGAAAAAGACCGTTTGCAGCGGACGGCGGAACAACTGCGCAAAGCGCTTGAAGAGTCCGGCCGCTACGAGCTTGCAGGCATTGGCCCGGTCGCGGAGGCCGCCCGCGGAGCCAACCTTCAAGCCTGCGGCGGATGCGACGGCGATTTCGCCAAACAGATCGGAGCCTCCTTCTCGATCACCGGCACAGTACAGAAGGTCTCCAATCTCATATTGAACATCAGTCTTTATGTACGCGATGTCCGCAGCGGCAATGTTATAAGGTCCATGAGCGCGGACATGCGGGGAAATACCGACAAGTCCTGGGCTCGCGCCATGAATTGGCTTATAAAAAATCGTCTGTTCACGTCCAATTTCGAGCAGACTACTGATAATTCAGTACAATAATGCGTCAATGCGGCGCACCATCACATCACAAATGCGGCATTGAAAGCGGTAACTAGGCCGTGCATTCTTTTCATAGTTGTGCCGCCGGTCAGGCAGCCGTCCCAGGCCCTGATGGCGTTGGATTTGCCGGGACACGGCAGCAAAACTACGAGAGAATGCCCGATGATGGAACTTGTCTTGACCGTCTGCATCGCTGCTCAACCCGCAACATGCCGCGATCAGCACGTGCTCCTCGAGTCCGAAGCGACGCCGATGCAGTGCATGATGGGGGCCCAGCCGACCATCGCTCAATGGGCTACGGAACATCCCAGCTGGTTCGTACAGCGCTGGAAATGCCAATTTCCAAGAAAAGGCGATAAAGACATCTAGTGGCCTGCGTCAGCCAAAATGAGGGGTTATGACGCCGGGATTTTTTGACGTGGTGAAGCCGGACGGCGCAGGCTGTACTGGACGTACAGTCAAGGCGGCCGACTTTGCCACGGCGAAAAAGACCAAGTCAGAACCCCTCATTTTGGCTGACGCAGGCTACTAGCCCGTGAGCCGATGCCGCGCACGCGCCTCTCAGAAGCAGCGCACCTCGGCCTCGGCCTGCGCGCGGCGCAGTCCCTCGACCTTGGCCTTCGACGGCTCGGGCGACCGGAACTGATCTCCGAGGCGGCCGGGCTCCTGGGCCATGCTCAATACCGTTTCGGCTTCGACGTAGGCCTCATAGGACAACAGGCTTGCGACAACGTCGATAGAGCACGAGCACCGGTCCAAAGCGGCGCGCGTGTCCGAATTCGCCCTCATGCAGCCGAAAACGTAATCCGCGCGCGCAGAGGTCGGGTAGTCGTTCAACCCGGCGGCGCCTGCGCTTGCGCAAGCCAAAGCCCCAATCGCAAACAGTCCCGCCAGGCGTGGTACGTAAAGGCTGTGTCGCGCCATCCGGTTGTCTCCTCAGCACAGACGTCTAACTGGCACCGGGGCTGCCGCCGGCATTCATGGCGAAATCGCCGCCAACGGCGGGCGCACCACTCCATTCATAACCGCAGCAGCCCAGGATGCCAAAAATAACGCTGGACCAAACATATCATCTAGCGGCAGCAGGCGTCCAATAGGCAATCCTGCCAAGATGCGCGGCACTATGGGGGGTATTGCTTCTTCGAACCACTACCGGATGAGCTGCGTCAAAAGCAGCGCCACCTGCGGGAAAATGCAGAGCAGGAGCACCGTCAGCATCATCAGGAACACAAACGGCAGCGTCCCCCACATCACCTCGCCAAGCCCGATATCGGGCGCGATGTTCTTGATGACGAAGAGGTTCAGGCCCGCCGGCGGATGAATGAGCCCCATCTCCATCACAATCGTCATAACCACGCCGAACCAGATGAGATCGAAGCCCGCCGCCTTGACGGCGGGCAGAACGATAGGGGCGGTCATGACGATGATGGAGACCGGCGGCAGGAAGAAGCCAAGCACCAGGACGAACAGGAGCACGGCCGCGAGCAGCGTCCATTTGGAAAGCGGCAGCGAGACGAGCCAGGCAGCCGCACCTTGCGAAATGTGCAGGTAGCTCATGACGTAAGCGTAAAGGAGCGAGAAACCGATGATGAGAAGAAGCATCGAACTCTCGCGCATCGTGGCGGCCAGGATCGGCATCAGCTGCGCGGGCCGCCACACACCGTACATTACGCCTACCACCAATAGGGCCAGCACGGCGCCTACGCCCGCGGTTTCCGAGGGCGTCGCCCAGCCCGCGTAAAGCACGATCATGACCCCTGCCAGGATCGTGACGAACGGCGTCACCCACAGCGCGGCGTAAGCCTTTTGCGCGAGCGTATAGCTATCCTCCTCCGGGAAAGCCTTCGAATCGCGCTCCAGCCTGAGCCTTGCCTGGTTCCGGTCACGGCGGAAACGCCAGGCCGAGTAGATGGAGAACAAGACTATGAGCACGAGCCCCGGCCCGATGCCCGCCAGAAAAAGCTTGCCCAGCGAGACTTCGGCGGCCACGGCGTAAAGCAGCATCGTCACCGACGGCGGCAGCAGGATGCCGAGCGTTCCGCCCGCCGCGATAATGCCAGCGGCAAGGCCCGCCGAGTACCCCCGCTTGCGCATCTCCGGAATGCCTGCCGATCCAATCGCCGAGCAGGTCGCGGGCGACGAGCCGGCCATTGCCGCGAAGAGCCCGCAGGCGAGCGTGTTGGCAATGCCAAGACCGCCCGGGATCCGGTAGAGCCATGCGTGCAGCGCGATATAAAGATCGCGGCCTGCATCGGATCTGCCGATTGCCGCGCCCTTGAGAATGAAAAGCGGAATAGCAAGGATGATGACGTTGGCGAGTTCCTCATAAACGTTTTGCGCAACCGTCTCCACCGAGGCGGCCGGCATGAACGCAATCATGAAGACCGTGGCGGCCACGCCAAGCGCAAACGCAATCGGAATCCCCGAAAGCATGACGGCGAGCGTTACGGCGCTATAGGAAAGTCCAAGCGTCAGAGGGTCCCACAGGACGATCAACGGTGCTGCAGGCCTGTGCCACAACGCATAACCGGCGAGCAGGACGAGCGCCGCAATCAGAAGAACACGCGAGTTTTCCGCAATTTGGAAGGCCAGCACAGCTGCAAGAAGAACCATCCCCGAGCACATCAAGCCATAGGGGATGAAGAGCGGGGGACCCCAGGTCGAGTCTGAAACCTGCCCCTCGCTCCAGGCCTCGGCAAAAAGGGCCGCCGATTGAACGGCCATGAAGCCCACGAAGAGAAACGCAAGGACATCGGTGATGCGCCGCAGCCCTTTGCGCGAGCGTTCTCCTAAGAGCGGCCCCAAAAGGTCGATGCCTATGTGCCCGCGCCTCGCCTGAACCTCTGCTGCCGAGATAAAAATGGCGCCGGCGACGAGGAAAATCTCCATTTCGTCCTGCCAATGCAGCGACCGGCCGAGATGCCTGGCGATAACGCCAGCCGTCAAAACAGCGCTCGCCACAACGAGAGCCAGCGAGCTTAGAGCGAATAGAAAGCCGGTGAGCCGCCGCAAAGCAGCGGCGGCCCAATTCTTTTCGATGGCCGGAAGCGCCCCGGAGTCCTCAAGCCCCGGAACGCCCGTATCGTCAGCCGGCCGCCATCAGGAAACGGCTTTTGCGGCGGCCAGCAAATCCGCGGCCTCCTGCGATTTCGCGGCAAAATCCTTCCAGGCCGTCTCCTCGGCGATGGCGCGCCATTTCGCCAGATCGCTTTCGGCGAAATCGGCCACCGTGCCTCCCTTGGCTGCATAGACATCGGCGACCGCAAAATCGTCCTTCTTGGCTTCGGCCGTCCCGAAGGCTTCCACCTCCTCGCCAACTTCCAAGATGACCTTCTGCTGGTCCGCGGGCAGCGAATCGAAGGTGGCCTTCGACATCAGGAGCGGTTCGAGCATGAACCAGATCGAGCCTTTGCGCGGGGCGGTCAATGCCTTCGCAAGCTCTTCCAGGCGAAACGATATCAGGCTTGTCGAGGAGGTTATCGCCGCGTCCAGGGCTCCGGTCTGCATGCCCAGGTAGATCTCGTTCGACGGCATGGACGAGATTGTGGCGCCCGCTGCTTCCAGCATCATGTCCATCTCGCGGCTACCACCGCGTATTTTGAGGCCCTTGGCATCCTGAGGCGCCTTTATCATCGCCGTCCGCGACGCAACACCGCCTGCCTGCCAGATCCAGGTGATGAACTTGACGCCCTTCTCTTCGGCGATGCGGGACATCGCCTTTCCAACCGCCGCCGTCTTCCATTTGGCACCCTGTTCGTAGCTCGTGACAAGGCAGGGCATCAAGCCGAGGTTCATGGCATGCACTTCGCCTCCCGCGTAGGGCAGCGGATAGAGCGTGAAATCGAGCGCGCCCTTACGGACCGCGGAAAACTGCGCAACGGTCTTCATCAGGGAGGAGCCGGGATATATCTCGAATTTCAGCGCCCCCTTCGTTGCTTCCTCCACCTTGCTCGCAAACCGCCGGCAAAGCCTGTCGCGGAAGTCGCCCTGGTCCGCCGTGCCGCCGGGAAACTGGTGGGAGATTTTGAGTGTCCGCGCGCCCGTCCCCTCGGCCCTGGCAACCGCCGGCGCCGCGCAGCAAGCCGCCGCTCCTTTGATCAGAGCCCGCCTCGATATCATATGTTCGTCCCTTCCGGTTTTGTTGGCTGGCTCGCCAGCGCACCAACTCTAGCGTAGGACGCGGCCGGCGTCAGCGCAGCCTTAGTGCTAAATAGCAATGCTGTGAAGCGGGCATCGCTTTGCCGGCCCCCAAATTCCGGGAGCCGGCCTGACGGCGCGTTGGAGCTTTGCAATTCCTAAAGAACCGTTACCATCGCCTACGGCCCGATTATGCTTAATGCCAACGTGGTTAATCCGGAATCGCTGTGTCTCAAACTGGCCGATTTCTGCCCAAAATTGCCCAAAAATTGCGTTTTTCTGGCATTGAAAACTACAGTTAATTATAAAGCGAGGTTTGATATTTACCACGATTTTGCCGCCAGCTCCGATATTTCTCTTTACTCATCAACAACATAGCATCTTCACGTTTATTCAAGAATTTTCTGATAGACTAATTCAAAATCGAAATCCGCCCTCCCGAGGCCCCAAAAGCCCGGAACGGCCGCGAAAACCGTTAACTTCTGCTCCCTACGTGATCGGGACACGCATGGCCTATCCTAATGTAGAGTACTGGTGCGCGCTGAAGGACGGGCACCGCGTTCCGGCCGGCGAGGACGGCAAGGTCTACATCCTGTCCGTGATCGATTGCGGGGAGCTTGTCATGCCAACCGGCCGGCTCCTGGCCTGCGACCCGTTCGCCGCCATGCGCAAAACCGGCAATCAGTGCGTGACCGTTCCGCCGGGCCGCTACCCTGTGCGGGTGACGCTGGCCGATGTGAGCGGGGCGGGCGACGGCTCGCATATGCGCGAGGCTTACGCGACGCTGCTGCTCGACGAGGGCGCGGAGGAAGTGAGCCGGCGCATTATCACCCCGCTGGCCGATGGCCCTTGCCCGCCCGGGATGACCGCGGAGGGCGATTATTACGGCTTTCCGGTCGATGCCGGCACGGCGTGCTTCGTGGACGAGGGCGCGCTTGCGGGCGGCATGCCCGATGAGCAGGATTGGCTTGCGGACGTGTTCGAGAATGCCTCGCCCGGGTGCTGGTTTGCGCGCATGGACGATCCGGCGCACATCCGGGCCGGGCTGGCGAACGTTCCGCTGCCGCTGGCGGAGGCGGCCGGGAACCCTCACTTAAGCAGCCCCGGCGGCGGTAGCGCCGATAATATCCTTATAATTCATTCCGGCTGGGGCGACGGCGTCTATCCGATTGTTGGCGGCTACGATACCTCGGGGCGCCTCGTCCGGGTTCACATCGATTTCCTTGTCGTTTTTCGCGATTAAATACCGGCTGGGCGCGAGAAACTGTGTCACAATAACCACATGGTGTGATACATTTGCTGTGATTCGTTTGTAGTCTTGGTATTTCTTAAAATTGTTTGAATTCGTGCTTTTTCTGTAACCCAATTCTAACGAATCAGCCAAATTAATAAAGGTAAACGCGCGATTATCGCGAATCCGGATTAGATGTTGTTCCGGAAATAGGCAGCCATGGCTTGAGTATATCGCCACGCCGCCACCAACAGGGGCACAACATATGCATTTAGCGACATTTGAGCGCCGCCCGGCCGCCGCTATCCTTCAGGATGTAGGCGCATCCCGGGTTCTCCTCTGCGGCAGGTCGTTGATCGCCGACCCTACCGGGGCAATCTTCTGGCCGTCCGAAAACACCCTGATCGTCGCCGATGTCCACCTTTCGAACTGCTCCTATCTCGATGGGCTCGACGTTCTTCTACCGCCTTACGATACCGGCTCCTCGTTCGAGAAGCTTGAGGAAGCACTCGACCGCTACGACCCCGAGAAGGTCGTCGTGCTGGGCAACAGCTTCGACGGCCTGCCCGCCACCGGCTTGACCTACCACCAGCGCGACTGGCTCCAGGACATGATGGAAGGCCGCGAGTGGTTTTGGGTGACGGGCGAAGACGCGGCGCCCCTGCCCGCTGGGATCGGCGGCGAGGCCGTTCCGCAGCTTGTGCTGAACGGGATCAAGTTCCGCGCGAGCGCCATCCGCGCGCCTGTGGCGAACGAGATTGCCGGCGGCCTTCATCCCGTGGCGCAGGTCTCGCAGTATGGCCACGTCATACGCGGGCGCTGCTTCGTCACCAACGGCATGCGGCTTATCATGCCGGCCGTTGGCAACTACTCGGCCGGAAGGAACGTGCTCAGTTCCGCCTTCGATCCCTACCTTGCGCAAGGCGCGTTGTTCGTCTGGTTCCTGTCGCAGAGCCGCGTGCACCCGATCGCCCCGCCCCAGCTCATCGAGGACGCGGCCGTCATTTAACGCCCGTTTCCCAGCATCGCAGAAACGTAAATGGCCGCCCCAGGGCGGCCATTTACTGTAATTCGCTATCGTTCGGAGACTAAGCCTCCGGCTTCGCCTCTTCCTCAAGGGCCGGAACTTCGTCCGCGGTCGTCTCCGCCATGAGCTTCAGCGCCTGTCCAGACCAGTCCTCGTGCTCCATCCGGCCGCCAAGCTTCAGGTAATCCTCGACCAGCGCGATCTCGTCGTCCGAGAAATTGGCCAACTGCTCGTACTTGATGACGCCGATCTCGTTCAGGCGCTTCTCGTCGCTTGCTTCGAGACCCTTGATCAGCTTGAGGTCGTCCGGGTTGCCCTTGGGCCGCTTGAAGCCCTTGAACTCGGCCTTGAGCGCCTTGGCCCGGCTATCCGTGCGCTCCGGGATACGGGCAGCCTTGCCACGCAAACCCCGCAGATAATAGAGCTTCGCCCGCCGGACCTTGCCACGGCGCACGACCGTGATGCTGTCGATCAGCGGCGAGTAGAGCGGGAACACGCGTTCGACGCCCTCGCCATAGGAGATTTTGCGGACCGTGAAGCTTTCGTTGAAGCCACGGCCGGAGCGGGCGATGCAAACGCCTTCGTAGGCTTGCACGCGTTCGCGGGTGCCTTCGACCACTTTCACAGCAACCCGCACGGTGTCACCCGGCTGAAAGGTTGGAATCCGGCGCTTCTTTTCGAGCTGCGCCATTTGCTCATGTTCAAGCGTCTCGATGATGTTCATCACAGAAATCCTCATTGCGGCACATCAAAGGAGCCTCATGCCGCGCAAACATGCGCGCGCCCGCCGCACCAGTTGATCCGGAATCTAGCCTATCTATGACAAAAATTCCGGCTTGTCGATTGCAACATTGCACTTCCCGCCCGATTTCCGCACCACTCGAAGTGAATAAGTTGACGAAAACCGATAAGAAGCCCCACATTTCCGGTTATGATGAAAAACATATCCCCATACGCGGCTGGCACCGTCCTATTGGCTTGGCTTTCTGCCGCTTCCGCCGCGTGGGCGGGCGACCAGGCCAAAGCGATCGTCAACTCGCTAGACCCGAAGAGCATGAACGAACTGTTCGACACCTTGCCTGAACAGCCAGGGGCGGCGCTAACGAACATCGTACCGAATGGGCCGAACAAATTCCGGTTTCTATTTATCTGGCCGGGTTCCAACCCGCTGATGACCTACGACCGGGTCCACCAAAGCTTTGTGGAACGCTTCACCGCGTTCGCCAGCCAGTTGAAACCGATGGCCGCGGGTTACTGCCTCGGTTCAGACAGCGCGCTCTTCGGTACAACAACCTATGGCCAGCAGGGAGTTAACGTCGCTTATCGCGATATCGAAGTGTATTACCGGTTCGGCTGGCAGCCGGCTTGCCGGGGCCTCTATATCAAGGCCGCGGACATGGAGCAGCTCAAGGACGCCCAAACCCATCGCAGAGGCTATGGCGCCGCGTTGCCGGCACCTCCCGCCCAAGATCAGCAAACTCCAGCGGATCAGCTCAAGCCCTTCCTTAGCGCACCGGCAGCCGCCCCGCCGCTGGAATAGCGGCGGCTGGCCAGCCAGGAAGAGGCCGCTACTCCGTTTTGGCGAGCGGCGTTTTCTCTTGCGCTTCCTTGAAAAGCACATCCGTGCGCATTCCGGGCAGCAGCGGAACGCCATCGTCAAGGTCCAGAACCACTTCCAGAACATCCATATCGGTATTCTTGCGCTGTCCCCTAGCCAGCAGCTGGGGCTCGCGCAGTGCATGCGCTATGAGCGAAACGCGCGCATCGAAGGAGCGGTTGGGAAATGCGTCCGACTTCACGACAGCCGCCTGCCCCTGATAGATTTTACGGACGTCGCGCTCCAGCACCTCGGCGCGCACCTGTAAATGCGAGGAATCGCCCAGCACCAGCAGCGGACTCTCCCCGCCTGGATTTGCCGTTTCCCCAAGTTTCGCACGCAGTTCGAGAACCGCGCCCTCGATTGGAGACCGGATATGGGTCCGCTCGAACGCCGTACTCACCACCGAAACCTCAGCACGCGCGGAAGCCAGTGCTGCTTCCTGCCGGGTGGGCGCAGGAAGATTTTTCGCCAAAACGCGTTTCAGATTGGCCCGCTCGTGTTCAAGCTTCTGCTCGGCCGCAGCCACCGCGGCATGGCCCTTCTCTACTTCCTTAGCGCCGGCTTGATTAGCGTGGGCCAGCGAAATCAGGCGATCCAGCTCGATCCTTGCATCGAAGGCATCGCGCTCGGCATCGTACAGGTTGTCCTCGGCCTTGCGCCGGTCGCTGCTCCCGCCGCTAGCAGAATTCCGGTCGGCTTCCCGCACCGCGACTTCGGCTTCCGCCGCGCTGAGCTTGGCTTTAAGCTCCTCGTCATCGAGACGGATCAAAAGATCGCCGGCTTTGACGCGGTCGTTGAGCTGGACGAGAACCTCCTTGATGGCGGCTGAGACCGGCGCGCCTACCTTGAGTTCGCGCCCTTTGGGCTCGACACGGCCCGGTGCGGCCGCAGCAAGATCGAGGGGGGCGGCATCCCCAGAAGGCGTGGCAGCCGTGGCTGAGCCGGCGCTGCCGGAGCCGGTTCCGCCGGAACTGGACGGGAAAACGCTAAAGGCAAGTACTAAAACGCCAATTCCAAGAAGGAAAAGGCCTGCAAATAGCATAGATGCAGTTGGCTTTTTCTGGATCATTTCTCTTCCATAGATAAGTAAGCTACGCGCTAGCATACTGTTTTCTCTTCTGGCTATTTCTGCCGGCTGCGCCGCTGGTTCTCTTCTCCCCAACGGCGGTCTCCTGCACCTCGCCGCCCTTCTTCTGCCCTATGATCCGGCCGTCCTCGATTTCAATGACGCGATCCGCATAGGGGATTGTGCGCGGATCGTGCGTCACGGCAAGGATCGTACGCTGTTCGTCCTTCGCGAGCTTCGATAGCAACTCCATGATCGCATGCCCGTTCTCCGTATCGAGCGCGGAGGTCGGCTCGTCGGCCAGCACGATCGACGGAGAAGACGCAATCGCACGCGCGATCGCAACACGCTGCTTTTCGCCGCCGCTGAGCGTTCCGGGGAAGGCCCGGAGCCGGTGGCTCAGGCCGACCAACTCTAGCGCTTCCTCCGCCCGCTTTTCGCGCTCGGCTGCGCCAAAACCGCGAACGTCGAGCGCGATCTTGACGTTGTCGAGCGCATTCAGGGTCGGGAAAAGATTATAGGCCTGGAAAATGAATCCCAGATGCCGCCGCCGCAAATCCGCCAGCTGCTCCGCTCCGCAATCGCTTGCATTTTCGCCAGCGACGATAACGGAACCCGAGGTTGGGGCAAGAATGCAGCCGAGAATGGACAACAGGGTCGTTTTACCGCTGCCGGACGGCCCCATCAAGAGCGTGAACTCGCCCGGATGAAGTATCAGGTCGACGCCTTTGAGCGCCTGAATTTTGGCGTTGCCTTCGCCAAGCTCTTTGACAATTTGCCGGGCTTCGAGGACTGACGCGGACTGTTTCATCTGGAAAACACCATGGCGGGGTCGATTTCTAGTTACCTTGATAATCGATGACACGGCTGAGATCGCACACATGGCCAGCGTCACCACGAGCATGAATGCGGCAAGGCCAGGAGTGAAAACGATCGGCAGCGCGGCTTGCCCGCCAAATACCGAGATGAGGAGGGTCAGAAAGGCGCCCAAAGCCCACCCGACGACGCCTGCAACTGCCGCTTGGGTCAGGATGACCTTGTGAATGTAATGGGCCGAAGAACCGAGCGCCCTAAGCGTGGCGAATTCGCTCAAGTGATCCTTTGTGCTCGAATAGAGGGTCTGTGCGACAATGACGATGCCCACAATCAGGGCGAGAACGGTTCCGCCGAGGAGCGCACCGCCGGCACCCGTGCCAAACAGCCAGTATTTGAGGTTCTGCTGACGGAACTCCTCCTTGGTGGCAACGTACATCTTGCCAAGGCGGGCTTGAAGCTCACGCTTGACTTCGGCCACATCGGCGCCCGGTACGACTTTGACGAGATAGAAGTCGGCCTGATCCTGCGGCACCGAGGTCAGTTCGTGGGCCCTGCTCAAGGAAGTGAACACATAGGGCGAGGTGGTAAAGGAACGGATACCATCGGTGAGCCCCTCCACACGGACCTTGTGCCCCTCGATGTTTGCCACCGAGCCGACGCCTGAGATGCCAAGCTTATCCGCATAGCTCCGATCCACAATCACGCCGTCTGGCGATGCCGGGAACGCCTGCCCTTCAACAATGTTCCAGGGGTCAAGGCTCTCTTCGTCCCTGTTGGAGCCGACCACAACAACATGCGCCGTGCTGGAGTCGGATTTCCGCCATTCGGCAAACGACACAATCAGGGGCGAAACGGACTTTACGCCGGGCACCGCAAGCGCGGTGTACCGCTCCCGCCCATTCAAGAGCAGCCCCTGTTCGATGCTGTCGGCACCGTAAGCGCCGATCCAGATGTCTCCGTTGGCGCGTTCGATCATGGCCGTGATTATCTGGCGCGCGCCGAAGAACATGCCGAGTTGGATCGCTACGAGCAAAACGGCGAAAAGGATGCCCACAAGCGTTACTAGGAAACGGGCCCGGTCGTGAAACAGGTTCCGTACTGCAAGTTTTACAATCATCTGTTCAGAAAAAGACCCTGTTGTTAGAAGTCGATGCTTGCCCCTTCCATGCGCTGGGGCGAGGCTTGAAACTGCCAAGCCGTCAAGGGCGCGCGGGAACGATAGTGGCAGGCCCTATATATAGCGTTAAAATGTTGATCAAATAACTATGGCAGCATGCGGGCAGCACTCTGTGGCCCGCATGCCACATTTGTGGCGCCGGAAGGGCATGCGGAAACGCCGCCTTTGCCAGGGATGGCAGGCGCCTGAACCTATGCGTGGCCGGGAGTACCGACCAGATGCGACGGGTGGACCCCCATCAGCTTCAATGCCCGGGTGTACTTGTTTTCCAGGTCGTTATCGAAAACGATATCGTAGTCGGCCGGGCAATTGAGCCAGCCGTTCGACTGGATTTCCCGCTCAAGCTGACCCGGTGCCCAGCCGGCATAACCAAGCGCCAGGATCGCCCTATTGGGACCGTTGCCTTTGGCAATCGCCCTCAAGATATCCACAGTTGCGGTCAGGCACACGCTGTCGTTGATCGGCAGGGTGCTGTCCGCCGCAAAATAATCCGAGCTGTGGAGAACGAACCCCCGGCTCGTTTCGACGGGGCCGCCTG
Source organism: uncultured Alphaproteobacteria bacterium (assembly GCA_963767435.1). GTDB lineage: Bacteria > Pseudomonadota > Alphaproteobacteria > Rhizobiales > Rhodomicrobiaceae > Rhodomicrobium. The sequence goes on from CAVYEY010000043.1 coordinate 343,167, forward strand.
CATGGACCGCCATGGCAGCGCTGCGGACCGGTACTGGACGCGATTCTGTACCGGCGATCTCAAGCTGCTCAAACAATTTCGGCAGCGTGATGTGGGGAGCACGCTGGTTGATAACCAGTCCCATGGCACCCTCGCCGGAATGTGCGCAGACATAGATGACTGCACGGTGGAAACGCGGGTCCGCCATCGACGGCATCGCGATCAGAAGCTGTCCGTCGAGATACCCGTTCGAGTTTAACCGGCCAATACCAATTTTCGTTCTCGCCATGGTATAATGGTAACGCTTCCGGCCGCATCTTGTGAAGGGCGAATTTGGTGTGCGCCCCGCATAATTGGGCAAACGGTAAAGATGCGCTGCGGGTTCCCGGGCGCCCAGCTGGACATTAACCTAAACGTGATGCAATGTACCCGATGAACGCCACCGCGCCAGGCGAATAAAGCGAAGAAATACTCTATCTTTAGCGGCTCATTCTGGCAATGCCGCCGCAAATGCGTGCACATCGGTTGCAACCGATGCTCGCAAAATTGGAGTTCTGCTAAAAATACTATTGTATACGTATCGCGGCTAGGCAGGAACGATGCGGCCCGGAAGGGAGCCAAGACACCAGCGTCTTTAGCGTCTTGTTAGGAATTGCGATAGCCGCCGGCGGCCGCCTTCCTAATTTTTCTTCACTGAATACCGGATGAAGCCTGCTGGACAGTGTTCCACTTTGGCACCATGATCCAAGCTGCATGCTAACGCCGTTGACGCGGCGAATCCCGTGGCTGGCTTAAGAGGGCCTCGATATGCAATTTATCAATCAGTTGCTACAGCTCTTGCAGCAAGGGCTTGCAACGATTTTCCGTTTTATAGGGATGGTCTGGCAATGGACCATCGCGCAAATTAGCGCAATTCCGTGGAATAGACTCGATCAGTTATCGATCCTGAAAGTCGTCCTGCTCATTCTCATCGGGCTCGGGATCGGCTATTTGCTATACCGTGCCGGCAAGGAACTGCTGGAGGCGGGCGAGAAACTCCTCAGCGCATTCGTCACCCTCCTGACCGTATTCGTGCGAACGCTCCCCTACATATTGCTCGCCGGAGCAGCCGCCGCTGGCGGAGCTTGGCTCGTAACCCACGGAAATTTCTAAGCGCAGCCGCAACTGCCGCCGCAAAGATAAAGCCTGAAGCGCTGCACCGCCGTCCAGCAGTGCCCGTGCGTAGCGCGCCATTAAGGCGCAGCGACGGTTTTGTGCATTGCACAATGAGTTTGATCGATGTCAAAATAGTAAGCCATAACCGGCATTATCGGATCCCCGCAAAGGCGTTAGGCCGTCCCGCTGGGTGCAGACCGGCGGCTCAATTCACGGAGCGTTGCCATGACCATCCGGAACCTAAATTTCTTCTTTCAGCCCAAAAGTGTCGCCCTGCTGGGCGCAAGCGAACGGCCAGGCTCGATCGGATTGCATATGGCCGAAAATCTGCTGCGGGCAGGTTTCCAGGGCCAGATCGGCTTCGTCAATCCTCGCCGCTCGACAGTTTTGGGCAAGCCCTGCTATCCGTCATCCGCGGCCCTGCCTTTCGTGCCGGACCTGGGCTTGGTCGTAACGCCTCCACGTACCGTACCGGCTGTGATCGCCCAGCTTGGCGAAAAAGGCTGCCGCGCCGCGGTGGTAATAACCGCCGGCGTAACGGGAGAACTAGCCCAGCAGATGCGCGAAGCAGCGCGGCCCTATCTCTTGCGCATCATCGGGCCGAATTGCCTGGGGCTCCAGGTGCCTTTCCTCAACCTCGATGCGAGCTTCGCGCAAACCTTTGCCAAGCGCGGCGATATCGCGCTCGTGTCGCAATCGGGGGCGCTTACGACCGCAATGCTGGATTGGGCCTCCGTGGAGGGCGTCGGCTTCAGCCATGTCGTCTCCATCGGCGATTCCGTGGATGTGGACCTTGGCGACATGCTCGACTATCTCGCGGGCGAGGTCATGAGCCGCGCGGTCTTCCTGTATATCGAGGGTATCGCGCACGCGGCGAAATTCATGTCCGCAGCAAGGCGCTGCTCGCGCTCCAAACCTGTGATCGCCATCAAATCCGGCCGCCATCCCGAGGGAGCGCAGGCCGCCCTATCGCATACGGGGGCGCTTGCGGGCACCGATGCGGTCTTCAGCGCGGCTCTCCGGCGCGCGGGCATCCTGCGCGTGCTCGACCTGCACGAGATGTTCGAATCCGCCGAAGTGATCTCGCGCGTGAAAAGCGTGGCGGGCAACCGGCTGGCCATCATCACGAATGGCGGCGGAACGGGCGTCTTGGCCGCCGATACGCTGGCGGACCTGCGCGGCGCGCTTGCCCAGCTCGACGATAATACGCTTAAGGCGCTCGACGCCGTGCTGCCCGCAACCTGGTCCCATGGCAACCCGGTCGACATCATCGGCGACGCTCCCCCCGAGCGCTACAGCGCCGCCATCAAAGAGGTGATGCGCGACAAGAACACCGACGCCGTGCTGGTCATGAACGTGCCGACTGCGCTTGCCTCTTCCAGCGATGCGGCCAAAGCCACGGTCGAGGCCGTGAAGGAAGGCCGCAAGGCGGGATCGAACAAGCCGGTGCTCGCAAGCTGGCTCGAACGCAGCAAGTCGGCGGATGTTAAGCCGCTGTTCCGGGAAGCGAAAATACCGGACTTCATCACGCCAGGCGCTGCTGTCCGCGGCATCATTCAGCTGTCCCGCTATGGCGCAGCCCAGGCCGAGCTTATGCAGACGCCTCCGGCCCTACCAGCCGAAATGCATTTCAAGTCCGATGCGGTGGACGCTGGCATCGGCGCGGCCCTCAAGGAAGGCCGCAGGCTCATGACCGAGCCCGAGGCCAAGGCCGTTCTTGAGGCATACGACATCCCAACCGTGCCGACCCGCGTCGCCGCGACCCCGGAAGAAGCCCGCGAGGCCGCGGCCGAACTGCTCGGCAGCCACTCTTCGCTCGTGGTCAAAATCCTGTCGCCGGAGATCACCCACAAATCGGATATCGGCGGCGTCCGGCTCGACCTCAAGTCGGCTGACGAGGTAGAAAAAGCGGCACGGCAAATGCTTACGGACATCGCGGCACAGCGGCCGGATGCCAAGCTCAGGGGCGTCACGGTTCAACCCATGATCCGCCGACGCGGCGCCTATGAACTCATCCTCGGCATAAACGCGGATAGCACGTTTGGCCCCGTCATCCTGTTCGGCGCGGGCGGCACCGGCGTCGAGGCCATCAACGACACCGCGATGGCGCTCACCCCGCTCGACCTCAAGCTCGCCCGCGACCTGATCGAATCGACCCGCATCTACCGGCTGCTCAAAGGCTTCCGCGGCCAAGCGGCCATCGATCTGGAAGGCCTCGCCTTCTGCCTCGTCAAGCTCTCCTCGCTGGCCGTCCAGCACCCGGCGATCCGCTCGCTCGACATCAACCCGCTGATCGCCGACGCCCGTGGCCTCCTGGCCCTCGACGCCCGTATCGAGGTCGAAGACCCGGCCAAGGTCCGGCCAACGCTGCCCGCGATCCGCCCCTATCCCATCCAATGGGAGCGGCACGAAAAGCTGCTCAACGGCCACGAGGTGTTCATCCGGCCGATCCGCCCGGACGACGAGCCGATCCACGCGAAGATGATGTCGCGGGTCACGCCCGAAGACATCCGCCTGCGCCTGCTCATGCCGGTCCGCGAATTCTCGCACCAGTTCCTGGCCCGCATGACGCAGATCGACTACGCCCGCGAAATGGCCTTCGTCGCCCTCGAAGCCCAGCCCGACGGCAGCACCGACATGCTGGGCGTGGTCCGCTTCTTCGCCGATCCGGACTACGAGAAAGCCGAATACGCCGTGCTCGTCCGCTCCGACCTCAAGGGCTATGGCATGGGCTGGGTGCTTATGCGGCACCTAATCCGCTACGCCCGCGCCGAGGGCCTGAAGCAGCTCTACGGCACCGTGCTCAAGGAAAACGTGACGATGCTGCAGATGTGCCAGGAGCTGGGCTTCGAGCTGAAGCGCGATCCGGACGACCCGATGCTCTACGCGGTGACGCTCGACATCGCGGGCGAGGCGGTGACGAAGCTTCTGGCGCAGCAAACCTAGCGCCGGCTGGCGGCGGAGACTTAGGCCTGGGTGGCGCCTGGCGGACTTCGTGCCGCGCCGGCCGACCTCTGCGGGCAACATTCAGAACTCATTTACCAAACTCGCTACGTTTTGGGGCATTCGGCACGCTTTTGAGGGCGATTGACCCCTCTTTTCGATTTGAATATATTTTAGCACAAATACCTTGCGCCAAAGTTACCGCCACATAACACATTGTTTTCACGTAGAAAAAGCCGCCTACGCGTCCGCCGGACGGTGCATTTTCTGGTTAATTCAAATCTGCAAATATATTTAACCGTAGTTTTCGATGCCAGAAATTCGCTTTTTCCGGGCAATTTTTGACAGAATCCGGCCTGTTGGAGCCTCGCGATTTCGCGTTAACCATGAACGCGTTAACCATGATGGGGCCGTAGGCGGCGGAAATGGATTTTTAACGGGTGCGCCGGCGGCGCTTTGCTTCGACCCGGCGCCGGGGGCGGGGCGGCATGAGCAGGAGCGGAACCGCCAAGGCCGGCGGCCTTCCCGCGACGGACCGTGCAGCGATGCCGCTTGCCGCAAGGCCGGTGACGGTCTCGAAGAAGCGTACGCGCATCGGCGGCGCGGCCGGGGCGCGCGCTTGCGCGAACCTTTCGCGGGCGCGGCTCGCGGAGCGGATGAACACGGCGCGGACGGCCATCGCGCGGCTGGGGAGCGGCAATACCATGCCGTCCACCCATATACCGAGGCGACCAGGTGCAGGCTTAGGATCGTTTTGAGCCGGAAGCGGCAAGCGGAGATGGCACGAGCTTCGCATTGCAATTTTTCCTCCTCCTTCGCCTGCAGCACTGCTATGTAGGAGACGCTTGCCTCACCCATAACATTTTTGCTATAATGACTTGGATTGTTGAACTGACCGGAACGGCGGCCGATGAATATGCCGCACTCGCCCCTGACCAGCGCGCGCACTTCCAGCGGATCGCTGCATTGATCCAGGATCACGGGCTGGAGCGAGTCCGCTTCCCGCTGGTGCGCCACATCGAAGGGCCGCTTTGGGAAATCCGCCTCAAGGGACGCAGCGGCATCGCCCGCGCGCTCTACGTGGTCCAGATCGGTCAGCGCGTCATCGTCGTGAGGGTGTTCGTCAAAAAGACGGAAAAGCCCCCGCGCCGCGAGATCGAAATGGCTCTGCAAAGAGCCAGGGAGTTGACATGAGCAAGATTAAAACCGTCAAGGCCAGCGACCTTCACGCGAAGGACTACGCCAACGATGCCGCTTACCGGGAGGCCTATGACGGTCTTGAAGAAGAGTTCGCGCTCATCAACGCGTTGATCGAGGCACGTACTCGCGCGAACCTTTCGCAGGCACAGCTCGCGGAGCGGATGAACACGACACAGACAGCCATCGCGCGGCTGGAGAGCGGGAATAGCATGCCCTCGACGCGGACGTTGAGGAAGATCGCCAGGGCGACGGGGTGTAGGTTGAGAATTGTTTTCGAGCCGGAAGGGTCGCCGGCTAGGGGCACGGGATTCCTACGACCACGCTGCGCGATTGGGAACAGGGGCGCAGCGAACCGGATCAGGCCGTGCAGTCTTATATTGCGGCTATCGATGGCGATCCGGAGGGGGTGGCGAAGGCGCTGGGGAAACGGCGGCAGGCGGAACCGGTTTGAGGTTCGCGCGGCTTTCGCTGCCCACTCCGGAGTTGGAATGAGCAGGATCGGAACCGCCAAGGCCGGCGGCCTTCCCGCGACGGACCGTGCAGCGATGCCGCTTGCCACAAGGCCGGTGCCCACCCCATACCTAAGCCCTGCGCGCCTTGGATTGGGTCTGACTGCGAGATCTTACTTCGGTCCTTGCCCGCCATGAATTCGATGCGATTTCCACCTTCGTAGCCCACGGTTGAATTCGCAAGCCATCCTTCGGCAACCTACTATCGCTTCCCGGCATAGCGTTTGATGAAGATTTCCCCACAGGCAGCGTTTGCTCAGTAGCTTGCTTTGGAGGCCCCCAATTCGCAAGCATTGGACCAAGAATGCACCAAGAGTATCCGATGGCACAACCAATTGCTACGAGCCAGATCGGTAACCGGCCCTGAGCCTCAACGCTCCCAAAAGGCAGCACTATTTTCAACAAACTCTCGCTCTCCCGCGGTCCTTGCCGCGGTATCAAAAAATACTGGCGCATCCCGTCCCCTACGGCTTTAAAAGGCTACAATCTGGCATCGGTTCTCATGGACCCTCAAAGTTTCTCGAAGCCCTACCACCTATGCGAGCATATTAGGGTACAATACAATCAAATGCAAGTGGATTTATTAGGATAGCATTAAGCTCTTTTTAGATACTTTTATATTTTTTGACCGTCGGCGATCGTTTCTCCGCCATGCAAAAGAGGGCGCTCCACCCTCCGCTCCACACCACACCACACCACACCACACCACACCAAATGGCCTCGCATGAGCCGTCACCCCCGTTCTCCTGATCATCAGCTATTGCTTAGTTGTTTCGCATGCACTAATATCGCTTCAATTATTCTGCGGAGCATTAAATGAGCCGGTACCGTCCGCAATATATTGCTCTCTTGATTTAAAATCAAGTAAACCAAATTTTACCTTCAAGTACAAGTGCAAAAAGGCCTTTGATCTTGCTTGGTCTAGCGTGTCCTTATTGTTTCTATCAGGATGATAACGTTTGTTTGCATCGGGAGCCTCTTGGCATATAGTATCAAGGATCCGGACAAGAGTATCGTATCGGTGACGGCGGAATTGACGCGTACTACATCGACAAAGCAAATAAGCGCGTCCATATCTTACAGTCCAAATTTCGAACGAGTGAACAAAATTTCGAGGAGAAGGAAATTTCATATGCTGAGCTCCTAAAAATCGAGGCAGACAGGATCGTCAGAGGGGAACAAAACGCTGAAGATGGCACAGAGTACAACGGAAAAATCAAAGGATTCCAGCGAGCACTAGAAGGTACCGAATTTCATAGTCAGTATAGGTATAGTATCGTAATTTTGGCAAATTTAAAGAGTGGAGCGTTACTCAACAAACTTTACAAGGATTACGATGTTAACGTTTTCGATTTTTCAAAAACGTACATGGAATTATGCCTTCCCGTATGCACCGGAACGTACTTTACGGCAGACAACCTTCATATCCATATAAATCTAGAAAACACAAGTGGAGCAAACGCTAGAGTTAGTTACTCTGTTAAAGCGTTCGGTGTTGATACCGATGTTACCATTATTTTTGCGCCAACTAAAGAACTAGGGCGCATCATGTCGACATATCGAAACTCCATACTTTTATACAATCCTCGCAGTTTTTTGGGATTGAAGAACAATCCCGTAAACAAGGAAATCGAGCGATCCATTACGAAAGCATCAGGAAATGAATTTGCACTTTTTAATAATGGCATCACCATCGTTGCTGATGAGGCAGGATATAGCGACAAGACTGGAAAGAAGAACTCTGCTTCTCTTGAGTTAAAAAATCCCCAAATAATCAATGGCGGGCAAACTGCTTATACATTATGCAAGCTATATGATGAGTACACGGAAGGAAATACGAGAGATAGAGCGTTTCAAGGGAAGGAGGTTCTTTTAAAAATTATATCAATCGACCCCACTATCGTCAAAAAGGACCAGTGGCTTTCAATCGTTGAGCGCATATCTGAAGCTACTAATTTTCAAACACCCGTAAAGGAAGCGGATAGACGCTCAAACGAGGAGGTACAAAAAACATTGCAGAAGGTTTTTTATGAAAAGTATGGCCTTTTTTACGAAAGGAAGGAAGGTGAATTTTATGATGGCAAACAATCTGGATATATCTCACTAGAAAAAATAGTGAATCGAGATGTAATGCTTCGAATCGCGCTTGCATTAGACTACCAAATTTCAGAAACACGTGCGAATGTTAGCAGTTTCTTCGAGCATGAGCATTTTAAGCGACTTTCTCTCGATCCTGATAACGTTGATTGTTATGCGTTCTCATACGCTTGCTATCAGGAGATCGAGAAATTACTTTCAGAAAGTCGCAGCGGACCGGATGCAATCCCTACTTCTCAAATCGCTACGGGAATGCTTTGAGATACGGTAGATTTGCGGTGGTAGGGATAGCCGGGAATCGATTTAACCCGAAATGCCAAACGGAACCTAAGGATACTCTGCTGGAGGTTCTATCGAAATGGCCAGCTTTTGAAGTGAACGCGAAAAGCAAACCGGAAAATGCGAAATATTTTTCCACAGAAAAAGGGGGTGGATGGGTTGGATACTTCAAAGGAGAGACGATCAACAGCGATGTTAGAGAATTCTTCAGTGGCACACAGGGCTGATGGCGCAACTTAAGTTGGGCTACGTTGAGCAACAGATGCGGCTCGCTTATGCCGCTTGCCGAGACATAATGCGCCCTACCCCGGAGCACCTCAATTGTCCGACCCCCACACCCTCTTCGAATCCGAGTTCCAATCCTGGCGCCTCTCCCGCGCTCCCACCCTCTGCGACGACTACGGCGAACTCTGCCGCTACCGCTCCGCCAACGCCGCCCTCCCCCCGCCATACCCCGCCGCCCCCCGCATCGTCTTCTTCGGCGACTCCATCACCGAAGGCTGGCCGCTCGCCCAATATTTCCCCGGCCTGCCCTACATCAACCGCGGCATCTCCGCCCAGACCACCCCGCAAATGCTGGTGCGCTTCCGGCAGGACGTCATCGCGCTCGCCCCCAGCGCCACCGTGATCCTCGCCGGCACCAACGACATCGGCGGCAACACCGGCTGCATGGCGCTTGCCGACATCCAAGCGAACCTCGTCTCGATGGCCGACCTCGCCCGCGCCAACGCCATCCGCGCCGTCTTTTCCTCGCTCCTGCCGCCTGCCCACGAAACAAGCCCGCAAACGCGCTTCAACCTGCTGAAGCACCCGCTCGATGCGGTGCTGGCGCTCAACGCGTGGACCCAGGGCTATTGCGCGGCGCACGGCCTCGAATACATCGATTACTATAGCGCGATGTGCGGGCCGGACGGGCTGATACGGCCGGAGCTTTCGGAGGACGGCCTGCACCCGGACGCGGCGGCTACCGCATCATGGCGCCGCTCGCCGGGGCCGCCATCGCCCGCGCGCTCGCGTAAGGCCCGCCGGCGGCCATTCCGGCTCCGGTACGGCCCGCGCGGGTGCGGTGCGCGGCAGGAAAAAGTGCATCGCTAATTATAATAGTATCGTAGGCAAATCGGCCACACCGCTTGCGCAGCCATCGTATTGCCAAGCTCCCCCTTCCCCCTACCATCCCGCCCGCATGCTCAACGTCCTAGCGATCACCGCCCCGGTCTTCCTCCTCATCGCCCTGGGCTTTGCCGCCGTGCAAATGGGCGTCATCGAAAAATCCGGCATGCGTCCGCTGGGCGCCTTCGTCATCACCTTCGCGCTCCCCGCCCTCATCTTCAAATCGCTGGCCCAGCGCCCCATCGCGGAAATCGCCAGCCCCGGCTATCTCGTGGCCTATGGCGGCGGCTCGCTGATCGCCTATTTCCTCCTGTTCGCGCTCGCCCGCAGGCAAGGCAAGCCGCTCACCCCCGCCGCAATCCATGCGCTTGGCGGCTCGATCTCCAACAGCGCCTTCATCGGCTATCCGCTGGTGACGCTGGCGCTGGGGCCGGTCGCGGCCGTGGCGATGGCGCTCAACATGATCGTCGAGAACCTCGTCATGCTGCCGCTCGCGCTGACGCTGGCGGAAAGCGGGACGGGCGGCGGCAGCAGGATGCGCGATGTCCTTTCCGGCACGGCACTGCGCCTCGCCAAAAACCCGCTCATCATCTCAATCTGCGCGGGCACCGCACTTTCGCTCCTGGGCCTGTCCCCCTCGGGGCCGTTCGCCAAGGCGCTCGACCTGCTGGCGGCCGCATCCGCGCCGGTAGCACTTTTCACCATCGGCGGAACGCTGGCCGGGCTTCCGGTCCGCGGCATGCTCGGCGATGCCGCGCAGATCACCTTCGCCAAACTCATCGTGCATCCGGCTGCCGTGTTCGCCTGCCTGCAACTGGTGCCCGACCCTGGCCCGGATCTCTACAAGGCCTGCGTGATTTTCGCGGGACTGCCGATGGCCGCCATCTATCCGCTGCTGGCCCAGCCCTATGGCCGCGCGGAACAGGGCGCAGCCGCCCTCGCGCTGGCCACCACGCTCTCGTTCGTTTCGATTTCGGTGCTGCTCCTGATCGTCTGACAGAGCATCCACTTTGCCGGAAAAAGCCGCTCCCCGCCTCCCCCAAATGGGGGCAGGAAGCGGCGCTCTAGCGCGGCATACGGCTCGAAGGTTTCGCCGTTACGGCTTCCCGCAGCTTAAGTCTTCACGACGGCGGCGGTCTGGCCGAACAGCACCTTCTTGGCGTCCTCGCTCATGGGCTTGCCAGCCTCCGGGTTGATCTCCTTGGCGAGCGCATAGGCGCGCACCGTGGCGGGCATACCCTTGATCTCCTCGAACCAGCGCTTGACGTGCGGGAAATCCTCAAGCTTCTGCCCCTGCCGCTCGTAAGGAACGATCCAGGGATAGCAGGCCATATCGGCGATGGAATAGTCGCCCGCGAGGAAGGCCCGGCCCGCCAGGCGCTTGTTGAGCACGCCATAGAGACGGTTGGTCTCCTTCACATAGCGGTCGATGGCGTAGGGAATCTTCTCCGGCGCGTACTGGCTGAAATGATGGTTCTGGCCCGCCATTGGCCCGAGACCGCCCATCTGCCACATCAGCCATTGCAACACCTGAACGCGCCCGCGCAGCTCGGCTGGCATGAATTTGCCGGTCTTTTCGGCCAGATAAAGCAAAATCGCACCGGATTCAAAGACGGAAATAGCATTATTTCCATCTCTTGGCGCATTATCCACAATCGCTGGCATGCGATTATTTGGCGATATTGCCAGGAATTCAGGCTTAAACTGCTCACCAGTGCCGATATTCACAGGAACGATCTTGTAAGGAACCCCCGTTTCCTCAAGAAACATCGTGATCTTGTGTCCGTTGGGTGTCGGCCAATAATATAGGTCGATCATGAGGGTCCTTTCGCTTTGCTGGCCCTGAAGGTAGGCTCCGGCGGATCGGCGTACAATCGCTATAAGTGGAGGCGCCCGCCTGTCATTCAAGTTTCACATAAGCCCCAACTGGACCGCAAGCGTTTGTACGCGCCAAGGTTTCCAGGCGTGCGAAATCCGTAAAATTGCGTTGTTTTACCGTGTCCGCGGCGGCCCCTGCCGGCCGCGTGCCTATTCCCGCATTGTCAGCGTACTGCCGTTCAACTCGAAGCCGGAGAGCTGCCGGATGAAGCTCATGCCAAGCAGGTTCTGAGTCATCCGCCCAGGCTCCGCCACAACCGCGGCCACGCCCTTCACCGCGATATCGCCGATGCGGACCTGATCGATCTCGATGGATGCGACCTTGGCGACACCGTTGGCCGTCGTCGAGCGCCCGTTGAAGCGCAGGTTCTGCGTCAAGCCCAGCTTCTGCGCAGTCTCGTAGCTCAGCGCCACATAGGTGGCGCCCGTATCCGTCATGAACTCGACCTGCTGGCCATTGATCTCGGCCATCGCCTGGAAATGCCCATACGTATTTGCGGTCAGCGTCACGGCCTTGCGTGCGGCGGCCTTGCCCTGGCTTGCCGCGATGGTGCCGCGGAAGGGCGGCGCAATGGTCGCGATGCGGGTATCGAAGGGAGGTATCGCGGCAGCACCGAAACCGGGGCTCAGAACGCGCGCATAGCCGCCCTGGATCGCGGCGTGCTGCAGATGATCGTAAAACGGCTCGAAATACTGGAAGGTGAGCACCCCTCCAGCGATTGCGGCACTCCAGACGAGGAGTTCCTTCAAAACAGTATGTCCGAGAGTCTGACTTGCCATGGATTACCGCCGTGCGAGTTCCCTGATCCGGGGCCTGGCTGCGGCTTACCGCTAGCTGCGCATGACCAGTTGATTCCCCGAGAACTCATATGACTGCAAACGGCTTAAGAAACTCATACCAAGTAAGCTTTGATGCAAAACACCGGGCTTGGTTACGAGCGCATCGACCTTATCCAGCGACAATTCGCCAAGCGTAACCTTGTCGAGCTTGATGCGGGCCGCATAGGCGCGGCCGTTGGCGGTCTCGACCGGCACCGTGTAGTTGAGCGCGCCAGTTTGAATGCCAGCCCGGCGGGCGTCCTCGGACCTGAGCACAACCGTCGAAGCCCCCGTATCGACGATCATGTGCACGGCTTTGCCGTTCACCTTCGCCTTGACGATGAAATGCCCCTCGGTCTTCTTGATCTTGATGGCCACGCCCCGTCCGTCCACGCCGGACGCCACCGTTTGCACCGCGCCCGGCTGCAGCTGTTCCACAACCCGGTCGCCAACCTCTCCAAGCTCGGCGCGGTAGGTGTAGACCCCTACCAGCACAACCCCAATGGCAACCCAAATCCCCAAGGCCTTCAAAGCCTGGCTGGCCTGGCCGCTCTTGAGCCTCACTGCCCCGGACATGAGGAAGATCAGAAGGGCGAGCGGCCCGGCGAGCCGCGGGAAATCCTCGCGCGGCAAGCCTGCGATGGTGCCACCATCGCCCGTTATGGCGTAAAGCACGACGCTTACTACCAAAAGCCCGATCGCAAGGAAGACCATGAACGCCCATCTTTCAACAGCCCGCACTATATAAGCGGAAAATCCATACAAGCATAAGCCGGTCCCCGTGGAAAGGTGCGAATTGGCCTGCGAATCGGTTCATAGTAACCTCCATAGCCCGCAGTTCACCTCTCCTGTGCTTTTCCGTTTGTATCAGTCGTCTGTTCGCAACCGTACCGCCGGAGCCTGTCTCTATGCGTTATCCGCCCCATTTGCTCGACGAGATTCGAAGCCGTCTGCCGGTGAGCCGGGTGGTGGAGCGCCGCGTGAAGCTTAAGCGCACGGGCCGCGAATATACAGGCCTGTCGCCCTTCAAGACCGAAAAGACGCCATCCTTCACCGTGAACGACCAGAAGGGCTTCTACCACTGCTTTGCCAGCAGCGAGCACGGCGACATCTTCAAGTTCGTCATGACAACCGAGGGCCTGAGCTTTCCCGAAGCGGTCGAGCGCCTTGCCGCCGAGGCGGGCGTATCCCTACCCCCGCCCGTTCCCGTGGACGAAGTGAAGGCATCCCATGAAGAGCGCCTGTTCAGCGTCATGGAGGAGGCCTGCCGCTTTTTCCAGGAGGCGCTCTCCAGCCGCGAAGGCACCACCGCAAGGGACTACCTGGAGCGCCGGGGCCTGCGCGCCGCCGAAATCCAGGGCTTCCGCCTTGGCTACGCCCCGGACAGCAAGACCGCGCTCAAGAGCCATCTGAGCCAGTTCGGCTACACGGCGGCCGAGATGCAGGAGGCGGGCCTCCTGATCCACGGCGAGGACATCGCGGTCCCCTACGACCGTTTCCGCGGCCGCCTCATGTTCCCGATCATGGACGCCAAGCGCCGCGCAATCGCTTTCGGCGGCCGTGCCCTCCTCGAAGGCCAGCAGCCCAAATATCTCAATTCGCCCGAGGGACCGCTTTTCCATAAAGGCCACGTGCTGTTCAACTTCGCTCCGGCGCGGGAAGCGGCGCGGGCGGACAAGCCCATCGTCGTCGCCGAAGGCTATATGGATGTGATTGCACTCACACGCGCGGGCTTTCCAGGCGCCGTAGCCCCGCTCGGCACGGCGCTGACGGCCGACCAGCTCCGCCTCCTGTGGGCGATGGTGCCGATGCCAACGCTTTGCTTCGATGGCGACGTGGCGGGCCAGAAGGCCGCTCACCGCGCGCTCGACAGCGCCCTGCCCTATCTGGAGCCCGGCCGCACGCTTCAATTCGTGTTCCTGCCGGAGGGCCGCGACCCCGACGACATGGTGCGCGGCGGCGAGAGCGAGGCGCTTGCCAGGCTCGTTACGGCGCCGCAGGCACTGTTCGACGTGCTCTGGACGCGGGAACACGGCCGCCATCCTTTGGAAACGCCCGAGCAGCGCGCAACTTTCGAAGCGCGGCTCATGGAGCTTGCCGGCCAGATCGAGCACAAGAGCCTAAAATTTCACTATATCGCAGCAATCCGGGAACGGCTGCGCAATGCCGGGATGGCAAGGCGCATCGGCCCAATGGCAGCACGCCGCTCCGCCAACGCTTACGGCAAGCCCGGCAAATCCGGCAGGGCATCCCCCCCTGCGGTAACCGCCAGGACAGGCAGCTTGCTGTCGAGCAAGCTCGTGCAAGCCTCGGCCCCCATCTCCGCCGCCCGCGAAAGCCTGCTCATAGGTGCGATCATTAGTCACCCCTGGCTCCTCGACGAGTTCCTTGAGGAGATTGCGGGCCTGCAATTGAACGATCCGGACTGCAAACGCCTGCGCGACGAGACATTAGCGGTGCACCAAGCGGAAGAACATCTTGACAACAAAAATTTGTTAGAGCACCTCTCCCGTGCCGGTTATGGCGCGGAACTGGAGCGTCTCCAGCGTGCAACTGCGCAAGGCGCGGGACCGCATTTCGCACATGAAGCAAGCAAGGAGCAGGTGTTGGAAGGGTGGCATCACATCATGATGCTTCATAGCAAGGCGGGCGTTCCGCGTTCGTTGCAAGAAGCCGAGAACGATTACCTTAGCGAACCGACCATCGAAAATTTCTCAAAGTTGCAGGCAATCGTGCAGCAGCACGAATTTGCCGCATCTTGATCCGCTCTAAAGTATTGCGGCGGCAGACGGCGTTCACCAAATAGAGAACGGGCGCGTGGTGAGTGATTTAGCTTCATGAGTAACGCGGTGTTAAACATGGCCACCTATACGTTAGAGTGGCTCCGCGATCCGTATCGCATCCGCCGGACAGAGCAGCGCTTCGCCACCCTAGCGCCCTACGGGATTCAATGCCGCTTATGAGCTGGGCACGAAGGGACGTGCCCCGGTCTTACTGCTTTTTCTGGAGTGCATAATGGCCACAGCGACGACAAAAACCGAAGATCAAGAGACGGCGGCCCCGGAAACTACCGACAGCCCAGTTCTCGATCTTTTGGATGCCGCCGTAAAGCGTCTCATTAAGGTCGCAAAAGCTCGCGGCTACGTCACCTATGACGAGTTGAACGAAGTCTTGCCGCCCGACGAGGTATCCCCGGACCAGATCGAGGATATCATGACGATGTTCTCCGATTTGGGCGTGAATGTCGTCGACGCGGAAGAGGTCGAGGAGACGGCTGCCGCCGAGCCCATCGACGACGAGGAGGAGAGCGGACACGCCCCTGCGTCGCAGCTTCCGGTGAAGACGGAGCGCTCCACCGAGGTGAGCGAGCGCACCGACGACCCCGTGCGCATGTACCTGCGCGAAATGGGCTCGGTCGAGCTTCTGTCGCGCGAGGGCGAAATCGCCATTGCCAAGCGCATCGAGGCGGGCCGCGAGGCCATGATCGGCGGCCTGTGCGAAAGCCCCCTGACCTTCCAGGCCATTATCATCTGGCGCGACGAACTGAACGAAGGAAAGATTCTCCTTCGCGACATCATCGACCTTGAAGCCACCTATTCCGGCCCGTTTGCGCGCCCAGCCGGAGAGGAAGAAAGCGCCGCGGAAGAAGAGTTCGTTCCTGAAGCGCCGGTGCAGCCGGTCAATGGGGCGGCAAACGGCGCCGCACGCCCGGCGCAGGCCGCCAAGCCTGCCGGCGAAGAGGGCGCAGCGCCCGAATTTCCGGGCGAGGACGCGTTTGACGAGGACGAGGATCTCGAAAACAGTCTCTCGCTCGCCGCGATGGAGGCCGAACTCAAGCCCAAGGTGCTCGAAACCTTCGACAGCATCGCCTCCGAATACAAGAAGCTGCGCAAACTGCAGGACCAGCATGTCGAGCGCAAGCTCGCCGACAACTCGCTTTCGCCGCAGCAGGAGAAGCGCTCGAAAAAGCTCCGCGACGCCGTCATCCAGGACGTGAAAAGCCTGTCCTTGAACCCGGCGCGTATCGAATCGCTCGTCGAGCAACTCTACGACATCAACAAGCGGCTTATGGGATACGAGGGCCGGCTATACCGGCTGGCCGACGGCTACGGCGTGCGCCGCGACGAATTCCTGCACCAATACCAGGGCAAGGAACTCGACCCGAACTGGATCGACCGCATCGGCGGCCTGAAGGGCAAAGGCTGGCACAAATTCGTCGACAAGGAGCGCAGCCGGATCGAGGAAATCCGCAGCGAAATCCACGCGCTCGCCACCGAAACCGGCCTCGATATCCAGGAATTCCGCCGCATCGTAAAAATCGTGCAGAAGGGCGAGCGTGAGGCACGCCAGGCTAAAAAGGAAATGGTCGAGGCGAACCTTCGCCTTGTGATCTCGATTGCCAAAAAATACACGAACCGTGGATTGCAATTCCTGGATTTGATTCAGGAGGGCAATATCGGCCTTATGAAAGCCGTAGATAAGTTCGAGTATCGGCGCGGCTACAAGTTCTCCACCTACGCTACCTGGTGGATCAGGCAGGCAATTACCCGCTCGATCGCCGACCAGGCACGTACCATCCGCATTCCGGTGCACATGATCGAGACGATTAATAAGATTGTGCGTACGTCGCGCCAGATGATGCACGAAATCGGCCGCGAACCCACCCCCGAAGAGCTGGCCGAGAAGCTCTCCATGCCGCTTGAGAAGGTTCGCAAGGTGCTCAAGATCGCCAAGGAGCCGATCAGCCTCGAAACGCCTATCGGCGACGAGGAAGACAGCCACCTGGGCGACTTCATCGAGGACAAGAACGCGATCCTGCCCATCGATGCGGCGATCCAGTCGAACCTGCGCGAGACGACCACGCGGGTGCTGGCGAGCCTGACGCCGCGCGAAGAGCGCGTGCTGCGCATGCGCTTCGGCATCGGCATGAACACCGACCACACGCTGGAGGAAGTCGGCCAGCAGTTCTCGGTGACGCGCGAACGTATCCGCCAGATCGAGGCGAAGGCGCTGCGCAAGCTGAAGCACCCCAGCCGCAGCCGCAAGCTCCGCAGCTTCTTGGATAATTAAGACGGGCTACGTGAGCGGCATGAGTTGGCTCGCCGTCGTCACATTGTTTCAAAGTGGTGTGATTGGACTTGCGGTAGCCTACATAGCGTGGCGACAATGGAAAACTGCCAAAGAAAAGCTAATTATTGAGCTTTTCGATAAGCGGTTTTCCCTTTATGAGAAGGCACACGAAGTTATTGCGCCGATAAATCGATCCGGAAGAGCTACGGATATAGATATTTTTGCGTTCGACAAATTCTATCCAGAGGCATCGTTCCTATTTGGGAATGAAGTTGTTTCGTACCTGGATAATTTACGAACAGACATTATTAGGCTAAGCTACTACTCTACAGAACTTGAAGACGGCTCTCCTGCGGACACAGAACAGCGACGGGAGTTTGTGGCGAGCAAAATGGTATTTTTCCGAAAAGTCACGGAATTTTACACTCGTTTTCCAGAATTATGTAAGCCATACATGAAGTTAGACCAATCCAGATAAACTCTAGAAAGACAGATTGGAATTTGGGCCCTTCAGGTTACTTTTCACAGCGCCGACTTGGAACGAGATGAGTATTCGGCTAAGATATGCCCATGAACCTCTCATTCGAAACGAACCGGCCCCGGGAACGCAAGACGACGCAGGCGGCGGAGGGACTACCACGCCGGCGCTTCACCGTGGCCGATATCGAGGCCATGGTGGCGGCTGGCCTCATGGACGAGGACGAGCGCGTCGAGCTGATCGGCGGGGAGCTGGTGCCGATGTCGCCGAAGGGCAATCACCACGAAGTTCTAAAGACCAAACTCATGATCGAGTGGGCGCGGCGGCTGCCCAGCGGCGCGCTGTTCACGCCCGAAACTACATTCAGGCTTTCGGAAGACACCTATCTGGAGCCGGACTTCACGTTCTACGAGACGAGCGTTGGACTGAAGGGACTGAATGGCGGCAACGCGCTTCTTGTCGTGGAAATCGCCAATTCCAGTTTCGTCTACGACACTGGCCGGAAGGCGGCGCTGTACGCTTCGTTCGGCATTCGCGAGCTTTGGGTGATCCATGCCGTACGGCTTGAGACGCGCGTCTACCGCCAGCCGGGCGAAAGCGGCTACGGCAGGATAGAAGATTATCCCGCCACAGAAATGCTGACGCCGCTTTTGCTTCCGAGCCTCACGCTCCGGCTTACGGATTTGCACGCACAGTAGTACGCAGACCGGATGCCTATTGCGGCTTCGACCAGAACGCCAGCTTCTTCAAGCCCGAGCTGGGCGCAGGCTTGCTGGCGGCCGGTTCGGGATTGAACACCTCGTCCGGAATGAACCCTGCTGGCAAGTGCGGCCGAGCCGCCTCCAGGAACGCGATCAGGTCGCCATTGATGTTGCCGGGATCGAACTGCAGCGGGCTGTTGGAAGCCTGCGCCGCCCGGCCAACCTCGATCACGAACAGTTCGAACGTCTCCGCACGGGGCGAATAGCGGGTGCTACTGTTCTTCCAAGACGAGAGCGCGCCATTCTTCGGCTTCGCCCAGGTTTCGGTCGAAGCAGCCGCTTCGATCCTGCCCGCCGCCCAGCTCAATTGCCCGACCTTCGGGCTGGCCTGGCCTGAGGCGCCCTGGTTGACGAGATCCTCGATCTGATTGCGCACGGCCTCGGACGCATCCGCCTCGGCGAACTGATCGAGCCGCAAAGCGTAAAGCCCCAGCGCCATCCGCGCCTGCGGGCTCAGCTTGTCCAAATCTTCCTTGAGCTTGCGGGCATCCTTGGCCACCTGCGCAAGCTCCTTGCCAACGTTATCCATCTCGATCGCGCGGCTTGCCATCCGGTGCCATCGCTGCGATTTGGCGAAAATCCCGTTCATCGCATTGGCAAAGGTTGGCCTGTAGTGCGCCGGAACGACCGCCAGATCGCAGAGCCGCTCCAGCGCGGCTGAAGGAACCTTAAAACCGAATGCATCCCGGTAAGGCTCGAACGGACTGAGCCCCGGGTGCCCGCCTAGACGACTGCCACTACTCATGTAACTCCCTGACCGCTCTTTCTGCGCGCAAATTAAAGGCCCTATAACTTCCCCAGAAAGGCCCCAAGACAGCTCAATTATCGATCTTCTGCCTTGCCCCCCGGTAAAGCGATTGGCCGCGCCCCAAATACGCAGCCGCCATTTCTGCGGAATACGTCAGCCAAATGGCAATATTTGGCCGATCCAGTCCGTTTTTTGCGTGCGCGGCTGCATTATATGCGTCCCGGCGGCACTGCCTCCGGTTCCTTAACCCAACGTGCCCGCTCAGGTAAAGTGCCGATTGCCGGTACGGCGCCGGTCGAACGAATTTCCCGCCCCGGTGTCGGCTAGCCGACATCTCCTCCGCCAAAATTGCGCAAAATTGGAGCTTGCAGACGATATGCGCGCCGCTCCCGGCCGGATTTCGCTGGGCTGCGGAAGAGATGCCAGCAACCGCGTCCGCCGGGTTATGCCGGCCTGACCGGGCTGCCTGCTCCGGAGCGGCGAACTGGATGGGGCCTAAATGAGTAACGAGTTGGAAGAAACCGGTCCCGGCAGCGTTGAACCGGACATCGGCCACGCAGCGGACGGTATCGAATCTCCTGAGGACGAGGAGTTTGCGGAGCAAAGCGAGGACGCCGGTTTTCAGCCTGCGCAGAGCGCTGCGCGCGATACCGCTAGAGCGTTCAAGGAACTGCGGGCTCAGAACCAGGAACTTCAAGCGCGGAACCTTGAACTGCTTGCGGAGATGATAGGGTACCGCCAGCGCCTCGACCGCGAAAAGGAGGAGTTCAAGAAATACGCGGTCTCCGCTTTCGCGGGCGACGTCCTGGCCGTGGCCGACAATATCCGCCGGGCGCTCGAAGCTGCACCGAAGGAGCTTGAGGAGGATAGTCCCGCCCTGCAAAGCTTTGTCGATGGCGTCGTCGCAACCGAGCGCATCCTCATGCACGTGCTCAGCCGCCACCAGGTGACGCGCTTCGATCCCCTGGGTGAGCCCTTCAATCCGCATGTTCACGACGCCAAGACCGTGATGAATGTGCCTGACGTACCGGCCAACACGGTGGTTCATGTCCTTTGCGCCGGTTACATGATCGGCGAGCGGGTGCTCCGGCCCGCGGAGGTAGCCGTAGCCCAAGGCGGACAGGCGCCCGCGGAATACGATTCTCAAGAGGCGGAGCAGGATACGCCCCTGTTCCGGAGGCCAGGCTTCGATGCTCCTGTCCTTCACCGGGAAGTGCCGCACGAGGAAGATGACCTGCCGCGCAAATCGCCGATCCTGCAAAAGGCGATCATATCCCCAAGCGACGGCATTCCCGCAGCCACCCATCCAATTTGGGAAAGGCTCGTCACCGGCCAGATCAAGCACCGCTTCAACCTGTTCGCCGCCAATCTGCTCATCGACCGGGCAAGGCGCGAATATGCCGTCAACAGAGGCGCAAAAGCCCGGCTCGCCAGCGAGATTTGCACGTTCTGCAACCGCTATGCGAGCATCGTCGCGGCCGATCTGGAACCGGTTGCCGCTAAGGCGGGGCGGATTCCGCCTGCAAGCCACCCGGTCTGGGAGTTGCTCGTGACGGGCCAGATCAGGCACAGGTTCGCGCTATTCGCAGCCAACCTGCTCATCGACCGCTCCCGGCGCGAATATGCGGGTAACAGAGCAGCTAGGCCTGCGCTGGCGGCTGAGCTGTGCAGGTTCTTCAACGAGCATGCGAACTCGACCGCGCACGAGTTCGAGAGCATAGCCCCAAAAGAGGCAACATGGCTGAATTGATCGGTATTTCAGAGGCCAACGCCTTGATAAGCTCGGGCGCGCGGCTGCACATTGCGGGCGATGAAGCAGCGCTTAGAAAGCTGATCGCGGGCGAATGGATAGGCGGCACCATCCCCTATTTTCTGACCCCTCGCGGAGGCGTATGCGACCGCGAGCGCGTCTTCGTCACTCAACTGCCGCCAAGCCTGGCCAAGGTGCGGATCTCCTTCGTGCCGAAAGAGCAGCTTGAGAGGATTCCCGCCGAGGCGCCCAGGAACGGCTTCTCTTTGATAATCCTTCCCGGCATGAGCGCGATCCATGCGAAGTACGCTTTGGAGGCGGAGCATCTGCCAGGGATCTTCGACCATGCCGTCATCGGCTGGGTTTCGGGCGTTCACTTGAACGAACTTGGCAAAGCGAAGCCGAAGGTTTTCAACGGCCTGACTGGCGAATGCACAGACGACCGGCTTGCCGTTCTCCACGCGCAGCTTCCCGACTCCCTGGTCGCGGCGGCGGGTATCGTCAACGTTTTCGAGCAAGGCCGGGGCGATACGTTCGTGTTCGGCAAGCCCGGCTTTACCGCCAGCCAATGTTTGGTCAACGGCAGTGCCGCCAACTTCTACGACTATGTCAAAGACCGGAAAATCGACCTCAGGTTTCCGCTGGTAGCCGACCGCTCCGGCGCGATGGTCAATGTCAGCTTCCAGGCGCTGGACGACGAAAGCCGCACCGTGAAGTTCTATGCTCCCGTACTCGACCGCACGGAATACCGTCAAGCGGCGCCCGTCAGCGACTACCGCACGAGTTTCGCCGAACAAACAAAGCACCTGACAGCGGCGCCGGCTTTCTCCTGCAACTGCATCCTGAATTATCTGTACGGCGAACTCGAAGGCGAGAAGCCCATTGCCGTTAGCGGACCGGCAACCTTCGGCGAAATCGCCTATGTGCTCATGAACCAGACCATGGTGTATCTGGAACTGCACCAACTCAGGTAATGCTGGGCGCGCTCCGGCGTGTCCTGCAGCACTCGACCGGCTGGCCGAACTCCGGCACGCGGAACCGCTCCTCCGGCACGCCGTGCCGCACCCTAGCCTCGATCAGCGCCCGGACCGGCTCATCGATCCCCTCGTCGCTGAGCTTGAACGTACCGAAGTGCATGGCAATGCTTCGATGGGCTCCCAGATCGAGGTGGGCGCGCACGGCGTCGTCCGGGTTCATGTGCTGCGGCCCCATGAACCAGCGCGGCTCGTAGGCGCCGATGGGCAGCAAGGCAACATGAGGCTCGCCCAGCCGCTCACGGATTTCGCCGAAATGGGCCGGATAGCCCGTATCGCCGGCGAAATAGACGCGTCCGGCTTCCGTCTCCACCACATGCCCGCCCCATAGCATGGTGCGAATGCCCGCGAAGAAGCGATTCGACCAGTGCTGCGCTGGGACGAAATGCACCCGCAGACCGGGCCGCACCTCGCACGCTTGCCACCAGTCCAGCTCGATGGCGCCGCCAATACCCTTGCGGGCCAGATACGCGCCATTGCCGAGGCCGGTAACGATGCCCGGAGCCCACCGCGCCTGAAGCCGCCGCAGGCTCGGCAGGTCCATATGATCGTAGTGATTATGGCTCAGGAGGACCAGATGAATGGGCGGCAGATCGTCGAAGGCGATGCCAGGAGCCCGCACCCGCTTGGGGCCTAGCCAGCTGAGCGGACTTGCCCGGAGCGAGAACATGGGATCGCTTAGAATGTTGAACCCAGCGCACTGGATCAGGACGGTGGCCTGCCCGATATACGTGACAACGATCCTGCCATCGTCCACTGCCCGCGCCGGCGGAACCGCCACTTGAGGCGCCGGTTCCGGCCAAGGCTCGGGCGCCCGCGTCATCCGCCAGTGCAGCAGCTCGCGGAAGCTGCGGCTGGTGTCCACGTAGGGGTTGAAGAAGCGCTGGCCGTCGAAGTGATCGTTCATATGAGGAGAGTTACCGGTTTGCATGGCGCTTCAGATGGATGCGCCCCCGGGAGACTGCAAGGAACCGCCATCGTCTACCCGCCACGCACTCGCCCCGTCGAAAACACGATAGTAGCGGCGGCGACGAGGGCATCCGAATGCGCCTTGGCCTCGGCAAGCTGGGCCTGCAGCAGCGCCGTCTGCGCGCTGATCGCCTCGGTCAAAGTGCCGATGCCGTTCTTGTAATATTCAAGCGCCCCTTTCGAGGTGAGATCCGCCGCCCGGGCCGTCTCACCGGCTGCGCGATAGGCGGCAAGGCTTATCTCCAGCAGATCGCGCGCCGCAACGATCTCGCGCGCCGCGGTCAATTGCATTACCGCCAGCTCATCCTTCGAGGCCGCTACCCCCGCCTCCGCCGCTTCCAGCATGTTCCGGCGCACACCCCCATCGTAGAGCGGGATCGTCACACCGACGAACACCGACTCGGCCGGCTGGTTAAGCCGCTGCGTCGTTGTGATGCCGGTGCGGCTGTCTTGAAAACCGATCTCGCCGATGTTCTGCGCGGCGGACGCGCTCAACCCCACCTTCGGCATGAATTCGGCCCTGGCGCGATCCACGTTGCCGGTACTGGCTTTCAACTTGGCATAAGCCGCAAGCACGTCCGGGCGCGTCTTGAGCGCGGCATCGATCAGCCCGTCCACGTCGCGCGGGGGCCTGGGCGGCAGCGCCCGGCCGCTCACATCCTCCACCTTGATCTTCAAGGTGGGCGCGATACCCATGCTGGCAAGCAGCGCCGCATAGGCGTTGCGCTCGCGCCCCTCGGACTGGATCACGTCGAACCGCGCCTGCGCCTGCAGCTGGCGTGCCTGCGCCACCTCAATATTGTTCGCGAGCCCCCGCGCCTGCTTGGCCTCCGCCGCCTCCCGCACCAATCCGGAATTGGCAAGCGTCTTGTGCGCAATGCGCGTCTGCGCCCGCGCCGATGTCAGAATGAAGAAGCTGCGCGCGACTTCGTAAATGACCTTCTGATGCGCCGCGTTGTATAGCTCCCCGGCTGCCTCCGTCAGGTGCTTGGCGGTATCCACAGCCGCTGACCGCGCGCCAAAGTCGAACAAAAGCCATCTGAGCGTCGCCGCCGGGACAACCTCTTTCGTGTGCGTGGAGATGACGCCATCGGGAAGGGTGACGCTCGACGGCACGCCGGGAAATCCCGTGGCGGAATCGATGGTAACGCTTGCCGATCCCTGGCCGAAATATTGATACCCTGCGATGGCGTCGATACTCAATTGCGGCAGGAATGCTGCCTCCGCGATACCGGCCCCGAGTGCGGCCTGCCGGGCGCGCTGCCAGGCGATCCGCGTCTGCGGGTTGTTTGCCTCGGCAATATCGATAAGTGCGGCGAGACCGTAGGTGCGGCCTGGCGCGATTTCGGGGCGCACCAGGAGATCGGGCATTCCGGCCGGCTTCCCGGCGGACGGGCTGTCCGGCGGCGGCGGCACATATTCGGTGCGCGAATCGAGCGGCACAAGATCGGCCGCATCGGGCGCACAAGCCGTCAGCAGCGCGGCCAGCGCCATCGCAAGCATCCCCCGGATCGGCCCCACGCTCACTGGCCCCCAGCCCCTTCCCGTACCAAAGACGGCCCGCCCAAATCCCCAAATGCGCAAACATAAATTCGAGGCGGCGGTTTTGCCATGAACCGAGGGCTGTAACCCCTCACCCTGTCCCTCTCCCTCTGGGAGAGGGGACGCCCTCTCGACCGCTGCGGCGGAACTCCCTCTCCCATAGGGAGAGGGCTGGGGTGAGGGGTTGAACCCTCGGTTCATGGCAAAACCTGCTGGCCAAAATCCCCTCCGGCCACATCACCGGCCGGGATACTAGGCAAAGCTAACGCCTTTAGCCAGTGGTCAATTTGCCCGCGGGCGGCCGCCGGTGCACCATCCCCGGCCCCGGACTGCCGCTGAATGCGGCAAAGATCTCGCCCGCGATGCGGAAGTGCGCATCGGCGCTCAAGGCCTTCTCCCCGATCTCCTCGCGATCATGCCAGCGGCCCGGCTCGAACCGGTTGAGCGCTGCCACCCGGCGCTCCTCGCCAATCAGCCCAAAGACTTCCTCCATCCGCGCAGGCGTCACGGGTTCTGCGCGGCCGAGAATCTCGCGCAACCGCTCCGATACCTGCCGCAGCGCACGCTCGCCGGCATCCTTGACCGACACCGGCCAGACCTCCAGGAAAATGAGGCCCAGCACCAGGTTGGCGAACAAAATTCCCAGCGTGCGGTCGCGGATGCTTACGAGATCGGAGCTTGGCCCCGCGCCTTGCAGCACGCAGAGGAAAAAGCACAACGCCATCTGCCACCGGCGTAGTAAATGCGCGGTCCCCCGCCTGCCACCCAGGCCGCAACGAAACTGAACGCGCCGATCAGGAGTGCCAGCTGGCCCACATCCTGCAGATGCGGCATGAGCCAGACGGCCGTAGCCAACGCAGCCGCTCCCCCAACGATACAGCCTACGATCCTCAGCGTCATCTTGTGCAGCGTCTCGCCCGCCGTCCCCAGCGCAACGAAGAAGCAAGTAATGAAGGCCGTGTGGATGCCGGGCCAGCTCAGACCGGTATAGAACAGGTAGCAGATCATCGCCGCCGCCGAGGTCTTCAGCGCGAACCGGATGTAATCCGGGTTGGTTTTCACATCCCGCGCCAGAAACGGCACCTCCGGCCGCTCGCCGGAGGGCGCGGCACCCTGGACGAAATCGCGCACGGCGCGCGTTAATCCATCCTCCGCCTGGGCGGGCTCCGGCACCCCGCCGCCCAACCGGTCCCCGGGCCGCCGCTCCGCAAGCCCCGCCAGCATTGCCGCCAATTCCGGATCGCCGCCGGGCCGCGAAGCAAGCGATAGCGCCAGGATACGGTAGCTCGCTTCGATCTCCGCATTGAACCGCGCCTTCAAGGCAGGAGAGACCGGCTCCAGCAGCGCCCCCAACTGCACGCGCTTGAAACACTCCCCGTTCCCCTCCGCGAGCAAACCGAGTGCGGTGGCGCGCGCTCCCTCGTCTCCGGCAAGCAGCAGCGCGGCGGTTCGCAACCGGCAGGCGACCGTTCTGGCGGCCAGCCCCGTCGAGCGTTCGCCTGCCACCAGCGCGCCCGCGATAAGCACCCCATCGGCAAGGCTGTAATGACCCACAGCCAAAGGATCGCCCGCGTTACGAGTTCGGGAATTGGCACCAGATCGAACAGGGTGAGCACGAAGGAAAAGACGAAGGCCGCCACGGCCGCTTCGGGGCCGAGCCGGGAAGCCGCGGCGAAATAAAGCCCCCCAACCATGAAGAAGGCCATCGCCAGGATGCGCAAGCCCGGTTCGCCCGCAGTCAGCATGATGAAGACGAAACCGAGCGCGACACCAACCGTGGCCGCTACGATGAGCTTCAGAGCGGTTGCCACCGTCTCGGCCTGCCCATCCTTTGCGGCAAAGAAGACGAGGTAACAGGAGAGCGGCACTTCGGGCACGCCAAGCGCCATGGAGAGGACCGTCACGATGGCGCAGGCCGCGGCAATCCGGGCCGCCTGCACCGCACGCCCGGGCCGGTTGGCGAACAAGTCCTCGATCCACACCGCGTTCGCCATCGTGGCCCCCGGCGCGCCCATGCGCGCATCTAACATAACGGCGGGTTGCGCCATGACCTGAGGGCTGCAACCCCTCACCCCAGCCCTCTCCCTATGGGAGAGGGAGTCCCGCCGTGCCCGTTGTTAGGGCGTCCCCTCTCCCATAGGGAGAGGGACAGGGTGAGGGGTTACAGCCCTCAGGTCATGGCGCAACCGCCCCTTCGAAACACCGCATGCCCCAGCGCCCCCCGCTCCGCCTATTCGATGACGGCGGCGGCCGAGGCACCGATGCGCATCAATTCCTCCGGCGGCTCATGCAGATGGATGAAGACCGGATAGCGCCGCGCCACCCGCACCCAATTGAGCGAGCGGGCGATATACGGCATGCCAAGCAGGTCGATGCTGTCGTCAGAGCGGCCGCCCGAGCCGATGCCGGTCACTTCGCCCTCGATGGCCTTGGAGGGATCTGCCATCACGTAAACCCTGGCACGGCTTCCAACATGGATCGGCTTCAGGTCGGTTTCGCGGAAATTGGCGACAGCCTCCCAGGTTCCGGTGTCGATCAGCGTGAACAGCACCTGCGCGATGGCGGTGAATTCGCCCACGTCGAGCTTCATGCTGGTCACGATCCCATCGAACGGCGCCACGATTTTCGTATTACGCAGGTCGCGCTCGGCAAGAGCCACCAATTGCAGCGTGGCTTGGAGCTGGGCCCGGCGCGTGTCGAGCGTGCCTATCGCCTCGGCGGCGGCGTGGGCCTGGTGCATTGCCTGCTGCAACGAGATCTGTGCGTCGTTGCGCGCGGTGCGCGCCTGATCGACTTGCTGCGAGGACACGAAGCCCTGCGGCAGCAGGGGCAGCAGCCGTTCGAGCGTCTGCTGGGAGAGCCCTAAATTTTCCTTGGCGCGCTTGATTTGCTCCTCGGCGACGGAGGCGTTGGTGCGTTCGACCTCAAGATTGCGCTCGCCTTGGGCAACTTCCGATTCGCCCACCTTGGCCTCGGCCCTGACCTGTTCGAGCCGGAGCCGGTAGGACTCAGGATCGATCTCAACCAGCACGTCGCCCTTCTTCACATGCGCGTTGTTCTTCGCGTGTACCGCCACCACGCGGCCCGGAACCGCCGGCGAGACGTGGACGAACCGCGCCTCGATCTCGACGGCATCGGTGCGCGGAGAATGGTCGAGCACATAGATTGCCCGGAAGGAAAGGAGTAGCGCGCCAACGATGCTGCCCCAGCCGATGGCTAGGGCGATGTTCCTTTTGCTGCCCCGCCTGTGCGCGAATTCGTGGCCTTCCCGTATGAGAGCGTTCAAGCCCATGGCAACCGTCCCTCGAACCGCAGGAACCAGATGAGGAGCGCGGATAAGACCGCGATGGCGAGATAGGAGAGAAGCCGCACCGGCAGATAGGCGTCGATCCCGGTCCGGCCGAACACGCCGCGCGCAACGCCTGCGATGACGATGCCGGCTGCCGCGCAAATGAGCCAGGACGGAAAATAGGCCCCCACGATATCGACGGACGGCGTCCGATGCGACACCGCGCACGCCGAAAGCGCCGGCGCCAACGCTACCGGCAAGCCCAACCGGCGTAGTCCCGCAAGCGTCATGACCCCGTTCCGCCTTTCATGCCAATCACCGGCAATGGCCTTAGCGCAGTCCGCAAACCACTGGCAAGCCCAAGTTTCTCAACATTTTTAACGGCCGGTCTGATGGCCTTCGGGCGAGGGATCTTTCAGGGCGAGTCTGCCGGTATCGGGCCCAGGGAGATCCCGTCTCCCCCGCCACGCCGGAGCAAAAAGTGTCACGATTATGGCGGCCGGCCCTACAAACCCTAGCTGGCGCCATATTCGTTAAGGAATCATGGTAAACGCGGAATCTGGGATGCGCAAAACTGCCGGAAATTGCCCGGATTTTAGCTCAAACTGCCCAGATTCGAGCATTGAAAAATACAGTTAAATATTGTGTCTTTACCATAACTGTGACGCGAGAAGGACGTATCCTCAATAAATATCAACAGCTTAGCACATCCACTGCGATTAATCTTTCAGCAAGACGCATCTGTTACAATTAGTTCAAATTGGAAAAGCGTCCCTTGGTTATCAAAATGAGTGCTTTTGAGGAGCGCAGCACGGCACCCGAAGGCGCCGTCACCCAAGGGGTTTTTGCAAAGGTACGGCAACTTACGGAAGCAGGCATTATATAAGCTGGCCAGTATTGATGCGCATCCCGCCAGCCAGCCCCAGGCCAGGCGGGCCGCTTAAGGCAGGAGTTTCATGTTCCCATCTCTGTTTGTGTCTCACGGCGCACCAACCATTCTCATCGAAGAAAGCCCCGCGCGCGATTTCCTGAGCGGGCTCGGCAATGCACTGGGAAGGCCCCGGGCGATCCTCATCGTATCCGCGCATTGGGAAGCAGCGGCCCCCACGCTGAACGCGGTCGAGGAGAACGCCACCATCCACGATTTCGGCGGCTTCCCCGCGCCCCTTTACGAACTGCAATACCCAGCCCCCGGCTCGCCGGGCACTTGCGGAGAAGGCCGCAGGCCTTTTGCGGCAGGCGGGGCTTCCTGCCAGGATCGACAAGGGCCGCGGGCTCGATCATGGCGCCTGGGTGCCGCTGATGCTCGCCTATCCGGATGCCGGTATTCCGGTAGTTCAGCTCTCGGTGCAGCCGCACCTTGGGCCCGCGCATCATCTTGCGATGGGACGGGCGCTGGAACCCCTGCGCGCCGATGACGTTCTCATCGTTGGGTCTGGCAGTTTCAACCACAATCTCCGCGAATATTTTCGCAATCCGGCTGGCGGCCCTGAGCCGGAATGGGTGACGGAATTCGCGGACTGGTACGGCCGTGCGCTTGCGGAAAACCGGCTGGACGATCTCGTGCGCTATCGCGAGCTGGCTCCCCACGCGGTGCGCAACCACCCCGAGGACGAGCATCTCTTGCCGCTCTACACGGCATTGGGTGCAGCCGGAGACAAGGCCCACGCCCAACGTATTCACCAAAGCTCCGCCGGCGCGGCGCTGCGGCTCGATGCCTACTCCTTCGGCTAACGTGTCTGTTCTTTGGCCCCGCCCAATTCCGGCCCTAGTGGTTCGGTTCCAACATTTGCATCCGTTTGCGGATGGCTCGTGAGCAAATGTTGGAACCATAAGAACCACTAGCAACGTCCTAAATCTAGTGGTGCTTTTTGAATTTGACATTTGATCGCGAGCGAGCGGCTAGCGGGACTCAAATGTCAAATTCGCACCACTAGAGCATCGGGGCGATGGTGGCCAGAGGCAGGAATTTCACCACATATTCGACGCCGGTCTTCATGTCCGAGGTGGGCACAATGATCACGTCGCCAGTCTGCAACTGCGGGTCTTCAACCCCGCCATCGCGAATATCGGAGACATCGTATTTCAAGGCGGACCGCTTGTTGTCTACCATGCGGAATACGACGACGGTCTTGTCCGCGGTGGCACCCAGCCCGCCTGCTTGCGCAATCGCCTGCACAAGCGTCATGCCTCCAGCCATCGGTATGACACCGGGCTTGGCTACGTTGCCCTCGACGGTAACGCGCTGGCTGTTGTGCTCCTTGACGAAGACTGTGACGGCGGGATTTTGCAGATATTTGGCACCGAGCCTCTTCGTCAGGTCCAGCTCGATCTCGCGTGCCGTTCTGTTGCCCGCAACGATTTCACCCGCAAGCGGATAATTGATCGTGCCAGATTCGGAAACCTGTACGATCTTGGAAAGGTCCGGCACCTGGAACACTGTGATGTCCAAAACGTCCCGTGGCCCGATCCTGTAGGCTTTGCTGCTGGGGTCCGCCACGGCGGTGAATTGCTCCGCCTTTTTCTGGGCCTCCTCCTGGCGCGGGTCGCTGGCCTTATGGGCGTCTGCGGTTTGCCCCGCTGCCGCAAGCTTTGGCCCGCCGCCGCTTGTGCTGCCGCCATGAGCAGGTTCGGATGCCGATGCGAGGAGCACCGAACCGCCAGACTCGCCGCTCATTGAAGATGC
The DNA here is from genome assembly GCA_963767435.1 of uncultured Alphaproteobacteria bacterium. Taxonomy (GTDB): domain Bacteria; phylum Pseudomonadota; class Alphaproteobacteria; order Rhizobiales; family Rhodomicrobiaceae; genus Rhodomicrobium. The sequence goes on from CAVYEY010000043.1 coordinate 373,463, forward strand.
CCCGCACGCACTGAGCAAGGCAGCTACCAGCGAGGCAGCGAGGAATTTAGGAAGGTTCGTCATCCCGGCGTATCTCCATTCTTGCCGGACCGGAGCCATTGTGAGGCGCTATTGCGCTGGACAGCCCAAGGCAGAAACGCATTCAAGGCCAACTGCGGCGTTCAAATTTGCAAACTGCTACCCGAAAAGACGCCACATACGCCTGCCGAAGCCACCACGGCTGCCGCGGCCAGAAGGCTCATCGTTTCCATGCACCTTCCCCTCTGCCGGTCCAGCAGCAGGGGCAGGCATTTCGCTCGGTGGCCGGTTCAGCAAGATCCCTTGAGGCCGCGTAACCGTCAGATGCAGAGCCTCGGTTTCGCCAACGAGCCGCGCGGCTTGCTTGCGGCCTTCAAGGAGATCTGGCGGGCGCTTCCTCAAATCGTGGGCGTCGGTCGCCAGAATATGGACGATCCCCTCTTCCAGCATACGCTCGGCCCAATAGCGCGGCCTCTTGCCGAAGCGGCCGGTGAGCGAACCTGAGGTGATCTGCATCCAGACACCGCGCGCTGCGAGCATTTGCACGACGCTGTACTTGTTTTCGATCCAGGAGAGCCGCTCCGGATGGGTGAGGACAGGAACGTATCCCGCCAGGAGAATATTGAAAAACAGGTCTTCCAAACGGGCGGGCGCAACGTGGTGCGGAGGTTCGGCCAGCGCATAGGCCGAGTCGCCCAGCGTCAGCAGATGGCCGCGCTTGAGCCCCTCGACGAATTGCGGAATGATGTGATTGTCGGCGCCGGTTGCAAGCTTAAGCGCGATCCCGGCATCACCGAGCCGCTCCTGAAGCGCCGCAACCGCCTGTCTGATCTGCGGCCCGGTATTGTGATAGAGGCCGGGCAGGATGTGCGGAGTGCAGGCAACGGCCTCTATGCCTTGATCCACAAGCGCCCGCGCCATTGCCAGCGACGTCGCGAAATCGGGGGCGCCGTCGTCGATGCCTGGGAGGAGATGACAATGAAGATCGAACATAGATTACCTCGCCAGTAGGGCAACAACTGCCTGGACTGCTAAATTGCCGGGCCGTTCATGCTTGCCGCAAAGATACATCTTACAACCTATGATAGAAATTACTGTGCGCATTATGCCACATCGCGCTTGCAATGATTTTTAGAGACCGTCCGGTAGTTGCAACATTTAATCCAATTTGATTAAAGTGTCTATCGTGTAAGTCAATTGTAAGCAAGAGGGTTAGCATGTCCCGCAAGAGTTCTTATCCTCGCTGTCATCGCTTCGGCGATGGCATCGGGCGCTAACGCGGCGCACTTGAGCGACGTAGAAGGCGCTGTCTTCGTCAACAACAAACCAATCAACGCAAGCATCGAAGTCACTCAGGGCGACCGGATCAAAACGTTCAAAGGCTCGGCCACGCTGGTCTACGCCAATGGCGCCGCCGTCCAGATCAAACCCGGGCACACGCTCGTCGTGCTGGAAAACCCTCCAGAAGAGGTGTCCATGAAGGACGGCATCGTACCGCCGCCCGACACAGGCGCGGAAGCAGCACTTGTGGTTGCAGGGGGTGTCGCCTTGACGATCGGACTGACCGAGCTTGGCAGGCCGGTCAGCCCTTAAAGCAACGGCGCTGCAACACTCGCAACCGGTTGGCGGCGGCTCAGAGCACGCTCGTGCCGCCGCTGCCGGTCGAGACACCGGGATAACCGAAAACTTCAAATCCGGTAAGGCTATCCGGCCTTGAGCATGCCCAGCAGGCATTCGCGGATCGTGCGTATGTCGTTGTCGCTTGCGACCTTTTTCTTGTCGCCGCAGGTCACGTAGAAAACGTCGACAGCCTTCTCGCCGAAGGTGGCGATATGCGCCGACCCGATATCGAGCCCAAGATCGCTCAAGCCCCGCGCCAGATCGAACAACAGGCCAGGCCGGTCGAGCGCATGCACCTCTATGACGGTCTGCTCCTGCGATGCGCTATTGTCGAGGATCGCATCGGGAACGACCGTGAAAGCGTCGGTCTTCGGTATGACCCGCTTGCGCACCGTCTCCAGCGTGTCCATCGAGCGCTTTCCGGAGAGGATGTCGCCAATCGTGCGCGCGATTTTCTCCCCCCGTTCGACTTCTTCCTCGTCCGTGTAAAACCGCTGCAGGAAAATCGTGTCGAGCGCGATCCCATCCCGCGTCGTCGAGATCTGAGCGGAGGTGATGTTCGCGCCCGCGGCCGCACAAGCGCCTGCAAACAGCGCAAGCAGCCTCGGATGGTCCTCCGTCACCAGCGTCAGCTCGGTGAGCCCGCGGAACTCGTCGGTCTTGACGTCGTACACCACCGGCGGGTGGGCACCATCGAACGAGCGCAACAAATGTGCGTGCTGCACCTGCCGTTCGATATCGGTCTTGAGCCAATAATCCGGCTCGTGGCGCTGGATGAAGCGCTGGGCCTCTGCAGCGGACCAGCCCGGTATAGCCTCCCTGAAGCGCACCTGCGCCATCTCGATGCGCGCCCCCCGCGGCTCGTGCGTGTGGCCGCCAAGAACGGGTTCGCTGTCGTAATAGAGCGACCGCAGGAGTTGCCCCTTCCAGGCGCTCCAGACACCCGGTCCCACTGCGCGGGTATCCGCCACGGTCAGCAGCAGCAAGAGTTTCAACCTGTCCAGGCTCTGCACGATGCCGGCGAATTGCTTCACCGTTTGCGGATCGGAAATGTCGCGGTGCTGGGCGGTGATACTCATCAGCAGGTGATGCCTGACGAGCCACGCCGCCGTGTCGGCCTCGCCGGGCTCAAGTCCCATGCGCAACGCCAATCGTCGCGCCATCTCCGCGCCCACGATGCTGTGATCGCCTTCGACGGCTTTGGCCACGTCATGCATCAGGAGCGCCACATACAGCGCACGGCGGTGCTGCAGGGCATGGATGATCTCGCTCGAAAGCGGATGTTCGCCGGAATGCTGCCCCTTTTCGATTTGCGAGAGGATGCCCACCGCCTGGATCGTGTGCTCGTCTATCGTGAAGCGATGATACATGTTGAAGGTCGCCATCGCCACGACGCGTCCGAAATCCGGGATGAAGCGCCCGAGCACGCCCGCTTCGTTCATGTACCTGAGCGCCGTGTCCGGTGCGTTCTGCGAGGTCAGGCACTCTAGAAACAGCGCGTTGGCCTGCGCGTTGTTCCTGAAGTTGTCGTCGATAAGCTTGAGCGAAGAGCGGATCAGGCGGATTGCCTGCGGGTGAACGAGCAGGTTGTTGCGCTCGGCCTCGACGAAGAACCGGATCAGGTTGAGCGGGTCTTTCTCGAAAACGCCGGGCTCTTTGACATTGAGCCGGTTAGTGTCAATCCTGAAATCGGTGGTAGCGGCGAGTTTGGCCGCATGGCTCCATGGCAGCGTGCCAAGGAAATCGCTGAGCGTGGGGACGTTCTTGAGCTGCCGCAGTTCAAGGCTGGAGCAAACGATCCGGGTCAGATCGCCTACGTCCTTTGCGACCAGGAAGTAGTGCTTCATGAACCGCTCGACGCCCAAAAGCCCAAGCCGGTCGTGATATCGCAGCAAACTGGCCATCTCGGGCTGCAGATCGAAAGAAAGCCGCTCCTCGGCCTTGCCCGCCAGGAAATGCAAAGAGCAGCGGATGGTCCAAAGAAAAGCTTCGCAACGATCAAAGACGGCTGCTTCGTGCGGGGAGAAGATACCGCGCTCGGGATTGCTCTGCTCCTCCGGATAAAGGTACAGCGCGAACCAATGCAGCATGTTGAGATCGCGAAGCCCGCCTTTGCCTTCCTTGATGTTCGGCTCGACGCTGTAGCGGGACTGGCCGGCCCGCTTGAGCCGCTGTTCGCGCTCGTCAAGCTTGGCCGCGATGAACTCGCGCTGGGTGCCCTGAACAACGTTTGCCACGAAACGTGTCCGCATATCCTCGAAAAGCTGCGTTTCGCCGCAAATGAAGCGTGAATCCAGGAGCGTGGTCCTGATGGTCATGTCGTCCCTGGCGGCCGACATTGTCTGCCCCACGGTCCGGGTCGCATGCCCGACCTTGAAGCCAAGATCCCAGAGGAAATAGAGGATCGACTCGACGACGCTCTCGCCCCAAGCCGTTTGCTTGTAGGGCAGCAGAAACAACAGATCGATGTCCGATCCGGGCGCCAGAAGCCCCCGGCCGTAACCGCCGGTGGCCACCAGCGCCATGCGCTCGGCCGCGGTCGGGTTCTGGACGGGGTAGATGTAGCGCCTGCAGAAATCGTAGATCAGCTTGATAAGTTCGTCCTGGAAATGCGACAGCGCTCCTGCGCATTTTCTTCCATTCCTGGTGCGTTCAAGCAGATCCTTCACCTGTTCGCGGGCATGAGCTTTCAACTCCTTGAGGCGCTTGAGCACGCGGGCACGAGCCTGCACCGCGCCTTCCGGGCTTTCGTGCCAAAGCGCGTCGAACTCCTCGCGAATGGCGATGGGATCGAAATAGGGCGGTGCGGGAAAGTTAAGCTGATCCATGGGACGTGTCTTAGCGGTTGCGCATCGAGCTTACAACAATGCGCAGGCGCGGCCTATGCCGATGTTCACAGGCCGCCCTCCCTTCCAAAGATGGGTTTGACATTTGCGCTATGTTACAACATTACATTTGAGTGCCATTCAAGGAATTACCAATGCGTGGATTTGTATATTTCGCAGGCATCTGCCTGGTTGCGATCGCGGTTTTGAGCCCGCCAGCCTGCGGCACCCCGGCTTTGGCGGGGCCGCGCATTGTGATAACGATCAAGCCCATTCATTCGCTTGCGGCGGCGATCATGGAGGGGGTGGCCGGGCCGAAGCTGCTGCTCGATGGCGCCGCCTCTCCGCATTCCTACGCGCTCAAGCCATCGGATGCCACCGCGCTGAACGAAGCGGACGCCATAGTCCTCGTTTCCAGGAATCTTGAGGTGTTTCTCGATAGCGCCATTGCGTCGCTACCGGCCAACGCGCACGTAATCGAGCTTGAGCGAACGCCGGGGCTCCGGCTTCTGCCGGTCCGCGAGGGCGGTTTGCACGGCGCCGGCGAAGAGGACGAAGAGCACGAGGGCCACCACCATGGCGGCAGCTTCGATGTGCATTTCTGGCTCGACCCGCTGAACGCCATCGCCATCGCCCGGCACCTTCAGCACGAATTCTCCGCGATAGACCCCAGCCACGCGGCCCAATACCAGGCGAATGCCGCAAAGCTCGAAGCAGCACTCTATGCGCTCGATGCCGATCTCAAAGCAGCGCTCACAGGCCTGAAGGACAAGCCCTTCATCGTCTTCCACGACGTCACGCAATATTTCGAAACGCGCTATGGCCTGAACAGTGCCGGCTCCATCACGCTCAGCCCCGAACGCGCGCCGGGCGCCAGGCGGCTCTCCGAAGTCCGGGCCAGGATCGAGCAATCGGCAGCCATTTGCGTTTTCTCCGAGCCCGAGTTCCCGCCCAAGCTCGTGCAGACCCTGACCCTGGGGACAAAGGCCAAGCGCGGCGTTCTGGATGAGGTGGGCGCAGCGATCCCCGCTGGGCCGGCGCAGTATTTCGCGCTCATGCGCTCGGATGCGGCAAACCTCGCCGGCTGCCTTAGGCCTTAGGCTTCCCGGTTAATATCGGTTAGGGTTGTTTTGGATAATGCATGCTCAATTTGGAAGTTTTTGACACAGGGTTCGATTTCGAATTTTCGCGGTGAGAGTTGCCTGCGCGCCGCGCAGGATCGTACTATGTGATTGATTTATAATGCTAATACCAGAACAACACAGGGTTAAGCCGCGATCTGCGGTTATAATTAACCGTAGTTTTCAATGCCAGAAAATCGTTTTTTCCGAGCTATTTTTGCTCGGATTCGGCCAATTTTTGCCACTTGGATTCCCAGTTAACTATAACCGCGTTAACCATGACCGGCCTGTAGGCGATGTGAACCGTTTCTTTACAATCGCAAAGCTCCGAACTACTGCGCCCGGCGGCTCGTACCCCAAAGCGGTCAAGCGATGCGCTCGTTCGGAAGCGCCTGCTGGAACGCCGGCACGATTTCGCACCGTCTGAAGCCGGCACCGCTCGCGGATTGCCCGCCTAAGCAAACATCCTCAGGTTCGCCAACGAATGCCTCTGCATTTTGAGGTTCCTTCCAGCAAACACGCATGTGTGCTCAGGGTCGATTGCGGCCGAAACCGTCACTCGGAAAACGGTATTTCCAAATTCCGAAGGGGTCTGCAAAGCGGCGGAAGTAGTATTAAGTGTTTTGCTAGACCCCTGTGTCCGCTCTCAGATCCTCGAGCGCACCATGCTGGAAATAGCTATCGGGATATCCGGCAGCTTGTCATTTTCATTTTAGGCGTGGGTTGTAAACGCCTCCTGATAATAGAATTGGGGACGTTGTACTTCACGCTCCAGCGCGACTTGGCTATCTGCCTATAGAGGCAGATAGATGCCTAACCGAACGGTACGCATTTGCGATATCGTCTCAGGCATGTCAAGGGTAGCGGTGTCGGACGCCAGATCATGGTTTTGCAAGCTTACATAGATGACAGCAAGACGGGGGAAGAAATTCTTGTCTTAGCTGGTTATGTTGCCGATTTCAGACGATGGGAAAAGTTTTCTATCCAATGGGGCGCATTATTGAAGGAGTACCCGCAGTGGAACGAATTCAAAATGAAGCGTGCTATTGGAGATAAAGCCAGAGCGGAGCGCTTTTATCGTGTTGTGGAGGAGAATGTAGCTGTATACTTATCTTGCGCTGTGGAGATCGCTCCATTAAGGCGCTTGTGCCAGGAACTTGGGCTGCCAAGTTATTTCGAGAATCCATATAATTTTGCGTTTAAGGCAATCGCAGGTGCTTCATTTATGGAGCTTGGCAGAAATGGCCTGAAACATCCAATTGAATTTATATTCGATGAGCGCGGGGAAGGAAAAGCCGTGCGTTCAGCTTGGGAGTATCTAGGCGTAAATATGTCAGAAGAGGCTAGACACCTGATCCATAGTAATCCACGCTTCGAAAAAAGCCACGAGTTCTCTTCCATTACAGGCAGCAGAAATTATAGCGTGGCATACGCGGAAACATTGGCTCAAGCACAAGAACTTGGATGATGATATTGAGCTTTCTTGGCCCCATTCAGACCCTCCCATAATCGGGCATCGCGTGCTTTGGAACTATGACGCTATGAAACCAAATTTGGAGAGTTTGCGGCAACGATTGGCTGACATGGAACTAATGCCGCGTCGCGCTGGTAAGTGAAGCATAGCGTCGCCTTCCCTAAGCTTCTGCTTTGATATTATGGAAGAAGCCGTCGCTGTTATGCGTGACATCTCAAGATACTAAGTCTCCTTCACCACCAGATCTTGCCCTACAAGTCAAAAAGACAGCAGAGTCGGCTTTCGGCCTATAGAGACAGCCCGTTTGTTTGTCCCGGCCACAATGGCGAAGCCGGCTCGCGTCAGCCCGGCGGCATGGAACTTCAGCCATTCCCGCTTTCCCCTCGTTAAGAGAAAATCCTGGCAACCACCAGAAAGAAGTTGGACTTCCTCATAATGTAGACAATGAGGCTTACAGGTTTTTCCAGAATCGGGAATTGTGATTCAGGGAGAATCATCTCATGATCTGCCTCTAGCTTAAGTAGATCTTTGCGCGTGAAAGAGAAGTGGGCGAGCCCTTCGTCCCGCGAGCGCGGATCGGCGAACGGAGGACTTATGGCTTGGCGCGACACCATGGACGACTGGACGGCCCGGCTTCAATCGTTGCAGCCGCTATTCCTGCCGATTACGATTGCTGCCGTTCTCATCGCGTTCGCTCCGGCGCGCGTCGCGGCGACGCTTTTGGGAGTTCTCGCCGGGATCGGCTTGAGCAGTAGCTATATTTCGCGCGTGCGGCCGGCGGCACAAACTGCAATCTTTTGGATCGCGATCACAGTCAGCGCCGACGCGGCCTACGCGCGATGGACCGATCAGCCGCCGCTTACTATTGTGAACGCTTTTTCGAAATTCGTGGACGGCGTTATGAAATTGGCTCTTCCGATCGTTCAGAACCTGGGGCTTCCCATCGCCGATCCCCGGTTTAAGGTGGTTGCGGTGGCGCCAGATTTTATTTGGGCTCTTATTCTGTCTCTCGCCGGCCTGATGTCGCTGAGCTATGCATTTCCCAAGCGGGAAAGCCGCGGCAACGAGGGACGGACGAATGATCGCGGTGGAACGTCGAAGCCGCGCGCCGTTGCTTAACAGCGCTAGCGCGCGGCTGGAGCCGCGCGCAGCAATTAGATGGATCAATGTCGCCCCACCCCGAGTTACGGACGAGGCCACTTCAGCCGCGAATGTCTTGGATCGGCCGATACCGCCGGAAACGACGCGGGCCTGTCCATTCGTTAGCCAAGTCGCGAGCCGGTCTAGCCTTACCCGTAGCGCGATTGCGGAGTGTACGCAGGCCGGGAATGGCCATGCGCCGCCTCGACCAGCAGGCCGTCCTCCAGCGTGAGCATGCGGTCCATGCTCGCGGCGAGGTCGAAATTATGCGTCGCCATCAGCGCGGCCACGCCGGATGCCTTGATGAAATGAAGCAGTTCCTCGAACACGCGGCCGGCGGTATGGGGATCGAGGTTGCCTGTCGGTTCGTCGGCCAGAAGCACGCAAGGGCTGTTCGCAACGGCGCGCGCGATAGCCACGCGCTGCTGTTCGCCGCCGGAAAGCTCGGCGGGCCGGTGCGTGGCGCGCTCTTCCAGGCCGAAATTCGCCAGGAGCTCCATCGCCCGCGCTTTGGCATCGCGCCTGCGCACGCCCGCCAGGAGTTGCGGCATCATCACGTTCTCGACGGCCGTGAATTCCGGCAGCAGATTATGGAACTGGTAGACGAAGCCGATTTGCGTCCGCCGTATCCTGGTGCGCTCGCTATCGGAAAGTGCGGTGCATTCCACGCCGTTGAGCAGCACGCTGCCGCCGCCGGGTTTCTCAAGCAGCCCCGTCATGTGCAGGAGCGAGGACTTGCCGGAGCCGGAGGGCCCGACGAGCGCCACCAACTCGCCCTCGTAGATCTCGGCGGAGGCGCCGCGCAACACGTTGAGTTCGCGGTCCCCCTGCACGTAAGTCCGCTCCAGGGATACAAGCTGCAATACCGGCCGCGTTCCGGCGAAATCGCGTCCCGCACTAGTCATTCGTAACGCAGAGCCTCCACTGGGTCGAGCCGCGCCGCCTGCAGCGCCGGATAGATGGTTGCGCCCATCGACAGCACAAGCGAAACCGTGACCACGACGGCAACTTCGGTTGGGTCGAGATCGGATGGCAGCCTCGACAGGAAATAGACCTGGGGCGGGAACAGCTGCGTGCTTGTGAGATAGGACAGGATCTGGCGTATCTGATCCAGATAGATGCTCACGGTCACGCCAAGCACAAACCCCAGGAACGTGCCAAGCACACCGATGGCAGTGCCGCTGATGAAGAACACGCGCATGATCGCCCCGCGCGTGGCCCCCATGGTCCGCAAGACGGCGATGTCACGCCCCTTGTTCTTCACGAGCATGGTGAGCCCCGAAATGATGTTCAGCGTCGCCACCAGCACAATCAGCATGACGATGACGAACATCACGTTCCGCTCGACCTTGAGCGTGGTGTCGAACGTGGCGTTACGCTGCCGCCAGTCGCTGAGCAGCATATCCGGGCCGCCCGCGTCCTGAAGCGCACCCCGCATACTGTCGAAGGAATCGGGATCGTTCAGCACAAGCTCCAGCACATGCACCGCACCCGGCACATTGAAGAAGGCCTGCGCATCTTTGAGCGGCATGAAGGCAATGGTGTTGTCGTATTCCGACATGCCCATCTCGAAGATCGCCTTGACCGGGAAGCGCTTCACCCTGGGCGCCGTTCCGAACGGCGTCGAGGCGCCGCGCGGGGCCAGGATGGAAACCTCGCCGCCCACAAAAACGTTGAGCGAGTTGGCAAGGCGCGTGCCGATGGCGATGCCTTGGGACTCGTCGAAGCCGTCGAGCGTCCCATAGCGGATATTGCCGGAAATCGAGGGCAGCGCCTTCAGGTCTTCCGCAAGCAGGCCGCGCACCAGAATGCCCGATGAGTTCGTTTGCGAGGAGATCATCACCTGTCCCTCGATCACCGAAAGGGCAGCCTTGACGCCGGGCACCTCTTTCAGCCGCTCGGCCGTGTCGGCGTAGTCGTTGAAGGAGCGGGCGAGCGGGCGTACGATGACATGGCCGTTGAGGCCCAGGATCTTGTCGAACAACTCCTTGCGGAACCCGTTCATCACCGAAAGCACGATGATAAGCGTGGCGACGCCCAGCGTGATGCCGATCACCGCGAAAACCGCGATGACCGAGACCGATCCCTTTTTGCGGCGGGCACGCAGATAGCGGAAGGCAAGCAGCCACTCGAAGGGCGCAAACGGCCCTGTACCGCCTCGTGCCGCCGGACTACTCATTCCTTGCCTCGCGATTTGGCCTTGCCTTTTGCCTTGGGCGCAGCGGCGTCTTCCGGCGCACCATTCGCCGGGCTTCCGCCACCGTGGCCCAAATGCAATTTCTTTATGGCCGCATCAAGGGCAAGCGAGGTCCGCTCGCCGGTGGCGCGGCGTTTCACCTCAACCTCGCCGTTGGCCAGCCCCTTTGGCCCGACGATCACCTGCCAGGGCAGGCCGATGAGGTCCATGGTCTTGAATTTCGCCCCGGCACTTTCGCCGGTATCGTCGTAAAGCACCTCGCCCTGCGCGCCGCCCAGCGCCTTGTAAAGCTTGGCGCAAGCCTCGTCGCAACCCAGATCGCCGGGCTTCAGATTGATGAGGCCGATCCGGAACGGCGCAACCGCGTCGGGCCAGATAATGCCTGCATTGTCGTGGCTCGCCTCGATGATGGCGGCAACGAGCCGCGACACGCCCACGCCGTAGGAGCCGCCCTGCAGCGTGACGAGCTGTCCGTCCGGCCCTTGCACTTGGGCTTTCATCTTGGCGCTGTACTTCGTGCCGAAATAGAAGATGTGGCCCACCTCGATGCCGCGCGCGGAAAGCCGCCGCTCCGCGGGCACCTCGCTCTCGAAGCGCTCGGGATCGTGCATCTCGCTGGTGGCGGCATATTTGCCGGTCCAGCGCTTCACCGCGGACTCAAGGTTCTGGCCGTAATCCGTCGCCTCGTCCGGAACGGCCATCTCGACCAGATCGCGGTCGCAGAACACCTCGAACTCGCCGGTATCGGCTAGGATGATGAACTCGTGCGAGAGGTCTCCGCCGATGGGGCCGGTGTCGGCCTTCATCGGCACGGCCTTGAGGCCCATGCGCGCAAAGGTCCGCAGATACGCGACGAACATGCGGTAATAGGACTGCCGCGCCCCTTCCGCCGTGAGATCGAAGGAATATGCATCCTTCATCAGGAACTCGCGCCCGCGCATCACGCCGAAGCGCGGCCGGACCTCGTCGCGGAACTTCCATTGGATGTGATAGAGGTTCTTGGGCAGGTCGCGGTAGGACTTCACCGCATCGCGGAAAATCTGCGTGATCTGCTCTTCGTTCGTGGGACCGAACAGCATATCGCGCTCGTGGCGGTCCTTGATGCGCAGCATCTCGGCGCCGTAATCGCCGTAGCGCCCGCTCTCCTGCCAATCTCGGCCGACTGGATCGTGGGCATCAGCATCTCGATGGCGCCGGCCCGGTCCTGCTCCTCGCGCACGATCTGCTCGATCTTCTTGAGCACGCGGAAGCCCAGCGGCAGCCAGGAATAGATGCCGGCACTCGCCTGCCGGATCATGCCCGCCCGAAGCATCAGCCGGTGGGAAACAATCTCGGCTTCCTTGGGATCGTCCCGCAAAACAGGAAGGAAAAATTGGCTAAGTTTCATCGTCCGCTCCGCCGCATGCGCGCCTGCCGGCCCTCCGGCCTTCCGGCTCAACCGATAGTTGAAGCCGTTTCGTTGCCGGAAATGCAAAATACCCTCCGGCCGGAAGATCGCTACCTCTGGCCGTGGCCCAGGCGAGGGACATACCGTGTTCTAAAGGCCTGTGCAACAATGCCTCCCCGGTTTTAGGGCTTTGTTATTGAAACTTTTAGCTATCCAGTTAATGGAATGGAAATTTTTTTGGCAGCTCGCGTTAAGATTTCGTGACAAGCCCTGCGTTTTTGACTAACCTGCCATACGGAATTGACATGGGTCGATAAATGCACCGGACAAAGAGTTGCAGCACCCAAGTCTGGGGAGGATAAGCCAGCGCGGTCCCAACAGCGTTGGTGAAAGACAAAGCATCGGGATTTGGAACTGCAAGCAGCAGGGCGCAAGCCTTGTTGCTTTTCTTCGTGTCCGTTCCATCTGGCGGGCGCCGAGGCAATTCTTCCGGCTACCGTCCACCTTCGCCCGCCCCCGAACGGCCCGCCACCACGAACGGCGCCCAATCGCGCTGCCAATCCTTCGCGATCAGCGCAAGCATGGCCTTTTGCAGCGCCTCCGCCCGGCCTGCTTCCGGGTGCACCTTCATCGCGTCCACCGCGCCCGTAACAAGTTTCACCGTCGCAAGCGAATTCACCGCCCAATGCGACACCAGCATCGAGCGCGCTCCCGCATAGAAGAAGGAACGCGCGAGCCCGGACAGCGCCTCGCTGCTGTCCTTGCCGCCCGCGGCTGTGTTGCAGGCCGAAAGGATCACCCAATTGGCGTTGAGCTTCAAATTGATGATCTCAGAGGCAGACAGATAGCCATCGTCCAACTCGGAGGCGGTCGCAGGCGGGGTTAGCAGCAGACCCGGCTCCGAGCCTGGGCCAATCTGCCCGGCAAGCGCGCCGTGGGTTGCGAAATGCAAAATGCCGTAGGAGGCGAGTTGCCCGCTCTCGCTGAGGCCCTTAAGCTTTGTTTCGCTGGCATCCGCGCCCAGCAGCACGCTCTCGCTTCCCGCCTTGAGGTCCTTCGCCACCATGCAAAGCTCGCCGGCGGTTTCAGGCAGCGGTTCTTGCATGCGGATCAGGTCTGCATCGACATGCCCGCCCTGCATGTAAACTTCGCGCCTGACGCCGCGGTGCGCATGCGTCAGGCGAACGGCGGGCACGGATTGCTTGGGCGTTTCATGGCCGGCCGGCATTGCTGGCTTGGGACAGCTTTGCCGGCTCCGCGCCACGGCGGCAAGGGCTGCGTCTTCTGCGTCCTGGCCTTCGAGCAGCGGGTTGCCGACGCCGAGATAGGGATTGCTGCCGGCATCTGCCTTGGCGCTCCAGCGCAGCGCCTTGAGCGAGGAGACCGCGGGCAGCACCGTGAGGCTATGCTTGCGGATCAGCCAGGAAAGCTTGCTCGCCTCATCGTCATGCCCAGGCGCTTCGGTCACGAGCACCTGGAACGGCAATTGGCTCAGCGGCCCGGAAGCGGCGATCAGAAGGCGCTTGCCCTTGATCAGGTCCTCGACCTTGGCGAACAGGGCACGATAAAGCGCATGCGCGCGCTTCGCATCGAAGGGCAGCGGCTTGCCTGCCTTGTCGTCGGCGGCGGTGTAGTTCTTGCCGGTCAGAGCGGGACACTCCGTGCCTTCGCCCCAGGAGCCCTCGTAGTCGAGCCCGCAGCGCAACGCCTTGATCTCGCGCTCAAGCGTTGGCGTGCCTATAGGCGCCCGCACCCAGCGGGAATCCGGCTTGGTGACAACCCAGATGAAGGTCTCCTCAGGCAGCGGCTCCTTCTCTGGAACGTCGAGGAAAAGCAGGAGCGCTTCGTTGTCCTTGAGATAGCTCTGCGTTTCGGTAAGGCTCAAGGGTTCGGGGCTGGCGAAGGTGGCGTAATCGGGGAAGTCTTTCGCAAGCGCCGCCGCGATCTCCGCAAGCCGGGCGTCGATGGCGGCGAGCCGCTCGTGCAATTCCGCCTCGACCCGCTGGTCGCGTTGTGCGTCCGGCTTGGAGCGCGCGCCGGTCAAGAGCTTGTCCTTCACCTGCCATTCGGCGCTCAGATCCTGCTGCTCGCGGACGAGTTGGCCGAGCGCTCCCTTGCCTGCTGCCTTGCGCGCCGCCATTTGCGCGAGCGATTGCGCCGCCGCCGAACCTTCCGCCCATTGCGCCGCCTCGAACATGCGCCCGGCTATCGCTTTCGCTTCGGCTGGCACAAGGCCGGCGGCCCGATAGGAAACTCGCACCATCCGGCGGAAACGGCTGCTTTCCTGATCGATTTCGGACATTCCGCCGCCGTGAGCTACGCCGGCGCCGCGCTTGAAGCGCCGGATAAGGATGTCCGTGCTGCGCTGCCAGTAGCTCGCGGCCCGCACCCAATCCTGCTGCTTGAAGTACAGATCGGCGGTATTATTCAAGCTGGTTGCCACATTGGGATGATCGGGGCCCAGAGTGCGTTCCCAGATCGCAAGCGACCGCTTGTATGCTTGCGCTGCGTCGTCGTAGCGCCCTTCTCCTTGATAGACGCCCGCGAGATTGTGATAGCTTGTCCCGGTATCCTTGTGGCTTGAGCCAAGGGCCTTTTCGCGTATGGCCAGCGCCCGCAAAATCAGCGGCTCGGCCTCCGTGTGCCTTTTTTGCGCGTCGTATATTCCGGCAAGGTTATCGAGGCCGGTTGCTATGTCAGGATGGTCCTGCGGCAGCGTTTTTTCGCGGATGGCCTGCGCGTGCTTCAGGAGTTCCTCCGCTTCCGCGTAACGCCCCTCCTCCTGGTAGTGCACTGCAAGGTTGTTCAAGGACAGGGCCACATCGGGATGATTGGGGCCGAGCCGATCCTCGCGCTGCGCAAGCGCACGCTTGTAAAGCGCCTCCGCCTCAGACTTACGTCCCAATTCATGGTATAGGCTGGCCAGATTGTCGAAAAGCACGGCGGCGTACTGCTCGTTTCCTCCAGGAAACTTGTCAGCTACATCCAGCGAACGCTTCAGCAATGGTTCGGCATCGGCGAAGCGTCCTTGCGTGGAGTAGAGACCGGCGAGATTGTTGAGGGCCGTTACCAGGCTCTTCTTGTCCCGGTCGTTTTCCGCGAGCGCCAGTGCCCGCTTGAATAATCCCTCGACCTCGCTGTAACGGCCCTGGGACTGATAAATCTCGCCAAGGTTCCCGAGCATTGGCCCCGAAGTATTGATGTTGCCAAGCATTCTTGCAAAAATGCCGTTGTCTTTATCCATACTGGCGATGGCGCGCAGCATCACGCGTTCGGCATCGGCGTACCTGCCCTGGTTGCTATAAAGCTGGGCAAGGTTATTGAGCACTGCGCCAGTCAGCGGGCTGTCCACGCCCGCTTGTTTTTCCATAATCGCCAGGGCGCGGTTGTAAGCCTGCTCCGCCTCCGCATAAAGGCCCCAACTAGCGTAAAGTTTGCCCAGCGCATCGAGCATTATGCCAGTCTGCTGCAAGCCCTGCTGGTCCTCCGCCCCTTCGCGCATGGCAACCGCGCGCTTGAGAAGCGGCTCGGCCTCGGCATACCTCTGTTCCGCGATGTAGAGGCTGGCGAGCATAAAGAGCCTGTGCGGTACGAAGCTCAGGTCGACCGCCCGCCCGTTTCTCTCAAGCGTGGCGATGTTGCGCTTGAATGCGGCTTCCGCCTCTTCGCGGCGGCCAAGGCCAGCGAGAACGTCCCCAAGCGTGCCTATCGTATTGGCCGTACCGGTATTCTCCGCGCCGAAGTTTGCCTCGGAAAGCTTTACCAGCCGCTCCGCCAACGGAAGCGCCTCGGTGTCTTTCCCGGCCATATGCAACTGGGGCACCTGAACGATGAGCTTCTTTATCTCGTCCCACAACTTCTGCGGGGCTTCCATGACGTACAGTTCCGTCTTCCCGCTTGGGCTGGCGGCGGCAAGAGCTTGCTCCATTTCGGGAAGCATGGGATGCGTCAGGCCGCGTTTGCGGAACTCCGCGAAATCCTTGGCGATTGCGTCCTCCCACTTCGCCGAGTTGGAGACCGGTTCGCCTTTATGCTCGGCGTAGGCGGCGCGCGCCTCGTCCAACTGGCCGAGGAAAAGTAGCGCGTGAGCGCGATACCCGGCCAAGCCGGTGAGACGCGGTTCAATTTTCAGTGCCCGCTCGCTTGCCGCCAGCGCCTTTTCGGGTTGATGCGCGAACAGCGCGCCCCATGAAACCAGCATCAGGCCCCGAATGGCGAGCACGGTGGGTCTGCCACTGGTCCGCTCGTAGCCGTCCAGGGTAGCCACATATTTTTCCGCGTCCGCGAGCGCCTCGGCATAGCGTCCCGCCTCGTAAAATTCGCGGGCCTCCTTTTCTAGCGCATCCAGATCCACCTTCTGCTCGTCCGCGAGGCACGGTCCGGCGGCCATCGAAACCGCGATGAAAATCGCAAGCGCGCAAAGGCGCAGCAAGCCCGATACCGTGCCCATGGTCATCCCCCATATCCAAAAGGTGGAGCACGGAACAAATGCGCGGAGCATGACCCGGCCAAGGCGGAATGAGGGCGATTTTGTGCGGAGGAGGTTGCCGAACGCGCACTAAGGGCTAAGGGCAGCTATTGGCATAACGAGACATTGTAGTGCAGCGGGCGAAATGGCAGTACATGGCCCATTGCCGCCGCAGGAAGAATGGCCACGGCCTCCCTATATGTAGCGGGTGTCTGCGGCAACCGGATAGGCACGGTTTGAAGTTCCCGGCTGGAAGTGTGCAAGTGGAGCAATCTGGTGCCGCGATCAAGTATTAACAAACCGTATATTTTGCGTAAGGCCCTATTATAGTTAATACGGATACGGTTAATCGCAGATCCTTGTGTCCGGAATTGCCCGAATCGAGCGAAAAATTGCCCGGAAAAAATAGTTTTTTGACTTTCAAAACTACGGTTAATTATAATCGCAGGTTTGATCTTAGTTATGATCTGTTCCAAACCGCACAAAACATGTCATTTAGAAACAACAACATGAGGCGCCAATCGCGCACAATGCGCTCATCCGCGGCGAACCGCTGGAAATAATTCGGGATCGAAGGTGCGGCTAGGACTTATCAAAATGCGCAGAATTATCCGCAAACAGCGTTAGTGCGCGGGTAACACATCCCATAGAGCGGTCCCTACGGGCGGGGATAACGGGCTATCCAAAAATAGCAAGCCCGCTCAACTCCGCCGGTAGAGCAGCCGCGCCCGGATCGTCCCCGGCAGCGCCCGGATATCCGCCGAGCACCGCCGGCGCATCGTCCACGCTGCCGTCCGCGTCGAGCACGACATAGCCGATCTCGCCATCCGTCTGCAGATACTGCGCCGCGATGTTCACGCCATGCCGCGCGAACACCTCGTTCAACCGCCCAAGCTCGCCGGGCAGGTTCTTGTGCACCTGGATGAAGCGCGTGCCAGGCCGGCCTCGGCGGCAGCTGCACCTGCGGGAAGTTCACCGCGCCCTGCGTCGAGCCCACGTCGGAATATTCGACCAGCTTGCGCGCCACCTCCGAGCCGATGCGCTCCTGCGCCTCAAGCGTCGAGCCGCCGACATGCGGCGTCAGGATCACGTTGTCGAGCCCCTGCAGCGGCGAGACGAAGCGATCCGCGTTCGACTTCGGCTCGACCGGGAACACGTCCACCGCCGCCCCGGCCAAATGCTTGTCTTTGAGCGCGCGGGCCAGTGCCTCGGGGTCGTACACCGTGCCGCGCGCGTTGTTGATGAAGAACGAACCGGGCTTCATCGCGCGCAACTGCGCCTCGCCGATCATGCCCTTGGTTTCGGGCGTCTCAGGCACATGCAGGCTCACCACGTCGCTCTCCGCCAGCAGCGCCTCAAGCGTCTCCCGGGGCTCGGCATTACCGTGGCGCAGCTTGTCCGTGCGGTCGTAGAAGATGACGCGCATGCCCATCGCCTCGGCGATCACCGCGAGCTGGCTGCCGATATTGCCGTGGCCCACGATGCCGAGCGTCTTGCCGCGAATTTCATAAGCGCCCTCGGCCGTCTTCTGCCAGCCGCCCGCATGCGCGCTCACCGACTTCGGAAACACACGCCGGTACAGCATGACGATCTCGGCGATGGTCAGCTCCGCCACGCTGCGGGTGTTGGAGAATGGCGCGTTGAACACGGGGATACCCATGCGCCGCGCGGCGTCGAGGTCCACCTGATTGGTGCCGACCGAAAAGCAGCCGATGGCGATCAGCGAGCGCATGCCATCGAGCGCGGCCGCGTTAAGCCGCGTGCGCGAGCGGATGCCCACGATGCTGGCGCCTTTAAGCGCGGCGCGCAGGGCTTCGCCCTCCAGCGCCTTGGGCAGCCGCTCGACGCTCGTGTAGCCCACGCTCTTAAGCGTATTGACCGCCGTATCGGAGATGCCCTCCAAGAGCAGGATCTTGATCTTCTCCTTGGGGCGGGAAAGGGTCTGGCCCATGCCGTATTACCTTTTGCCGTTGACTGCCTGCGCCGGGTTTGCCTGGGAAACCCGGCGCCAAGACTATTGCCTATGGCATGCGCGAAGATGCGGACTGCGGTCAAGCGCTGAGTGCGTAATGGCCGCGCATCAGTTAGACGGCCCGCCGGAAAGCAATACATACTTTGAGGTGGCCTAGCGCTGGCGGACGTTGACAATATTACCTGGACCGGCCTGGCTGACGGTCGCGGTGTTGGCCGCGTATATGGATTGCTGGTCCACGTAGGCGTAGGCGCCATCCTGCTGGGTTATCGACACGCTATTCGCATAGGCGCTCTGGCCGTCCTGGATGACATGGGCCTCGTCGTGGCCAAGCCCCGCATTCTGCGTAACTTCGGACCAATTCTGCCCGAGCGCGCCGTGCTGGTCGACGGACACAATCGAGTTACTGCTGTTTTGCAATACGCTGGTGCCGTTGGTCATGCCTAGCACGCCGGATTGCTGAACGGTGACACTGCCGTTGTTGCCCCATTGCTGTGTGTCCGAGCGATTGCTGGCGCCGCCAGTCTGGCTGACGGTCGCGTAGTTCCCAGATCCTGTTTGCCTTTGGTCGATGGCTGCGATGGAGCCCGGACTTTCCTGGGTTATAGAGGCGGTGCTGTTCTGTCCCAACTGCGTGATCACCGCTGCCGATACGACGGTGTCGGGATGGGTCAGAAAATCCATCAGCGAGCCCGGCTGAAAAGCATAATACGATACGCCGTCGGCCGTAACCTGCTGCTGGATGGTTGCGTGGT
Source organism: uncultured Alphaproteobacteria bacterium (assembly GCA_963767435.1). GTDB lineage: Bacteria > Pseudomonadota > Alphaproteobacteria > Rhizobiales > Rhodomicrobiaceae > Rhodomicrobium. The sequence goes on from CAVYEY010000043.1 coordinate 392,440, forward strand.
TGCCTGCGCTGCCGGTGAAGAAGCCCAAATCGTAATTCTTGGTGCCCTGCATGACGACAGCAAAATATTGCCCCGCGCCGGTGTTGTTTTGGGAAATGCTTGAAGTTTGGCTCGTTCCAAACTGAATGGTGCGGGACGAATTCAACGCGCCGCCCGATGCGGTCTGCGACACGCCAGCCGTGGAGCCCCAGGAAGTGTAGACGGTTCCAGAGTCGTCATGCCCCTGATAAATATCGGCGTAGTTGCCAGAGCTGGCGCTCTCCACCTTCTGGTCCAAGCCGGCACCGTTGCTGCTTCCAATCTGCTCGATTTGTGCCGTATTACCCGGCGAGACGAAACTGGGGAGATCGGCAATATTCTGGGCGAAAGCGCCTCCAGCCGGAAAAGCCAGGGCCGAAATGCAGGCGATAAGAGACTTTTTCACCGAGCAATCTCCTGTTCCACTCGCAGAGCCCAATCCGGCGAGTTATTGTTAACGATACAATCTACAATTGTATTGGGTACATTCCGGGGGCAGGTCAAGCGGCGGAGCTTTTGCCTGCACAGGTAAATACTTTCCCGAAGCTGACCGTGCGCGCCGGCGCCTGCATCGTCACCTGGCCGCGCGAGCCCGGAGCGGTACCTGCGTCATTTCGCCCACCCTGGTGTCAGCTACCCGACAGAGCCCGGGAACGATTGGCGATAGCCTCATCCTCGATAATGGTGCGCCACTAGCCGTAGGACTTCTGTCATGCTGGACCATCTCGCCATCGCGCCGCTTGCATCTTCGGAAACGCTCGCCTGGATCGGCGCAGCCGTGCTCCTCCTGGGCGAAATCTTAGCCCTGCTAAGCCTGCCCAACCTCGCTTTGACGTTCATAATCTCGACGATTGCCGAGACCGGCTACGTCATGATCGGGCTCGGCATCGGCGGTGCCGCGGGCGATACCGGCGCCTACATGCATCTGGGCTTCCAGGCGGTAATGCGCGGCCTGGTCCTCGCAGCCGGCTGGTATCTGGTCCGCCGCAGCCATTCGCAAAACCTTAACCATCTGTCCGGCAGCGGCGACCGCATGCCGTTCGCGGCCACGCTCTTCGGTTTCGGCGTATTTTCCGTAATGGGCCTCTCGCCGTTTAAGGGCTCGTTCTCCAAGTTCATTATTCTCTATGCGGCCATCGAGCGCGGCTATTGGGCCATCGCCATCGCGGGCACCGTCGCAACCATCATCGCCGCGATCTACTACATGCTGGTCATCCAGCGGGTCTGCCTTGAGCGCTCCGATAGGGAAGTGTCGCTCGCACCCGCGCCGCTGCTCGCCATGCCGCTTGCGGTCCTGCTGGCGGTGCTGACGGTTCTTATCAGCCTTTGGCCCGCGCCCTTCGTGGAATACATCGCAACCTTTGCCGGCCATGCCGGTGCGCAGGGCGTGCCCCAGTTCGAAACTCCCTGGGCCGTGCCGGTCCTCGTTCCTTACGTAGGCGGCTTCGCGCTCTACTTCCTCGGCCGGATACACGCCCGCCTGCGCGATGTGGCCGCTGTCGCTCTTGCGATTGCCACGGCTACTGTTGTCGTGATGGAACCGGGCCTCGACCCAACCTCGAAGCTCTTCGCGATCCTGTTCGCGGGCATCTCCGGCCTGATGATCGTCTACTCGACCGGCTATATCCACGAACCCAGGACCGCGAACCGCTACTACTTCTTCGCCTTCCTGATGACCGGCTCGCTGATTGGGCTCACCACGGCGCACGAGTTTGGCAACTTCTACGTCTTCTGGGAACTGATGACCTGGACGTCCTACTTCCTCGTCGTCCATGACCAGACCCCGAAAGCCCTGCGCGCCGGCCTCGTCTACTTCCTGATGTGCGCGGCGGGCGCCTATGTGATGAACTTCGGCATCCTGCTTGTGCATGCCCAGACCGGCTCGTTCCAATTCGCAACGCTTGCCGCCAAGACCGGCGAAATCGCGCCCCTGATGGGCGCCGCCATCGCCGCCTGCTTCTTCACAGGTTTCGCGGTCAAGATGGGCCTCGTCCCGCTGCAAAGCTGGCTGCCGCTTGCCCACCCGGAAGCGCCGTCTTCGATCTCCGGCCCGCTGTCGGGCATCCTCACCAAGGCAGGCCTCTTCGGCATGGTCAAGGTGCTCTACGTGGTGTTCGGCGCCGCCGCCCTCCAGCGCTTCGCATTCCAAGGCGTGGACATCAGCACGGTACTCATGGTGCTGGGCTGCCTAACCCTGATCTATGGCGAAATCCGCGCCCTGTTCGAGCGCGAGCTGAAGCGCATGCTGGCCTTCTCGACGCTGGCGCAGATCGGCGAAATCACCGCGATCCTGGCTATCGGCACCGCGCTGGCGAACGACGCCTCGCTGCTGCACCTCACCAACCATGCGGTGATGAAGACTTTCCTCTTCTACGCAGCAGGCGCATTCCTTCTCCGCGCTGGCGGGAAGCGCATCGAGGATCTCGCTGGCCTTGGCCGCGTGATGCCCTTGACGGCCGGCATGTATGCGCTCGCGAGCTTCGCGATCATGGGCCTGCCACCCTTCTCGGGCTTCGTGTCGAAGTTCCTGATGATCTACGCCGCCGCAGCAACCGGTCACATAGCCGTCGCAGCCCTCCTGCTCCTCGGCGGCATCATCGGCGTGATCTACTACACCCGTGTTGTCAGCTTCCTCTTCTACTACCCCTATAAGGGCGAACCGGGCGTCCGCGAAGCTCCCGCCACGATGCTCCTGAGCATGGGCGTGCTCGCAGCTGCAATCCTCGCAGGCGGCTTCGCGCCGGGCTACCAACTGAGCCTCATTGTTCCGGTTGGCGACCTCTCCGCAATCCATACCGCGCTGCAAAGCCTGCCGCTTCCTGGCCTCGTCGCCGATTGGCCGCTTGGCGCAACCATAGCCATGGTGGGCGCAGTCGTAGTGCTCCTCCTTGGCCGCGTGTCCGTGCCCTGGTCCGGCGGCCTCGCCGTAGCGGTTCTGATCGCGGCCCTTGGCGGCGTAATATACGAAGCCCCGCGCTACGACCTTCTCTCCTTCTGCTTCGCAGTGCTGATCGCAGGCGTTGGCGCACTCAACATGCTGCACTCCACCGCCTACCTCGCGAACAGCCACGCCCAATCGCGCTTCTTCGCGGCCTTCACCGTGATGATCGCGGGCCTCCTCGGCATGACGCAGGCCAAGGACATCTTCTCGTTCTTCGCCTTCTGGGAGCTGATGAGTTCGTGGGCGCTCTGGATGGCCATCGCGCATGAAGAGACCCCGGCCGCACGGCGCGAAGCCTTCAAGTATTTCATCTTCAACACCGTTGGTGCGAGCTTCCTGTTCCTCGGGTTGACGATGGTCGCGGCCCAGTCCGGAACGTTCGAACTGGCCAAGGTGGGCGCGGCGCTGATGCAGCTCCCGGCCGCAACTGTCGCGCCCGCCGTTGCTCTCGTCTTCTTGGGCTTCGTGATGAAAGCCGCCATGTTGCCCGTGCGCATCGACTACCAGATGCACCCGGCACTGGCTCCGACCCCGGTCTCCGGCTACATCTCGGCAGTCCTTCTGAAGAGCGGCCCGTGGGGTGTGCTGAAGCTGTTCGTCCTGTTCGGCGGCGCGGCACTCTTCGACAAGCTCGGCGGGCAGGTCATCGGCCAGCCGTTGATCCTCTACGTGATCTCCATCATCGCCGGCGTCACCATCCTTTATGCCGGCGCGATGGCGGCCATCCAGAACGGCATCAAGCTGCTGCTGATCTACTCCACCGTCTGCCAGCTCGGTTACGTTCTGATGGCCGTCTCCTTCGGCACCTCGCTCGGCGTCGCCGGCGGCCTGATGCACTTCGTCAACCACATGCTGCTCAAGGACACGCTCTTCCTCGTGGCCGGCGCCGTAATGCTTGCGAACCACGCCAACATGCTCGACGAGCTTGGCGGACTTGGCCGGCGCATGCCGTTCACCTTCGGCGTGTTCCTGTTCTCCGGGTTGTCGCTGGCCGGCATCCCGCCGCTCTCCGGCTTCTCGTCGAAGTGGGTGATCTTCATGGCGGCGTTCCAGTCGGGCCATTGGGCGCTTGGCGTGGCCGCGATGATCGGCAGCCTGCTCACCCTCGCAGCCGTCCTCAAGTTCGCACACGCAGCCTTCATGGGCACGCCGACGCCCAAGGCGCTCGCCGCCAAGGAAGCCCCGCTTGCGATGCTTATCCCGATGGGCGTGCTGACGGCTGGCAGCTTCGTGCTTGGCCTGTTCCCCGGCCTGCTGCTTGTCCCGATAGCCGCAATCCAGGGAGAGCTTGGTATCGAACCGGTCGCCGCCACGCTTTGGGGTCCGCTCCCCGGTCTTGAAGGCTGGAGCCCGCTGGTTCTGTCCGTGCTCACGCTGATCGTCACCGCAGCACTCGTGCCCTGGCTCAGGCTCGGCAGAGGTGCCGGCATCGTCCACACCGGCGTGCATCTCTGCGGCGTCAGCGACGAGACGGCCGAAGAAGTACGTACCCCGGCACTCGGTCTTTACGAAACACCCGACGCCATCATCCGCCGGGCACTCTTCGCTGCCCCGCGCACTGATGAAGGCGGAAAGGTCCAAGGGAGGTAGATCATGGCAAACTCATACGCCATCCTTATCGCGGTACTGCTGTTTCCCGGCGGCCTTTTCGCCCTCGCACTAGGGCTCGCCCTTAAAGGCGCGGACCGCCGCGTCGCCGCCCGCCTTCAAGGCCGCGTTGGCCCGCCGCTGGCCCAGCCGTTCTTCGACATCGTGAAGCTTGGCTTCAAGCGCACGATGGTTCCCGATACGGCTAGCGAGACGGTGTTCCTCGCCACGCCGCTGATCGGTACGGCCTCCATGCTCGTTGCCATCGTTCTGATCCCCATCGCGGGCATCTATAGCCCCGATGCGCAGCTCGGCAACCTGCTGGTCCTGCTCTACCTGCTGGCCATCCCCGGCGTCGCTCTCATGGTCGCGGGCTCCGCCTCGGGCTCGCCCTACGGTGCAATCGGCTTCTCCCGCGAAATGGCGCTGATGCTGGCTTACGAAGGCCCCATCGTGCTGGTCGTCACCGCGGTTGCCATGCGCACCGGCTTGGCCCTCGGGCATTGGCCAACCTTCTCGCTGACTGAAATCGTGCACTATCAGCAGGCCCATGGCGCATTCATCTTCGACCCCGTGATGTGGCCAGCTATCCTCGCCTTCGCCGCCTTCTATCCGGCCAATCTCGGCATCGTCCCCTTCGACATCCCCGAGGCCGAAACCGAAGTGCTCGAAGGCCCGCTGCTTGAATATTCAGGCCCCGCTTTGGCACTCTTCAAGGTCATGTCCGCGCTCAAAGCGGTCGTTGTCCTGAGCCTTGGCATCGCTCTCTTCATGCCGCTCCCGCTTTCCGGCGCGGCAGCGCTCGCCGGCTGGGCCGCTCAGCTTCTCGTACTGGTCCTGGCTGGCGTCACCGCCGTGCGTGTCGCTTCAGGGCGCATGCGCATCGACCAGGCCTTCGTCTTCTTCCTCAAGTGGCCGCTCCTGCTCGCAGTCGTGAGCCTCGTAGTTGCCGCGTACTACACGGCGGGAGGTGTGCAATGAACATCTTTAAGAACATCGCCGCGCGCTCGCCCTGGCTCTACCGGATCAACGCCGGCTCCTGCAACGGCTGCGACGTGGAACTTGCCACCACCGCTCTCATCCCGCGCTACGACGTGGAGCGGCTCGGCATCCAGTATTGCGGCAGCCCGCGCCACGCCGACATCGTGCTGATTACCGGCCCATTGACCACGCACATTCTGGAAGCCGTAAAGCGCATCTACGCGGAAATCCCCGACCCGAAGGTCACTATCGCGGTTGGCGTCTGCCCGATCTCGGGCGGCATCTTCCGCGAGAGCTACTCGATCTGCGCGCCCATCGACAAGTACTTCCCGGTCGATGTGAACGTGCCCGGCTGTCCGCCCCGGCCGCCCGCGATCATCGAGGGCGTGGCCCAGGCCATCGAAATTTGGCGCCAGAAGCTGTGAGGACGATGCCATGAACTTCCTGACCCTCTTCGTCCGCAATTTGAGGAAAGGCCCTTACACGGAGCCGTTCCCCTTCGGGCCGCCATCGCCCACGCCTAAGCGCCTGCGCGGCCGCATCGCCTTCGACGCCACGATGTGCGAAGGCTGCCTCCTTTGCGAAAAGCTCTGTCCGTCCGGCGCGATCAAGTTCTCCCGCACGCCCGATGGGCTAACCTTCGACTGCTGGCATCCGACCTGCGTGTTCTGCGGCACCTGCGAGTTCTACTGCCCCACCAAGGCGATCCACCAGACCAACGACTGGCATCTGGCGCGCGTCCAGGCGGAGAAATTCGAGCAGACCGAACACGGGCTGATCCCGAACCAAGCCTGCGCGGAATGCGGCGGCAAGGGTCTCAACACCGTGCCGAATGTCGCCAAAGTCCGGCCCCCGCTCTCCGCGGAAGAACTTGTCGAGCTTCGCGCGCGCTGCCCGAAATGCCGCAACAAGTACCTCAAGAACCGGGGGAAGAAGCCATGACCCGCCTGCCCCAAGACTTAGACGCAAAGCTGGCCGCCGTGGCGCCATCCGGGATCGATTTCTCCTCGACGGCCACGCAGCACGGCGTGATTTCCGCGTGGTGCGGACTCGCCAGCAGCAACGATCTCGTGCCCGTCGGCAAGATGCTGGCTGAGATGGGCGCGCGCCTTTCGATGGTGTCTGCCCGCCAGCTGCCCGCCCCCGAAGCAGAGGAAGAAGAGGATGAAGAAGAGGCGGAAGACGGCGAGGCTCAAATTGCCAGGCCTGAAAAAGAGGTTCCGAAGACATTCGGCGGCACACCACTGGATGGCACGTCCTACGAAATCGATTACCACTTCGACCTGGGCGGCGACACGCTGACCGTGATCGCCTACCTGCCCCAGGGCGGCCTGCTCGGCTCACTCACCTCGTATTTCCGCACGGCAGACTGGCCGGAGCGCGAGATGATGGAGATGTACAACATCGCCATCCCGAACCATCCCGACCCGCGCCGCCTGTTCATCGATCCGTCCATCGACACCGCGGTACTGGAGCGGCTGATCCCATACTCCGTACTCGTCAATGCCGCGAGCACCAAATCGCTTTGGGACAAGGTTCTGAGCGCAAAAGGAGGTGCATCATGACCACCATTACCTCTGGCACCAGCAGAATCCCGGTCGGCCCGGTTCACGTGGCACTCGAAGAGCCGATGTACTTCCGCGTCGATATCGATGGCGAGACGGTGCGCGGCGTGGACATCAATGCGGGCCACGTCCATCGCGGCATCGAGTATCTGATGACCAAGCGCTCGATCTACCAAAACGTCGTGCTGACCGAGCGCATATGCTCGCTTTGCTCGAACAGCCATCCCCAGGCATTCGTCATGGCCGTCGAGCAGATCGCCGGGATCGAGATCCCCGAGCGGGCGGCCTACTTGCGCATCGTCGCGGACGAGATCAAGCGCGTCGCCTCGCATCTCTTCAACGTGGGCATCCTTGCGCATCTTACCGGCTACGACACCTTGTTCATGCACGCCATGCAGGTGCGCGAAATCATGCAGGACCTGAAAGAGACAGTGTTCGGCAACCGCATGGACCTTGCCGCGATGTGCATCGGCGGGGTGCGCTACGACCTCGATGCAGAGAGCACGGCCTATCTTCTGGATGCGCTCGACAAGGTTGCGCCCCAAGCCGCCGAACTCGCCAAGACCTTCCGGAACAACAGCTCGCTCTTGAGGCGCACCAAAGGCGTGGGCGTGCTGACGCAGGACGAGGCAATAGCCTGCGGCGTCATTGGCCCAGTCGCGCGCGCATCGGGCGTCGCCTACGACGTGCGCATAGCAGCGCCTTATGCGGCCTATGACCGCCTGAATGTGCACGTGCCGGTGCTGACCGATGGCGATGTGTGGTCGCGCGCGATGATCCGGCTTACCGAGGTGCTCAACTCGATCGAGCTGATCCGCGAATGTGTGCGTGCGCTGCCGGGAGGCCCAAACAACCTCGGCGAGCGGCCGGACATCCCGGAAGGCCGGGCCATCGCCAAATGCGAAGCCCCGCGCGGCGAGTTGATCTACTTCGTCAAGACGAGCGGTGCCGACGAGCCCGAGCGCGTGCGCTGGCGGGTGCCGAGCTTCCCGAACTGGGACGCCCTGCGCTTCATGTTCAAGGGCTCCAAGCTCGCCGATATCGCCATCATCGTAAACAGTATCGATCCCTGCATTTCGTGCACGGAACGCTGAAGACCAAAGCGGGAGCCCGCCAGTCGCGGCCCGCGGCAGAGACCTGAAAGGAGATAGAACTATGCCCCACACAATCATGATGGAAACTTGTACTGCCTGCGGGGCCTGCGAGAGCGAATGCCCCAACAAGGCAATCACGCACAAGGGCAAGATTTTCAAGATCGATCCTAAGAAATGCAAAGACTGCGTGGGCAGCTTCGATAGCCCGCAATGCGTCGAAGTCTGTCAGTCGGGGAGCTGCGTGAAGCTTGAATCCTGAGGCTTAGGGGTGGCGGCCGGGCCGCTGGCGGCAGCCCGGCTTGAAATGCGGTGAAGGAGTTCGAACCATGGATGTCTATGAAGAACTGGTCCGCGAAAGAAGCGAAGGGCGCGCCTGCGCTCTTGCGACCATCGTGAACGCCGTGGGGTCGATCCCCTCCTACCAGACTGCAAAGATGCTGGTGCGCGAAGACGGAACCATCGCCGGCACGATCGGCGGCGGCGCCGCGGAAGCTGCGGTGATTGCGGAGGCGAAAGAAGTGCTCGCCTCCGGCGTATCGAGGATGATCACCTACGACTTGCACGAAAATCCGCGCATGGATATCGGCATGGTCTGCGGCGGCAGCCTCAACGTCTACGTCGAGGCGATCCAGCCGCCGCGTGTCGCCTATCTTTTCGGAGCTGGCCACGTCAATGCACTGACGGCGAAGGTAGCTAGGCTTGCCGGCTTCGAGGTCGAGGTCATCGACGACAGGCCCGAATTCGCCAGCAAAGAACGTTTCCCCGATGCCCGGGCCCTTCACACCGGGGATATCGAGGCCGCTTTGACGGGCCTTAAACCCAACAGCCGCGCGCTGGTCTTCATCGCCACGCGCGGCCATGCGCTCGACGCGCGCGCACTGCGCTGGGCCGTGGACACGCCGGCCGCCTATATCGGCATGATCGGGTCCAAGCGGAAAGTGCAGTTCGTTTACAACAAACTCAAGCTCGACGGTGTTACGGACGAGCAATTCGCCCGCGTTCATGCCCCCGTTGGCTTGGATATCGGTTCCACGACGCCCGAGGAAATCGCCATCGCCGTGGTTGCCGAGATGATCGCCTGTGTGCGGGCTGCGGCGGCTGCCCGTCCGCTGATGCGCGACATGCGCGAAGTGGCGGAGAAGACCGCCCGGAAAATCTCGCAATCGAACGAAAGCCAGCGCACCGCAGCCGCAACTGCGATGCGCGCGTAACGGGGAGAGTGAGCAACTAAACGCCTAAGCATGCCGCTTTTGAAGGAGAGACGGAATGAAACGGACCCTGATAAACGTGAACGGCGTCGACCGTTGGGTCGTTGCCGAAAAGACAGCAAACCTGGCCAATGTGCTACGCGAGCAGATGCTGCTCACCGGCTGCAAGGTCTGCTGCGAAGACGGCCAATGCGGTTCGTGCACGGTCATCATCGACGGCAAGCCGAACCGCGCCTGCCAGCAGCCGATGGAGAAGCTGGCGCCCAACGCCAAGATCGTCACCATCGAGGGCATCGGCACGGCCGACAACCTGCATCCGCTGCAAATCGCCTGGATGGCGCATGGCGGCGCACAATGCGGCGTCTGCACGCCCGGCTTCATCATGTCCGCGAAGACGTTGCTCGACACCAACAAGTCGCCCACGCGCGAGCAGGTGCGCGGCTGGTTCAACCGCAACCGCAACCTCTGCCGCTGCACCGGCTACAAGCCGCTGACCGACGCCGTAATGGACGCGGCGGCGATGATGCGCGGCGAGAAGACAGCTTCCCAGGTGCTCGCTACGCCGAAGGCTGACGGCTCGATTCTCGGCACGAAATATGCGCGCCCGTCGGCCCTGGCCAAAGTCACCGGCACATGGGACTTCGGCGCCGACCTCGCGCTCAAGATGCCTGCGGGCGCGCTGCGCCTGGCCCTCGTACAGGCCAAGGTCAGCCACGCGATCATCAAGGGCATCGACGCCACCGAAGCCGAAAAGATGCCGGGCGTGGCCAAGGTCATCACCTGGAAGGACGTGAAGGGCAAGAACGCCATCACCGGCCTCATCACCTTCCCGACCAACAAGGGCGACGGCTGGGACCGTCCGATCCTCTGCAAAGATAAAGTCTTCCAGTTCGGCGACGCCATTGCCATCGTGGCTGCCGACACCGTGGAGAATGCCCGCGCGGCGGCCGAAAAGGTGAAGGTCGACCTGGATGTCCTGCCGGCCTATATGTCCGGCTTTGCAGCATTGGCTCCCGACGCGATGGAAATCCATCCCGGCACGCCGAATGCCTATTACGAGCAAGGCGTCGTAAAGGGCGCTGAGACCAAGCCGCTCATGGCGGACGCCAAGGCCGTGGTCGACATCACGACCTACTGCAGCCGCCAGCCCCACCTGCATCTGGAGCCCGACTGCGGCCTTGCTTACATCGACGACGATGGCGTGCTCACCATCCAGTCGAAGAGCATCGGCGTGCATCTGCATCACGCCATGATCTGCCCAGGCTTGGGCGTCGAACCCGCCAAGCTGCGGCTGATCCAGAACGCCACGGGCGGCACCTTCGGCTACAAGTTCTCGCCGACCATGGAAGCACTGTTGGGTGTTGCGGCTCTGGCCACCGGCAAACCGGTGTCGCTGGTCTATAACCAGTACCAGAACATCACCTACACCGGCAAACGCTCGCCCGGCAACGTCAACATCAAGCTGGCTTGCGACGAAAAGGGCAAGCTCACCGCGATGGAAACCGATTGGTGGATCGACCACGGCCCGTATTCGGAGTTCGGCGACCTCCTGACAGTCCGTCAGGCGCAGTTCATCGGCGCGGGCTACCACCTGGAGAACATCCGGGGCCATGGCCGGACCGTCGCTACGAACCATGCGTGGGGATCGGCCTTCCGGGCCTACGGTTCGCCGCAATCGTTCCTGGCCTCCGAGATCGCCATCGATATGCTGGCGGAAAAGGTAGGCGAGGACCCGTTCGAGTTCCGTTATAAGAACCTCTATAACGAAAACTCGACCACGCCCACCGGCCAGAAGCCAGACGTGCTTGTCCTAAACAAGCTGTTCGACATGCTGAGGCCGAAGTATCTGGAGGCCAAGAAGCGCTGCAAAGAACTGTCCACGCCGGAGAAGAAGCGCGGCGTCGGCCTGGCACTTGGCATCTATGGCTGCGGACTGGATGGCCCCGACGGTTCCGAGGCCCGCGTCGAGCTGACCCCGGAAGGCGTCACCGTCTACAACTCGTGGGAAGACCACGGCCAGGGCGCCGATCTGGGCACGCTGACCATGGCACACGAGGTACTGCGCCACGCGGGCTTCAAGCCCACGGACATCAAGCTCGTGATGAACGACACCACCCTGCCGAACTCCGGTCCGGCTGGCGGCAGCCGCTCCAACGTCTTCTCCGGAAACGCAACCCGGGTAGCGGCGGAGATGCTGGTAAACGCGATGAAGAAGTCCAACGGCATGTACCGGACCTATGCCGAGATGATCGCAGAGAACATCCCGCTCGTCTACGATGGCAAGTGGGCTGCGGCGGCCTGCACGGCGTGCAGCGCCGACACGGGCCAAGGCAATCCGTTCCCGGTCTACATGTACGAAGTGTTCATGCCCGAGGTCGAGGTGGACATGGACTCCGGCGAGGCCAAGGTCGTGAAGTTCACGACCGCGGTGGACGTCGGCACCATCATCAACCGCGCCACGGTGGACGGCCAGATCTATGGCGGCCTTGCGCAAGGCGTCGGCCTTGCCCTGACCGAAGATTTCGACGACCTGGAAGTGCACACCACGCTCAGAGATTGCGGCATCCCGTATCCGAAGGACATTCCGGACGATATGGAGATTCTCTATCTCGAAACACCGCGCGGTGACGGCCCGTTCGGAGCGGCTGGCGTCGGCGAGGCCCCGCTGACCGCACCTCATCCGGCGATCCTGAACGCCATCTACAACGCTTGCGGCGTCCGCATCTTCAAAGTGCCGGCGCTGGCGGAAGTCATCAAGACGCAGCTCGACGCCCAAAAGGCGCCGGTTGCCGAACATGCCTGATTTGGCATAACCGCCGGAGCGGGCCGTCTCAAGAATGACCCGCTCTGGCGCTAAATGGTGAGGGACTCTCCCCTCACCCTAGCCCTCTCCCCATGGGAGAGGGAACTCGCTCGCAGCCGTTGAGAGGGCGTCCCCTCTCCCGCCAAATCCGCCTGCGGATTTGGCCACGCTGGATGGCAATCTTGCCAAGGCAAGATTGCTGGGAGAGGGACAGGGTGAGGGGAGATACCGCTGGTAGGTTTGCACCCACGGGAGCGCGAAACATGGACAGCCAGCGCGTCAAACAATGGGAAGCCCTCTGCATTGAGGAGCAGCCGCCGGCCTGTGCGGCAAGCTGCCCGCTGCGCCTCGACGTTCGCGGCATGCTCGAGAAGGCGAAGGCAGGCGATTTCGCCGGGGCATGCACCATATACGCCCGTTTCGTCCCCTTCCCAGCCATTCTGGGCCGCATTTGCGATCACCCTTGCGAAGTGAACTGCCGCCGCGCTGAAGCTGGCGGCGCCATCCGCATCGCCGCCCTCGAAAGGGCGTGCGTCGAAAACGCCTATGCCTCCATCCGGCGCGCTCCTCAAACCAGCCGCAAACCCAAACGGGTCGCCATTGCTGGCGCCGGGCTTAGCGGGCTCACCGCTGCGTTCGACCTGGCCATGAAAGGCTACGCCGTAACGGTCTTCGAAGCCAACGCGCGCCCGCTCGAACGGCTGCACCGGGACTACGCCGCACACTTGCCAGCTCCGCGATAAAGCCGACCTCGCCGCGCTGATAAAGCTTGGCGTCACGATCCGCTGCGGCGAACGCATCGCTGGAGACAGCGGCCCGCTGGGGCTGGACACGCTAACGGGCGGCTATGACGCCGTAGTGATTGCGCTGGGGCCGGACCGGGCGCCCGCATTTTCCTCTACGCTTAGCCTTACCGCTACCGGCCACATCGAGATCGATCCAGAGACCCGCGTCACGAGCAACCCGAAAGTATACGGCGGCGGTGTCCATGGAGCGCCGGGTGAGGCCTATTCGCCCATCGGCTCGGCCCATGACGGCCGCCGGGCCGCCGCCTCCATCGACCGCTTCTTGCAAGGCGCCTCGCTAACCGCGAGCCGCGCCAGCGATACGAGCGCCGCCTCCTGCCTTTTCGTGAACACCGCCGCGCACGCGCCTCTCCCCCCAATCGAGCCCGCCGCGGCGGATGGCGGCTTCAGTCCATCCGAAGCGAGGACTGAAGCCGCCCGCTGCTTCCCCTGCCGGTGTATGGAATGCGTGAAGGCCTGCGAGTACCTCAAGCACTACGGCTCGTATCCCAAGCGCTACGTGCGCGACATCTACAACAACATCAGCATCGTTCTGGGAAACCGTAAGGCCAACCGCCAGATCGACAGCTGCACGCTGTGCGGCCTTTGCGAAACGATCTGCCCCAACGATCTCAGCATGGGCGAGGTGTGCCTCGAAGCGCGCCGGGACATGGTCGAAACCGGCCACATGCCCGCCTCCCATCACGAATTCGCCCTGCGCGACATGGCGCACAGCCGCTCGGACGCGGCGGCATTTGCCCGCCACCAGCGGCGCATTCCACCAGTGCCGTTGCCTTCTTCCCAGGCTGCCAACTTTCCGCCTCCTCGCCTTGGCATGTCGAGCGCATCTACGCGCATTTGAGAGACAAGCTCCCTGGCGGCGTTGGCTTTCTGAGTCGACTGCTGCGGCGCGCCCGCGCATTGGAGCGGCCGCCGTGCTCTGCATGATGAGGTACAGGCAGGATTACGCGAGAAATGGGAGAACCTCGGGCGCCCGGAGATTGTCACGGCCTGCTCCACCTGCCTCAAGATGCTGGGTGATTTTATCCCCGGGATGAAGGTGCGCTCGCTTTGGCCTGTGATCGCGCAAACCGGCTGGCCCGATGGCGTGAAGCCGCAAGTCACGGGCGCATTTGCCATCCACGATCCATGTACCGGCCGCCATGCGGTCGAGGTACAGGGGGCCGTACGGAGCCTCGCGGCAGGGCTCGGCGCAACCGTGCGCGAACTCTCGGGCGCGGAACTCACCACTTGTTGCGGCTTTGGCGGCCTCGCCACCTTTGCCAATCGCGAGGTCGCGGATAAGATCGTAGACCGGCGTATCGGCGAAAGTGCAGATGACTACCTGACCTATTGCGCGATGTGCCGGGACAATTTCGCCCGCCGCGGCAAGCGCTCGGTTCATTTGCTGGACCTCGTCTTTCCCGCGCCTGAGGACGGCGATCCGGCCGCGCGGCCCGATCCCGGCTACTCCAAGCGCCGGGACAACCGGGTCTGGCTCAAGGCGCGTTTGCTGCGCGAGGTTTGGGGAGAACAGATGAGCGAACCCGCGCCCGAAATCGATTTGATTGTATCGGAGGCTGTCCGCGCCGATATGGAACGCAAGCTGATCCTTATCGAAGATGTAGCGCGCACTATCGCCGAGGCCGAAACTACAGGCAAAAAACTGAAGGACAAGGCAACCGGCCACTCGATTGCGACGCATCGCATCGGCGAGTTCACCTGCTGGGCCGAATACGAGGTGACGCCCGCGGGCATCGTAGTCTACCGGGCTTATGGCCATCGCATGCAAGTGGAGGCAAAGCTGTGACTGGCCGGCCAACACACCTGCAGCACCAGACCTCATCTGCGCCACCTGCAACATGCCCCTGGAGATGGGTAAGGTCGAAGCAGCCTATCTGGGCCAGCGCTTCCCGGTCGAACTGCCGCGCTGCCCATCTTGCGGGTTCGTCTATATCTCCGAAGAGCTTGCGCTTGGCAAAATGCTGAAAGTGGAGCAGGCATTGGAGGACAAATGATCTGCGCGCAGGCGGACCGTCCCGAAGGGCTCTATGGCTGCGGCTTCATCCGCGACAGCGAGGGCGCGCCGCTGCGCCCCGGCGGCCTTGTCCTCACCGAACGGCTTCTTGCCGTCGCGGGCTTCCGCTCAGGCGATACGATAGCCGATGCCGGCTGCGGTTTGGGAGCCTCCGTAAGGCTTATGCAGGAGCGCGGTATCAACGCAATCGGCGTCGATTTGCTGGCTCTCGCAGGCGCCAGCTCAAGCCAATTAATTGTCGCGGACGGCGCGCGGCTGCCCTTCGCGAGCGGGAGCCTCGACGGTATTCTGTCCGAATGCAGCCTTTCGGCGATGAGCGATCAGCAGCAGGCGCTCGGCGAATGGTTTCGCGTGCTCAAGCGCGGCGGCCGGCTTGCGGTAAGCGACGTTTATGCCCGCGCCGCCTCTGCCGGTTATGAGGGCAAGCTCAAAACGCAGGCCGCGCTTCTTCATGCCGCCGTGGCTGCTGGGTTCCATATCCAGGGCTTCGAGGACCGGTCGAGCGTGCTGAAGCCTTGGGCCGCGCAATTCATCTTCAAGTACGGTTCGCTGGATGCGCTCTGGGGCAGCCGGCGGGCTCGACGCCAGCGCGGCTCGCGAGGCCATGCCCGGCTATTACCTCATGGCCGCGTACAAGCCGGGCGGAAAACCTTAAGACAGGAGGCTAACCATGGCCGATGAGTCCTTCCGCATCGCCGAACTGCTTCTCGATGGTTACACCTGCGCCCAGATCCTCGTGAAACTGGCGCTCGAAGCGCAAGGCCGCGACAACCCCGAACTGGCACGCGCGATGGCCGGCCTTGCCCTTGGCATGGGCCAGGGCTTCAACTGCGGTTCGCTCACGGGCGGCGCTTGCGTTCTGGGGCTTTACGGCGGCCGCACCGATGACAAACAGCCCGAACACCCACGCTTCGACGTCATGGTCGAGGAATTCTCGGGCTGGTTCGAGAGCGAAATGACCACGAAATATGGCGGAATCGACTGCGAGAAGATCATCAACTTCGATCCGGCCCTGAAGCAGCAGCGCTGCCCTGAGATCATCCTCGATTGCTGGCTCAAGGCCAAGGAGATCCTCGAAAAGCACAAGGTGGACATGACAGAGCCCGCGCGAGATGCGTGGGAGGACGATTAGCTTGCGTTGTTGCCGAGCGATGAGACTTGAACAGACCGCACAACCCCTCACCCTGCCCTCTCCCCATGGGAGAGGACGCCAGAATTCTCGCTGCGGATAGTTCGGGGGTTCCTTCTCCCATCTGCATTCGCTTGCGAATGCAGACATTCTTGGAAGGCAAGCTCGCCAAGGCGAGCTTGCGGGAGAAGGACAGGATGAGGGGAGATGCGCGCCATATGGAAGCATAGCAGGAGACACAGGGCATGCCGCAGGACGGCCGCAGCAATCGGAGGGACAACATAGCAGCGATTGTGCTGGCTGCGGGTTTCTCCTCACGCATGGGCGTGTTTAAGCCGCTGCTGGCCTTCGGCAAGCGAACCGTTCTCGGCCACGTGGTGCAGAGCCTGCGGGAGGCCGGGGTCCAGCGCATCCACGTTGTGACGGGCTACCAGGCAGAGCAGATGGCGCCGGAGCTTGCTGCGCTGAGAGTTACGCCCGTACACAACGCCAGTTTTGCGGATGGAATGTTCACGAGCGTCAAGGCGGGCGTGGCATCGCTGCCTCCCGCTATCGAAGGGTTCCTGCTGTTGCCCGTAGACGTGCCGTTGGTGCGCCCCTCCACAATCGGCCGGGTTTTGCGGGCCGCGGCCACTGCAGGCACCCCCATCGTGCACCCGGTCTTCCGCGGCGAACGCGGGCATCCACCCTATGTTGGCCGCGCGCTCTTCGGCGAAATCCTCGGCAGCGATGGAGAGGGCGGATTGCGCGCCATCCTCGCCCGGCACGCGTACGAAGCGCACGCGGTTGCCGTCTTCGACCGGGGTTGCCTGCTGGATATGGATTGCCCCGAAGACTATCGCCGGCTCGCAACGGCGCTTGCGCACCGGACCGCGCCCGATGCGGACGAATGCGAAGCCATGCTCGAAGCGGCTGCAACGCCGGAACCTACACGCGCCCATTGCCGTGCCGTCGCCGCGCTTGCCGTTTGCCTTGCACGCCGGCTGCAAGAAACAGGCGCGCCCATTGACGTGGATTTGGTGCAGGCGGCAGCCCTCGTGCACGACATCGCCAAGGGGCAGGCGGATCACGCGGAAGCGGGCGCGGAACTGGTGCGCGAGTTCGGCTTTCCTGCCGTCGCTAACGTGGCTGCCCGCCACCAGACCATCGCTTTCGACGGCAGCATCGACGAAAGCGCCGTGGTTTATCTGGCCGACAAGCTGGTGCGGGGAGAGACGCGGGTCTCGCTTGAGACGCGTTTCGCCCCCGCATTCAAGCGCTTCGCGGACGATCCCGGAGCGCTCGCAGGCGCAAAAATGCGGTACGCCGATGCGCAAGCGATCCTTGCCGCCATTGAAGCCCGGGTTGGCGCGGTTGATGCACAAACAGCGCCTGCGCCACTAGCCGGAACTGGAGCCCGCCTATGACCTGCTGTGAGCGCCACCTGCATCTTGGCCTGACCGAAAGCGTTTGCCCGGTCTGCCTTGCCACGATCCCCGCCGAGCGCGTAGCCGAAGGCGGGACAGTCTACCTGAAAAAGACCTGCCCGGAGCACGGCACCACCTCGACGCCAGTCTGGCGCGGTCTCGACTCCTATCTGCTTTGGGGTGAGGCCCCGCGCGTGTTTTCCAGCCCGCCCGTGTGCGCAACGGAGGTAAAGCGCGGCTGTCCCCACGATTGCGGCCTCTGCCCGGACCACCGGCAGCAAAGCTGCTGCGTACTGCTCGAAGTGACCTCGCGCTGCGATCTCGCTTGCCCGGTGTGCTATGCTTCGGCCGGCCGGCAAGGCGCGGATGCGAGCCACGCCGAAATCGGCGGCTGGCTCGATACGCTCGCGCAAGCAGGCGGGCGCGTTCACATCCAGCTTTCCGGCGGCGAGCCAACGGTGCGCGATGATCTCCCGGAAATCGTAGCACTCATCCGTTCCCACGGTTTCGAGTTCGTGCAGCTGAACACTAACGGCGTGCGCATCGCACGCGAACTGGATTATCTCGCGGCACTCGCCAAGGCAGGGCTCGACTGCGTTTTCCTGCAGTTCGACGGCGTTTCCGACGATGTCTACCAGCGCCTACGCGGCGCCAAGCTCATGCGGCTGAAAACGGCTGCCATCCGCAATTGCGGGGCTGCCGGCATCGGCGTTGTGCTGACGCCCACCCTCGTTTCGGGCGTCAATTCGGACCAGATCGGCGCCATTGTGGACTTCGCGATCCAGGAAACGCCCGCCGTCCGCGCCGTGCACTTCCAGCCGGTGAGCTATTTCGGGCGCTGCCTGACGCCGCCGGACGACGCTTCCCGCATCACGCTGCCCGAGGTCATGGAGGCGCTGATCGCCCACAGCGGCGGGACAATACGGCCCGCCGATTTCCACCCAGGCTCCGCCGAGAACCCCTATTGCTCCTTCAGCGGGCGCTTTGAAATCGGAGCCGATGGCCGCTTGCTAGGTGCGGCCGAAGAAGAACCGCGCTCCTGCTGCGGCGTCCCCGCCAAGCAAGAGGCGCCTTCATGTTGCGGTTCCGCCAAGCCGAGCCAGGAGGTTGCCCGCGCCCGCCGCTACGTGGCAGGCCAATGGACGCGCCCGGACGCCGGCGAAGAGGCGCCGGGGCTCGATGCGTTCGACGCCTTCCTCGCGGGAAGAACGCGCACGCTGGGCCTCTCGGGCATGGCCTTCCAGGATGCCTGGACACTGGACCTCGACCGCCTGCGCCAATGCCATATCCATATCGTGGCGCCGGACCGGCGGGTAATTCCCTTCTGCGCCTATAATCTTACGGACGCTGCCGGCCGCGCCCTCTACCGGCCCCAAAGTGCCAGCCGTGGTGAGGAGACATGACCGGGCCAACACTGGACGCCTGGGTAGCAGAACGGGCAGGCATTCCCTCGCCGCTGACCAGGCGGGATCTCGATGCCTGGCAGCTTGAGCGCCTGCGCGACAGCGTTGCCTATGCCCGCGCCGAAAGCCCATTCTACCGCTCCAGGCACGATTGGCCGGATAAGGAAATCCGCTCGCTTGAAGACTTGGCGCGTCTTCCACTCACAACGCAGGCCGATCTTGCCCGCAACGATCCGCCGCTCCTGGCCTTGTCGCAAAGCGGCATTACGCGGGCGGTGACGCTCGACACCTCCGGTACGGGCGGCCGGCCGAAACGGCTGCACTTTACGGCCGGGGACGTGGAAGCCACCGTCGATTTCTTCCATCACGGCATGGCCATGCTGACACGCCCCGGCGACCGCGCAGCTATAGCCTTTCCAGCCGGCCAGCCTGGTGGCATCAGCGACGGTCTCACGGCAGCACTCAGCCGTCTTGGCGCAACGCCATTGCTGGCGCCTATCTCCTCCGGCCCTGTTGCGATGGTTGCATGGTTGAGGGCGGAAAAGCCCGATATAGTTGCCGGTCCGCCTGTGCCGCTCCTTGCCGCGGCCCGCCTCGCCATAAGCGATGGCGGCGAGCCGCTACGCTTGCGCGCGATGCTATTGAGCTCCGACTACGTAGCGAAAAGCCTAGCACACGCGATTACGCAAGCCTGCGGAGCGGAGATTTTCGAGCATTGGGGCATGACCGAAACCGGTTTCGGAGGTGCGGTCGATTGCGCCCAGCACGCCGGATGCCATCTGCGCGAGAACGAGCTTTTGGTCGAGGTAATCGATCCCGATAGGGGCAAGCCTGTGCCACTGGGCACGCTGGGCGAAGCGGTTGTGACCACGCTGCGCAGGCGGGGCGTGCCGCTGTTGCGCTACCGCACGGGGGATCTGGTCCGCCTGACCTGCGAGCCATGTCTATGCGGTTCCGTGCTTCGGCGGTTTGCGTCCTTCGCGGGGCGGGCGGGCGCGGGCGTCGCGCTGCCAGGGGACGGAGAGTTGACGTTGACGCTGCCGCTGCTCGACGAGGCGCTTTTCGCCGTCGAGGGCGTTACCGATTTCACCGCCGCGTTGCAAAGGGGCGAACCCGCGCGGCTCAGGCTTTCGATTGCGACGCCGGTTACGATGTGTTCGCCAGCCGTGCTCGATGCGATCTATGCGAGCCTAGAGAGCGCGCCGGTTATAGGCGAGGCGATCCGGAAGGGAGCACTCAGGGTTGAGGCAACCTTTGCCGACGCCATTGTGTTCCGGCACGGAGGGAAGCGGCGGCTACTGATATAGGAGGAAGCGCGATGCGCACGGTGCTGCTGATCCGCCATGGCGAAATCGCTGGGGACGATACCGCGCATCGCTTCATCGGCCAGACCGACCTGCCGATGAGCGAGGACGGGGAAGGCGAAATCCGCCTGCTCGCGCGGCGGGTTCAGCGCATGCCGCTCGATGCCGTCTATTGCAGCGATCTCGGCCGGTCGCGGCGGACAGCGGAACTTCTGGCGGAGGGGCGGGCGATCCCGGTTCACGTCCAGCCGGAGCTGCGCGAGATCGATCTGGGCGCCTGGGAAGGGCTTCCCCGGCGCGAGGTGGCAGAACGTCAGTCTACGGAATATGAACAGCGCAGGCGCGACATCGAAAATTTCCGTCCGTCAGGCGGCGAGAGCTTCGCGGACCTCGAGCGCCGCGTGCTGCGCTTCTGGCAGAGCGCCATCGAGGCAAGCGGACCGGGCACCGTGGCCATCGCGGCGCACGCCGGGGTCAACCGCGTCATCCTCTGCCATGTGCTTGGCATGCCGCTCAGCAATCTGTTCCACCTCTGCCAGCGGCCCGGCTGCCTGAACGTGATCGAGTGGCATCGCGGTGGCCCGGCTGTGCGCCTGCTTGGTGCTACGGCAGGGTGATACCGGACCATACGGAACGCCCCGCGGACAGGTTATTTCCCATTAACAGCGTCCACCGCTGAATCTGCGCATTTTGCTAATTTCTAGCCGCTCCTCCGATCCCGAATTATTTCAGGGGGATGTTCGCCACTTATGTGTATTCACCGGAGGAGACTGCAAACACGGGCTCCGGGCTGCTTCGCAATTTCCGCGCCCCGGGCTTCGTTGAATGCGCCCTACCGCATCCCTCCCGGCGCCACGGCGCGCTGGATCGCCCATAGTGCCGCCGCGAGCACGATCATCGAGTTGCCCTGATGGAGCAGTGCGTAGCCGAGCGGCACGCCGTAAAGGATCGTCAGTACGCCCAGCGTTATTTGCAGAAGCGTCGCGGCGATAATCGCGATGGCAGGCCCCCGCAGCGATGGCCTTTGCCACACCGCTAAGGCGAAGATAACGGCGTACAGCGCGAGGGCGTAAGCGATGAGCCGGTGGACGAACTGTGCCGTGAGCGGATTCTCGAACAGGTTCATCCACAAGGGCGAGTACTGATCCATGCCTGCGGGAACGATCTCGCCGTTCATCAGCGGCCAGGTGTTCGACGCCAAGCCGCCCTTGAGCCCGGCCACGAACGCGCCAGCGATGATTTGCAGATAGACCAGTCCGCCAAGGATTACGGCCGCCAGCTTTACCGAATAGGATGCGTCTTCGGCGCAGGCCTTTTCCTTGAGCCCCTCGCGGATCGTGAGCGCAAGCCAGAAGGCATAAGCCGCGATGACGGTGGCAAGAGCCAGATGTGCGGCGAGCCGGTACTGGCTTACGGCGATGCGGCCGGTGCCAACGAGGCCGCTCGACACCATGAACCAGCCGAGCCCCCCTTGCGCCCCGCCCAGGACGAACAGTGCGAAGACCTTCGAAATAAAGGGTTTCGGGATGGTGCGCCGCGCCAGGAAATAGGCGAATGGCAGCAGGAATACGAAGCCCACGAGGCGGCCCAGGAGCCGGTGCGACCATTCCCACCAGAATATCGCCTTGAAGCCTTCGAGGCTGAAGCCCTTGTTCACCGCCTCGTATTGCGGGATCTGCTTGTATTTCTCGAAGGCATCCTGCCAGGCGGTCTCGCTCATCGGCGGCAGCGCGCCCATGATGGGCTTCCATTCGGTGATCGAAAGGCCGGAGCCCGTGAGCCGCGTGGCCCCGCCAACGACGACCATGGCGAGGACGAAGGCTGCGATAATGACGAGCCATATGCGGACGGCGGTGAGCTTGGATGCTGGGGCGCCGTTGCGGCTGAGCCCTGCGGAAGCGGTATCGGCGAGTGAGGTCATGATACGGACGCCTTACGTTGCGCTGCCGTTGACATAACGCAAACCGCAGCAAAGTCGAAGCGCCAATTGCCGCAAATGCTACCCTTAGTAAACGCGCTCGAAGAGCCTCATGGCGGGCTCTCCCGTAAAGCCATAAACGAAAGCGTCTAAATTTTCCACAGGGCTCGCTTCCCAGTCGAAGCCGTAGTGGCGGGCGGGCAAATCCTCGTCATAGGCGTAATAGTCCGTGCCGCGGCTGGGCTGCCGGCGCGGGGCGGCGTAGCAATTATAGGCGCACCAGTTGCCGAAGTCGCTGGATGCCCGATGATGGCGGACCTTGGCGGCTTTAGCGGCTGGCTTTGCGGCCTGTTGCACTGCCGGCTTTGCCGATGCCTGAGATGCGCTCTGCGCGTGTGTTGCACTTCCGAAGCCGGCCGTGGCCAGGAAGCCAACGGCGATGCAAACGATGGTTCTCATCCGGGTAGCCCTTGCTGGATGCCCCGCTTGTCCGGGGCGTTCACGCGATTTGTCTCAAATCGCGGCTAACAAACCGTTGCTATTGCAGCGGCATTCGCTGCGATGCCAAAAAGATTCTGCAGCGCCACCCGCGGATGTGCGGCCTATGGGGCGGGCGCAGGGAGGCAATTCGCGCGAATTCACCATAGGGAAGGTATGGATCAATCGGGGAGTGCCCAAGGATCTTTCGGAGCGGGCGCCATTCTTGCTGCGCTCGCGCTCAGTCCTCCCAGGTGGAAGGCAATATATTCAAGCGCCCAAGCGATCCGTTCGAGAGGCTCATCGCTTTTGCATGGGGTGAACCCCCAATTAAAAGCGTTTCCTTCCCAGCCCTGCCTTGGCTCTTCGCTGTCCTCCATACCGCGCCCCCTTCATAAACTTCGACACAAAGATTCTTACCATGAGTCGCCATGACAGTTCTCTAGCACTGGGGCGTTGAGCAAGACTGTCCTTTTGCTTCTTGAGGCAGCGCAGGAAGAACCCGGCCCACGGTTCCCAATCGGGCGCATCGCTCTTGAGCGTGGTCTGTGTGCGCCGCAGGGCCTTATAATAGAGATCCTTGTTTTCCTCGATCACCCGCTCCAGCGAGGCATAGGGCACATAGGCATACCCCGCGCGCAGGAGCATGAGTGTGGTGAGCACGCGCGACAGCCGCCCGTTTCCGTCCTGAAAAGGGTGGATTGCCAGAAACGCCACCACGAAGACGGCGGTGATCAGAAGCGGATGCAGCGCTTCTTCCTCGATCGCCTTGCGAGTCCAGGCGATGAGCGCTTCCATTTCACGCGGCGTATCGAACGGCGTCGTGGTCTCGAATACGACGCCGATTCCCCGTCCTTCCGCATCGAAGGCGACGACATTGTTGGGGAGCGTCTTGTAGGAGCCTCGATGGCGCTCGTCCTTGCCGCTGTGGCGAAGCAAGGTTAGTGCCAATTGTTCTGGATTGGGTTCCACTTAGACGCAACCAATGACAGGGTTCGATGCCGAGAAACTTCCGGAAGTGGCCCGTCGCGACGAACGTCCGACGGAAGCTATCTGACCATTCCAGTCTATGTTCAATCCCAGGCTGGTGACTATATAGTTACTTTTATACGCGGATGTCGGCGATTTCTCAGCGAGCGCCCGGCAGTTTTTATGGCGCCGCCAATACCTCGGACCTACTGCGCCGGCTGGCTTCGCTGCTGGCTAGCCGGGGTGCTCCATCGGACCTGCCGAAGCGGGCCAGCGAATTGATCCGCGAACAGGAAGCGGCGATTGCGCGACCGCTCGGGCGTTACCGCTCCATCCTTATCGGCAAGCGGTTCTTACTTCTGTGCGGCGGAGCGAAATCATGGTCCGTGGCCACCACATTACTCGACGCCGGAATGGAAGCCGTTGGCGTGTCGATCACAAAGATATCGGACAGCGACCGGCGAAGGCTAGCCAGCGTGCTCGGAGATGAGACGCGGATGATCCACAAATGGGGCAGCGACGAATTGGACCCGCTCCTCCGTTCGGGCCAGGTGGACATCGTGCTGGGCGGCGGTGGCGTCCTTTTTTCCGCACGCCGGGCACGCATTTCCTGGCTGGAAATCAATCATGAACGCAGCCATGCCCTTTGCGGTTACGAGGGGGCCTTGACGCTGCTCGAACAAGTAAGCCGCGCCCTTGCCAGCCCGCTTTGGAAGCAAGCGAGCGAACCGGCACCGTGGCAAGAGAAGGGAAGGTTTGAGTATGCTGGAGGCGGGCAGATCTGAAGCTTCAACGTGTGCCGGCTGCGGGCAGCATCGTTCTTGCCAAGGCCGTTTCGAGAACGCCCTACGGAGGCATATCCCCATTATTGAGTGCAACCAAAACGCCACACAGTTATGGGTCTACCGCCAGCTCTTTGTTCTGCATTTGGCCCACTGCACGCCTTTTCTTTGGAGCAGCGATAAGATACCGCGCCCCTCGTTAGCGCACCCAAGAAGCTTTCCTCTCAAAGCGAGATTAATAAACTGGTCTCCAGCGCCGCCGCTTCCCGAACTCCTGGCATCGAATCCACCACGTCCCGTTTCAGCGTCCGCCGCCAGTCTTCAATCGCCTCGAAATCCGCGTCGGCATAAATCGCCAAAGGGCTTGCGAATGCATTCCAGGCTTCGGCGACCGAAGGAGCCACCGAGGTGACAACTGGAACACCCGCCGCGATTGCCGCATGAAACGCGCCCGATAGCCCGCTGCGTTCGGCCTCCTGTTTCCCGAACTTGCTGATGATCGCAAGATCGCAACCGTCCTCGATGGCCGCTTCGATTGCGGCGCAGGCGTTGGCCAGCCCCCCAGCATCGAGCGCGCAGGACGTGGAGCCGGAGCCGAGATTCTGCTTGATCGGAAAACGGGTTCCCGTCCGCAGGTCACGAAGCACCACGGTTTCCCGTTCGCCTCCCGGCTCGTATATGAATTCCTCGACGTTGCCGGCGATCCTCAGCCCGCTTCCGGCCCAGGTGGTGGCGAGGTGAGAGAGCAGCGCCTGGATGAGGTGCCGCGAGGCGCCCTGGATGGCCACGATGCGCGGTGCCGCCGGGCTTGAGAGCATTGCCGGTGCAGCCGTCTCGCGAGATTCAAGTCCATTCACGGGCATACCCTCGCACAAGGGCTGAACGCTTTGGTTCCAGGAAATACGCGGGCGGGATTGGGTCCAGCCTGCGAAGCGGCCCTCTGATTACTATATCGATAAGGATACAGCTTTTTGCGGTGCGCGCCAAAGCGAATCCGGCGCCCGCGGCATCAGTGCAGGTTCGCCGCGAGATACCGTTCGGCGGCGAAGCTGCCCGCATGGGTCAAGGCCGCGAACAAGTTGTGGCCGGGGCGGTTGCGATGAACCAGCGATACCCAGCCGGTGTAGCTGATGGCCGCGAGATGACGGCGCACGTCAGCATGGTCGATCTTGCCGGTGCTGCCGGGCGGGGCGAAGTCCGGCTCGTCGGCATGGAAATGTTCGAGCCGCCCGCGCACGGCCGCGAAGGGGGCGTGTCCGGTTTCGCCATTTGCCGCGAGCCCCGCCGCGCTCAAGTGCAGCCCGAAAGCCGGGTGGTCGATTGCGTTGACGAGCATGTAGCATTCGCGCGCGGTTGCACAGAAATCGCCTTCGCCCGGCCCTAGCTGGCCGAAGCACAGCACGGTGCCGTGCGTCTCGATGCGCTGGAGCAAGAGTTCGAGAAACGCCCGGCCTTGCACCCACGCGAGCCTTTCGGTCAGGCGCTTGCGCCATCTGGGGCCGAGGATCAGCGTCTTGCCGCCAAGGTCGCGGCAGATGGCGGAGAGCTGGGTGAGATAATTGATGGTGCGGCCGCCCATGCCGGGCAGGTCGAACAGGCCCAGATCGGGCCGGCCGGACAGCAAGCAATGCATGCCAGCAATCTTCAGTCCCGCGGCGGTCGCGGCCTTCCGGTAGGTCCTGACCTCCGCGGATGGAACGCCATCCCAGGGGTCGAGCCACGTATGAGCGGGCGCCACTTCCAAGCCGCCGATGCCGAGTTCAGGCAGCGCCGGGAGCAAATCGTGGTGCTTGAAGGCGGGAAGAATGAGGTTGGAAACAGCAAGCTTCATGGTCTCTCACTCCAACTCGCTGGCATCGCTTATCAGGCGATGGCTTTCTTCGATGGCCTTGGACGCGGACGGCTCCGGCTCCGGCGCCTGCTCCGCCTTGGTCTTGGCGCGATCCACCCAGGCGAGGCCTCCATAGACGAGCGCCAGGCTGACCTCGTTCAGGAGATCGAGAATTTCGTGGCCGGGCTCGACAATGATGGGCTGCACGCCCTGCGCCATCAGCCGGCGGATCGAGTTGGCGCCGATGGAGGCGGCGTAGACGGCGGCGCATTCCTTCACGAAATCGAGCTTGGGGATCACCTTGTCCTTGACCGTGCCGCTAAGACCGGCGCGGGCGTCGCTTCCGGCCTGCTCGGCCTTGGCGAAGGCGGAGTGATCCACAAGATCGGCGCGGCCCGGCGCCACGTCGAAGATCACGAGGCTTTCCGCGCCGCCGAAATGCATGTCGACATGAACGCGGTCGGTGGAAGCGAACGCTATTCTCAGCATGAGCCGGACCTCCGGGTTTCAAGTTCTCGCGGCGTCCCTTGCCAGTAGCGGGAACGGTAAGGCGTGAGTTCGCGGTAATGCCCCGCGAGCAGGTTGGCGATATCGAACAGGGTCTGGCGGCCACCGCCGTAGCCGGACCAGCTTCGAGTGTGGGCTCCGTAAGAGTCGTAGACTGGGAAGCCCGCGCGCAGGAACGCCGCGCCGAGCCGCGAGGCGATTTCCGCGCCGTGGGAGTTGGTGACGATCAGCTCAGCCCCTTGCTCGCGGGCTAGCCACTCGAAGTCCTCAAGATCGCCGATGACCACACTTTCGATGGGCAATTCGCGACAGGTGATCGGCGCGTGCCGACGCGACCGCCGCGACCACCTCCGCGCCCAGCGAAGTGAAGAAGCCCGCGATTGCCGCAAGCAGATCCGGATCGGCGGCAACGGCAACGCGGGCGCCGCCAAACTGGAACTGGCAGTCCACCATCGCGTCTTCGAGTTGCGCGCGCTTGCGCTGGATCGAGGCCGGTACTTCGGTTCCGGCGATTTCTGCAAGCGCCGCGGTGAACGCATCGCACTCCCTGAGCCCCATAAGGCTTGGAAACCGGTAATCGGGAACGCCCGTGCGCGCGGCCAGCAAATCGGACGCGCGGCCTATGGAACGGCCAATCGCGAGTGTAGCAACGCTGCTTCCCATATCCGCGATGCCGCCGCAGGGCGTTCCGCCATATGTAAGCGTTGAGAAGCCGGCATCGATCAGGTGCCCATCGAGCAAGTCCGCGATGTCCGGCAAAACGATGGGCGTGAGACCGAAAGCGGCGATCCAATCCTTGATTGCCTCGATATCGCCGGTCGTCAGCATTGCGGAGGTGAGTACGTTGACAGCGCCTTGGCGCCGCGCTTTCCCGAGGTCCGCCGGCACCTGGCCTGCGATGATGGCCTCAAGGGCCAGGGCAAAGCCCGTCTCAAGATTGCCAAGCGTGTCGGTGGCGCTCACCGGGATGATCGCAACGCCGGCATATTGCGGATAAGCCCTCCGGAACGCGGCAATCGTCGGCGGAATATCGGCCCCCTGGGCTTCGGAAAGACCCGTTGTGATCAGCCCGATAACCGAGGGCCGGTTCTTGCCGCAGATGGTGGCGAGCGCTTCCACCACATTGCCGTCCGCGCCGAGAACAGTGGTCAGCTGCTCCATAGCCGTGGTCTGGAGCGCGATGGGCTCGTGAAAATGGCGCATGAAGAACAGCTTATTGAACGACGTGCAGCCGCGCGCGCCGTGTTCAAGCGGCATCGCATCGGCGAGCCCCAGGAACGCAAGCGAGGCGCCTATCGGCTGGCTGGCCTTCAGCGGGTTTACGGTAAGCGCCTTGGAAGGGAGAACGATTTCAGCCATTGGCGCGCCTCACGCGGCCCGCGCCCAGGCGGGCGGCTTGCGAACGGCTTCCCACACCGGCGAATACACGGCGCGGTCGAGGTTCCGGGCCAATTCGATCAGCCCGTCATAGCCCGCATAGCCGATGCGGCGGACGTGGTCGATGTCGAGAAACGGAATGCGCGATTTGAGCGTGGGATAGATGTAGCGGTCGCCAGCGATCAGGATATCGGCATTCTTCTCGTAGAAGGTCTTAATGAGCGCTGTCTGGTCGTTATCGGAGATCATCAGCGCGTCCGGCCCCATGAGCGCTTGGACGCGGGCCTTGTCTTCTTCGGTGGACTTCTCCGTGCCAGTGGCTACCACCACCATGCCAAGGTCCTGCATCGCCGAAACCACGGACCAGGACTTGTAGCCGCCGGTGAAGATCAGCACGCGTTTGCCCGCAAGGCGCTTGCGAAGAGGGATCAGCTCAGCCTCGACTTTTCCTTCCTCGCGGGCGATGAGCGCTTCTGTTCGCGCGGTCAGCTCTGGATCGCCGAGCAGCCGCGCGAAATCGTGGAAGGCTTGGCTGGTGTCCGCAACGCCGTAGAAGCTGCCCTCGAAGAACGGGATGCCGTGATCGTCTTTTAGCTTGCGCGCGACGTGCAGCATGGCCTTGGAGCAGACCACCATGCTGGCCTTGGCGCGGTGCATGGTCTGCACCTCGCGGAAGCGGGAGTCGCCCGAGAAGGTGCAGAGGATTTGCAGGCCCAGCTCGTCGAATAGCGGGGCCACGTTCCAGAACTCGCCGCCGACGTTCCATTCGCCGATGAGATTGATATCGTGGGTTCGGATGCCAGGCCGGACTGCGCCAGCTGGCACCGGGTCCGGCTCGCGGGTGCCGATGACGTGTTTGTAGATGACATCGCCCGCGATGCGGTTGCCGAGGTTCTTGTTGCCGTAGAAACCCGCGCAATCCACGGGCACCACGGGCACGCCAAATTTCGCCGAGGCGGCCTTCGCGACGGCTTCGATATCGTCGCCCTGCATGCCGGGCACGCAGGTGTTGTAGACGAACACCGCGGCGGGGCTGTAGGTGTCGACCGCCTGCCGGATCGACTGATAGAGACGCTTTTCGCCCCGCCCCAGGATTACATCCATGTCGGAAAGGTCGGTCGTCATGCCGATGCGGTAAGTCTCCGAGCCGCTGGAGCGTGTGCCGCGATTGTCCCAGGACGAGCCCGCGCAACCTATGGGTCCATGCACGATATGGGCCGCATCCGCGATGGGGAGCAGCGCGTTGCGCGCGCCATCGAAACAGCAACCGCCCTGCGTCGAGCCCGGCTGCGGCCTCGCGCATCCGGACTTCGATTTGTTATTGTGAGCGCAGGCCGGCTCGTTCAGCAGCGCGAGGACATCCTCATGTTTCATCGCGTTTACTCCTGTATCTGTAGGTATACAGCAAGGGGCGTGCCATGTGCCAGTTCTACGAAGTCTGGATCGGCGCGCGAACGCGCCAGCGCGCGGGCCTTATCCAACTCTTCCGGCGTCAGCAAGGAATCGCGCATGCGGTTGAACAGCGGATTCAGATAGCCATCCAGCCAGTTGAAGAGCGGCGAGCGTAGCTTGAGCGCGTTCTTGCGGAACCTGAGGCAGCGCCGGCAGGCTTTCGAGCGCGGCTTGGCATTACCGGTCCCAATCCATAACGCTATGGCGAACAGGCGGATGCCCGTGGCAAGCACCTCCCGGAAAGCGCGGAACCACCAGGCGCGGGCGTAGCAAAGCTCCTCCAGCCGGATCGTGCATATTTTGCAGGCAGAAACCGCTTCGGAATACGGAACGGAAGCAGGCATGGAAGCTCCTCGCGGTTATGTCCATGCCTTGCCGTCAGCAAAAGGCGGGCCAACGCTATTCCCATACGAATATAGCGTAGAAGGTCCAGCTATTCCCAAACAAATATAGCTTTGGCAAGATGCTTGCATAAGGAGATTTCGTACGCCGGAGGACGGAGGCAGATCGTTTCGTTCCCGGATGTACGTTCCGGCGCCGCCGGGGCGATGAACAGCACGCAGAGGCACATCCGCATGTACATGGACCGCACGGTTGCCGTCGATATCGACGATTTCGGGGACGACTTCACCCACTGCTTCACAGGCGAATGCCGTGTCAATGTTCTGCCAATTTTGTTCCAGATCAGCCAAATCATCACCGAAAGCGAGGATCTCGCGAAGTCGCTCGCGGTCATGTTGAAGGTGATGCAGGAACGGCTCAAAATCGTGCGCGGCACGGTCACGCTCTACGACCGGGAATCCGAGACGATCTTCATTCATGAAAGCTTCGGGCTTACCGAAGAGCAGAAGGCACGCGGCATATATACGCCCGGCGAAGGCATCACCGGCAAGGTTGTGGAGGGAGGAAAACCCCTCATCGTGCCCCGCCTGCGCGACCATCCAGGCTACCAGGGCGATGCCAGCAAGAACGCTTCGTTTTTCTGCGTGCCGATCACGCATGGCAAGAAGGTGCTGGGCACAATCGGCGCCGAGCGCGTGTACATGAACCGCCGGCTCCTAAAGCAGGACGTGGAATTGCTCTCGACCATCGCCCAGATGATCGCGCCAGCCGCCGAGCTGTACTTGCAGGAGAACATAGACAAGGTGCGGCTTGAGAACGAGAACCGGCGGCTTTCCAATGCCCTGAAAGCAGCGGTTCAAGCCCACCAACATCATTGGCAATTCCAAGCCCATGAAAGAGGCCTACGAACTGATCGGCAAGGTGGCGGGCACAAAGGCGACGGTCCTGATCCTTGGCGAGAGCGGCGTGGGCAAGGAGCTTGTCGCCAACGCGATCCATTATAATGGCGCCAGCGCTGATGGGCCGTTCATCAAATTCAACTGCGCGGCGCTGCCGGAAAGCATCGTGGAAAGCGAACTGTTCGGCCACGAGAAGGGCTCGTTCACGGGCGCCACCGCCATGCGCAAGGGCCGCTTCGAACTGGCGGATGGCGGCACGATCTTCCTCGACGAGGTGGGCGAATTGAGCCTGCCGATGCAGGCGAAGCTGCTCCGGGTGTTGCAGGAGAAGACCTTCGAACGCGTGGGGGGCTCGCGACCCGTGAAGGTTGACCTGCGGATTATCGCGGCGACGAACCGCGATCTTATCGAGATGACGCAAAAGGGCACGTTTCGCGAAGATCTGTATTACCGGCTCTACGTGTTCCCGATAACCATCCCGCCACTAAGAGACCGGAGCAGCGACATCATCCTGCTCGCGGACTACTTCGTGGAGCAGTTCGCGACCGAGACCGGCAAGGATGTGAAGCGCATCTCGACGCCGGCGCTCAACATGCTGATGGCCTACCATTGGCCGGGCAATGTGCGCGAACTTGAAAACGTGATCGAGCGCTCGGTGATCCTGGCCGAGGATGGCGTGATCCACGGCTACAATCTGCCGCCATCGCTTCAGACGCCGGCGGAAACCGGCACGGCCTTCGGCTGCACGCTTGAGGCCAAGATGGAGGCGGTCGAATACGAAATGATCGTGGAAGCACTCAAGAGCCATCAAGGCAATATGACGGAGGCTGCCAAGGAACTCGGGCTAACGCGCCGTATCCTGGGGCTCAGGATGGAAAGGCATAAGCTCAACTACAAGGCGTTTCGCAAGGGCGAGGAAGGAAAGGCCGCATGAGTGTGCTTGAGGCCAAGACGCAATACGCGCTGATCCTGGGCGATATCGCCACGGCGGCGGCGATAGCTGTGCACGATGCTGGGTTCCGCTTCGATATCGGCGAGGCTTACGTGCCTGGGGCCATCCGCGAACGATGGCTTGCCGGCTCTGGCGATGAGGGCATTAAGACACGTGTGGCGGGAATGGCCACGGCGGCGGCGAGTTCCCTGCAAGCCATGAGCGGCAGTCAGCTGATAGCCGCCGCCGGAAAATACGGCATAGCGCTCGATGCGGCCTCAGCGCAGGGCATGGCGGATTTCTTCGAGGCCAAGCGCAACGCCGTGCTGACCTACAACAAATAGGCAATGGTTGGCGGAGGGCGCGCGCAGGGCGCCCGCGAACCGCAGCCCGGACGCGCTACATGGGTGTTAATCCGCGCTCCTGGTAGACGGCGTCCTGCGCCTCCTTGAACTCGGACATCGTAAACTCGTAGCCGCTTTCCTTGACGAAGGCCCAGCTGGCCTCTTCGTCTTCGCTAAGCGCGTTCACGGCTTGGTGGAATTCCTTGTCGTCGCGCATGCGCGCGATGTAGGCCACGGCGGATTCAACGGACATTGGGTTCTCCTAAAGCTGAGGGGCGGAGGCTTCGGCATCCGGCAAGGCCGCTGGCGGCTGCATCAGTTCGATGCGGTGGCCGTCCGGGTCTTCGATGAAAGCGATGATGTTGCTGCCGTGGCGCTGGCTGCTGGGCGGGCGCGGCATTGGCGTTCCGGCCGCCGCGAGCCGTTCGCAAAGCGCGCCGATGCCCGAAACCTGTATGGCGATGTGCCCGAAGGATTCGCCCGGCGCATAAGGCTCCTCGCGGGTCCAGTTCATGACCAGTTCCAGCGTCATGTGCGAATAGCCGCCGCCGTAACCGAGATAGGCCTGGCTGAACTGGTTCTTCTTGTGATCGCGCCGCTCAAGCACCTGCATGCCGAGTTGGCCCGTGTAGAAGTCTATGGAGCGGTCCAGGTCGGCCACGCGCAGCATGGCGTGCGCGAGCCGGAAGCTTGAGGCATCGAGCGGGGCATCGGCGCGCGCCGCGCATTTGGCCGCGAAGAGTTCGGCGAGCGCTTCGGCGATGGGCTTGCCCGCGTAGAGGTTCGTGGCCTCGATGCCAACCCGCGCCAGCATTTCCTGCGGCGTCGCGCCCACCTTCTCCACGAGCAGCACCTTGCAGTCCGAGAGCATGCGGCAGACCGTGACGCGCTCGGTCTCATCGCCGGGCAGGGCGTGGCTTGCGATATCGCGGCGTTCTATCAGCGTGGCCCCTTCGGCGGTTACGTCGAAGACCGTAAACTCTTCCGCCGCGCCAAAATGAAGGTCGATGCGCTCGCCGCGCCGGGTGGCCACGGCCACGCGCAGGGCGGGGATGCCCACCGCCTGAGCGTGCACCGCCATAGCTTCGAGGGTTTGCATATACATGAGTGGTCGTCTCCAATACTTGGCTCGGGAGCATATAGAGCAACCGCCGTGCCAGACTGCTTTGAGGTGGAAAAGTCGCGATGCGGCGCCCTGAACGAAGCTCATCCCCCCGGAAGAGGGAGTCCCGCCGCAGCCGTTGAGAAGGCGTCCCCTCTCCCATGGGGGCCCATGGGGGAGGGGGACAGGGTGAGGGGAGCTTCCTTATGAATAGGGCACTTACCTAAGCCTCGTCGCATGCCCGAACCGCAAATCGCACCGTTTGGAACACCTAGCCCCAAGCGTATTTCGCGGGTCTTCGGGACCAGCCTTCGCCAAAGAAACCGATGCACCGACCCGAACTTTCGCTCCCCAGATCGTACCAATCGGAACAGCGCCTTCCCGCGTGATTTCCCCGGAGACCGGGCCTTCGCCGGAGAAATGCGCGACATACCGCGATTTTCCGCGCCTTCGCGAAACTTGGCACGCTTCCTGCGATAAGGGGGTCCAGCAGCTTCCGTTTTCCAGGTAACGGACAGACGCATTCCACCGAGCCCTAGCATAGGCAAAGGATACACTACCCATGCCCATGGTACTTCTGAAATGCGATAAGGACATTCCTGAACGCGAGAAGCACATCTATTTGAAGGTGGACGGCGAGGACACGCGCGACTTCCTCCCCGTCTCCAACGCGGCCACGATACCGGGCACGCTCTCGGAGCGCGGCTGCGCATTCTGCGGCGCCAAGCTCGTAATCGGCGGCGTGCTCAAAGACACCATCCAGATGATCCACGGCCCCATCGGCTGCGCCTACGACACCTGGCATACCAAGCGCTACCCGACCGACAACGGCCACTTCAACATGAAGTACGTCTGGTCGACGGACATGAAGGAAAGCCACATCGTCTTCGGCGGCGACAAGCGGCTCGAAAAGTCCATCAACGAAGCCTTCGACGAGATGCCGCATATCAAGCGCATGTTCGTCTACACCACTTGCCCCACAGCGCTCATCGGCGACGACATCAAGGCCGTGGCCAAGAAGGTGATGGGCGAGCGGCCGGACGTGGATATTTTCTGCGTGGAATGCCCGGGCTTCTCCGGCGTCTCGCAGTCCAAAGGGCACCACGTGCTCAACATCAACTGGATCAACGAGAAGGTCGGCGGCGTCGAGCCCGAGATCAAAAGCCCCTACACGATGAACTTCATCGGGGACTACAACATCCAGGGCGACACCCAGCTCCTGCAGAAATATTGGGACCGGCTCGGCATCCAGGTGATCGCGCACTTCACCGGCAACGCCACCTACGACGATCTGCGCGGCATGCACAAGGCCGGACTCAACGTCGTGAACTGCGCCCGCTCAGCCGGCTACATCGCCAACGAACTCAAGAAGCAATACGGCATCCCGCGGCTCGACATCAACTCCTGGGGCTTCAACTACATGGCCGAGGGCGTCCGCAAGATCTGCGCCTTCTTCGGCATTGAGGAGAAGGGCGAGGAACTGATCGCGGACGAATACGCGAAGTGGAAACCGCAGCTCGATTGGTACAAGGAGCGGCTGAAGGGCAAGAAAATGGCCATCTGGACCGGCGGCCCGCGCCTTTGGCACTGGACCAAGGCGGTCGAGGACGATCTTGGCGTGCAGGTCGTGGCGATGTCCTCGAAGTTCGGCCACCAGGAAGACTTCGAGAAGGTGATCGCGCGCGGCCAGACTGGCACCTACTACATCGACGACGGCAACGAGCTTGAATTCTTCGAGATCATCGAACTCGTAAAGCCCGACGTGATCTTTACCGGCCCCCGCGTCGGTGAACTCGTGAAGAAGCTGCACATCCCCTACGTCAACGGCCACGGCTACCACAATGGGCCGTACATGGGCTTCGAGGGCTTCGTGAACCTCGCGCGCGACATGTACAACGCCGTGCACAACCCGCTTCTGAAACTCGCCGCGAAGGACTTGAGCGGCAAGACCAAAGCTCCCGTCTTTTTGGAGGCCGCAGAATGACCACCGCGAAAATAGATCAACTGTTCGGATATGTGCAGGAGCGCTGCCTCTGGCAGTTCTTCTCAAGGAACTGGGACCGGCAGGAGAACATCGACGGCATCATGAAAACCGCCACCGATCTTCTGACCGGAAAGCCCGTGGCCCGCGAGACACCGATGGAGAAGCTGTTCTACGCGGACGCCAAGATCATGGTGGCGGATTTCAAGGAGCGCTTCCCCTGGATCGAGCAGGAGGGGGCGGCGCAAATCCGTGCCCTGATGCACAGCCTTAGGGAGCGGCTGGAGGAAATCGCCATCACCAAGTCCCTCAACCAGGAACTCAAACATTCGCTCTACTGAGCGGGATGGCGGCAGCGGGCCGCAACCTCATTGCGAGGGGCTTTAGCCCCGAAGCAATCCAGAAACACGGCGCTTCTTTCTGGATCGCCACGGCGCATTCGCGCCGCGCGATGACGGCTGAGCCATGTCCGCGCCGCTCCAAAGGAACACGAAAGGCATCACAATGGGTTGCGAAGTAACCAGCAAGGAACGGGTTGGCATCATCAACCCGATGTACGACTGCCAGCCGGCCGGTGCGCAATATGCCGGTATCGGCGTGAAGGACAGCATTCCCCTCGTTCATGGCGGCCAGGGCTGCTCGATGTTCGTGCGGCTCCTGTTCGCGCAGCATTTCAAGGAAAACTTCGACATCGCATCGACCTCGCTGCATGAGGACTCGGCGGTGTTCGGTGGGCACAAGCGCATCGAGGAAGGTATCATGACGCTCGCCCGGCGTTATCCGAATCTCCGCGTGATCCCCGTCATCACCACCTGCTCGACCGAGGTCATCGGCGACGACGTGGAAGGCAGCATCTTCAACTGCAACAAGGCGCTGAAGAAAGAATTTCCGGAGCGCAAAATCCATATTGTGCCGGTGCATACGCCGAGCTTCAAGAGCAGCCAGATCGGCGGCTACTCGGAGTGCATGCTGTCGATTATCAAGACCATCGCCACTACCAAGACGGCGCCCAACGGCAAGCTCAATGTGTTCCCGGGCTGGATCAATCCGGGCGATCTCTCGCTGCTCAAGCACTACTTTCGCGAGATGGGCGTGGACGCGACATTCTTCATGGATACCGAGGATTTTGACAGTCCAATGCTGCCGGATAAGTCGATCCATACGCATGGCCGCACCACGGTCGAGGACATCCAGGGCGCGCCGAACGCGCTGGCCTCGCTGGCGCTTGCCCGCTACGAGGGCGCTACCGCCGCGGACTATCTGAAGAGTGAATTCGACGTGCCGCGCTCGCTGCTCTCCACGCCCTACGGCATCGGCAATACCGACGCCATGCTGGAGGAAATCAGCCGCATCACCGGCAAGCCGATCCCGGACTCGCTCGTCCACGAGCGCGGCATCGCGCTCGATGCGCTGCAAGACCTCGCGCATATGTTCTTTGCCGACAAAAAGGTGGCGCTGTTCGGCCATCCGGACCTCGTCATCGGCCTGGCGGAGTTCTGCCTTGAGGTCGAGTTGAAGCCGGTGCTCATGCTGCTTGGCGACGACAACACGCGCTACAAGAAGGACCCGCGCGTGCTGGCTCTCAAGGAGAAGGCCAACTGGGACATGGAGGTCGTCTGCAATGCAGATCTCTGGGAGCTTGAGAAGCGCGCCAAGGTTCCCGGCAAGATCGACCTGATCCTGGGCCATTCCAAGGGCCGTTACGTCGCCATCGACAACAACATCCCGATGGCGCGCGTGGGCTTCCCCACCTTCGACCGGGCCGGCCTCTACCGGCATCCCACGATGGGTTATCGCGGCGCGATGCTGCTCGGCGAGCAGATCGCCAACGCGATGTTCTCGCACATGGAATACAACAAGGACCGCGAGTGGCTCCTGAATACCTGGTGACGGAGCCTCCCCGGGGCGGGGGGCCCGGCGTCCCCCGCCTCATTTTACGGGCGCTACCGCCCATTAGCCTACTTGAGCGCAAGCTGTTCCTATAACAAACGAACCGGGCCACC
Source organism: uncultured Alphaproteobacteria bacterium (assembly GCA_963767435.1). Taxonomy (GTDB): domain Bacteria; phylum Pseudomonadota; class Alphaproteobacteria; order Rhizobiales; family Rhodomicrobiaceae; genus Rhodomicrobium. The sequence goes on from CAVYEY010000043.1 coordinate 429,617, forward strand.
ATGCTGCCGCACGACCTTGCCTCCGGCCTGATTGCCGGGCCGCGAAACCATCTCTTGCTGCCCGAATACCGGCAGATCGAGCTTTATACGAAGCGGAAGACCCTGCATTTCGCGGAGCCTGGGCCGGCGCAGCAATTCCAGGACCGGGTTGCGGGAGTTTGTGCGGCTTTCATGGCGCTGGATGCGTTTCTTGAATCGGTGCATTTCGCGGGTGACAGTAGCGCGAGCTGGCAGCGTTATCTTGCCCTGCCGCGTGGCTGCCAGCTCGATAAGCTCGTGGCCGAGCTTTACCGCATCTTGCGGGTGGCGCGGGCGGTGGCTTTTCATCCGCATGGCCATATCGAAGCGGAAAACGGCATCGTCAAATTCAACGGCGCGATCAACCGCTGGGCGCTGACGCTTGAGATAACGCCGGTGGGGCTGGCACTTCTGGAATCGGCGGTGGCCTATTACCTCGGCATGGCAGCGCTCGCCCTATCCCGCGGCCTACGCCGAGGCCATGCTGGCCGAATACTTCCTCGACATATCGGGCGAAATCAAACGCTTCGCCGACGAAGACCGCGTGCTCTACCAGTTCCAGCGCAAGCAGCCCTTCAACCGCCATCTCCGCTTCGACTGCGACAACCCGAAAACGCTGGTTTCGGACGGCATGCTGGAGATCGAGACGGGACCAGCCTACAGGGCCGCGGCGCTCTATCCGATCGACTTTTTCATCGTTCACAGCGATGCGCTGCATATCGTGCCAGCCGAGGCGCTGACAGACGGCAAGCTGCCGCTCGCCCAGCTCGAACGCTGGCGCGCGCGCACGCCCGATGGCGCGACGCTGCCCGCCAGCTTCCGCTGGCGCTTCTCCCGCGAAACCCAGGTTACCGGCCAGCCGATGACCTGATCCGCCCTCGAACCGCAAAGGACTGCCCCATGGATACACCGCACCTGCGCATCGCGCTTACCACGAACAGTCTTGTCAAAGTCGACGCGAACTTCGCCGGCGCCAAGCAGGTCGTGTTCTACGATGTGGACCGCGACGGCTCGGAGTTCGTCGATGTGGTGCACTTTACGCCGGGGGGCAAGAAGGGCTCGGGTGGCGGGCGTGGGGCCGCGGACGGGCGCTGCGTGATGGAGGATATGGGCGACGATGACGGCACGGGGCGCGACCCGCTGGTGGAGCGCGTGGCGGTGCTCGACGGCTGCTCGGTGCTGTTCACGCTGGGCTTGAGCGACCTTGCCGCTGTGCGCGTCCATAACCTGCATGTCTTTCCGGTCAAGAGCGCACAGGTTCGCTCCATCGACGAGGTGATCGGGAACGTGCAGCGCCTCATGCAAAGCACCCCGCCGCTTTGGGTGCGCCGCTGTATGCGCGGCCCTGGCGGCAAGCGCCTCTCCCTCGATGAGCAGGAAGTTTAGGCGGCCCCGTCCTTAGCCAAGCCATTTTTGCATGGCGGGCTGAACCGGTAGTCTGGCCGGCCGGGGCGTGAACCTATGGAAAGCATCGAACGCGCGAAACTTGACGATGCCGCCTCGCTGGCGGAACTTCTGAATATCCTTTTCACGCAAGAAGCGGATTTCGCCGCGGATAGCTCCAAGCAGGAAAGAGCGCTGCGGCTCATAATCGAAAAGCCAGAAACCGGCATTATCTTTATCGCCCGGCATGCCTCCGTTCCTATCGGCATGGTCAGCCTGCTGTTTACGGTAAGTACCGCTGAAGGCGGTCCGGCATGCTGGCTGGAGGATATGGTCCTGCATCCGCATTGGCGGAATGGCGGCCTTGGAACGCGCCTGTTACAACACGCGATTGATTGGGCAAGCAATCACGGGTTCACCCGCATTTCTCTGCTGACGGACAAGACAAACATAGACGCGATCCGCTTCTACCGGCGGCAAGGGTTTACCGAATCCGCGATGACCGTTTTACGCCTATCGCTTCCTTATCAAGATTGACGCTCATCGCCGAGGAACCGTGCCCGGACATAGGCGCCGCCCGCGTTGAGGACCGTGACGAGCGCCACCAGCACGATAATCAGCGCCGCCGCCTCCCGGTATTCGAACAGGTGGAACGCCGTGATGATCTCCAGCCCGAGCCCGCCCGCACCCACCACGCCCAGCGTGGTCGCCGCGCGCAAATTATGCTCCCACCGGTAGACGGTCGCATCCACGAGCCGTGGTAGGATTTGCGGCAGCACGGAATAGCGCAGCACGCCCAGGCGCGAAACGCCCTGGCTCAGCAGCGCGTCGCTGGGGGCAGGATCGGCGTGTTCCAGAATTTCCGCGAAGAACTTCCCCAGCACCCCGGCAGACTGGCACCCAAGTGCCAGAATCCCCGGCAGCGGCCCGAATCCCACGGCGGCCACGAAGATCACGCCCCAGATCAGGCCGGGGATCGAGCGCAGGATGTTGAGCGCCACGCGCACCGGCTCGCGCAGCCAGCCCACGCGCACCACGGTGCGGGCGGAGAGAGTGCCCAGCACGAGAGCGGCGACGGCGCCGAGCACGGTGCCGGCGATGCTCATGGAGAGCGTTTCGAGCAGCGGCCGGCCCCAATTGCGCCAGCGGCTGAAGTCCGGGGGCAGCGCGTCGGCCGCAAGCTGAATGATCGTGGAGAACGCCTGCGCATAGCGGCCAAGATCGAAGGCCCCGGCATAGAGGAAGGCGCATGAGATAGCCGCCACGCCACTGGCCCCAAGGAGCGCGGTGTTGCGAGCCCTGCGGCGGCCATCCGCGAGGATGGCCGCGATTTCGGGATGCAGTTCCAGGCTTGTCATTGCGTGGCCGGCACGGCGTCGGGGTTGGCCGCCTGGATCGCGGCGATCCAGGTGCGTACCCGGTCCACATCCGAGTCCACGCTCGGGATGAACGCTTCCGCGCGGAACACCTTGAGCGCCTCCGGATCGTTGATCTCGATGAATGCCTTGCGGATCTGCTCCTTGAACGCTGGCTCAATCCCTTCGCGGAAGGTCCATATATATTCGGGAATGGCGGGTGATTCCGCGAGCACGCGCACCGCCTTCGCGTCGATCTTTCCTTCCTTGAGAAGCCGGTTATAGATCGGCATGGAAAGCCCGCCCGCCGCAACCTTGTGGTTGGCGACCGCGAGCGCCACCGCGTCATGCGCCCCCACGACCCGCAGCGTATAATCGCGGCCCGAAACAAGCCCCGCTTCGAGCAGTTGATAGCGCGGCACCCACGTGCCCGAGGTCGAGGCCGGATCGCCGAACGCCACCTCGCCGCCCTTGAGATCGGCAAGCGACTTGGCGGGGCTATCGGCGGGAACGATGACCACGGCCTGAAAGGTTGGCCCCACCACCTCATGCGAGGGCCGCGCGAAGGGCTGGAGCTTGGCGCTGCGGCTCCGCAAGATGTATGTCACAGGACCAAGATAGGCGATGTCGAGGCGGCCGAAGCGCAGCGCCTCGCCCGTGGCGGCGTAGTTGGCGCCAACCACCAGTTCGACCGGTACGCCCAGCCGCTTTTCGAGGTAGGCCCGCAATGGCTCGTTGAGCCGCATGACGGTCGGCGCGGACTCGCCCGGCAGTAGGCCCACCACGAGCTTTTGCGGCTTGGATTGCGCCATCGCGCCGCCCGGAAGCGCCAAGAGCGCGGCGGCCAATATCAGGTGGCTCAACTTACGAAGCATAGGGTATCCCTTTCCCGTTCCGGCAGACGCTTTACCCGGCTGCGCCGCCTGCTCGATGCAAAAACCCACGTTTCCGCCGCGGCGTCGAAGGCGGCCGGAGCCCCGTCGAACGTCACTTCCCCTTTTGTGAGGCCCACGATGCGATCCGCGAGCGCGCGGGCCAGTTCTAGTTGATGCAGCACGAGAATGACGGTCAGGCCGCGCGTGGCGGCAAGGCGGCGCAATTCCAGGCCAAGTGTCGCGGCAAGCGCCGGATCGACGGATGCGAAGGGTTCGTCGCCGAGCAGCAGGCGGGGCTGGCGCACAAGCGCGCGGGCGATCCCCACCCGCTGGCGTTCGCCGCCGGAAAGCGCGGACGTGCGCTCAGTGGCCTTGCTCAGGAGCCCTACATCGTCGAGCGCCTGGGCCGCGCGGATTCGCATGGCCTTAGGCCAGGGCAGAAGTGAAAGCGGGTGGCGCAGATCGGCAAGGCCAAGCAGCACATTATCGATGGCCGGCAAGCGGCCGATAAGCGCGTGGTCCTGGAAGACGGTCGCGGTCTGCCGCCGCGCCTCCCGCAGCGCCTTCGGATCGCCGAGGCTGCCGATGCCGGCCACCGAGATGCTGCCGCTCGCGGCGGGCAAGAGCCCGTTGAGCGCGCCCATGAGCGTGGACTTGCCCGCGCCCGAGGGACCCAACAATGGCCGTCACCGCACCCTCTTCGAAATCGAGCGAAACCTCCCGCAAGATCTCCCGGCCGCCTCGCAAGACAGAAAGGTCTTCCACCGCGAGCGCGGAAACCGGTGCCTTCGGCCGTCTCCAAACCAGTACTGTCATCGCCCGCGCCCGTCCGTTCCAACGCCGCCGCACTTGGCGGACAGCATTGCAAGCGGCGGGCCAAAGGCTTCAATGCCGGAAAACGCGCATTTCGGGACGCCGGGGCGCACCGGGACGAACAACCGCTGGCGATTTCGTACCTCCCTGTACGATCCTAGGAGGGCACACTTGCGCATGGTCTCATGCCTGAAAGCGATGTGTGAAGGTCTGGGCGCGAATTCCGCGCGTTCCTCCGAGTGGGAATTTGCGGGGAACTTCGGCCTTTGAGTGGGCCATGCGGGGTTTGGACGCTTCGATGGAACCGCCGCTGCTTTCCACACACGCAAGCGCCGGAACATGGCCATGAGCGCCACGCCGCGCCATCGCTTCCAATGATAGCTCGAACAACATTAGCTATGGCGCTCTTTCTCCACGTCGGCTTATTGGGATTGTCCGGACGGATCGTTTCGCGCGCCGAGCTTCAAATGATTGGTCTGGGAGATGTCCGCAATCTCGGCATTGCGGCGGTGGCGCACCACGACGGACCAGATCCCCCCGACAGCCGCTAATGGGTCATGTCAAGAAACTTTTTAGACGCTCGGGATGGCCGCTCCTAGATCCATAAGATGCCGTTAGGGCTACGCTACGCTTGACGTTCTCGCGCCTTCGATCGCCATCAATTCCGGCCGTGCGCCGCGGACTACGATGCCTTCGTAACGCATCGAGCCACCAACCTTCTTGCGCTTGAAGTTCAGAGCCGTCATCCGTCATCCGGCGGCCGAACGTTGTCGCGTTGACCGGCGGGCGCTGGCGTAGCAGCGAACTGCGGCGCTTCTGCCTACTTTATGGGCTCTATAGCAGCGGGAAACTCGTTTGCTGGAAGCGGCCTCTTGCCGCGTGCCTTCGCATAGGCTGCGAGTGCTGCGAAACGGTCCAGAGATCATTAGAGCGCGGTGGCGCTGATATTGCCGGTACATTCATAACATAGGTTTAATATCATTTTGCATAGAAACAGCGGTTTCTTATTGTGATTGCGTATGCGCAATAGTATGGAGCGCAATAGCTGAATCTTTAAGTACGGCTGGAGGTTGCAAGAATGCGTAGCAGCAACCCACCGATTGCCTGCCTATGGAAGGATAAACAACGATGATGCCGTCTTTCCAGGTGCGCTCCCTAACGCCGGGGGTTTTGTTCGATTTTGGTCAGGGCCGCGAGACGATTCAGGCTTTTGGCGGCAGCCGGAGGGATCATCCTGCCCTTTTCACGTCATCCGGCTCGTTCGCAGGCTTTGTCACCGAGGGCGCGGCCAAGATCGAGACCCCGGCCAACAATCTGGAACTGCCCGCCGGTGCTTATTTCGCGGCGCGCGGCCGGTGCATCGTAAGCGGCGGGGCCGGGTTCATTATCGAAATCCCTGGCTATCCGTCCATTCCAGAGCTTTCCGGCGAGGTCAAATACCACCGGCACCTCGCCGGGGGACGAAGCGTTATGCTCGTCCCTCCTGGCGTCCGCGGCGGCCCGAGCCTCAGTACGGTCCATCTCCTGGCCGGTACTGTGTTCGAGCTGCCGGCTTTAGCTACCCCACATGCTGGGCTGGTGGCCGCGGGCGCCGGGATTTGCGGCCATGAGCAGGGCGCTACGATCTTGCGGCAAGGACAAGCCTTCATGGCGGCCGGGCTGCGGTGCTTTTATCAGGCATGCTGGGCTCACAGCGTGACACTCATACTCTACGAGCCCTCGCGGCCGCCAGAGACCTGGCCCGCCGCGGATTTGCAAACCCCACGGGAAGAACAGCCGGTAAGGCGCGCGCGGTTGCTATGGAACGCTTAAATTCCGGCTGGCGAGGGGCGTAGTGGAACAGTTGGCGGCGTTAATGGCCCTGGGCGCCATCGCGGGATTGTTTTCGGGACTATTGGGCATCGGCGGCGGCTTCATCATCGTGCCAGCGATGGTCTTTATGATGCCGCATTTTGGCATGGCAGGGCCTGACCTGGTAAGAGTTGCGATAGCCACAGCGATGGCTACGACAGTCGTGGCAACGTTTTCAGGTGTTCAGTCGCATCTCGCACGCGGTGCGGTCGATTGGAGCATCATGTGGCGATTGACGCCAGGTGTCATGGTTGGCGCTTTCGCTGGGCCGCTGATTTCCGAAGCAATAAATGCCCAATTGCTGACCATTATTTTTGTTGGGTTTTTGCTTTTCGCTGCACGGTCAATGGTGAAACGCCGTGCCGCCCGTCAGACTGCTAGACAGCTTCCGGGCGTCGCCGGGCTTTTAATTGTGGGGATCGTTACTGGCGCGATTTGCAGCCTGCTGGGCATCGGCACGGCGGCGATAACGGTACCTCTTTTGGCCTCTCACCTTTCCATCCAGCGATCTATTGGAACATCGAGTGCGCTGAGCGTGCCGTTGGCCGTCATCGGAGCCGCTGGCTATCTTCTTGCGGATACTCCGGGCGCGACATGTTCCAGTGGTTGCACCGGATACGTTTATCTGGCCGGGGCAGGCGCAATCGCTATCGCGATGATCTTCACCGTTCCGCTTGGGGCATGGCTGACCCACGTCGTACCCACCGGGCCGCTGCGGATGGTTTTTGCGGGCTTTCTGGTGGTGATCGCCGCGCAGATGACGTGGAAGACGCTGCCGGGCGTGGATTCCGCAGCCTATGCGGCAAGCCTGCGCACCTGGCTTACAGCGCCGAAACCGGCGCAGCCCGTTTGGCTGGGCGAGGCTAGCGCCCCAGTGCGGCAATGGGCGGCAGAGCGATGAACTGCCTGATTGGTGCAAAAAGGAAGGTTTTTGCAACTCTGGCTATCCAGCCAGACTCGCGCTATAGGGGGTTTGACTTAACTACCGAACTTCGGTATGCTCATGAACAATGACGACTTTGAATGGGATGACGCCAAGGCGGCGGCCAATCTCAAAAAGCACCAGATTAGCTTCGCTACGGCCGCCCGTGTGTTCGACGACCCTGACGTGTATTTTGTCGCCGATGCCGGTCATTATGACGAGCAACGGTTTATCGCCATCGGCATGGTGGACGCTAGGCTTATAGCGACGATCTACACGGAACGCGGCGAGACTGTCCGCATCATCTCAGCCCGTAAGGCTACGAAACATGAGCAAAACACGTACTATCAAAGCTAAAAAACTTAAGGACGGCACCCTCGTCGAAGTTTTGCCCAGCGGCAAAACGCGCCCCTTTCCGGCTGATCAAACCAATTGGGCCGCGTTTGATGCGATGACGGACGAGGAAGTCCACGCCGCCGCGCTCGCCGATCCCGATGCCCAGCCTTTGACCGAAGAACAGCTTGCGCAGGCGAAACGCCTCGTGCCGGTGAAGCGCTTGCGCATGAAACTCCATCTAACCCAAGAGCAATTCAGCAAGCGCTACGGGATACCGCTCACGACCTTGCGCGATTGGGAACAGTCCCGCACGCAACCCGACCAGGCGTCGCAGTCCTATATCGAAGCGATTGACGCCTTCCCCGACGCGATCGCCATGGCGCTAGGCAAGCGCCGCCAACCTGAACATGCGTAAGCGCACGAAACACTGACCCACCTGCGGCGTGCCGCAGATGCGGCCGAGGAACACTGACCGAGGCAGACGGCGACGAAGCTGCCCGTCAAATGCTCCGGCGCTCCGGTAGAAAGAACGGCGCGGGCGGCGCGGAATGTGTGAGCATTCACAATGTCCGCCGCGCCCGCGGCGGCAAGCCCCGGCGATGACCGTAGGCGGCAGAGATTGTCATCTCCCCCCACTCCGCCGCGGCCCCGCTTGTTGCGGCTTGTTGTCGTCACGGCCGTTACGGCGCTCGCTCTGCGCCTGGGATTGAGACAGCGGCTGCAGCATCAGCCGCGCCTCTGAGCCGCTTAGCTGAATTTGCGTGGTGGAGTGCTTAACGCCGCCTTCGTCCACGTATTTTCCATGCCGGAGTTCACCCTCAAGCCTTACAAGGCTGCCTTTTTTGAGATGAGCACCGGCATATTCGGCCAGGCTGGGTTCGAAAACAGCCACCTGATGCCAAGTCGTGGCTTCCTGGTCCCAGGGTGATTTAAAGAACCGCACCCAAGCTGGGGTGACAAGGCGGGCAAATCGGATTCTATGGGTAAGCCACCAACACTGGAGGTGGCTCGATGACCCAGTCCCTATGGAATGCTCTTGGCACGGTCGCGGACCGGCGGGGCCGCGAGGGGCGTCAGTTTCCGTTGCAGGCGATCCTTGCGATCGCCATTGCGGCGATGCTGGCCGGGGCCAACGATCTGCGCGCCATTTTCCGCTGGGGGCGGCGGCTGAAACCGGAAGCGCTGGCGCTATTCGGCATTGAGCGCGCGCCGTGTCACGCGACTTATCACTATGTTTTTCAATCGCTCGACGGCGATGCCTTGGCGAAAGACCTCGGCCAGTTTGCCTGCGGCGGCGCGCAAGCGGGGCATATCGCTATCGATGGCAAGACGCTCAAAGGCAGCCGGCTCGATGCCAAGGCCCTGCATGTGCTCTCAGCCTTTGCCACGGGACTGTCCGCCGTTATAGGCGATATGGAGGTGAAACCCGGCCAGAACGAAATCACGGCCGCGCTTGCATTCCTGAAGGAACTGCCCTTGGAGGGGGCGGTCATCACGGGTGACGCCATATTTTGCCAGCGCGAAATCTGTCAAACTATCGGCGATGGAGGCGGCGATTACCTGTTTACGGTGAAAGACAACCAGCCTCAGTTGAAAGCCAATATCGCCGAAAGCTTCGGCGCCCTTTCCCCCTGCGGAGCCCGTCCTTCCGCCGCCCGATGTGAAGACGGCTGAAACGGTTGAAAAAGAGCACGGCCGCCTGGAGATACGCAAAATCGCGGTCAGCGCCGAGGTGGTTTCTCACCTCGGCTGGCAGCGAGCGAACGTTTATCGTGAGCGGCAAGCGCTCACTTTCCGCCGCCCAGGTTGCCAGGATCGAACGCACCCGCGAGATAGGCGGCAAGGCCGGCACGGAGACGGCCTATATCGTCACCAGCCTGACCGCCGCCGAGGCCGGTCCAGAGCGTCTGCTTGAGTTGACGCGCACTCATTGGGCCATCGAGAACCGCCTGCACTACGTGCGCGATGTATCGTTCAACGAGGATCGCTGCCGCGTCCGCTCCGGCGCCCGCGCCCTTGCCGCCATCCGGAACTTGGCGCTGTATCTCATCCGTTCCGCCGGTATGTCCGTGCCGGAGGCCCGCGAAAATTACCGCGAGGACCGCGATCAGGTCGTCGCACTCGTAACCGGCGGGATTCTTTGAATGGCCCTGTCCTGGTCCTCACTACCCTTCTTCCAGCGCTCCGTTGTCGCGACCGAGAAAAAGGCCATCGGCCCATTGTTCCCCTGCTTTATGACAGGGTCCGCGCCAAGATTGCCAATGATCCGGGCGCGGTTGAGGTTCGCCGTTTCGCCGAAATCACCGCGGCCTACCTTAAACCTTCCATACTGGCCGGCGACGTGGATTTCGCTACTATTTTGCGTGTTGCCGCCCTCGTCTTGGTACTTCTTCAAGCGCATTTGGCCCTTGAGATGCACAGCAGTGCCGGCTTGCAAACCCTCGGCGGCGCGGGCGAGCTGCGGGGTAAAAACCGCGACACGGTGATATTGAGTAGCCTCCTCAGTTCCGCCGTCTTCTGTTGGCCGCTCATGCCTCGTGATGACGCTAAAAGCCGCGATCGGGCCGTTTGGGCCTTCGGACATTTTGGGCTCATCGCTGAGAGTCCCGATTATTTCTGCCTGGTTCATAGGTTCACTCCTACGCGCTCAAATTGTTCAGGGGGGATGCTGCGGGCGCGGAACGCGCCAGGGCCAGAGCTGGGGGAGGGGTGGAAAGCCCGGCTGTGACGGCGCACCGCGAGGCGGGCTGGCGCACTTCCGGGCTAATCCAAATGCCAATACACACGCCGAGTGCAACGGCAACCAGAGCGGCGATGGACAGCCAGCTAAGCCAGAGCAGCCAGCGGGCGTTCCGCGCCGCCAGCCCGATTTGTGCAAGGGCCTCTTCCGAGGCCATCCTTACATCTGCCGCGGCTGCCTCAGCCGCGGCACGCGTCGTTTTGACATGATAGTCCGCGGCACCGGTGACGAGCGATTCCGCGAGGGTTTTTGCGGTGAGGGTCGCTCTTTCCAGGGTGCCGGTCATCGCCACCCGCTGCCCCTGCAATATCGCATCGGCTTGCTGCAGGTAACGGCCGAGGACGAGTTCGAACATGGTGAGAACGACCACCATCGGATCGCCAGGCGATACAATGATGCGGTGCCGGCGGGCGACCTCACCAAGAATCCGGTCGACTTCGGTCTCTTCTGGGCTGGCTTCAGAAGGAAAAGGCTGCGGCAAGTTTTCCATCGATATCCTTCTGGAGGCGGTAGAGCCGTGACTTCGCCATTACGGTAAACTCCGCGGTGGGGGCGGCTTTGACATCCTCGAAGGAATAGCCCCTACGCATCATCTGCTTGACGTCCTCGCCGAATGTCGACTGTTCGGCAAACGTGTGGTCGGCGATGCGGATTACCGCCGCGATGCGCGGCGCCGTTAGTTTGTAAATTTCCAGGTCCTCGAATGCGCGGCCGTCCGCGATGGGCCCAAAATGCTCATTCAGCCAAACGACGATTTCGACCGGGGCGGGCGCCTGATCGGCGATGGCTTTGAGGTTCAAGCAGGTCTCGTTAAATGTGGCGCCGCCTGTGATAATCAGGTTCGTCACAAACCGCTTGCCAGCTCCCGTAACGACATCGGGACCGGCGTTTTTGGCGAGATAGCGGTTCAACTCGACGAAGCTCGAAGCGCCGGTGTCGATGACGAAATTCGAGTCCCCGGCAAGAATTTCCTCAATGATATTATCGAAGACGCGGGCGTTGATTTGCTCCCGCTCCATGATATCCATGCGGCGGATCTTCAGGCTTTTAAAGCTTGAAAACGTAGCCGAGGTGGCGTCGGCATCGATCCCAATCACCGGCAAGCCGGCGGCGCGGTAAGCTTGCAGCAGCAGCACCGCGTGGTGGGACTTTCCCACTCCACCCTTGGCATTCATGAAAAAATGCGCGGCGCGGTGCTGGGTTTGCCCGTTTTGCGGCATGGTGAGTTCTCCTTCTAATCGAACTTAGTTTTGTAGGCGTCTGCCGGATCGTAATGAAAATCGGTGGGCTGGCTCGACGGCGGCGGCTGCGCGCGATCGCGCGGCGGCGCCGTGGAGGGCGGGTGGCGATTGGCGGCGGGAGAAGCCTGGATGCGAGCGGGCAGAGCCTGGCGCGGCAGCAGTGCAACGCTCAGCTGCGCCTCTTCGACTTCGGCGCGGATGTTAAACGCCCGCATCAAATGGCAAAACCAGGAATAGCCAAAGCTAAGGCCGAGCCGGTCCTTGTTTTCAAGATAGAACGCCGTGACCGACTGCCCCTTTGCCAATGCTTTGCGGAGTTCCGGAAGCGCCGCCAGGAACTCCGCTTTTGCACGATTATTGGACCCCTTGCGTCTTGACACACCGTCACCGAGCGGTTGAAAATTGCGCAGACGCTATCACGCAAAAAATAGATTTAACACCAAAAAAAGCGCGCTCCGGGATCGCGTGTATTGATATGATTACGCGCTAATACCCATACAAAGGACCAGCGGAGGGGCGGCGGAGAAAGAAGCAAAGCGAGGGCTTCACGGCGCGCTTGAGTACCTATAAGCAATACCACTGGCCTCAAGTTCCGAATGCGTGTAAGTAGGTAACAAAATGGCACGTAGCAGCAAGCGGTGGGGATTACTGGGGCAGCTCGACTTCCTCAACCTCCTTGGCGGGAGAACGGAAGAGCCGGACCAGCCCGCACCGGCGGCGCAGCAAGCAGACTTGCGGAGGGCGCCGGACGGGGCCACAAATCAGGAAAGCAGCGGGCCAGCGGCAGCCGCGGCTGCCTTGGAACACGATGGGAATGAAGAACATGTTCCCGAGGAGGTCGCCTGCGAGATCGAGTTTCCTGGCGAGGTCTATACGCGCGACCTTAACAGCTTCGCAAAGCGGGTTGCGGATTTGGCACAGCAAGACGCTTGTGTTGACGCCGGAGCGACACTCAATACCGTGATCCATGAAGCACTCGCACTACTCGCTGGTGCAAAAGCATAATATATGGCTGGAGGCGGGCGGCCGTTTCCAGCCTAGTGTTTCTTGCCTGTGCATGGAACGTATGCAATATAGTCGTATCTGTAATTGGAAGAACTATGGAACAGGTTGTCTATGGGTTTTGCTATTCTGCAAGAGGTATGGCAGACCTTGATCGAGGTGCCGGCAGCGCGGTAAAGCGTCCGCACTACCCCCGATGGCCGCCGTCACAAGAGCACTGGCTCGCAGCTTCAGCCTCGGGCCACGGGCCGTCACTGCCCTTATTGCACCGCTTGCGTCGCACAGGGCAGTTTTGCTCTAATCCTCCTGTCCGGTCTGAGACCGGACCAGCGCCTCATATGATGGCGCAAGACGATAGGAGCGGATTTTCGGAGCGGCGTTCGCGACCATGAGGAACCCGCTTTCCACCCATTTGGAGCAAAGATGCCTGGCCTGGCGAGGGGACACCGCGAAAAAATCGGCAACGTTCCGCGCCGCGATTTGCTCCTGCTCGAGAAACAACCGCAGTGCCTGACGCTGCTGCGGGCTGAGGGAACGCAGGATACCCGACTGGTCCGCCTTGCCCGCTTCCTTCGCCTTTTCCGCATGGGATTTCACGCGGGCAAAGGCATCGGCCATGCCGGAAACGAAATACTCCAGGAACGCCGTTATATCGGCTCCCGCACGGTTGCCCTCATAATAGTCGTCATTGCCGCCAACGGCGAGCGCGGCGTAGTACGCTGGCAGGTCTCTGGCGTAGTACTCTTCAAGGGAATAGATGCCCTGCATGCCGTAGCCGTATTTATGCAGGATCACGGTCGCCAGCAGCCGCGCCGTGCGCCCGTTGCCGTCGTAATATGGGTGGATGGTGGCGAACTCGTAGTGGGCGATGCCGGCCAGCAACGGAACCGGTAGGATATCGGCCTGTTCGCCGATCCAGGCGGCAAGGCTCCGCATCAAAATGGGAACGTCTTCGGCCCTTGGCGGGATATAGATGACGATGCCCCGAGTTCCTTCCCGGATGACATTTTGGCCGTCGCGATAGCGGGTCGGGTTCTCATGGCCGGTATAGGCGAAACCGTGGAGGATCTGCAACTGGCGTTCAGTGATCTTCCCTGGCTGAGCGGCAATCCGTTCGGCGTAATCCAAGGCCCGGTAGTAATGCTGGACCTCCTTTTCATCCCGTTCCCGGTTCGGAAATTTGCCGCCGCCAGCGATGACTTCCCGCACCTGCGCTTGCGTCAGGCGGTTTCCTTCAATCGCCGTGGAATAATGGGTGGAAGCCAGCCGCGCGGTCTGGCGCAAGGATGCCAGCACCTGCGCTGTCACGGGCAGGTGGAGAGTGGACTGCCGCGACACTTCAATGTCAGCGAGGAGTTTGGCGATCTTGGGTGTGATGGTGAAGAGGGGCGAAAACGTCATCGCGTCAGGGTAATTATATAGCCGCTAAATGTCAATTATTAGGCCGCTAATCCGCCGCAAGAGCTGCCCAGACGACAGGTGTTAGCGCCGAATATACACCGATCCTGAAATTCGGCCGCGGTTGTTTCGCACGGTTGGCCGGCTGGATAGCGGACTACGCCAACTCCGCGGCAATTACTACCCCGTGATCGCCGCGCTCCGCCGGGAAACCGGATGCCGGTGGCGAGCTCGCTCATGTCAAATCCCCCGTTCATAAGCTTCGCCATGCGCTTGCACGCCGTTTCGCTGCCAGCTACTCCTTTCACTGGTTGACTCTCCTTCTGGTTGTGGTTTGAGGGCCTCGCAGCGTCTTTCCCAGTTGAGAGTTCCATTCTTTTTTGCAAGTTTAGGTATCCACCTGCAGCTCACGTCTTGTAGCGGCCAACGGCCTTGCCAAGACCTGGGATTCCAGATGCCCAACAGCCCCGACAGCAAGCGGGGCTCCATCAACCGCAGAGGCACTCCAAAATGATAGATAACGCTCACGCCCTTAAATCCCTGCGGGAACTTGTGTGGCAGGATTTGCTTTTGGTTCTGGCCATTATCGTTATTTCGCGGCTTCTCATCATTCTCCTGCGCTGGGCGATCCGGCGCGCCGCCGAACGGACACATGCGGGCGCCCGGCTCGCGATCCTGCGGTGGGCGCCGGTCGCGCGGCTGACCATCGAGATTGCGGCCGTCGCAGTTATCGTACCTATCCTTGTCAATCCGACGTTTGAAAATACAGTGGCGTTGATTGCGGCCTTGGGCCTTGCCCTTGCCTTCGCTTTCAAGGATTACGGAAGCTGCCTTGTCGCCGGCTTCGTGACAATCCTCGAAAACACCTATCAGCCGGGAGACTGGATCGAGGTGGACGGTGCCTATGGAGAGGTGAAGTCTATCGGCATGCGAGCCGTGCATATCGTAACCGCCGACGATACGGAAGTCAGCATTCCGCACTCCCGGCTTTGGTCGGCCAGCGTGCACAACGCCAGCAGCGGCCAGCGCAGCCTGCTGTGTGTCACGCTCTTTCATCTTCATCCAGATCATGATGCAGCCTCGGTACGGAGCCGTCTGGCTGAAATCGCCCAATCAAGCTCGTATATCGAGCCGGAAACAAAGATCGCGGTGATAACGATGGAGAAACCATGGGGCACCCTTTACCGGTTGAAAGCCTATGTGAAAGAAAGCCGTGAGCAATTCCTTATGATTACGGATCTGACCGTGCGCGGCAAAGAAGCGCTTCGCGCCATGGGCATCCGTTTCGCGCAGGTGCCTTACGCGGAAACGAAATAAGCCTGCCGTTTGGCGCCTGGGATTTCACATCGGCTTCGGCCGGATTGGCCAAGTTCACCATCGGAATTCTGCCGCCAGGGAATTCCGTTTCCAGATCCGCGAGCTGCCAATCGCACCGGTATCAATAAAGAAAACCGCGATGTCCAGAATCCACCCGACCACCGCCGCCGTTTCGAGGTTTTCCTCTTGCAACACACCGCCGGTCCATACATGTGGGTCATGAGTGAGCCTCGGCATGCCAGCCTCAATTCGAACGATGCCTCCCTTTCTGCGTATTGAAGGCCATTTCCGGATTTGGAGATAGTGCGGGCGCCTATCAGTAGCCGCTGCCCCCCTATACGGCGTCGCGGCGCCACCTCGCCAAACCCCATAAACTCCGTATTTTGCGCATTTTCCATATTGTGCTATACTGCCTCGTGTAACGGATGGAAGGATACCATCATGGAAATGACCCGCGTCACCGCGAGCGAGTTTCAAAAGGCGTTTGGCGCCCTGAGCGACAAGGCGCTGCGCGAGCCGGTCGCGATCACCAAACAGGGCCGCGATCACCTCGTGGTGCTTTCGGCCGAGGAGTATGCGCGCCTGAAGCGCCGCGACCGCGCCGTGTATGCGGCAGGCTATCTGCCCGGCGAGTTGCTGGAGACCGCGGAGCGCAGCTCCATGGACCCTCGGCATGATCACCTCAACGCCGAGCTGAAAGAGGGGTCTTAGCAACGGAACAGAAAGTCTCATTCAGATTTAGCGGACGGTTTTGACTAACGGAAAACATGTGTTTCCCGACAGCGAATAAACGCGCTTCTCTCCGTTGCTGGGGACGGTTTCAGCATGGAGCGACCGCCAAAGAGGGAGCCGCCCATTCCTCAGCTCGGTGAGAAGCGCCGTTTGTAAAACGCTTGGAGCGGCGCAACCCAAGCTTGATTTGAACGGCCAAATCTCTTACTCTTACCTGTAAGAGTAAGAGGAGAGTTTCCCATGCGCATCACATCTAAAGGTCAGGTGACGATACCTGCGGAGATCCGCGAACAGGCTGGACTTTTGCCCCACACCGAGGTCGAGTTTGAATACGACGGCTCCGCAGTGCGGATCGTCCGGGCGAGAACACGGAAGGGCGGAGGACGGGGTCAACGCGTCGTGGACCATCTGCGCGGGCGTGGCGACGTGGCTTTGACCACCGAAGACATCATGGCCCTTACTCGAGAAGACTAAATGACCGCTGTTCTGGTTGATACAAACGTCCTTCTCGACGTGATGACCGAAGATAAGATCTGGATGGCCTGGTCCTCAGAGGCTTTGGAGGAGGCCGCCGAAAGCAGCCGCCTCGTCATCAACGCGATCATTTACGCCGAGGCCTCCATTCGCTTCACGCGGATCGAGGATCTTGAAGAGGCGTTGCCGCAGGCGATGTTCGAGCGAGAGCCACTTCCCTTTGAAGCTGCGTTCCTCGCTGGCAAAGCCTTTCTCGCCTATCGGAAACGGGGCGGAGCGAAATCCTCGCCCCTTCCAGACTTCCTTATCGGCGCCCACGCCGCCGTGGCCGGCTACCGGCTATTGACGCGCGACGCCGCCCGGTATCGCACTTATTTTCCCAAGTTGCCGCTGATCACGCCAGACGCACAGTGAGCGGCGATTCGCATAATGCGCCCGTATGGAAACCGGCCCGCCAGATCTTGAACCACAACCTCTGGAAGGAAAATCACGCCATCTTCGGACATCCGGTTCCCCTGAACAAGCTCATCCACCCATGGAACACGATCTAAGCTACCCGGCCGCCTGAGCGCCCGCGGCGTTAGCCCGTTAGCCCCATGTTAACCCCATTTTTTCCGCTTTCCCGGCATTTTGCACAAATACCGCTCTCTTCCTTATGGCGCTCATGATAGCAGAGACTCCTTGCGGAAGGCTTAATCACCCACTTAAGTCATTGCTTTAGCGCAATAAAAATAGCTCGCCGCGAGCCGCCCGGCGAGAAATATGCACCGTTTTATGGTTAAGATTAAATCTGCCGGTATATTTAAAGGGGTTTTTGAATCGTGGAATCGTAGCAAAAACGGCAAAAGATTCGCAGAAATCGCCCTGCGGCAGACATGAGATTCGCGCGTTTACCATCCGCGCATTAACTATAGTACGCGCCTTACGGGCCTTTACCTTTCCTTAATACATCGTTGGCGCGCAAAACCCGAAGAGCCTACGCCCCGCCGCGCAGCGAGACCTTCTTGCCGCCGCGGAAAGGTGCCCAAGCCGCACCAGCGCCGCGACGGCGAGGCCAACGCGCTTTTCAATCGCCTTGCCTTGCGCAAAGTACCGCGCAATCTCCCCAAGCTCACCGGCTCCGCCGCGGCTTCGAGCACGCGCATGACGCCGGCCGTCTCCGCCAGCTCCTCGCCGGCCGGGAACTTCGGCTTCATCTCCTGCAAGCCGTCCTCGAAGGAAAGCGTGCCCCGCTTCGGCGCGAGGCGATCTTGCGCTGCCTTCTTCCGGCGCGTCACTTCGCCATCACGTCGCCGGATGTTCGGATTTATTGAACTATTGAACGGAATTAAAGGTACAGCGGACGCCGAAGTTGTGAGCGTGGCCTCTATGCCAGATGTGGCTCGACGATGCCACGCTCACTGAGGCACGGGACAGTTCTGCCAATCTGATTATTCGTCAAGTTGGGGGGCTAAGCCGCGAGATTTTATAAATCTCCAATTTCTCTCATCGTTTCGATAACTAAGATCCCACCTGCTCATCGAAAAAGAATTCCATTGAGGCATAAATTCGAAGTCCAGTTCTCCCTCATGTGCTGAGCTTACGGCATAATTCACGAGACTGACAGTTAAATTACCTGGCCCAGTATTTCCCTGTATGTCCCATCTGTGCCAGTTCGCCAAAAGAATTTTGGTCGCACGCCCCAATGCCATATCTATTACAGGATGTTCTGCTGGAGCGATAATTGGATTGTTATTGACGTAGGAAATCCAACTAGAGGGAAACACTTCTTCTTCCATAAAAGCTTCTGCCTTGATGTCTACGTCGGCTTCGAAATCATAACAGAGCGGCTGCAATTTTAGTTTGTTGTTTTCGTAGAGAAAGCCTGGATCTGCTCCTTGATACACTTCGTCTGCATCAACATAAAAACCCCCGTACTTCTTTATATAACACAATCGAAAGTAGTCACAGCGCATAGCTGGATGATAACATAAATCGAATGCCTTAACATGATCTAATGAAAAATGCGTTTCGATAAATATACGGGCTTTATGGTCATCAAACATAAGACGCCTAAATCCCAAGCGCTCAAGTACCTTCCAGCTTTCCATACATTCTTGCACATCACGGGGTATACTATCGCCGTCGTGCCAGTATTGAATGATACTCCTTGGGATTCTTTCGGCGCCGCCTGTGGCTCGCGGCTGTTTCTTCGATTCTTGAATTAATTTTTGGACAAAATTCATTCGGAAACTATGCTCCTCGCCAGGGCCTAAAAGATTGTGGTCAACTACTTTCATCACCAAGCCTCGCGAATTGTGCCATAAATCTAAAAAATCACTCTTTTACCTTTCGTGCACAAAAGTCATTTGCTCAGTTTCATTATCGATTGCCGAATTATTTCCGGGAGGAATAATGTTTGCTTCTGGCGCAGCGTGTATTTTTACGCTTTTCACATCCGCATGTACCGGGAGATTTTCGGGCTCTAACTGTCCCGCGAGTTCCACCGGTTTCGGTGCCCATAGATTGACGAAAAATTGCATGGGGAGGTAGGGAATGGGTGTTGGTTCTAGAGCGTCGCGGCTGTGTATCAAGCGATCATCAACGTACCAGCGAATTCTTTTTTTGCCCCATTCAATGGAGTACCTGTGAAAATCCTCTGCGGCATCAAAACCCAAGTCAATTTTGGTCGGCGTACCTCGGTTCCCCCAATTAAGTGGGGCACCACTTAAGCCCGGATTGAAGAACACATTTATTTGCAACTGACTTGTTTCGTTGCCCAGGAACTCCAAATCTATTTCCTGGTGCGGATTACTCCGGTGCAGGAAGAGCGCCGAGATAGCACCAGCACCTTTAGCAGCACGCATCACAACCTCAAACCGGCCATACACAAAAGATAAGCGTGTGACGAGTGATCCTGACGTATATGCTTTCTTGTTGCCCAATGCCTTTTGCAAGGTCATGCGAAAGCCTCCTTGATCCAAGAGGCTAACATTCCGAGGGTCAAAAACGGCCAAGTTCGTCGCAAAAGTATCTCTTAAAGTAGCCCATGCCGTCTCATCAATATCTTGAAAGTCATCAACTCGCTGATATGGATATGCAGTCCGCTCAGAAGATAATTCTTTGTGAATAAGTTCTCTGCGATCAAAATAATTCCAGGGAGTAACAAACGGCGTAATGTCGTGCAAGTTACCTGCTCTTGCCTCATTTACAAGTCTTCTTTTAATGCCATTTGTTTTATAAGCATCACAAGATTGTAGGAGGGCTGGCGCCGGGAATGTAGCTTCTGGTTCAGCCTTGTTGAGATAGTGGCATAGCGTGCTCCATCCGTCTCCGGAAAACACATCTATCGTTAATAAGCGGCCAGGTTTCTCTTTGAAGAAATTCATTACCCGTTGATGAAAAGCATCCCATTGTTTTCTATAGTATTCTGTAGCTGAAGAACCTGCGCCATTTTTCTTAACTTGTCCGCTTGCCCAGTCTGTTGGGTTTTGAGTCGTAAGTATAAAAAGAGGAGCTTTCGTATGTTTGCTTAGCTCTTCGAAATTTTCAGACACATCTCGATAATCTATATAGGCATTAAACGGCCCTTCAAGAAACCCAGCGATCAAATCCCACGATGAATGCGCGGTGTTCGTTTTATCCTCTTGACGAACACGATAGCCTAAAATACTAAGCGCCACGGCCACATTATCCGCTCCTGTATCGTCAAGACCTATAGTGAATACATGCCGTCGTGCTTCTTGAGGAGATGACTGGTGTTTCCCTGAGCCATTAAAGCGCGCTATTACGGGCATTATTGAATAAGCATTGTCCGACCTTAGATCTGTACGTTGATGAATAATAGAGAATTTCGTCGCATATACATTGAGTTTGTCAAATTGATGATTAACCCACAAATCCACGGGCCCTCTTATCGGCAGGAGATTCAGTAGCTTTCTCGCCCCTTTGTTTGAAAGGGCGTACCCCGACATCATCCACAAACCCCGTATCGGCATAAAGAGATTTGGCGAATAATTAGATTTAACGGCTCCTGACCGCGGCTCACGATAAGACAGATAAAGGATATCAAAATCTGCTACCACACCGTTGGGCGTCAGTTCTTCCCACGCCTTGTTACCTATTGTAGTAAAATTTCGATCAAAATAAACATCATCCTCAAGGATGAGTGCGTACGAGAGATTCTCTTCTACGATGAGACGCCAAACCCCTATATGTGATTGGGCAACAGCAACTTCAGTCCGTGACATGCTAATTAATACGCCCTCAGGATCAATATCCGGCGGCATCTCTTCGACTGGTTCAACGAAAATCTGTTCACTGAGTGTGTAGTCACGAATTATTTCATTTGGTCTTGAAGCTCCGTGACGAGCACTCTGACCGTCAACTGCTGAAAATCGTCGACTGAAATCCAGTAGCGTCGTTCCGCCCTTCACCTTCACGTGCTGCGCTTCGTATTTATAAGCAGTCCATCTTCTGGGCTGGCGATCAAGGTTAATGACGAATACCGAGCCTATGGTGCTTGGAAAGCGGAGATCTTTAAAGCCAAAAATGTGGCTCTCCCCCCTTGTTAAAAGACGACGAATATGAGTGTGAAATTGATGATTGACTCTAGAAAGAAAAGTTGCGCTTATATAATTATTCATGACACTGCCTGTGCATCGGCAAAACCAAGTATGACAAAAAAGCGCTCTTCAACATCATTGTTGAGACAAGGCATTACTTTTGGTCCACTGTTAACTGACACACATCGGCAAAGTCGCGCGTTTTCGCGACGAGGCTTGGAAAGCGTTAGCTTAAGTGGGGGGGCTTGGCAACGAGGAAGCCCGCATTGGTGCAGGTTTCTCGGACCCCGTTTACGGCTAGCGGGCCTTGTGAAGATTGAAGCAATGGGCGGCCGCCTGCCGAAGCGGTGGCGCCCATTGCCGCGCTTTTAACGCTGCACCCCTTCGCGATAGGGCATGCCGCTGACGAAAGCGGTTGCGTGGTCCTTTGGCGCCCACCGGCGCAAGAGGATATCCTTCGTGACCTGGACGGCGAAGCGGTAGCCAGGCCGGATTTCGAGCGTTGGCTGGATTTGGAGATTACGCCTGGCGATCTCCATGCCCGGCTGTTGCTCAATTGTACCACCTCACAGCTCGCGTGCAATTCCTGAGTGGTAGGCAGCCGGGGTGCCTTGAAGATAATATTGCATACGCACCAGAGTTTATTGTGTATAAGCAATCCACCTATGCGGAAAAAGTGGAAACAATGGCTAAAAGCGCGACCCATGTTTTGGAGCCGGAGTTACAGCCGGCCAAATCGAAACGGACCCTCAATGCCAAGGGGCGGCGGCATATCCCCGCGAGCCAGCCCGAGAGGGAGATTTTCGCTAGGAATATCCGGGCGGCGAGAGTGGAGGCTCGCCTAACCCAGCGCGAGCTAGCCAAGCTCACGGGCATCGCGCAAGCGCACATTTCGCAGATGGAAGGCGCAATGCACAACGTCTGCATCGACACAATGGTCACTCTCTCGCGCCACCTAAAAAAGCCGCTCTCCAAGCTATTCGAGATTTGAGAAAATAGCCTGGACGCTACTTAGGCCGTCAGCACCGCACCGAAGCGCTTGCCGCTTGTGGTGACGTCCTCTTTCACAACGGTGGACGTGCCAACCATGCGCGAAAGCCATTCGGCCGTCTCAACCCTGTTTGGGGCATAGGCGATCCTCACATGGCAGTTCGAGGTGATGCTCTCGTCCTTGCCATAGGCGGCCCAAAGCTGGGACATGTCCTGCATGATGAGATAGGCTTTGATCCCGTACCCCGCGATATAGGCGAGCGCCTCCTGGAAGACTTCGAGCTTTCCGTAGGAGGGGAACTCATCGAGCATCAGCAGGAGCTTGTGCTTGTGCGGCATCCGCGGCCGGCCGCGCTCGAACGTGATTTCCGGCCGCAAGAGAACCCGCACAAGCTGATTGATGATAAGCCGCAGGAGCGGGCGCATGCGGTCCTTGTCCTCAGCCCGCACCACCAGGTACAGCGTGACAGGGGTTGCGTAATTCATCAGATCCGTCACCTTGAAGTCCGAGCGGGCGACGTTCCTGGCGATCAGCGGATCGCGGTAGAGCGAGAGAAAGGACATAGCCGTCGATAGCACAGAGCCCCGCTCTTCATCCGGCCGGTTCAGCATGTCCCTTGCCGCGCTCGCTATGGTGTGGTGCGGTTCGCCACGCTCGCCCCAGCCATTGGCGATCATCTCGACATACAAATCGTCGATTTGCTGGTCGGGGCCGGACAGCGCGTTTGCAACATCGGGCAGGCAGCCAACCTTGCCCTCCGCCTTCTTTTTGTACAGAACGTGCAGCACCGCACCCGTCAGAAAGGCATGGCTGGTTTTGGCCCAGTGATCGATCAGGCCGCGGCCTTCGGGATCCACGAGGATGGTCACAAGATTTTGGACGTCGCCAACCTCGTGGATCGTGCCGAGCCTGATCTCCTCCAGGGGGTTGAAGCTGACGCTGCCGGACGCGGCGCCGGGATCGAACTTCAGCACGACGTTGCCCGCGCCCTTTTGGCGCCAGGCCGCCGTCGAATTCCAAAGCTCGCCCTTTTGATCGTTCACAACGCAGCTATGGGGCCACGAGAGCAGCGTGGGCACCACCAGCCCGACGCCCTTGCCGGACCTCGTTGGCGCGATGGCTACGACGTGCTCCGGGCCGTCGTGCCGGAGGTAATGGAGCGGGCCGGTCTTGCGGCGCCAGCCGCCGGCATAAACGCCCTGCCCAGCCTTGTCTTTGCGCGGCAGCAAGCCCGTAGCTTCGATTTCGGCCTTGCTGGCCCAGTGTGCCGTGCCGTGAATGCCTTCATAGCGTTCGCCTTTGCGCCCAGTCAGCGCAAGCGCCGCGAACAATCCTAAAACCATCGTCAACGAGATACCGGTCGAGACTGTGCGGAAGATGTGCGGCGCTTGCGATGCGAATTTCTGCTGCCAGAAAAACCACTCCCAAGGCGCGTAGATGGGACCGATAAGCGGGCTCCCAAGGGCTGGGGCATAGGCAAAGTGCGCCGCCAAATACTGGGTCGCCACGGCGTTGATCGCGATCACAACGGCGATAAGGCCGGCAGCTAAAACGCCGCGCTGGGGTTTAGGCTGCTCAGCTCCGATCCTGATCCCGGTCATCGTCACCCTTTCTAAAAGCGCGAGGTGCTCGCTAGCGTATACGCAATCACAGCGGAATCTGGAAAGGATAAAAGATTGGCACCGCCAGCGGGGCTGCAAACAACGCTTAGGGCTCCGCCCCCGGCGCGCTTCGCGCGTGTTCCGCCCGCGCCGCCGCAGTCTCACGAAATTGGATTCGGCATCGTTTACACCAACGAATGCGCAACAGCCTGTTAGGGACCGGATATGGCGGCGAGAAATGTGGGAGCCCGCACTCCCTTCAATTCCGGAAATTGCCCTAACGCTTGAAAATGGGTGCCATGTTCGGATTCGGTTTGGCGTGCTGAGGCTCACTTGTGACCCAAACCGGACTCTCCATGGTGTAGGTCGGCTGCGGATGACGTGTTCAGTGTTCACAGCTGATCCCGCTTAGGCAACTCCGATGAATAAGTGCTCCGCCTGGCTTGTTCTCTTGTCCGCCTGCTGCAGCGCAAAAAGAGTTACATATCTTGGATATGCGCCCCTTTTTGCTCTTTTCAGCCGGACAAGATTCCGGCGCCATCCGGTTCATTTATTTCCGGACGGGCCCTAAGTTGACCGGCGTCAAGGCCCGGGGAAGCTTTTGCGCGTAACCATCCTCCAGTGGCCCATGTGCAATTGTGCCTGAAGCGGAGGCTTGGGTCGCGGGTTCGGAGAATGCAAGCCCATGACGGCGCCGGCGCAGACCGCAAGTAACGCGCAATTTCTGGGACGTGTCACTGCCATTCACGGCTCTGTCGTCGATGTGAGCTTCCCGGCAGGCGCCCTGCCCGCCATTGAGGAGGCGATTGCCATCGACGCCGGTCAGGCTCGCGAACTCATCGCGGAAGTTCAGCAACATCTTAATCCCACGGCCCTACGCGCGGTCGTGCTCGAAAATACAGCCGGGCTTCGCCGGGGCGCCAGGGCACGTGCAACGGGCGCGCCCATTTGCGTGCCTGTTGGTGAGGCGGTGCTTGGGCGGCTTCTCAATGCGACCGGCGAACTCGCCGATCGCGGGCCGCCGCTTCCCGCGGGCACAGTCCGGCGGCCTATCCATGCAGCTGCGCCGCCGCTCGGCCGGGCCGGAGCCACGCTTGAGGTTTTTCACACCGGCATCAAGGTCATCGATTTGCTCGCACCGCTCGTGAAAGGCGGCAAGGCGGCCATGTTCGGCGGGGCGGGCGTCGGCAAGACCGTGCTGATCATGGAGCTGATCCGCACCACCGTCGAGCGGCATTCTGGGATTTCGGTTTTCGCGGGGATTGGCGAGCGCTCGCGCGAGGGGCACGAGCTGTTGCTCGAACTCAAGCAGTCCGGAGTGCTCGCGCGCACCGCGCTTGTGTTCGGTCAGATGAACGAACCGCCAGGCGCCCGCTGGCGGGCTGGCCTTACAGCTCTTGCCATCGCGGAGCATTTTCGCGACGAAGCGCACGAGAATGTGCTGCTCTTGATCGACAATGTCTACCGCCTGGTTCAAGCGGGCGGCGAAGTGTCTGGCCTACTCGGCCGTCTGCCCTCGCGCGTCGGATACCAGCCCACTCTGGCGAGCGAAATCGCCGAGCTGGAGGAACGCATCGCCCCCGTGGCCGGAGTTGCCATCACTTCGATCCAGGCGGTCTATGTGCCCGCGGACGACTTTACGGATCCGGCCGTGGCAGAGATTTTCAGCCATCTCGATTCCTCTATCGTCTTGTCCCGGGATATGGCAAGCGAGGGCATGTACCCGGCGGTGGACCCACTCGGATCGGCTTCGAGCCTGCTCGATCCACGCCGTGTCGGCGAGGCGCATTACCGCATTGCGCAAGACGTGCGCAAAACCATTGGCCACTATCGCGACCTTCAAGAGATCATCGCGCTGCTCGGCATCGAAGAGCTGAGTGCTGCGGACCGGCGCGCGGTGAAGCGCGCACGGCGCCTGATGCGCTTTCTCACGCAGCCCTTCATGGTCACCACCGCCTTTACCGGCAAGCAAGGCCGCTCGGTGGAACTGGAGGCGACGCTGGCCGGGTGCCGCGCGATCCTTGAGGGAGAAGCCGACGATTGGGCCGAGAGTTCTCTCTATATGGTTGGCGATCTCGAAGAAGCCCGGCAGCGCGAAGCCAGCGCAAGGAAGCACGCGGCATGAAGCTGACCGTGACCACACCTCTTGCCATTATCGCCGAAGCCAGCGATGTGACGCATCTGCGCGCCGAGGACGAGACCGGCGCGTTCGGCATCCTGCCGGGACATGCGGATTTTTTGACCGCCCTCAACCTTTCCGTGGCGACCTGGCGAGACAAGAAGGGCGGAGAGCATCATGTTGCCGTGCGCGGCGGCATGCTCCAAGTCCGCCATGGCGAAACAATTACCATCGCGGCGCGCGAAGCCGTTGCCAGTGACGACCTGCGGCGCCTTGAGACCGAAGTGCTTGCCACGTTCCGCCGGCAAAGCGAGGAAGAACGGACCGCGCGCACCGATGCACAAAGGCTTTATCTTGCGGCGATCCGGCAAATCTGCCGCTTTCTGAAGTCCGGGCGCGAGCCGTCTATCCCAGGCGGACCGGACGCCGCATTTCACGATGGTCTCGAGCCATGACAGACGATCAGGAGAACCACGAGCGGCTTAGCGAGGCCGTCAGGACGCGGGCTGAGCGGCGCGCGCGCTGGCAGCGTGAGGGCGAACGCTCGATAGGCCAGAACCTCGCGATGATCGGCGCGCTTGGCTGGACCATTATTCTACCCACATTGATAGGGATTTTCACGGGCCGCTGGCTCGACCGGACCTTCAACATGGGAATTTTCTGGACCCTTGGCCTGCTCGTTGCCGGGCTTACGCTTGGCTGCACGCTCGCCTGGAAAAGGATGCATAGCGAATGACCGGCACGGCAAACTTCCCAGCGCCTGAGCTGCTTGCGGGCATGGCGTTTGCGGGTCTCGTCTTCGGCTTGCTTTATTTCCTGGCCCTGCGGCGGACAGCCATTCTCTTTGCCAGCGGGCGAGGCTGGTTTGCACCGGTAGCGCTCACGTTGGGGCGCATCGGGGCGGCTGCTTTGTTTCTTGCCCTCGCCGCGAGGCTCGGCGCGACGGTGCTGCTTGCCGCATTCGCCGGCTTTTTGCTCGCGCGCGCGGTCGCGCTGCGCGCTGCGGGAAGGTCCAGCTGATGCACACATCCTCGCCGCTCACGAGCACGGTTTTGTTTCATATCGGTCCAATCGCGATCACGCGCCCGGTCGTGACCACGTGGGTCATCATGCTCGCCTTGACCGCCGTTTGCTGGCTCGTAACCCGCCATCTGCAAAAGCGGCCAGGCGGACGCCAAGCAGCGCTTGAGATTATCGTGACCGGCATCGAGCGGCAGATCGAAGATGTTATCCGTAAGGAGGCGCAGCCATTGCTGCCGTTGCTCGGCACGCTCTTCATCTTTCTCGTGGCCTCTAATCTCTGCGGCTTGCTGCCCGGCGTCGAGGCGCCCACCAGCAAGCTTGAGACGCCCGCAGCCCTGGCGATCATCGTTTTTCTGTCGGTGCATTACCTTGGGGTGCGCGCGCGCGGTGTTCGTGGCTATCTCGCAAGCTTTGCCGAGCCAAAGCTCGTCATGCTGCCGCTCAACATCCTATCCGAGATAACGCGAACCTTCTCACTCATGCTGCGCCTTTTCGGCAATATCATGAGCGGTGAATTCGTCATCGCGCTCGTTATGGCTCTGGCGGGGCTCTTCGTGCCAATCCCCCTCATGGCGCTCGAAATTCTGGTTGGCCTCGTGCAGGCCTACATCTTCACAATCCTCGCCGCCGTTTTTATCGGTGCCGCGGCCGGCGATGCGAAAGAAGGATAAAGGAGGCTTCATGGATGCCAAGCTCATCGCAATTATAGGTGCTGTGATAGCTGTTTCTGTTGGCTCGATTGGGCCTGCGCTGGCCGAGGGCCGGGCCGTTGCCGCCGCCATGGACGCAATCGCGCGCCAGCCCGAGGCGGCTGGCACGATCTCGCGCACGCTCTTTGTCGGTCTCGCGATGATCGAAACAATGGCGATCTATTGCCTTGTGGTGGCCCTACTCTTGCTCTTCGCAAATCCTTACACCGGCTAAGCATGCATATCGATTGGTGGACCATAGTTCTGCAGACGATCAATTTCGCCATCTTGGCGGCCTTGCTGCAGCGCTTTCTTTACAAGCCCGTACTGCGGATGATCGACGCGCGCAAGGCCGAGGTGCAGCGCCAATTTGGCGACGCCAAGGCGATGGAAGACAGGGCCGCCGCCAATCTCGCGGCCATCGAAGCTGCGCGGAAAGAAATAGAGGGCGAACGCGAGGCGGCCCTCAAGGAGGCCGCGATGCTGGCGCAACAAGCGGCGGACGCGTGCCGCGCCCAGGCTGCGCGGCAGGCGGAGGCGCTTCTTGCCGAGGCGCGCAAAACGCTAGCCGCCGAGCGCGAAAGGGCACTCGAAGAAGCCCGCCACGCAGCTCTCGATCTCGGCGCCGAATTCGCCCGGCGCCTGCTTGGCCAAGTCCCTATGCCGCTTCGCGCCGAGGCATGGATCGAACTGATCGGGCAGCACCTTGACGAGTTGCCAACGCCGAGCGCGAAGCACTCGCAAGCCAGCTGGCGAACGGTCATGCTCTTACCGTCGTGACAGCGGCGCCGCTTCCGCCCGCTTTGGCTGACATTTGGAAAAGCCGCCTGCGCCGGCCGCTGGGGCTTGAAATCGCCATCGGCTTCGAAGTGGACCCGGAGCTTATCGCAGGCGCGGAGCTGCGCTTCCCTACCGCAATTCTCCGCCTAACCTGGCAGAATGCGCTTGCGGCCTTGCGCTCGGAAATCGACCTTCATGCCAACGCTCACTGACGATCTTCAGGATTGGCTCGGCCGAGCCGGCGCCGGATCGGAGCGCTGACTCTCGAACCGCGCCTGGAGCAGATAGGCCGGGTGGTTCAGGCCGGTGACGGCGTTGCGACTGTTGAGGGCCTGCCGGAAACTCGCCTCGACGAGTTGCTTATTTTTGCCGGCGGCGTGCGCGGCCTTGCCGTCGATCTTGGCGAAGACGCAATCGGATGCGTGCTCCTCGGCGCAACCAGCGGAATAGCTTCCGGCAGTATCGTGCACGGCACTGGCGAAGTTGCGCGCGTTCCGGTGGGTGAAACACTGCTTGGGCGCGTGGTCGACCCGCTGGGCGTCCCGCTCGATGGTGGCGAAGCGCTGGAGACCGCCCTCTTCTTGCCCATTGAGCAGCCGGCGCCCGCGATCATCGACCGCTCGCTTGTAACGCGGCCGCTGGCAACCGGACTGCTGGCCGTCGATGCCATGATCCCCTTGGGCAGGGGGCAGCGCGAGCTCATTATCGGTGACCGTGGGACGGGCAAGACGGCCATCGCTGTCGACGCGATCATCAACCAGCGATCGAGCGATGTTGTTTGCGTCTACGCGTCCGTTGGCCAGAAATCGTCCTCGGTGGCCCAGGTGATCGAAGCGGTGCGCCGCCATGGCGCACCGGAGCGCTGCTTCTTCGTCATCGGCGCAGCCAATGCTGAGCCCGGCTTGCAATGGCTAGCGCCCTATTCCGCTTGCACAATGGCGGAATATTTCATGGAGCGCGGCCGCGACGTTCTCCTCGTCATCGACGACCTTACCAAGCACGCGGCTGCCTACAGGCAATTGTCCCTGCTGCTCCGCCGCCCTCCTGGGCGTGAGGCCTACCCCGGCGATATTTTCTACATCCATTCGCGCCTGCTTGAGCGCGCGGCAAAGCTTTCACCCGGGCGCGGCGGCGGTTCGCTCACGGCTCTGCCCATCGCCGAGACCCAGGCCAGCAATATCAGTGCCTACATTCCAACCAACCTCATCTCCATCACCGACGGCCAAATCTATCTCGATCCACGTCTTTTCTACGAGGACCAGAAGCCCGCGGTGGATGTTGGCAAAAGCGTCTCGCGCGTTGGCGGCAAGACCCAAGCGTCCGTTCTCAAATCTTTGTCGGAGAGTCTGCGGCTCGAATATGCGCAGTTTCTAGAGCTGGAAGTGTTCACCCGCTTCGGTACCATGGTCGATGAGCGCACGCGTAAGGTCATCGACCATGGCCGGCGCATCCGCGCAGTGCTTACGCAGCTGCAATTCGAGCCGCTTTCCCTTGGCGAGCAGGCCGCGCTTCTGTGCGCGCTCAACGATGGCGTGCTCGATGGCTTGCCGCTTGACCGCGCCGCGGCCTTTCGCGCCGCGCTTAGGCCTTGGCTTGCCAAAAACTGTCCCGAAATCTGCGCTCTCGACGACCGGTCTTCGCCGCTTCCGGATGAGGCTCGCGCGCGGCTAAAATCGGCCCTTATGGCCCTCGCCCAGTCGCTAACGGTCTCAAAGAGCGAATAGGCGGATCGTCAGCCATGCCCCGTCTCGCGGACATCCAAGATCACATCGCCAGCATGAGCGAGCTGCGCGACATCATGAGCGCCATGCGCTCTCTGGCTGGGATGCGATTGCAGGAAGCGCAGCACGCGATTCCCTCTATCCGGCGCTATGCCGAGTCGATGGAAGCGGCCATCGGCACGGCCCTTTTACTCATGGCGCGGCAAGTGCCTGAGCCGAAGGTGAAAGAAGGGGGCCGGGCGCTGATTTTATGCGCGGCCGAGCAAGGCTTTGTCGCGGGCTTCAACGAGCGTCTTGCCGAAGCGGCGGAAGCAGCGCTTCAAACTTCCGATATGCTCTTTGTGCTTGGCAGCCGCGGGGCCACTCTCCTGCTCGAGCGGGGGCGAGAGGCCACCTGGACAGCGCCGATGGCCACGCGGCTGGCTGGTGCTCCTGGCGCCGCCGGCGCGGTCACAAGAGAACTCTATGGCCGTATCGCGCGTGGCGAAATCTCCCGCGTGGAAGTTATGTTCAGCCGCTACCGCAAAGGCGCCCAAGCAACGATCGAACGGCGTCCGCTGTTTCCGCTCGACACCGCTTCGCTTGCCGCCACCGAGGCGCGTCAGGTGCCCCTTCACAATTTGGAGCCAGGAGAGCTTTTCGAAAAGCTTGCCGCTGAATATGTGTTCGCGCTTCTGACCGAGGCCGCGGTAGAATCGATCGCAAGCGAGAACGCCGCGCGTTTCGCAGCGATGGAAGCTGCGTGCGACAATGTCTCGAGCAAGTTGGAGCAATTGCAGCAGCAAGCCCGCCAGGCCCGCCAGGAGGAGATCACCACCGAGCTGATCGACCTGATTACCGGAGCCGAGGCGTTAACAGCCCGCTGACTGCATTCCAAAAATGAGCATGAGGTCATTAGCTGCAATAAGAAAGAAAAATGCGTGGGCTTCTGTACCTTATCCGAAGCTGGCCAAGCATAGCGCCCTTTTGACAGTCGTCAAAGCCGCGCGCGGATTGCCAATTCACATTGGCGGTCTTGCTTGCAAAGGCTCGCCATGGCTTGGGAACGCATCCGGAAACGTCCAGAAGACTGCTCCGGCGCCAATCTTTCCGATTACGAGGAGTGCGCTAGGACTTTCTCATGATCCCGCGCGCGAGCCCTACTGGATGGCCTGCCGGGCGGTGGGCTCAACATCGCGCATGAGGCGGTCGACCGGCACATTCTAGCCGGGCGCGGCGGCAAACTCGCCCTGAGATGGATCGGACGCGACGGGCAAATTCTTGACTTCAGCTATTCCCCATGAAGTCTATCGCGACGCGCGCCTGGAGGTGGTTCGCGGCGGGCTTAGGCTCCTGCCCGCCGCCATGCAGGAGGGAGCGCTCCGTTGTCGCGCTCCCCTCGCCGGCTAGAATGGCTGCTCAAAATCCGAAACTAGCCCCGAAGGTGAAGGAAGAGACGGGCGCGAAACGGGCTGTGCGCGTGGACGCTCTTCGTGTCGTTGCGCGCATTGCAACAGGTCGGAGATATCGCGCCCGGTTGGGACAAATATTATCTCGAAGCTGCCTACAAAAACTGGGTGGCGGGACTGGGTGAAATGCCGCGGGATGCCGATGCCGCCTTTCTCGGTGTCAGCAGCGGTTTGAAAATCCTCAAAAACCAGCGGTTTGAATCTGTAGCCGGCCCGGCGGATTGAGTGCTCCGGAACGGCAAGGGAAGGAGCGCGGCGGCCCGTTCAGACATTGAGAGCGGCAGGCATTGCCTTGGCCGATGATGCGTCCTCGCAGGAGGGGACGCAATGGCTCATGGGAACCGGCGTAAGTGTAAGTGCTGTTTGAAGCTATTCCGTCCGGACCCGCGCAACCGCCGTCACCAGAGTTACTGCTCCGCCCCCGCCTGCAAGGCTGCCAGCAAAGCGGCCAGCCAGGCCCGCTGGCTCGCCAAGCCGGAGAACCAAGACTACTTCCGCGGCCCGGTGAACACCGCCCGGGTGAAGGCCTGGCGGGCCGGCCATCCCGGCTACTGGCGCAATAGGCGGCACGCCGGCCCTGCGTTACAAGAGGTCCCGGCCGTCCAACCAGTTGATCCCGCGCCCAAATCCGGCGATTTCGCGCGCTCGCCGTTACAAGATGTCATATCGGCGCAACCTGCTGTTCTGATTGGCTTAATCGCCCATATCGTGGGAACGCCGTTACAAGATGACATCGTCCGTGCCACCGGCCGGCTGCTACGCTTGGGCCAGGACATTCTCAGCTCAACCGCGGCGCGGGCGGCAAGGCCCCCGCCGGACACCGGGGGCGGCGGTGATCGATTACGAGACCTTCTGCAAAATCCATGACTGCCGTGACCGGCAGGGCCACCGGTGCTTTAGCACCGGCAGTTCCTCACGGAAAAAGAGGCGCCCTCCGGCGCCGGCGGTCACGCAGACCGCCCGGGCGCTGGGCCTCCATCCGGAGACGGTCTCGGCATGGCTGGCGCGTCCGCGCTACGAGCGCCGGCGCAGTCCGCCGCGCGGCAGCCTCATCGATCCCTTCAAGCCGCATATCGCCCGGCTGCTGGATGCGCACCCGTATAGCGCTCAGCAGATCTTCCAGCGTTTGCGCGAGGAAGGCTACCAGGGCAGCATGACCGTCCTGCGGGATTACATACGGCGTATCCGGCCGCCCCGGCGGCCAGTTTATCTGAAGCTGCACTTCGCACCCGGCGAGTGCGCGCAAGTGGACTGGGGCGCACAGGGAACCGTCGCGGTGGGCAATACCTGCCGCCGGCTGTCGTTCTTCGTCATGGTGCTGGCTTACAGCCGCCAACTGTTCGTGGAGTTCACCGTCTCCCAGACCATGGAGCACTTCCTTGCCTGTCACGAACACGCCTTCGCCGCTTTCGGCGGTGTGCCCTCCAAGATCATGGTGGACAATCTTAAATCGGCGGTTCTGCAGCGCCTGGCCGGCACCGCGCCGGTGTTCAATCCCCGCTATCTGGACTTCGCCCGCCACCACGGCTTCTCCATCGCGCCTTGCAATGTGGCTCGCGGCAACGAGAAGGGCCGCGTGGAATCGGGGGTGGGCTACGTCAAAAAGAACTTCCTGCGCGGGCTCGAATTGACGGACTTCGGCGCCATTCAGGCTGCGGCGCAGCTCTGGCTCGATACCATCGCCAATGTCCGCATCCACGGCGAGACGCTCTTTTAACATCGTCGCTTTGTGCTTCGCCCAAAAGCTCCTTCGCGGCTCCGCCGCTCACCGGCGGCCCGCCGATCTGCTGGCGCGGGAACGCCCGCATTTGCAGCCACTCAACCCGCATCCCTACGACATCGCGCAAACCACAAGCAGCGTCGCCTCGAGCCAGTTCCGCATCGCGCTCGATACCAATCGCTATTCCGTTCCCGCCGCCTATGCGCACCGCCGCCTGACGGTCAAAGCCTACCCGGACCGGGTCTGCATCTATTTCGATGGCAAGCTCATCGCCCGCCATCCGCGCCGCTATGGCCGTCACGAGGATATCGAGGACCCCGATCACGCCAAGGCGCTCATCGCCCAGCGCCACCGCGCCAAGGAGCAGCGGCTGATGCTGCGCTTCCTGGCGCTCTCCCCGGACGCACAAGCCTACTACGACGGCCTGGAGCAGCGCAGGCTGAACGCCCGCAATCACCTGCGCAAAATCCTGGCACTGGCCGAGGTCTACCCCGCTGACCTGGTGGCGCGGGCCATCTCCGATGGGCTCGCCTTCCAGGCCTTCAGCGCCGAATACGTCACCAACATCCTGGAGGCCCGGGCACGGGCGCTGCCGGAGGCAGGCCCGTTGCAGCTCACCCGCTGCCAGGACCTGCTCGATATCGATATCGCTCCCCCAGATCTGAGCGCTTATGAGGCCGGTGACCATGAGCCAGAGTGAACAGGCGCTATTCGAAGCCCAGCTGCGGCGCTTGCAGCTGCCCTATATCCGGGAGCATTACCAGGCCGTGGCGGCAAAGGCCGCCGCGCAGCAGCTCCAGCATCTGGATTATCTGGCACAGTTGATCGAGGGCGAAGCGGCGATGCGCGAAAGCCGTAGCATCGAGCGGCGGATCAGGAACGCCCGGTTCCCGGTGCTCAAGACCCTCGATGACTTCCAGTGGAGCTGGCCGCAAAAGATCAACCGGCCGCAAATCCAGAACCTGTTCCGCCTGGCCTTCATTGCCGCCAAAACCAACGTTATCCTGATCGGCAACGTGGGCCTCGGCAAGACGCACATCTCGATCGCGCTGGGCCATGCCGCCTGCCAGCATGGATACACGGTGCTCTTCACCACCGCCGTCGATATTATCAACACCCTGGCCGCCGCCCAGTCCGCGCCGGCTCAACGCGAGTTCCAGCGCTACCTGAAGCCCGCACTCCTTATCATCGACGAACTCGGCTACCTGCCCATCGACAAGCATGGCGCGGACCTGCTGTTCCAGATCGTCAGCCAGCGTTACGAGCGGGCACCAGTGGTGATCACCGCCAACCGCGCCTACAAACGCTGGTCTCAGATCTTCAACAACGACAGCACCTTGACCTCCGCCATCCTCGACCGCGTCCTCCATCACGCCGAGACCGTCGTCATCGAAGGCAAGAGCTTCCGCATGAAGGATGAGGCTGACACGTAAGGATAGAGGCCGCCATGCCGCCCAAGCGATCGGTTCCGTTGCCCGGATACACCGTCTCCGATGAAGCCGCCGCTTACATCGCGGACGCGCTCATGAACCTCGCGCTGCAATTCGAATCTGTCCACTTGGCTCAGATCCGCCGCTACCACCAAACTATCGCGCAAGAGCGTGCCGGTGGCTCCGCGCAATCCGGCCCATCCGGCAAACGCCACCGTTCCAAGCGCGGGTAGGTACCGCCGTTCTTGTCTTTTCTTGCCGGCATTCTTGGTTCGGCCCGCGCCGCGAACATTCTTCCGTCCCGGCCGCGAAATCCCGCAGCCGCCGCGCACAGGGCCTGTCAAGGCTGGCCGCGCCTTCGCGGCCACCCGCAGGGCTTGGCCTTGACGGGCCCGAGCACGGCGGCATCCTCAACCGCACCGGGGCTGGAGGCGCAAACCGCTCATGGGACGGGGGCAAATCGCCCCGAAATTCAATCCGTTGGAATGCGGGGGAATTCACGCCGC
>CAVYEY010000044.1:0-88520 GCA_963767435.1 uncultured Alphaproteobacteria bacterium
GCTTGGCGTGGACCTCCAAAAATTTCTCAAGGCTTTGCGCTAAGGTGAGGCCAGCATGCTGTGCGCGCTTCTCCTTCCGCTGATCGGCAACGTCGACGCCCTTGGCAACGTCGCCGAGCTTTTCCCGTGCCAGCTTGCGCGCCTGGTCCGGTGTGAGCACGCCGTGCTTGCCGAGCGACATGCGCCTATTCGGTGCGGTGCGCCCGCCAAGCCGGTATTCGACGAAGTAGGACACGGAGCCGGATTTCGTCGCAAGCGCTCCAAAGCCCCGGACTTCCTCATCCCAGGCGTAAATCGTCTTGCTCGTGGCGATGGCGTTGGTGCGGAGGGTGTCGAGCGCAGTTTTGGTGATCTTGGCCTTCATGATGCGTGCCTATACAGTCTCAATTTGTAGGCACCGTGTAGGAACGAAAAAGAAAAGGCAAGGAAAACCGGAGAACGCCCATGCAAGCCGTATCCTTATATATCATGGTGTTAATGAATATGCAGGCATCGATGGGAAAGCCTGTGAAATGTATTGCCTCATATTCCTAATCTGGGGGTCGCGCGTTCGAATCGCGCCGAGGACGCCATCCCATCTCCATGCTGCTGATTTCTCTTGGAAGTTTTCCGAATGGGATAGCTGGTGGGACAAGCAACCCACCAGCAAAGACCTTGGCTGCTCCGCTCGCCGCCAACTTCGGCGATGAACTGAAAAACCAATGGGGCTGGGCGGCTTTACCAACGCTGGCGGCGTATCCTCTCCCACGCCACCCGGTCCTGGCTTGGCGGACACCTTCTACGCGCCCCGCCACAGCTTACGGAGCCGGCCTGACCGGCAGAAGCCACATCAACAGGTTGAGCGGACGCTTCGAAATGGCGAGGCGCAAAGCTCAATTGCCGCTTTTAGGTTAATAGGCCGTTCTTCTAGACTGTGACGTGGCAACGGCGGAGCCTTGCGCAGTTGAAAAAAAATGCGTCGATTGGAACAATACAAGAAAAACGCTGAATGGACCTGACTTGCGGCCATTCAATTTGCAACAGAATTGTTGAGGCCCATTACACACTAAGCACGTAAGTTCATCACCTGCGTCTAGAAGCAAAGCTTAGACGCAATCGCTGAGAGGTGAAAAGGGGATACCCTCTGGAAAGCCCTAGGTGTGTCCCCGTCATCTCAGCAGCCGCGAAATTCGATGGTACTGCGAAGGAGGGCCCGGTGCGTTACCTGATTTGGCTGCCACTCTTAACCGCGGCGATGGGCTTCCCATCATCAGCCCAGCAGCCTGCGTCTCCGGCTGTTCCCGTAACAACTTTCGTCGCCGAAGCAAGACCCGTGTCCGAGACCAAAGACTTCGTCGGCCGGATCGAAGCCGTGGAGCGCGTAGACGTCCGGGCGCGGGTAACTGGCTATTTAGAAGCGATCCTGTTCAAGGAGGGGGAAATCGTCAAAGAGGGACAGCCTCTCTACCGGATCGAGCAGGACCTTTTTAAAGCCGCGGTGGAGCAAGCTCAGGGCGCTCTTGACGGCGCCAAGGCCTCCAAGAAACTTACAAAAGTCGAGATGGACCGGGCGAACCAACTGATGGCTTCCAGCTATGGCACGCCTCAGAAGCGCGACCAGGCGCTAGCCGCGGATGAGAACGCCGTAGCGAATATTCTGACGGCTGAGGCGAACCTGGACACGGCTAAAATCAACCTCGGCTATACCGACATCAAATCGCCTGTCACTGGAAAAATCAGCCGGACGAAAATCACGAAGGGAAACGTCGTTTCTCCGGACAGCGGTGTCTTAACAACAGTCGTCAGTCAGGACCCAATGTATGTGGTTTTCCCCGTCAGCCAGCGCGAGTTCTTGGATGTGCAGCGCGAAGGCAGCGGCGATACCCGCCGGGGCCAGTTAGACGTGACGATTCGCTTCTCCAATGGAAGCGTTTACGGCCACAAGGCGCGCATCGATTTCGTCGATGTCACCGTCGATAAGTCGACCGACACCCTCATTGTCCGCGCCACGATACCCAATCCCGATGACACCCTTATCGATGGCCAGCTTGTCCGCGTGAACATCGGCTCTGGCACACCGGAGGAAAAGATCGTCATCCCTCAGGCCGCACTCATCGCCGACCAGCAAGGCACCTATGTCTTCGCGGTTGAGGATGGAAAGGTCGTGGTCCGCCGGGTGAAGCTTGGAATGGAGGTTGGCGCCAACGTCGCCGTCGAGTCCGGATTAAAGGCGGGCGAGCAAATCATCGTTGAGGGAATTCAGGGCGTTAAGCCAGGGGTGCCAGTCCTTGCTTCGCCGATGCATCCTGAAGCGAGGAGCTGAGCCATGCTTTCCTCGATCTTCGTCGGCCGCCCAAGACTTGCGATCGTTATAGCCATCGTCACCACGATTGCCGGGGCGCTTTCGCTGCTCTTCATTCCCGTGGCGCAATATCCAGACGTCGTCCCGCCGCAGGTCTCGGTCACGGCCATCTATCCCGGTGCCTCGGCAGCGATTGTCGACGCCACGATTGCGCAGCCGATTGAGGCGCAAGTCGTCGGCGTGGACAAGATGATGTACATGAAGAGCGTCAGCGGCAACGACGGCAGCTACACGCTCACCGTGTCGTTCGAGCTTGGCACAAATCCCGACATCAATACCGTCAACGTGAACAACCGCGTGCAGGCCGCACTTTCGAAACTGCCGCAGGACGTTCAGAAACAGGGCGTAAACGTCAAGAAGAAGTCGTCCGCCCTGCTCGGCGTCATCGCTATCTACTCGCCCAAGGGCACACACGATCCGCTCTTCATCTCCAACTACGCGACCATCAATATTCTCGATCAGGTCAAGGCGACGCCCGGCGTTGGCGATGCAAACCTTTGGGGGCCGCAGGACTATGCGATGCGGGCCTGGGTGCACACCGATACGCTCACAGGCCTGGGGCTTACAACAGGGGATATTGCCGGCGCCATTCAAGCCCAGAACGTCCAGGCCGCTGTGGGGCGCATAGGCGCCCGCCCAATCTCGAACGATCAAAGGCTGCAGCTTAACATTCAGACAAAGGGCCGTCTCAGTTCGGCCGCCGAATTCGGGAACATCGTAATCCGGACCACCCCTGACGGTTCGGTTCTCAGGCTCAAGGACGTCGCACGTGTGGAACTGGGCGCTGCCAACCTAGACCTTGAAACGCGCCTCAATGGCAAACCGGCGGCAGTGCTCGCGATCTATCAAACGCCTGGCGCAAACGCGATTTCCACGATGAAGGCAATTCGCGCTCATTTTGTGGAGCTTGCGAAAAGCTTCCCCGAAGATCTCGAATGGAAGGTTACATACGACCCCACCGCATTCGTGATAGCCACGGTCCACGAAGTTGAAAAGACGCTTGTCGAAGCCTTCATTCTCGTGGTGCTTGTGGTTTTTCTATTCCTGGGAAGCTTCCGCGCGACTTTGATCCCGGCCATAGCGGTTCCCGTGAGCCTGATTGGTGCGTTCATCGTCCTATTCGCAATCGGCTATTCGGCAAACTCCGTTTCCTTGCTTGCCGTCGTCCTTGCCATTGGCATCGTCGTCGATGACGCGATTGTGGTGGTCGAGAACGTCGAGCGCGTCATGGAGGACCACCCCGAACTTTCTCCAGCGGATGCAACGAAGCAGGCGATGCGCGAGATCACCGCGCCGATTATCGCGATCACGCTGGTGCTTTTGTCGGTCTTCGTGCCGGTGGCTTTCATACCTGGCATCTCAGGCGAGCTTTTCCGTCAGTTCGCGGTGACTGTGGCGGTCGCAATGTTCCTGTCCGCGATCAACGCGCTCACGCTGTCCCCAGCACTTTGCGCTATTCTATTGAAGCCGCATCGCGGGCCCAGGCCAGGGATCGTTGGCGCCGTAATGCGCTTCATCGATCAGGTCCGGGACGCCTACGGCACCACGGTTGCGCGCCTCGTGCGCATTTCAGCCATCGGGCTCGTTTTTGTTGCCGCCTCCATGCTTGGCATCGCGGGCCTCTCCGGAATTACGCCCACCGGCTTCCTTCCGGAGGACGATCAAGGTGCCTTCTTTGTCGTGGCACAGCTCCCTGGCGGTGCCTCGGTCGCCCGCACTTCGGAAGTGGTGCGCAAGGCCGAGCAAATCCTCGCTCAGGAAAAGGAAGTCGCGGACTACACGTCAATTATCGGCCTCAACTTCATCGATAACTATTCTCAGGCCAACTCGGCTTTCCTCGTTGTAACGCTGAAGCCGTTCGAGGAACGGACGGGCAAGGACGAAAGCGTGGGCGGCGTCATCGCGCGGTTGAACGGAAAGCTGCGGGAGATTCAAGGCGGAAGCGTTGTCCCCTTGCCGCCACCGCCAATCATTGGCCTGGGGACAGGCGGCGGCTTCACCTACGTGCTGAAGGATTTGAGGGATGGCGATCCCAAAGCGCTCGCGCAAGTGGTGCGCGGCCTTCTCGTCGCAGCAAACCAGGACCCGAAGCTTGAGCAGGTTTTCAGTACATTTTCCGCGACCGGCCCTTCGATCTACCTCGATATAGATCGTGATAAGGCCCAGGTGCTAGGCGTGCCGCTGAGCTCTGTGTTCCAGGCACTTCAGGCATCGCTTGGCGGCTTCTATGTCAACGACATGAACCTGTTCGGCCGCACCTGGCAGGTCCAGGTGCAAGCCGAAGCCTCCGACAGGTCGAGCATTGACGACATTTATCGCATCAACGTCCGCAACAACGAAGGCAAGATGATCCCGCTGCGCAGCCTCGTCGAGCCGCGCCTGATTGTAGGCCCGCCTTCCCTAATCCGGTACAACAACAAACGGGCTGTTACGATACAAGGTACACCAGCGCCCGGAGTATCCTCCGGGCAAGCCCTGGCAGCCATGGAAACGGTGGCGGCGCGGACGCTGCCGCAAGGGTTCGCCGGCGAGTGGACGGACACGGCTTTCCAGGAGAAGCGGGCCGAAGGAAAGACGGGCATTATCCTCGGGTTTGCACTCCTCTTTGCCTATTTGTTCCTTGTCGCGCTTTACGAAAGCTGGATCGTTCCCGTGCCCGTTCTGCTTTCCGTCGCGGTTGGCGTGCTTGGCGCCTATCTTGCAATTCTGGCGGGGCGCTTAACGCTCGATCTTTACGCCCAGATCGGTATGGTTGTGCTCATCGGTCTTGCCGCGAAAAACGCCATCCTGATCGTGGAGTTTGCGAAAGAAAAACGCGAACATGGGGTGCCGCTGCTCGATAGCGCGGTCGAAGGCGCCCGCCTCAGGTTCCGTCCAGTCATGATGACATCGCTTGCGTTCATCCTGGGACTCTTTCCGCTCGTTGTTGCGACCGGTGCATCCGAACTCGCGCGGCGCGGCATTGGAACCCCCGTCTTCGGTGGAATGCTACTGGCCTCCTTCCTTGGCATCTTCGCCATCCCGCCGCTTTATGTGACCTTCCAGTGGATTGCCGAGCGCCTGAAGACGCGTGAGCCGGTAAGGCGGGAAGCCGGTGAGAGGGCCGGGAAAGCGCATTCTCCGGGCCAATTCTCGCCAGGGCCAGGGGCGTGAAAGATGGGCCAGACGCACGTTGGGTACGCACCACCGTTCCCCTCCACATCGCCTCCGCTACCATCAACTCAAAACAAGCCGCTCATAATCCTGCGGGATGAGCTTCACAGGAGGTGAGGGCGGCCAAGCTCGCGTTCCGGATGCCGAAGCAACCGCGCCCAGCTTAAGGTGTGCACTGTCCCCAAGCGTCCGCTTGTGGCCCTCCGGTTCGCGACGATTGCCGCCAAAGCCCGCCGAGGGAGCCCAAAGCGGTGCGTTAAATCCGGTCTCTGACAAGCGATCAAATCGGCGCGATTACTGGCGAAATCCCGCTCTACCGACCGAAAGTTCTATACGCGAAACAGCGGTGGCATCTTACGATGTGCCCCAAGGCCGCGCTTTAAAAAAAAGCGGCTGAATGACAAAAGGGAGGAAAATGTCTATGCACTTCAAAGGGAAGACGCTTGCCCGGACGGTGCTGGCGCTGGGCGCTTTGGCTGTGCTGGTGCCCGGCACAGCCTATTGCGCCGATAATGATGGCTGGCCGGTCTACGGTCAGAACTACAGCAACACCAGGTATAGCCCGCTCAAACAAATCGACACGAAAAATGTAGGCAAGCTCAAGCTCGCCTATTCGTTCTCGCTTGCGTCTCTGCGCTCGAACGAGTTCGAGCCCGCTCGTGATCGGCGACACGATGTACGTTACGACCTCCTGGGGTCCGAAATACGTTTACGCTTTGAATGCTGCGACAGGCGAACGCAAGTGGACCTACGAGCCCGAAATTCCGGACGACGTGCTGCAATACGCCTGCTGCGACGTGAACAGCCGCGGCGTGGCCTATTCGGATGGCAAGCTCTTCATCGGGCGCCTGGACGGCAAGCTCACCGCGCTCGACGCGGCAACGGGCAAGGAGCTCTGGACCTCCCAGGTCGTGGACTACAAGCAGGGTTCCGTCATCACCTCCCCGCCGGTAGTGGTTAAGAACAAAGTGATCACCGGTTTTGGCGGCGGCGAATATGGCGCGCGCGGCAGCCTGCAGGCCTACGATGCCGCTAGCGGCAAGGAGCTATGGAAAACCTGGCTGGTTCCGGGTCCGGGCGAGGCCGGCAACGACAGCTGGAAAGGCGATAGCTGGCAGCATGGCGGGTCGGTGGCCTGGCTCGTGGGTTCCTACGATCCCGAAACCAACCTCGTCATGTACGGCACGAGCAACCCCGGCCCCTGGAATTCGGTGGTTCGCAGCACCGGCAACAGCG
This sequence comes from uncultured Alphaproteobacteria bacterium, assembly GCA_963767435.1. Lineage (GTDB taxonomy): Bacteria > Pseudomonadota > Alphaproteobacteria > Rhizobiales > Rhodomicrobiaceae > Rhodomicrobium. The sequence continues at coordinate 6,731 of CAVYEY010000044.1, forward strand.
ACTACGGCAAGCTGACCAACCTCTACTCGTCGTCCACCGTGGCACTCGATGCCGATACGGGCCAAATCAAATGGTATCTGCAAGGCACTCCTCAAGATGCCTGGGACTATGACGGCGTGAACGAGGCGGTGCTTACCGACCTCACCATCGGCGGCCAGAAGACGCCGGTGATGCTGAAGGCCGACCGCAACGGCTTCTTCTTCGTCGCCAACCGCAAAGACGGCAAGGTGATCTCCGCTGAGAAGTTCGTGGAGTCCACCAACTGGGCGTCGAAATGGGATATCGCCACGTCGCGGCCGGTCGAAGACCCGGAGAAGCGCGCGGGCCCCGGCCATCCCATCAAGAACGCCTGCCCGAACCTCATCGGCGGCAAAAACTGGCAGCCCATGTCGTTCAACCCCGATACGGGCCTCGTCTACATCCCGGCGAACAACGTCTGCATGGATTGGTCCGTCAGCGACGTGTCGTATAAGCGCGGTGTGTTCTTTCTGGGCGCCGAGTTCCCGACCCTGCCTGGGCCTGGCGGCTACATGGGCGAGCTGATGGCCTGGGACCCGGTGAATTCGAAGAAGGTATGGGGCGTTAAGACGGACCTGCCCTTCAATGGCGGGACGCTCAGCACCGGCGGCGGCCTCGTGTTCTGGGGCGACCTGCATGGCCTCTTCCACGCCTATGACGCAAAATCCGGCGACGAGCTTTGGAAGGTCCAGCTCGGCAGCGGTATTGGCGCGGGAGCGGTCTCCTACGCGGTTAACGGCAAGCAGTATATCGCTATCGTCGTGGGCAGAACGGCCGCCATTCCTGCCTTCCTGGGCGACGTAGGCAAGAAGATGACTGCGGCTTCGCCGGAGGGCGGCCAGTTGTTCGTCTTCACGCTCGACTAGCAGCGAGGCTTCGCGGATTTAAACAAGCTGGCGGCCGCTCCGATGCGGCCGCCTCTCGATAATAGGCCAGTTCTACGGAAAGGAACGGCTATGGTACGGGCGAAGGAAATGACCTTGCGAGCGTTGCCGGCAGTCGATGCAAATGCAGGAAAGCCGGGGTCCGGCGGAGTTGGGCGGGCGATCCTCAAGGGGCTCGTTCCCGCGCTCTGCTTTTCCCTGATCGCAATTGGCGCGCACGCGGACGATGCCCCCAGCCTGAGGATTTGCGCCGATCCCGGCAACCTGCCCTTCAGCAGCGACGATCCCACCAATCCCGGGATTTACAACGAGATCGGAGCCGCAATCGCGCAGGAACTCAACCGCCCGCTGGAGACGGTCTGGCACCGCACCAACTTCGGGAAGCGGGCAATCAGAAGCACGCTGCTTGCCAAGCAATGCGACATTTTCATCGGGCTTCCCGCCGATCCCGATTTGATGGGGCCCGCCGTCATTTTTTCCGCGCCTTTCATGCAAGCCGGTTATGCGCTTGTAACCAGGAAACCGGCCGATGGGGTCAGCATCGCCCAATTGAACGGCCAAGCCGTCGCCGTGCAGTTCGGGACGCCGCCGCAGAACTTCCTCGCCAATTACGGCAGCGTGCGCATGGTGACACGCATGAGCCCAGAGGAAGGGATGGCAGCGCTCGCCAAGGGCGAGGCCGATGCCGCGTTCGTCTGGGCGACGAGTGCGGGCTACGTAAACAAAACCCAATATTCGGGCGCGTACAGCATCGTCCCCATCGATGGGCCTGGCATGCAGTGGCCGGTTGCGGCTGGCTTTGCGAAACGCGACACGGCACTCAGGGATGAAGTGAATGCGGTGCTCGGCAAAATCGCGGGCAAGATCGCGGCACTTAAGGCAAAGTACGGATTCCCAGCCGATGCCCCGGTGAAGCTCGGCAACGCGGCATCGTTGCGCGCTGGAATAAAGTATGCCGAGGCCACCGGGACTGGGCCTGCCACTGCAACGGATGCCAAGCCGGATTCCGCGCCTCAAACCGCGGCACTGTCCCCGGCTTCCGCCGAGCCGGCCGCGACACCCCCTCCGGCAAGCCTGATTGCGGAAGGGAAAGAGCTTTTCAACGGCACATGCGCACACTGCCATGGCCCGAACGCGATCCAGTCCGAGCGTAAAATCGACCTCCGGCTGCTTCGTCACCGCTATGCCGATGGCATGCAGGAACTGTTCCACAAGACGGTCAGGGCTGGCAGGACAGCAAAGGGCATGCCGAGCTGGAAAGACGTGTTTACGGACGATCAGTTTACCGCAATCTACGCCTATCTAAGTACGGTTCAGACAGACTAGAAAATTCAACTGGCCACACGCTCAAACAGAGGCGCAGCAGGCGCGGTGAACAGGAAGGAATCGCACTTTGAGGAACTTAGCCACTTTGTTGGCAGCCGCCGTAGCAACGATTGCAATGGGCGGGATGGCGCTGGCCGAAGGGGATGCCGCCGCAGGCAAAGCCGTGTTCGACCGGACATGCATGAATTGCCACGCTACGCAGATCGGCGTGAACAAGATCGGCCCGTCGCTTTGGGACGTGATCGGGCGCCCGATCGCAACCGTGCCGGATTACGCCTATTCGGAACGGCTGCGCGGCATACGCGGAGAGTGGAAAGCCTGGAGCGTGCAGAACCTCGACAAGTATCTCACCAATCCACGCCAAGTACTTCACGGCGTGAAGATGTACTTCAAGGGGCTGCCCGATCAAAAAGACCGCACGGATATCATTGCGTATCTTGCCACGTTGAATTAGCCGCGGCGGCATAGCTCGATTTTCCGGGAGTTTGCGCCGCAGCATCGCTGGGCGCCGGGCTGCCTGCGTAGCGCCGGCTTGCGGAGCGGAACGGGGGCACGCAACAATTTCGTGCCACCCGCCCATGATGCCGTCAGTGGGGATTTCGGCGCTTAGATAACGTGCGAAAGACGCATTTCATCCCCGCAGCGTTCACTTTTCCGGCGCTACCGCCCTCGGGGCTACTTGAACGCAACTTGTTGTGAAGACCGCGTTCGAATTTCCGCCATGGCGCTGCGCTGGCATATACGCTCTGCAAAACCAAAAACGGCAGGCAGCATCCTGAGGATGCCGGCCTGCCTATGCCGCTGTGGGGTAGCAGCAATCGGAACAACGCGGGCCGCATGAAAATAATCCCAGAGTGCTGCAGAAATTTTTGCAAGGCCAAAGCTTGCAAATCTTGTCTAAAATGTGCGCCTGACAAAAAATCTCCACGATTTGGCTGCTGCAGGGATTAATGCACCATCCGTACCGTTATCGCCAACAGTCCAAGGGGGCTCATTAGTGACCAGCGATCCGAGGCGTGGGATAGTCGAGCTTTTGCCCCGGCTACGGCGGTTCTCGTATGCGCTGAGCGGCGACCCCGACAAAGGAGACGACCTGGTGCAGGAGGGTTGTTTGCGTGCTTTCGCCCGCCTCGATCAGTGGCAGCCAGGCACCCGCCTGGACAGCTGGATGTTCCGGATCATCCATAACATCTGGATCGACCAGAAGCGGGCGTTGAAGGTGCGCGGCACCCAGGTCAACCTGGACGACGCCCCCGAATTGACAGGCAGCGACGGCCGCGACGAGACCGAGCACCGGCTGACCTTGAACCGCGTGCTCGAATCGATGGACCGTCTGCCTGCCGAACACCGGGAACTGATCGCGCTGGTCAGCATCGAGGGGGTGTCCTATCAGGAAGCGGCGGCGATTTTGGATATTCCGCTGGGGACGGTCACGAGCCGGCTGGTGCGGGCGCGGCGCGCGCTGCACGCCATGGCCATCGAAGGGGTTAAAGGCACGCGCTCAAGCAGCCCGGAGGGCGGTAGCGCCAGTAACACGCGCTCAAGCAGCCCGGAGGGCGGTAGCGCCACTAAAACACGCTCAAGCAGCCCGGAGGGCGGTAGTGCGAAAAAGGTAGAAGGCGAAAATGACGCTGTCCGATGAAGTGTTGATGGCCTATGCCGACGGCGAGCTTTCCGGCCGCGAACGCGAGCGGGTTGCAAGGCTTGTTGCGCAAGACAAGGCCTTGAGCGCCCGCCTTGAGGTTTTCGTTGCGACCGGGCAGAGCCTGGCGCCGCTGTTCGCCGCGCCGATGGAGGCGCCGCTGCCGGAAAAACTGCGGCGCATCGTGGAACGCGCCCAGCCGCTTCCGGCCGCCAAGCCGCGGCTGAGCCTTCCGGACCGGCTCAAGAACCTGCTGGCCCCTGTCTCCCCGGTGAGGCTCGCCTTTGCCTCCGCGGCGGTGCTGGCCACGGTGCTGGGCGCCACATCGCTGATGCTGCAAACCGGCCCCAGCGCGGACGGTGCGCCGCTGGCCGGGCTCGTCCGGCAGGCGGCAAACGGGCAGGAGGCTGCCCAAGGTGCCCTCGAACGCGCGCTGAACGGCCTGGCAAGCGGCAAGGAAACGCAGTCTGCCCTGGCCCAGGGCAGGCATGCGCTGATCAGCGTGAAGCTCACCTTTCCGGACCGCGAGCGGAACTATTGCCGGCAATATGAGATCGCAGTGGCGCCTGCGGAGGTTTATGGCGGGGTTGCGTGCAGGCAGCGCTCAAGCAGCTCGCAGGGCGGTAGCGCCGTTGAGGCGGATGGGCAGTGGGTTGTCCGGTTTCAGACGGCGCTAGCGCCGTCGCATGCCTCGGGTAAGACCGCTCCAGCCGGCGGCGGCAACGCAAAGCTTGAAACCGCCGTCATCGCCATGATGGGCGGCGATGCCCTGGGCCTCAAGGACGAAGAGGCCGCCATCGCCGCAGGGTGGAAAGCGCGCTGAAGCGCTAATTCCGGCCGTTCGCCCCGCATAACATTGCCGTCAGCGCACGTGCGGTTAGCACACCTCCAACAGCCGCAAGCGGAACTCCTTCCGGCCGTTGCCATTTCGCATGCCCAGGCGTAAGCAAGGCAGTAACAGACCGGCCGGGAGGCCGCTGCCAGGGCAAAGGAGGGGCGGAATGAGTGCAACCGCAGGCGATCCAGCGGACGGTAAGATCGACTATGCCGAGGCTTATGCGAAATTCAGTGCCGGAGACCTGGCCCGTGAGTTGAACGTCAACCTCGATAGCCTGAATGCCTGCGTAGAGTGTTGCGACCGCCACGTTGCCCCCGGCAAGGTAGCGCTCAACTGGGAAAGCCAGGACGGCCGGTGCGAGCGCTACACTTTCGCGCAATTGCAGGAGCTTTCGGCGCGCTTCGCGGGTCTTCTCGCTTCGCTTGGCGTGAAGCCCGGCGATGTGGTGGCCGGAATGCTGCCGCGCAACCCGGCACTGATCGTCACCATCCTGGGCACATGGCGGGCAGGAGCGGTTTACCAGCCGCTATTCACCGCTTTCGGCCCGAAGGCCATCGAACACCGGTTCGAGATCAGCAAAGCCAAGCTCGCCGTCACGGATAACGCCAACCGGGGCAAACTCGGCGATGTCAAGAATTGCCCCGCCATCGCCGTGGTCCGCCGCGGCGGCAGGGACAAAGTGCGCGAGGGCGATATCGACTTCGGCGCAGCCCTTGCCAGCCAGTCCGCGACCTTCGAGCCGGTCATGCGCACGGGCAACGACGCGTTCATGCTGATGTCGACCTCCGGCACGACCGGCCTGCCGAAGGGCCTTGAAGTTCCGCTGAAGGCGCTGCTCTCGTTCTACGTCTATATGCACGATGGGATCGATCTGCGCGCCGGCGACAAGTTCTGGAACATCGCCGATCCGGGCTGGGCCTACGGCCTCTATTACGCGGTGACAGGCCCGCTGTTCATGGGGCTCGCGACGACCTTCTACGACGGGCCGTTCACCGCCGAAAGCACCTACCGGATCGTCAAGACGCATGGCGTCAACAATCTCGCGGGCTCGCCCACCGCGTTCCGGCTTCTGATCGCAGCCGGCCCGAGGCCGCGGCGGATGTGAAAGGCAAGCTGCGCGTGGTGAGCAGTGCCGGCGAGCCTCTGAATCCGGAAGTGATCCGCTGGTTCGGCGAACATCTGGCAGCTCCCATCCACGATCATTACGGCCAAACCGAACTCGGCATGGTGGTGAATAACCACCACCGCTTGCGCCATACGGTGCATCCGGGCTCGGCGGGCTTTTCGATGCGCGGATACCGGGCCGTGGTGCTTGACGATACCGGCAAGGAACTGCCGCCGAATATCCCGGGCGAGCTTGCCATGGACATCGCGAAATCGCCGCTGATGTGGTTCCAGGGCTATCACCAGGCGCCCACGCCCTCAATCGCTGGCGGCTACTACCGCACCGGCGACACGGTGGAACTGGAGCCGGACGGCGCCATCAGCTTCGTGGGCCGGGCGGACGACGTCATCACCTCGTCGGGCTACCGCATTGGGCCGTTCGACGTGGAAAGCGCGCTGATCGAGCATGCATCCGTGGTCGAGGCGGCCGTGGTCGGCAAGCCAGATCCGGAGCGCACCGAGATCGTGAAGGCCTTCGTCGTGCTGAAGGGAGGCTTCGAGCCTAGCCCGGCGCTCGCGGACGAATTGCAGCAGCACGTCAAGAAGCGGCTTTCGGCGCATGCCTATCCGCGCGAGATCGAGTTCGTGGAGGCGCTGCCCAAGACGCCAAGCGGCAAGGTCCAGCGCTTCATCCTACGCGGCAAGGCGAAGTAGGCCGCGCGCCGGTTTAGCGGCGCGGAGCCACCGTGGCGAACATCACACCCTGCGGGTCCAGGCATTGAACGATCCAGGACCCGCCCGGCACCTCATGCGGTCCCATGAGAACCTGGCCCCCGTACTTCTTGACGCGTTCCGCGGCGGCATCGGCGCTGTCTACATTGAAATAGTATAGCCAGGCTGGGGCCGGAAACTGGGGCGTCTTGGTCATCATGCCCCCAACCGCCGGACCGCCAGCGGCGAAAAGCTGGTAGACGCCCATCGCGCCCATGTCCATCGCCTCCGCCTTGGTCCAGCCGAATAGCCCCGAATAGAAAGCGAAGGCGCCCGGACCGTCGCCTGCGTGCAATTCATGCCAGCCAATCAGGCCGGGAGTGCCCGGTGCGGGCCGCCCCGGCGCCTTGCCTTCCATCGCAGGCTTGAACAGCACGAAGTTTGCGCCGTACGGGTCGGCAACGATGGCGAAACGTCCAATCCCGCCGGGAATTTCTTCCGGGCCGTAGCGCACCGATCCGCCAGCGCTTTTCACGCGTTCCACATATTCGTCGACATTGTTGACGGCGATGTAGCCGGTCCAGCCCGGCCGCGCGCCGGCCTCAAGCGCTTCAGGACAGAGTTGCATCAGGCCACCCACGCCGGTTTTGCCAGCCGACAGGATCGTATAATCGACGCCTGGGTTCCTCGCGTCCTCAGCACTCCACCCAATGACGCTGCAGTAAAACTGCTCCGCCGCCTTGGCATCGGTAGAGTTCAACTCGTACCATACGAATTTTCCCTGCCAATCTGTCATTCCGGCTCTCCATGCTGGTTCTCGAATAGTTCAGGCAATTCGGCGCCCGCCGCAGGATGCGCTTCAATCACCCGGCAGCGGCATCGATGAGCGCCTGCACGTCCATCTTTTTCATCTGCATCAACGCCCCCATCACCCGTGTGGCCTTGCCCGGCTCCCCCGACATCAGGTCCGGCAGTCCCGCATAGACGACTTGCCAGGACAGGCCGAAGCGATCCTTGAGCCAGCCGCAGACATTATACGAGCCGCCGCTTCCAAGCGTATCCCAGAGCCGGTCGATCTCCTCCTGACCGGAGCATTCAACCATCAGTGAAAAGGCTTCCGTGAGTTTGTAGACTGGGCCGCCATTGAGGGCGGTGAAGCGCTGTCCCCGAAGCTCGAAGCCCACCACCATAACGGAGCCTTCCGGACCGCGGCTGCCCTTCCCATAGCGCGAAACATGCGTAATGCGGGAATCCGGGAACGCCGAGACATAGAATTGCGCGGCTTCCTCTGCATTGCTGTCGAACCACAGGAACGGCGTGATGCTCTTGATAGCCATGGGCCAACCTTTCCTTTGCAGGCGAGCGGCCTTGGGGAAGCAGCCCCTCCAGATGCGCCGCACTGCCGCATTGACATAATGCGTTGATATCAACATTATGGGAGCATGTCAAAGCAAGCGGCCGTGCCCTACGAGACAACTCTTCGTGTCCGCGATACCTGCCTGTGCCTTCACACGCAACGCGCGGCACGGGCACTGGCGCGCTGCTTCGACGAGGCATTCCGTCCCTTGGGGCTAACCAGCGGGCAATTCTCGCTGCTGATGGCGCTGAACCGGCCGGCCTCTCCAGCGATGTCAGCGGTCGCGGTGCTGCTTGGCGTGGACCGCACCACGCTCACCGCAGCCTTAAAGCCGCTTGAGCGGCGGGGTTTGGTGGAAGTGAAAGCGGGCTCGCAGGACAAGCGCAGCCGCCTGCTGACGCTAACGCCGGCGGGGTTGACGCTCCTTGCCGCTGCCATGCCCGTCTGGGAGCGCACGCACGCGGAAGCGGAAGGGGCTTTGGAGCCGCCCGGCGCTGAACGGTTGCGAAGCGCTTTGCGTGAACTGTCGCGCTAGGCAGCATTCTCCCAGGATCGCGCGACGATGGTGCAAGGGCGGGCCGTTCAAGCGGGACTCTTGAGACCTGCCGCGAGAGCAGTTCCGTTCGCTGCCGCCGCAGTTCGCAACGCGTGCTCGAAGCCGGCAGGGCATTCAGTAAAAGCAATGTGACGCCCGGTGTCACGGCTACGGGCTGATAAGAACATTTACAATTTTTGGCCCCGGCTGCCGCCATATGGTCCAGTGATCGCCACAACAGACCTCTATTCAGACTTGATGGCACTTACACTAGATGAGGGAAAGTCTATGGCCATTTCAGTACGGGTACTGGCCCTGTCGAGCGCCGTTGTTTCGGCGGCACTTCCAGCATACGCAGCAGATATGTACAGGGCTCCAGCGCCCGCACCTGCTGAAATTCCATACGTCGCCGTTACAGGCTGGACCGGTTTCTATGCCGGCATCAACGGCGGCTATTCTTTCGACTCGCAGGACAAGCATTCCAAAATGCTGGACGAGGGCGGCTTCGGCGGCGGCCAGATCGGCTATAACTGGCAGGGCGCATTGGGATTGAGCCCCAACCTCGTGATAGGTCTCGAAACCGACTTCGAGGGTGCTGCCATCGATCACAGCACGAATGTCGTCTTTGGCGGCGTCGCAGGCACCCACAAGCGCAATATAGACGAGTTCGGAACCGTACGCGGCCGTCTCGGCTACGCTGCGGGTCCGGCCCTGATTTATGCCACCGGCGGCTTTGCCTATGGCAATAAAACAAACGAATTCAGCCTCACCAACGGCAACGTTTACAAGGAAGACGGCTGGGAGACCGGCTACGTTGTTGGCGGCGGTGTCGAATACAAGATCAACCCAAGCTGGTCGGCGAAGGCGGAATATCAGCTCATCAACCTGGACCAGAAAAACGCGATCGATCAGGCCGGTGCCAGCGCCAACACCGCGGACACCCGGCTCAGCACAGTCCGCGTGGGCCTGAACTACCAGTTCGGCTCAGGCTACGCGCCTTTGAAGTAAGAGACGCTTCCCCCCGAGCGAAGGAAACGGCGCGCGCAAAGGCGCCGTTTCCGTCTGGCAGCCGCGAATTACGCGTTTGCCTCGCGCGGCTCAGCGATGCGGCGCCACCGTGGCGGGCATCATGCCCTGGGGAACTGGCTGCCGGTAGGAAGAGTTGAGCTGGTGCAACCAAGAATGCGTCTAATGCTATGGCCGCTTCGATCTGCATCTGAGCAGCCGGATCGCCTTCGGAAGGCTGGCAGTATGAACAGACCAGGCGCAAAAAGCTGTTGCAATAGAATGCCGCGGAACCCAATCTTTGGCCGGGAAGTGCACGAGAACAGGTAGAATGTGACACTGTGCGGATAGTATTGATGCGCCATGGGCGGCCGGACATCGAGACCGGGCGGCGCCTATCATCCAAAGAGTTCGGCGATTGGGTGAAACGTTACGACTCTGCCAAAGCCGCCGCCGGCCAGGAAGCGCCACCAGAGACATTCGACACCTCGGCATATTTCGTGGTCTGTTCGAACCTCGCACGCTCGACCAGTTCAGCCACGTTGCTCAATCATCCTGCTGAACTCATCGATCCCCTGTTCCGCGAGGCAGAACTACCGCATGGCGGCCACGAATTCTTTCGCCTGAAGCCCGGTGCGTGGTCAATTATCTACCGCATAGCTTGGGCTGGCGGCTTCGCACCTGGCGTCGAGAGCCTCGCCGATACGCGAAAGCGCGCCGGCGCCTGCGCCAGAAACCTCACCGCGCTCGCCACCATTCACAACCAAGTCCTCCATATCGGCCATGGGTCGATGATCTGGTTTATCGCCCGCAGGCTTGCCCGGCTGGGGTGGTGCGGCCCCCAAAGCGCCCCGCGAAAACATTGGGGTTTTGGCATTTGGGAGCGATCCAAAAATTCCTGACTTTTTGATCCCCATCGTGCCGCGGTGAAATCTTAGCCGATCGCTTCCGCAAATGCCGGTGGTTGTCTGTGCAACCCTTATGGCGGGCTTCGAACGCAACCCCTGCGAACGTTCGGAGTCAACTCGCGGCCTTCAGCGCCGGTTGAAGCGAACCTAAACATGTATACGCCGCCACATTCGTTAACAAAACAAGGTTAACGCGGAATCGCGGATGTCCAAAACTGGCTGAATCCTGCTGAAATCTGCTCGAAACTGGTCGAATTCGCGCATCGAAAAATACGGTTAAATATTGTGTCTTAACCATAGATGCAATTTGTGCGAAATATATATACGTTATATATCAATTGGTTATGCGCTATTTTGAGCGCAAGCTTCGAGCAAGGCGCATCTGCTAAAATTAGTTCAAATCGAAAAGGAGCCCTCTGGCTATCAAAATGTGTACTTTTAGGGTGCGAGGAGTTTCAGTATGGCGTCCCTGCGCAGCGAGCAGAAGCCTTGCAGACACCGTACATTTCCGTACGGGCTGCTACGGGTGAGCCGCCTTAGCCAGCATACCCTTGACCGCCTCCGCAGCTCCGGTGAGGTTCGCCACATGCACCTCCGGGGCGACGCCCAGCCGCTCTGCGGCCTGGCCGAAGCGGTTCACATGGATGACGCGGAACCCGAAAGCGGCGGCACCGGCGCAATCCCAGCCATTGGCCGAGACGAAGGCGACCTGCACCGGCTCCACGCCGAACGCGATGGGAGCGAGCTTATAGACCTCCGGGCTCGGCTTGTAGATGCGCACGGTGTCTACCGACAGGATGTAGTCGAGAGCCGCGCCAAGCTTGGCCGAAGCCACCGCCGCAGCCAGCATGGAGGGCGAGCCATTTGACAGGATACCCGTCCGCACACCGGCCCCTTTCAGCGCTGCCAGACAGGCGGCGGCATCGGGATAGGCCGCGAGCGACATGTAGAGCGAAAGCAGCCGCTCGCGCACCGGCGATCCGCCAAGGCCATGCGCCTCAAGCGCATAGTCGAGCGCGTCCGCCGTCACTTGCGCGAAGTCCGCGTACCGGCCCATCAGACTGCGCAGCCAGGTGTATTGGAGCTGCTTGGCGCGCCATTCGGCCGAAATCGCAGGCCCCCGCTCGCCAAGCTCAGCCGCAAGCGCCGCCGCCGGGGCGTGAACATCGAACAACGTGCCGTAGGCGTCGAAGACGCAGGCTTTGACCGGTAGAGCTTTCGTCATGGCGTTTCCTGGGTTTCCCTAGTACAGCCCGCCGGAAGTTCGCCCCCCATTGGCGGCGCGCTCACAAGCGAACTTCCGGCGGATCAGGCGTACTAGCACAAATATCTGCTAGTACGCCTGATCCGCCGGAAATCCTGTCAGCGCCAGCCGCATATGGGTCAGGATTTCCCGCGGGGCGTACTAGCGATACTCCCGCAGGATTTTGCCCAAATCTTGTTACTTGCAGTCGACCGTTACGCGTTCGGCGAATTGCAGTCCAAGATTGCTCGCTGGATCGATGTTCTCGCCGAGCTGGGCGGCGCTTGCATCCTTGGGCGACGGCCGGGAGCCGATATGAGCGCGGCAGGGCAACTGCTTGGCCGATACGATCTTGACGGGCGCCTTTTTGTCCATCGTCAGCGAGACGTACATACCGGGGTCGTAGACCACGAAGCTGAAGTCCTTGAATTTGGCGGATGGGACAGGGTTTGTGAGCGGCAGGGTGAAATAGAGCGTCAGAAGTTTGTTCTTGTATTCCAGGCGATACCCAGGCACCGGTGCATCCATTGGCAACTTTTGCTGTCCAATGAATGCGAATGTGAAGTATTCGAACTCCTTGAGTGCTTCGATATTCGTCTGCGCGAGCGGCTGCAGTTCGGCCTCGCTGTAGACGCCGTCGCCGTTCGTATCGAGCCCGTTGACCGCATACTCGCTATACATCTCGTCGAAGGTCCATTTGTGCCGGAACCCGGTGATTTCCTGGCCGGGTCCGGCCAGGATTTCGGTCTCGACATTGACCCAGACATGGGGATGCGCGGACGCTATACCGGCCGAAACAGAAAGCACCGCCAAAACGGCGGCGCCAAGCTTTGCGAGCGAATGCAGGTTCATGAGCCTTCACACGTGAGAGGGATGTCCTTCGGATGCGAAGCAATGCGCCAATTCGGGCATTTTTGCGCAGCCTGGAGAACACTTCACCGCGAGGCTACCTCTTCAAGCGCCGAAACGCGGGAAGAGAATCTCGTTTTCAACGTAGATATGCCGGTGCAAGTCGCTGACGAATTTAGCGAGGCCCGCATAGAGCGCACGCCAGGCCGGGCTTGCATCCTCCGGCAACTGCAGGTCATCCGTCAGCTTGGCGAGTCCGGCCAAATTCACTTCGTGGTCCTCATGTTCGGCCCGCATCACCGTAATCGGCGCCGCGATCATCGGATGGCCGCCACCCGCCATCATCGGGAAAAGAATCTTCTCCTCCTTCTGCAGATGCAACTCGAGGTTCTCAGTCATCGTTTCGAGCCAGCCGGCCAGCCCCCGCGGGAAAGCCGCATGGCCGGCATCCTCGCTTTCGGCCTTGCGCGCCAGTTCGATGAGGCCGGGCAACTCGTTGCGGTGAACGGTGTGAAATCGGTCGATCAGGAAAACAAGGATATCGCTGGTCGCCTCGGGAACCTCTGCATCCGCCTCGAGGCTGGCTTGCGGGTGGGGCTGAAAGGGCAGGGTCATCTGGTTCGATTCTCCGCGGAAGGTTTCGCTATTGCCCAAACATGACGCCTGAAGAAGACGCCTTCTTTGCGCCCGCGCAATATTCGCAGCAGTTTTAGCGAAAAGCGCGCCGCTTCCAACTGTCCACATCCACCGGTAAATTAAGGGCATGCGGATCGTGGAAGCCAGCGATCCCGCTTGCCACACAGCCCCCGCGCACTCAATATGCTGCGGACATTCATTTTACCCCAAAGAGCCGGGAGGAGCGTCTATGAAGGCGGCGGGGTCAGCTCCGGGAGCGCCATTCGGCAAGCTTGTCATCCGCGCCGCGGCGGCAGCCGACCTGCCCGCCATTACCGCGCTCGACGAAGCCGTGACGGACGAGCCCAAGCCGGACTACTGGCGCAAGCTTCTGGCCAGCGCCGCTGGAGCTGGCAGCCAAGCGCCCATCTTCCTCGTCGCCGAAACAGGCCCCAGGCTGATCGGCTTCATCGCGGGCGATGTGCGCGCCTTCGAATTCGGCGCCACCGCTTCGGGCTGGGTGTTCGCGCTCAATGTGGACCCCGGCGTGCGCGACATGGACGCGGGCACGCATCTGTTCGAGGAGCTGTGCCAGCGCTTCCGCAAGGCCGGCGTGACCAAGGTGCGCACCCTTGCGGGGCGCAACAACGAACTGGTGCTGGCCTTCTTCCGGGGCCTGGGGCTCATGGCGGGGCCGTTCATCCAGCTTGAGAAAGACCTTGATTAGACGGGGCGATATAGGAGCTGGCGCTCCGGTAGCGCAAATAAATCGCGCTCAAGCAGCCCAGAGGGCGGTAGCGCAAATAAGCCGCGCTCAAGTAGCCCAGAGGGCGGTAGCGCAGATAAGAAGAGCGGGACGGTGAAGCTGCAGAAGGCGACCATGTGCGGTCTCTACGCGACGCTTGAGCTTGCCGCTCATGGCGGGGCCCCGCTTCCGGCCTCGGAGATCGCCGCCAAATACGGGATTTCGCTGAACCACCTGGCCAAGGTCTTGCGCGCGCTGGTGCGCGCCAGGCTCGTGGAATCGGTGCGGGGTGCTGCCGGCGGCTACCGCTTCTGCGGCAACCCCAAGCGCACCACGATCCTCGACATCATCGCATTGTTCGAGGATTTCCCGGGCGAGGAGCCCGATGCGCGGGGCGGCGGGCCGGACGGCATGCGGGCGCTTGGCGGGGTGTTGCGCGAAATCGACGAGATCACCATCGCAACGCTGCGCTCGGTGTCGATTACCACGCTGCTCAATATCGTGGAGAAGCAGCAGCGCGCGGCCGCGAAGGCGCAGGGCGGCGCGGCGCAGAAAATCGTGGCGGCTGGGGAATGATGCGGGGTGCGATCTGAACCGATTGTCTTAACCGGATAGTACGCACAAGCCAGTATTATCGGGCGAACTGCTGCTGCCGGATATCGAGGCTTGCCCAAACCGGACAAGCTGGCGTATGCGAGCGTCAGGCCCGCCCGAAGCCGCTTGCGGCCGTCCCGAAAGATTTGGTCTGCGTTCCCCATGCACAAAGGTTTGCCCGCACCTTTGCTCTTCCACCGGCCGAAAGGCCGCCAGGCCGCGCTGACCGTGGGCGCAATCGGCATTGTTTTCGGCGACATCGGTACATCCCCGCTCTACGCCATCGATCAGATCTTCTACGGTCCGGCGCACATCGCACCCTCACCAGACAACGTGATCGGCTGCATTTCGCTCGCGATATGGTCGCTGACGCTCATCGTGAGCTGCAAATATGCGATCTTTGTCTTGCGTGCCGGCAGCGACGGCGAGGGCGGCGTTTTCGCGCTTTACAGCCTTTTACACAAACACAAGGAGGAGGGCCGGCATTTCGTCGTCCTGCTTGCCGGGCTTATGCTTGGCGCCGGCTTTCTGTTCGGGGACGGGATCATCACCCCGGCAATCAGCGTGCTTTCCGCTGCCGAGGGCTTGAAGGTGGCGACGCCAGTGCTCGCCGATGCCATCGTCCCCGCGACCGTTTTCATCCTGACAGCCCTGTTCGCCGTCCAGCACAAAGGAACCGGCGGCGTCGGGCGCATATTCGGCCCGATCTTGCTCGTCTGGTTCTTTGCAATCGCAGCGCTTGGAGTGCACCAGACCGGGCTGCATCCGGAAATCCTGGCCGCTTTCAACCCGCTCTACGGCTTCGCGTTTCTGCAGCACACGGAATCGTACCGGGTGCTCCTGACGCTCGGAGCGCTCATGCTGGTGGTGACTGGCGGCGAGGCCATGTATGCCGATCTAGGCCATTTCGGCGCCCGCCCCATCCGCACCGGTTGGTTTGCGGTGGTCTTTCCCGCGCTGCTCCTGAACTATCTGGGGCAGGGCGCGCTCATGCTCGGCTCTCCGCCCGCACAGGAAGGCGAGCTCTTCTACAGCATGGTGCCCCAGCTACTGCTTTACCCGATGGTCGCGCTGGCCGCGTTCGCCACGGTCATCGCTTCCCAAGCCCTCATCTCCGGGGCATTCTCGCTGGCTGCACAGGCCATTGCGCTGGGCCTCTTGCCGCGCCTGCGCGTGGTTCATACCCACCACGCCCATGAGGGGCAGATCTACATCCGCTTCGTCAACTGGGCGCTGTTCGCGGGCTGCGTGGCGCTCGTCTTCGCCTTCAAGAGCGCCAGCGCACTCGCAGCGGCCTATGGCCTTGCCGTCTCGGGCGTTATGGTGGTGACTTCCATCGCCATGATCCCCGTCGGCGCGCGCTCCTGGAACTGGAGCCTCGCCTTGAGCGGTGCCGTGTTCGGCTTCTTCACGCTCGTCAACCTCGCGTTCTTCGCGGCAAGCTCGCTCAAATTCCTGGAGGGCGGCTTCATCCCGCTCGGCATTGGGCTCGTAATCTTTGCCATCATGCGCACCTGGCGCTGGGGCCGGAAGGCCACGTTTGCCGCTTACACCGCCAAGCACACCATGACCATGCACAAGCTGGTGGAGTTCCATAGGAGCGAGAAGGCCTATATGGAACGGATCGCGCTGTTGATGACGCCCAAGCACCTGACATCGCTGAACGACCGCACGCCGGCCCTCCTGCAGATCCTTTACGACCGCTATGGGATTTTGCCGCGGCATCTGATCTTCGTCGAAGTAGCCCACCGCAAGACGCCCTATATTCACGACGGCCGCTGCGACATCAAGGTGTTCCACAAGGACGAAAACTCCAGCATCATCGCAGTTACGCTGCAGTTTGGCTTCATGGAGGACGCGAATGTCGAAGCTGCACTTGAGGATCTGGCGCGGCACAAGGAAATCGGCCTGCCGAACCGCGAGAACCAGTGGATCGTGCATGTTTCCTTCGAGAACCTGCTGCCCGGCCGCGCCATGGGGCTCTTAGGGCGGTCGCGGCTCATGCTGTTCGCGTTCCTGCGCCAGATTTCGCAGCCCGCTCATTATTTCTACGGGCTCGGCGATAACGTGCAACTGACCGCCGAGATCATTCCCGTCCGCCTGAAATAGGGGCCCGAAAGCGTCATCCGGGGTCTCAATCCGGTGGCGAGGCGGTACGATGGCCCTGCCCGGCACTTGAAGCTCGCGGCACGCACCATGACGGATTTCCGGTCGATAGGTCTCCAATTCGCGGGGCGCGGCTGGCCGCTTGAACCGCGTTCCGCCGCCCTCGATATGTACGCAGCCTTGCCGGCGCTCCAATGCTCTTGCCGCAGGCAGCGAAGCCAAGTTTTGAAAGGAAGGGCCAAGATATGCAGGGGATCGAAAACAAAACAGTGGCGATCACCGGGGCAAGCAGCGGGCTTGGCGCGGCGGCGGCGCGGCGGCTGGCGCAGCATGGGGCGAAACTCGTTCTGGGCGCGCGGCGTCTGGACCGGCTTGACGCGCTTGGCCAGGAGCTTTCGCTGCCTGCCGGTGCCGCGGTCCAGACCGATGTGACCGAGGCGGGGCAAGTCAAACGGCTGGTGGACCGGGCCGTGGAGCTTTATGGGCGCATCGATGTCCTCATCAACAATGCCGGCCTGATGCCCTCTTCGCCGCTCGAGCGCCTGAAGATCGAAGACTGGGACCGGATGATCGACGTGAATATCAAGGGCGTGCTCTACGGGATCGCGGCTGCCTTGCCCTACATGAAGGCGCAGAAGAGCGGGCATGTCATCAATGTTGCGTCGGTGGCGGGGCATAAGGTGCGGCCGGGCGGTGCCGTGTATGCGGCGACCAAGCATGCGGTCCGGGTGATCTCGGAGGGGATTCCGGCAGGAGGTGAAGCCGTATAATATCCGCACGACGATCATTTCGCCCGGAGCGGTGGCGACTGAACTGCCGGACAGCGTCACCGAGCCGGACATTGCTGAAGGGATACGGAACTACTATGCAATCGCCATCCCGGCCGAGGCGTTTGCGAGCGCGGTGGTGTACGCCATGAGCCAGCCCGAGGATGTGGATGTGAACGAGATTTTGTTCCGGCCGGTGAGCCAGGAGTTCTAACCGGCTGGTGTGTGTGGGCACTCGGGCCGGCGGCGGCCATCTCTGACGGACGGCGGCCGCATTCGTTGGACAACGGCTTTTGTGGTTGCCTAGCTACTTTTGCTGCGAAACCGGCGCTTTTTTGCTTATAAGAGGGGAACGCAGCAGGGAGAAGATCGCCATGAGTAACCTCTCACAACCGGACAAGACTAATCTGGCGCCTTGGAAGCGCTTGGACAGCAAGGTTCTGCTGGACCATCCGCGGATGAAGATTGTGGAAGATACGGTTCAGCTTCCCAGCGGGCAGGTTGTTCCGTACGTGCGCCAGGATTCCGCGGGCGATGCGATTACGGTCGTTTGCATCAAAGACGGCCAGATATTGCTGCAGCGCGAATATTCGTATCCGCCGGGCGAATTTCTCCTGCAATTTCCGGGCGGCAAGATCGAAGGCGGCGAGACGCCCGAAGAGGGCGCCGCGAGGGAACTCAGGGAGGAGTCCGGATTTAGCTTTTCCGCTTGCGAGCGGATTGGCTGGTATTACGTCGACAATCGCCGGTCGAATTCGAGGATGTATGCCGTTCTGGCAAAGGATGTAACGCCGGTGGAAAAGACGGGCGGCGATCTGGAGGAGGATATCGAGTCGTTTTGGCTGCCGCTTGACCGGCTGAAGCAGATGATCGCGGATGGGGAAGCAACGAATTACTCGCTGCTTGCGGCTTGGGCGCTGCTGGGGAAGGTGCTGACGGATTGACGCCGGCTTAGGGGACACACTGGCGGGACTTGGCGCGCTTGCGGCGATTTGGCGGCCAAGGCTGGCCCGCTTCGCCGGTATTGCTGCGTATAGCGCAGTGCGTGTTACAAAGGCTCGGATCGCAGACGGCAAGCCGTCGCCGCTGGCCTAACCCGGGCTCGAATGTTTGAGCCCATTACCGGAGAAATAGCCGGGAGCGGCAGGCATTCGGGCAGCGGGACAGCAAGCCCCGCTGCCACAACCGGCTACTTGTGTTCGATGCCGACCATCACGTCGGACGCCTTGATGATGGCGTAGGCCGTCGAGCCTTCCTTGAGCTTCAAATCCTCCACGGCCTCGTTGGTAATCGAGGCGGTGATGGCCGCGCCGTTCACGTCGATAACCACGTGGGAGGTTGTCGCGCCCTTGGTGATCTTCGAGATTTTGCCCTTAAGCGAATTGCGTGCACTGATTTTCATGGGAGGCCTCAAAATGTTAATGCTCAGTTCCTAACGTAAGACCCTGGCTTGGGCCTTGCCGCATAGATGGGTCGACTAACGGCGAACCGCACGCTATATACGCACCGATATACCACTCCAAGCCAGGGGAAATTATATGGACATCCGCTTACGCTTAACTGCCTGTTTACTTGGTGCTTTCCTTTTCGCTACCCCGCTCATAAGCGCGCGTGTGGCCGCAGAGGAAAGCGGCGCCTCCGGCCCGGTCGTCGTGTTCGCCGCGGCAAGCCTCAAGAACGCGCTCGATGACGCGGCCGCGGCCTGGCGGAAGGACTCCGGGAAGGAGGCCAAGATGAGCTACGCGGCCAGTTCCGCGCTCGCCAAGCAGTTGGAGCAGGACGCGCCTGCCCAGATCTTCATTTCCGCCGACCAGGACTGGATGAATTACGTGGCCAGCAGGAACCTTATCAAGGCCGACAGCCGCTTCGACTTTCTCGGCAACAAGCTCGTGCTGGTGGCGCCCAAGGACAGCAAGGTATCGCTTGAGCTGAAGGCGGGCGCGGATCTGGCGGGTACGCTCGGTGCCAGCCGGCTGGCGATGGGCAATGTGGACAGCGTCCCGGCCGGCAAATACGGCAAGGCGGCGCTTGAGAAGCTTGGCCTGTGGGCCGGCGTTTCGGACAAGCTCGCGCAGGCTGAAAGCGTGCGGGCGGCGCTGCTGCTGGTCTCGCGCGGCGAGGCGGCGCTGGGCATCGTCTACCAGACGGACGCGGTTTCCGACGCCAATGTTAAGATCGTGGCAACGTTCCCGGCGGATTCTCACGCGCCTGTCGTCTATCCCGCCGCACTGACGGTAAAGGCTGGAGCGGCGGCGGAGGAGTTTCTTGCCTACATTAAGTCCGGGAAGGCCGCGCCGTTCTTCAAGGCGCAGGGTTTTGCGGTGCTTTCGGAGAAGTAAGCAGGGCCAACTGCGGAAGAAAACGGAGGACCGGCGTTGAGCTGGTGGACGCTGAGCGCCGATGAACTTACCGCGATCAGGCTGAGCCTCCTGGTCGCGTCCGTTGCCATGCTCGGCAGCCTGCCTTTCGGGCTCGCCATTTCCATGCTGCTGGCGCGGCGCGATTTCTGGGGCAAATCGCTGCTCAACGGCATTGTGCATCTGCCGCTGGTCATGCCGCCGGTTGTCACCGGCTACCTCTTGCTCATCGGCTTCGGCAAGAAAGGGCCTTTGGGCGAGTTTCTCTTTCAGCATTTCGGCATCGTGTTCTCGTTCCGCTGGACGGGGGCGGCGCTGGCCTGCGCGGTGATGGGGTTTCCGCTGATGGTCCGCGCGATCCGGCTTTCCATCGAGGGCGTGGACAAGCGGCTTGAAGCGGCCGCGGCTACGCTTGGAGCCAATCCCGCCTGGGTGTTCCTTACCGTCACGCTGCCGCTGATCGTGCCGGGCATTATCGCGGGCATGATCCTGGCGTTTGCGCGGTCCATGGGCGAATTCGGCGCGACCATTACGTTCGTTTCCAATATTCCGGGCGAGACCCAAACGCTGCCTTCGGCGATATACACACTAACGCAGGTTCCGGGCGGCGATGCCGCGGCGTTGCGGCTCACCGTGATTTCCATTCTGTTGTCGATGGCTGCGCTTTTGCTTTCGGAACTGCTTGCGCGCAAAGCCGGCCGCAGCCTGCACACTTCGCCATGATCGAGGTCGATGTCACCCACAGGCTCGGGGCCTTTACGCTCGACGCGAAGTTTGCGGCGGAGGGCCGGTTTATCGCGCTGTTCGGGCATTCGGGTTCCGGAAAGACCTCGCTCATCAACGTCATTGCGGGGCTCGCGCGGCCGGAGCGCGGGCGCGTTTCCATCGATGGGCGGGTGCTTGCGGATAGCGCGCAGGGCATCTTCCTGCCGCCGCACCGGCGCAAGCTTGGCATGGTGTTCCAGGAAGGGCGGCTGTTTCCGCATCTCAGCGTACGCGGAAATCTGCTTTACGGGGCGTGGTTTGCGGGTGTCAGGAACGGAGAGAACCTGGCGCGTGTCGCCGGGCTGCTCGGCATCGAGCACCTGCTTGGCCGCTATCCGAACCGGCTTTCGGGCGGCGAGAAACAGCGCGTCGCCATCGGCCGGGCGCTGCTGGCATCCCCGGCCCTGCTCCTGATGGACGAGCCGCTGGCCTCGCTCGACGAACCGCGCAAGCTCGAAATCATGCCGTATCTGGAGCGCCTGCGGGACGAGGCCCGCATTCCCATCATCTATGTGAGCCATTCGGTGGCGGAGGTGGCGCGGCTGTCCGATACGCTGGCGATCCTGGAGGCGGGCAAGGTGCGCGCCTGCGGGCCAACCGTCGAGCTGATGCAGCGGCTCGACCTCGTGCCGGCGGCTGGACCTGGCGAAGCTGGCGCGCTGATCGAGGCCCGCGTCGAGGCGCACGACGATGTGTACGGGCTGACCACGCTCGTATCGCGGGCCGGTGCCTGGCGTGTGCCGCGGCTCGATGCTGCGCTGGGCAAGGCGGTGCGCATGCAGATCAAGGCCCGCGACGTGATGATCGCGCTCGCGCGGCCCGAGGCGATGAGCGCGCTCAACGTGATCGAGGCCACGGTGGCCGAAATCGGGCCGCTGGATGGGCCCGGCATCGAAATTAAGCTCGATGCCCGCGGCGAGGCGCTGGTGGCGCGGCTGACCCGCTATTCGGTGGAGCGGCTTTCCCTGCGCGTTGGCACCCCGGTTTTCGCCGTGGTCAAGTCGGTCTCGTTCGGACCCGAGAGCCTGGGTGCGGCCTGGCGCGACATCCGCGCGGCCGACGCCAGCGCCGGCCCGGTCTAGCCGGTTCGCCGGCATGTCCGGCTCCGTATCGTTGCTGCTACCCATGCCGCATTACTCAATTCTGCTTAGCAAAATGTCCCTTTTCGAATTTGAGCTAATTATAACAGATGCGTCTTGCTAAAAGGTTAAGCCGACGGCGCGCGTCAACGCATTGAAATAGAAGAAGAAACAGAATCACGTACATTGCAATTATGGTTAAGACACAATATTTAACCGTATTTTGAATGCTCGGATTCGAGCAGTTTGAGACAAAAAACCGGCAAATTCGGCCAGTTTTCGCGATCGCGATTCTGCGTTAACCTTGTATTCTTAACGAATGTGGCAGCGCGTACTGGCCAGTAGCACCAGCTGCTACGATTGGCGGGATGGACAGGGCCATTCAAAAAATCCCGCCGGTTACGAGTGCGACGACCTGATCGCGGTCCTCGCGGTAATTTTCGCGGGCCTCCGGCACGGACATACCGGCGGAACGGATGAGATACAGCGCCAAGTTCCGGATGGCGGCAAGGGCGCGGGCGCCGGAGCGGACGCGGCAGCGATCCTCGTTGAACGATACATCGCGCACGTAGTGCAGGCGGTTCTCGATGGCCCAATGAGTGCGCGTCAACTCAAGCAGACGCTCTGGACCGGCCTCGGCGGCGGTCAGGCTGGTGACGATATAGGCCGTCTCCGTGCCGGCCTTTCCGCCTATCTCGCGGGTGCGTTCGATCCTGGCAACCTGGGCGGCGGAAAGTGAGCGCTTGCCGCTCACGATAAACGTTCGCTCGCTGCCAGCCGAGGTGAGAAACCACCTCGGCGCTGACCGCGATTTTGCGTATCTCCAGGCGGCCGTGCTCTTTTTCAACCGTTTCAGCCGTCTTCACATCGGGCGGCGGAAGGACGGGCTCCGCAGGGGGAAAGGGCGCCGAAGCTTTCGGCGATATTGGCTTTCAACTGAGGCTGGTTGTCTTTCACCGTAAACAGGTAATCGCCGCCTCCATCGCCGATAGTTTGACAGATTTCGCGCTGGCAAAATATGGCGTCACCCGTGATGACCGCCCCCTCCAAGGGCAGTTCCTTCAGGAATGCAAGCGCGGCCGTGATTTCGTTCTGGCCGGGTTTCACCTCCATATCGCCTATAACGGCGGACAGTCCCGTGGCAAAGGCTGAGAGCACATGCAGGGCCTTGGCATCGAGCCGGCTGCCTTTGAGCGTCTTGCCGTCGATAGCGATATGCCCCGCTTGCGCGCCGCCGCTGGCGAACCGGCCAAGGTCCTTCGCCAAGGCATCGCCGTCGAGCGATTGAAAAACATAGTGATAAGTGGCATGGCACGGTGCGCGCTCAATGCCGAATAGTGCCAGCGCTTCCGGTTTCAGCCGCCGCCCCCAGCGGAAAATGGCGCGCAGATCGTTGGCCCCGGCGAGCATCGCCGCAATGGCGATCGCAAGGATCGCCTGCAACGGAAACTGCCGCCCCTTGCGGCCCCGCCGGTCCGCGATTGTGCCAAGAGCATTCCACAGGGACTGGGTCATCGAGCCACCTCCAGTGCTGGTGGCTTACCCATAGAATCCGATTTGCCCGCCTTGTCACCCCAGATTGGGTGCGGTTCTTTAAATCACCCTGGTTAAATGAAGGGTATGCTATCTAAGGTAGAAATGCTGGTTGGATAGCACATCTCCTGGCGGGCCGCACCGGAGCGCCCTTATGGCGTGCTGCGGCATTTTTCCGGGCGGAATTTGCGGGATCTATTGAGTGCAAGTACAAAGAGGGGCTACACAACCGGCCTATGTTCGCTGTCAGATCGCGGTTGATTACAACATGGAAGGTTCGATGACATCCAAGGCCATGACCGTGCGGGCCCTGCTGCTGGGCGAAGGGCTCGATCTCAAGGGCCTGGAGCGGCAGGACGCATTTTCGGTCAATCCGCTTGCATTTGCTGCCGGCACCGGCACCGCCATGCTCTTCAAGTTTGGCGCCGCCGTTTTCTTCAATATGACGCCCATCGACGAGGAAGCCCTTGTTCGCGGGCTTGAGCCGCGCATCCTGGGTCCGCTTTCGGAGCGCGAAGTCGAAACCGCCCCCATCGTTAGCGGGGACGGCGAAGAAGACTTGCTGAGCCCCTCCGGCGCGATCCAGCTCAAGAGCACGGATACGAACCGCTTGCTTCTGGTTGGCGAGGCGTTGGCGGTGTCGGTGGCGCTGGCTTATGACGAACGCCGAATCCAGACGGCCTTCGACAAAATAGAGCCGCTTGCCGCGACCCTCATCAAGCGCCATCTGCCGCCCGGGCCGAGATCGGTCATGCTGGAGCAGATCGGCGAAGCGCTTCTGATCCAGAAGCGTCTCGCCTCCCGGGTGGACCTCGACGAAAAGCCCGATGTGCTGTGGGATCACCCCGAGCTTGAGCGGCTGTGGACCAAGCTCGTGGACGAGTACGATCTGCCGGCACGGGCGCGCGCGGTCGGGCGCAAGCTCGCCGTCATCAGCGAGACGGCGGAGACGGTCTCGGACCTCGTTGCGACGCGCACAAGCCACCGTTTGGAAATCCTGGTCATCGTCCTGATTGCGATAGAAATCGGACTAGCGCTGGTGGACCGGATCTTCAAGTAGCGGCCAGACTGCCCGCCGTATGCCGGGCGCCGTTGCCCGCCTTTGTCCACAGGAGGTTGAAGTCTCGTTTGACTAAACCGTAGATTGTGCCATATGTTGTCCATATTCGCTTCAAACATAGGGCAAATTGAAAGCATATTTCCTTTTTGGAGACCTGATGTGTCAACCGGAGGTGGTGTTGCCGCAAGATCGTTACCGAAAAGTCACGGCGCTTTATCGCAATCGCAGGATCTTCGCTCTCGGCGTTGACCGTTTATGGTGCCTCCGGTAAAACTCTAATCGGCATGAAGCTACTGGAGAGCCGGGGCTTAGGGGGTGGGCAGACCCTTACGGTGACCGCGTGGCATGGGGGATTGGGCGCTTATGGCAGTTCCCGTATTGCTAGCCTGGATATGAGATCTGGGCGAACGTATCAGGTTTCGCGTTGAACGTTTACCTAACGGGGAATTACGGTGAGAAAACTTCTTATTTGCGCACTTGCGCTCGGTGGCTTCGCTGCCTCCGCTCAAGCAGCCGACCTTAGCATGTCTAGCATGAAGGATCCGCTTCCGGACGAAATCAAGTTCGCTGGCGTCCAGGTCTACGGCACCATCGACGTAGGCGGTGCTTACCAGGAATCTGGCTTCGGCTATAGCCCCTATTGGGGTAATGGGCTGAATTATCAGCCAAAGCCGTCGGACATGTCTGGTACGCATATTCAGAAGAATATGTGGACTGGCGACAATAACGCGCTTTCGCAGTCCATGATTGGCTTGAAGACCGAGCAGGGCCTGGGCTACGGTTGGGCCTTTGTCGGAAAGGCCGAGACCGGCTTCAATCCGCTCTCCATGGAAATTTCCAACGGCGCAAAATCCCTTGAGCGGAAATCTGTGCAAACGACGCTGTATGACGCCGCTAGCGACAGCAGCCGGAACGGACAATTCCTGAACGGCGAAGCCTATGCCGGCTTCAGCAACTCGACCTACGGCACGCTGACCTTCGGCCGTCAGAACTCCTTCTTGGCCTCGGCTATGGGCACTTACGACCCGAATAAGGGTTCGATTGCCTTCTCGCTGATCGGCAACACCGGCACGATCGTTACGGGCACCGGCGACACCGAAGACTCCCGCTGGGACAACTCGATTAAGTACGTCTATCAGTTTGGCCCCGCGCATGCTGGCGTGCAGTACGCTCCGGGCGGCGACCACACCCAAATTCTCGACTGGGGCGTTGGCGCGAATGCGGGTGTTACCTACAAAGGTGTGTCGGTTGACGGTTACTACACGAACGTGCATGGCGGCGTGAACCTGGATTCGGCTATTGCCGGAGCCGGCATCATGCAGAACGCGTTCAAATACACCGTCAGCAACAACGAAGCCTGGGGCGCTGCCGCTAAGTACGCCTTTGATCTCGGCGGTGGCTTTAAGGACGAGGCAGCCGCAGGCAAGGTCACGCTCTTTGCTGGCTACGTCAGCGTCACGTCGAAAAATCCTGACAAGCTTCAGTCGGACTACCAGGGCGATATGACGAGCGGCGAGTTGGCGCTGAACACCGCTTCGAACTACATGTCGTATATCGACAATCGGGTTATCCAGACCGCTTGGGTCGGTGCGAGCTACGAGACCGGCCCGTGAACTTTACGGCCGCCTACTACTTCGAAAACCAGAACACCTTCAGGTCGCAGGCTGCTCAGGGTGGTGCTTACGCCAATAACAATGGTGGTGACGTCAACTGGCTATCTGGCGTGGTTGACTACAAGTTCAACAAGCACTTCGACGTCTACACCGGTGTGAGCTGGGTTGACTTCAAGGGCGATTGGACCACGGGCAATTCCGTAACCAACGACGTTACGGTTGCAAGCGGCGTGCGCTTCAAGTTCTAAGCTGAGCGCTGGCAGACCGGCGTTTCGCTAGCAGATCGGCGGGCGGTGAGCAATCACCGCCCGCTTTGCTTTAGGGCAAGTGAAATCCACGCTAAGCGCGGGATCGGACGATAAGGGGGGAACCTGCGCCACCGTAGCCGGGAACAAGGAACCCACCGGGAAGTTTGGGCCCAATATCGATCTACCGACGGCGTGCCACATTCGTTAAAATAATTTGGTTAATGCGGAATCGCGGGTGCGCAAAACTGGCAGAAATTGCCCGCTTTTTAGCTCAAATTGCTTGAATCCGAGCATTCAAAACGCGGTTAAATATTGTGTCTTTACCATAAGCGCATCGCGGATGAGTAAAAGTAGTCATACAAAACAATGACTTACGTCGCCTGCGCGCTTAACCTTCCGGCAAGACGCCTCTGTTATAATAAATTCAAATCCAAGAAGCGCCCAAAGATTTCAAAATGGGCACTTTCAGATGCGAGGCATTTGTTAGGTCTTCCGGAATTAATTTCGGCTATGGCGCGTCATGACGATACAACGGCCCCAATGGCTGTAAAGCCAGAGGGTCAGGCCGCAAGGCTGGCAATTCCAAAGGCGCCAGTGCGCCCGGAATTGAGATCAGCGTGTGAGCTTGACCGACGCCACCGGTATTTGCCGTCCCGTGGCATGATCGGCCTGGGTAATGGAGACGAGATGGTCGTTCTCGCCCCTGAAGGTGACGTTGAAATTGCCGGTGAAGCTCGGGCTGTCGGCTTCGATGTACAGGTGATTGCCGCTGATGGTTCCGCTCACCTTGCCAGTGGAATGCCCGGCGCGCTCCTCGAACCAGCCCTTGAGCAGGTTGCCTTCGCACGTGACCTGGCTCGACGCCTCAAGCTTGTAATCGGTGCCCGCGCAGGCGATCACCTGGTTGATCACGTCGGAGGCCACCATGGCGTAGGAGATGCGGCAGGAGACGAACTCGGGCGATCCGCCGATGGGCGTCACGGCTCCCTTGCCGCGCCAGGCACCGTTGAGATTGCGCATGAGCTCAAGCCCTTGCGCGGTACAGATGGCATGGGCGGGGACCGCTGGCAGCGCTACGAGGGCGGCAAGAGAGGCGAGGATGAAGCCTGTCGATTTAGAGGTGTTCATACCGGACCTGGGCGACTGGGTGAGAGGGGCAATTGGGTAGCGGGTGTCAAAAATAGGCGCGATAAAGGGGCAGGCGGATTGCCTACCCGTGTTGCGCGAGATCTTGGCGAGATGGAGACGGGGACCGGACATTTTTGCGTAAGCGAACCGCGCGCACCGCGAATGGCAGGCGCGATGCGCTTGCAGTTAAGGCCGGCGCGGGTTAGACAAACCTGAGTAGCTGCGGGGAGACAAGAATTATGCTGCCACTTCTGCGCTTTGTTGCAATGGTCTTAGAACTGTATATCTGGGTGATTATCATCAGCGCGATCCTGAGTTGGCTGGTCGCTTTCGATATCGTCAACCCGAGAAACCGGGTCGTTTATCTGATCGGCGACAGCTTCCATCGCATGACCGAACCGGCGCTTCGCCGCATCCGCAGATATATGCCCGATCTGGGGGGGCTGGATCTTTCGCCGGTGATCCTCATCCTGGGCCTGATCTTCCTGCGCGATGTGGTGATTTTCGGCTGGCTCGCTCCGCTTGCGATTTAGGGCGGCAGGGACGATGGGACTTCCCGCCGCCGCGGATGCCGCTGGTATCGTGATCCATGTGCGGCTCACGCCGAAGAGCAATGCTGCCCGCATCGCCGGAGCGGAGATGTATGGCGACATGCCGGTTCTCAAGGCGCATGTGACCGCGCCGCCCGAAGATGGCAAAGCCAATGCCGCGCTGACGCTATTGGTTGCAGGTTGGCTCGGGGTGCCAAAGTCCAAGGTAACGGTGGCGTCGGGGCAGAAGTCGAGGTTGAAAACGGTGGCGGTGTCGGGCGATCCGGCAGAGTTGATGGCGAAAGTGGAACGCCTTCTGGGGGAACCGCCTGCCAAAGGATAGGTAAAGACGCAAGGGGTTGGTGGAAGGCAGCGTGCGAAGATAATGGCACGGTTGCAGCCTGAACTGAGGTTACAACCCCTTGCACCCTGTCCCTCTCCCTCTGGGAGAGCGAGTCCCGCCGCAGCCGTTGTTAGGGCGTCCCCTCTCCCACAGGGAGAGGGGCAGGGTGAGGGGTTACAGCCCTACGATCATGGTACAACCTGCAGCTAGCGCGTGCAGGCGAAAAGCGGCCTCGGCGGCAAGGTGGAAAGGTAAGCAGGCATGGCTGAAGCAGTGCTCTTGAACGGCGTGGCGATGGCCGCCGATGTCAGGGGAGCGGTCCTGGAACGCGCTGATGCCTTCGCGGCGGCTGCGCAGAGGAGGCCGGGGCTCGCCGTTGTGCTCGTAGGCGAGAATCCCGCCAGCCAGGTTTACGTGCGCAGCAAATTGAAGTTTGCGCGCGAACTCGGGTTTCATTCGGTCGAGCACCGGCTTACTCCCGGCGCCAGCGAGGCCGAACTCTTGGAAATCATCGCTGCGCTTAACGCCGATGCCGCCATAGACGGCATCCTCGTCCAGCTTCCGCTGCCCCCGCAAATCGATGCCGATGCCGCGATCGATGCAATCTCGCCCGAAAAAGATGTCGACGGCTTTCATGTGGTGAATGCGGGCAAGCTGTTCGCGGGCCAGCCGGCCTTCGTGCCTTGCACGCCGCTGGGCTGCCTGCGCCTGATCCGCAGCGCCCGGAAGAATATCGCCGGCCTGAACGCTACGGTCGTGGGCCGCTCCAACATCGTGGGCAAGCCGATGGCGCATCTGCTCTTGGGCGAAAATTGCACCGTCACCATCGCCCACTCGAAGACGCGGGACCTGCGCGCCGCCGTTTACAACGCCGATATCCTCGTCGCCGCGGTGGGCGGCCGGAGATGATCCCGGGCGATTGGATTAAGCCGGGCGCCATCGTGATCGACGTGGGCATTAATCGCGTGCCTGCGGATGGCGGCAAGACGAAGCTTGTGGGCGATGTGCATTTCGACAGCGCGCGCCTTGTAGCAGGTGCGATAACGCCCGTGCCGGGGGGCGTGGGACCGATGACGGTCGCCTATCTCATGGCCGCCACGTGCCGCGCAGCCTACCTGCGGCAGGGCATGGCTTGGGAAGATACGATTTAGGGGGGCAGGGCTTGGCGTTTGCCTTGCGGCGCCAAGCGGGGTTAGATTGTCTAGGATTGGAGTTGCTGCCAGGCGGCTCGCTATAAGGGGTAAAGAGAATGAAGGCGGGCTTGCGATTTTTGGCAGCCGTCCTGATGCTGGGCGCTGCGTGGGACTTTTTCACAACGCTCTACGGGCTTGCCGCCTATTTCGACCTGCCGCTGAACCCAGGCATCAATCCCGTGCAGTTTTCCTTCGCGATGGTACTGACCTGCCTCATCTTCACCTTCGTGATGGCCACCGAGTTCATATGGACCATCAAAAACGATGACCTGTTAGTGCAGGTATTGAAAGCGGCGTGGGGTGTTTGCATCGCCATCACCCTCATCACTTCCTGGCAAGGAACCAAGCAATACGTGTTTTACGGCGACGACGGCGACGCGGCCCGCGGGATAGGTTTGGCGCTTGCAACAGTCTTGACCGTTATATCGACAATCCTGTTATCGCGGCTTGTGATGGGGGGACATTTGTGGGGGAACGCGAGCGCGCCCTGAGCGAAGCTGAAGCTGCGCAAGCTGAATGCCGCAGCGAAAGCGCGGGCATCCAGAGAGACGAGACGGATTACTTGGCCCCGCGGCTGTACGCGGAGCTTTGGCCGGAGGCTTCCGGAGCCGCCGGCCGGCCAGAGACTGGATGAGCGCCAGCGTTATTCCCCAGGCTGGGTGCTCATGCCTTCAAGCCGCGGTGCTGTAGCGATTGGATCCTCCGAGCGGCGGGACTTGCCTTCGAAGAATGCGCCCTGTTCGATAGCCAGCGATTTGTGGAACACGTCGCCTTCAACGTGGCTCGAAGCCTGAAGCGTCACGCGGTTGCCACGCACCGAGCCCATGACCCGGCCGCGCACCACAACGTCTTCCGCGACGATGCCGCCCGTGATCTGAGCCTTTTCGCCGACGATCAGAGAGGAACAGTGAACGTCGCCCTGGATCTGGCCGTCCACCTGCACTTCGCCGCGCGAGAGCACGTTGCCGGTGACTGTGAGGTCCTCGCCGATGATCGAGGGAGCCATGCGGTCCGGGCCCCGGAACGCAGGCGGCTTCTGTGCCTGGCCGCCAAGCGGGGGCATGCCCGAAGGTGCCGAAGCGGGGCCTCCCATCGGCGCCATACCGCCCTGCCCGGGCATGGGTTGGCCGCCAATGGCTTTGCTGGTCGTCTTAGTTATCGGTTTTTGCTGATCGAAATTGCTCATATCCGTCTCGGCTTTTCACTGAACATTTGGCTCGTCCCCGGAGCGATAGGCGGCGGCGAGTTCGTTTTAGAGCACAGTCCGCGCTATTTCAACGTTGTTTAATCGATGCCGCAAGGGCATTCTTGACCTTGTCTCCCGCAAGCCTCAGTAATGCAAGATATTTGGCCGGTTGTGCAACCTGAGGGTGGCACTGTCATTGCTGCTTTTTCAAGGCATCGAGCACTTCAGCCGCGTGGCCTGGAACCTTTACGCCGCGCCAGCACCTCACGATTTTTCCATCTGGGCCGATCAGGAAGGTCGAGCGCTCCACGCCCATGTAGGCTTTGCCATACATCTTTTTCTGCGCCCACACGCCGAAGGCCTGGATGGCGGTTTTCTCAGGGTCGGAAAGAAGTGTCACAGCAAGGGCATGCTTGTTGCGGAAGTTTGCATGGGACTTCGTTCCGTCGGGAGAAACACCGAACACTTTCGTGCCAAGCTTTTCGAACTCCGGGACAAGCGCGGTGAAATCGAGAGCTTCCCTGGTGCATCCTGATGTGCTGTCCTTGGGATAGAAGTAGATTACCGCGAAGGCGCCCTTAAGAGTCTTGAGCGTCACGATGCTGCCGTCCGCATCCGGCAGTGCGAAATCGGGTGCGGGATCGCCTTCCTGGACCATCGTATTTGAGCCTTCCTTTCGTCGTCTTTTTCGGTCTATAGAAGCCGCGTGCCTGAGGCAAATGGCATCTTCAACCTGCTAGCCTCCAATGTCCTGGCAAGCACACCGTTCAGGCAGAGGACCGCAGGATTCTGCACGAAGGGAAGCTTCTTGCTCAACGCGCGTTATATGGAACCGGCTTGACCGCTTCCCCGGCATGCGAGACCCGCACGCTTCAAGCGCAAGCTTGAAAGGGTGCCGGGGTTGCGGCCTGGGAAGGGGCAGGGGATTTGGCATTACCTCCAGCATGAGCGTCTGGAATAACTATGGACGAACGTTCTAAGAGACCTGGAACGCACCGCGAACTCATGCCGCAAAATCAAGGCCGGGCATTGGAGAAAGCCGCCCGCCCGCTGCCGCTTGCAAAGCTGCCCGGCGGCGGCAAGTTCATCGCCGATGCGTTCCCCGGGCAGGATAAGTTCACCTCCCGCCGCAAGACGAGGCCTGGCAGACGGCTGTTAGGGGGAGCGTTTTTTTTGCTCCTGGCGATTGCTGGGCTCTTTTACGTCCGGCTGCTTGCCGGCCCCATTTCGCTTTCCTTCGTCGTTCCTACGCTGCAAAAGCAGATCAACGCGCAGCTGCAAGGTTACAGCTTTCATGCCAGCGATGCGTTCCTTCGCCTGGTAAGCGGCTGGCGCCTGGAATTCCGCCTCGCCGATGTACGGCTTGTGGACGACACCAACCAGGAACTTGCGAAGGCCCCATTCGCTGCGGTTGCCATAAGCGGCCGGGCGCTTCTCAAGGCCTCGCTGGCCGCGTCGCGGATCAGCCTGCTTGGACCCAAGGTGCTGGTATTCAATATGCCGGGCAAGGGGCTGGCGCTTACCTCGCCGCCCGGTGTCCCTGGGGAGCAGGTGCCGGCGGGGCAGGAAACCGGCGAGAACGCAGAGTCTTATGGCGCCGACGCTCCCTATCCAGACCTGGCTGCGAAAGAGCGTATGCGCGCAGTTGCCGGTGCGCGCGCCGAGAAGCAAGGCTTTAACGCGCAGGCGACAGCACAGCGTTTCAATCCGGCGCCCTTCCTGGGACAGCTCTTCACTGCGCTTAAAGCGCGCAGCGGCGCCTCCTCCGCACTCGAACAGATCGGCGTCAAGGACGCCCTTATCTATTTCGCGAACGAGAAGGGCGTTTCAGCCTGGAAGATACCGGAATTCCATATCGATCTCGAAGAGGCGGGAAGTGAAAGCGCGCTGCGCGGAGAACTGAAGCTCGGGCAGGACCGGACGGCATGGCGCGCCTCGTTCCGGGCGGTGGACCAGCGCAGGAACGGCGTCTATTCAGTCACCGCGTCCATCCACGACATCGTTCCCCATACCATCTGGGAGAGTTTCCCGGCGCTTGAGGTGCTCAAGGCGTTGGATGTGCCTATCAGCGGTGAGGCGCGGTTCGATATGAGCCACGACGGTACGCTTCTTGGCGGGGAGGGCGAGATCAAGCTAGGCGGCGGCAAGATATACGGGGCGAACAGTCAGTTTCCCGCGGTTATCGATGGCGCTCTGCTTAAGGTGTCATACGATCAGGTACAGAAGACGCTGGCTGTCAAACCGCTCGAGGTGCGCTGGGAAGGCGTTTTGTTCACTTTAAGCGGGGCGGTCGGATTCCGGAACGACACCGCGACGAATCAGCCATTTTGGACCGCCGAACTGGATGGGACCGGCTCCGCGGTGAGCGCGCCGGAATTTGGAGTAGGCCGCATCCCGGTCGATACCCTCAAGATTTCAGCGGTCTACCAGCCGGCAAGCGATACATTTACGCTTAAAGAACTTGCGATAGGGGCCGCCGGCGCCAGCGCGACATTCAGCGGACAGGCCGTACAAGCAGGCTCCCTGGGACCGCTCAAGTTGAGCGGCACGGCGTCGTCGATACCGCTTTCGCTGATCGAAGCCATGTGGCCAAACTTTTTCGATCACAGGGTGAGGGAGTGGGTCGGCAAACGCGTTTCGAAGGGCCGCATCACCGGCGCCACCATTTCGGCAAATACCACCGGAACAATCCTGCTTGCATTGCTCCAGGATGGCGACATTGCGGATTCCGCGTTTACTCTCAACGCACAAGTGTCTGGAGCCGAGTTGCAGCTCATCGAAGGCTTGCCTGCGGTAGCGGTAAAAGATTCCACCATCCGGTTTGCGGGACGGCACTTCTTCTACGAAGTGGCTGGGGAAGCGCGCGCCGAACTGCCGAGCGGGCGCTCGCTGAGTTTCTCGGGCGCGCAGTTTGCCATCGACGATTTGCGGCCGGACATCGTGGATGGCGAGGTTCGCTTCAAAGGGACGAGCGACGTGGCCACCGTGCTCGACCTGCTCAATCAGCCGCCGCTCGACTACGTCAAATCCGTGGGCTTCGAACCCGGCCTCGTCAACGGCCAGGTATCGGCGGGCTTCAGATTCGCTTTTCCCGTGACGGCCCGGCCCAAGATGGAAGAAATGAGCCTATCCGCCAAGGCGAAGGTATGGGATCTCAAGTCCGGTTCCTTGCCGGGCGGGTTCACGGTGAATGGTGGCACCGTCAATTTCGATATCACGCAAGCGGCCATCAGTGCGAATGGCGACCTCAAAGTCAATAATGTGCCGGTTACTCTGGCTTGGCAGCGCATTTACGATGCGCCGCCGGAACGTCAGCCAACTCTGCGGCTTGCAAGCGTTCTCAACGAAAAGGCGCGCGAAGACCTTGGCCTGAATATCAATCACATCGTCAAAGGCGACCTGCCTGTAGCGCTCGGTGTCGCCATGCAGGCGGATGGGCCGCCCAAGTTCTTCATGGAGGCGAACCTTAACAACGCCGATGTGTTCCTGACTGCAATCGGCTGGCGCAAGCCCCCCGGACAGAAGGCTTCGCTGACCTTCGACGTGAACCAGCGGGTGGACAACACGATTGCGCTGGAGAATTTCGCGCTGACGGGCGAAGGGCTGAACATCAATGGATGGGTGCTGCTCAACGCCAACCGGCGCATCGCAGCCTTCAATTTCCCGGAATTTTCCACCAATGCGCTGACGCAAATCGGGATCAACGGCGAGCTTACGCCGCAAAACGTGCTCAAAATCCAGGCCAAAGGGCCGTCCTACGATGCCCGGCAGTTCTTCCGGAGCTTGTTCACGGCAGGCAAGATTGCGGAAAATCAGCCAGCACCGCTCAAGGACGAGCCGGGCCTGGACTTGAATGTCGAGATCGAAACGGTGTTCGGCTTCAACGACGCCACGGTCAAATCCATAGTCCTTGAGGCGAAACGGCGCGCAGGCAAGCTCAGCTACCTCGAATGCAACGGACGGCTCGATGGGCAGTCGCCGATTGCGGTGCATGTGGAGCAGAAGCCTGGACGCCCGCGCATGCTCGTTTCCAATGCGACCGATGCCGGGTCGGCATTCCGGCTCGTCGGCTTCATCAGCACGGCGCGGGGAGGCTCCATGGACCTGCAGGTCAACCTAGACGGCGCCGGCGCTGGGAAAAAACCGGCGTTATCGATGTCCGGCGGTTCGAGATCGTGGGCGACGAGGTTGTCGGCAAGGTGCTGTCGCAGGCTGAAAAAGAGAGGACGCGCGTGAAGCCCGAGAGCCACGCCAGCCAGCAATCCTCGGGGGAGCACATGGTCTTCGACCATGCCGTGGCGCACTTTGCGGCCGGAGTGAATGAATTTCAGATACGCGAAGCAGCCATCAATGGGCCGGATGTAGGCGCCACATTGCGGGGCCATATAGATTACACCCACGACACGCTGGCGCTTTCCGGGACGTATGTACCGCTCTACGGCCTTAACAGCATGCTGCAGAACGTTCCGATCCTCAATTTCTTCCTGACCGGGCCGCGCGAGAATGAAGGGGTGTTCGGCATTCCCTTCGCAATCCAGGGCAAGACCTCCAATCCCGAGGTCGTGGTCAATCCAGTAGGCATCGTTGCGCCAGGGCTGCTGCGGCAGATTTTCGAGTTTGAGAACCGGCAGCAAGCTGTTCAGTAGCATGCAGGATTGACGTTTGCGCCCAAGCCGGGGATAGAGATATTCCGAGGTATTGGAGAAAGACGCATGACTGCAAGGCTGAAGGACGCCATCGACGCCGCATTCGAACGGCGCCAGGACATCAAACCAGGCCAGACTGGAGACGTGAGCGAAGCGGTCGAGCGGGCGCTCTCGCTTCTCGACAGCGGGCAGGTGCGCGTCGCGGAGAAAATAGACGGGGCCTGGGCGGTCAACGGCTGGCTGAAAAAGGCCATCCTCCTCTCATTCAGGCTGAACGAAAACCAACTCATGGGCGAGCCCGTGCCGGGCCCCTGGTGGGACAAGGTTCCGGCCAAGTTCCCGGGTTGGACGGCCGGTGCGTTTCAGTCTGCCGGGTTCCGCGCGGTGCCGGGCGCGGTGGTCCGCCGTTCGGCTTTCATCGCGCCGGGTGCGGTGCTGATGCCCTGCTTCGTCAATGTTGGCGCCTATGTGGGCGAGGGCACCATGATCGACACCTGGAGCACGGTTGGCTCCTGCGCCCAGGTCGGCAAGAACTGCCATATTTCGGGCGGCGTGGGGCTTGGCGGCGTGCTCGAACCGCTGCAGGCCGGTCCGGTTATCATCGAGGATAACTGCTTTATCGGCGCGCGCTCGGAAGTGGCCGAAGGGGTAATCGTCGGCGAAGGCTCGGTCATTTCCATGGGCGTTTTCATCGGGCAATCGACCAAGATCGTGGACCGGACCACGGGCGAAGTTCTCTACGGCCGCGTTCCGCCCTATTCTGTCATCGTGCCCGGCGCGCTTCCTGGAAAGCCGCTCCCTGATGGCACGCCCGGCCCCTCGCTTGCCTGCGCGGTGATCGTCAAGCGGGTGGATGAAAAGACCCGGTCCAAAACATCGATTAACGAACTGTTGCGCGACTGACACGGTCCAGCAGCTATCTGCATGCTATAGGAGGCCTGTCCGGAATGCGCGCTAACATAACGGCAGGCTATGCCATGAACGAAGGGCTGTGACCCCTCACCCTGTCCCTCTCCCTCTGGGAGAGGGAACGCCCGAACAACGGGCACGGCGGGACTCCCTCTCCCATAGGGAGAGGGCTGGGGTGAGGGGTTACGGCCCTCAATTCATGGCACAACCAGCAGTTCGAATGCCGTTATGTTAGCGCGTAGGGGCCGGTCCGGGGCTTCGGTTGCAAGACCGCATGGGGCGGGCCTCGGAAGTTGGGCTTCCGGCGCCGCTGGCAGACCGCAAAACGCATAGACGATGACTTTTTCCCGGCTGGGACCGGTGGAGGCGGAGCATGAGCTGGGGTGAGGTATTTTTCGGCTTTCACGGCCGGATCAACCGCAGAACTTTCTGGATCGGATGGCTATCCGCGAACATCGCGGGTTTCGGTCTTATGGCTTTTCTCGCCTGGCTTTGGGCGGGCGATCCTCTCTCCCCCGACGTGTGGCTGGCGCCTGCCGATAAAAGAACCGTATGGGTTCCGATATGGGGCGCCTGGCTCGCTTTCCTCGCCTGGCCCCTGGCAGCACTTGCGGTCAAGCGCTTGCACGACCGGGAACGGCCGGCGTGGCTCTGGTACGCATATTATTGCGTGACAATCGTATTCTCGCTGCCACCGCTCAAGAACCTGAGCGGCGCGGAATTGCCCTCCGTGGTGAGGGCGGCCATGCCTTTGCTTCTGATCTTCGGAATATACGTGTTCACCGAATTGGCGATCCTTAAGGGAACGCGCGGGCCGAACAGTCAAGGGGCCGATACCCTTCCAGCCAATTATAGCGGCGGCGATTACGACTTCCTGAGCTGGATGCTGGCTTGGGAAGGACGGATCGGCCGGGCCAAATGGTGGTTGGGCGTGTCGATCAATATAGTTGTTGGCGCCGCCGCCCTGACTGCGATGATCCTTGCCGCAGAGACGTTCTTCGGCAGCCATCCGGGGCTCGAAACGAATATGACGAACCCTGCCTGGATCAATAGCGCGGAGGCCGCGCCGCTGCTTTTCAAGCTGGCACTTTGGACAACGGTTCCGATGGCCGCCCTGGCGCTGGCGCTATGGAGCTTCCTGGCGCTCAGCGTGAAGCGCCTTCACGACAGGGGCTTGAGCAGTTGGCTGATCCTGGTCGTGGTCCTGCCGCTCCTGGCTACGGTGCTTTTTGCGGGCGCGGACGTAATGCCGGGCGGTGGAGACGGTGGCGTGCAATTGCCGGCTGTGCTTCTCCTGGCATCCTTGATTTGGGGTGTGCTTCAGTTCGGCATCTTGAAAGGCGAAGCTGGGCCCAACAAGCATGGACCGGACCCGCTCGGGGAGCAGGGTTAGACATGGAATGGATTTCCTGGGTTCTGTTCCGGTTCGATGGGCGGATCGATAGGATCACCTGGCTGGGGGTCTTCGTAGCGCTTGCCGCGGCGGAATCGATAACCGGAACGCTTCTTCGCGAGATGTCCGGCATGCCGGTTCCAATGGGGGCCATTTCTCCGGAGGATTTTTTCAGCGACAGGGCAGCACTCGTGGCGGAGTTGATCTTCCTGTGGCCTTCGCTGGCCGTTGACGTGAAGCGGTGGCACGATATCGGCAAAAGCGGATGGCTTACGCTTGGCGCATACGGGCCTGTGTTTGCGATGTATCTGCTGGAGGAGCTGAAGAACGCCGGGGTTATTCCGGCTGTGCCGCTGCCGGGGCTGCTTATGTCCACGCTGGGGCTGATTTTTCTGGTGTATCTCGTCCTATTGGCTGCCGGGAGAGGGGTGTCTGGAACCAATCGCTTCGGCGAGGCGGCCTCCTGAGGCGTTGCGGCGGCCTGCGAAAACATGTTGTTATGCGGGCAAATACAGAGGTTATAACCCCTCACCCTGTCCCTCTCCCTATGGGAGAGGGGACGCCAGAACTGCCGCTGCGGGTAATTCTGGGGTTCCTTCTCCCATAGGGAGAAGGACAGGATGAGGGGTTGAACCTTCAATCATGCACTCGTAAGAGACCGCAGAACCGAAGAGACCCATGCATCCAGCCATCCTTTACGCGCAAGCCCTGATCCGCTGCCGCAGCGTCACCCCAGAAGAGGCGGGGGCGTTGCGCTATATGGAAAGCGAGCTTGCCGCCGCAGGCTTTACCTGCCACCGGCTTCCCTTCAGCCAGGAAGGCACGCCGGACGTGGACAATCTCTACGCCCGCATCGGCACGGGCTCGCCCCATATCTGCTTTGCGGGCCATATCGATGTCGTGCCGCCCGGCGACGAGCAAGCCTGGCGCCATTCGCCTTTTGCCGCTGAGATCGAGGACGGCATTCTCTATGGGCGGGGCGCGGCCGACATGAAGGGCGGCGTCGCGGCAGCGCTTGCGGCCGTCCTGGAGTTCCTGCGCGAACGGGGGAGCGCCTTCGGGGGCTCGATCAGCTTCCTGCTCACTGCCGATGAGGAGGGCCCCGGCATCAACGGCACCCGCAAAGTGGTGGAATGGCTCGCCGCCAGGGGCGAGCGGCCGGACGCCTGCATCGTGGGCGAAAGCACGTCGGAAACGTCCGTGGGCGACACCATAAAGAACGGCCGGCGCGGGTCGCTGAGTTGCCTGCTCAAGGTTGCGGGCCAGCAGGGGCATGCCGCCTATCCCGAAAAGGCGCGCAATCCGCTGCCTGGGCTGATCGCTGTGCTGAACCTCCTCAAATCGAAGCCGCTCGACGAGGGCACGGCGCATTTCCAGCCTTCGAACCTCGAAATTACGAGCATCGACACCGGCAACCGCGCGACCAACGTCATCCCGGCGGCCGCGACAGCGCGCTTCAACATCCGCTTCAACAACCTGCATACCAGCGTGAGCCTCAAGGCCTGGATCGAGGCGCAGGTGGGCGCGGCGCTCGCCGGGCGCGGCCTGGAGTACAGCGTCAGCTACGATCCGGCCTCTGAATGCTTCCTTACGGAGGCCGGCGGCTTCGTCGAAATGCTCTCGGAAGCGGTCCAGGCGGAGACCGGCAAGCAGCCAGTCCTCTCCACGGGCGGGGGAACTTCTGACGCACGCTTCATCAAGGATCTGTGTGCGGTGGCCGAGCTTGGGCTTTTGAACGCGACCGCGCATAAGGTGGATGAATGCGTGTCCCTTGCAGGCCTCGAAAGCCTCGCCGCGATTTACGCGCGCTTCCTCCGGATCACTTTCGTGTGAGCGTGCCAGGGGCACTGGAACTCGCACCGCAGGCCATTCGAGGGTTCCTTCTCCGGCCAAATCCGGCCCCGTTCAAAGAAAGCCGATACAATTCTGAACCGAATGCTGAACGGGGCGTTCATGTGCCGTTCAGACGCATACACGCATTCTCGGAGCTGTCCGATCCCTGTAGGTAAACCATCACGAACCTTTCCTCGGCCAAATTATGGGAGACATGAAATTCAGGGATTTCATGTCTCCCTTATTTTTTTGGTTGAGTGCCACACCTGCTACGCTTGTCATACTACCGGTGCTTGCTTAGGTACACGGTCTAACCGGCAACAACGACGGAAGGACCGAACCGTGGCATTTCAATTCCCAGAATTGCCTTACGCCTACGAGGCCCTGCAGCCCTACATGTCGCCTGAGACGCTGCAATTCCACCACGACAAGCATCATTTCACCTACTTCGAGAACATGACCAAGCTGCTTGCCGGCTCGGGCCTTGAAGGCAAGAGTCTCGAAGAGGTGATCAAGGAGAGCCACGGCAAGAATGTGCCGCTGTTCAACAATTCGGCCCAGCATTACAACCATTCCGAATTCTGGAAGTGGATGAAGAAAGACGGCGGCGGCACGAAGCTTCCTGCGGCCGTACAGGCCAGGATCGACAGCGATCTGGGCGGCTACGCCAAGTTCCGCAACGACTTCATCGAGGCCGCCAAGGCGCAATTCGGCTCCGGCTGGGCCTGGATAGCGGTGAAGAACGGCAAGCTCGAAATCATGAAGACGCCGAACGCGGAAAACCCGCTCGTGCATGGTGCCACGCCCATCCTCACCGTCGATGTGTGGGAGCACGCCTATTACATTGACTACCGCAATGCGCGGCCGAAGTTCCTCGAAGCCTTCGTCGATCACCTGATCAACTGGGACTACGTCGAGGAAAAGCTGCAAAAGGCGCTCTGAAGGCTCGCATAAAGAATGGGCTGGGCGAGGTGCCCAGCCCCAAAACACCCCGCAATCTTCCAATTTGCTTCAAGCATTTACGCGCCGGATCGCATGTCATTGCGGTGCGGTTTCAGCTCTCGGATTAGCCGCCAAGGCATCCGCTGCCAGGCCGGCCCGCCAGTTCCCTCCCAGCTCCCTGCGGCAGCCGCAGGAACGATATCGTCGAGAGCGCGCCTACGCCTGCGACGATCCAAAAGGCAATCGCGAAGTCCGCCTGGGATAGGTGCGCCTCGCCGCGCAACCCTTGCGCCCCCTGCAGGATCAGTGCCGCGATTGCCACGCCCAAGGATAGCGACACCTGCTGCGTCACGCTCGCGAAGCTCGTCGCGCGGCTCATTTGCTCCTGCTGGATGTCCGCATAGGCCAGCGCGTTGACCGCGGTAAATTCGAGCGAGCGGAAGAAGCCGCCGGCCAGAAGTGCCGCGACGATGACGGCGTGCGGCGTGGCAGCGGTAAAAAGGCCGTTCACGCCCATGAAAACGGCGCTGACGAGGGCGTTCACGATCAGCACGCGGCGGAAGCCGAAGGTGCGGATGATGGGGGCGGCGGTGGCCTTCATCACCAGAGCGCCCGCAGCCGTCGAGAATGTCAGTATGCCCGATTGAAATGGCGTCAGCCCGAAGGCCAACTGCAGCATGAGCGGCAAGAGGAAGGGGATTGCGCCGACCCCGATGCGAAAGAGAGACGCGCCAAGCACGCCGGCCCTGAAGGTCTGGATCTGGAGAAGTGTGAGGTCGATTACCGGATTGGCGGTCCGGCGGGCATGCCAGACATAGGCGCCGCAAATGGCGATGCCTGCGGCTGCGAGCGTAAGCCCTTCGGTGAGCGATCCGCCGGCCTCACCTAGGATCGCCAGGCCGAAGACGAAGGCGGACAAGCCGAGGCCGGAGAGCGCAAACCCCGCCTTATCGAGTGGCGGCGTCTGGGGTTCCTTTACGTTGGTTATGAAAGCCCAGGTAAGGGCCAGGCCGAGTACGCCGATGGGCAGGTTGATGTAGAAAATCCAGCGCCACTGCGCGTAGGTCGTGATGAAGCCGCCGAGCGGCGGGCCGATCACGGGGCCTAGCAGCGCTGGGATCGTAAGCCAGGCCAGCGCCGAAATCATCTCGGACTTAGCGACGGTGCGCAGAATGACAAGGCGCCCGACAGGCACCATCATCGCGCCGCCCAGTCCCTGGACGATGCGGTAGAGGACGAATTCGGGCAGGCTGTGCGCGAGGCTGCAGAGCATCGAGCCGCCGGTGAATACGGCAATCGCGCCCATGAAGACCGTCCGCGCGCCGAACTTGTCGGCGGCCCAGCCGCTGATGGGGATGAACACGGCAAGGCTCAGGAGGTAGCTGGTCAGCGCCAGTTTGAGCGAGATGGGTGCGACGTGCAGGTCTGCTGCGATTGCGGGCAGAGACGTGGAGAGGACCGTCGAATCGAGGTTCTCCATGAACAGGCCGCAAGCGACGATCAGCGGAATGAGCATACGGGGAGGCATAAACGCGGTCCGGTTCCTTGGGCGCGCCAGAAAAGCATAAAACCGCGCCTCTATGGCATGTGGATTTGCCGGTGGGGCTTCCCAGAACACCGCCTGCGCCGCCGTTACGATCGATGCGAATATGGTGAATCAAGAAACGCGAGTAGCGCGATACGCCGGCACACCCATAAATTGCCGCTCCGGAATTCACCGGAGCGGATGTAATACAAGGCGTGCCGAAGCAAGCCTAGCGCACGTTCCCGCTACCGGGTCTCGTCCTTGTCAGGCCGCTTCCCGAAAGAGGAAACCAAGTCGTCTTTCTTGATTGAAACGTCCTCGCTGATCGGCCGCGTCACGGATGGGCCGCGCTTGTCAGCCCAGGGCCGGGGGCCACCTCCCCTGCCGTGCGGGTTCGTGTGCGGTCCTCTCGGTGCGCCGCGTGGACTGCGTAAGATATCCGGGTCGTGGGCTTCGTTGCCCATGACGTTGATCGTCATGCTTGAGGGCCGCATGCGCTGCGCACCCGCGTCCCCCTCGTCGCCTGCGGGCTCGGGATGCGCTCTCGGAAACTCAATCGGGGCTTCCGTATGCACTGGCGGCGCCTGCACCGGCTCGGGCCGCGCCGGGGTTCCGCCCTTGGCCACGATCACGGCGGCGGGCCTCAGCACGCGGTCGGCGATCTTGTACCCCGCGTGCAAGACCTGCACCACCTCGTCGGCGGCGGCGCCTGGCACATCGATCTTCACCATGGCCTCGTGGACGTGCGGATCGAACTTCTCGCCCTTCGGATCGAAGCGCGTTATGCCCTGCCGTTCGAAGACCTTGAACAACTCGCGCTCGGTGACTTCCACGCCCTCCAGGAGGGTTTTGAGTGCCGGATTGGCGTCGAGCGGTTCCTTCTGCGCAGCCTCGATGGCCCGCCTCAGATTGTCGCCGATGGAGACAGCGTCGCGCGCAAATTCGGAGATCGCATATTT
Organism: uncultured Alphaproteobacteria bacterium; assembly: GCA_963767435.1. Classification (GTDB taxonomy): domain Bacteria; phylum Pseudomonadota; class Alphaproteobacteria; order Rhizobiales; family Rhodomicrobiaceae; genus Rhodomicrobium. Next base: position 49,220 of record CAVYEY010000044.1, read on the forward strand.
CGACGTATCCGCCTTTTCGCGCTCGGTGCGGCGGCGGAGGTTCTCCATCTCGGCGATAGATCTCAAAAGCCTGTCGCGAAGGTCTGCGTTCTCAGCCTTCAGCTCGGCAAGCTGTTGAGCGGAAGCTTGTCCGTTCTGCGCGGCTTCCGCAGCCTGCGCCATGGAATTGACTTGCTCCGGCCCGCCGGTATTCGCGGACTCGCCCGGTTTATCGTTCATTCTGCGTGTGCCGTTTCCGTTGCTTCGAGGATGAGCCCATGCCCTGCAAGCGGGCCCGATTTTTGAAGGTATATCGGCCGTTTTGCGGCGATAATCAAGCCAACACGCGGCTGACGAGCTTGGCCGTATAGTCTACCATGGGGATAATCCGGGCATAATTTAGCCGCGTGGGTCCGATTACGCCCAGAACGCCGACGATTTTCCGGCTCTGATCCTGGAACGGCGCCACGATGAGCGAAGACCCGGACAAAGAGAACAGGTTGTTCTCCGAGCCGATGAAAATGCGCACGCCCTCGGCCTTCTCGGACAGGTCCAGCAGGTGAAGCAGTGCCTTTTTCGATTCGAGGTCCTCGAACAGGTTGCGAATGCGCTCTACGTCTTCCACAGCCTTCAAATCGTCGAGCAGCCGCGATTGGCCGCGCACGATGAGACTTTTGTTGTCTTCGCGCCCGCCCGACCATTGGGCAAGGCCTGCGCGCACGAGCTTGGCGGTCAGTTCGTCAAGCTCTGCCTGGCTTGCCTTGAGCTCGCCTTCCACACGCTCGCGCGCTTCGGGCAGGGTGGCACCCCGGATGCGGGCGTTGAGATAGTTGGTGGCTTCAGTGAGTGCCTGCGGCGGCAGCCCTTCCGGCAGGTTCAACACGCGATTCTCGACGCTGCCGTCCTCGCCGGCCAGCACGAGCAGGGAGCGCTTGGCGTCGAGGCTCACAAACTCGATATGCTTGATCCGGCTCACCTGCTTCTCGGCCAAAACCACGCCTGCACAGCGCGACAGGCCGGAAAGCATGCCGCTGGCCTCAGCCAGCACTTCTGCGCTGACACCGGTATTGCCATCCCCGTAGCTCGCGAATTGGCGCTCAAGGCTCGCGCGCTCGGTATCGTCGATATCGCCTACCTCAAGCAAGCCATCTACAAAGAGGCGCAAGCCGGTATGCGTCGGGATGCGGCCTGCGCTTACATGCGGCGCGTAGATCAAGCCAAGTCCCTCAAGGTCCGACATCACATTGCGGACCGAGGCGGGCGAGAGCGTCATCGGCAGGTGCCGGCTCAAATTTCGCGATCCGACGGGCTCGCCTGTCGCAAGATAGGTCTCGACGATGCTCCGGAAAATCTCCCGGTAACGCTCGTTCAACTCGCGAAGCCCGCCGCCCGCTTTCAATTCGAAGGCGGGCACTCTGAATTCTTGCCGTCTGTGCATGCCCGCCCACTTTCCTGCTTCCATGCCTATGAATCTAAGCGCGCGGCACGCTGCCGTCAAACGCTGCTATAGGCGGGTTCATTCCGTTGGCTGGGATCTCCGGCGGTACGGCTTGATATCGAGCAGCGGCGTACCGTCGAGGCAGTCGAGGCCGCGGACCAGGATCGCGCCTTCTTCGATTGCATCGACGGCAACGACCGACGCTGCGATGGGGTTTGGCCGCATTGGCGAGCGCAGGGCGAACGTGCCGGTGGGGCCTATTCCGGTGCGGGGCGCCTGTACCAGAAGATCGCGGCGCGCCTTGTCCATCCAATAGAAAACCTGCAGCTCGGTATGCGCTTCAAGGCCCGCCATCGCCTGGCGCCATGGCTCGTCGATCTCGACGCGGCAGACCGGCCCGTCCGTTTGTCCCTGGCGCGGGCAATCGCTAATCGCGCGAAATGGCGTGCGAATACGGCCGATGAAAATCAGGCCTGCATCGGTGCGGTCTGGCGCGCTCCCCACAATCTCGCCGGGTCTTACCTCAGGCTCATTCATGATATGCCGTTACCCCTTCCTGCTGCCTATGGATATAGCATATGCGGCTGTTTTGGGGCCGTTTTTGCGGAGCCGTCCTTACTTGGTGACATGCCTGCGCCCGGCTGGCGCTCGTCGCACTGGCATTTGGCATACCTATTGCTGTATACTTTTCGATATAGGAGAGATTGAAATGAAACTTTCGGTGTCCAACCTCATTTTGCCCGCCTACAGGCACGCCGATCTGCTGCCGGTCTTGCCCGTGCTTGGAATCGAGGGCCTGGAAATCGCGCCCGCGCATACCTGGCTCGATCCCTGGGAGGGTGTGCCTTCGGCGGAGGTCAAGGCTTACCGGAAGGCCGCGGCCGGCGCTGGACTGAAGATCGTGGGGCTGCATTGCCTGCTGTCGGGGCGGCCCGATCTCGGCCTGTTCGACATGCCGGACATGGGCAGCCGGACTGTCAAATACCTTACACATTTGTCGGCAATCTGCCGCGACCTTGGCGGCAAGACGCTGATCCTTGGGCCCCGATGGCGGCGGCGGCTGACCGGTGAGGCGGCCTGGGAGCGGGGCCGGGCGTTCCTGGAACTCGTTCTGGAGCGCATCGAAACGCACGGCACGGTGCTTTGCTTTACCCAGCTTGGGCCGGGAGAAGGCGATTTCTGCACCACGGCGCGGGAATGCTCCAAGATGGTTGAAACTATCGATCACCCGGCTTTCGGGCTGCATTTGAGTTCGGCGGGACTCGCGGCAAACGGCGAGACGGGACACGCTCCCTTTGCCGCCGCGCACGGCCGGCTTGAACATTTCCATGCCGACGAGCCGGGCTTAGCGCCGCCGGGCAGCTCGGGCCAGGTCGATCATGCGGATGTGCGCGGCCATCTGGCTGCCATCGGCTACGATAATTGGATCTCCCTGGTGCAGCGGGTGCGGCCAGGCACCAATCTCTTCGGCGCCTTGGCCAATACCGGCAGCTTCGCCACTAGCCGCTATCTTTCCACAAGCCTGCACTGACGCCGTGGCCACAGGATTTGCGCTGGTTCGCGGTGCCATGAGTTGTGTCCCGCTGGATGTGGTTCCGGGGCCCGGTTCGGAGTTTTCCGGCCGCGGAAAAGGTGCCGGGGCTCTGGACTGAACACGCGGTGTGCTAACCCGGCTTGGGCTAATCGGGACGTCCGGTTCGATGAGGGCGCGGCGCTTAGGCGGCCTAACCGAATGGCAGCCTTTGCGCGGACGCCGCTCCGGCTGTCACCGGCCATCCTGGGTGAAGGCCCAGTGGGTGTGAGCAATCCGCCAGCGCCCGTCCTGCCGCCGGTAAACCTCTGTGCAATTCCAGCGCATCCGCTGTCCCTCGCTCCCAGAGTATGACACGAAATTGAACGTGAGAACCGCGGCTTCGCCCATCTCTTCCACGCGCGGGGCTATCATCTCCCAGCGCGCGGCCGAAACCTGTCCGCGCAAGCTCTCGTAATAGGCGGTGAGTTCATCGAGACCGTCCAGCCGTGCTGGCCGGAAGGGATCGAAATAGCTTATTCCTGGCAGGCTGATCTCTAAAAATCCCGATGGATCGCCACGGCACCAGCGATCCAGCGCTGCCCGCTCCAGTGCGACAATCTCTTCCGCTGCGCACATCCTGGTGCTCCCTGGCGGCGAATATTGCAGGCCGTCAAGGCTAGCACTTGCAGCCGCCCAGTGTAAGGACTTGCATACGATTATCTACGATTATCTGGGCTTCCGGCTACGCGCGGCGGAAACGCACCCTCGCTTCATTGCACGGTGGCGGGCCGCCCTCTCAAAAGGCCGGCGGAAGACCGTCCGCGGGCCGGCTGGCCGTCACCACTCCACGGCCAGCCCGGCCAGCCCAGTGGCATTGCCGGTCCTGGCCTCGACGTTCATCCCGGCGCCTAACTTGACCGAAGCTGCGTTTCCCGCCTGCCAAAGCTGCTGGGAGGCGAACACGCCAACCTGGTTGGGACCTTCCGCATCTCCCGCCGCGATGTGCCACTCCGTCCCCTTGCCCGGCTGAAACAGTTTTTCGAGGCCCGCGGGATCGCCGCCGGATTGCAGGGGCTGATCGGCTCCGATGCTGTCCAGCTGGAGAAAGCCGCTCGACTGGACGACTTGGACCGTCTGCCCGGCAACCAGTTCCTGAGAGGTGGCGGCGGAACAGGCGGCGGGGGCCGTGCCTGCGGTGTCGCAGTCTTCCGGCGCGGCTTGCAGGTGGCCCATTCCGTTCAGATAGGCGGAAGCCGCGGTTCCGCTGGCGGTCTTCGAAACGACCGTTTCCTGCGCATTCGCGGCGCCAGCCGGGATGGTTAGCAGGAATAGAGAAAGTATTACGCAGAGTGGTACCGAAGAACAGTTGATTTTGTCCAACATTCGGCTGTCACCGCTCCCAGATAGCGATAGATCGCAGCTAACCTAATCGCAACTATCCCATATACGTATCCGCAGCCGGATTAATCCATCACCAAAAGTTTTTTTGTTCTGTGAAGGTTCCTGTGAGGCAGGACGTTTTGCTGGCGTGGGGGAAAACAGTAAATAACAAACGGTAAATAGATGAGAAACTTACTCGCAATCGGGGCGGCAGTCGCAAGCATTTCCCTCATGGTTTCTTCGGGGGCATTTTCCGCAACGCACACCGCCGGCAAAACCGGTACAAGTTCGCATACCGCTACTGGTACGGCGACCGGCAAGACGGGAACAGGAACCACGAGTACAGGGACCGGTACTACGGCTACGGGTACCGGCGGCAAGATCACCCTTCCGGCGAAGGGCAAGGGCACCACGGGCACGGGCAAGACCGGCACTGGAACCACGGGCACCGGCAAGACTGGCACTGGCACCACGGGTGCGGGCAAGACGGGCGCTGGAACCACGGGCACCGGCACCACGGGGACGGGCAAGACGGGCACTGGAACCACGGGAACTGGCTCGACGGGAAAAAAGGGCGGAAAGCTGACCGCGACTAACGTGATCCGGTATTAGGCGGTCCGGCCGGAATATTGCCGAAATGGGTCGCGGGCGCTTTTGCGCGCCCCGCGTCTCTTCCTCGGAAATGCGGGCTCGTGACCTTGCTCCGAATTGCACCATTTGCGGAGGGCTCGCACGGCGGTAGTTTTCTTCGCGCATGGTTCCCTCCGTTGGAATTTTATTGCAAAACAAGTTCGAGCACGCCCATCTTCGGTGCGAACGCCGGAGTCGCGGTGTATCCATGGCATGGTTCGCCGTTCACCAATTTGACCCCGGAAGCGGTGGTTGCCGGCGCTTTTGCCTGGACGGCATGAGACCACAGCATGGCCCGCGGCGACGCCATGCAGAAACGCATGCCACAGTCTCAATTTAGCCCAATTTCCTTGGGGAGTTGCGGGGCCGAAAGTCCCGCACGTCCCCAACACGGAACCCGCCATGTCACGATTGACGAAACTCCTCGCCGCTTGCGTCCTTATCGCCTTCGCTCCGGCACAAGCCTTCGCTCAATCCGAGGTCGGCTCGGGCCAGGTGAAAGCCGTCTACGGCTCCTGGAAGCTCAAATGCGCGCAGCTTTCCGGCGCCAAGTCGGAAAAGTGCGCGCTGGTGCAGGATCTGAAGCTTGAAGACAAGCCGAACATGTTCCTGACCGTGCTGATCATGCGCGCGTTCGACAGCGACAAGAAGATCCTGCGCATCGTGGCGCCGCTGGGCGTGGTGCTGCCGGCTGGGCTAGGCCTTCGCGTGGACGGCGCCGATATCGGCAATGTGAAGTTCCTCAAATGCTGGAAGTTCGGTTGCCTCGCCGAGGTGATCGCGGACGATGCGCTAATGAACAAGCTCGTCTCGGGCCAGACGGCGAGTTTCATCGTGTTCTCGACGCCTGAAACCGGCATCGGCTTCCCGGCGCCGCTAGGCGGCCTTTCCGACGGGATGAAGGGGCTGAATTAGCCCCCGCTCGCGCTTATGCGGGGCGCGCAAGGATCTGCCCATCTCTGCACAAAATTACCTTCATTCCGCCTTGGGCGGGCCATGTGCCGCGCATTTGCTCCGTGTGCCACCTATTGGATGGGGGATAACCATGGGCAAGGTATTGGGCGGGCTGCGGGTGTGTGCGCTTGCAATTTTCGCAGCGATTCTGATGGCGGCGCAGCCGTGCCGCGCAGACGCGCAGTTGGAAGAGATGCAAGCCCTCGAAAAGCGGGCGCATGAGCTTTTCGAGGCCGGCAGCTACGGCGAGGCACTGGCGGAAGCAGAGCGGCTGGCCAAGCTCGCCGGTGAGTTCGATGCCGCCAAAGGCAAGCCTGGCCCCGTTACCGTGCGGTATCAGACCCAAATTTCCTGGTATGCGCTTTTCGCGCACGAACCTGAGAAAGCGCTGGCGGCAAGCCAGCGCGCGCTGGATATCGCGCCGGATTACCTGATCGCGGCAACCAATCGCGCCCATGCATTCCTTTTCCTCGGCCGCATCGAGGAGGCGCGCGCGGCCTACATCGAGCACAAAGGGGAAAACGTTATACAAAATAAGAAGTGGGAGGACGCGATTACCGGCGATTTCGCCGAGTTTGCCAAGCGCGGGCTTACCCACCCACAACTCGCGGAGATGGAGAAGGCGCTAGCCGGCGCGAGCGATAGCGTCAAGGCGCAGCAATTCAATGAATTGATAAACCTCATCAAAGAGGTGCCAATGCTCCATATCGCCGGCAAGGACGCCGAAGCCCTTCCGCGCGCGGAGCGCCTGATAGCTCTTTCCGAAAAAATGTGGGGTAAGGAGCATACGATTACGGCCGGCAACATCGGCAGGCTCGCCGAGGTTCTGGCTGGGCTGGGCCGGAATGACGAAGCCGAGGCGGCATACAAGCGCGCCATCGCCGCTCTGGAAAAGGATGGCACGCCCAGTAGCCAGATTCCCCTGGCCAATGCCTCGCTCAATTTCGGCGAGTTCTATTACGCCCAAAGCCGGTATCGCGAAGCTGAGCCCTTGCTGAAGCGCGCACTGGCGATAAGGGAGAAATCGCAGGCCCCGGACGCATTGAAACAGGTCGCGCCCGTGCTGAATGCGCTAGGCAAGCTTTACTCCGATTGGGGCCTGCACGCGGAGGCCGAGGCAAGCTTCAGCCGTGCTTTGGAAATCATGGAGAAGACATACGGCCCAGACAGTGCCTTCACCGGTGCGGTTTTGAACAATCTCTCGCATGTTTATGCCGAGCAGGGGCGGTATCCCGAGGCCGAAAAAGGCCAGCTGCGGGCCATTGCGATCTATGAAAACGATCGCGAATTGGAAACGGAATTGCACGGGGCCACCAATCCAATCGGCTCGATGCTAGGCAATCTCGCGGAAATCTACCAGGCTCAAGGACGTTATCCGGAGGCCGAGACGCTGCTCAAGCGAGCGCTGGCTATTCGCGAAAATGGCTGGGACAAGAGCGACCTAGCCTTGGCGCTCAATAATCTCGCCGCGCTGTACAGCGAGCAAGGGCGTTTCGCCGAGGCGGAGCCATTGATGAAGCGCGCGCTGGATACTATCGAAAACTTGCCGGGAGGAAACATCCGGTTTGCCGCCTCATCTTTAAACAATCTCGCGAACCTCTATAGCAAATGGGGCCGCAAAGCAGAAGCCGAGGAGTTGTTCAAGGCTTCGCTCAATCAGCGGCAGAAGGCTTTGGGACCCGATCACTTGGATGTGGGGTTGGCATTGAACAATTTGGCGGCGCTTTATTTTGAGCAGCAACGATATGAAGAAGCTGAGCCGCTGATGAAACAGGCGGCTTCAATTAATGAGAAAGCGCTGCCGCCGGACCATCCAACCGTCGCGCACGGCCTCAATAACCTCGCGGAATTATACGATGAATTGCACCGGCCTGCCGAGGCCGAGCCGCTGTTTATGCGGGCGCTTGCGATACGGGAAAAGACTTTAGGGCCGAACCACGCAGACACTGCGATGAGCGTTCACAATCTCGCAAGCTTCTTTCAGCGGCAGGGCCGCTTCGAGGAGGCCGCGCAAGCTTACAAGCGGTCGCTTGCAATCTGGGAAAACGCCCTGGGACCCGATCACCCTTCCGTGTCGATCAGCCTGAACAATACCGCCGAGCTGTACTTCAAGCAGCAGGACTGGGTTCGGGCCGCGAGCTACTGGCAGCGGAGCACGGCCATCCTAATCCGGCGCTTCAAGCGCGGTTCCGGCGCGGCTCACGGCGGCGGAATGTCCGAAATCGACCAGGAAAGCAACCGTTTCCGCCGGATGGTGCGGGTTTCCTACCGGGCCGCCGGCCTTCAGCCAGCCGAAGCCAAAGCCACGGCCGCGCGCATGTTCGAGGCGGCGCAATGGGCGGAAGGTTCGGCGGCGGCGCAATCGCTCGCGCAAATGGCGGCGCGCAAGGCAGCAGGCAAGGGAGCGCTCGGCCAACTCGTCCGCGAGCAGCAGGATCTGAGCGCCGAATGGCAGGTGAAGGACAAGCTCTTGACCGGCGCGCGCTCCAAGCCGGACGCACAACGCGACCAGCGGGTCGAGGCGGAATTGCACGAGCGGCTCGCCGCCATCGACGCCCGGCTTGCGGAGATCGCGGCGGCGCTTGCGAAAGACTTCCCCGATTACGCCACCTTCGCCAGCCCCGAACCCTTGAGCCTTACCGAAACGCAGAGCTATCTCAAGGACAACGAAGCGCTCCTGCTTTTCCTCGACGTTCCAGAGAAGGAGCCGCTGCCCGAGGAGACCTTCATCTGGGTAGTCACCAAGACTGATTCGCGCTGGGTGCGGGCGCCTATAGGCACGCCAACGCTTGAGCGCGAGATCAAGGCGTTGCGCTGCGGGCTCGACTACGAGGGCTCCTGGGGCGAAGGCACGGAGTGTCCCGCTCTGACCGGCAAGAACTACACCGCCGCCGACGACAAGGCAGGCAAGCCGCTGCCCTTCGATGCGAAGCGCGCGCATGCGCTTTATCGTGCCCTGTTCGCCAAGGTCGAGGACCTGATCAAGGGCAAGCGCCTTCTGATCGCCGCTTCCGGGCCGCTGAGCCAATTGCCGTTCCAGGTGCTCGTGACCGAAGCGCCTGGGCATGACGATGAGGCGAGCAAGCTTTCCTGGCTGATCCGCAAGCATAGCCTCACGGTGCTGCCCGCGGTCTCCTCGCTCAAGGCGCTGCGCTGGAGCGCCAAGGCAGATGCCGGCAGCAATCCCTATCTCGGCGTCGGCAACCCGCTGCTCGAAGGCCAGGACGCAGAAGACGCAGCCCTTGCCGCCGTGGCGCGGAGCCGGCAAAGCTGTCCCAAGCCAGCGATGCCGGCCGGCCATGAAACGCCCAAGCAATCCGTGCCCGCCGTTCGCCTGACGCATGCGCACCGCGGCGTCAGGCGCGAAGTTTACATGCAGGGCGGGCATGTCGATGCAGACCTGATCCGCATGCAAGAACCGCTGCCTGAAACCGCCGGCGAGCTTTGCATGGTGGCGAAGGACCTCAAGGCGGGAAGCGAGAGCGTGCTGCTGGGCGCGGATGCCAGCGAAACAAAGCTTAAGGGCCTCAGCGAGAGCGGGCAACTCGCCTCCTACGGCATTTTGCATTTCGCAACCCACGGCGCGCTTGCCGGGCAGATTGGCCCAGGCTCGGAGCCGGGTCTGCTGCTAACCCCGCCTGCGACCGCCTCCGAGTTGGACGATGGCTATCTGTCTGCCTCTGAGATCATCAATTTGAAGCTCAACGCCAATTGGGTGATCCTTTCGGCCTGCAACACAGCCGCGGGCGGCAAGGACAGCAGCGAGGCGCTGTCCGGGCTCGCGCGTTCCTTCTTCTATGCGGGAGCGCGCTCGATGCTGGTGTCGCATTGGGCGGTGAATTCGCTTGCGACGGTGAAGCTTGTAACGGGCGCGGTGGAGGCAATGAAGGTGCACCCGGAAGCAGGCCGGGCGGAGGCGCTGCAGAAGGCCATGCTGGCGCTGATCGCGAAGGATTGGCAGCCGGCCTATTGGGCACCGTTCGTGGTGGCGGGCGAAGGTGGACGGTAAAATAACCCACTTCCGGTGTGGCGAGGCAGCAGCGGACGAGTTCAGGCGGCAACCCGTTTGGGCCGGTATGGGTCATAAACGGCCGATCACACGGTGCCGGTGCTGTGCACCAGTCAGTCTATATGTAGTGGGTGTCTGCGTTAGCCGGACAGGCATACTTCAAACTAGCGATACAGCAAAGCCGCCAGCGCCAGCGCTCCCGGAAGAGCCTGGAAGGCCCAGATGCGCGGCGAAACCGACATCCCGCCATAAAGCCCGGCAACGACAATGCAGATCAAGGTATAGACCTGGAGCGTGTAACCGGCATTGGCGTCGGGAATTAAAAAACCGGCGATCAGGGCGGCGGCGAGGAAGCCGTTATAGATCCCCTGGTTGGCCGCAAGCGGTGCCGGCATAGCCGCCTTTTCCGGCGACTGATTGAAGGTTTTAAGGCCCGTGGGCTGCTGCCACGGGAACATCTCCAGCACGAGAAAATAAAGGTGCTCAGCCGCAACCAGCGCGATGAGGACGGTTGAAAGGACTGCCATGAAGCGCTCCTGGTGCACTGCCGCCCGCGCGCGAGCCGGTCACCGTCAGCCTACGAATTTGATACTATTGGATTTTTCCGGCAAAGCCGGTCTCTTATCAAGCGAAATTTTTTACGCAACGATTGCCCGCTCAGATGCTTTCGTTTTCGCAGAGTTTTGCCGCGAAACCGGGAAGGCCACTTTGGTGGACTCTGCTTAAGAAAGCCAGCGCTTGCGGCGGCGGTAGTGCTTGACGCCCGTATAATCCTTGGTGCCGGCACCTCCCAGGTAGAATGCCTGAATATCTGGGTTGGCCTTAAGCTCCGCCGCCGTGCCGCTCATGACCACGCGGCCGTTCTCGATCAGGTAGGCGTGGTCCACCACATCGAGGGTGGCGACCGCGTTCTGCTCGACGATCAAGACGCCGGTGCCGTCGCGGTTCAGGCGGGAGACGATCGAGAAAATTTCGTCCACAAGCGCCGGCGCCAGGCCCAGGCTCGGCTCGTCGAGCAGCAGGAGCTTGGGTTCCGTCATCAGCGCCCGGCCGATGGCAAGCATCTGCTGCTCGCCGCCCGACAGGTAGCCGGCCTTGGCGCTGCGCCGCACATGCAAGCGCGGAAAATATTCGTAGACGCGGGCTTTGAGCGCGGCGATCTTCGCGCCGCCGCGGTGCATGGACGTGGCCGCGATCAGGTTCTCGTCGGCCGTCAGATGCTCGAACACACGCCTGCCCTCCAGCACATGTGCGATGCCAAGGCGGACGCGTTCGGGGGCAGGCAGGCCCCCGATGTCAGCGCCCGCCCAGCTCACGCTGCCCCGCGTGATCTCGCCGCGCTCGGGGGCAAGCAGGCCGCTGATCGCTTTGAGCGTTGTGCTCTTGCCTGCGCCATTGCCCCCAAGCAATGCGGCCATGCCGCCCGCCCCGGCCTCTATCGAGACGCCTTTGATGGCAAGGAACACCTTGTCGTAGATCACCTCGATATTGTTGAGGACGAGCATTGGCAGTTCTCTGTTCGATATCCTGGAAAGGTTTGCCCGCAGGCTCCAGGAGAAGCCTGAAGGCGAGTGTCATACTGAGGGAATCGCCCCTCACCCTGTCCCTCTCCCCATGGGAGAGGGGACGCCTTCTCAACGGGCACGGCCGGACTCCCTCTCCCATGGGGAGAGGGCTGGGGTGAGGGGAGATTCCCTCAGTATTGTCCTAACCCCGCTGCGCCGCGCTACTTGCCGGCCGCCTTGAACTCGGCCGAGGTCTTCTTCACAAGTTCCCAGACCACGTCCTGGTAGGCCGCGTACCAGCCGGTGTCCGGCTTCCACTCCGTGCCGTCCCAGGTGGCGATCCGGCCCTGGCCGCCGCCCTGGTGGTCTTCGGGCGTGACGGTCACCGGCGGGATCAAGCCGTCGGCTGTGAAGTTCTTGATGCTTTCGAGGCCCTTCTTGAGCTTGGCGGGGGTCAGCGGCGCGCCTTCCTTGTCAAGCGCCATGCGCGCGCCCTCGGCGAACAGCGCCATGGTGGCGACGCCGATGTTGTAATAGGTGCTGCCAACCTTTTTAGGATCGCCCGCGCCCTTGCCGGTCGCGACCACTTCGGCCTTGATGGCCTTGATCAGCGGCCGCTCGCCGGAGGCCACGCCCTCGAAGCGCGACACGCCCTTGGCCTGATCGGCGCCAGCGATGCCCATGTCGGTCTCGGAGAGCCAGATCACGGAAACGATCTTAGCGGGCGAAATGCCATTCGCGAGCGCTTCGCGCAGCGAATTAGGCTGGCCGCCGCCTGCGCCCCAGAGCACGACCCAGTCGGGCTTGTCATGGCGGACCTGCGTCCATTGCGCCGATTGTTCGTTGCCGGGCGAAGGATAGCCCACCTCGGTGAAGGTGTAGCCAAGCTTATCGGCCAGCGCCTGGAAGACCGGGATCGGCTCCTTGCCAAAGGGGCTGTCGATATGAACGAGTTCGATCTTCTTGCCCTTGAGGCTGCCGCCTTCCTTATCGGCGATGTACTTCACGATGTCCGTGGCTTGCGACCAGTATGCGGGGCTCACCGGAAAGATCGTGGGGAAGACCGTGCCGTCTGCGGCATCCGAGCGGCCGTGGAACGCGGTGATCACGTTCATGCCGTCGGTCAGCGCGCGGGGAACGATGGCGCGCGAGACAGGCGTGGAAAGGAAATCCATCAAGACCGCGCCTTCGTTCTTGAAGCGCTCATAGGCCTCGATGCCGCGCTGCGGCTCGTTGCCTGTGTCCACGACCTCAAGTTCGACGGGGGTTCCCTTGATGCCGCCCCGGCCATTCAGATAGGCGATATAGTCGCGCTGGCCCTGGCTGTATTCGGCGGTGAGGAAGGTATAGACCTTTGTGAAGTCGAGCGCGGTGCCAACCTTGATGGGCTGGGGTGTTTCAGCCCCCGCGTTCCCGCCCCCAAGCAGGAGCAGGCCTGCGAGAGCCGAAAGTCCTACAAAACGCTTCATAGTGCCTCCCATTATTGTTGTTCCTTCAACTAAGCAGACATTCGTTGGCTGCCCAACGGATGTCTGCTTAGATTTCCTTATTTTAGCAGAGTTTTTATCCCAAAACCGGTGGCCACTTTTGGGAAACTCTGCTTGGAGCCTCCGGCCTTGTCAGAGCCGCAGAGCAACCGCTTCACGAGTGCCTGGTATGGCGGAAGGGCCAGACCAGGAAGTAATTTCTTATATTGTCCCATATCTTGGCCAAGCCAAGCGGCTCGAACAACAAAAAGCCGGCGATCAGCGCGCCATAGAGGATCAGGGGGACTTGCGAGCGCAGTTCTCCGCTGACGTGCAGGCCGAAACCATCCGCGAGAGCGCCCGCGGCGTTGTTGAGCACAATGGGTGCGAAGAAGACGAGTGCCGCGCCCAGGAAGCTGCCGGTCACGCTGGCAAGCCCGCCGACGATGACCATGGCCAGGAGCTGGATCGAGACGTCGAGGTGGAACTGCTCCGGCGTCACCGCGCGGTAATAACAAAATGCCATGAGCGCGCCCGCCATGCCGCCGAGCAGCGAACTGACCCAGAACGCCATCAGCTTGAAATAGAAGGTGTTCACGCCGAGCACGGCGGCGGCATAGTCCTTCTCGCGCACGGCGGCCAGCGCGCGGCCAAAGGCGGTGCGGCGCACGTTCAGGAGGAAGACCGCAACACCCGCGCAGCCGGCGAGCGCCAGGTAATAGCGGGCAAGGTCGTTGTCGATTGCGATCCAGAGGAAGGTGAAGCTTGGCACCTGCAGCGTCGCCTGGCTGCCGCCGGAGATCGCCGGGACGTGGTTGATGGTCCAATCGACGATGTATTGCATGGCGAGCGTGCTGATGGCGAGGTAGAGACCCTTCACCCGCAGCGATGCGAAGCCGAAGACAAGGCCGATGCTGGCTGCCAGCACGCCGCAAGCGGGTAGTGCAAATTCGAACGGGAGCCCAGCGCGGACCATGTGCGTGGCGCTATAGGCGCCGATGGCCATGACGGCGGCGTAGCCCAGGTGGATCTGTCCCGCCCAGCCTACGAGCAGGTTGAGGCTCAGCGCCGCCATGCTCCAGATGAGCCAGGGCAGCAGGTAGCCGGAGAGATAGAGGTTCGAGACAAGGAACGGCGCGGCCAGCGCCAGCGCGGCCAGCACCAGTACCTGCCAGCGGTCCGCGGGGATCTTGAGGATCGCCCGGTCGGCGGCGTAGCTCGTGCGATAGACACCGGCGAGGCGGTAGTACATGCCCTAGATCCTCTCGATGTGCTCGCGCCCGAACAAGCCGTAAGGACGCACCATGGTTGTCAGGAGGATCGCGAGCGAAGCGACCATGTCGCGCGTGCCGCCGCCCACATGCGGATCGAGATAGCCCGGAATGACGCTTTCGGCGATGCCGAGTGCCACGCCCGCCACGAGTGCGCCCGCGATGCTGTCGAGTCCGCCAAGGATTGCCACCGCAAGCCCCTTGATGAGCAGGAGCGACAGTGTCCAGTCCACGCCCTGCACCGATCCCCAGAGCACGCCCGCCAACAGCGCCGTCATGCCCGAAAGCCCCCAGGACAGCGCAATGGCGCTCTCGACGCGGATGCCAACCGCCCAGGAGGCCGGCTGATCGTCGGAGACTGCGCGCAGGATCACGCCGCGCCTCGAATTGAAGAACAGCGCCGCAAGCCCGATTGCCGCCAGCGCTACGCCCCCGCCAACGAGGTAGGCGCGATTGATGAACATATCCGCGATGATGAGCGGGCGGGGCGAGAGCCCTAAGTCGAGGCGTTGCAGGTCCGAGCCGCCAAGTGCTGGGATGAGGCCGCGCAGCAGGATTTCGAGGCCCAGCGTCAGCATGATGACCATGATCACGGGCTGGCCGATCATGGAACGCAGGGCCAGCCGCTCGATGAGAAAGCCCATGAGGAAGAGACAGACGAGCCCGATGAGGATAGCAAGCGGCAGCGGTACGCCCAGGCCCATGGCAAGCCAGGCGACGAGATAGCCGCCGGTCATGATCAATGCACCTTGGGCGAGGTTGGCGACGCCCGAGGTTTTGTAGATGAGGACGAGGCCGAGGGCGCAAAGGGAATACATCAGGCCGGTCAGCGCCCCGTTGATCGTGAGTTCGCCTAGAAAAGCCCAATCCATTAGGCGGCTCTCCTGAAGTTTGTGGCGGTGGCGAAGGATGGCGCAAGGAACAAAGGGCGCAACCCCTCACCCTGTCCCTCTCCCTTAGGGAGAGGGGACGCTAAAACATCCGCTGCGGGTAGTTTAGGGGTCCCCTCTCCCATAGGGAGAGGGACAGGGTGAGGGGTTGAACCCTGCATTATGGCCGGGATTTCAGAACAGCCGCGCCCCATCACGCGTCCTCCACCGGCATGACCGTCAGCGTACGCTGCAGCGTGCCCTTTTCGCCCGTCTCGTAGACGATGCCCAAGTCCACATCCACGCTATCCTGGCCGCTGAACAGCGCCGCAATTGGCTTGGCGTAGTTCGCGTCGATCACGTTGCGGCGGAGCTTGCGCGTGCGCGTCACCTCGCCGTCGTCGGGGTCGAACTCCTTCGGCAGGTTCACGAAGCGGCGGATTTTGAGCGCGTCCGGCAGCACCTCGTTGGTATGGGCCAGCACGCCCTGGATGAGCTTCAGCATCTCGGGTTTCTGCGACAGGTCGGCATAGGAGGTGTAGCCCACGCCCGCGGCCTGCGCCCAATGGCCCGCCGCCTCGATGTCGACGCAGACGAGCGCGGCAAGGTGGCCCTGGCCCGCGCCTACGATGGCGACATCGCGGACGTAGGGGCTGAACTTGATGCGGTTCTCGATGTAGGTCGGGATGAAGCGCTCGCCGCCAGCGGTGTATTGCAGCTCGCTCACGCGGCCCAGGACCACGAGCTGGCCGTCTTCTTCGAGGTAGCCCGCGTCGCCCGTATGCAGCCAGCCATCGGCAAGCGCGCTGCCGGCCTCGGCGCCGGTATAGCCGTCGAACACGCTCGGCGCCTTGATGAGGATTTCGCCTGCCTCGCCGATGCGGATTTCGACGCCCGCCAGCGGGTGTCCTACCGTATGCAGCCGTACGGCGTCATCGCGCTGGGCCGCGGTTAGAGCGCAGTTCTCGCTCTGCCCGTAGAACTGCTTGAGGTTCAGGCCGAGCCCGCGGAAATAGAGGAAGGTGTCCTCGCCAACTGCCTCGCCCGCGGTGTAGCAGCGCTTGGCCCTGGCAAGGCCCAGATGATCCTTGATCGGGCCGTAGACCAGCCCCTCGCCCGCAGCTCGCCATAGCTTTTCGGTTGTGCTGGGCCGCTTGCCTGCAAGGCGCTTTTTTTCGAGCCCCATCGCGAACCGCATGAAATGGCGCACCAGCCCGCGCTTGAGCGGCGTCGATTTCGAAATCTGCACCTGCAGGCGCGT
This sequence comes from uncultured Alphaproteobacteria bacterium, assembly GCA_963767435.1. Classification (GTDB taxonomy): domain Bacteria; phylum Pseudomonadota; class Alphaproteobacteria; order Rhizobiales; family Rhodomicrobiaceae; genus Rhodomicrobium. The sequence continues at coordinate 65,495 of CAVYEY010000044.1, forward strand.
GAGAAGATTGTCCCAGCTGCGCGCGGAGGCGAAGAAAAAGGTGGGCGCGATTTCGCGGATGTCGTGCATCGCGGTTTCCTGGCGCTCCGGGATGCAGAGCGTGCCTTGCAGCGCGATGGTGGCGGCGACCGAGAAGGAGTAGTCGCCGACCCAGGCCATCGGCAGGTAGCCCATCAGCGTGTCGTGCTCGTGGAAGTAGCCCGCCTCCGCGGCCTGGTGAACGGCGGCGATCAGGTGCCGGTGCTTGAGCGGCACGCCCTTGGGCTTTCCGGTTGTGCCCGAGGAATGCAGCATGACCGCCCACTCGTCCGCGCAGGTTCGCTCAAGCAGGGCGGCTGCCAGCTCCGGCGTGGCTTTCAGGCGGGCTTTGCCCTGGTTCAGGACGCTTTCATAAGAGAAGAGATTGGGCGCGTTGTAGCCGGAGACGCCTCGCGGGTCGTCATAGACGATGATTTCGGGCGAGCCTTGCTGCGCACGTACTTCCAGGAGTTTGTCGGCCTGCTCCTGGTCCTCCACGATTGCGATGCGTATACCCGGCGCGATGAAATTCGCCAGCTCTGCGGCGGGCGTTTCGGGATAGAGCGGCATGGCATGTGCGCCAAGCATCGTGGCGGCGACCATGCTGAAATAGAGGCGCGCGCGGTTGTCGCCGATGATGACGGCCGGCTCGCTCCGCTTGAGACCCAGGGCTTCGAGGCCGGCGGCCAGTGCGCTTGCTTCGTGAAGGTAGGCGGACCAGCTATATTCCTGCCAGATGCCGAATTCGCGCTCTCTGACCGCAATGCGCGACGGCGCTTCCTTGGCGTTGCGTGCGAGGAGAGAAATGAGCGTCTCGCCGTAGGGACGCGGCGAAAGCGGCAGGTGCGTGGCTTCGGCACTTGCGGGGGGTTCCCGCACCTCATGCAGCATGGGCATGCCGCTTTCCGAGATATGCCTCGATCACCCTGGGCTCCGCCAGCGCCTCCGCGGGCACGCCCGCCGCAATCGGCTCGCCGTAGTTCAGCACCAGCATGCGGTCGCACAGGCTCGCCACCACGTCCATGTGATGCTCGATCATCAGCACCGTGATGCCACGTTCCTCGCGCACGTCGAGGATGAAGCGGGCCATGTATTCCTTCTCCTCCTGGTTCATACCCGCCATCGGTTCGTCGAGGATGAGGAGCTTCGGTTCGGCGGCGAGCGCGCGGGCGAGTTCGACGCGCTTTTGCAGGCCCAGCGGCACGACGCCGATAGGCTCGTCGCGGATGGATTCGAGTTGCAGGAAATCGATGATTTCTTCAGCCTTGCGGCGCTGGGCAACCTCGTCCGCTTGCGCCCACCACCAGTAAAGGGCCGCCGAGATGGCGCGCGGGTGCATGTGGATGTGCCTGCCCATCAGGATGTTGTCGAGGGTCGAGAGTCCGCGGAACAGGGCCAGGTTCTGGAAGGTGCGGGCGATGCCGAGACGTGCCACGCGGTGCGGGCGCATGCCGGTGATGTCCTTGCCCTCGAACAGGATTTTGCCGTCCTGGGGCGGGAAGAAGCCGGCAATGGCGTTGAGCATGGTAGTCTTGCCGCTGCCGTTCGGGCCCACCAGGCCGAAGATTTCACCGCGGCGCACATCGAGCGAAACGCTCTTAAGCGCTTTCAGGCCGCCAAAGCTGCGTGAAATATGGTCGCAAACCAGCAATGAACCGCCATCCCCGTGCGTGCCGGGGGGGGCGCTTAACACTTTCGCGTCCATGGCGTTTCCTTACAGTGGCTCTTACGGGCCGGTTTGGGCAAAAGGATAGTTGTTGCCGCAGAGGTGCGCAACACGCCTTCCGTAGAGTGCCGGCCTGGCGGCGGGGGCGCTAATCACAATTATCGAGGAATGGCAAGGACAAGCCTATGGCAGTAACCAATTTTTTAGCTTTCCCATTTGTAATCTGGTAGCCATTCTTTTGCCCCAAGGTGCCGTAATAGCCCTGTCAACCTCCTAAAGTATGGCTTATTCCGCATCGTCCTCAACACCGAGGCTTAATCTGCAATGATCGAAGCCAAAGAATCTCACCCGCAATTATGGGTCCGTCACCGCCGTCGATAATGTGAGCTTCACAATCGCAGATGGCGAAATCGTAGGCCTGCTCGGCCATAATGGCGCGGGCAAGACCACCATCATGAAGATGCTCACGGGCTTTCTGGAGCCGTCGGGGGGCAGCGCAACCATCAATGGCCGCAATATCGAGACCGAGCGCGCCGCCGCGCAAAGCTTAATCGGCTACCTGCCGGAGAATTGCCCGCTTTACCCGGAAATGACGGTCGCGGCCTTCCTCGACTACGCCGCCGGACTCAAGGGCATCGCCGAAGACGAGAAGGCGGATGCCATCAGGGAAGCCATCGCCGCGACCGAGCTCCAAGACAGGATCATGTCGCCCATATCGAGCCTGTCGCGCGGCTACCGGCAGCGCGTGGGCGTGGCGCAGGCCATTCTGCACAATCCCAAGATCGTCATCCTTGACGAGCCGACCAACGGGCTGGACCCGTCGCAGATCAAGATGATGCGTACACTCATCAAGCGCCTCGCGCTGAACGCGACGGTTATCATCTCGACGCACATTCTGCAGGAAGTCGCCGCGGTGTGCGGGCGCGTCATCATCATCAACCGCGGCAAGCTGGCACTCGACATGCCCTTGAGCGAGATTGGCGGCGGCAACCGGCTGCGGCTCGTCACCGGCGGCAAGCCCGATGCGGTCAAAGGCATCCTTTCGCCCCTGCAGGAGGTGAGGGGAATCGAAACGCTTTCCTGCGGCGATAAGGCCTGCACCTATGCGCTGAGCCTCAACGGCGGTGCCGCGGACGAAGCGGCCGCAAGCGTCGCCCGCGCCATCAACGGCAGCGGGCTGCCGCTGTTCGCCCTCCATGCCGAAATCCGCGACCTGGAAACGGTGTTCGCCGAGATAACCACTGGCGCCGAAGCCCTAGAGGTGGCCCATGCTTGATACGATTTTCAATATGCTTGGCAAAGCACGTGAAGCGGCTTCGAGCTTCTTCGACGATTTCCCGGCACTTCCCGGCCGGGGCGTGTGGCGCATCGCGCGCAAGGAGCTTTCCGCCTATTTCTCCTCGCCCGCGGCCTTCATTTTCATCGGCGTGTTCCTGGCGGCGCTGTTCTTCATCTTCTTCTGGGTGGACCGCTTCTTTGCGCGCAACATCGCCGACGTGCGCCCGCTCTTCGAGTGGATGCCCATTCTGCTGATCTTCCTCGTCTCCGCCATGACCATGCGCATGTGGAGCGAGGAGCGGCGCGCGGGCACGCTCGAATTCCTGCTGACCGCGCCCGTTAGCACGCTCGATCTCGTTATCGGCAAGTTCCTGGCGTGCCTCGCACTCACCGGGATCACGCTGGCGCTGACGCTTCCGCTGCCGGTAACCATCGAGAACCTCGGACCCCTCGACTGGGGGCCGGCGCTCGGAGGCTATGTCGCAACCCTGGCGCTCGCCTCCGCCTACATCTCCATCGGATTGTTCGTAAGCTCGCGCACCGATAACCAGATCGTCAGCCTGATCGTCTCGTCGCTGATCTGCGGTGCCTTCTACGTGGCGGGCTCGGATGCGCTGACTTCGCTCGCCGGCAATGCGGGCGGCGAATTCCTGCGACTGCTTGGCAGCGGCTCGCGCTTCAACTCCATCGCCCGCGGCGTCATCGACGCGCGCGACATCTACTATTACCTCAGCATTTTCGGCGTGTTCCTGGTCTTGAACCTCTATTCGCTGGAGAGCCTGCGCTGGTCGAGCCAAGGGCAGGACCAGAAGCACTCGAAATGGCGGATCGCGGCAGCGCTTGCCGTGGCCAATCTCATCGCCGGTAATTTCTGGCTGGGCCAGCTCACCTGGGCGCGCGCCGATCTCACCGAAGGCGGCGTCTATTCCATCTCGAACGAGACCAAATCCTACCTGAAGCAGGTGCAGGAGCCGCTTCTGATCCGGGGCTATTTCAGCGCGCAGACCCATCCGTTGCTGGCGCCGCTGGTTCCGCGCCTGCGCGATCTCTTGAAGGAATATGAGATTGCGGGCAACGGACAGGTCCGCGTCGAATTCGCCGATCCGCAGAAGGACCCCGCGCTCGAATCCGAGGCGAACAGCATGTACGGCATCAAGCCGGTGCCGTTCCAGACCGAGAATAAGTACCAGGCTTCCGTCACCAACTCCTATTTCAACATCCTGGTGAAATACGGCAGCGAGTACCAGACGCTGGGCTTCCGCGACCTGATCGAGGTGAAGCAGGCGGGCGAAACCGGCATCGCGGTGAACCTGCGCGATCCCGAGTTCGAGATCACGCGCGCTATCAAGAAGGTGCTCGACAGCTACCGCGGCGGCGGCGATGTGTTCGGCGGTCTTAGCGGCCCCGTGCAGCTCGAAGCCTTTGTGTCGGCACCGGACAAGCTGCCCGATCCGCTGCCCGAACTGCTCAACGGCCTGAAGGATCTGATCAAGGATTACAGCGCGTCGAGCGGCGGCAAGTTCAGCGCGAAAATCGTAGACCCAGACGAAGGCGGCGAAGCGGCGGCCAAGAAGCTCGAACAGGCTTATGGCCTGCGTCCGCTGGCGGCAGGCCTGCTCAACTCCAAGCAATTCTGGTTCAGCATTCTGCTTAAAAGCGGTGGCAAGGCCGAAGAGATCGTCCTGCCGCAATCGCTCGACAAGGCCGGCCTCAAGCAGAATATCGAGACCGGGCTGAAGCGTATGCGGCCCGGTGCGCTGCGCAGCGTGGCGCTTTATACGCCGCCGGTGACGCCGCCCATGCCGCAATTGGGCATCGAGGGCGGCGGCGGACCGAGCTTCCAGACGCTTGAAGCCAAGCTCAAGGAAAGCGCTTCCGTCGAAAAGGCAAACCTCGGCACAGGCAGAGTGCAGGAGGCCGCCGACATCCTCTTCCTGGCGGCACCCGCCAAGCTCGACCAGACCGCGCTGTTCGCCGTCGACCAGTTCCTGATGAAGGGCGGCACGGTCGTGATTGCGACATCGCCCTACGATGTGCAGATGCAGGGCAGCCTCAGTGCGAACAAGGCGCCGTCCGGCCTTGAGGATTGGCTGAAGTCCTACGGGCTCTCGCTTGGCGAAGGGATGGTGCTCGATCCGCAGAACTCGCCGCTGCCGATCCCGGTCGACCACGAGGTGGCAGGTATTCCGGTCCGGCAGATCCAGCTTCTCGACTATCCGTATTTCCCGGATGTGCGCGAGGATGGCTTTGCCAAGGGCGATACGCCAGCACTTGGGCTCAAACAGCTGACGCTGTCCTGGGCGGCGCCTATTGCTGTCGATGCGGAAAAGACCAAGGGGCTGAAGCTGACGCGGCTTCTGCAAAGCTCCACCAACTCCTGGGTTGCGAACTCGCCCAACGTGGTGCCCGACTTCCAGGCCTATCCGGAGACGGGCTTCGAGGAAGGCAAGGACAAGAAGCGGCAGCTCCTGGGCGTCGTGGCCGAAGGGCAGTTCAAGTCCTACTTCGCGGGCAAGCCTTCGCCGCTGGCCAAGGACGCCAAGCCTGCCGAAGAGGCGCCCAAGCCGGGTGCCGTGAGCAAGCCCGGCGAAGCGCCCAAGGATAAGGACAAGGAGGGTGAGAAGGCTTCGATCACGAGCGTTATCGAGCGCTCGCCAGAAAGCGCCCGCATCGTCCTGATCGGCTCTTCGAGCTTCCTGTCGGACGACATCCTGTCGCTGCTCTCGCAGGTCGACCGGACGCAATATATGACGCCTTTGAGCTTCGCGCAGAACCTCGTCGACTGGTCGCTTGAGGATCGCGGGCTGTTGGCGCTCCGGGCGCGCGGCGGCTTGTTCTCCCGCACGCTGGGCCCCCTCAAGGCCGGCGAGCAGCCCTTCTGGGAATATCTGAACTACGGCCTGGCGCTCTTCGGGCTCGGCCTCGTCTACTTCATCCGCCGCCGCATGCGGCAAGCCTCGGACCGTAAATATCTAGAAATGCTTGGGACAAAGGGAGCCTGATGCCCATGGACCGTCTCAGCTTAAAACTGGCCGCCATTCTCGGGCTTCAGCTCGCCGTGGCGCTGATCCTCTGGGCCGGGGGCCCGGATTACACCGCCTTCAGGGCCAAGGAGCCGCTGCTCCCGTTCGAGACCGGCAAGGTGGACCGGATCGACATTGCCGAAAACAATGGAAACTCCGTCGCGCTTGTGAAGGAAGGCGGCAATTGGGTTATCCCCTCGTCCGCCAATTTCCCGGCCGACGCCGCCAAGGTGAACGGGCTGATCACCAAGCTCGCCGGCCTCAAGAAGGGCTGGCCAATCGCTTCCTCGAACGAGGCGGCCCGGCGCTTCAAGGTCACGTCCGATGCCTTCGAGCGCCGTATCGCGCTCAAGAGCGGCGGCGTGGCTCTGGGCGAGATCCTGCTTGGAACCTCGCCGAACTTCAAGTCCGTCAGCGCCCGCGCAGGCAAAGACAGCAATGTCTATAGCATCGCCTTTTCGGCCTACGAGGCGGCTGCGCGTGCCGACGATTGGATGGACCGCAGCCTGCTCAATATCGAGCGGGACAAGATCGCCAGCATTTCGATTGCCGGCGCCGTGCTCGAACGCAAGGATGGCAAGTGGGTATTGAGCGGGCTTGGCAAGGACCAGAAGCAGGATGAAACTGCGACCTATAGGCTGGTGGGCGCGCTTACCAATCCCGTATTCGATGCGGTGGCAGGCAAGGGGCCCGAAGCGACCGGCAAGGTGAATGAGCCGGACGTTACGGCGACCATCAAGCTCACCGAGGCAGCGCCCATCGTGCTGAAATACAAGAAAGACCCGGCAGGCGGCGCCTACCTCTTCACCAGTTCCGCCAACGGTTTCCTGTTCCGCGCTTCGGAGGCTTCCGCCGAGCCGATTGTGAAAGCCACGCGCGAGGCGTTGATCGAGGCGCCGAAGAAGCCCGAGGCTGAGAACGCGCCGGCCGCAGCCGCCAAGCCTGAAAAACCGGAGGCGCCGGAAAAGGCCTTGGGCAAGGAGCCTCATGCCGCAGCGAAGCCTGCGAATTCGGAGGAGCCTGCGAACGCACTGGAAGAAGGCATGGACGCCGGGCCCAAGCCGGTGAAAGCCGCGGCACCTGCGAAGGCCGAAGAGCCTCAGAAGCAGGAAGATGAGCGTTTTCAGGGCGCGATGCAGCCCGAAAAGGCGGAGGAGCCGAAGAAGGGCCAGGACGAAGGCGCGCAGCTTACGCCGGCGGAGGAGCCCAAGAAGGCTGAGGATACTGCCGCCGCGGTTCCTGCACAGGACGCAAAGCCAGAAGAGCCGCAGAGTGGCGCTGGGGATGGTTCTCAGGCTCCGGCACAACCGGAGAAGCCGGCCGAAGCGCAGCAGCCCGGTCATGGCGGGTAGCCTGCGGGCGAAGGGCAGCCGGCGTGGTGCGCAGACCGCAGAGCCGCGCCGGATTGCGATCCGGGGCAATCGAGCCGCAATTATGCCTTGACGAATGCCCCCGGCTTGGCTGTCTATAAGGCCGGAATGCGCGTGTAGCTCAGCGGTAGAGCATCCGGTTTACACCCGGACGGTCGGGAGTTCGATCCTCTCCGCGCGCACCAAGCCCCCAAAGCGTGTCCGCAAGCGGGCTACCTGCATCCTCTAATTGTGCAAACTTGAAGACCTCAAGTATAGGTTGCGTTTCTGCTCTTAGCATAAAGTTGAATTAAAGAAAACTATTCGCAAATGTGGTCCCATTGCGGCTTGTTTTCGGCGGCGCTTCGCGCGATATTAGAAAGCTATAGCCTATCCAACAGAAAATGGACTTGTAGATGGCTACCATGTGGCGCTATGCTCAACTTAATGTGCAACGCTAGGGCTGGGTTGGGGCGCGCTCGCTTGCCAGAATACGTGGTGGGTGACAAAATGAGTATGTTGCTGGCCCCTTTTCCGCAGGAAATGGGGACTGTAAGTACACAAGGCCGGACGGGGCAACAAGACAATGACACCTGAACAAACACGGTTACTAGCCGAAAGCTTCGCTAAGCTGGAGAACCGGCTCTACGATCTCGGCTCTCTGGTCTATCAGAAGCTGTTCGACATAGACCCCAATTCGCGGCGCCTGTTCAAAGGCGACATGGAAGAGCAGAAGCTGAAGCTAGCCCGGGTATTCGCGGAGTTCATTCGCGTCAAGACGCGGTCCCAGCACTTCCTTCCGGTGACGAAGAAGGGCGGGGAAGCCGTCATTCCCGGCGTGGGTTCGCTGGGCGAGCGGCATGAAGCGAATTATGGCGTCGGCTGCAAGCACTACGTTTATATGCGCGAGGCGCTACTCTACGCCATCGCGACGCTGCTTGGACGGGAATACAACGACGAGATCGGCCGTGCTTGGGCCGAGACCTTCGACATGCTGTCCGAAGCCATGCAGAAGCACGCGGGCGAAAATCCGGAAGCGGTGGCGTTCGCGAGACTTTTCCACAACAGAATGCCGGAAGATTCCGCACCTCGGCAGGGACCGGCAGACTATCCGGACTCCTCCGGAAAAGATGGGCTTAGCAGCTTCCTTAATAACCACCGCGTTTAGATAGGCCGTAAGGCCAAGACGCGATACCCCCTCATCCTGTCCCTCTCCCCCTTAGGAGAGGGAATGTTTTATCCGCGGTAGCATCGGCTTATCGTCCCCACCGCATGCAGCGGGGGCCTCTACTGGCCCACGAAATGCTTTAGATCCTCGATGCGAACCGTCGCGGTATAGCCGGCACCTGCGGTCATCGCCCGCCGGTACCATTCGAAGGCTTTGACCGGGTCTGGCCCGGCGTTTCCCGCCACGATTTTCGCGAAGTAGATTGGATCGTAGGAGCGTCCCATCACCAGCGCGGCGGCGGCATCTCCAGATGCGAACGCCTTTTGGTAAACCCGGCGGGCGCCAAGTATGTCGCCGTCCCGCATGAGCTGATTACCTTCGCGGATAAATTCCTCGACTTCCGGCCTCGGAAAATTTTGGACCTTAGACTCTGCCAGACTTGTTTCCTGAGCAAAAGCCGTTGGCGGGGTGGCAGTCTGCGATTTCGGCTCCGCAAAAACTGTCCCTGGCAAAAACAAAAGCATCAGGGGAATTATCGCACGAGCGAACATGAACGCCTCCATTCTAATCATATACTATCTGGATACTGCGTCGGCAGGTTGCTTCTGCGAACACATATTCCCGTCTGCCCAGAAAGCCCATAGCAGTGGCCGGTATAAACGTCCTAGCTGCAGTGTTCTACACAACAGATGCGTCAGAAGTGTTACAAAGCGCCGGCACAGCTCTACAAGCTTTCCGGACCCGGGCGGCCTGCAACCTTGGGACCCGGGTGCCAACCGTGCGCTTTGTCCCTATGCGCCCAGCGCCGCCGCTACAAGCCTTTCGCTTTCGGCCCAGAGCCCGGCGGCAAGCGCTGGATCGTCCGCCGCCGGGTTAACTTTGGCCGGCTTTTGCTTGACGAAATAGGCGCCGCTGGTCCCCTCGATCTCCGGCGCGGTGGCCACATAGAGCGAATTCTGGGCGCCCTGTTCGGAGCTGATCAGGAAGGGCTTGACCAAGGGCCAGATCAGTCCGAGCGCGCCCTTGCTCTCCCCGAAGCGGGTCGCGACCACGCCTGGGTGCAGGCAGTTCGCCGACACGGGGCGCGGCGGCAGGAGGCGGGCAAGCTCTTTGGTGAAGAGGATGTTGGCGAGCTTCGAGTTGGCGTAGGCGCGCCATGCGCTGTAGCCGCGAGCCGGCATCAGGTCCGTGAGGTCGAAGCTGGCGCGGTTCGAGGCGGTGGATGCAACGGTGACGATTCGGGCATGCCGGGCGGGCTCGCCCGCGGCGATAAGGGACGGCATCAAAAGGTCCGTCAGCAGGAACGGGGCGAGGTGGTTGACCGCGAAAGTCATCTCGTAGCCGTCCCTGGTCAGCGTGGGCTTGGGCTGGAGCAGGCCCGCATTGTTCACGAGGATGTGGATGGCGGGATAGCGCGCGGCAATTGCGGCACCGGCCGCGCGAACTTGGGCAAGACCGGAGAAATCGGCAAGGAACAGCTCCGGCGCCCGTCCTGCCTTTGCGGCGACGATCCGCTGCGCCGCCTCGCCGCGCTGGGCGTCCCGGCATACCATGACCACATGCGCCCCCGCTCCCGCGAGGCCCGCGGCGGTCCAGAGGCCGATGCCGCTGCTGGCACCGGTCACGACGGCGATACGCCCCTCCTGGGAGGGCACTGCATAGGGCTTTGTCATAACGTCCGGCCTACCGGGTCAGGATTATGAAATCGGTATACTCGCCGGTTTCTCCGCTCATGGGCTTGTCGGACACGATCAGCGAGCTGCCGGCCCAGAGCATTTCCGCAATCTTCTCGCGCACTTCCGGGGCGACTTCGATCCGGTCCAGCGCCTCGGTGGCGGAGGCGGCAGGAGCCGGGGCTGCGGCTTGATCGTCGTCGTAACTGTTGTGCCGGCGCCGGCGGGGTTCGTCACCTGTAGCGGTGTTCGCATCCGGGATGGTCAGCGCCAGCCAATGGACACCGCCCTGCGCGTCCTGGGGCTGCGGCATGGCCATGAAGACGTGCGTGCCCAGCGGCTTCTCGGGGTCGCGGATCGTAACGGGCACGTCGAACACCTTGATATGCTCCTGGCGGATGTAGAGGCGCTGCGTCTTGCGGCTTACGAAGACCGATAGCGGGAAAAGCCTGCGTTCCCAGGATTTCGCGGCGGCTGCCGCTGTTTTCCTCGCGCTCTCGGCGTCCTTGTAGGCCTTCTGGGCGCTGGCGGCGTCCTGGTCTTTTCCGGCCTTGATCCGCTGGGCTGCGGTAAGCGCCGCTTCGGCTTCGGCAACTTTAGGCTCGGCCAGGGCTTTGGCCTCGGCCCCACCCTTCGAGGCTTCCACGTCAGCCGCCGCTTTCTTGACGCGCCGGTCCGCGGTCTCAAGCTGGTCCCTGGCGCTGGCGAGAGCGATCTCCGCCTTGTGCACGCCGGAAGCGGCATCCTGGATTTCCTTTGCCTTTGCCTCGACCACATTGCGGGCCTGGCTGGCATCCTGGTCTTTCTGTGCCTTGACGCTTTTGGCCGCGCCAAGTGCAGCTTCGGCTTCCCCGGCCTTGGCTTCGGCTTGAGCCTTGGCATCGGCTGCTGCCTTCACAACCTCCGCATCGCTGGCTGCCCGTTTCACACGCCGGTCCGCCGTTTCGAGCAGATCCTTCGCGACGGAAAGCGCATTTTCGGTCTTGCGTACGGCGAAGGCGGCTTCCTGCACTTCCTTCGACTTGGCTTCTATGGCGTTGCGGGCCTGACTTGCGTCCTGGTCTTTGCCGGCCTTGGCTCGCTGAGCATCGGCAAGGGCAGCTTCGGCGTCCGTGACCTTGGCAGCGGCCTGCGCCTTGGCGTCAGCGGCAGCTTTTGATGCGTCCACATCGCCGGCGGATCGCCTTACCCGCCGCTCCGCAAGCGCATACAGGTCTTTGGCATCCGAAAGCGCGATTTCTGCCCTGCGCTGGGCGATGGCGGCGTCCCTTGCCTCCTTCGCCTTGGCCTCCGCGGCCTCGCGCTCCTGGCTTGATGGAGCGTGCTGGTCCTTTTCAGCCTTGACGCGCTGAGCGGCGGAGAGGGCTTCCTGCGTCTCCGCAACCTTGGCCGCGGCCTGCGTTTTTGCGCTTGCCGCAGCCTTCGCCGCCTCTGCATCGGCGGATGTCCGCTTTACCCGCCAGTTGGCGCTTTCAAGCTGGTCCTTGGCATTGGAAAGCGTGTACTCAGCCTTGCGAACGGCCAAAGCGGCTTCCTGCGCTTCCTTGGCTTTGGCCTCCATCGCCTCGCGTTCCTGGCCGGAAGGGGCATTCTGGTCTTTCTCGGCCTTGATGCGCTGGGCGGTGGAGAGTGCGGCCTCGGCTTCAGCAACCTTGGCCGTAGCCTGGCTCTTGGCCTCGGCGGCAGCCTTCGCCGCCACTTCGTCCGCAGCCGCCTGCTTAATCCGGCGCTCCGCGGCGTCAAGCGCGCCCTTGGCGCTGGCGAGTGCCATCTCGGCTTTGCGCACCGCGTATGCCGCCTCGCTTGCCTCCCGTGCCTTCGCCTCGATGGTCAGGCGCGCGGGGTTGAGCGCGGCTGCGGCCTCCTCGGCCTCTTTTGCCGCGCGCACCTTCATGGCTTTTGCGAATTCGACCGGGTTGAGAAGTTTCGGCGCAGAGGCGGCCTGCGCTGTATTCTCCTCTTCGGGTGTAACGGCGACGTCGACCTTCTTGGCGGCTTCCGTCATCGCAAGGGCGTTTTGCAGCATCTGGCCCGATCCGGAGGCCACGCTTGGCCCAGGCATCGCCATCAGCTTCGGTTCGAACAGATGCGGGTGCGAAATTTCGGCTGGAACGATGTCCTGACGGGAGATGATGACGCGCTCGTTGCCCTCCGTATAGCGGAAAAGGCGCTGGGCGAACTCATGCGGCAGCCGCACGCAGCCATGCGAGGCGGCGTAGCCCGGCAGCACGCCCTCGTGCATCGCGACGCCCAACTCGGTGAGGCGCTGCATGAAGGGCATCGGTGCGCCGCTATAGATGTTCGAGCGGTGGAAGCGCTCCTTGCTCAGGATGTTGAAGACGCCATGCGGGGTTGGGTGATCGGGCCTGCCGGTGGAGATGGGGGAGACTTCGTACAGGCCGTTCCTGCCGTATACGGAGACGTGCTGCTTGTTCGTCGAGATCACGAAGAACAGGGGGCCTGCGGGCGGGGCGGGTTCCTGAGCTTTTTCCCTTGCGCGGTCTTCGCCACCGTAATTACGCGGCCGCGCAAATGCAGTGTAAGCAGCCCCGGCGCTTGCAAATGCAACGCATCCAGCCAGAGCAATACAAATTCACGGGCGCGTGCCGCCCCTAACGCCGAAACTTTTACGCACCTTTTACTCCCCAGACACCCCAATGCGACACTATCAGCCTTGCCCGAGTTCACCATCTACCTTGGGTAGAGTTGGGCTTTACCCACGCCAAAAACCGGAACTTGTTGCAAAGGCTCCACGCTTGGCCCGAAGGCTGCGCTTCGATTGGTAGTCCGGGCCCAGTTACCGGTTCGTGTATATAGGCGCTCGAATGGTTCAAAATCTTCGGCTTGGGCTCGAATAAATCGCGCATGCAGCTACGCCGGAAGCGGCGGACCGTTCCGGAGATATTTGGTCGGATTGTGTGAGGTGGCGCCTGGGCCGGCGTACTATTTGCCCGAGGGGGTCCGGTCCGCGATACGGGCGAGGCTCTCCTTGCGGCCAAGGACGTGCAGTACGTCGAAGATGGGCGGCGAGGTGGTGCGGCCCGTTAGCGCCGCGCGCAAGGGCTGGGCCACGCCGCCGAGCTTGGCGCCCACCTCTTCCGCGTAGGCGCGGGTAGCGCCTTCAAGTGCAGCCGGCTCCCAATCCTCAAGCGCTGAGAACCGCGCATGCAGCGCGGCTAAGTGCTTGATCGCGTCGCCCTCAAGGAGCTTTGTGGCCTTCTCGTCGATATCGAGGGGCCGCTTTACGAACAGGTAGCGGGCCGAGACCAGAAGCTCGACGAGCGTCTTCGCGCGCTCCTTGAGCCCCGGCATGGCCTTTTTGAGCTTGGTCCAGCCGGCCTTGCCGATGCTGCCTGAGAACTCCTTCGCCGCCTCGATCTCCGGCGCGATGGCTTCGATCTGCTTGACGAGTTCCGCGTCCGGCGTATTGCGGATGTAGATGCCGTTGAGGTTCTCAAGCTTGGCGAAGTCGAAGCGCGAGGGCGAGCGGCCGATGGCGTTGAGGTCGAACCACTCCACCGCCTGCTCAGTCGAGAAAATCTCGTCGTCGCCATGGCTCCAGCCGAGCCGCGCCAGATAGTTGCGCATCGCATCGGGCAGATAGCCCATCGCGCGGTAAGCCTCCACGCCCAGCGCGCCATGCCGCTTGGAGAGTTTTGCGCCGTCCGGCCCGTGGATCAGCGGGATGTGCGCGAAGTGGGGAACGTGCCAGCCCATCGCATGATAAAGCTGCGACTGCCGCGCCGCATTGGTGAAGTGGTCGTCGCCGCGGATGACATGGGTGATGCCCATGTCGTGATCGTCCACCACGACCGCCAGCATGTAGGTCGGCGTGCCGTCCGAGCGGAGCAGCACCATGTCGTCGAGGTCTTTGTTCGCCCAGGTGACATGCCCCTGCACATGATCGGCGATGGAGGTCTCGCCTTCGCGCGGCGCCTTGAGCCGCACGGCGAACGCGTTGTTCTTCGGCCAATCCTTCGGCCCCTTGTCGCGCCAGGTGCCGTCATAGCCCGGCGCCCGGCCCTCCTTCGTGGCGCGCTCGCGCATCGCCGCCAGCTCCTCAGGCGCCGCGTAGCAGCGGTATGCCTTGCCGCTCTCCAACAACTCGCGCGCCACTTCCGCATGCCTCTGTGCGCGGGCGAACTGGTATACCGGCTCGCCCTCCCAATCGAGGCCAAGCCACTTCATGCCGTCGAGGATCGCCGCAATTGCGGCTTCGGTCGAGCGCGCGCGGTCGGTATCCTCGATGCGCAGCAGGAACTTGCCGCCCGTGTGCTTCGCGTAAAGCCAGTTGAACAGCGCCGTGCGTGCGCCGCCAATGTGCAGATAGCCGGTGGGGGAGGGAGCAAAGCGTGTCACCACGCCGGTGGAGGACGTCATCGGAATGCTTTCGTAAGGTGATCTCTAGTGCCGCGGGTTTGGGCCCGTACAGGGGCAGGACACCCGTTCGAGGCCGCTATACCACGCAGCATTTCTAATTGGTAGCGGGTGCAGCGGCGCCAACGCGTTTACTGAAATACATAGTATTGAATTAGCCATGCGGCAATAAACGCTGCCACAAAGCCCGGAGCTGCCGCCCACCACGCAGTGGCACCGGCCGCGGCCGCGATTGCAAGCGCCGGCAGAATAAGCACGAGCAAGACATACAGCCTGGGCCGGAGCGATAGCATCCTCAACCCGTTCCAAAGGTGAAACGGCGAGTTATGCTTCGCCGGCCGTGCGGGGCGCGGCGAGCGGATGCGAATGCCCCGGCGTGGCGCGGCGGGCAGCGAAGGCGCAAACTCGCCTTCGCCGGCCAGGTCCATCCGCTGGGCGGCCCACGCCAGCATATCCTCCCTGCGCCACAAGGCCAGGGTGCGGCGAGGGTTGAATGCGCCGGCCTTATGAAGTTCGGCGCGCTTGTGGCTTGTCTCAATGAAGCCCGAGTGCTCGTCCGCCGGCTCCATGTCCACAATGTAAGCGCCGGCATCTTCATAAATTCCGCGCAACCATGTCAGGTGCGGAGAAACCTGGCTGACATTGGCGGAGTAGAACCAGGAATCGCCCAT
The DNA here is from genome assembly GCA_963767435.1 of uncultured Alphaproteobacteria bacterium. Taxonomy (GTDB): domain Bacteria; phylum Pseudomonadota; class Alphaproteobacteria; order Rhizobiales; family Rhodomicrobiaceae; genus Rhodomicrobium. The sequence goes on from CAVYEY010000044.1 coordinate 80,718, forward strand.
CAGAAATTTCACATCGGGCCGGAGTTCCAAGGTTTTAGCCATACGCCATAAAGAGCGCTCTACCTCAATTTTCTGGAAAATCAGCGGATTACGCCGCCAGCGGTTGATGTGAGGGCTGATGACCGGACCCCATCCCTTCAATCCGAAGGCCATTTCGAGCAGAAAGCCTGGGACTGCGCGAGGGGGAAATCGCAATGGCCATGCGTAGGACAAGTACGGACAAAAATTGAACGTCAATTCGCCTGCGGGAAACTCGCGGAGCGTCGCCATCGCCGCCATCGGTCCCATGAACGGCATGCGGGCGGCGGCGAAGTTACGCTGCCACTGCTTGCCGGGCTGAGCCACCTGCGCCGCTAGCCCGGCAATTTCCCGTTTAAGCGGCACGGTCAGCGCGAGACTGTTCACGCGCGGCAGGGCGACCGTGAGCGCCTGCAAGACGGCGTAACGTTCGACGCCCGGAAGCCCGGCGGTGCTATCTGTGTTTAGGGCGTCATTCATGCGCCGGATGGCAGCAACGTTACCAGCGTAGCCGCTGAGCAGCTGGAACCATCCCTTGGCATCGGCCGGGGCTCCAGGCAAGCGGCCCGCCAATCCTGCCATTTCCGGCTCAGACAAAGCTGCCTGGCAAATCGCCGCGGCCTCCGCGAGCTGTTCCCTAACAGCTTCTTGCTGCTGAATTTGCTCTTTGAACATATATTTGAAACGCCACCCTCAAGCTTGTAACCGATTATACAGGACCTGAGGTATTTTCAAGTAGAAAGTCCTCGTAATTGGCCAATGGATGGTCTCGAAGCAGCTCATGCTTCCGTCCGCGATTTCTTGCCGGAAACCGCGGTTTTTAAGGAGCGAAGTGGAGGGTAAAGCTCGCATGGCGCGTGCCGGCCGCGATTCCGTCCCATTGTAGCGAGACTGTGCCGGGCGGCGGTTGCCCGCTGCCCGAGGCCCGGGCAGCACATACGCCCGCCTTCGCTTTTGACACCTTTAGTGCAATCGCCTATCTCATGCGGCAATATCTGCCCGCAAAATGCGGCGGCGCTGCAATTGAAATTCGAAAGGGCACGCACCCTAGATGCATTACCTGGAAAACGCTCCTGCCTTCCGCCTTCTTTCCTTGAAAACGGTAGCGCCCTTGATTGCGGCGGCCCTTCTCGTGATGGGCACCGCGCCCGCGGCACAGGCGCTGCACGGCAGGAGCAAGCCGGCGGTGCCATTGGAAATTACCGGCGGCACCTCTCTGCTCGGCAGTTATCTTGCGGGACATGTGGCGCGGGCAACGCGCGACAGCGAAGCCGCTGCGCTCTATTACCGGCGCGCACTCGCCAAGGATCCCGGCAACCAGGATATTCTCGACGAGGCGTTCCAGCTTGAGCTTGCATCCGGCAACTACGACGGGGCGAAAGCTCTTGCCCAGCGGCTGGCAAAGCGGCAGCCGGATAACGCCATCGCTCATATCTTTCTGGGCGCGGATGCCTACAGGCACCAGGATTTCTCCGAGGCGGACGAGCATTTCAAGGCAGCGCAGCGGGCCGCCACGGCAGACGACCCGACGATAAAGCTTGCACGCGCCTGGACCGCCGTTGCACAGGGACACGCGAAAAAGGCAATCGCGTCGATGCAGTCCCAGGTAAAAACCGACTGGGCCGTCCATTTCGAGGCGGTGCAGCGCGCGTTCATGGCCGACGTTGCGAAAAGCAAAGAGGACGCTGAGGAAGCCTACCGGTCCATCTACGACAAGGCGTCTCCGAATATGCGTATCGCGGAGGCGTTTTCACGGCACCTCGCGGTTTGGGGCCAGCGCGATCAGGCGTTGTCGGTGCTTCAGGAAGCCGGAGCCCAAGAGACGCCGATGGGCAAGGTGCTGCTTACCGAGCTGCAGGCCGGGAAAAAGCCCAAGCTCATGGTTTCGAATGCCGCGGAGGGGCTTGCCGAATCCTTCCTGGGCATCGGGCAGGTGCTATCCGCCAACAATGGCGTCGACGCAGCGCAGATCTATTTCCGGCTGGCGTTGATGCTGAACCCGGAATCGGACATCGCCAAGCTGGAACTTGCCGAGCTTTACGGGAATGTCGAGCATTACGGGAAGGCCATCGCTGCCATCGACAAGATCCAGGAGGGATCGCCATTCTGGGTGAACTCTCAGCTCCGCAAAGGGCTTTATCTCAACTCGATGCAAAAGTCCGAGGAAGCGTCCAAGCTGATGGCGGCGATGCTGGAGAAGCGCCCCGGCAATCTGCAACTCCTGCAGACCGCAGCCGCCATCGAGAGCTCGCGCAAGAATTATGCGGGTGCGATTCCCTATTACGACCAGGCGCTGAAGCTTATCGGAACCCCGCAAAAGAAGGACTGGCAGCTCTACTATTCGCGCGGCGTCGCCTACGAGCGCACGAAACAGTGGGACAAGGCGGAGCCCGACTTCAAGAAGTCGCTCGAACTCGATCCCGAGCAGGGCGCCACGCTGAACTACCTGGGCTATTCGTGGCTCGACCAGAACATGCACATCCCCGAAGCTTTCGATCTCATCAAGAAAGCGGTCAAGCTTCACCCCAACGACGGCTACATCATCGACAGCCTCGGCTGGGCCTACTATTTGCAGAAGGACTACGATCAGGCTGTAAAACAGCTCGATAAGGCAGTGGAGCTGCGCCCCGAGGACCCGACGCTCAACGATCATTTGGGCGATGTGTATTGGCGGCTTGGCCGGAAGCTTGAGGCGAAGTTTCAGTGGACGCAGGCTCTGAGCCTGAATCCGGAGCCCGACGACGCCACGAAGATCAAGAAGAAGCTGGAGACCGGTCTGCAGGATGAGGCGGGTTCGCGTGCAGAGCTGGTGGAGAAGGCCGCACCCGTCGCGGCCCAGCCCGCTGTGGCCCCAGCACCGAAGTCCGAGGCGGCCCCGGCGCAGCCCGCAGCGGTTCCAGCACCCCAGTCCGAGGCGGTTCCGGCACAGCCCGCAGCGGTTCCAGCACCCCAGTCCGAGGCGGTTCCGGCACAGCCCGCAGCGGTTCCAGCACCCCAGTCCGAGGCGGTTCCGGCACAGCCCGCAGCGGTTCCAGCACCCCAGCCTGAGGCCACCCCAGTGCAGCCCGCAGAGGTTCCAGCACCGCAGCCCGAGGCGGCCCCAGCGCAGCCCGCGGCTGTTCCAGCGCCGGAGCCAGAGACCAAGACCCCTTATTAGGGAGCCCCCAAAAGGGCAACTTGCTCCGGGTTTTGCATCGACAAAGCTGTTTCCGCCGCTGAGTAGGCGGAATCAGCGATCTGCACAAAGCGCAGTAACCCCTCACCCCAGCCCTCTCCCACTGGGAGAGGGAGGCCCGCCGCAGCCGTGATTAGGGCGTCCGCTCTCCCATAGGGAGAGGGACAGGGTGAGAGATTATAGCGGTAGCGAGGGGCGAAAAGCCTATGACACATCCCCTAGCGTTGCGCGAGCAAGCCCGCGCCAAGATCAACCTTACGCTCCATGTCCTGGGAAAGCGCCCCGACGGCTATCATGAGCTGGACAGCCTTGTCGTATTTGCCGGCCTTTGCGACGAACTGACGTTCACGCCCATGCCGGAAGATAGCCTCAGCATCGAAGGCCCGTTTGCCGCGGAACTCGAAGGTGAAAACCTTATTCTCAAAGCCCAGCGCATTGTTGCGGGCTGGCTGGGCCGCGAAATTCACGGCCATTTCCACCTCCGGAAGTCTATCCCGGTTGCTGCGGGCGTCGGCGGGGGGTCTTCGGACGCAGCGGCTGCCATACGCATATTGCTGCGCGCTTATGGCAAAGCGGATCGCGCTGGGGACTATGTTGAACAGGCTGCAGCGGTTGGAGCCGACGTTCCGGTATGCCTCTATAACCGGGCGGCATGGATGCGTGGCCTGGGCGAGCGGGTGTCGCCCGCGCCCGAACTGGCGCCGCTACCGGCAATTCTCGTCAATCCGCGGATCAAGGTTCCGACACCTGCGGTGTTCAAGCGCCTTAACGCGGCACCCCTGAGCCCCGGCGAAGTGCAGCCATCCCCGCTTGCCGGAGCGGACTTTTCGAGCCCCGCGAAGGCAGCCGAGGCGCTAAGACGCGGCCGCAACGACCTGGAGCCGCCTGCGGCCGCAATCGAACGCACCGTGGAGCGCACGCTCGAAGCAATCCGCCGGCAAGAGGGCTGCCTGCTTGCCCGGCTTTCCGGTAGCGGACCGACCTGTTTCGGTTTGTTTCCTACGCAAGAGATTGCGAGAATGGCCGCCGCGGCCCTCTCTCACGAGCATCCGGGTTGGTGGGTGTCGGCGGTGACGCTATCCTGAGCCGCTTGGGGTAGAATGCGAAGAGGCTTGCCATCGCGGGAAACGGATGCGCTGCCCAGTCCGGCAACGGCTGCGGGCAAGCCCTCGATCGACATTCAGTTTGCGGGGCTATCGCTGACCCTCGACCCCTCCGGCGCCGCTTATGCCAGCGCGCAGGACACGCTTATCGTCGCGGATCTCCACCTCGAAAAAGGATCGCGGGCGGCGTCGAAGGGCAGGCTCCTGCCTGCGCTCGATAGCCGCGATACGCTCCATCGCTTGAGGCGCGCCCTGGAAGCGTATAGGCCGGAGCGTGTGATTTGCCTGGGCGACAGCTTCGACGACGGCAGAGCAGGGGAGCGCATGGCTGAGGCGGACAGGGACGAGCTATCGTCGCTTTGCTTATCCGTTTCCCGCTGGGTATGGCTGGGCGGCAATCACGATCCGGAAATGCCGGCGTTTTGCGGGGGCGAAACGCTAAGCGAGACCGGGCTGGGGGAGGCGATCCTGCGCCATGAGCCGGCTGAAGACTGCGCGGGGCCGCAGATCGTGGGGCATCTGCACCCCAAAGCCAGCGTACCGGCCGGCGGCTACCGGTTTTCCGGGCCATGCTTCTGCGTGTCGGAGGAGTTGCTCATCATGCCGGCTTTCGGCGCCTATGCGGGCGGGCTTTCATGCCACTCCCGCGCCATCCGCGCGGTGCTGAAATCGCAGCCCAGGCTGTTCATGCTGCACGCGGGCAAGCTTTGGCGCGCCGGCTGAGTGTCCGCGGCGCCGGCAGTCGCTCGCCGAGGGGGAATGTGTCATGATTGAGGCGGTTAGCGCTACGATCCTGTACGCGCCGCCATATACCTTAACAGAACGTGGTTAACGCGGAATCGGACATGCGCAAAACTGGCGAAAATTGCCCGTTTTGTAGCTCAAATTGCTTGAATTCGAGCATTCAAAACTACAGTTAAATATTGTGTCTTTACCATAATCATGGCACAGCGAAATTGTTTCATGAAGGAAAATCAATACGTTACAAGATGTTTCTCTTTTAATGTTTTAGCAAGGCACATTTGTTACAATTAAATCGTAAGTTGGAAAGCGCCATTGGCTATCGAAATGGGTGTTTTCGGGGAGCACCGGACGGTTCCAGCTTCAGTTTCGGCGTATACGCGAGGGGTAAGCATGGACGGCATTATCCTCAATTACGACAGGAAGAGTGCTACGGGCGTCGTCAAAGCCCTGGACGGCAGGCTGTTTGCGTTCAAGGCGGGCGAATGGCGCGGGCGGCTTTTGCCCCGGCGCAACGACAGGGCCGAGTTCGAGGCGGAGGGCGGAGAGGCCAGGAACATCCATTTTCCGCAAGGCTGGGAGCCGGCGGTTGCGGCACTCAGGAAGGCCGCCGATTCCTTCGACATGGGATATATCGCGGGCGTCTACGCCATCGTGTTTTTCCTGGCGGTAATACTGATAGGGATTCTGGATGTATCGTTATCCATGGTGGGGATCGACGAGGGCGATATCCAGATCCTGTTTGCGGCGTTCGTAATACTTGACATTCTGACGGTAGCGGCGTGGATGTGGGGCAGCAATTATAAGAAAATGAGGGCATTTGCGAGCATCGTTGCTGGCGGCGGGACTGTGGTGCTGGCGGCGGTACTGGTCAAGTATGCACTTCAGGGAGGTGCCTGAGGCACCAGTTGGGGGAACGGAATCGACATGGAACAGTTCTTGCCGGGGATCGTACAAGCGGCCGTCGTGGGAGCATTCACCTTCGTTGCAATATATCTTGTGTATTCGTTGAAGGCGAAAGATGAAGTTCCTACGGCTTCAAAAGCGCGGACAAAAACCGGTGCGGCAAAGCCGGGAGCGAAACCCGTAGCTTTTAATATTGTTTCCGATTTCGATATTGGACTAGTGGCAGGTGGCTACGCTATTGTCTTCTTTGCGACTGCAATTTTCGATGCGTTATTTGCCGTCATAAAATTGGATGGCAACGACATGATCGGCTTGTTTGTGGTCCTGGATGTCCTCACAGCAGCTGCATGGATATGGGGCACAAAGTACAAGCTTATGCGCGGCATTGCGACCTTATTTGCTGTCTCTGTAACAGCATTGGCGCTGTTTTTATTTAGCAGGCACCTGCACGCATAAAGATGAACATTTACTGGCCGGTCCACCAAGCTTCAATCGCATCGTCGTTCGCCTCGATCCATTGCGAGTAGCCGCCGGCATATTCCTCGAAAAACCCGGAAAAGGATGGCTTGACGCCAGTCAGACAGGGCAAGCCTGCGTCGGCCGCCGCTCGGAACGCGTCCAGCAGGCCCCCGCCTTCGGCTTCGATCTTGCCGTATTTGCTCAGCACTACCACGTCCGCGCCAGCCTCGATGGCCGCAACCACGGCCTGGCAGCCGGCCGCGAGCCCGCTGGAATCGAGCTTGCAGGCGGAGGAGCCCGAGCCAAGGTTCTGCGTTATCGGAATGATGGTGCTGCCCGCCGTGTCGCGCAGAACCAGGGAGTTGCAGATGCCGCAATCGACGCCCCCCGCGGGTTCCTCGATGACGCCCGCCACGCGCAGTCCCTCCCCGATACGCCGCTCCGCAAAGCGCGCCAGGAGCTTCTGGATGTCCGCAGTCGTGGCGCCATGGATCGCGCCGATGCGGAATTGGGCGGTCTGGGCGTCTGCTTCAGGTTCGGCTACGGTTGGCATGGCTGCATGGGCTCCCTGTCGAAGGCTCGCACGAGGCGATCATATAGGAGTTGTGCAGGCCTCCGCCAGTCTTGTTGGAGACCCGGTTTGCGGTTCCGCGAACCGTGCCCAGAAACCGCCCGGCGAGGAACGGAATTTGAACAATTTGTTTCCATTCCGTTCAGGTCCACATAAAATGGGAGATCTCCTGCGGGCTGACACGCCCCAGGTTCTTCAGGAGGAAGGTATGAGGAAGTTAGCAGCCGCTGTTCCGATAGCGATCGCAGGTGCGGCCGGCCTTGTCTGTCTTGCATCTTCCAATGCCGCTGCCCAGGATGGGAGCGGCGATCACAGATACCGGCCCTACGAGGAAAGCCCCGCCCCGGAGGACGCCAGCAAGCTGGCGCACCTCAACGACGGCAAACCGGGCTGCTTCGACCTCGTCACCGCGACCGGCATGGGCTATCCACTCGGCCTCTACTCGAAGCACAGCGCCATCAAGGCGTGGAAGCGGCAAGTCTGGGCCACCTACGGGCGGGAATTCGACTGGTACACGGCGGCAGACCGCGCCATCGAGTGCGCGCCCTACAAGCTGACCGTCCGCTGCATGGCGGCGGCGCGGCCCTGCTCGTAGTCCGGGCAGATACCTGCGCCGCAACCGCGGCGGAAAGCTGTGGATTTCGCGAGTTCAAGCGCCTGAACGGCGGTCCTTGCCGTGACCTGCGCGGGTAACTGTGACATGGCTTTACATGAGATTGGCCCTGCCGCCCAGCGGCAGGCGAAGCGATGCGCACTTGAAATTGAGCGTCTATCTTTGTGAGAGTTGGTTCGATGGCCGATGAAAGCGTTGCAGCGGGACACCCTGCCAA
>CAVYEY010000045.1:0-42500 GCA_963767435.1 uncultured Alphaproteobacteria bacterium
AGTCTCCAGGTACGGCGCCTTCAAAACCTTCAAAAGGCGCCCTTGCTTTGTCCGGTCCTTCAGCTCTTGAGGGTTTTGAGGGTGATTCTCCGCCCTCAGAAATTTCGAGAAAACCCCCAGGTTGGCCACCTTCAAAACCTTCAAAAAGGGGGTCATCGAGACTTTTGAGGGTTTTGAGGGTGCCTGAGGGAGGGGTTTTCCCAAATTTTAGTGCCTTGAGGCGCGACAGATACTCGCTCATGGCTGCACCTTGGGATTAATCGCGTAGGTTGTCTTCGGGCGGCCTCCTGTGTTTTCGGTGGTGGACGACAGCCAATCGAGGTCGACAAGTAGATCGAGCGCTTTTTGCACCGCTTCCTGATCTGTTAGCCGGGACCATTCCGCCTGCAAAATATCGCGCCGGGTAAAGCTCTTAGCAGTCCCGTCGGCCTTCACCTTGCCAAGCGCCCCGAATTAATCTTGGCAACGATTGCCTTAGCTGCATCCACCGCCGGCATGGTGACGCTTGCATAGGCCCGCTTGGCGTGCGTTTCGAGGTATTCGGCCCCTGCTAGCGCGGTCATGACGGCCGTTAGTCCAACGGGACCGCGGCCACCATTCGCCAGATGCGTTATGAGCGCGAGGCTGGGCACAAGCTTGCGGTATTTGGCAAGGTGCGACTCCATGGCGGGGTGCATGTCCCCGGAACGGAGCCGGCGCTCTAGATCGCCACGCCAACCGCGGAAAAGCTCCTGGGCTTCATCGTCAAAGCGTAGGTAGGGGATATTTTCCGGCTCGCCATCGAAGCCAACGTCTTGCCTGGCTCCGCGATCGATCGGATCCATCGTATCGAGGGCTTTGAAAACCTGAAACGCGGCACGCTTCGACTCTGCCCTCAGCGGGCGGTCCACATCCTCCCATTGGCTTGAAATGTCCGGCCAGACCATAAGGCCGAAACGCTGGATCAAACCGTCATCTCCCGCGCCACCGCGAACGGCGCTTGCAAGATAGCTTGCGATTTTGCCCGGTTGCGTGGACCCCAACATCGAAATGCAGACGGCAGGAATGTGCAGATTCATGCCGCGCACGATCCGGTCGAACGTGTAAGCGCTCGTTCCAGACCATCCAGTTAGATAAAAGCCGCGGCCTTCCTCGTTACCTTCCCGCTCAAAACTTTGAAGCAGCGAAACGATTTCGTCGCGGTAAACCAGCACGCCATTTAAATTCTCAATTAGGAGCTGGCCAAGCGCGGCCGGCGAGGGATCGTTCGAAATGTAGCGGTGCAATACCGGTTGGGGATCGTCATCGGCGCTATCGCCGCCGAGTTCAAAATAGCCATTAACCGGGGCATTAATATCTTTACGGATAGCCTTTTTCGCCTGCGCCTCCATGGCTTCGGCGCGCATCTTCGCGATTTTGTCCGCTATCCCGTGATCGTGAGCCTGCTTTTTGAAATCGGCAATTGCCGCCGCTGCCAATGCTTTCACTGGCGCCAAGCAGGCCTCTATCGTCGGCGACTTGAGAATTCCGGGCTGGCCGATAACCATCGCCCATTGATTGGCTGTCTCGGTCCAGCACGTATTCTGTTGCGGCCGGATGCCGATTTTCCGCCCCAGCACGGTTCCAAGTCCAGCCATAACCGTCACACCCGCGAAATCGGCCTGCGCCTGCATCGTTTCAACGATGTCCTCAGCCCATGGCCGGACAGGATCGGGAAGTAAATCGAAGTCGAATGCGGTCACCGGCGGCAGGCCATCGGGAAGCGGCTGCGGCTCGCCGAAAAGTGCTTTCCGGGGAATGGCGGCAAACCGGGCAGGGAAACCCCTTGCTTCAAGCTGAATGACGTTCGCCGTGCCCTGTTGCTCCCGCTCCTCCAATACCGGCAAATCGTCGCCGGCCGATTTGCTCAGCCCGCTATCAATCGTTGCAATGCAGGCATTGCGGCCATGGTCCGCGAGAGCGCCGTTTCGCCCGCACGCGCTCAACAGAGCGTCAGTAACCGCCCTTTCGGAAAGCACCCGGTGATGAACGGCCCAGCCGATCGAGCAAACGGCGCTGAAGAGTCCGTTATTCTGCCCGGCCGTGGCCGATGCCAGCTCTGCCTCGATATTTTCGAGGCCCTTTTGCGCATAAGCCTGCAGACGCTTGCCGCTTGGCCTTACGCCCGTAACTGCCGGGCGCGGCTTTGGCTCGCGGGGCTTTGCGGCCCATGGAGCAACCGCCTCGCGCAGCCGCTCCAGATCCTCGCCCGTAATAATGGTTAGCTCGCTAAGCCGTGGCAGGCCATCCGGGGAAACCTCCCCATTTTCCGGATCGATCCATTGGTAGGCGCGGCCAGTCTTGGCGTGGATGCTTGGCGGGATCGTGATATTGCGCCCGGTCCCCATGATCTCGATGAGCGGCCCCTTGCGCGTCTTGCCGCTCGAATAGATGGCAAACGAACGCTGCGGGCCATCGGCATGACGGCCGAGCAATGCAAAACCTTTGGAGCCGAAGCGGGCCACGCCGCAGTAAGGGAGAGCGCTGCGGACCGCATCCAGGATCTCCGGCTCGTTCGTGTCCACATCGATTGCGATCGCGCCGTTGAAGCCCATGCACAGCGCGATATCGGCGCCGGCAATCTTGGACCACTCCTCGATTTCAGACTGCGTAGGCTGGCGGCTGCAATAGTCTGACCACCCCCTGATGGCGGGCCGCCCCTCGCCGCTGCGGACAAGACGCGGGATAGGGCAATAGCCCAGCCGCACAAGCTCCGGCGCCTGTATGGTAAAGCGGGAAGTGGCGAGCGGCGCCGGTTCCGGCTCAATGACGTCAACCGTAACGGCGCAATCCGCGTCCCCGCCATTCGCTATGCTGGCAAGAGCGCCGTTAACAGCATGCAATGTCAGGCCATGCGCGCCAACACCCTTTTTAACCAAATACGGGTGATCGGCCGGTGCAGCCTTGGCGCTGTTCCAAATTCCAGCGGCCCGTTTCGCTGCTTCGTTGTTCCGCCGCGCCTCTTCTGCTTCCTGCTGGCGGCGGTCCTTTTCCGCGCGCCCGGCGAGAGCGTCGCGTTCAGCCCCGGTCAGCTCGCGCCCGATGTCAGCGCGCCAGTTCTGCCAAGGCACGCCGTCTTTCCAATTTCGAAAGCCGCAGGCGGGGATGCCGTCCAGGTGCAAGACGTAAGAGCCGTCGCCGCCGCGCGGTTCATCCTCCGTACCGCATCGATGAATTTTGCCGTCCGCAGCGAGCTTCAGCGGCAGCTTCAGCCCGCGCTGCGACGCAGCCTCACGAAACTGGAGTTCGGCATCGGCGATATCGATCGCTTTATGCGCGCACCCCTTTAGAGCGGGCCCGGTTTTATCGTGCCCGTTTACAGCGTTCGGCATTCCGGACCCTTCCTTTATAGGAAAGCCGGGAACTGCTTGAAAAATACGGCGCGCCGTGCGATATGGGCGGTGTCAACTCAATCGCAAAGCGTTCCTTTTTCCCGAAGGACCCACGCTTTCCTATGCCGCGATTGCGCCGTGGCTGGCGCAGCCGTCAGGCAGAACAACCTCACCAGATCCAACGCTCGCGAGCTTCCTCGCGGGCGTTTTTGCGTTTAGGCCGCCCTTCGCACTGCGGCCTCATGCGGCAGGCGCAAGACCTCGATGGCGCGCGGGCTCGCCGGGATGCGGCGAATAAATCCCCGGCGCTCCAGACACCGGATCAGCCAAACCACCGAATTGTGGCTCGCATATCCGAGCCCATCGGCCATCTCGCGGAGCGACGGACATATGCCCGTCCGCGAAATCTCCTCATTTATGAAAACGAGCATTCGATGTTGCGTACTGGTAAGCATGCGAGTTCTCCCAATCGTCTATTGGCTAATAATGCGCGTTCAAATCGATTGCAAGAGTGTTAATGTCTAAATATGAGACTATTGTTGTTTTAGACGTGCTCGTAAATGTGACGCTTGTTGTCTGGAGTTTCCTATATGTGCCGTATATTGTCGTTATAGTCCTGACATACGCCACAGTAGTACTTTGTTTTCTCGCGTGCTCTGCGCTGTCCTGTGGTGTCTGTGCACAAAGTTATTGAATCGTCTGAATCCTCCTTGATTCAAAAGGGAGGCGGCTGCAGCCAGTTGCGCTATCCAAGAGCGTTCTGGTTGATGATTGATGGCGGCCGATCAAACCGCTGATCCTGCAGCCCAAGCGCCCGAGGCAATGGGGCGGTATCCACGGACGCCATTCGCTTGCCGATGCCTCGCATAGCGGACGGGCGCCGTCTGCGCTTCGAAGTGGAGGCGCCGAATGCAACCACTTGATTCAAATTTGTGGAAAGCCGGATACCCCAACGTTGCGGCCTGCATGGCTTGGTTTGCACGGTGGACCGTTCAAATAAGTGCACGCGGACGGCGTATGTCCACCTTGTGCCCAAACACATTAACTACATGGCGCCATTCAGCCTAGAAATCGCGTAGCAACCCCGCTGCCCAAGCAGGGCTGTCCGGGGAAAATTAGACATGTATAAATCTCATCTGATTTGGGGAGGAGCAGTCGCGTTTCCGGGCCGGATTGACGGGGGGCGGCTTATCGATGGCTCCGAAACTCCGGCGGTCGAAAAGGCATTGGCCCACGAGATCGAGCAGGCGGAGCACGGGAAGCTTCACACAGTTTGCCTTGGCCGCGATGCGGATCAGAACGTAGGCGATCATCGCGGCAATGATCTGCAGGCGGATCGCATTCTCGTTATTGCCGATGAAGGAGCGGATGCGCAGGTGCTGCTTCATCCAGCGGAAAAGCAATTCGATCTGCCAGCGGGTTTTGTAAAGCTGCCCGATGGCAACGGCGCTGCGTGTGAGATCGTTGGTCAGAAGCTCAAGCGTGGCGCCGTTTCGATGGCGCCGCACGGTCACGCGCCGCAGCTTGATGGGCAGCTTGGAATTGCCCTTGCTGGCAAAACTTACTTCGGCGTCTTCAAGGACCGTGAAGCCGTTGCCCTCCGCTTCGGCGAATTCGCGCTGGCGGACAAGATCGAGCTTCTAATTGGTTTTAGGCCGCGTCACGAAAACCGAGCCCGCTTCGGCGATCGCGGTCCACCAGCCATAGTGGCAATATCCTTTGTCGAACACATAGGTGGCGCCCGCTTCGAGCTTAATCGTGCGGCCGATTTGCGCGTCGTTGACGGTGGCGTGGGTGATATCGAGCAGGCGCGGGCAATCGGTGCCGGGATCATAAACGATATGGGCCTTCATGCCGCGGATGCGCCCGTTCCACGGCGCCCAGCCGCACAGCTTGCCAAGCGGGATGGGCGTGGAATCGATGAGGCGCAACAGTTCGTTGCCCTCGCGGCGCGCGCTCCGGTCCAGCTGCCCGGCAAGCATGCCGAACGTATCGGCGAAGACCGCGATGGGCCGCCGCCTGTTCGCATCCGCGAAAGTGGAGCGCGCGATCCGGCCCGTGCCAAGGTGGTAATGGTGCTGGCTGTTGGCATTGAAGCTGGCCTCAAGGCCGCGCAGGCTGGTGGCGGCGGAAAATTGCGCGAAGATGAGCGCCACGAGGTGCTGCCAGCTCCTGAACCCTTTGTCATAGGCATCGCCCGCGTGGCGGCTAACGATTGTGTTGAATTGCCGTCGGTTGATGGGTGCAAGCAGCTTGCTGAAAATGATAGGAGTAAAGCGCATGCCTCGCCGTCCGTTTCTGAGTCTCGACAACCAGAAACTACTACGCACGGCGCGGCATGCACCTGCGGCCAATCAATTCACCCAAAACTTCCCCGGACAACCCTGCTGCCCAAGGGCGCAGGGCCGTGCTTGCTAGGTGATTACTGGGTTAGATTTGCGGGGGTTTGAAAAGCCGCTTAACTCATTGATTTAAATGGCGCACCGGAGAAGATTCGAACTCCTGACCCCCAGATTCGTAGAACGCTGGTTTCTATTGCACCGGCTTGCATGGCCTCGCAAAGCGTTGCACGAAAGCCCGTGGCGCAAGGATTCGCATTGCAGCGGCTTGCACGCTCTTGCCCGCGTTTGCCGTTTCGGTCCTTGCTATTTTGACGCCAGCAAGGACGGGAGCCCATGGCTAAGGGCAAGATCACGAAAACGGCCGTCGATGCGCTTGAACCGAAGCGCAGCGCCGGTGGCAAGCTCGCCGATAACTTTCTGTGGGACACCGAACTGAAGGGCTTTGCCTGCAAAGCCACGGCGGGCGGTAAGAAGGTATTCGTCTTGCAATATTGCTTGGGCGGCCGGGCAGGGAAGGACCAGCGAGTTACGCTTGGCGTGCATGGCAGCATCACCGCTGACCAGGCGCGCAAGATGGCCTTTGCCGAGCGGGGAAAGATCGCGGCAGGCCAAGACCCGGCCGCAGCCAGGCGCGAGAACAAGCACAAGCTTGCAGGCGCGACGTTCGGCGGTGCGGTAACGCACTTTTTTGCTATCCATGCGAAGGAGACACGCTACTGGCGCGAGAAGCGGGCGCGGCTTGCATCGCCAGACCTTGCCAGCCTCCGCAACCGGCCAATCGCCACGATTAACCGCTCGCAAATCGCCAGCGTCATTGAAGCCGTGCAAGCGCGCTCCCAAGCCGCCGCCCTGCACTTGTTTTCCGACATACGGCCAATTTTCAGTTGGGCGCTTAACCGCGGCTCGCTTGAGGTCAATCCCATGGCTGGCATGCGCGGCCCGGCGCCCCTCGATGATCGCGAGCGCACCTTAGGCCATGACGAGATCCGGACTTTCTGGAAAGCCACGGCCGCATTCGATTACCCATGGAGCCCGTTCTATAGGCTCTTGCTCCTGACTGGGCAGCGGCGCGATGAGGTGGCCGGCGCGCGTTGGGCGGAGATTGACCTTGAAAAGGGGATTTGGCGCCTGCCGTCCAAGGTAGAATATCAGCCGCAGCGGACTAAGAACGGCCAGGAGCATTTCGTTGACTTGAGCCCGCAAGCGCTTGCGATCTTGAACAGCCTGCCGGGACGGAAAGGCTTTGTGTTGACGACAACGGGCACGACGCCGGTAAGCGGATATTCCAAGGTAAAGCGCCGCCTCGATGCCCTGATGCGGGCGGAGCTTGGCGGCGAGCTGCGGCCGTGGCGCAATCACGACCTTCGCCGCACCGTCTCAACCCTTATGGGCGATGACTTGGGCATCGATCCTGCCGTGATCGACCGCATCCAAAATCACACGACCGGGCTGAAAGCCAATATGCGCGGCCCGTATCAGCTCCAGCAACTTCGCGGCCCGCGGCGGGAAGCGCTATTGCGTTGGGGTGAGCACGTCGAAAAGCTCACAAGCGGCTAAGCGGCGGCTGGGCGAAGTAGTTATACGCGTCAACAACAATCCACGCTCACGGCAACAAAGCTGTGGATAACTCAGAAAAGCCCCAACGAAACAAAGGGAAGCCCTTGCCAACAGTGCGGACATGAAATAAGCTGCATTTTACTAGATTGCAAAGCTATGCCAGCCGCGCCGGACACCCGTCCGCCAGCGGCCTTTTTTTGCCCGGCCGCAATCTGTTGCGCAGAAAACCCATCACAAACAACTGGCTAAAACGAGTGTGCGTTTTGTCGCGCTCAGTATTCAGCGCGACCGTGAAACAATAGGAGCCGCTAACAATGACCAAGACGCAAGCTTTAGTATTAGCGTTTATTCGCAACTTCATCGCGGAGCACGGTTTCTCGCCAAGCGCGAAAGAAATCGCAGCCGCCGTTGGAGTACATGAGTCAACCGCAAGCGCCGCCGTTACAGGACTTGTTGAGCGCGGCTTTCTAATCCGGAAGGGAGCGCCGCGAAGCTGGCGGAACATCCAGCTTCGCGATGATGACCCGCGAGCCCGCATCGCGGCCTAACCAGCATTTTCCAAGTCCGGAAATGCAAAACGCCCCGCTTGATAGCAGGGCGCTTAATTGCGTTTGTGTAGTTGTGTCCAGTTATCAGTTTGTTGTGATGCGTAGCCATGGTGGCCGAAAGTCTACCAACGCTGCTCTACAACTAGCTTGCGCCAACCGCAGCACCTATTCCAAATTCGACACTTGGAAAATAGGGGCTGATTCGGCGGAATGCAAGCGTTTTTGTGGAGCTTTCAGCGAAAGACCACAACAATGCTTCAAACATACGCTACGCCCGTTTGGGACGAACACGCACGGCAAATCGCACGCAAGATTGCGGCGGCCCGGATGCCAAAGCATTTGGCTAGGGAGGCTTTGGGGCTGGCACCCAAAAGGCGCAACGCAAAGCCCCTTCCGCCGCCGACTTGCTGGGAGGAAGAATTTGAGCGCACACTTCCGTATCGCCCGCGTTGTGCCGATGATTTCGAGCTTGGCGTCTACCCGGTCCAGCGCGAAATCGCCCTTGGCTATCGATACGTCCAGTACAACATGCCATCGCGCGCTTGCTGGCTGATTTCCGATATCGATCACGCCGGGGCTGCCGATGCCTGGCGCGCCGGGCAACTTCCGGTGCCCAACCTCATCATGGAGAACCCGGCGAACGAGCACGCGCACATGGCCTGGCGCCTCGCCGTTCCCGTCGCGTGCTCGCATCCGCTTTCCAAGCCGCTCCGATATCTGAGCGCCATCGAGCGGGGCTATACGCGGCGCCTCGATGCCGACATGGCCTTTTCCACGAACGGGCTTATCAAGAACGCCCTTCATCCGGCCTGGCGCGTTGCCCGCCTGTTCGATGGCGTCTATTCGCTAAACGAACTCGCCCGGCCGCTTGAACAGAACGAAACCCGCCTATGGACGCCAAGCGAGCGTATAAGCGGGCTTGGCCGTAACGTCTCGCTATTCGACAGCCTGCGCACGCTCGCCTATCGCGATGTGCTGCGCTTTCAGGCAGAAGGCAACTTCGGCAGCTTTAGCAGCGGTTTGATGGTAGACGCGGACGCGCTGAACCGAAGCCAGAACTTCGCCGGGCCGCTTTCGCTCGCTGAGGTTAGCGGCATTGTCAAATCGGTGGCGAAATGGACCTGGCGGCACTTCAGCCCGGAAGCATTCAGCGAAAGGCAGCGCCAGCGCGGACTTCGCAGAGCGGCCCAACGTTGGGACGGGCACGTTACCGCAGCCGAAAGGGCAGCTGCCGCTGGCATCTCGCGCCGGACGTTCTACCGCAATGGCTTAGCCCAAAGTGACACTGCCCGGACTGCTCGTGGCACGATAGCCATATCAGGACTTACCGGGGAACGGGGGCAATGGGCTACCTTGAGCAATCCCTGCCTCATCACGGCGAACGCATGACCGGGCGGAGCAAATCGCGTCGAACATGCGCAGTGCCCGCATTTCCGCCGAAGCCTTGCAACCTTGGAAAGCGGAGGCTGCGCGCGGTCAACTTGGTATGCCCGCCGGAAGGCCAAAGCGGCAGCCCTCGCCAAAACAGAAAGACCAACAGCATGAGCCAACGCCCGCGCGCAAAAAAATCGCGCAAGCCCAAAACAACGCCGATCACGCTGCACTTGCACGAAAACGAGGCCGCGTTGATCTTCATGCGGGATTGCACACGCATGCTTCTCCCGGAAGAAACCGAGCCTCATGTTGCTCTCGCGATAGCGCTCGCAATGCGGATGCGAGACCCGGAATGGGTAGCCTTGCAAATGCGCTGGCTGGATGAAATGGAGCGCCTTGGGCAGGAACCCGAGGAAGGGCGGCAGCATCGTGCGGCGATGGAGGGCGTTTCCCATGCCGTGCACTGACGCCAAGGCCATCGCCGAAAAGTTCCGCCAAGCCGATTGGAACGCGGTTTTGGCGCCTGCCTGCTTCACCGAAAGCGGCCTCGCCGATCTGGCGGCCATGATCGCGGTGAACGGCATAGAGGCCGTGGACGGCGCTGTGCTCGAATTCCTGAGCAAGTCGAAACTGGATCGAACTATAGCCCCCTCGCATGTGAAAGGCTGGGCTTATTTCCGCCCGCGCATCCGTGAGGCATGGACCGGCGGCAGCAACACGAAAAGGAGAACGCGCCATGCGCGGTATTGAATGCGCCGCTTGGGGCGTGCTAACCCAAGAACTTGAACTGAAGACTTCGGCAAATGGAAAGAAGTATTGCAACTTCGGTTGCGCCGTTGTTACGAGTAGAACGGACGCCGGAAAAGACGTTACAACGTATGTGCGTGTTTCTTGCTTTGAGGCTTCCGCTCAATTACTCGCCGCGACTGCTAAGAAGGGCGATAAGGTCTATTTTGAGGGCACTTTGACGCCTACAACCTGGAATGCGCCGGACGGCGAGATTCGCCACGGCTTGAGCGTTTCGGCTTTCGTGTGCCAGCGAGCCGCGAACATCGGGCGGCACCGGCCAAAGCGCGAGCGGTTCGAACAGCCTGCACCGGCCAGCCTGCCCGGCATGAACGGCGAAAGGCCAAGCGCTTCCTACTGCGCTGGACCTAGCGCGCCGCATCAGTATCCGGACGGCTTCGACGAACGCTCCGGCGACCGGCTGCCATTCTAATCGAGGACGAGAATAATGGCAAAAGCACCGAAGCGGAAAAGGCGGAAGGCAGCCAAGGCCAAGCGAGGCATATGGACGCCGGCGCTTGTCGAGACGCTGTGCGGCCTATGGCCTAGCGGGCTTTCCTGCGCGGAAATCGCCGGTAAGATCGGCAATGGCTTCACGCGCGAGGCTTGCACCTCGAAAGCCTGGAAACTCGGCTTAGGCCCGCATCCAGCCGGGAGGGGCGCGAAAAAGCGGCCGGGCGTGTCGTCTACCGTGTCACCTCACGCGGCGAAGGCATCACCTCACGCAATCCCGTCACCTCACGGTGAAGCGGCTGGCGAAAGCGTCACCTCACAACGCAGCGCGAAGCCATCACCTCACACGGCGTCACCTCACGGCAACGGTGAAGCGTCACCTCACCAAAAAAAGGGAGCGGTTGCACGAAACCTGCGCTGGCGAGCGAAGAACATAGACCGGCATCGCGTTGACCATGCGGCGTACATGCGCAGGTGGCGGGCCGGAAAGTCAGCGAGCCAAAGTGCGGGGGTGACGGCATGAGCGACACAGCGCGCGAATTGCTGGCGCTCGCGGATCGAATTTTCCGCGGTGACAAGCTCTCGCCCGAAGAAATGCAGGCCGGCCTCTACCTCTACTCGCGGGCCGAACGCGAGATTGCGGAAGGCGAAAACGAGCTTGCGCGCCTGGCATGCGAGAACTCGCGGGCGCTAATCCAAATCGCCAAGATGGAGGCTGAAACCGCAGAAATGAACGCCAAAACCGCGCGGATGGAAGCAAAGCTCGCCCTCACGCTGCGCACCATGCCGCGTTCAAGATTTCACCAGTGCTAAAGCAGGGAGGTGGCGCAGAATGCCATCCATAAGCACCGTACAGGCCAGTGTGGGCGATTCAGGTACGGGGGTAGCTCCCGCATCCGGCAACGCGGCTCCTGAGGCTGACAACGCGGCTCCTGCGCCTTGCGGCACGCTCACCCTTGATCTGCCGATGGCGCCAAGCGTCAACGCCTCATTCTGCAACGTTCCCGGCAAAGGGCGCGTTCACACGGCATCGTATCGTGCTTGGCGGAAGCAAGCGCTGGCCTGCATCGCAGTTCAAGCTCGCGGCGCCACCTTTCCGGGCACCTTCCGGCTCAGCGTCACGGCCAGCGACCGCGATCTTGTCCGCGACCGCGATGCCGACAACATCGCCAAGGCGCTCTGCGATACGCTGGTAAAGGCGGGCATCATCGCGGACGATTGTTACCGGCACATGAGAGCGATCGGTCTCGCCTGGACGCCTGACTTGGCCGCCGGAAGCTGCCGCGTGACCATCAATGAACTATCGGCCGCACCGCTCGCCAAGCCGGCGGCATCACCTCGCCGGGCACTGAAGCGGGTTTTCCCGACAGATACGCCCGCGAAGCAAGTTCCGGCCTCGATCCTGGCAGCGCTTCGGAAAAGGGGCATCAACGTCGCGCCCGAAAAGGTGCATTTGTGACCGGTTCCGCCTCAGGCTCCACGCGCGAAGTGCGACCGCTCCGGCGCTAGGCAGCGCCATAATGGCGTGATTTCCCTCTTAAAATCGTGCATTCCGGGCCTTTGGGCGTGCTTTCGAGGCAAAATTTTGCTAATTTCACGCGCGAAATGAACACCATCGCCCCGCAAAACAACGCCACTATCGCGGAACGCATCCGCGCTCTCATGGCCAAGTTCGACATGAGCCGCGGTGAAGTTGCCCGCGTCCTTCGCACACCGGGCCGGACCCTGGACGGTTGGCTCGACGACGGCCGCATTCCGCCCGCGTGCATGCTCCCGCTGCTCGATGTGATCGAAGGTAGTGGCCAGGCCCGGCGCATCCTTAACGTTCGGGCGCTTCGGCAACCGGGCAAGTCTCGCGGCCGGCCATTCCGCCGGGGCAACGAGTGGCGCTTCGGCGACCGGCGGCGGAAGGAAGCGTTGAAGCAGGCGGCGGCAATTCAAGCCCGGGCGCTGGGCGGCATCGGGAATTGATCCAAATCATTGAGTTTCTGCCGCAATACGCGCGATCACGCGCACGAGCGCAACATGAGGTCCAGGGTGAGACACGAATTTCGAGCCGAGATAAACGCCATTGCCGAGCGTACCGCGCGACAATCAACATGAGAACGCAGCGTCAATCTGGATGAGAATGCCGCTGGTGGTGTGACGCAGGGAGGGCGTAGCCCGACCGGAGGCACATCACCAGCGGCGGCTTTTTTCCGAACCCGTCTGGCGGTCGAGCAGGACGGCGTCAAGCTGCTGATTCGTCTCAATCTCCGAGGGATCAGCGCTTGCCCGGCCTCCACATCACCGACCACCAGATGAGGCTGTATATGAGTTATCGACAAAGCCACGGCGCAGGCATTGCTGCCGCCAAAGCCGGTTTCAGCACAGCGAGCGGCTACCGGATCGAGAACGATCCGCGCTTGCCGTCCCAGAAGAGGGCGCCGCGCGGGCGCCGCCTGCCTGATCCACTTGCAGAGATTTGGGACGGCGAGGTCCTGCCGATCTTGAAAGCAACGCCGGGCATCCGGTCGATTGCGGTCTTCGACGAGATCCGGCGGCGGCATCCGGACCTGAACCCCAATGTCCGGCGCACGCTCGAACGGCGCATGCGGACTTGGCGCGCGGTCGCCGGGCCAGAGCAGGATGTCATCTTCCGCCAGGAGCACGAGCCCGGCCGTCTTGGCCTATCGGACTTCACGGACACGAGCGAACTTTGCATCACGATTGCGGGCGTCGCGCTCGAGCACCGGCTCTATCACTTCCGCCTGGCATTCTCGGGCTTTGAGCATGCCCATGTGGTTCTCGGTGGCGAAAGCTTCGTGGCGCTGGCCGAAGGCTTGCAAAACGCGCTTTGGGCGTTGGGCGGTGTGCCGCAGCAGCATCGCAGCGACAGCCTGTCGGCGGCGTACCGCAATTTGGACAAGGCAGCCCAAGAGGACCTGACCCAGCGTTACGACGGCCTCATGCACCATTACGGGATCACGCCGACGCGCAACAATCCCGGCGTGGCCCACGAGAACGGCTCCATCGAGAGCCCTCATGGTCATCTGAAGCGGGCGCTGGAGGACGCGCTGCTGCTGCGCGGCTCACCTGACTTCGACGATCTCGACGCCTATCGCCGTTTCATCGATGAGATCGTTGGCCGGCGCAACGCCCATAACCGGAAGCGGATCGAAGTGGAGCGGCCGAGTCTCGCGCCGCTACCGAAGCGGCGTACCGCCGATTACGAGGAGAAGATCGTTACCGTGACCTCAAGCGGCGGCTTCATTCTGCGCCGGGTGTTTTACACCGCTCCGTCGCGGTTGATAGGTCATCGCCTGCGCGTGCATCTTTACGACGACCGGCTCGAATGCTTTCTCGGCTCAACGCCGATGATGACGCTCAGACGCGGGCGGCAGGCCTCTGGCAATAAGGGCGGTCACGTCGTGGATTACCGGCACGTGATCCATGCGCTGCGGAAAAAGCCGATGGCGCTCAACAATCTCGTCTACCGGGACCAGCTATTCCCGCGCGACGCGTATCGAAAAGCCTTCGAGGCATTGCGCGCCAGCGACGGCGAGAAGCGCGCGTGTAAGGTGACGGTCGAACTGCTTGCGCTGGCGCACGATCGCGGCTGCGAGGCGGAACTGGCGCAGGTCATCGAGGCCGCGCTTCATTCCGGCCAAGCGCTGGACCCCGCGATATTGCGTGAACGCTTCGGTCCATCCCCGGCATCGGCGCCGGCCGTCACGGTGAACCTCACGCCGCTCCATGCTTACGACGAGCTTGCCGCGGTTTGCGCTATCGAGCCGGCCTTCAGCCTGGAGGCCGCGGCATGACAACCTCGAACACCATCGACGCCGCCCGGCTCGAGCTGCTGCTGACCGAGCTGCGCCTGCCGGGCATCAAGCTTATGTGGGCCAAGCTCGCCGCCCAATCCGATAAGGAGGGCTGGCCGGCTGCCCGCTTTCTTGCCGCACTCGCCGAGCATGAACTCGCCGATCGCGGCCGCCGGCGCATTGAACGCCACATGGCCGAGGCACGGCTGCCCGCTGGAAAAACCCTTGCGGCGTTCGACTTCGAGTCCGTGCCGATGGTCTCGAAGGCCCAGGTGATGGCGTTGGCGTCTGGCGACGCCTGGCTCGGCAAGGGGGCCAACATCCTGTTGTTTGGACCGCCCGGCGTGGGCAAAAGCCATCTCTCGGCGGCGCTCGGTCTCGCCCTCGTCGAAAACGGCTGGAGGGTGCTGTTCGCCCGCACCACAGATCTCGTGCAACGGCTTCAGGTCGCGCGGCGCGAGCTGGCGCTTGAAAGCGCCATCGCCAAACTCGACCGCTACGATCTGCTCATCCTGGACGACATTACCTACGTCACCAAGGATCAAGCCGAGACAAGCGTGCTGTTCGAGTTGATCGCCGCGCGATATGAGCGGCGATCCATGCTGATAACGGCCAACCAGCCGTTCGGCGAGTGGGGCAAAATCTTCCCCGATCAGGCCATGACGCTCGCCGCCATCGACCGGCTCGTGCATCACGCCACGATCCTGGAGATGAATGTCGAAAGCTACCGGCGCCGCGAAGCCCTCGAGCGAAAGCGTGGACGCGGACGGCCAGCCGCCCACGCGACAATCAAGAAAACCGAAACGGATGATGGCTGATTGACGCTCCCCGTCAATCAAAGCGCTTGCCAAGATCGCGCCCAGCGACAATCATCATGCCGCTCGGCTGCCTCGTCTCATCCAGATTGACGCGCCGTTCTCACCCAGATTGTCGCGCCATACCGAGCGCCTTCTGCAAGACGGCACCTGCAAGACGCGGCACAAGGCCATGGCGAAAGCTGACGCTTTGCTGCGCTGCGGCGCCAAGACCCGGAAGGGCTCACCCT
This sequence comes from uncultured Alphaproteobacteria bacterium, assembly GCA_963767435.1. Lineage (GTDB taxonomy): Bacteria > Pseudomonadota > Alphaproteobacteria > Rhizobiales > Rhodomicrobiaceae > Rhodomicrobium. The sequence goes on from CAVYEY010000045.1 coordinate 15,259, forward strand.
GCCAATGCCGCCCGCTTCCCGGTAAGACCCGGTGCAAATTTCACGGCGGAGCTTCGAGCGGCCCGAAAACGGCGACCGGCCTCGCCCGGTCAATCGCCGCGGCCCGTGCTGGATATCAGCGCTGGCGAGCTGGGCAGGCGGAACGCATCGAGGCTACGGCATGAGACGGAAAACCGGCGCCGCGATCTAGCCGAGTACGAATGCAAGTCCGAACGAAATCGAAACTCTCGACAGGGCGAGGCGCCGGCCAAGGGGGCTATGGGAATCGCCGCGCACCTCGCCGCTCATGGTCCGCACTCCGCACAGCAAGTTCGCACCAAATCGCTAACGCCCGCCCGCGCGCGAGATAGGCTTCAAGGGCTAAGTCCGCATTTTGCTTCGCACTTCGCAGTGCGTACTCCCCACTAGTTCCCACCGAAACGCGAGAGAAGCGGCTAGTTTCAACGCAAGTTTCAATCAAACTGAAACTCCGGACAGCCAGCTCGCGCGGACGCGGAAAAAGTAGCAAGGTTTCGACAAGGTTTTTGCGCCGCAAGTTTTCACGTTAGTTAACAGGCCCCCGAAAGGAGCGGCGCTCACTCACACGCGGAAATGAATGCAAATGATAGCATCCGAGCAGCTCGCCGCATGTGGTGCCAAAGAGTTATCTTGAGTTTCGACATGCCAATGCGCGCGCGCGTGTGCGCGCATCAAGGGCTTTAGACCGCGAGCAAGCTTCCAGTGCATCCGCCGTTCCGGCCAATTGTAAGTTTTCGACGGCCATAAAGCGGCGGAAATGAACGCAAATGAGCGCTTTTGCGACAGCCGAACACCCTTTTTCCCGAATTACGCGTGAGGGGGCTTGAGGTGGACGCGTCGCGGTGCGAAAGAGTTAAATTGAGTTGTGCAACACCACAAAGGGGCGCCACGCGCTGGCGATGGATTCCTGCGAAGTACGCGCGCGGGCGCGAGGCTCGATAGAAAGCCCTGGCCGGGCGCTCGAAAAGTGACAAGGTTTGTACAAGGGTCCGGGAGCACGAAAAAGCCCGGCTTCGGATCGCTCCGGCCGGGCTCTTGCATTTCTGCGCTGGTGCGATAGGATTCCGGGCAACCTCGTGGAGGTCCATCTCTGCGGCGGCGAGGGTAGCGCGCTCCGCCTGTAACGGAACGCGCCGCCCGTCTTATTTCGAGGCCAGCAGCTTCTCACCATCGGGCCGCAACTCGCCATTTGGCCCAACGAGCCGGTAGAGCGTTTGCCGGGTGATGCCCAGCTCCCTGCATAGATCGGCAACGTTCGTGTCGCGGTTTGCCATACCAGCTTGCGCCGTGCGTAGCTGTGCCTTCGTCAGCTTCGGTTTGCGCCCGCCAACCCGGCCGCGAGCCCGTGCCGAAGCGAGCCCGGCAATGGTGCGCTCGCGGATCGTGTCGCGCTCGAATTCGGCCAGCATCGCGAAAAGCCGGAAGTTCAACTTTCCGGTTGGCGTGGACGTGTCAATCTCGTTGCCATGAAGCACCTTGAAGTTGACGCCGCGCTTGCTCAACTCGTCCACCGTCTCAATCAGGTGCTTGAGATTGCGGCCAAGCCGGTCAAGCTTCCAAATCACCAGCACGTCATCCGGGCGCAGCGCCTTCAAGCAGGCAGTCAAGCCGGGCCGCTCGTCCTTCGATCCGCTGCACTTGTCTTCGTAAATGTTGCCCGGCTCAACACCGGCCTCGATCATGGCATCGCGCTGGAGGTCTAAGACCTGGCTGCCGTCCGCCTTCGACACTCTCGCATATCCTATTTGCATGCTCGTTTCTCCTGTAACGAAAACGACCGTTTGTATGACAGCCGCCGCGAGGGTCCATCTCAGGGCAATTGCTGTCACTTATTTCGTCACTATATCTACGATCCATAAACATACGTGTCAACAGCTAAAGTGACACATTGGGCGAAAAGCCTGTCACCAATGGGGGCACCGGGCCTTGACCGTACCCACAAAAGCCGAACATGCGGCATGGCCTTCGAAAGCGAACACGAGGAATTGTTTTTCTGCATAGAAATGGCGCTCCGGCATTGCAGCACGAGCCCAAAGCCGGAAAGGAACGAATTCACCCGGAGGATTCAGGCCAAGGCCATTGTTGAGCACCTCACCCGGTGCGGCTGGCGGATCGTGAAGGAAGGGCGCGACACTGAGGTCAAGCCCACGATCATCGGCGCCTGACGCGTCGGCAACCAGACGCCATGGCATGGCCCGATCAATAAAAAATGACTTTATGTCGTTCAAGATGATGCTATTTTTTACAAGAATTGTTATTTTATGGAGGTTCTATGGAAGACGAAATCCGTTTTGCGGTGGTTTCGCTGTATAATCATACTGATATCACCATCGAATTCTTGTTCCGCTGGGGGAACAGTGAGAAGGAAAGCTTCAGTCTCGAGCCTGGCGGCTCCGAACCGTTCCCCTATCCGCTAGACTCGAACGGAGCGGCTCCCTACTTTGAAATTACAATCCATGAGGAGTTAGGCAATGCGCCACCCGTGGTGCGGGTCATTGTGCTTCCCTGGCGCGGAGCCCCGGACGCGCAGATTGAATTTGGTCAAATGTACGCGATTCAGCGAGACACCAGCGACAGTGACTATGTGACTGTGTGGTATATCGGCCCTCCTGATGTCGCTAGGGGCTGACCGTGCGTCTCATGTCCGACCGTTTCCGCGGCATTCGCCCCCCAGGCAAAAGCCGAGGAGAAGCGTTAACCGCTTAAGAAATGATCAGACGCCGGAGCCAACCTCCGCGTGCATACCCAGGAGCGCTCCTTGGCTGTCCGCTTTCATGAAAACAGGTGTCCGCTTTCGATGAAAATGGCTGTCCGCTTTCCGTGAAAACGGGTGTCCGGTTTTAATGATTTTGCGCAAACGAGGGCGTCTATCGGAATCCCGGCTGACCTCAATGTGTGCCAGGAACACATTCCCGAAACACGGGCCGGTCCCTGCGAATTGACAGGGACGTGCGCTCAAGCCAACATTTCTGAATGTACGGCTGGCGTACATTGAGGCCGGGCCTTGCCTCAGCCAGGGCAACCCGTGCTCATGGGCATTGGGCCGGCATCAAATGAGCATTGGCACGGACATTGGTTGGTGCCTGAATCGCACATGGTGGCGCAAAGGCAGCACCCCGCGAATTCAGCCCGCAACGTAGAATGATATACCCGCCCAGCCTATCCAACGAGCGTCATCAACGGCGCCTGGCTGCAAATCCATTCCAGGGGCAAGGGCTGCACGCTGGCAAAGCACATTGGTAGGGTGCATTGGCAGGGGCGATTATCGCCAGCCAAATCCCCCTACCGGATCGTCGCCACAATGGCCTGCCTGCCGAAGTGCTCAGGGTGCCCGCCTGCCCAAAGGTGCCCGCACAGTGCTACCCAAGCCGCAGTCTCGCACACAGCGCGGGGCTGCGGCCTTTTTTGTGCGCGTTGCAGTGCGAAAAAGAAGGCCTTCTTTTTGCAGGTTGAGCACATCGACGCCACACGCGGCACATTTGCGGCCTTGAACGAAACGCAGATCGGCGCGGCGATTGCGCAAACTGCATTCCCTGGATGCGAATTGCCGGTTGTGGCCTTTGCGCGTGAACTGGTGCTTTGGATCGAGGCTGGCGCCCGCTCAATGCCGCATTGAAAATGTGTGCTCACCCTTATCTGTAGAAATGCTTACCTCGGCTGGGAGACACGTGTAAGGAGAAAACATTCCACCTTTGAGAACGTTGCCAAATTTTAGCGTTACCGGAAGCTGGACAGGGTTGTAAGGCTGGCAGTTTCCGCGATTAACTAGAATAGAGCGCACGGTTATACTGTCATCATGACTTGTAATGTTTAGATAAATATTTGTAAAATCATCAAATATGTGTTCTGTGCGAACTTCAAGGTGGGTAGTATCCCCATCGTAACCAAAAGAAAATCTGTGCTTTCCCTTATCTGTAAGCACATCCACCTCAATTGGCAGGCATCCATACGGTGGGCCAAGCGAGCGCGAAAATAGGCCGATTTTAAAGCGCTGACCAAACCTCAGTGTCTGCGGTAAAGGCGGTACGCTGTTTGGTTTGCAATTACCGCGGTTTACGCTGATATCGCGAATAGTGATGAAATTTTCACGCGGGGAGATAACAAGCGTCTTGAAGTCGGAACCACCTTCATATGGCTCAACGGTGATTTCTAGGTTCGGAGGGGTGTCGGCTACAGGCATTTCGGTTTGTACGGGCGCGGAGACGGAATTCACGCTCGTGGTTGAGCCCACGCACTCGATCTTAAGGCTTTTTAGACCCCAGTCAGCTGCGGTGCAAAATCCAGCCGAATTGGAGGCTGCGGTAGGGCTATCAGTTTTTGCCGCGTTCGAAACTTTGTGCTCTTGACTGCTATTCTCTGCCTCCGGGGCCGGTTTGAAAGTGTTGTGGTAAAACTCATAGGATATCCAATAGGCGGCGCCTCCGCCCTTCGGCCTTACGTAGGCTGCACCATTCCATGCAGCGATATCCTCGACCCAAAACATGGTGCTGTCGGGATAGAGTGGTTTGCAGCCACTTGCTGCCACGGTCCAGGCGAATGCCGCCTTGTCGCCCGAGGCAGCAGCGGACATGTAGGCATCCGAAAACTTTTTGAAGCCATCCCAATCGGGGCAGCCGATCACGCCTCGATTTAGAACGACCCAGGTGTGCAGTCTGGGCGTCAATTCGTCATCGGCATTGGCTGCCTTGCTCGCGGGGCCGGGAGTATCGGTTTTTCCATCGTGAGCGATCAGCGCTGCAACGACAAGAAAGAGCGCCAGCGCTGCCAAAATGTAACGAAGCGCCGCGACTGCAAATGCACGAAACAAGCGCATCTCAAAATCTCACATGCCACCTTGGATTGTGTCACCCTTATAGCAAAACCGAACAGCGTCCCTCGCGAAAATTGGCTTTTGCACCGCAGTCCCACAGGTACACGTGCTTGAGCAGCGAGCGAACGAGGGCGGAGCGCTATCGTCAGCGGCGTGCCGCTTTCCAATCGTCTGGTGCATAGCTATGAAAAAAGGCATCGGCCTGCGCGCGGCGTAGGGCTGCCGCTACGTCAGCCGATGCCCTGCCGTAGGATTGGGCACCCAATGTAGGGGCACTGTCCCGTTGTGGCGCAAGGGCGGCAGTGTTGCCGTGGCACCGCGCTTTTCTGGCGTAGACGGCCGCCGCCGGTAACGTAGAGACTGCCGCTGCCTGGCGTAGAGAGCTGGCGCCTTAGGGAAAACCCTTAGTTGGCCGCAAGCCGCAGCATCGATGCGCCCAATGTAAAGAACGCTGAGCACCACGCCTCGCTCAGCACGCCCGGCGCAGGAGCCCGTCAGCTGCAGCGCTACGGCAATTCCGGCTTGCCGGGCAATCGTCCGGTGCAATTTCACGGCGTGGATGTTACACGCCCATGTGGACAAGAGCGGCGGCATCGCATATCATACCTAAGCGCTTGGGTTTTTGCGTTGGAAAGGCGCGAGGCAAAAACGTGAGTGGCGGGCATGCCAACGGTTCTGACGGTTTCAGGTTTCAGCGTGCGCATATTGAGCAGCGATCACCGGCCAAGCCATGTCCATGTTGTGGGCGGCAGCGGTAGCGCGGTGTTCTTCCTGAACTGCCCCGATGGCCCGCCAAGCCTTCGGGAAAACTTCGGGCTCAAGCGTGCCGAGCTGAACCGGGTAAAGCAGGAACTGAGCAAGGCGCTTGCGGACTTGTGCGCAGAATGGAGGCGCATCCATGGAGATTTCTAGGGCGGAATTCGCCAAGGCCAACGCCAGAATGCGCGAGCTTCGCGCAAAGGTGCCGCATGCCGTGGCGATTGAGTACGACGCCGGCCGCGAGCGCATCGTGGTAGCATTGAGCACCGGCTTCGATGTTGCGTTCCCGCCGCGCGCCCTTCAGGGGCTTGAGCATGCAACGCCCGAAGAACTCGCCGTCGTCGAAATCGATCCTTCCGGCTTCGGGCTCCACTGGCCTCTGCTTGATGCGGACCATTATCTGCCGGGACTGCTTGAGGGCGTCTTCGGCTCGCGGGCTTGGATGGCAGCAAGGCTTGGTGCTGAAGGCGGCAAGGCAGCGAGCGCAAAGAAGACCGCCGCCGCGCGGAAAAACGGCAGACTTGGCGGGCGGCCGAAGAAAGAACCGGCTGCTGTAGAATAATATACCCGCCTGGCCTGCCGGACGGACCTCGCGGCAGCTAAAGCTCAAGCTCGCTATGCGAGCCAAGGCGCGCCAGCTCCAGCGTTTCGCCGTCCGGCTTCCGATAGATCAAAACGAGGTCCGGCTTGATATGGCAATCGCGGTGCCCCTTCCACTTGCCGGTTAGCGCGTGATCGCGGTGCCGCTCGGCAAGGGGTTCGTCATCGGCAAGCGCCGCCAAGATAGGGGCTAGGCTGGCATCGAGCGTTGCATAGTGCGGCCCTTTAGCTTCGCGCTTGTAATCGCGCTTGAAGCCCGTGAGCCGCTTAATCGTCCGCATGCAAGTCAGCCATGAGCGCTTCAACGCTGGTGAAGGTCTTACCTTCGCCGCGCTCGCAGGCCTCCATGGCCGCGATGGTTTCCGCGTTCGGGATTATGTCCGCGAACGGCAACACCCGGTCCTGGACGATGTGAAGCAGCATGAGCCGGTGCGCATCGGCGATGGAAAGGCCGTAGTCAGCCAGCACGGCCGCCGCTTCCGCTTCGAGCTGCCGCGCATCGGGCGAGACGCCTGCAAGGATATCCGCCCGCGCGCTTCTGACGGGCTGCGGCTCGGCCGGGGCATGGGCAACGGTGTCAGTCTGCATGGCGATCTTCCTTGCTGGTAGCGGCAGTCTAACTCAAAAGCGCCCGGTTTGCATTAGGGCATCGGCTGCCAAGGCTCGTTGCGGAAATACCCCTCGTTCACGGCCCGGCAATCGCCGTACATGCGCTTGCTCAGCGTCTCCCGGCCGCCTTCCGACAGCCGCGCCCATAGCTCGGGATCGTCGCGCCACATCTCCGCTTGGTCTGGATTAAGGCCGGGCTCCTCAGCCAGGACCGCGTCAAGATCGGCGTCTTCCTCGAAATCGTCCCACGCTGCCTTGAGCCCGCCTTCGCTATCTTCGCTGGCCGCTTCGCCTTCGCCTGGCTGCCGGATTGGTGGCGCTACGCCCCATTTGAAGCGCACGCCCTCGCCGCCCTCGCCCTCAACAGGATCGATGAATTGCAGCCCAGCGTCTTCGAACGTGCGGCGTATCGCTTCAAGCGTCCGCTCATAAGGCTGGCGTGTGCCCATTTCAAAAGACGTAATCGTTGCCTGCGCCACCTTCGAACGGGCAGCCAAATCACGCTGTCCCCATGCCAGCAAAGCCCTGGCAGCGCGGCAAGTTTCAGGGCTAAGTACTGTCATAGAGCGAACCTTATTGTTTTGCGTTGACTTTGCGGTGCATCAAGGTTATGTCTAAGACACAATCATTGCAACGTCAAAGGCATCTCCAATGCCCCTTTCCGCACGTCAAATCGACAGTGTGAAGTCTTTGCTGCGCCGTGCTTCCGAACTTATCGAAGACGCGCAAAACGTGGCTGACGCGGCCAACGAGCGGCCCTTGGTCATTCGCTTGAACACCCTTCGCCGTGGCATTGCGGACGAAATCGCCGACATCGGCCAGGCGGCCCGCAAATGACTCGCTTCATGCTGACGAAAAAGGGCCTGCAAGCTGTCCGGCGTATCCGCCGCGCTCTGCCGGTCAAGACGCTCAGGTTCAAAAAGAAGGCCTGCAAATGAGTGACCGCCCCCTCTCCTATTCGCGCCCGAAGGACATCCTTGAGCTGATGCTTGAAGGCTTCATCACCATCGAAGAAGGCCGGGCGAAGTACATCGCGGCTGGCGGGAAGCTCGCGGACTTCGAGAATTACGTTGTCCGGCACCGTAAACACCTCATCAGCGACAAAGAGGCGGGTTTCGAATGAGAATTGTTCAATCTGTCAACACCTATCGAGGTACCCATGGCCGCATCGCTCTGCTTTGACGTGACCTTCACCGAACCGGGGAAGCACCGGAAAACCGTCAAAATCTGGGGAGACTCTGAGAACGACGCCAAGGCGAATTTTCTAGCGCTTTGGCCAGCCGCCGCGATTGTAAGTATGCGCCAGACGGCGAGACGGACGTTCGCATGAGCCCCAAGTTTCCCGACGCTCACACATCCGCCTCGCCGGAACCGAAAACGCCTATGCAATCATGCGGGCCGTTGAAGACGCCATGCGCGCCGAGCGGATCGATCCGGCTGCATTCCAGGCTTACCGCCGTGCCGCGATGGCTGGCGATTACGAAAACCTGCTTCGCGTCACACGGCAAACCGTGAGCTGCGGACGGTAAAGTGAGGCGGCTGCGGCTGGTACCCGCGCCGCCTCTTAGCATCAACGAAAGGTAGACCGCAAATGCTGCAAATCAGCATAACGAGCCCGCACGCCGCGGGCAACTATCACGGTTTCATCCATCAAGGCGTGTGGGCCGATGAAAGCCGTGTAGAGCTTCTGAAAAAGCTCTGGGCTGATGGCCTTCCCGCAAGCCAAATCGCCGCGAAATTGGGCGAGGTCACGCGCAACGCCGTAATCGGCAAGGTGCATCGCCTGGGCCTGCCTGGACGCGCCACCACGAACCGCCAGCCGCGCCGGACCATGCCGCGCCGTGATCGAGCGGGCCGTGTGGTGATGCGCAAGCCCGTAACGTTTCGGCCTCGCCCTGTGCAGCCCCTCGATCTGCCTCCAGCACCGGCGGCACTGATGTTGTCCGTTGCCGATCTGACGGACGCAACCTGCCATTGGCCCGTTGGCGATCCGAAGGCAGCGGCCTTTGGCTTCTGTGGGTGCCGGACTTCGCCGGGCAGGCAGCCCTATTGCACCGCGCATCAAGCCATAGGCCACAACAGGAGGCGCGGATAATGCCCATCCTCTCCCTTGGAAGGCTGGCCCTTGCGTTCACCAAGCTGGCGTCACCCGAAAACCGGAAATCCGTCAAGCTCTACGGTCTGCGGAAGCGCAACGCTAAGCGCGCCCGGATCGCATCCCTTGACGCCGCCATCAAGACGGAAAAGCGGAAAGGGCGGCGCTCATGACGGACAGCCAATTGCGTCAGCCTTGGGCCGACGACGCCAGCGCGGCCAAAGTCGCGACCTGGATTGACCGGCAGCCGCCCGTCGCTTCGATTCCGCGCCCGCACAAGACCGGCGAGCGTTCGCCGGCAAAAGCGGCCTGGATTGCGATTTTCGCCCCTTGGCTTGGCGCCTGCATTTGGGCGTCGGCCATCATCATGCCGCGCCACCTTGGCGGAGCGTTCGTCACCGGCTTCATTATCGCCGCTTCGCCGCTGCTGTATTTTGCGCTCTGGCGGCATAGCCCGCGCATGGCCATCACCTTTGCTGCCATCGGCATCGCCGGAACGGCTCTCGCCGCTGCGGCTCACATCGCCCTTGGCACAGTGCCGGTGTGGGAGTGATGGCGATGGAGAGAACGAAAATCGCCTCGCGCCCGCTTGTGATCGAGCAAGCCGGGCCGCTTCCAAGCAACCGGGCGCCGGTGACAATTCCCGAAGCTATACCGCTCAAGCGGCGGCGCGCCTACGACGCCGGCAATCCATTCGCCCCTGATTGGGAGCTTGAGGACTATCTGCGCACTGCGGGCCTCATTCCCCTAAACTTCGAAACGGTATGCACCAAAATGGACGAGCTGGCATGGGCGCAACGGCGCCCCTGGAGTTGGTATCCGCTGCGAGATGCCGACCGGGGGCTTACCGGTTGGCGGCATGCCTATCCAGGTCGGCATGACTGGCGCATTGGCGGGGTTTTTGCCAATTGCGGGCTAACCACCACCGTTTATCCTCACGCAATACCGGAAAGCGTTTGGGCACTCATTAGCCAGATTGAGCAAAATTTCGGCCATCCCGTCCACTTTTTCGTATCGCACTACGATGCCAGAATCCCGGACCCGTTCTTGGCCGCTACCTGTACCGGTCGCGAGCTGTACGTGATTGCGGAGTGGCAGCAACCGGGCCGCCGCGAGCCGCTAGTAAGGCGCCGGGCCCCTCAGATCGAGCTGTTTGGCCTCCCGCTCAGGTTTTGGGGCTTCCTCGCCGTGGTTATGGCGGCCATGTGGGTGCTGAAATGAGCAAATCCGTCACGCTCACCTTCGGCGAGCCCGAAGCACCGGCCGCCGCAGCGAAGACTTCAAAGCCCCTCGATCCGGCAGCGTTCACCCGCGAGGAAAGATCGAACAACAATTGGCACGTCCGCTTGCTCGCTTGGGTGCTGGGCTTGCCGTCAATCCTTTCGATTGGTTTCGTTGGGCTTGTCGGGCTCTACTACGCCTTCATCACCACGGGAGACGCAAAGACCTGGCTGGCGCTTTCCGCCGGCATCTTGATCGTGACGCTGTTCACGGCGGGCCTGCCAATCGGGGCCGCGCTCAACCGGGAGACCGAACCCGGAATTGCAAAGGCAGCCTTCGGCTTCTGGGTTGCCTGCCTCGCGCTCTTGTTCGCGATCATGGTTCACTTCGCCTGGCACGCGCCCGAACCGGCGCCGGCTACTCCCGCCCCTGTGGCGGCGCTTGAAAAGCTGCCCGTTAGCGATCCGGACGAAACAGACATCAGGATCGAGGAACTGCGGGGCACGGTCGAAGAAGCCCGAGTTCGCACGCCGGACGATGCCCGGCGCCTCGAAAGCATCAAGGCTGAGCTGCGAGGGCTCGAAAGACAGCGTTACGGCCGCCCTGTTTTCCAGGCTCCTGTAACCCCGGAAAGCCCTGCCGCACCTATCCCAGCACCCGGCCTCGATCTGGCGGCCGTAGCTCTCTTGATGCTTACCGGCGCGGCGCTTGGTTTGCTCATTTCCGCCAGCGCGCTCGCGTCGATCCTGACTGAAAAGGCGGCAACCGTTCGCGCGGAAGCCGAAGCGGCACCGGCACCGGCACCGCAGCCAGCACATTCGCCGATTACGCCTTATCACCCGGGCGAAACCGCGGACGGCTTCGAGGCTTGGGCGCTTCGGGCGCTTTCGAAGCTGGACGGCGCAAAGATCAAGACAAACGCCGCATATTCGGCCTATCTCGCATATTGCGCCCGCAACGACTTCAACGCGCCCCTCGATCCCCGCGAATTCGGCCGCCGCCTGCGGGCCTGGATCGTGGATACCTTCGGCGTCGATAGCCACCATTCGAACGGCACCACGTTTGACGGCGTGGCGCTTTCATCCCCGGCAATGAACGGGGCTGCGCTATGAGCTGGATTTCGTGGCTATCGCCTGGACGGCCGCAAAGCGGGGAAGCGGTGGCGTTCGTGCGCTCGCTCGCATTTGAGGCTGTGCTGCCTGTGGCCGTGATCGCCGTCCGGGGCAAGGGGCGTGCCGAGACGGCCGCAATCGATCCGCACGGCCGCGACCTTACCGCCTGGATTGCCAAGCGGGCGAAGCAGCACCTCTACATGCTGACCGCGGTAACAGGAGGCCCGGTCACTGGCGGCGCCATATCGGAAAATGACCTGACCGCAACGCGCATCGTTTCGGTTTTTGCGCCCGCCGCGAAGGCCGATGCGCTCGCGCAATTCCATCCGCGCCCCGCAATCATCGTCGCAACGCCCAAGGGCATTACCGCAGCTTGGCGGCTCCGGAACCCCACGGCGCCCGCCAAGGCGCTGACCATCGCCGGGCAGATTGCCGAGAAGGTAGGCGGCAATCCGGCCGGGCATTTGTTCCCGGTGCCGGGTTGCGGCGGCGTCCGCCTCCTGCAACACCTCAAAGGCCCGCAGCATTGGGCGCTCGTGACGGCTTTTGATGCCGCCTTGGGAAATGGAGCGGACCCGGAAACGGACGCCAGCGAGGCGCTTTTCGTCCGCGCCGATGCAGTCGAAATGGAGCAAATCCGCTGGCTATGGCCGGGCGTCCTGCCGATTGGCGCCTTGAGCTTGATCGCGGGCGAGGCTGGCGTTGGAAAGAGCACCCTTGCGGCTTGCATTGCTGCCATTGTGAGCGCGGGCGGGATATGGCCGACCGGCGAGCGGGCCGAACGCGGCGGCGTCATCTTCTGCGAGGGCGAAGACCCGCGTGACACGGTAACGGCGCCACGGCTAGCCGCAGCCGGGGCGGACATGCGGCGTGTCATCCTTGGCCCGGTTTGCGATCTTTCGGCCAGCGTGGATCAACTACGCGCCGCGGCGGCACAGCTACCGGGCGGCGCCAAGCTTGTTGTGCTCTCGCCTATCCGCTCGTTCTTCGGGCTCGAAAGCTACCGAAGCGGCGACGTTCGCGCTCGCCTCGCCCCCTTGCTCGCCTGGGCGGAAACCGATGGACTCGCTGTCCTGGGCGTCTCGCATCCGAAGACCGGCCAGCGAGATTTCGCCGGGGCATCCGCTTGGAAAGAGGTTGCGCGGGCCGGGCTGTTCGCCGAACGCACCGAAGACGACGGCCGGCATGTCACGCCGTTGAAGGCGAACCAAGCGCGCGATGATTGGACGCGCCCCTACCGCATCGAGGAAGCCAGGGCGAACGGCATCATAGCAAGCCGTGTCGTTTTCCTACCCCCAAGGGGCGAGGCCAAGGGCGAGGATGAGGGGCACGCACCGTCCACGGCGAAGCGGACCATAGGAGCGGCGGCCGTGCAGTCCTGGCTGGAGGAACAGCTCGCCGATGGCCCGTGCAATTCTGGGAAGCTGAAAGCGGCGGCGGCCAAAGCTGGCATTACCCCCTCGCCGCTCTACCGCGCCGCAGTGAGCCTTGGCGTCCGGCGTGAGTCCATTGATGGCACGCTGCGGAAGATGTGGGAGCTACCATGAGCCTCAATCCTCGCGCTACACCGAACTTTGCTCAGCCAAATTTGCACGTGTTCAATGTAGCTCGTTCGCGCAGATACAGTGTAGCACCAAGGGTGTTCAAAGGTGTTCAGAACTGCATCCAGCCTATGCAGGACACGTGTTCAAACAGTTGAACACCTGGAGGAGAGCGGAGGAGGAGGAGCCGTGGCCTTCCTCCGCGTGCCCATGTCCGGGCTACGGCCGTGTTCAGGTACAAGCTACACACCTGCCCCGTTTCAATCTACATGGAGCCGATTTGAGCGCTTGCATCGTTGAAAGTTTCAAGCTACATTAAGCGTCACATTCGCTCTACATTGAACACCTTTCGTTGTAGAACGAGAACCGGAAACAGACTACAACGAATTACGGTTTGGAGCTTGGCGCATGAAGACAATCACGATAGCAAGCTGCAAAGGCGGCTCGCTGAAAACCTCGCTCACGGCAGCTCTCGCCGTGCGGGCGGGGCAGGACTCAAGCAAGGTGGCAATGATCGATTTGAACGACGATCAAGGCTCGCTGGAGACATGGTGGAACCTAAGGGGGAAGCCGGCACAGCCGCATTTGGACACGGCCAACCTGCCCATTGCAAAACGCGTCGAAGCGCTCTCGGCAACCTACGATTGGCTTTTTGTCGATACGCCACCATACAACATGCCGCTTATCGAAGACGCAATCGAGATCGCGGACGCTGTTCTCGTGCCGGTGCGTCCTGGCTTCTTCGATCTGCACGCGGCACAAGACGCGGTTGACATGTGCCGGAAGCACAAGCGCCCCTATGCCTTCCTGCTGGTGGCCGTGAACGGCAATCACAAGATGGCAGCGCAACAGGCAATCATAGGCATCGAGCGCGCGAAACTCGGCCCCCTCCTCAACACGCAAATCAAGAACCGGCAGTCGTGGGTCGTGGCCATTCCGAAAGGCAAAACCGGCCCGGAAATCGATAAGGAGGCGCGCGCGGAAATCGGCGAACTCTGGAACGAAATACAAGCCCTTGTGAATAAAGGAGCGATCCTATGAGTGCGGAAACCCTTGGCGGCGCATTGCCAGACGATGTTTTCGCCGCACTGGCAAACGCATCCCGGCAGCCCAAAAAGCCGCGCGGCCAGAAAGAAGCAATCACGCAAAAGCGCGATAAGCGCATTCCGGAGGTGGACGGGCGCACTATCCGGCATGGGCACGAGCGCACAAAGGCGCTCAACGTGAAAATGCACCCCGATTACAAGCAGGAGGTTGACGACTACTGCAAGCGCACGGGCAAGAGCCTGACCGATGTCGTGGAGCTGGCGCTCCTCCAATACGTTAGGGGGAACTGACCATGCGTACCCTTGCAAAGTTCTTCGGGTATGCCGGTGGCGTTGTCGTTGTCATTGTCGCCGGCCAGTACGCCTATATGACCTCTGACACTCCGGTGTCTGGCGCGATCTGGGCATTCCTCTACGGCTTTATTGCCATCGGCGGGCTGTTCGGCCCGGCGCTCGCAACTCGCGTCTGGGCCTATAACAAGGCGGCCAGCGTGTTCACCTGGGCTGTTGCCCTCGCTTCTTTGACCATCGCCATATCGAACGAGGTTGGCGCGATGGCCGGCCGTGGAAGCGAGCAGACAGCGCAGCGCAGCCGCGTTGCCGATACGGTAAGCGATACCAGGGCGAGCCTGGAAATCGCCATCGCAGAGCGCAAGGGGCTGAAATTCACGCCAGCCGATGACGCTGCGGTGCAAGCCGCGAAAGCCAAGGTAAGCGCTGCGACTTCGGCAAAGAATGCAGAATGCGCACAGCGCGGGCCGAAGTGCCGGGACAAGGAAACGGCCGAGGGCGAGGCGCTCGCCGATCTTGAGGCCATAACACGCGGCAAGGCTCTCACGGATCGAGCCGCGAAGCTCGATACCGATATCACGGCATTGCGGGAGAAGATCGAGCACGCCGGGCCAGTGCGGGAAACGAACAGCCAGGGCAAAGCGTTCGCCCGCCTGTTTGGCCTCGATGACGCTGAAGCCGCGAAGCTGAGTACCCGCCAGAACACCGCAATGATGGTCGTTGTGGAGTTGCTGATCGTGGCGCTGATCCTCGCGGCCGAAGAGATCGAAAAGCACGAGCTGCCAGCGCCAGCACCGGTGGACCTGCGGCCCGTGGCGCGTGAGGCCGAAGAAAGCGAGCCCGGCGGCATGATCGAGCACGAGGCGATTGAGCTGCCGGAAGCGCCCGCGCTGGAGCCCGTCCGCGCGGCATCACAGCCCTTACCAGCGCCCCGGATGACCGATCGGTCTACCGAAACGAGCGCTCCACGGCTTCATGCTGCGGCCAGGAGGGCAGCGGAAGCGGCCGAAGGTGTACCTCACCCGTTCCCGGCCCGTCCGCATCTCGTTGCCTCGCAGGATATCCCAGCCGGAAACGTGGCGGAGATCGTAGCGGAGAACATCGAGTCCGGCCGGGGAAGGGTGAGCATCGCCGAGCTGCACGCCATCTACACACAGGCATGCGCGAAGCCGGCAAGCGGCCGGTATCGAACGCAGAGTTTGGAACGGCCATCGTTACATTCTGCAATGAGCAAGGCATCGCTACGAAACCAAACGGCAAAGACTTCCTCATGACCGGAATGAAGCTCAAGGGAGCCGGCGTCGCGGGACAGAGGCCATGAGCTGACGGCCGCGCAACCGGAGAATTCGTTAAAGTTGTAGCTTTGTTGAGCGAATTGGATCGCTAGAAACGAAACGCCCCTGCACTCGGCAAAAGTGCAAGGGCCTGAATTCGAGACAACCGGCCGTGGTGACGGCCAGAAGGAAGATACATGCACGGCCACCTTAACGGTAATTCGGTGCCGACTGTCAAGCCCGGCGTAAATGGCAAGGCGCCAACAATTGGTGAGCCCAAAGAAGGGCTGAAGCTGCCGGGCGGCTTTCGCTACGATAAGAACGGCAGCATAGAGTTTCTGGTGCCGCGGAAACGTGAGGACGAAGACGAAGAGTGGGCGTGGCTATGCTCTCCGCTGGAGGTGCTAGCGGAGACTCGCAGCGAGGATGAAAAGGGCTGGGGGCTTCTCATCCGCGTCAAAACGCCAGATGGCGTGTGGCACACGCAAGCCATGCCCCGTTCGCTGTTCCTGGCGGAAGGCGGCGAGGTGTTCGCGCTGCTGTTCAACTTGGGCCTGAAGATCACGGCCGCCAAGGCTGGAAAGGACCGGCTGCGGGCGTTGCTGTGCATGTCGAGTTCGCGGAAGCGCTCCCGCACCGCCACGCGCGTGGGCTGGTATAGTCCGCGGACCTTCATTCTCCCGGATGAAGCATTCGGCGAATGTGGAGACGAGCACATCGTCTATCAGCCAGAGCACCCTATTCCGCACGCCTACAAATTGAAGGGCTCGCTTGACGGCTGGCGCGGTGAAGTGGCGGCCCGTGCAATTGGCAACTCCCGGCTCGCGTTCGCCGCTTCCGTGGCCTTTGCCGGACCATTGTTGCAGCCGCTCTGTATCGAGGGCGGCGGTTTCCATATGCGGGGAGATGGCAGCTGCGGCAAAACAACGGCGCTATGGATCGCGGGCAGTGCATGGGGCGGCGGACCTATGGCGGGTTTCCTGCAATCCTGGCGCACAACGGATAATGGCTTGGAGGCCCGCGCCGTCCAGCACAGCGACACGTTCTTGCCCATGGATGAGCTTGGGCAGGCGGCAGCGGCCAGCGCCGCGAAAACTATCTATATGGTAGCGAACGGCCAAGGCAAGCAGCGGGCGGGCATTGCTGGGGAAGGGCGGCCCGTGGCTGAATTCCGCGTGCTCTTCCTGAGTACCGGCGAAGTGAGCCTTACAGCGAAGCTGGCCGAAGACGGCCTCAGTTCGATGGCAGGGCAGGAAACCCGCTTCGTGGACCTGGAAGCCGATGCTGGCGGCGGCATCGGAGCGTTCGAAGATATCCATGGCGCGGAAACGGCCGCCGCATTTTCCGACGCGATCAAGGCCGCTGGCGCAACCCATTACGGGCATGCGAGCCGCGCCTTTCTAAGGAGGCTGCTTGCCGAGCCTGAAGAGGCCTTCTCCGAAGCTCGCTGCCTGATGAGCGCCTTCGTTACCCATACTTGCCCGAATGATGCAACTGGCCAGGTGGCGCGCGTCGCCAAGCGCTTCGCTATCGTTGCGGCAAGCGGCGAGATTGCTGTGCAGTGGGGTATCCTGCCGTGGCCGGAAGGTCACGCGATGGAGGCCTGCAAGCGCATGTTCAAGGAGTGGCTGAACCGGCGCGGCTCAACCGGGGCGCTGGAAAGCCTCAGGGCGTTGGATCAAGTGCGGGCGATCATCGAGAAACACGGCGAGTTCCCGCTTCGTTCTATGGGACCCGGCGCTAAGCCCGGCAGTGATCACAAGCACCCACATCATAAACCGGCTCGGCTTCGTCCGGCAGGACGGCGAGCGGGCAACCTATTACGTGCTGCCGCAGATGTTCAAAGCGGAGGTGTGCAAGGGGCTCGACCCGGCACGCGTGGCGCGCGAGCTGGTGAAGTGCGGCGCCATCACGCCGGACAAGAAAGGAAGGGTGGCGACTCTCGCGCGCCTTCCGGGGATGGGTCCGGCCCGTTGTTTCGTGATCGATGCCGAGAAGCTTTTTGCGGATGGCGCCAGTTAGTGAGCCTGAGGGGAGTTTTCCCCGGTGTCTTTATTTCATGGTTACAACTGGTTACGTGGTTACAGCATTGAAAACGCGGAGCTTTATGCGTAACCAAAGCGTAACCAAGTGTAACCCTGTAACCAAATGAGAGTAGCCTTGGTTACGGGTGTAACCACCGAAAACACCGCCGAAACAACGCTGTAACCATGTAACCCGTGTAACCCAGCTGAAAACGGTATATGGCAGATGAAACCGGAAAACACACGCCAAGGGTTGAGTTGGACAGAACCCCACAACCAGCCCGGCCTCTCCCCTCAGGCCCACTATTCTGCCCTTTCAGCGGGCACCCGGCCCGGTGCCGGACAGGCCTTTGCCCGGTGGGCAGCTTCCTATGCGGTGCGTGGCTTCTCCCCGATTCCGATCTTGGCAGGCGGCAAGGCACCAGGCGCGGCCGGCCGTTTTCTAATTGGATGGCAGCAATTTTGTACGGACGCCGCGGACAAAGGCCAGCTCGCCGCTTGGGCTCAGGACAAGACGGCCGGCCTGGCTGTCTGCACTGGCTACAACGGCCTGATTGGCATCGATGTGGACGATCCGCGCGCTAATGCTGCGGTGCGCGTCGTCTTCGGCGGCATGTCGCCTCCGGTGAAAATCGGCAACCGCGGTTCAACTGGGCTCTTCCGGGACCCAACGGGCACGATTGCCAGCCGGGACTTCCGGGCCGCTCCGGTCATCGGCCCCGATGGTAAGCGCCACCAGGAAACCCTTGTGCAGATTCTCGCGGCCTGCCGGCAAACGGTGCTGCCGCCAACGCTGCACCCTGACACCGGCAGGCCCTACTTCTGGCGCCGGGGCTCCCTGGAGGGCTGCTGCATTGATGATCTGCCCGTCATTACGCCCGCCCACATCGAAGCCCTTGCCGCCGCTCTGGCGCCCCTCATGCCTGAAGTGGTGCCGCTTACTCCTGTGGCGCTCCCTCAAGCGCCACTCCGCAGTCTCACCGCCCGCGAACGCAAGCGCTACGAGGCTATGGCGCGCGGGCTTCTGAAATGGGTTGACGGCACGCTCGCCAAGCGCGGCCCAGGCGGCCGGAGCCGGGCAGCTCGCGGCATGGCGCAAACGTTCCGGCCATTCATCCGGGAAGGCTTGATCGGCGAGGCTTTGGTGCATGCGGCGCTTGTCGAGGCATCGAGGCGCAACGGATTGGTGAAAGCGAACGGCATCAAGGACGTGTTGCGCGATATCCGGCGAGGCTTCGAGGCGGGCGCCGCGGAGCCGCTTCCGCCCCTCGATGTCGCCGTCACAAAGTGACGTATAAGTGCGCTGTCCCGCCTTTCGGCATGGCCAGACTCTTCGCGGAGCGCTTTGCGCCCTTCTATGGCAAGAGGGGATTTGCATTCCCTGAGTGCAGTTTGCGCAACCGCCGCGCCGATCTGCGTTTCGCCGGGCGGCCAAGTTGCCCGTTGCATGGCACAAACGCAGCAGTGCTGCCTTTGCGTCAACGCGCGGATTCCAGTAGATTCGCTTAGTTTGGCTTAAAATGGCTTAGTTTGGCGTAAAATCGCAGGGATGGAGTGCCCCTCGCCCCTGCCGGAACATGCCCGGCGGGAAAGCAATTTTTGCCGCGAACGGCATCAGGGACGTGTTGCCGGATATCCGGCAAGGCCGCGCGCCTAGTTCAGCAAGGATTTCAGGGAGCCCGAGCGCGCGCACTACGTCAATCGGCCTCCGGAATCTCTTACGGAGTTCGACCTCAAGAAGGCTGAGACGCTCCGGCTCTTCGCCGTGTACTTCCGCTCGGATTGGCGCCCGCTTCTTCGGCTGCGCCGGTTTCACCGGCACGTCACGGCGTGGCTTGGGCTCATATTCCGCTGTGGACGTTCGGCCCTTGGAGGCGAGCCATGTTTCGAGGTCCACTTGATAGTACACCACGCGGGCGCCGATCTTGTAGAAGCGCGGACAATCTCCCTTGCCGCGGTCTGTCTCCAGCTTGGATGCGGACACGCCCAGGAATTTCGCCGCTTGCTTCGTATTCAAAGCCTCGCCAGCCGTCCTTGCTATGTCCTTGCTGGCTGTCTCTTGCGGCATCTGCGTTTAGGGCTAAGTCGTTGAATTTAATGGCGCACCGGAGAAGATTTGAACTCCTGACCCCCAGATTCGTAGTATGTGGCTTTGTGTTGTATGGGGTTTCCACCGCTTTCCTGTGATTGCCTATAGCACGGTTATAAAACGCTTTTCATCGCCGGGACTTTTCTGTGCTTGCGCACGGTTTCATTTTTGGTGCTTACTATTTTGACGCCAGTAATCACGGGTAACTGTCATGCCTAAGGCCAAGATCGCCAAAACCACCGTCGATGCCCTCGAACCGAAACGCTGTGCGGATGGCTCGCTCGCCGACGGCTATCTATGGGATGCGGAACTGAAGGGCTTCGGCTGCAAGGCCACGCCGGGCGGCAAGAAGGTTTTCATCGTGCAATACCGCGTCGGCGGAAGGGCCGGAAAGACACAGCGCGTCACGCTTGGCCCTCATGGCAAAATCACTGCGGACCAGGCTCGCAAGATGGCTCGCTCGGCGCTTGGAAAAATCGCCGATGGACAGGACCCCGCCCGTACCAAGCGCGAGGAACGGCGCAAGTTGGGGGGCCAGACGTTCAAGGATATTGTGGAGAGCTTTTTAGCCGTCCACGCCAAGGACACGCGCTATTGGCATGAAAAACGGGCACGGCTTGCGTCGGGCGATCTCGAAAATCTTTGCGGCCGGCCAATCCACACAATCACCAGGGCTCAGATCTCCGGCGCCATCGAAGCGGTGCAAACGCGCTCCCACGCCGCGGCGCGGCTTTTGTTCGCAGACATAAGGCCGATCTTCGCATGGGTGTTGAACCGCGGCATGGTCGAGACCAATCCCATGGCCGGCATGCGCGGCCCCTCGCCGCTCGCTGACCGGAAGCGCAAGCTCGATCATGAAGAGCTGCGAGCGTTCTGGAAGGCAACCGCCGCGCTCGATTGGCCATGGGCGCCATTTTACCGCTTGCTGTTGCTCACTGGCCAGCGGCGTGAAGAAGTAGCCGGGATGCGCTGGGTCGAGATCGACCTCAAGAAGGCGCTTTGGCGCTTACCATCTCTGGAAGAATATCAGCCGCAGCGAACAAAAAATGGCCAGGAGCACTTCGTTGACTTGAGCCCGCAAGCCCTTGCGATCCTCGAAGCGCTGCCGGGCTCGCGCACAGGGCTAGTGTTCACGACGACCGGTACAACGGCGATAAGCGGGTTTTCAAAGGTCAAAGCCCGCCTCGACGCTCTGATGGCCAAAGAGCTTGGGCGCGAGCTGCCGCCTTGGCGCAACCACGATCTTCGCCGGACAGTCTCAACTCTGATGGGCGACGATCTTAAGATCGATCCCGCCGTGATCGATCGCATCCAGAATCACACCACCGGGTTGAAAGCCAATATGCGCGGCCCCTATCAATTGCAGCAGCTTCGCGAGCCTCGAAGGGATGCGCTGATCAAATGGGGGGCTCACGCGGAAAAGCTGACGGGATCGTGATAGATGCGTCTGCCGCTCCTTCATCGCCCTGTCTATGTGTGCGCGTTGAACCCCGGTGCGGCGCGGGAACGGACGCTCCGGTCCATAGCCCGCAATCGGCCGGCGTTTCTGCACTGCGCCGGATACATGATCGCCGCATCCGCTGGTGGCCTGCGGCGCCAACGGAGCAGTAACTCTGGTGACGGAGATTGCGCGGGTCTGGACGGAATAGCTTCAGACAGCACTTGCACTTACGCCGGTTCCCATGAGCCATCGCGTCCCCTCCTGCGAGGACGCATCATCGGCCAAGGCAATGCCTGCCGCTCTCAAGTTCGACTAAAGAAAGACCGCCAAGGCAAGCAGGAGCGAAGCAGCGCGGGACATCACACTTCCTCTTGAACCACAATGGTGGGATGGGTGGGGATAGCCCAAGCAAGTGCGCCTACCGTCAGGCAAGTTGCTAGGGCATGAACAGCTCGTAGGGCGGCTTTCAAACCGCCTGGGCAAGCTTCACCATGGTGTCGATGCAAACATTGTGCATCGCGCTTTCCATCTCGGAGATATGAGTGATGATTCCGGAGTGATTGCCCACCAATTCCGGAGTTATTCCGCCCACCTATTGAGGCGGCGTAACCCTGTTTGGAAGGGGGGGGCCGGAAGCCTCTGCTGGCTCGTCTAGGGTCCGCTCTTTGATCCGTTCAAGGAGGGAACCGATGCAGCGGAGAGAATTGCTATGCGCCTGGTGCGCGAGATTTTACCATTGATAACGGCCGAGCGGCTACCGATCCGGGAGATCGTCAGCAGGACCGGCAAACCTTGCTTAACGTGGACACCATAGCCTGGATACCTATTACGCCCCCTGGATAATCTTCCCCCGTGCGCCGCGGGGGGAAACCTCTCAGAGAAGCCCCATCGCGTTGTAGTGCCGCTCTGTGCCTGTGACGGCCATCCGGTGAATCCGAGCCCTGCCCTCGGCCGTCCAACTCACCATGACGCCCCGGTCCAGACTCGCGTTCGTGGAGCGGCGCCACGCCTTCACCTCGGCGACGGTAAGCGGGTATTTCTTATAATCCCGCGTGCCGGGGATGGTCTGCCATTCAAGCTCGTTCGTAGATAGGATCGTCCTATCCATGAGGGGCATCAGCAAGCCGGAGTTCCGCACCACATAGGGCGCTGCCATCGAAACGAGGAGCCCGGCGAGGGCGTCACGGCGGCTCGGATAAAATTCGCTCATCGAGACCCGCTCGCTTTAGCCGCTCTTCTTCGGCGGCACGATCCCGCCATCATCGGTGAACCGCACACCGGCGGCCTCGAATGTCTGCCTAATCAATTTCTGCGTTGAGACGTTCGACTTCTTGCCACTTTCGAATCTGGTGACGGTATTGACGTTGATCCCTGCGGCTTCGGCCAGTTCCCGAACGCCCCATTCTAGCGCCGCTCTGGCCATTCTGCACTGTGTTGCTGTCAGCATATTGTGCGCCTATCCGAATATCGGGATTGACGCAATGCGCCGCAAATCCTAATAAGAGTATACAGTCCGTATTTTATTAAGCAGTACCAATGGCCAGCCACCGAAATCCACAACTTCGGCGAACGGCGAAGCTATGCCCGAAAGGATCACCATGCACTCCGGTGAATTACGCGATTGTTGGAAACGCCTCCAACTCGCGAGGGAGACGGCGGAAGATGTCGCAGTCCTGATTGGCCCAAGCGACCGCGACCAGGCCGCCCGGCTCATAAGAATAGTGGAACGCATCGAGGCGGAAATCTGCGCCCTTGCGCAGAAAACCGAAGCCGCGCGCAAAAGTGAAAAGGGGGAATAGCCATGAACCTCACTCTCCGCGAACTCAAGGCTAGTGGCCTGAATCAACTAAAATGCGGGGTAGAGGCTTTTCAGCTTGATACGGGCGTCAGCGGTTGTGAAACGCCAGGAGGCCTTGGCGTGACGGGCGTTGCGCTTGGCAAGCCACGCCTCGACCTCGCATTCGAGCTTGGTCTTATCGGGGATACGGCGGTCCAGGCATTGGCCAGACAGCACCGCCAATTCCGATTCCGCCATGTTGAGCCAACTGCCATGCTTGGGCGTGTAGCGCCACTCGAAGCGCTCAACAAGACGCCGCGCTTCTTCGGGCTGGAATGCCTCGTACAGTGAAGCCGGCGTGTGGGTATTCAGATTGTCCTGAACCAGCACGATCTTTTCCGCCTTGGGAAAGTAAACATCGCTCAGCTCCTTCAATACATGCGCGTAATCCACGGCGGTGCGCCGTTCCGTTACCTTTACATGACGCCAGCCCTCAAGCGGGGCGAACAGCATGAACAGGCTGGCCGTGCCATTGCGCTCATATTCGTAGTCGTAACGGGCCGGCCGGGCTGCATCGGGAGGGGCGTGCGCGTCTCGGCGACCAGCTGTTTCGATGTTTCGTCAAGACAAACGAGCGGCCGGGCCGGATTATGCGGCCGTGTGTAGACCTCAAGCACATCTTCCATTGCCGCAACGAATGCCGCATTTGCCTTGGGCGGGATAACCCAATATTCCTTCAGGTGCGGTTTGAGAACGTTTTTTTTAGCGCGCGGCCGACTGTATTAAAGTGCGCTCTTTCTACAATCTTGCGCTCGATGACGTGCCCGGCGAGCAGGCGGATGGTCCAGTGTGCATAACCTTCCGGTGCCTCCGAATAGGCAAGTGCGATCAGCTGGGCTTGGGCGGCGCCGTCAAAGATTGGCGCAACTGGCGGGGTTTCCCGCTGCTTGCGGGTGAGCACCGCATCGAGCCCCTGGCTGACGAACGTCTCGCGCGTGCGCGAGACCATGCAGACATTGGTATCGAGAGCCCCGCAAATTTCCTTGTCCAGCCAGCCCTCGCCAGCCTCGCCCTGATCGGCCTTCAACAGAATACGTGCCTTGAGCAAAATCTTGGCAGCCGCCTTGCCTTTCGAAATCAGCCCAGTGAGACGCGCCCGCTCCTCGCCGCTCAGCTTGACGATGAATTTTTTGTTGGCCATGGCCTGCCCCTTGTGCCGGTTATCCCCAGCAGGGCAAGAATCAGTGTTCGCAGCCGAATTCAACAACGCAATTTAAATGGTGCAGGCCACTAGCCCGGTCCGCGTGGAATGGGCCCCAGCGGCGCCGCTGACGCCTTACGGGCAGCTACCGTTCCTCATCGGCGATCTCAAAGCGTCGAACCTGTTCGACGCGTTCGTAGCCGATTGCCCGCTTGCCTATACGAGCCTGAACGCGCCAGAAAAACGAGATGTACTGGGCACGGCGATGCTTTCGGTTCTGGCCTGGCACAAGCGCTACACCCATATCACGGCGCTGCGCAACGATGGGGGGCTGCCGGAACTCTTGGGCATGACGACTGAGGTGGGTAATCAGGAATCGGCATAGGGGGCGATCAACCTGATCGCTCCCCTGCCACACCACCCGGCACGCGGGTCCGCACCAGGCGGTTCGGGAAGTTGAGGTCATGAGAGGCGGGGCATTCCCAGTTCATCTGCCCATTTCAGGTTCAGCACCGTGTTGAGAAGCATTCCGCTGTTGCGCCACCAGCGGCTGTTTGCCGCCACCCGGCACGCCACTCCGGGCGTAGCCCCCAACGCCAGCAGTTCCCTGTACATGGTCTTGCCGCGCTTCCACTGTTTGAGCTGAACGGCCCGCAGCCGGTGACGCATCCACTGGTCTAGTGGCTCAATTCATTCAAACTGAGGATAGAGGCATTTCAACTTGATGCGGGCATCGGCGGTTGTGAAGCGCCAATTGGCCTTGGTGTGGGTGGTGTTGCGTTCGTCTTGCCAGGCGGCAGCCTCCTTGGTCAGCGTTTCCTTATCGGGGATGCGGCGGTCCAGGCATTGCGAGGACAGGACACCCAGCTCTGATTCCGCCATATTCAGCCAGCTGCCGTGCTTGGGCGTGTAGTTCCATTCGAAGCGCTCCACGAGCCGCCGGGCTTCGGCAGGCGGGAAGGCTTCGTAAAGCGAGGATTTGGCATGCGTGTTGAGGTTGTCCTGGACCAGACGGATCTTCACAAGCGAACGTTTATCGTGAGCGGCAAGCGCTCACTTATGGCGTCCGGGAAGTAGACGTCCGGTAAGTCTTTGAGGATTTGGGCATAATCGACGGCGGTGCGGCGGTTCGTAACCTCGACGTGCCGCCAGCCCTCCAGCGGTGCGAACAGCATGAACAGGTTGGCGGTGCCATTGCGTTCGTATTCGTAATCGACCCGCTCCGGCTGGCCCGGCTTCATCGGGATTGGCGTACGTGTCTCTGAAACGAGTTGCTTGGAACTTTCGTCAAGGCAGATGAGCGGTATTTCCGGATCGTGCGGCTGGGTATAAACGTCCAGCACCTCTTCCATGGCTGCTACGAAAGCGCTATTGGCCTCCGGCGGGATGACCCATTGTTCTTTGCGGTGAGGCTGAAGCGTGTTTTTTTTAGAACGCGCCCGATCATGCTGTCGCTGGCGGCCTCCACGATGCCCAGTTCCACCACCTTGTCTTCCAAAAGCCGCAGCGTCCAGCGTGCACGGCCTTCGGGAGGTGTGGAACATGCCAGCGCGGTGAGCCGGGCCTCTTTCTCTCCGTCGAAAATGGGTGTTCTTGCTGGGTTCTCGCGCTGCTTACGGCTCAGCACCGCTTCAAGTCCTTCTTCCACGAGTTGCTGCCGTACCCGTGTCACCATGGACATGTTCGTGTCCAAGGCCTCGACGATCCGGCCATCGCTCCAGCCTTCGCCGTGTTCCGAGGCATCGGCTTTGAGCAGTATCCGGGCTTTCAGCAGCTGTTTGGCAGAGCTTTTACCTTTGCTGAGGAGCGTTTGCAGACGGTCGCGTTCCGCTTCGTCCAATTTGACCACGTATTTCTTAATTGGGATTTCCTTGACGGCCATAACGAAATTCCAATCCGGTTGCTCCGGCCGCCAGCTTGGCGCGGCCGGAAAACACCAAATCCGACTCGTCAAGGGCTGAGGATCCCCCTGAATCAATTTGCCGCAGAAACTATCCAAATTAAATGAAGCGGGCCACTAGGTCTTTCCAGACCCTGGGTGTTTGCGCCAGCCGGTAGTATGCCTTCCATCCCAGAACATAGGACCGCAAACGGTCCACCACATCCTGCATGCCGCGCCCACCGGACCGGCGGGTCAGTTGCCGGATGCGCTGCTTAAACGCTGCCATCGGCTTGGCGGCCACCTTGCGTCTGACCGTGCCGCCTGGACCCACCCAAAAGGCATAGCCCAGAAATTTGCGGCCGAAGACGCTGGCCACCGCGCTTTTGGCCTCGTTGACCGTCAGGCGCAGCTTGCCGTAGAGCCGCCCGAGCAAGGCCAACCCGCGCGCCTGCCTTCCGGCTACGAACATGGACGTTCGCATCGGCCCGCAGCTTCGCTCCACGCTTCCTCCCCACAATCGGTCACCCTCATGCAGTTGCGCTTCACTTCGCTCGCTGTGACCAGCTTACGGCGGGACTTGTACCCGCAAGAGTGCGCCCATGCTGGGCGCATAATAAAAAACCCGCCGAAAAGGCGGGCAGTCTTTGAAGTCAAATAAGTGTAAAGGGATTAAAACATCCTTGGTATGCCTGGCAACGACCTACTCTCCCACCTTAGTAGTACCATCGGCGCTGGAACGTTTCACGGTCGAGTTCGGAATGGGATCGAGTGGGGGCGTTCCGCTAGAATCACCAGGCAAACGAAGGATGTTTTTTTGACCCACAAGGGTTCAGCGCCTTACGTGCGCCCACTTGCGGTTCAGAATGATCTGGTATTTGTCTCTTCGCCAACTCATCCGAAATGAGCATTGACTAATGAGAGCGATAAAGCCGATCGAACTATTAGTACTGGTAAGCTCCACGCGTCACCGCGCTTCCACATCCAGCCTATCAACGTGGTCGTCTTCCACGGTTCTCAAGGGAGAACTTGTTTCGAGGCGAGTTTCCCGCTTAGATGCTTTCAGCGGTTATCTCTTCAACACTTAGCTACCCTGCACTGCGGCTGGCGCCACAACAGGTCCACCAGAGGTGTGTCCATCCCGGTCCTCTCGTACTAAGGACAGCTCCTCTCAATTCTCCTACACCCACGGCAGATAGGGACCGAACTGTCTCACGACGTTCTGAACCCAGCTCACGTACCGCTTTAATTGGCGAACAGCCAAACCCTTGGGACCTGCTCCAGCCCCAGGATGCGATGAGCCGACATCGAGGTGCCAAACAACCCCGTCGATATGGACTCTTGGGGGTCATCAGCCTGTTATCCCCGGCGTACCTTTTATCCGTTGAGCGATGGCCCTTCCACTCAGGACCACCGGATCACTAAGGCCGACTTTCGTCTCTGCTCGACTTGTGA
>CAVYEY010000045.1:47500-122871 GCA_963767435.1 uncultured Alphaproteobacteria bacterium
CACCGTGGAGCGCTCCTTTTAGCGACCCAGTTGCGTTTGTCAAGAACTTTTTTCTTGCCGCCCGCTACCGGGATTTTTCAGTCCATTCTACCGGAAAAAGCCTATTGGATCAGGGTTTTACCCCTTCCCAACTGAGACACTCTTTTTGGTAAAACGACCCGCCAACCCTTGCTAAGGCTTAGACTTCAACAACCGCTGTCGGGATTTTCGAGGGCGACACCGCCGCGTCTCGTAGGGCCTATATAAACCCTAGAATCGTGAACGCAACGTAAAAATTTTGGCCCCAACCGAAAATTTTTCAATCTGGGGAAAATTTTCTGATAGTGGGGATTGCCGAAGTGTACTCTTGACAGCGTTTGGTGCGCATCTTTCCCGTAAATAGGCGCAATCGCGGTTCCTTCGCCGCATCTTTGCCCAAACCGCAGCGCAGAACCTAGCGCCAATTGGGGCTGATGGAGACTTGAGCTTGCTCGATCGTACTGACCGCGGAGATTCCCGCCGTCGCGGGACCGATCTCGTTCGTGTCCAGCAGACGCGCGCGGTGTCGAAGGGCGGCCGCAAGCAGCCCTCTATATTTCTGAGCGAACTTGGGCCGCGGCGCTTCGTGACCCAGCTCAAATGGTTCATCTCTACGATTATCGTCGCAGTGTCAGGGCTCGCGATCATCGGCGTGGTCATCTATTCTTCGATGCATAGCGGCGATCATGAGAGCGTTTTCAAGACTTTAAGACACGATCTCAATTCCGCGCAGAAGCCCCGCGCCGCAAGCACGCCCGGTTCCGCCAAGCAGACCTCGACCGGCTATAAGACGGACCGGCTGGTCATCTCTTCTAATGGCCTGACCACGCGAAGCCTCATTATGGACCGCGTGGAGCGGCAGCGCGACGGCAAGGTCTTCATCGAGACAAAGCCCTATGCAAGGCTTATGTCGACGCTTGCGACGGAACGGCCGGAGCGCGAAGTTCCCGTGCCGGTGTTCAATCCGATGGACCTGTTCGGCAACGACACGCCTGTTGCGCACAAGGATCAATCGGGCGCCGAGCTGACATCCGATCCGCGTGTTTCGGTGCAATTCGTCGAGGTGCCCGGCGGATTTCTGCCAAGCGAGGATAATCAGGAGCTTTCGGACGACGAAGCGGAGAAACTGGTCGCGGAGGCTGACGCGGTTTATGCGGAGAGCGAAGCAAGCTTGTCCGGAGCGGGGCCTCTTGACCCCGATGCCGCCGCCGAAAACGGCGAATCACTTCTCAAGGCTGAGAAAAACACGACCATTCTCTATAAGAAGACGGATGAGGAAGATGCCGACGACGCCTACGACCGGCGTTCCATCGACGCGCGGGGCGGCGAATCACTTGACAGTGTGATCAAGGGCGCCGGAGTGGACAGCGTTCAATCCAATTTGGTGGCGGACGCTGTCGCGAAGGTGACGAAAACCAAAAAGCTGCGCGCGGGCGAAGAAGTCAGGCTCGCTTTGACTCCGTCGTCGGTCGAAGAAGGCGGTCTCGACGTCGCCAAGATCAGTTTGTTCTACCAAAATGCAGTGGAGATTACGCTCGCGCGCAGCAGCGAGGGCGGATACGTTCTAAACGACAAGCCGGTGAAGCCGGAATCCGATTCGGAAGAAGACACGGGCGAGCGGGCAAGCGTCTATCTCAGCAGCTTTCGCGCGGCCAGGGCCCAGAACCTGCCTGACGATTTCACCACAAAGTTCCTGAAGATCCATTCCTACGACGCGGACTTCAAACAGCGCGTAAAAAACGGCGACAGCTTCGAGCTGTTCTACGACCTCATCCAGGACGAAAACGGAACGGAGAAACCGAGCGAGCTCTTGTTCGCATCCGTGAACATCGGCGGTGAGCCGCGTGGATATTACCGCTTCCGTACGCCCGACGGCGTGGTGGACTACTACGACGACAAGGGCTCCAACGCGAAGAAGTTCCTTATGCGCGTCCCCATAAGGGGGGCGCGCCTCACGTCGGGCTTCGGCTACCGCCGGCATCCTCTGCTGAAAACCCTGAAGCTGCATTCGGGCGTGGACTGGGCGGCTCCCATCGGAACGCCGATCATGGCCACGGGCAATGGCACCATCGAAGTTGCCGGCCGCGAAGGCGGTTACGGAAACTATATCCGCATCCGGCATGCCAACGGCTACAAAACCGCTTACGGCCATATGCTCCGTTTCGCCGAGGGCATTGCCAAGGGTGTCAAGGTGCGCCAGGGGCAGATCATCGGCTATCTCGGCAATACCGGCATGTCGACAGGACCGCACGTTCACTACGAGGTGTTGGTAAACAACCGCTTCACGAACCCGCTGTCGATCAAGATCCCGCGCAGCCGCCAGCTTCAGGGCCGCCTGCTATCGGAGTTCCGGCGCGAGAAAACGCGGGTCGACGACCTCATGCACCGCACACCAGTGAAAACGCGCGTCGTTGCAGTCGAAAATTAGGTTTGCATTTTATTGGGTTAGCAGAATGTGCGACATTGCGCCGCAGCGACATCTTGACATACCTCGCCCGGTATAGTTCAATCTCGGTTAGCGGCTTTATCCGGAAAGCTGGACCTGAATAGAACAAACAATGTGCCGAACAGGCACCAACCGAGCAGGGGTAGGAATGAGCGGACTTTCCACGAACAAAATCGTTGCGGCTGTGATCGCCAGCTTCGTTTTCATGGCCGGCGTGCGGGTTGCGGTCGAAATGGCCTACCCGGACGGAACCGCAAATCTGACGAAAGGCAAGATCGCTGTCGTGACTTTGCCCGGCAAGCAGGTTGCCAAGCGCTAACTTCAATTGAAATGCACGCGGGGGGCATTCCGCAATAGATAACAACCCCCGTTATCTGCCTGAACCGGAGCGGCATTTCGCCAAACTCTAAGGTTTGGAACCCCTGGCAAAGCGGCTGGCGACAGTCGCTTCTTTTTTTGTCTAATGCTCTACAGCCTGGACCGTTGAGGCACGCCGGACGCCGGGACAAGTATGAAAGATCTTTTAGTGGAACCGGCGCGTCCTGGCCGCTAGGGTCGCGCAAGCGATTAATAACGGTGCCGGCCAATGTCTTACGAATTCAGAACTGCCCTCATCGCACTGACAATCCTTTCCTTCCTGCCGGCGGCGCACGCTGAGCCCGAAAAACATCATGCGCTTTCGCTGGTGCGCACCCCCAAATACCCGGCGGATTTCAAGCACTTCGACTATACAAACCCGGACGCCCCCATAGGCGGCGCGGTAAAGCTGCAGACGCCCGAAACGTACGACAATCTGAACCTGGCTATTTTCCGGGGCAACCCCGCGCCAGGCATCGCGCCTCACGTCCTGGAATCCCTGATGACCGCATCCCTTGAGGAAAGCTCGACGGAATATTGCCTATTGTGCGAGTGGGTCAGCTACCCCGCCGACATA
The DNA here is from genome assembly GCA_963767435.1 of uncultured Alphaproteobacteria bacterium. Classification (GTDB taxonomy): domain Bacteria; phylum Pseudomonadota; class Alphaproteobacteria; order Rhizobiales; family Rhodomicrobiaceae; genus Rhodomicrobium. Next base: position 50,899 of record CAVYEY010000045.1, read on the forward strand.
AGCTCGGTCACGTTCAAGCTGCGCGAAGGCGCCAAATGGCACGACGGCCGGACCGTGACGCCCGAAGACGTGATCTTCAGCATGGATACGCTCAGGGGCAAGGCCCCGGACACCGGCCTTCCCTACAATCCGGCCTATGCGCGCTACTACAAGAACGTGGTCAAGGGCGAGAAGACCGGCGAGCGCGAGGTAACCTTCACCTTCGACGTCAAAGGAAACCGCGAGCTTCCCTATATCGTTGGCGAGCTTACGATTTTCCCGAAGCACTTTTGGTCCGGCAAAGGCGCGGACGGCAAGCCCCGCGACATCAGCAAATCGACGCTCGAACCCCCGCTCGGTTCCGGCCCCTACAAGGTCAAGGCGATCCGCCCTGGCGACTGGATCGCCTTCGAGCGCGTGCCGGACTATTGGGGCAAGGATCTCCCGGTTCGCCGCGGACAGAACAATTTCGACACCATCGAGTACCAGTATTACGGCGACACCAGCGTCGCCCTGGAGGCGTTCAAAGCGGATCAGTACGATTTCCGCCTCGAAAACAGCGCCAAGAACTGGGCTACCGCCTACGATTTTCCCGCTATGACCGAAGGCAAGGCCGTAAAGAAGCTGGCCGCGCTTGAGCGCCCCCATTCGACGCAGGGCTTCGCCTTCAATCTGCGCAGACCGAAATTCCAGGACGTGCGCGTTCGCCGCGCCTTCAATCTGGCGTTCGATTTCGAATGGGCGAATCAAAATCTCTTTTTCGGGCAATACACCCGGAACTCAAGCTACTTCGAAGGCCAGGAGCTGGCTGCCAAGGGCCTGCCCTCGCCCGAGGAACTGGCACTGCTGGAACCCTTGCGCGACAAAATCCCGCCCGAAGTCTTCACCCAGGAATATAAAAACCCGGTCAACACCGCCCCCACCGATTTCCGCACGCACCTCCGCGAGGCTGCGCAGCTCTTAAAAGAGGCGGGCTACGCGATCGCCGATAACAAGCTGCAGGATAGCCAAGGCAATCAGCTGACCGTCGAATTCATGATCGACCAGGAAGCCTTCCTGCGCGTGATCCTGCCCTACGTCGAAAACCTCAAGCGGCTTGGCATCGAAGCGCACGCGCGCCAGATCAATTCCACCGAGATGAAGCGCCGCCAGGACAACTTCGATTTCGACATCGTCGTCGGCAGCTTTCCGCAATCCGAGTCCCCCGGCAACGAGCAACGCGATTTTTGGGAATCCTCCGCGGCCGATGAGCCCGGCAGCCGCAACATCTTGGGGATCAAGAACCCTGCCGTCGATGCGCTCGTCGAGAAAATTATCTTCGCGCCGAACCGGGACGCGCTCGTGACGGCGTGCCGCGCGCTCGACCGCGTGCTGCTTTGGAACGCCTACATCGTCCCCAACTGGTTCATGGCCAAGGAGCGCATCGCCTATTGGAACAAGTTCGGCCTGCCGGACCCGATGCCCAAGCGCTCCATCGGTTTCCCGGACGTGTGGTGGTACGACGCAGGCCTCGCCGCGAAAAACGGGCTGAAATGAACCCCTCATCCTGTCCTTCTCCCTATGGGAGAAGGGACCCTCGAACTAACCGCAGCGGTGCTTCTGGCGTCCCCTCTCCCATGGGGAGAGGGACAGGGTGAGGGGTTACAGCCCTTCGATTATGGCAAAACTGCACATCTGAACTGACGTGCTCTCATGGCGGCCCGAGCCAGCGTGCAACCCCTCGTTTCTGGCGATTTCCTCAATTTTTAACTATGTCCATTCTTGAGGTAGAGTTGGTTCGCTTCCCGGCGAATCCGGCGCGCCTTATCCAGAATTGCCGCACATCCGGGGGGGGGCACCGTGCCGACAAACGAGTTGCAGCGCCATTCACGGCGTCGGTTTTTGCAATTTCTCGCAGCCAGTCCAGTTTTGGCGCTTCCGGCCTGGGAGGCGCTGGCAGGTGAAACCCCGGTGCCGGCGGGCAGCGATCCCATCATGTGGGCGCCGTTCAATCCTCAAAATCCGATTGCAAGCCCGAAGGACGCCATCAACGTCCTCGATTTCGAACCTGCGGCGCGGCTAGCCATCCCGCCGGCGCATTTCGGCTTTCTGGCCGCCGGCATCGATGGCGAGACGACCATTCGCGCGAACCGCGAGGCTTTTTCGAAGTACTATCTTAGGCCGCGCCGCCTTATCGACGTTTCGCATCCCGATACCAGCGTCGAGCTGTTCGGCGTCAAATGGGAGACGCCAATCGTGCTTGCGCCTGTCAGCGCGGCGCGAGGCTTTCACGAAGATTCCGACTTCGGCGTCGCCCGGGCCGCGAAGGCCAAAAAGCATCTGCAGATCCTATCGACGGTTGCTTCGGAATCCGTGGAAGAGGTGACGAAGGCGCGGGGAGCGCCCGTCTGGTTTCAGCTCTATCCGACGTCCGATTTCGAGGTGACGAAAGCGCTCATCCGGCGCGCAGAGGCGGCCGGGTCGCCCGTGCTCGCGGTAACGGTCGACCACATCGCGGGCCGGAACCAGGAGACATTCGAGCGGCTCAAATCTTCCGATCATCGCGAGTGCGCCAGTTGCCACACGCCGGGCCTTCAGGGACGTCTCAGCAGGCGGCACAATCTCGACGGCATCGATATTTCGCGCCTGAAGACGCTGCAAGCGCCCGATCTGACTTGGGATACCATTCGCCGCATCAAGGAAATGACGCGCTTGAAGGTGATCATAAAGGGTATTCTGACCAAGGAAGATGCGAGGCTTTGCGCGTATTACGGCATGGACGGCATTGTCGTGTCGAACCATGGCGGGCGCGTGGGGGATTTCGGCCGCGGCACCCTCGACTGCCTGCCGGAAGCCGTCGAGGCGGTGGGGGGGCGCATTCCCGTACTTGTCGATGGCGGGTTCCGGCGCGGTACGGACATCCTCAAGGCGCTGGCTTTGGGCGCACGCGCCGTGTGCATCGGGCGGCCTTACATGTGGGGCCTTGGAGCCTTCGGCCAGGCGGGCGTGGAACGCGTGCTTGAGTTGCTTCGGATCGAGTTCGAGTTTGCGATGCAGCAATGCGGGCTGCGCTCGCTGAAGGACATCACCCCCGCGGTGATCGGCAAAGCGTAGCAGGCGATCCGGACGTGCCGCGTCTCTTGGAAACGCTCCACTCCCGGCCGAACCTCGATCTCTCGGGACCAAGCACGGCGGTCCCCGCAGAGAACGCGAGACCCGGCCTTGAGCCGCCCGTTGGTTATTGCCGGCGGGGCTATAAAATAGTACGGAGGAAAGCCTAACCGTTGCCCCCAACTTCGCTCAGGTGGCTTTCCCCGCGAGACCGCCTTGGCCCGCGCGGGCGGTAGGTGCTGGCGCCCAGCAGTTCTTAACAAACCGTTCGCATCGCCTACGAAGCTACTATGGTTAATACAAACAAGGTTAATCCGGAATCGTTCTGTCTGAAATTGGCCGAATTCTGCGAAAAATTGCCCGGAATTTGCAGAATTCCAGCTTTCAAAACTACAGTTAAATATAAAATGAGATGTGATATTAACCATAAGATTCGCAGTCTTGACGAACATTCTTGTTAAAAATCAAGCACGTAGGTCTCATTAACGGTTACAAAAGACATTTGTGCTACATTATCTCAAAATCGGAAGGCTCTCTCAAACTCCCAAAATGAGTAGAAAGCGTTGCAAATGGGGTTAGTAGAACGTCGCACCGGGGGTTGCCACGTAGCGCTGCTTGGCTGGCGCCCGCTGACACTCGCGCTCCTCGCCGCCCTGTGCGCCACGCCGGGCAGCGCAGGCGCATCGGAATGGCGGCACGGCCTGTCCGCGTTCGGCGACCTGAAATACCCCGCCGATTTCCAGCACTTCGCCTATGTAAACCCGGATGCCCCCAAGGGCGGCCGTCTGGCCACCATGCCTACAAGCTCGATCAACACGTTCAACCAGTTCAACGGCTACATTTTGCGTGGCGATCCGGCCGAGGGCCTGGGCCTGCTTTTCGATTCGCTCATGGTCCGCTGCCAGGACGAGCCGGACGCCGCCTACGGCCTCATCGCCGAATCGGCCGAGCTGGCTGACGATAAAATGTCGGTGACGTTCCGCCTGCGCCCGGAAGCGCGCTTCCGCGACGGCACACCCGTCACCGCCGATGACGCCGTCTTCACCTTCGATAAGTTGAAGAAAGACGGCCATCCCAACATCCAGCAAAGCCTGCGGGACGTAACCGCCGCAACCGCCACCGATGCGCACACGGTGACGTACCGCTTCCAGGGCCAAAGCGTGCGCGACCTGCCCGTGCTCGTCGCGACCCTCCCGGTATTCTCAAAAGCCTACTACACAGCCAACGACTTCCTGAGCCAGAGCCTGGACCCGCCGCTCGGTTCCGGCCCCTACGCGATTTCGGACTTCCGCCAGGGCACCTACGTCACCTACAAGCGGCGGCCGGACTACTGGGCGGCGAACTTGGCCGTCAATCGCGGCCGCTATAATTTCGATGAGATCCGCTTCGAGTATTTCCACGACCGCGCCGTCGGCCTCGAAGCCTTCAAGGCGCATGCTTACGACCTGCGCGAGGAGTTCACCTCCAAAAGCTGGGCGACCGAATACGATATTCCGGCGGTGCGCTCGGGCCAGATCGTAAAGCTGACGCTGCCCGACGGACGGCCCTCCGGCGCGCAAGGGATGTTCATCAACACGCGCCGCGAAAAGCTTGCCGATCCGCGCGTGCGCGAGGCCCTCGACGACGCTTTCGACTTCGAATGGACCAACAAGACCCTGTTCTTCGGGGCGTATACCCGCACCGCAAGCTATTTCGAGAATTCGGACCTCAAAGCCGAGGGATCGCCAAGCCCCGAGGAACTGAAGCTTCTGGAGCCCTTCAAGGACAGCCTGCCGGCCGAAGTCTTCGGCGAAGTCTACACGCCGCCCGTCACCGATGCTTCGGGCCGCTACAGGCCCAGTATCCGCGCGGCCTCGAAGCTCCTCGACGATGCCGGCTGGAAGCTTCAGGACGGCATACGCAAAAACGCCAAGGGCGAGACGCTCGACATCGAGTTCCTGATCGACGACCCCGTAAGCGAACGCATCCTGGGCCCCTACGCGGCCAAGCTGACCGAGCTTGGCATCAACGCTTTGCTCCGCCGGGTCGATCCCTCGCAGGAACAGGAGCGGCTCAAGACTTACGATTTCGACATTGTGACGCAGCGCTATTCGCTGCAGCCGAGGCCTGGGCCGGAAGTGCGCGCCTACTGGGGCAGCGAGGCGGGACGGCAGGACGGCAGCTATAATCTCGCCGGCATCGCCAACCCCGCGGTAGACGCGCTCATCGATAAGCTGCTGAACGCGACAAACCGCGGCGAACTGCGCACCGCAGCCCGCGCCATCGACCGCGTACTGCGCGCAGGCCATTATTGGGTGCCGGAATGGTACAAGCCGGTGCATCATATCGCCACATGGGACAAGTATTCCCGCCCGGAAGTGCAAGCGAAATACGACAACGGCGTGCTGGATACCTGGTGGTACGATAAGGAGAAAGATGCCAAACTAGGCAATTAGCGTCAGGTTGAAGCAAGCCCAAATCCGAACCGGCGCCCACGCCGCTCCCTACCCTTTCGCAGAGCCAGAGCACTGAGATGCCTTCCTTCGCGATAAGCCAAACCGCCACGGCCGCAGCCACCAATATTTCTTTTTTGTAGGGAGGAGATCTTGCAGTCTAGGATCGAACGCCTCCTTCAAAACCAGGTTAAGGCTCCAGACGGTTTGCAATTCATCGTTTTTGTCCCGGACGGCCGCTATGAAAAAGTGTTCTCCGGAACCCAGCCGCAAGCGGCGAATCACCAATCCATCGACACCCTTATACGCCTCCATGGCCTGCACACCTTGGGCCACACGTCAGAGCGGCAAGTCGAGATCTGGCAGCGAGGTATCGGCCCCGTGCGCAACTTCTTCGACAAGCTCCGAAGCCTGGAGCCGCTCGAACCCGGCGGCCCCGCTTCGTCTCTGACAAGGGTAGTGCTCGATGTCGAGGTGGGCGGGATCTTTTGCGCGGCCGTTGGAAGCTATGGATGGGTCTTCGCTGCAACGCTAGACCAGCAGCCGTTGAACACTGGCGCGGCTGAAAGGCACTTCGCCGGCGCCGTTAAAGAGATACGTGCCGCGTTGAACCGGCTGGGTAGCTAAGGGAGCGCCCTATGAACGGCAGAAGCACCTCGCCAATCGTGACCTCCATCGTACAAGGTATTCTTGACAATGCCATTCAGCGCCGCCGCCCACCGGCCGGTCTTAACTACGCAGCCTATGCGGTCCAGACACATCCAGATAACGCGAACGGCGAGGCGAAGCTGCAGCTTCTATGCAAGTCCTGCAATATCAAACACCTGGAACGTCTGCTCAGCCGCTTTTCCGGCCCAGGCAGCACTCCGGCCGAGCAAATTTCGCTTTGGGAGCAGTTGCTACCAAAGCTTCACGAAGCGCTTATCCGCATGGACAGCGACCTATTCAAAGTTGGACAGGGAGGAAATGTCCGCGTCGTTCTCGACGTTGACATGGGAGGTTTTTTCTACGACCGCATCAACAGCAACACCGTACTGTTTGGCGCGACGCTCGATCAGCTGCAGGTTAACAACGGCCGATGCGATAAAGAAATGAGACAAATGGTCTCCGAGATTCAGGCAGTTTTCACCGCGCATGGTGCTTAAGAGTGGCACATCGATCAGGAAAATGATTTGCTATGTTTGAATATATCGTGACGATAGCTGCCGCTTCTGCCGCCTACGCTATTGTTATGTCACTTGCAGTGCTAATCGCAATCTATGTGATTCCCCTATTTGTTCTTATTGGTGGGTGGCTCATTGGCTTGCTGGTCCGCATTGTCTTTTTTCCTGTCCGTTATGCATTGGCCTCGTTTTCCAATACGGAGGCAGGCACCCGCATTGCACAACCCATGGTGGCGGCGGCTGTTTTTTGTTTCTTTACAAGCCGGGTGTCAGATAATCACCGGATTGCTGCATTCTTTGCAAGCTGTGCGCTTATTCTCTTAGCCGTTGGCGTTGCGTACTGGATGAGAGCACGATACCGGCCGCATTTCAGCGAAATACTTTTCGATGAGCGCTTCATTTATCCCATTTGGGACTGGATTTCCTCCCAACGGCGCATCGTGGCAGCGCTCGGCGGCCTGGCTCCCCTTCGGCCTCTCGTTTGGGCGTTGCAGCTCCTTGGCAATCAAATCCATCATCGCCGCTGGCAGCTTTTCTTTAGTTCTCTTTTCATTTTCACCCTGTACACGCTCCCTATTCAATTGTTTCCGTCCCTGGACCGTTGGCTGACCGCGATTGTGCCAGCCTTGATCGCGGAGAGCGGGTTCGAATGGATCGCAGTATCTCCATGGTTCGCGCCACCTCTGCATATAGTTGGTACGATTTACCTGTATATTTTCGACTGGGTTGCAACAATAATTGGCGTATACGCCTTAGTCGTCCTGCTTGCCCCTCTGGAGCCTAGGAACACTTTCAACAAGGTTGGCAGAGCCCTGCATGATTTCGTGCGCAGGCAAACCTTCTTATTTACGGGTCTCTTCTGGCAGCATCGCGAGGGCTCAACGGTCTACCCCAAGGACAAAAAGCGAAGCGAGCCATTTGAGGCCATGGCGAAGCTGATCCACGAGGAGACGCTTATCCTGGACGCTTCTCTTCGTGACGCGTGGCAAGGTTGTAACTATCGTGCCGCCCTCGTTTATGAGCCCGAGTCGCCGGGCGTGTCAGAAGTTAGGAATTCATACTGCTTTCATTATCGCCGGATGGGGCAGTCTTCCTTTCTTGTTGCAGTTGACACCGATAAGCAGCGCTTCGATGGATCGAGCGCCAGGAGCCAGACCAACTTTCAGCAACTTAGCGAAAGCATTGGCTACCTCGTGAATGTTCGCGATTCATTCAGGTAAGCCTCGAAGGGGGGCCGGGCGGCACGCTGAACCGGGGATAAGTCTCGCGCAAGCCTTTCCGCCGGCCCGCACCATCCCCTAATCTTCCCCATTCAGAATCGCGCCCCAGGGAGCCCCAATTGTCCTCGCCGGCACTAAAGCGGAAAGACCTCGTAGCCGAAGCGGCCGCCGCGGCCAGCGCCACGCCGATGATGGCGCAATATCTTGAGGTGAAGGCGAAGAACCCCGATTTCCTCCTCTTTTACCGCATGGGCGATTTCTTCGAGCTGTTCTTCGACGACGCCGTCCAAGCCTCGGGCGCCCTAGGCATCGCGCTGACCAAACGCGGCAAACACGCGGGCGAAGATATCCCCATGTGCGGCGTCCCGGTTGCCCGCTCAGACGAATATCTGCAAAAGCTGATCCGCAAGGGCTTCCGCGTCGCCGTCGCCGAGCAGCTCGAAGACCCCGAAGCCGCCAAGCGCCGCGGCCCCAAGTCCGTGGTCCGCCGCGACGTGGTCCGCCTCGTCACCCCCGGCACGCTCACCGAAGACGCGCTGCTCGTTTCCGGCGCCAACAACTTCCTCACCGCCGTCGCCAGAATCCGCAAAGGGCGCGCGCTACCACCTGGCCTCGCTCGACATCTCGACCGGCGAATTCCTGCTCAGCGAATGCGCCGCCGCCGACCTCGAAGGCGAAATGCTGCGCCTGCGCCCCGCCGAAATTCTCCTGCCCGACGACGAACTTGCAGACACCGCCGTCAAGCGTGCCAGCGAAGCCGCCGCCGCTCCCCTCTCCCCGATCGCGCGCACAGCCTTCACCAAAGCCACTGGCGAACGCGCGCTCAAGGAAGCCTTCGAAATCGCCGCCCTCGACGGCCTGGGCTTCTTCACCGAAGGCGACCTCGCCGCCATGGGCGCGCTGCTCCACTATGTGAACCTTACGCAGATGGGCGAGCGCCCGGCTTTGCGCGCGCCCAAGCGGGAGGCTCCCGGTGCGCTCATGCTCATCGATGCCGCCACCCGCGCGAGCCTCGAACTCGTCCGCCCGAAGACCGATGGCGCGCCAACCGTCTTCTCCGCCATCGACCGCACCGTCACCGCCGCCGGCGCCCGCGAACTGATGAACCGCATCGTCTCGCCCTCCGCCGATGCCGAACTCATCAACCGCCGCCTCGACGCGCTCGCCACCTTGATTGATGATTGGGGCCTGCGCGAGCGCATCCGCCGCACGCTCAAATCCGCCCCCGACATGAGCCGGGCGCTGTCGCGCATCAAGCTCAAGCGCGGCGGCCCCCGCGACCTGGGCGCGCTGCGCGACGGCCTCGCCGCTTCTGGACACGTCAGTGCCATGCTCGCCGCCAGCGCCCTCCCGCCGGAACTCGCCGGTATCGCCCAGGCCCTCGCCTCGCTTAGCGCTGCACCCCTCACCCCTGTCCCCTCTCCCGCAAGGGGAGAGGGGGACGTCCTCTCGACGGCTGCGGCCGGACTCCCCTCTCCCCTCGCGGGAGAGGGGTTGGGGGTGAGGGGGGGTAACACTACTACGCTCGGCGAAACTCTGAGCGCCGCCCTCGGCGAAAACCTCCCTTACTTCACCCGCGATGGCGGCTTTATCGCCACCGGCTACGACCCAGCGCTCGACGAACTCCGCCAGCTCTCCGCCGACACCAAGGCCGTCCTCGCCAAACTGCAGGCCAACTACGCCGCCCAGACCGGCATCAAGACCCTGAAAATCCAATATAATCAGGTCTTCGGCTATTTCGTCGAAGTGAGCCCCGGCACCGCCGCCACGCTCCAGGCCGAGCCGCACTCCGCGACCTTCAGGCACAAGCAAACCCTCGCCAACGCCGTCCGCTTCACCACGGACGAACTCGCGAGCCTCGAAAGCCGCATCCTCAACGCGGCGGCCGAAGCGCAGGCCCGCGAACTCGCCCTCTTCGACGAACTTTCCGCCGCCATCCTCGCCGCCGAAGACGCCATCGGGGACGCCGCCGCCGCCCTCGCTGCCCTCGACTGCACCGCCTCGCTGGCCGAACTCGCCCAATCCCAGAACTACGTCCGCCCCCACGTCGACGACAGCCGCCGCTTCCTCATCGAAGGCGGCCGCCACCCCGCCGTCGAACAGGCGCTGGCCCGCGAAGGCACGGCCTTCATCGGCAACGATTGCAAAATGGACGGCTCGGGCGAACGCGCGCCCGCTTTCCTCACCGTCACCGGCCCCAACATGGCGGGCAAATCCACCTACCTCCGCCAGAACGCGCTCATCGCGGTGCTGGCCCAAGCGGGCTCCTACGTCCCCGCCACATCGGCGCATATCGGGGTGGCCGACCGGCTCTTCGCCCGGATCGGGGCCGCCGACGACCTGGCCCGTGGCCGCTCCACTTTCATGGTCGAGATGACCGAAACCGCAGCAATCCTGAACCAGGCCACGCGGCGCAGCTTCGTTATCCTCGATGAAATCGGGCGCGGCACCGCGACCTTCGACGGCCTTTCCATCGCCTGGGCCGTGCTCGAACACCTCCACGACGTGATCTTCTGCCGGGGGCTCATCGCGACGCATTATCACGAACTGACCAGGCTTGCGGACGACCTGCCCCGCGCGGCCAACGTCCGCATGGCCGTGACCGAATGGAAGGACACCATCGTCTTCTTGCATGCGGTCGAGCACGGCCCCGCCAATCGCTCCTACGGCGTCCAGGCCGCGCGTCTCGCGGGCGTTCCGAAGCCTGTGCTGACGCGCGCCAAGCAGGTGCTGGCCCAGCTCGAAAAAGGCGCGGGGCCTCATGGACCGCTCACACTACCGACCGATATGCCGCTCTTCTGCGCTCCCGCCAAACCGGAAGAGCACGCCCCGCACCCCGTCCTCGAAAAGCTGGCCGCCCTCGACGCCGACGCCCTAAGCCCGCGCGAAGCCCTCGACATCCTCTACGCGCTCAAGAACGAGCTCTGATCGCCGGCCGCAGTACGGGCGAACGAAGGCCGTGTCTGGAGGAAGCCTGCGAGCACAAGAAGAACGCCCCTCGCGCCCTCCCGTCACTCGGTTGCATCGTCCGGAGGCGGGCCGTAGGGCCTTCCGGAACCTTCGGCCAGGAACGCGTAGGCGAGGCCACCATAGAGCGCAGCCGGGGCGAGCCGCAAGGCCAGCCACCAGCCGTTGAAGGGCACAAGCGCCTCGATGGGCCAGGTGGCGGCGAGGAGAATGGCGGCGAGCATGCCGAAAATGATGGCCTGATGCCCGCCTTCTCTCTCCTTTTCCAGAATCCAGGACGCCGCCATGCAAGCCAGGCAGCACCAGAGCCCCACCTTCCGGAGCAGGGGAACGAACTCATTCCCGGCACCGATGACGTTCCAATGCAACAATGCCGTCTCGGCGGCGGGCGGCCAAAAGACGAGTGCGGCCGAAAATACCGCGAGCATAAGCAGGAGCCGGTCGAGCCCAACGCGTTTCGCCGGAGCGCTCGGGGCGCCGTCCGGTTCGCCGTCCTCCTCCAGCGCCATGATTGCCCTTTCAGCTCCAAGCGGCTTTGCCCGGTTTCTTCTATAGGGTTGTGGCCGGCGCAGTCCAATGCCTCTCCGCTGGAAAGTTCGTGTTACGGGCCGCGTGCGAATAAAATGCGCGCCGCGCTGTAAAGTTCAATTTGCACCGGCCCTCCGCGCCGCTAATCCAAAACCACCCGCAGCCGCGGCCACGTCTCAAGCCACCGCTTGCTGGCCACCCGCTCCCGCAACACAGCCCTATCCCGCGTGAACCCTGGGGACGGCCGCACAATCAGCCCCACCAAATCGCCTATCCCATACGGAGCGATCAGCCGCAGCTCCCCGCCCCGCAACGTCACCGCCACGCAGGTCGCCTGCTCCACCCAATGCGCCAGCCCATCCTCCGCCGAACTGTACGGCGCATCGCCCGTAACCTCATGCATCCGCGCCTGGTTCTTCGCCGACCAATTCACATCGCACACCGCCCGCAAACGCCGGTCGTACTCCTTCTCGGTGCTCTCGCGCACGTCCGCCGGATCGAAATAGATCAGATCGATATCCGCCGTGGGCACCTCCGCGTTCTCAAACCCATGCAGATGGTCCCACACCTTGTTGCGCACGAACCCCGCCCCGATCATCCATTCCGGCAAATCGAGGCCCGCCGCCGCGCGCAGCACACCCATCATCCACGCATCGTCCCGGATCAAATCGAGGATATCGCCTTCGTTCACGCCAAGCCTCCCGCGATGGTGCAATTGCCGGAATGTAAACTGGATATATGTCGATTGGCTAAGCGCGCGGCAGTGCAGGTAAAGGCCGGTTGCGGACTACCGCGGCGGCGGCAAGGTTTTAGGATGCTCTATTTAAATTCGCTCTCGCCTACTTTCCAATCTGCTGAAAGGTGAGGGTGTTGAGCGCTCTATCCTGAGCGCCGCCGGTGGCGCCGAGAGTAAGATTGAGGGTATGCGTCCTGCCACCTCCGACTGAGGCAAAGGAACTATTTGCGGGGGACAGGCCCTTCCATTGGAGCAGCGTCCAGCTTGGCGATACACCAGCGCCATAGACCACGACAAATTGAACGGAATGAGATATTGACTCGATAGGGGCGTCTGGCGTCTTCAAATTAAGTTTCCATGTGTAATCATAAAGCGGTATTAAAGATCCATTATCCAATATTTGCCGCGACTCCTCTTCGGTAATTTCGCTCAATAATACATTATAGCTAGTGATAAAGTTAAAATAGGCTGCTTTCCAATCGTTTTGTTTGCGCTCTAGGATTTCAGCTTGCTTTTTAAGTATAATATACTTTTCTTTAATTGACGTTAACGTTTCTTTTTGAAAAAACTCTTCCGCCAACCTAAACTTCTTAAATTCTTCGCGAAGAAGTTTCTGTGCTGGGGTGGTTGAGATAGCATACCATTTGCGCCCGTAATCGCTGAATGTCCTTTTTGCCCTTTCATAGCTGCTTTTGGCCTTCCTGTAACTATTTTCAAAATTTGTCATACTTCTCTCTGCTTCTGCTTGTTTTTGCTGTTTGTATACTTGCGCTTCCTCAAAAGTACTTGGCTCCTCCGCGCGTAATTCTTCTGCTGCCTCCCTTCGATCAGGTGCAGCTTTGGGGCCAGCCGAAGGCGTTTTCGGTAATGGATGATCTCCAGCAAGCAATTCGTCTCCAACTGGATCAAGTGCGGAGTCGACCCAAGCCTTCAAGTCCAGCCCGCCCGTCAGCTCAGTTTGTCCTCGCGTATCGCAAATCCCAGCGTATTCCGCCGCGTGCTCCTGCCTCCACTCTGCAAGTTCCTTTAACGAAAGCGCGAATGTGAGGAGTTCCGTGCGGGTCGCGGTCTCCGTGTAGCTCCCATTGGCGCCCAGGGTGAAGAACTGGCTTACGAGGCCGAACGCATTGCCGCCGGCAGTCGTTGGGCCCGCATCGAAGTTTACAGCGCTGCGGCGATATTGCGTGAAGGATCCGTTTGGGGTGACACCCGCTGAATTGTTGGCGATTAGCGTCAGATCCGCCTTGACGGTCCAGTCCGCCATCCAAAGAAACTTCGGATGCTTGATTCGCTCAGAAAAGGTGTCGGCTAATTCACATTTTATTCGAGTCACGATGTGCCGGATCGGTACATCATTGGTGGCCTCGCTTAAAGGCGGCACTGTGGTGCAGGCAGAAACCAATATGCATGATAGGTACATTGTTACTAGGAGAATAATACGCATACACCCCCCTAAGGTCACAAGAAATGTAATCGAATTGTGTCACCAAAGATGTAGCGTCGCCGCAACGCGTGTATTTTTTGAAAGTTTGCAGAAGCGAAGAAATGTCATGGTGCCGGCAGTGCAGGTAAAGTGCAGGTTTCCCGGACGCCCGCGTTGTCTTGAGCGCGACCTTCGCGCCGCCGCGGCACATGCCCTGCATGTAGCCAAACTTTCGCGCACGCCTGAATCGCGGTAGGCTCCCTCGCGGGAGCTTGGCAAAAGGAGGCCTGGCCGATGCTTGGGACGAACAGGAGACATTGCCATGCGTAAGCCGAAGAAGGCACCCGCCACCAAGTCCACGCCGCTAGAAATAGCCCCCAAGGCCGAAGCGGGCGGTTCCCTTTCAAATGCACAGCTTGAGCGCGCCGCGTCGATCTTGGACGAAATTGAGCGGCTCGGGAAGGAGCTGTGGACCGTCGTCGATGGTGACGCCGGGGGCTACAGCGTCTCAACCCCTGTAGGCCGCGTCCTGCTGTTCGTGGAGGAGGGGCTCGGCATTAACCCCGAAACGCACCATTCACCGCGCGAAATGGCCGAACGTTTGCGGGCGCTCATTCCGCCGGCACGGTAGTAGGTAGAGATAGGGCGTGCGCGGACAGCAGGCAGCTTCATTGCCCCAGCAGACTGTTAGCGGGCGCCTGGGCGGGGTGCTGCGCCCTTGTGAGAGCGTTGAAGCGCAGGACCGCCGCGCGTGCCGCCGGCTCTCAACCCATAGTCACCTTGTTGCGCACAACCCCCGCCCCGATCATCCGCTCCGGCAAATCGAGGCACGCCGCCTCCCGTGACGCTGCGCATTTTGCAATGCACGTTTACCTTCAGATAGCCGAGCCCGCCGCCTATCATAGGCATCCTCTGGTATCGATTCTAAAGCCCCCCTCAAAGCATAATGGAGCTTGGCATGAGCGACGGTCATTCAGATTTTTCTCGCCTCGATGCTCTGGAGACGCTGGCCGCGCACCAGGACAAGACGATTGCCGAACTGAACGATGCAATCACCGCCCAGTGGCGCAAGATCGACGCCCTGGAGCGGCAAGTCGCTAAACTGCTTGTGGAAATTCAGAATATGGAAGCCCCGCGCGATACTCCGGAGCCGCCACCGCCGCACTATTGAGGGATGGCTTCCTCGATGGTTGCTCTCATCCCGCGCACACCTTCAAAATGCTGCCGGCAGCAATACCGCCGTGCGCTTCATGTACGGCACGACTCGCGGGCAACTTGAGCGCAAGTTGCCCGATGGCCCAACTTTTGCCTTTTCCTGGCTGGCGATTGGGCGCTCCAAGGGAGATTGAGATGATTCATAGGGCGATCTTTGCGGCTGGGGCTTTCGCGATTGTTCTCGGCGTACCGGCGATGTTGCGCGCTGACACCCAGCCGGCCGCACCGCAAAGCGCCGTGCCCGCGCCGGAAGCGCAAGCCGCAGCTCCCACGCCCGCAAATGAGGCACCGGCGGCAAGCGCGGCTGCTCCCGTGCCGGCGACGCCCAAATCCGCTGCCTTGCGCAAACTGCTTGACGGCCTGCCCGAAGGCAAGACGGACGAGGAGCGCAACGAGCGCACGGCCCTTTGGGCGTTCTACGAAGCGCGCGCCTACGCTCTCCTTTGGCTGGATTCGCTGTCCTCGCCCACACCCAAGACGCAAGCGATCCTTGCCGAAATCAGGCGCGCCGGAGATTGGGGCCTGGACCCGGACGATTTTTCCTGGAGCTATGTGGACGTAGTACCGGCGGCGCCCGAGTTCACCGCTTCCGTTGAAATCCAACTCTCGCAAGCGATCCTCAAATATGGGCGCTACGCGCGGGGCGGACGTATCATCGCGCCGGTGGAGCAGCTGAGTTCCTATCTCGACCGCCGCCCGCAACTGCTCGCCCCGAAAGCGATCCTCGAAGGCATCGCCGCTGCGGAAGATGGCGCCGCCTACCTTCGCGGCCTCAATCCGCAAGCTCCGCAGTTCGAAAAACTGCGTCAGAAATACCTGGCTCTCCGTAACAAGAAGAGCGCCGAAGCCAAGCGCTTGCTGGCCAATATGGAGGAATGGCGCTGGATGCCGGCCGACATGGGCAGCATCTACATCTGGAACAACCTGCCCGACTTTACGCAGCGCGTGGTGAAGGATGGCAAGATCGTGCGCGAAGTCCGCATCGTCGCGGGCGAGAAGGACAAGCAGACACCGATTTTCACGCGCAATCTCAAGAAGATCACCTTCCGCCCGACCTGGATCGTGCCCGATTCCATCAAGGCCAAGGAGATCTGGCCGAGCCTTTTGCGCGGCGGCGGGCTGATGCACCAATGGCAGCTTGAACTGCGCACCAAGGACGGCCAGCTCGTGGATTGGCGCAAGCTCGACTGGGCGCACACCAACATTCTCGATTACGACGTGATCCAGCCGAACGGGCCTAAGACGGTGCTGGGCAAGGTGAAGTTCTCCTTCCCGAGCCAGCACACCGTGTTCATGCATGACACCCGCACGCAGGACAAATGGATGTTCGATGTGTCCCAGCGCGCTTACAGCCATGGCTGCATGCGCGTTGCCGATCCCGTCGGGCTGGCCAGGATCGCGCTGCAAGAGGACAAGGGGTGGACGCCCGCGCAGACGGACGATGCGCTCTACAACGGACCGCTCAACAACGAGATCGCCATCGAGCACAAGATCCCCGTGCACATGACCTACTTCACCGCGCTGGTCGACGAGAAGGGCACGCTGCACACCTTCCCCGACGTTTACGGCCATGAGCGGCGCATCGGGCTGGCGCTTGAGGGCAAATGGGATCGCATCGAGAAAGGCCGCGATCATCTGGCGCCGGTCGAGGTTGACTTATCGGCGGCGAACCGGGGGAGCGAGCCCGAGCCAGAGGTGGAGCAGGAGGCTGGTTCCAGTTCGAGGTGGGGGCGGCGCGGGCGCCGGGGCGGCGGCTTCGGCGGGTTTTTTGGCGACGATTGACGCCGAGGCCCGAAAACCCGGCCTCGGCGTAATAATTATGGCGGGCGGGCCACCGCCCAGAGGCGCAGGAAGCCGGATCAGGCGGCTCCGGCTCTCTGTTCCGCAAGCGCTTGCACGAGCAGTTCCGCGACGCTTCCCGCCGATTGCGGGTTCTGACCGGTGACGAGGCGTCCATCGCGCACGGCATGTGGCTGAAATTTCGGGCCCGGCTGAAATTTGGCTCCGCGCTTTCGTAATTCGCTCTCAAGAAGGAAGGGCACTACCCCGGTGAGTTGCACGGCCGCTTCTTCTTCATCGGTGAAGCTGCTTACCTTGAGGCCATCGACGAGTGGCTTGCCGTCAGCCCGTTTGGCGTGCACCAGTCCTGCGGGGCCGTGGCAAACGGCGCCTATCACCGCGCCATTGTCCCAAGCCGTGCCAATCAGCGCGGCCAGCCGCGCGTCCGTGAAATCCCACATTGTGCCGTGCCCGCCGGGGAGGAACACGGCGCTGTATTCGCGGACATCGATACCGGCAACCGGGCGGGTGGCGGAAAGTTTCGCCATGCTTTTGCTGTCTTCCAGGAAGCGCTGCACGGCCGCGGGGCGTTTGCCCTCCTCTCCCAAGCTGCCCGGATCGATTGGCGCCGCGCCGCCTTCGATCGATGCGATTTCGACCTCGTAGCCGGCATCGGTGAGCGCCCAGTACGGTGACGCCATCTCGTCGAAATAGAAGCCGGTCTTCCGGCCAACCGATCCAAGGACGGCATGGGAAGTCACGACAACGAGGGCCTTGGCCGGTGATTCACGATTGATGCTCATGGGGGTAATCCTTTGGGGGGTCATTCGGTTCGCAAAGGATATGCCTGCGCTCAAGCGCAATAAATGGTCGACAAGTCATTTTATCGATTACATGATGTAATGTATGGCACGATCTTTCGATGGCATCGCCCTGGGCAGCATCGAGCTGTTCCTGAAGGCGGCGGAGACCGAGAGCTTTGCCGCCGCCGCCGTCGCGCTCGGCCTATCTCCACCGGCGGTAAGCCGTGCCATTGCGCGATTGGAGGCCCGGCTTGGGGTTCGTCTCTTCCAGCGCACGACGCGCAAGGTCAGCCTGACCGGCGACGGCCGCCTCTATTTCCACGAGTGCCGCGAAGCGCTCGGTCAAATCGCTGCGGCCGAGGATGTGCTTGCCGGCCGGCAGCGGGACCCTTCCGGTCTTTTGCGGATCAGCGTGCCGACGACCTATGCTCACTTCCGGCTGCTGCAGATCGTTCCGGCCTTCCGGGAACGGTATCCGCGAGTGAACCTCGCAATCAACGTATCGAACCGCAACGCCGATCTCATCGAGGAGGGGTACGATCTGGCAATCCGCCTTGGCGAACCGGCGGACGGCAGGCTTGTCGCGCGTAAGCTTGAGGACGCAACGCTCGGGATTTTCGCATCGCCAGCCTATCTCGCACAGAGAGAAGCGCCTCGCACCATCGGCGATCTCAAACAGCATACTCTCGTCGCCTTCGAGCGCCCAAGCACAGGCAAAACAATGCCCTGGCTGCTGCGCGAGGGGGAAAACACCGTCGAGTTCGATGTAGAGGCCGGGGTCAGTTGCTCTGACGATGTGCTTGGATGTGTCAGCCTTGCGCGAGCTGGCGCTGGGCTGTTTCAAATCTACCACTTCGTCGCCGCCGAAGCTGTCCGGCAGGGGGAGCTTGTGGAGGTTTTGCACCATTACGCGGGGGCTTCACGCCGCTTTTCGATCCTCTATCCGCAGAACCGCCACTTATCCGCGCGAGTGAGAGTATTTGTTGAATTCCTGTTGGATGCCGTCGCGAAGAAGGGTTGAATAGTGACGGAGCATCGCGATTATTAAAAAAGCGTGTGCGCGGCCTTTGGCGCCATCATGGTTAATGTGCGCGTGGTTAACGGCGAATCCGTGTGGCTGAAATTGCTCAAATCGCGCGAAAAATTGCCCGGAAAATGCGGATTTTTGGCATCCAAAACTACGGTTAATTATAACCACAACTTGTGGATTAACCGTGCCCTGTGGAGATATTTCCGTTTTGAATCAATAGTATGCAGCGCCGGTGCGATTGGCCGGCCCAGGCTGGCCGCGATAATTCCGCAAAGTCCAGCACGCGGAAAACTCTCAAAATGCGCAAAATCTGCCGCCGCCAGGGTTAATGGAGGTTTCACAGGTTACGGGAATTTCAGGCTGCCCCGGCCCAAATTCGTGCCACATTATGCGGGTGGATAACTTGCCGGCATCCGGCGTTAAGACAACATGGCTAGGCTCGCCCAGAGCGCCCAAACGAGACCTTAGCATATGACAGCGTACATCCTTCGCCGCTTGCTCCTGATGATCCCCACGCTGCTGGGGATCATGCTTTTCAGCTTCATCATCATCCAGTTCGCGCCCGGCGGCCCCATCGAGCACATCATAGCCCAGCTGAACGGCACCAACGTCGATGCGACCTCGCGCATTGGCGGTGCCTCCAGCGGCGACTTTTCGCGCACGGGCGCGCCCGGCGCCGACACCGGCATCAACTCGCGCTATCGCGGTGCGCGCGGCCTCGACCCGGAGCTTATCAAGAGCCTCGAAAAGGAGTTCGGCTTCGACAAGCCCGCGCCCGAGCGGTTCTACTTGATGATGACCAACTACTTGACCTTCAATTTCGGCGACAGCTACTTCAAGAAGACGAGCGTCCTGTCGCTGATCGAGGAAAGACTGCCGGTTTCGGTCTCGCTGGGGCTTTGGCTGACGCTTTTGACTTACCTGATCTCGATCCCGCTAGGTGTCCAGAAGGCGGTAAAGGACGGCTCCCGCTTCGACGTCTGGACAAGCACGGCGGTGATCGTCGGCTACGCCATTCCGGGGTTTCTGTTTGCGATCTTCCTCATCGTGATCTTCGCCGGCGGCTCGTTTTTCAACTGGTTTCCATTGCGCGGCCTTGTATCGGATAATTGGCACGAGATGAGTTGGCCCCGCGCTATTCTGGACTATTTCTGGCATCTGGCGCTGCCCATTACTGCGATGGTGATTTCCTCGCTCGCCACGATCACCTTCCTTACGAAGAACTGCTTCCTGGATGAAATCCGCAAGCAATATGTGATGACGGCGCGGGCGAAAGGCTTGACCGAGACGCGTGTTCTCTATGGCCATGTATTCCGCAATGCGATGCTGCTCGTGATCTCGGGTTTCCCGGCCGCATTCATCGGCTCTTTCTTCACAAACGCGCTTTTGATCGAGACCATCTTTTCGCTGGACGGGCTCGGGCGCCTGTCCTGGGAATCCGTCGTCAACCGCGACTATGCCGTAGTCTTCGCGACGCTCTATATTTTCTCGGCGATGGGGTTGCTGCTCAATCTGTTGTCCGATCTCATCTACACCTGGGTCGATCCCCGGATCGATTTCGACACGCGGGAGGTCTAGCGATGGACACAAAAGTAGACCATTCCGCCGTCTCACCCAACGCCGCGCCGGTTGCCCGGCCGCGGTTCAAGCTTTCGCCGCTCAATGCCCGGCGGGTGCGCACCTTCAAAGCCAACAAGCGCGGTTATTACAGCCTCATCGTCTTCACGGCGCTATTCTTGATCACGCTGTTCGCCGAGTTCATCGCGAACGACAAACCATTCCTCGTGAAGTACGACGGCGCGTTCTATGTGCCGATCTTCAAGATGTACACCGAGAAGCAGTTCGGCGGCGAATTCGAGACGGAGGCCGATTACCGCGATCCGGTGGTACAGGGCTTCATCCACGAAAAGGGCGGGTGGATAATCTGGCCGCTCATCCCCTACAATTACCGCACGATCCGGCGCGATTTGCCGGTGCCCGCCCCCGCACCGCCTTCATGGGAAAATCCGCTGGGCACCGACGACCAGGGGCGCGATGTGGTGGCGCGGGTGATCTACGGGTTCCGCATTTCCGTGCTGTTCGGGCTGATGCTGACCGTCTTCTCGGCGCTTGTTGGCGTAACGGCCGGCGCGGTGCAGGGCTTTTTCGGCGGCTGGACCGATCTTCTGCTGCAACGCTTCATCGAAATCCTGGGTTCGCTGCCGCGGCTTTATATCCTCCTGATTCTGTCCGCGATTTTCGCACCGAGTTTCTGGACGCTGCTTGCGATCATGCTGCTGTTCGAATGGACCGCATTCGTAGGACCGGTGCGCGCCGAATTCCTGCGCGGACGGAACTTCGAATATGTGCGGGCCGCGCGGGCGCTGGGCTTGTCCAACCGGCAGATCATGTTCAAACACCTGCTACCGAATGCGACAATTGCGACCGTGACCTTCCTGCCGTTTATTCTGGACGGCGCTATCGCGTCGCTGACCGCGCTCGATTATCTGGGCTTCGGCCTGCCGCCGGGATCGCCGTCGCTCGGCGAACTCCTGCAGCAGGGCAAGCAGAACCTGCAGGCGCCGTGGCTTGGCCTTACCGCATTCTTCGTGATCGGCACCATGCTGAGCCTTCTCGTGTTCGTGGGCGAAGCCGTCCGCGATGCACTCGATCCGCGCAAGACCATGTCCGATCACGCCGCGTTATAAGAGGAACGCCCGCAATGGCCTCGCTGATTGAAGTCAAAAATTTGAGCGTGCGCTTTCCTGCCTCGGCGCCGGGCGTGCTCGCGGTGCGCGGCGTTTCCTTCGATGTCAAGAAGGGCGAGACCGTCGCGCTTGTAGGGGAGTTGGGCTCTGGCAAGACGGTTTCCGCGTTGTCGATCCTGCGCCTCTTGCCAGGGGACGTGCAGCATCCCACCGGTGAAATTTTGCTCGATGGCAAGGACTTGCTTCGTGCTTCGGAATTGGAGATGCGGCATGTCCGCGGCAACCGCATCTCCATCATTTTCCAGGAGCCGATGACTTCGCTCAATCCGCTGCATACGGTTGAAAACCAGGTGAGCGAGGTGTTGAAGGTCCATCGCGGGCTTTCGAACGGGGAGGCGCGGGCGCGGACGCTCGAACTACTCACGAAGGTGGGCATCCACGACGCGGAGAGCCGGCTTTCGGCCTATCCGCACCAGTTGTCGGGCGGGCAGAGGCAGCGCGTCATGATCGCGATGGCGCTTGCGAACGAGCCCGATCTGCTCATCGCCGACGAGCCGACGACGGCGCTCGACGTGACCATCCAAGCGCAAATCCTCGATCTTCTGAAGGACCTGCAGCGCGAATTGAATATGGCGATGCTGCTCATCACGCACGATCTCGGCATCGTGCGGAAGATGGCGAACCGCACCTGCGTGATGAAGGACGGCGAGATCGTGGAGCGCGGGCCTGCCGAAGAGGTCTTCACGGCGCCCAAGCATGACTACACCAAGAAGCTCCTGGCCGCGCAGCCGAAGGGCGAGCCGCCGCGGTTCGACGGCACCGCGCCGGTGATCCTGGAGGCGGACAAGCTCAAGGTCTGGTTTCCGGTGAAGCAGGGCTTCCTCCGCCGCACCGTTTCACACATCAAGGCCGTGGATGGCGTTTCCTTCAAGCTGCGCAGTGGGCAGACGCTTGGCATCGTGGGCGAGTCAGGTTCCGGCAAGACGACGCTGGGCTTGGCGCTCCTGCGCCTCGTCTCGAGCGAGGGGCCGATCGCCTATGTTGGCCAGCGGATCGACGGGCTCAATTCGGCCGGGATGCGCCCGCTGCGCCGCGAGATGCAGATCGTGTTCCAGGACCCCTACGGCTCGCTTTCGCCACGGCTTTCGGTGGGGCAGATCATCGAGGAGGGCTTGCTGATCCAGCAGCCGGAGCTTACGGAGGAAGAGCGGCGGGGGCATGTCTCGGCGGCCATGACCGAGGTGGGGCTCGATCCCGAATGGCAGGACCGCTATCCGCACGAATTCTCAGGCGGGCAGAGGCAGCGCATTGCGATTGCGCGGGCGATGATTTTGCAGCCGAAGTTTCTGATGCTCGACGAGCCGACCAGCGCGCTCGATGTGTCGGTGCAGGCGCAGATCGTCGACCTTCTGCGCGATCTGCAGAACAAGCGCAATCTCGCCTACCTTTTCATCAGCCACGACCTCAAGGTCATGCGCGCGCTGGCGAGCTACGTGATGGTGATGCGAAACGGCGTCGTGGTCGAGGAAGGCCCAACCGCCGAAATCTTCGAGCATCCCAAGACCGATTACACCAAGGCCCTCATCGCCGCCGCCCTGGACCACCGCACGCTCAAGACATTCGCGGCGTAGAGGCCACGCTGGCAACGCGTCATCGCGAGTTCCGCACCGGCCGCCGGGGCCGGCCCTTCTGGATGAAACTGAGAGTGTGTGAAAAAATCGAAATTGTGGGCTCGGGGAAGACTTCGCAGCGTCATTTCCGCGAAGGCGGGAATCCATTTATCACGTCGGAACAAGCTCTGTTACGGATTTCAAACGGTTAGCCGATTTTTTTTCACGCTCTGAGTTCACAAATCAAGGTATAAGGACCAAGGGCGATGTAAACCGCCCTTGGCAGCCGCTCTGGCGGTTACGCCGCCGGTAATCTACAGGCAGGTTGCCACACTGCTTACCTCCTTTTGGCCTGCGCAGGCTTGTTGGGGTTGAGTTTATGAAAAGGACGGCCCTCGGAAGCCGTCCTTTTCTATTTCTGAGCGAGGCTCTCCCGCTCATTCCCGGTCTTTGGTTCGGTCCATAAGTTCCCCGAACCCAGAGAGACTTTGCTTCTTGATCTCATCCAGCCAAACTGGATCGGCGGCATCATTGGGCCGCATTTATTGCCCGGACGCCTCGCCAAGCCTCTTCAGCAAGATATACAGAGATCCGCACACGGCGCGCAAGAAAAATATTCAGAAAATTCAAGCATCGGCGCAAGGCGCCAGTAGTTGCTATTCATTTCATCCAAAACAATATTAGCGATACTATTATCCATACCCATAACACTCCTAGTATGAATATTGATATTTATGTTCATAGTAGCGCTATTAGCATCTTTAACGCTATCAATAACACCGCCATTAGCAACGTTATCAGCGACTAACGTCTCAACATAATTGTTCCAACTGACAACAGCCTCGTAAGCGGTGCTCCGCTCACGGCCCGCCTTCGCGGGAATGACGACCAACGTAACGGCACAACCGGTGGAAATATGTCTTGCGAGGCGGATCGGGAAAAACAGACAGCATCTGCCTCGCCACCGTTGCCGCTCATGGCACTTTGGCTTCAATCTTGTATGTGATACATTTCTGAGATGCCGTTACCCAGCCCACTCATCACCGTTTCGCCGCAGCGGCTCTCTGGAGCGCCCGTGTTCACTGGCACCCGCGTGCCGGTGCAGGCGCTTTTCGACTATTTGGAAGCCGGCGATCCTCTCGACGAATTCCTGCTCGATTTCCCGAACGTCAGCCGGGAACACGCCGTCGCAGTGCTGGAAAGTGCCCGGTCCGCGCTTCTCGCCAAGGCCGAGGCCGCTTAGATTTGCGGATATTGCTCGACAATTGTGTTCCTTGGCGGCTCGGGGCGGCATTGACCGGACACGAGGTGTCGAGCGTCGTTCATCTTGGATGGGCGGCCCTTTCCGATGGCGAGTTGCTTGACGCGATGGGAGACCGGTTCGATCTCCTGGTGACGGTGGACAAGAACCTGCAATTTCAGCAGGACTTGCGCCAGCGTCCGTTCGCCATCGCGGTGCTCAGGGCGACAAGCAACCGCATCCACGACTTGCTTCCGCTCGTGCCGAAGCTCCTTTCGGCGCTGCCGGCCATTAACCCGGGGCAAGTCCCGGAGATTCAAGCGTAATTCGTTCACAGATGAATCCAAAGCTATAGCTTTCGGCCCACGTGCATTGGCCAGACCGAAGCAATCCAGAAGCCACGCATTCTCACCCTGGATTGCTTCGCTCCGCTCGCAATGAAGTTGCCGTCTTCCAGCGCTGCCGGCCGTCCTTTCGCGAGGAACCCTACCCCTGCGCCAACGCGCGCGTTTACAGTGATATCTATAAAGATTAGGATATTTGTAAATGGTTCGCGTGCTTGAAATATTTTTGCGCAGAGTTGCCAAGCCGGGTGGCTTTGCGATAGGCTGCGGGATGATATAACGGGAAGAGGGGAATAATATGGCTACCATGGAAGCAGCGGAGGCCGGCTCTGGACGCCGGTCTCTTCTCAGCGAATTTTACCTCAAAGAGGATTGGTGGGCAGTCTGGCTCGGGCTGGCCATTGTTGTCGTCGCCTATTTGTTCTTCGTAAACGATAGCACGATCAAGTGGATCGCTATCACGCCGGCGAAATGGTCCACATTCGGCGGACTAATCAGCCATTTCTCCGAGCACATCACGCAATACGCCGCCCAGTTTGTCCTCTGGCTGCTGATCTTCTCAGTCAGCGTGCACATCATGGGAATGAAACTCAGCGAGTACATTCCGTCATTTATCTTCGTTTACGTGATGTCGATCATCATCTTCATGATCGGCGCCTGGGATCAGGCCCATGCCTACAATCTGGAGCCGCCGTTGGTCGCATTGGCCCTTGGAATGTTGATTTCGAACACGATCGGCCTGCCGCGCTGGATGGATACGGGATTCCGGGTCGAGTACTACATCAAGACCGGTATCGTGCTGCTGGGTGCGACGCTGCCTTTCACCCTCATCGTGTGGGCTGGGCCGGTGGCGATCTTCCAGGCTTCCGTGGTGTCCATCGTCACCTTCCTGACTATCTTCTATTTGGCGCGCGGCTATAATCTCGACCGGCGGCTCGCGGCCACCATGGGCGTTGGCGGCGCGGTTTGCGGTGTCTCGGGCGCCATTGCCATAGCCGGCGCCGTCGGCGCCAAGAAGGAGCATGCGCCGATTGCGATCACGCTGGTTATCATCTACGCCATCGTCATGATCTTCTTGCTGCCGCTGGTATCCCGTTTTCTCGGTTTGCCGACCGGTGTTGCGGGCGCGTGGATCGGAACGTCCGAGTTCGCCGATGCGGCCGGTCTCGCCGCAGCACAGTCCTACGGCAATCTGGCAGGCCATGTGGCAGGCATCAACGGCACCGCAGAACAGGCGGTGCAGGCATTTACGCTGATGAAGGTTGTCGGCCGCGACATCTGGATCGGCATCTGGGCGTTCGTGCTGGCCATCATCGCCACCACGCAATGGGAAGCGGCGCCGGGCGGAGCCAAGCCGCAGGCGGCTGAAATCTGGTGGCGGTTCCCGAAATTCGTGATCGGCTTCATTCTGGCATCGATTTTGGTGACAGTTGTGGCATCCAGCTACTCGATGGCGGACTTCAACAAGATCGTGGCGCCCAAGATGGTGGCTCCGATCAAGGATCTGCGCACCTGGGCCTTCATCTTCTGCTTCTTTTCCATCGGTCTGACGACGCGGTTCCGCGAGCTTGCCTCCGCCGGCACTAAGCCGTTCCTGGCCTTCTCAGGCGGCGTCGTGGTCAATGTGGTGCTTGGCTACATACTCTCGGTCATCGTGTTCGGCACCCACTGGGCGAACTTAGGTCAGTAGGGCGGTTCCATGACCGGCAAAACGGTATCGGGCGAGGTGCGGTGCGTGGCTTGCCGCCACTTCTGCAACTCGCCGGAATATATAGAAGCTACCTTCAAGGGGCTCACGTCGCTCAGTTCAGGCTATGCGTCGGTACGCAAGGACGATGGCATCTGCGCTGAACATGGCATCTATCTAACGGCAATGGCCTCATGCGAGCGGTTCAGTCCCCGGACGAAGGCTTCAGCAGATTAGCGAATAGCACAACAGCGAACCGCCAGACGAACGCGTCTGGCGGGGGCTTATCCCTTCCCGGCCCCACCGCCCCACCCCCTGCTGCTGGAGGAGCGACTGCCACCCACACCGGTTAGAAACCGCTCGCCTGGCGAATCTGCGGTTCGGCGTCAATCCCGCACGACTTGTAATACAGGCCGAAAGCCCGGTCTGACCCCAAGATGTGGTCGTAAAGCCAGTTCTTCAAAAACTCCAAGACTTGCTGGGGCATCGTGGTTGAAGCGCCCAACTTGAAGTCGTCGTAGATTTCCGCGACGGTTGTCGTCAAAGCCCGATGCTGCAGCCGGTGCCTTTCAGTGCCTGGGTAATTGGTGGCCTGAAAAACCTCCTCTTCGTGCGCGAAGTGATAACTGACGTAACTTATCAACCCATCCAAGACCTTGCCGAGGGTTTCCCGGCCGCTCCCTGCTTGCACCGCATCGTACAGGTCGTTGATAAGCTGAAGCAGCTTCTTGTGTTCGTCGTCGAACTCCTCGATGCCGACGCTAAATTCACTCGACCAATTTACGAAAGGCATAACGCGTTTCCTTCCTGGCGCTGTTCGCTCCCGCGCGCCGCCAAATCGGGACAGCTTCAGGGGCGTCTTTATAAAACAGGGCGCTGCCTGGCATAGGAGTTACTGTTACACCCGAGGCGTTTAAGGCCGCGTAAACAAGAACATGATCCAAATATTGCTGGCGCAACCAACAATTATAATAAAAAGATTTCATAATCCCGGGCCATTTCAGACTGTGCGGCAGCGCGGATACATCGCAATTATCAGCGCTGTTGCATGACAACCAGTCCAAGGGCAGCACCGAGGCAGAGTAGATTGACGTAGTAGCTGCGCGACAGTTCAAACCGGCTGGGCCTGCCAGCAAGCCGCCTGACTCCCAGGAACAGGGCGGCGGGAAGGGTCAGGAACGGCAGCAGGGTCGGCCCGAGAATGAGAGCGCCCGCTGCACAGAACATCACGGGCAGCAGCCAATCGACGGCCGCCTCGATATTGGTGAGTTTCTCCGCCGGCTCGTACGGCGCCATCGCTTTTCTGGCCTGCGCTATGAAGAACAGGAAGAAGAGGATCGCAGCAAGAACCGTGGCATCGACGAACCATTGCGGGGCGGGGTGCCACACCAAATTCGCGCCCGCGGCAAGAAATGGCGCCAGCTTGGCGTTATAGGAAGCCAGCAAAGGAGCGAATTCCTCGCGCAACGCGATCGCGTCCACGGATTGAAGCAGCGAAAGCGAGGCCAAGACCTCCACAAAGAGCGATGCTATGAAGGCGGCATCCGCCACCAAGGCCCTGAGCATGCCTGTCCCCCTCCAAACATGAACGCCGCCACCTCTTGCGCAATTCCGCCAGCAGCTTTGTCACAACCGGTTGCCGGTGATCGAACAGGATTTACTACCTGCCCGGAAAGCCTCCACTTCGAGGCAATCCGCCGCAACCGGAGGTGCAAACCGTTACAATTAGGGCGCCTTCAGGCGAACGCATGGCCTTACCTCTTTCCATCATTTACGCCATATTCTCAACCAAGGCTACCAGGGCTCCTGACTTTCGATTAACCTTCCGCGCCTATGCTGTGCCGGCGTTGCCCCCTGGTCAAAGGACGCTAACTGAACTAGTCCTCTGCCGGTTTGACGGTTTTCTCCGGCTGCGCCGGGCGCATCCGAAGCTGTTGTGAGGTAGCGAATGTTTCGAGTGCTGCTTGCCGCCCTGTGCATCCTGTTGGGCATTGCCGGCTACATTTGGCATTTCGCGCCCGCAGCGAAAACGAAGACCGCATCCGTGCAGCCTATAGCGGTGTCTACGGCCAGTGCCGTCAGGCAGGACATCCGGGTGATGCTTTCCGGCATAGGCGTGGTGCAGGCGCTCAATACGGTGCAATTGCGAAGCCGGGTCGATGGCACGCTGGACCGGGTGAACTTCCAGGAAGGCCAGCGGGTCGGGAAAGACGACGTGCTCGCCGTCATCGATCCGAGGCTTTATCAAGCGGCGCTCGATCAGGCGAAGGCAAAAAAGGCGCAGGACGAGGCGCAGCTCGTCAGCGATCTCAAAGACTTCGAACGCGCCCAGTCGCTTTCCCTGCAGAAATTCGCAACCCAGCAATCGGTCGATCAGCTTACGGCGAAGGCTGGGGTGGACCGCGCGCTTATCCAGGCGGACGAAGCGGCGATCAAGACGGCCGAGACCAATCTCAGCTACACCACGATTGCCGCTCCCTTTGCCGGCCGCATCGGCTTTCGCGCCGTAGATCCGGGCAATATCGTGCGGGCCAACGACGCCACCTCCTTCATCGCCACGATCACGCAGCAGACCCCGATCACGGTGGTGTTCACGCTGCCCGAAGCACAACTCGCGGCGGTCCGCGCAGCGCAAACTGCGGGTGACGTGCCGGTCGTTGCTTATGACCAAGACGGAACCAAGCCGATTGCCAAAGGCAAGCTTGCGGTGATCGACAA
Organism: uncultured Alphaproteobacteria bacterium; assembly: GCA_963767435.1. GTDB lineage: Bacteria > Pseudomonadota > Alphaproteobacteria > Rhizobiales > Rhodomicrobiaceae > Rhodomicrobium. Next base: position 79,550 of record CAVYEY010000045.1, read on the forward strand.
TTTGGTCGATCAGGCCACGGGCACGATCCGGCTCAAGGCGGTCTTCGAGAACGAGGACGAGGCGCTGTGGCCTGGGCAATATACGCCGGTCCAGGTGCAAACGGCCGTGAAGCGGGATGTCATCGCCGTGCCAACCACCGCCATTCAGCGCGGGCCGAACGGCGTTTACGTCTGGCTCGCCTCACCGGAGCAGCGGGCGGTCATGCAGCCTATCGAGATGGGGCCGGCGTATGAAAACGTCACCGCTGTCGAGAAGGGGCTGGCCGAGGGCGACCAGGTAATCATGTCCAACTACTACCGGCTGCAGCCGAACAAGCCTATCAAGACGGATGCTCAGCCGGTTGCAGTCAGCGAGACGGGCGGACGGTCATGAATATTGCCGCGCCCTTCATCAGGAGGCCCATTGCCACCACGCTCCTGATGGCAGCCTTTGCACTGTCAGGCGTTGCTGCGTTCTTCTATCTTCCAGTCGCGCCGCTTCCGCAGGTCGACTTCCCGACAATCCAGGTTTCGGTACAGCTGGCGGGCGCCAGCGCCGAGACGATGGCATCGGCGGTCGCAAACCCGCTTGAGCAGCAATTCGGCCAGATCGCGGGCGTGACACAGCTGACTTCGATCAACACGCTCGGCAATACGCAGATCGCGATCCAGTTCGAGCTGAACCGGAACATCGACGCGGCGGCGCAAGACGTGCAGGCTGCGATTACCGCGGCGGGGAAGAGGCTGCCTACGAACCTGACCGCGCCGCCTTCATACCGCAAATACAACCCAGCCGATCCGCCGATTATCATTATGGCGGTGACATCCGATACCGTGCCGCTGACCGAAGCGGACGACTACGCCGAGAATATCCTGTCCCAGCAGATTTCGCAGATCCGGGGCGTGTCCTTTGTCGCGATTGGCGGCCAGCAGAAGCCCGCCGTGCGGGTACAGGTGGACCCTGAGAAGCTGGCGTCGCGTGGCCTCACCCTGGAGGATGTACGCGGCGTGCTCGGCACCATCACGACGGATTCGGCGAAGGGTACGATCAACGGCGCGGTGCAAAGCTTTACGGTCGCGGCCAACGACCAGATCATGAAGGCTGGCGATTACGGCAATATCATCCTGGCCTACAAGCAGGGCGCGCCGATCCGCGTCAAAGACGTAGGGCAGGCGGTCGCGGGTCCGGAAAACTACATGCTCGGAGCGAGTTCGTCGGGCAAGCCCTGCGTGCTGCTGGTCGTGTTCAAGCAGCCCGGCGCCAACGTCATCGAGACCGTGCAGGGCATCTATGCCGCGCTGCCGAAGCTCAGGGGCGTGATCCCCGCAGGCGTGAACGTGGATGTGATCAGCGACCGCACCGTGACAATCCGGGCATCGGTGCTCGACGTCGAATTCACGCTGCTGCTCACCATCGTGCTCGTGGTGCTGGTGATCCTCGCGTTCCTCAGAAACCTGCGCGCCACGCTGATACCGAGCGCGGTCGTGCCGATTACGCTGCTCGGCACATTCGGCATCATGTACATGCTGGGGTTCAGCCTCGACAATCTTTCCCTGATGGCGCTCACCATCGCGGTCGGCTTCGTGGTGGACGACGCCATCGTCGTGGTCGAGAACATTTACCGGCATATAGAGGCGGGCGTGGAACCGTATGAGGCCGCGCTCAAGGGGGCGGGCGAAATCGGGTTTACGGTGTTTTCGATCAGCCTGTCGCTGGTGGCGGTGTTCATTCCGCTGCTGCTGATGGAAGGCATCATCGGGCGGCTGATGCGCGAATTCGCGATGACGGTCACGGCGACTATCGGCGTTTCGCTGTTTGTATCGCTGACGCTGACGCCGATGCTTTGCTCGCGCTTCCTGAAGTCCGGGGAAGAGGCGCATCCCGGATGGCTTAACCGCAAAATCGGCGGCTTTTTCCACGCGCTCACATCGGGCTACGAGCGGACACTTACGATTGCGCTCAAGCATCGCTTTATCACCCTGATGGTCTTCTTCTGCACGGCCGGGCTTACGGTCTTCCTCTACATCATCATGCCGAAGGGCTTTTTCCCGGTCCAGGACACGGGCATCATCTTCGCGGTCACGGATGCGCCGCAGGATATCGCCTATCCGGAGATGGCGCGGCAGCAGGCGGCGCTTGCCGGGATCGTCGCGAAAGACCCCGATGTGGAGACGGTGGGCTCGTTCATCGGCGCGCAACCGGGATACACGCTCAATTCCGGCCGGCTATTCATCACCATGAAGCCGCGCGGCGAGCGGTCCACCGACGCCCAGGGCGTGATCGACCGGCTCCGGCCGCAACTCGCGCGAAGTCCGGGGGGCTGCGGCGTATCTGTCGCCCGCCCAGGATATCACCGTGGGCGCGCGGCTCTCGCGGGCGCTCTATCAATATACCCTGCAGGACGCCAGCCTGGACGAGTTGAATGAATGGGTGCCGAAAGCGCTCGCAAAGCTGAAGACGCTGCCCATCCTCGCCGATGTTTCCACGGACCTCTTGGTCAACGGCCCGACGCTCACCGTCACCATCGACCGGGACCGCGCCGCGCGCTACGGAATTACGCCGCAGGTCATCGACGATACGCTCAACGACGCTCTCGGCCAGCGGCAGGTGGTGCAATATTATACGCAGCTATCCACCTATAACGTCGTGCTGGAGATCCTGCCCGGGCTGCAGGGCATCGCCGGCGTGCTTTCCAAAATCTACGTCAAGGCGCCAGCGACTGGGCAGATGGTTCCGTTGTCCACGCTCGCGAGCTTCAATACCAAGAAGGCGGGCTTCCTTTCGATCAACCACCAGGCCCAGTTCCCCGCGGCAACTATCTACTTCAACACGTCGCCCGGCGTATCGCTGGGCGACGCCGTGACCGCGATCCAAGGCGCCATGAAGGACATCGGTGCGCCGGACACCATCGTGGGCAGCTTCCAGGGCAACGCGCAGGCGTTCCAGGCTTCGCTCAAGTCCACGCCGCTCTTGATCCTGGCGGCTCTGGTTGTGATCTACCTCATTCTCGGTATGCTCTACGAGAGCTTCATCCATCCGCTGACCATTCTGTCCACCCTGCCGTCCGCGGGTGTCGGCGCGCTCGTGATGCTGATGATATTCGGCTTCGATCTGTCGGTGATCGGCATTATCGGCATCATTCTCCTGATCGGCATCGTGAAGAAGAACGGGATTATGATGGTGGACTTTGCCATCCAGGCGGAACGCGAACGGGGACTCGATCCGGAGGAGTCGATCAAGGAGGCGGCGCTCTTGCGGTTCCGGCCGATCCTGATGACAACCATGGCGGCACTGCTTGGCGGCTTGCCGCTCATGCTGGGGGCCGGTACGGGCTCGGAACTGCGGCAGCCTTTGGGCTATGCCATGGTGGGCGGCTTGGCGCTGAGCCAGGTGTTGACGCTTTACACCACGCCGGTGATCTATCTCTACCTGGATAAGTTGCAGAACTGGCTGTCGGGCGCTCAGCCCACGCATCGGGAAACATCGCCCGCCATGGCCAGCGAACGCAGTCCTGCGGAGTAGGCGGACTGGCTGCCGCGCCGGCAACGGCCTTTTCCTATTCATTCCATTAACCGTCTGGAAAGCATTCGCGGCTACCGTCCGCGATACAACCTATGGTGGAGTGTGCCAACAGCAAAGGTATAAAGCCATGGCCACGATTTCACGGCGCCGCTTCGGTAAAGGCGCCGCAGCTCTGGTAGCTTCCTCCTTCGTACCCGGCACCGCCACTCCTTCTTACGCCAGAGCCATCCCGGCTTTCCCTGGCGTCGCGACGACGCTCGACCGGACGGTGATACCGGAATCGAAACCTTCGGTCACAATCCAAGTGGATGAAGTGGCGAAGTATGCTCAGTATGGCTATGGAGCCTGGCACTACGGCGCCGGCCTCGATTACGTGAGGCGGCTCGATCTGATGCCTCCATCGTATACCAGCGCTTTCTGCAAGATGGCGGCGCCGCTGCTGCGCTTCTTCACCATCACCGACATTCATATCTGCGACAAGGAATCGCCCTCGTCAGCCATCTATCTCGGGATCGAGGACGGCGTGTGGGGGGGATATTCGCCGGTCATGCTGGCATCGACGCAGGTGCTCGACGCCGCGGTGCGGACGATCAACACCATTCACGAGCGGCAGCCGGTCGATTTCGGCATCTCGCTCGGCGACGTCTGCAACAACACACAGTACAACGAGCTGCGATGGTACATTGGCGTGCTCGATGGCCAGGTCATCCCCCCGAGTTCCGGGGTGCATGCCGGCGCGGCGACCATCGACTATCAGAAGCCTTACCAAGCGGCCGGGCTCGATAGGGCAATCAAGTGGTACAAGCCGTCGGCAACCACGATCACTTCTGGATGGGGTCGTACCCGGTCAACGATTACCTGCGGCAGGTTTATACCGGCACGGCGGTCCTCGCGCTCGGCGATATCTTCACCGACCCCGCCAACGGCATCAACCAACGCACCTACTACATGGGCTCGCTTGACGGCGCGACGCCTTACGGCACCGTCATAGGCGCAGGGCCGGTTGGCGGCTTTTCGAAGCCTCCGAAAGTTGCCGCCGATCTGCGCCGCCGTTCGCTCCGGCGCAAGGAGTGGATACAGGAATTCTTCAACACGGCATCGAATCCAGTGGGCCACGGGTTCTCGGAGGCATGCGCCGGCAACGACTTTGCCTGCTACAGCTTTGTTCCGAAGGCGAGGTTGCCGCTCAAGGTTATCGTGCTCGACGATACCCAGACGGACAGCGATCCCAACCCGCCCCAAACGGATACCAGTTCGCCCGGTTACGCGCATGGCTCGCTCGACAAGAAGCGATACGACTGGCTGGTCAAGGAACTCGACAGCGGACAGGCGGCGGGGCAGCTCATGATCATCGCCGCGCATGTGCCAATCGGTGTCGCGCCGCCATCGAACTCTGTCGGCTGGAGTTCCGCCGCCTATGTATCCGAGACGCAGCTGATCGCCAAGCTGCACCAATACTCGAACCTCATAATGTGGATCGCGGGACACCGCCACTTAAACTGCGTGACCCCGTTCCCATCGCCCGATCCCACCTACCCCGAACTTGGCTTCTGGGAGATCGAGACGGCCTCGTTGCGAGACTTTCCCCAGATGTTCCGCATGTTCGATATCGTCCGCAACAGCGACGATACGATTTCCATCTTCGCGACCGATATCGATCCGGTGACGGCGGCCGGTTCGCCCGCCGCGAAGTCGCTCGCCTACGCGGTCGCGAGCCAACAGTTCTACGCTTACGCACAGCAGCTGCCATCCGGCGCGTACAACGCCGAACTGGTCCAGCCGTTAAGCCGCGAAATGCAGAGGAGATTGCGAAGCTGATATGAGCTTGGCGCCAACCGGCTAATTCAGCGAGCGCGGGGGCTCTCCGGCGATGACTTCGATTGCGTGAAGGTAAGACAGCAAGTCCCAAACCGACCCGCGTATCCCGGCATAATCCCGCTTGGGAGGTGTGAGCCAGCCGGTTCCGTCCTCATTCCACCCAACGGCGTGCCGGTATTTTTTCGCGAGGCCCTCGATGATCGCTATCCGCTCCAGGTGAGCTTCCTTGCGCAGGGGCAGATATTCGGGCAGTCCAAGCATAATGTCGCCGTTGCAGGCCTCGTAAACCGTCTGGACGACAATGCCTTTGTCTACGAGGTCGGCGATAATCGGCATAATCGGAATTTCACGGCCGCGGAACTCTGCAAGAAGCTTGCGGCCCCTGCGTTCGTCATCGAACTTTAGCCCACGGACAATATACAGCGGCTGGAAGCCGTCGTCGCATTTGTAGGCAGAGTGAGGCTGCAAGGCCTCGACGATCTTAAATTTCAGGTAGGCCTTGGCGAGTGCGGAGCAGCCAAAGGCAGGCATCTGGCGTGATCGCTTGGTGCCGCACTGAACGCAACGCGGGTCCAGGTGCAAATCCACGAGGGGGGCCGCCGCGGATTCCAATGCGGCTGCGCAATTGCACACGGCATTCAATTCGGGCGCAGTTTCCAAAAGTTGCTTGCTCTGGGCGCTCAACTCCTTGAACTCCGCCACGGAATCGCGAAGCGCCTGAAGCTGCTTGTAAATATCGCCAAAAGAAAGCACTTTTCTAGATTGCGGTTTCATGGCTCTTTACTCAAAGTCCCCACAACACATCTTACCGACTACAGAATAAATTCGTCGAGATTATGTTTGCCTAATGGGATTGAATGACACAAATCGCCGCACGCTGGAATAGCGCCGGCGCTACGGCATCAATTACTTATGTGCTAAGCTGGCGCACCAAACCAGGAAATGGAGGATGCGCAAAATGGAAAAAGAAATCGCCGGCTATCAATACGGTTCGAGCGATATGCCTGCGTCTCCGGTGTCCGTTGAAGAGCTGGAGCTTCTAAAGCGGACAGTGGACTTAACAGAGGCCGATATCGCTTGGCTCCGGCGTGCCGGTAGCGTGCTTGAGGACCAAACGGCTGCAGTGGTAGGCGCCTGGCGCGAAGTCATCGCCGCCAATCCGCACCTTGCGCGCTATTATTGGTCGAAGGAAGGCAGGCCCGACGAGAATTACAAAGCGAGGGTGGCGCAGCGCTTCCAGCAATGGATTTTGGATGTGTGCCGCCGTCCTTATGACGGGGCATGGCTCGATTATCAGCACGAAATTGGCAGCCGGCACACGCATCTGAAGAAGAATGCGGCCGATGCGGCAAATGCGGTTCCTCATATCCCGTTGCGATACGTGATTGCCTTCACCGCGGTAATCAACGACAGGGTGAAGCCATTTCTGGCGGCAAAGGGTGACAGCGCACAGGATGCCGAGGCGATGCACGGGGCGTGGTGCAAGGCGGTGCTTCTGCACGTTACGCTTTGGAGCCGCCCTTACGCGTCAGAAAGCGACTGGTAGCGGGCGGCGAGCGCTACCAGTAGGTCACTATCGGGGCGCCGTCGAAAATCTCGCTCAAGCGGCGCGTGACGGCAGGCTTCACATCCGCCGGCAGCTTGTCGCGCGGGAAGAAGCGGCTTTCCAGGATCTCCCGGTTTGGGGGCGGTATTTGGGGGCGCTCCCATTCGCGCACGACAAACAGAGCTACGTGGTCGCTCGGGAGCCAGGCAAAGTTCGCAAACAGGCCGTGGAATTGCGGGGGGCCTTTCACGATCACGCCCGCCTCCTCCATCAGTTCGCGGCCAAGCGCGGTTTCGGCTGTTTCGCGCCATTCGATACCGCCGCCCGGGAAATGCCAGCCGGGGCGGTAGGTATGGCGCACGAGCAGCACACTTTCGTCCTGGCCGATGACGGCGCCTTGCGCGCCGAGCGTCGCGCCGCGCGTCAGCCGCCAATAGGCAGCGATCATTTTGTTGGGAAGGCGGAACAGCATGGAACCCTGCATGGATAGAGAAAGCTGCCGCCAACCTTAGGGCCCAATGGCGGCTTTCGCCAGAGGGCACCTTCCCAACATCCGCAGCCTTGTCCCTCTCCCATGGGAGAGGGAACGCTAGTGTCCCTTATGTCTCCGAATTACCGTGCGAGCCTCCGCAAAGGTGGCGGTAATTCGGAGACGGGAGCGCGAAGTGAGTGGCGCTCGTCAACAGGTTTATGGCCCTTCCATGTCGACAGGTGTCGACAGGCTTGGAAGCTACCTCAGCTTGCCTAAACGTGGTATGAATAGTGTCTATCGGCACTGCTTCGAGAATCACTTATATATCTATTTAGTGGAGATTGATTTCAGGCATAATACCGAATGGAACTTGGGGCTAACGATAGGCAAAGGGCCGAGAGGCGCTGTTTGACAAGAGGGACACTGGATTGGCCCGCCCGGCTCGTCAAACGGCGGTCAGATGAGGATGTATGACCAAAACTGAAACAGTAACGGTCGTCGTTTACCCATCGGGCGCCGATGTGGACAATCTTACTGTGTCTGATGCCATGCAACAGGTATTGGACACATTTGCTTTGCTTGGCAAGGCGGAAGCGCAGAGAATTGGTTCCAAACAAATAGTGTGGAGACTTCGAGCGAGCTTCCACAAACTCTCCTTTCACGGTCTTGGCAACCGCAGTTTCAGCCGATCCATCGGGCTCAATCGAGAAAGAGGCGTGCCTAGTTAAGGCGGCGCTAGGGGAAGGCCTGTCTGGCATTGTGTATGGACGAGACAAGGCCTCCTGGATCGATCAGGATGCAGAAACAATCATTCGGAGAATTCTAAAGCGTAATCTTAACGGTATTGGGCGGACGGATGTCCGCTTCGATGATGACACGCCCGCAGTAGTGATTGATCATCGAGCGGCTTTGAAGGGTGTCGGATTTCTTGAAGCAAGAGCTGCGGAGGCGGCTGCCGAGGATGACTTGACTCGAACGGAATATGGCTCGGTCGAAGGTAATGTAATTGGTGTTGTGACGTATTACAACAAACCTGCCTTCGCTTTGAGAACCCGCTTATCTGGCCGCGAGATCAAATGTGTTTTGCGTCCTGAAATAGCGGAAAGGATTGGTGGAGGGCATGCTTGGAAAGAAGCGTGGGGTGGCCAAAGAGTCCTTGTAAGAGGCTGTCTCCATTACGGCAGTAGCGGAGAATTGCTTAAGGTGGATGTTGAAGATATTGTGGAAATCAAATCCCAACGTCTCGATGTGGCCGATATTCGGGAAGGCAGACATGTAAATGGTTTTTCTCCTGTAGATTTTCTTGATGAAGCTTGGGGCGATTCAAATGCCTGATCTTAATAGGGTTTATTGGGATTCATGCGCTTGGCTCGGCTTAATAAACGCCGAACCAGCAAAAATCGCTCCGCTGCAGCACATCTATAACCAAGCCCAGGCCGGGTTGATAGAAATATGGACCTCTGCTGTCGCCTACGTTGAAGTTTTCAGATTAGCGAGCGAAGGTAACTCGCCGCCGCCGCTTGATGACGAAAATTTGGATAAGATCAAAGACGTTATTGAGCAGCCGTTCATTAAGCTAATTCCAGTCGACATGGAAATAGGTAGGAAGGCTCGCGGTTTGCGCAGGTCACTGGTCGGTTTTAAGGGCGCGGGCGATGCAATTCATTTGGCCTCGGCGCTAGTTTGGAACATTTCCCCTCTTCACACTTGGGATGGTTCTCATCTGCTTCCATTTGATGGTCAATTATCCTGTAAGAACGCAGCAACGCTGGAAATATGCATTCCTAAAATGCCAACTCTGGGACCTCTTTTCCGCGACGAGGGCCAAATATGACGCAAGCAGGAATACTCAGGCGGCATCTTACATATTGCCCCCAACAGGCGACCTTTTCCGACCACCGTTAGAACTTCTGCTCACGGCGATTGCTCATGTACTGGTAAGGCTGCCAAGTACCGGAGCAGAAGAAGCCCATTCGCTGCCTGCCGTGCGGCGGGTATCAAGCCTCAGCCACGTTTTGCCCAGCCGTGCGGTTCAGCCATTTGAGGTAGAGCGGCCCGAAAGGATGGTACTGCTTGATTTCGAGGTAGCCTTCGCGGGCGAGTTCCAGCGTGGCGCCGAAGCTTGAGGCCGTGACCGTCTTGCCGAGCAGGGACTGCGGACTGAATTCCTCAAGGAATTTGTCGAGCGCGGCCCAATCGGGCTCGCCGCCCAAGAGGCTCGCCAAGCGCTCGCGGGCCATCTTGATGGACCAGACTTCGCGTCCGCCCCATTTAACTTCGGTGACGGCGTTGCGCGAGCGCTGCGCGGTATAGGCTTTGAGCAGGTCGAAGATGCTCGCGGAATAGATGTTCGACCTGACGACCCGGACGCCCTCCGGCATGCCGCGTGCGAACATATCGACGCCGAGACGCTTACGGCCCATCAGGCTAGCGAGTGCCTCGCGCATGGCTCCGAGGCGCTTCAGGCGAAAGGCGAGCTGGGCGGCGAGTTCCTGTCCGGTCGGGCCGTCCTGGGGCTGTTCCTTCTCGGGCAGCAGGAGTTTCGATTTGAGGTAGGCGAGCCACGCCGCCATCACGAGGTAATCGGCGGCGACTTCGAGGCGCAAGGCGCGGGCGGCTTCGATATAGACGAGGTATTGTTCAGCGAGCTTAAGAATTGAAATCTTGGTCAGATCGACCTTTTGATTGCGCGCGAGGACGAGCAAGAGGTCGAGAGGGCCTTCGAAGCCGTCGAGCGAAAGAACCAGGGCGTCGTCGTCGGTCTCTTCGGGCATGCGCTCGGGGGCTTCCCAATCGCTGGGCGCCTGTTCCGCCGGTATTACTTCTGCCTCTTGGGCCACCTGGCTCACGTCGCATTCTCCGCTTGACACGCTTCTGCTCACTCTGAGTGATTCACGCCAGCGCCGCTAGTGCTTCCAAGCGGGCATCCTCTGCTTCTTCGCGGGAGAAGGGCTGCGGTTCCTTGCGGGCGGCGAGTGCTGCTTCGAAGCGCTGCAGCGACGGGCCTTCGAGTGGAGGCGTGGCCGAGGCGACGGCGGACATTTCTTCCATTCTGCCGTTGCAGTGCAGCGCCAGATCGCAGCCGGCGGCGAGGCTTGCGCGTGTGCGCTGTTCGAGCGTGCCGGAGAGCGCCTGCATGCTAAGGTCGTCGGACATCAGGAGGCCATGGAAACCGATGAGGCTTTCTATCACCTCGTTTATGGCTTTCGCAGAGACGGTGACGGGTGCTTCTGCGTCGATTGCGGTGAAAACCACATGCGCAGTCATGGCCATCGGCAGGTGATTGAGCGCCCGGAACGGGGCGAAATCGGACGCCCGCAGTTCATCAAGCGGGGTGTGCACCACGGGCAGGGCGAGGTGGCTGTCGGCCATGGCGCGGCCGTGGCCTGGGATGTGCTTGATCACAGGAAGAATGCCGCCTGCGAGGAGGCCTTCGGCGACTGCGCCGCCGAGTTCGATGACGGTTTGGATGTCTTCGCCGTAGGCCCTGTCGCCGATGATGCTGTCCGCGCCGGGCACCGGCACATCTAGCACGGGGGCGCAGGTGGTGTTGAAGCCGAGCGCGTGGAGATCGTGAGCCATCGCGCGGGCACTGAGCCAGGCTGCGCGCTTTGCATATTCGCGATCCTTGGCGTAGAGGAGGCCAAAGGCGCGCGCGGCGGGGTAGCGGGGCCAGTGCGGGGCCGTGAGGCGCTGGACGCGGCCGCCTTCCTGATCGACGAGGACCAGGATTTCGTTCCTGGCCGCTTGCCGCGCGTCTGCAATGAGGCGGCCGGCCTGCTCCGGGGTTTGCACATTGCGCGCAAACAGGATGATGCCGGCGGGGCGCAGGGCGGCAAGGAAGTCTGCTTCGCCCGGCGACAGTGCGGGGCCAGACAGTCCGCAAATGAAAGCACGCTGATTCACCTGTCCTCCCGGATATCGGCAGTTTGAAGCGCCTGCGAGCTTATAGGCATTCAAACCGGAGCAAAAGGGTGGCGGCGGCCGAATGTGCCGCAATTATGGTAGGCGCCCTACGATACCCTACACGGCCGCCACACTTCTTAAGAAAACAAGGTTAACGCGGAATCGCGGGTACTCAAAACTGGCGAAAATTGCTCGAATTCTAGCTCAAATTGGTCGAATCCGAGCATTCAAAACTACAGTTAAATATTGTGTCTTTACCATAATCGTGGCACAGGAGGATTGTTTGCTGTAATGATTTCAATAACTTACAGGAGATTTGCCCTTAACTTTTCAGCAAGGCACATCTGCTATAATTAGTTCAAATTGGAAAAGCGCCCTTGGGTTATCAAAATGGGTGCTTTCAGGGTAAGGAGTTTTGTCATGGCGTGCCCGCTTGCCAAGCTGGGTTTATATCATTGGGATATACAGATTATCTGTTTATTACCAAATAAGAAAGGTCGCAGGCAAAAGCGATCGGGCTTCTCGCGCAACACAAACAGGGCCAACCACCTCTTAACGGGCAGGGTAGATAGGATGTCTGAGTATTTCCAACCGCACTGCGCCGGTTAATGTTTGCTTACCGTATTCGAACGAAATTTTCGCACTTGCCAAAACTCTGCTATTATGGCGCAGGGCAAAGAAAGCAAGCATTTTTCGTGAAATGGCAGACGAAGAACGGTTCGAGCGTTGGGCTCCCCTCGACGGCTTGGCGGCCAAGATGTATCTGGACGCCATGCTGGACGACCGGGAGGGCTTCCGGCTCATTCTGAAATCGCTGGAGCCGAAACACAGGGAGCTGCGTATCCTTTTCGATGCGCCCCTCTGCTACCGGGGCACGCAAGAAAAATACCTGCTCCGCTCCATTTACGAGACCAACAGCATCTATCCCTGGCCGATTTTCATCGTGCGCAACTCGCGCTATGCGAAGTGGTTCTACGCGCAGGCTGGGGATGCCATCGACAAGGATGGGCACCATTATCATATCGCGGCAATGGACCAGATGATGGATGTGCTGTCTGCCCGTCCGCCAATCGTGAGCTGGCTAAACGACCTTTAGCCGGTCGCAAGCAGCGGTTCATCCGCCTCCAGGACGGCGCTGGCCTCCGCGGAAAGCACCCAAACCAGACCGGACGGCGGGAAATCCAAGATAACCTTGGCGCCGAGCGCGTGCCCGGCCAGTTTCACCAGAACCGTGCGGCCGAAGCCGCGGCGCTGCGGCCTGACGGTGGGGGGTCCGCCTTCTTCCGACCATCTCATGCGGAAATACCGGTGCTCGCCCGATTGCGCGATTGCCCACGAGACGCGTACCTTGCCTTCCGTGTTGGAAAGCGCGCCGTATTTGCTTGCGTTCGTTGCCAGTTCGTGGAGCGCCATGCCGAGGGTTTGCGCTGCGGCAGGCGTGAGCTGCGCGGGCGGGCCTTCGAGGAAGACCCGGCTGCCGATCAGGTCCTTGAAGTGGGCGAGCTGCGATTGCACCAGATCGCTCACACTCACTCCACGCCACTCGTTCTGCACAAGGAGGTCGTAGCTCTTGGCCAGGGCGGCGAGGCGCTCGCCAAGGCGGCCGGCGAAATCCTTGCCAGCTTCCCCGCCTTCCATTTGCCGGGTCACGGCCTGCACGACCGCGAACAGGTTCTTGGAGCGGTGATTGACCTCGTGCATCAGGAGCTTGATCTGCTCCTCCGCCTCTTTCGCCTCAGTGATGTCGCGCACGGTGGCGACAAGCTTCGAGATTTGGCCCTCGCTGTCGCGTACCGGTGCGGCAAGCACATCCCAGCACTTGGGCGTGCCCTTCGTTGTTGGCTGGTAGGCGGAAAAGCGGCTGATCTCTCCGCTATTGGCCTTGGCAATCGCTGCCTCGACCGCAGGCCGTTCACCAACCGGCCACATGTCCGTCCACAGCGTACCTGTGATAGAAGAGGAATCGCTTTCTAACAGCCGCAGGCCAGGTCCGTTGACATATTCGATCCGTCCAGCGCAATCCATGACCAGAATGCAATCGGCGCTCGAACTCCAGAACCGTACGCGAGAACTCCGCGCTGGCCTGCAGTGCACCTTCCGCCTCTTGGCGTTCGGTGATGTCGCGAACGATGCCGACGAAGAGGCGGCTGCCATCCGACTGAATATCGCTCACGCTGCATTCCATCGGAAACACGGAACCGTCCTTGCGGCGGCCCTCAACTTGCCGCCTCCGGCATATCTTGTCCATCACTCCGGTTTCCAGATAGGCCGCCATGTAACGGTCGTGCGCTTCGCGGCATTCCACTGGCATCAGCGTGTTTATGCTGAAGCCCGCCACTTCTTCAGGCTCGTATCCGAAAATCGAGGTCACGGAGCGGTTTACCGACTTGATCGTGCCCCGCTCGTCGATGGTCACTATGCCGTCGGCGACACCTTCGAGGACCGCGTTGAGCCGTGCCTCGCGTTCGGCAAGCGCTGCGGCCACGGTCTGGTACTCAGCGCTTTCGCGCGCCGCGGCATAAGCGCGGCCGTGCGACCGGTGGAGCGCCTCGGTCAGCAGAATAATCGCGACGGATGCGGCTGCATAGGGAAGGATTTCAGCCAGATTTGGCGCGCCCTGAAAAGGAACGATCCACACACCGACCAACAGGACCGGCAGCAGCGCAGCCAGCAATCCACCCGCCAAGCGTCCGCACAGCGATGCCAGAACGACAGCCGGAAAGAATGCGAACAGAGCGGAGCCGCGGTCCATTCCGCCCAGGACATAGGTTTCGAGTAGCGCGATTGCTCCGACGGCTGCAACACCGGGCAGGAGCTGCATCGGAAGAGACCGCTCCGTCCAAAGAACCCGGTCGAGCAACAGCTGCAGCGCAAAGAGACGCTCCGCCCGGCCGCGTGTACGCGGCACGACGGAGGGCGAAAAGTGCGTCGTCTGACTCATTGCCTCGGCTGGCTCGTTAACTATTCCAGTTAATCGAAACTACGCAAAGGAATGCGCCAATTTTAAGGATTTTGTACATAACCGTCTATTATCTCCAGCAGAGAAACCGGCGAGTTGAGTGAGGCGCGCTGCCAAAACTTAGGGGTGAATGTGCAAATGCGAAGCTTCATTTCGGTTGTATCGCGATAATGCTGGCAGGGCGGGGGGCTTGCTTACTGCAACGCACAAAAATGCTGCCACCTTACATTGTGACTAAGCCTTTCCTCAATCTTTGCGTATTCGTACCCCCTGCGAAAGGAGCATCGTTCCGCCGCTCCCACCGAATAGCCAGGCGGCGTCATGAAATCGCCGTAAGAATTGTGGCGGCTGGCAAGCGAGAGCCCATATTCGGGACTGCGCTTCACTTTCAACGGTTAAACCCTAAATGATCCAGCACGACGCTTTAAGAGCCGCGGCCGGTTTCAATCCTACCCGGCCAGGCAGATTTCCGAAATTGCAACTTCTAGGTGCCCTGTTAATGACACTTGCCCTAACGCCCGCCCAAGCGGCGCAGCCGTCCCCGGCCTCGAACCTTGCCTTCCATGGCAAGCTCGATAATGGCCTCGAAGTCGTGGTGGTGCCTGATACGCGTGCACCGGTGGTTACGCATATGGTGTGGTACAGGGTGGGTGCGGCGGACGAACCGCAGGGCAAGTCCGGTATCGCGCATTTCCTTGAGCATCTGATGTTCAAGGGCACGGAGAAGGTTCCGCCGGGCGAGTTCTCGAAGATTGTCGCGCGGCTGGGCGGGCAGGACAACGCCTTCACCGCGCAGGACATCACCTCCTATTTCCAGCGCGTGGCCAAGGAGAAGCTTCCGCAGGTCATGGAGATGGAAGCGGACCGGATGGCTAACCTCCGGCTGGACGAGCACGAAGTGCTGACCGAGCGCAAGGTCATCATGGAGGAGCGCCGCAGCCGGGTAGACAACGATCCAGGCTCGCTCCTGCAGGAGCAGATCATGGCAGCGCTTTACGTGGCGCACCCCTATCATAACCCGGTCATCGGCTGGGAAACCGAAATCCGCAAGCTCGACCGCGCGGACGCGCTCGCGTTCTATAAGAAGTTCTATGCGCCCAACAACGCGATCCTCGTGGTGACTGGCGACGTTCAGCCGGAAGAGGTCATGGCTCTAGCCAAAGATACCTACGGCAAGATCCCGGCCAATCCCGAGGTTGGAGGCCCGCGCACGCGTCCGGCCGAGCCCGAACCTTTGGCCGAACGCCGCATCATCCTGCGCGACGGCCGCGTGGGCAAGGCGACCTTCGAGCGGTATTATCTGGCGCCCAGCGCCTCGACGGGTGCCGAAGGCGAGGCGGAAGCGCTCCAGATTCTCGCACGCATCATCGGCAGCAGCGCCACGAGCCGCGTCTACAACACGCTTGTCCGCGACGAGAAGAAGGCATCCAGCGCCAGCGCCTGGTACAGCGGCATCGCGCTCGACCAGAGCCGGTTCGGCTTCTACGCCGTGGCCGCGGGCGAAACCAAGCTTGAGGATATCGAAGCATCGATGGACCGCGTCATCGATGAGGTGATCCGCAATGGCGTGACGGCGGAGGAACTAGAGCGCGCGAAAACCGGCGAGATCGCCAATCTGATCTACGCGTCGGACAGCCAACAGAGTCTCGCCCACACCTATGGCTGGAACCTCGCCACCGGGCGCACCATCGCCGATGTCGAAACCCGGCAGGACCGGCTCAAGGCTGTGACGCGGGAGAGTGTGCAAGCGGTGGCGGCGAAATATCTGGATCGCAAGCGCTCCGTGACCGGCTACCTCATCCCCGTGCCGTCGCAGTTCGCAAAGGTGCAGCCGCATACAGCGGGCGAACCCTCATCCGGAACCTTCCACTAAGGAGCGAGCGGTACACCATGAATCGATCTATCCTTGGAGGAAAGCTCCTCCGGCTCGCCGCCGCTGCACCGATTGCAGCCCTTTCATTCCTCCTTTTGGCAGCACTTCCAGCAAACGCGATGAAAATACAAAAAGTCACCAGCAAAAATGGCGTTGAGGCTTGGCTCGTCGAGGACCACTCGCGGCCGATCCTGAGCATGCAATTCGCCTTCGCCGGAGGTTCCACACAGGATCCCGAGGGCAAGGCCGGCGTAGCGACCTTCGTATCGGGCATGCTGGACGAGGGCTCCGGCGATCTCGATTCCGAAGCCTTTCAGAACCGGCTCGAAGACCTTGCCGCCAAGTTCAACGTGAATGCGTCGCACGACCACATGACGGTGACGTTCCAAACGCTCACCCAGAACCGGCAGGAGTTGCTCAAGCTGCTGCAGTCGGCGATCACGTCTCCACATTTCGAACCCAAGGATGTGGAGCGCATCCGGGAGCAGATCGTCGCCAACCTGCGCCTGGAAGAGAAGGACCCCAACAAGACCGCTGCGAACGAATGGTTCAAGGTGGCCTTCGGACAGCACGCATATGGCCGGTCTGTCACCGGCACGCTTGAAAGTGCGGCGGCCATAGCACCCGCCGACCTGCACGCTTACGTTAAAAAGAACTTCGCGCGCGACAACCTCAAGGTTTCGGTTGTTGGCGATATCGATGCGGCGCAGCTTGGCGAAGCGCTCGATTTCGTTTTCGGCAGCCTGCCTGAAAAGTCAGACCGCGCGGCCGTGGCCGAAGTGGCCTGGGACAAGACGCCGAAGCAGCGCGTCGTGCAAATGCCCAATCCGCAATCGGTCGTTCAGTTCGGCTTCGAGGGGCTGAAGCGCGCCGATCCGGATTTCATCCCGGCCTATATCTTGAATTACGTGGTCGGCGGCGGCGGATTTTCCTCCAAACTCATGCAGGAAGTGCGCGAAAAACGCGGGCTTGCTTATTCAGTCTACACCTATCTGTTCCCGCTCGATCATGCAGGAATTTTCATGGGCGGCGTGGCTACCGAGAACAAGAGTGTTGGGCAATCCATCGACCTCATCAAGGCCGAGCTTGAGCGCGTGGCCGAAGAGGGGCTTACCGAGGCGGAACTGCGTACGGCCAAGGATTATCTCATCGGTTCGTTCGCGCTCAGGTTCGACACCAGCGGAAAGATCGCCCAGCAGCTTCTCGCGATCCAGGAAGACAATCTCGGGATGGACTATATCGACCGGCGCAATGGCGAGATCGAAGCCATTACGGTCGCTGACATCAAGCGCGTCGCCAAGCGCCTGATGGAGCCGAAGAACCTGATCGTGACCGTCGCCGGAACGCCCGAAGGCGTCCACGACGCGGGGCTTTAGGCGAGGCCTATTCGACAAAGCGAGCTACCTCGCCGGGGCCGATGCCCGGGCGGGGTGGTTTAACCGGTCACCTGGGTCGTGGCCATCTTGTCGAGGATCAGCTGCATTTCCTCCTCCTGGAAGGCGCGCACCGTCTGCGTATGAAGCTTGCCGCTGACGCTCATCGCCAGGGTGAGCGAGGTCACCGACACGTCGTCCGGCCCTTCCACCGTGGCCAGCATGTCGAATTGGCCGAGCGTCCAGTAAATGTCTTTCACGCGCACGCCGAACTTCGCCGCCGTCTCCTTGAAGGCTTCGGTGCGCTTAAGCGTGTCTTTGACCTCGCGAAGGCCTTGCTCCGTGTAGTTCGCAAGAATGATGAAGGTGGCCATCCCGGTTTTCCTCCTTGCCCGGTCCGTCGCCAGCGATGCTGGCACACCCGCCCCGGCCGGCACTATTTGCGCGCGCCGGACTGCTTCGTCCAGCTTTCAAATTAGATCATGTTGACAGAGTGCTTTATCCAGAGGCGGATTGAGGCAAGCCGGACAAAGCCGGGGAAGCTCGCGGTGGCTTTATCGTTTCAACTGCAAGACCGGCCGGCATCGAGGCGCTCCACAAGAGAGCGCCTCTCACGATGACGCCCGATCCTATCGGAGGGCGAGCGTTCGCCGCAGCCAAGTCTTCGAGACTAATATTCGCAATGGCGCGGGTCTACCCGGACCCAGTCCCCGTCGGGGCGCTGGCGGTAACAGCCGTCGTGGTACCAGAAATAGCCGCCCCGGCGCCGTTCACCCTCACTGGCGATAGCAGCCCCGGTCCCCGCTCCAATGATCGCTCCGATTGCCGCACCGCGGCCACCGCCGACGGCACCACCGATGATGGCCCCAGCGGCTCCCCCGACTATGGCGCCGCCAAGTGAATCCTGAGCCGCCGCCTCCTGAGCCGGCGCTGCCATAGCCAAAGCCAGCAACGCCGCAATTCCCAATTTCCGAAGCATTCTGTCATTCTCCCATTCTGTGAACGGTGCTTGTTCGCGACCACATTGCGGCAAGTCATTGCGGCAGGTCAATGGCGGGAACCGGCCGCCAGCAAGACAATTCCGGCGCTCTGCTTCGAACCGCCCACCGCCAGGGTACGCTCCCTTTTCAGAAATGCCCCGGACAAGCAAAAAGACAAGCGGGACAGCGCACTTATTTCACGCTGGGCCTGAGCCTACGGCGCAGTTTTCGGCTGCCTGCCGAAGTAGATCGACACCGCATCGATTTCGGCAACGGTCAGCTTCTTGGCAATCTCCACCATCTCTGAACCATCGGTGCCCTTGCGCTCCGGGTCCTGCCAATAATGGAGCCGGTTCTTCAGATAAAGCGGATGCTGACCGGAGAGCACGGGAACGGCTTTGTTCGCGCTCCGGGCCGCAGCGCTGTGACAAGAAGCGCAGGAAGGAAGGCCGCGGCCAGTATCGCCGGTTTCGGCCAGCACGGAGCCGATTTCCGGAGCTTCAGGGATACTGGTGGAAAGAGGCAGAGGACTTAGGCCGGCATAGTAGGAGGAGAGAACGTCGATATCCGCCGGGGTGAGGTTTTCCGCGACAACCTGCATCACCCGGCTTTCCCGGGCGCCCGACTTGAAGTCCTTGAGCTGCTTGGCGACGTAGTCCTTCGTAAGCCCGGTGAGATTGCTGAAGGCCGAGCCCGCATCTCCATCGCCTTTGGCCCTGTGGCAGGCCTGGCAGGCGACGATGCCGTTTTCCAAACGCCCCTTCGTCACCAATGTCTCTGCAGGGCCGCTCGCTTGAGAGGACCGCGCCTCGCCGGCCCTGGCCGCGTTTATGACAAGCGTAAACATCTCCACGGCCAGCAAACCGCGCAAGGCCGCAGCCCTGAGTGGCGTACGCATACTTTAGTCCCCCCGCCCCTGAATCCCGGAACCTAACTATCATGCCTTAAAAGCGCGGCGAATTCACAGAAATTTCATCTCGCAGCCACGATCAGCCGCACAGCCCAGCCCCGCGAAAAAAAACGCGCGCATTTACGCCTGTTTAAGGCGCTTTCGGGTTCGCTTATGCGCGAAGCATCGATTGGTGAGTATCGAGGTAAGTTGTGGCCATCAAAAATCGAAAAACACATTCTAAAGTTATGGGATCGAGGGAGCTTGCGCAGCTGCTAGGCATCCGCGAGGCGGAAGCGGCGGACAGGAGCTTGAGCGGGCGGCTGAAGATCATCGCGAAGCTGAAGGCGGCGCGGAAGGTGGAAATCGCGCGCGGGCGCTCGGGCTCCTGGCTCTACGACGTGAACCGCCATCTCAACTTGTGCACCGCGCTGCGGCTGGAATACGAAGCGCTTGCGGAATACTTCGCCGAAGGTGCGGCCGGGGAATGCCTGCCCAAACCGGCGCGCAAGCGCAGCCCCGCCCGCCTTTAGATCGGACGGCAAGCCCGGCGCTTGCCAGCCCGGTCACAATTCCGCGGGATTTGACCGGTACCGCGCACCCCGCTATTAGGCGGTAGCTACGCGGGGACATTTGCGGAGGCGGGGCTATGTGGGAATTGCGAACACCCGAGGCGATGAAGGCATTGGCGAGCCGGCTGGCGGCATTGGTTTCGCCTGTCGATTTCATCGCGCTCTACGGTGAGCTGGGCGCGGGCAAGACGACCTTCGCGCAAGGGCTGCTGCCAGCACTCGGCGTCACGGAAGCGGTGACGAGCCCAACCTACGGGCTTGTGCACAGCTACACGCCGGCCTGCCGCAAGATCAATCATTGCGATTTCTACCGGTTGAGCCCTGGCGAAGAGGAAGAGACCGGCTTCCACGAGATGTGCGCGAGCAGCATCGTTGTGGCGGAATGGCCGGAAACAATCGAAGCGGTACTTCCCTCCAACCGGCTCGAAGTCCGGATCGAAGGCGAAGGCAGCTGGCGCTCAGTAGCGCTCGCAGGCTTCGGCGCCTGGGAAAAGAAACTCGCCCGCTTCCGCGAGATCGAAGCTTTCCTTGCAAAGCACGGCTGGGGCGAAGCGCGTTGCACCGCGATCCGGGGCGACGCTTCTGCGCGCTTGTTCTCCCGGCTTGAGCGCGATGGCCAGACTATGATGCTGATGGACTGGCCGCCGCAGCCCGACGGGCCGCCGATCCGCAACGGGCGCCCCTATTGCGAAATCGCCCATCTCGCGCGTGAAGGCACCCCGTTCCTCGCAATTTCCGCATGGCTGCGCGACAAGGTGGGCATCAGCGCCCCCATCGTTCTTGCGAACGATCTTGGCACGGGTCTCTTTCTCGTCGAAGATTTGGGCGACGCCGTATTCGGCCAGCTCGTCGCCCGGCGCGCACACCTCGAAATGCTCTACGTGCACGCCGTGGATGGCCTTCTCGCTCTCCGCGCCTCGCATGCGCCGCAGGAACTGCCCGTACCCGGCGCCGCACCCTACCACGTTCCCGATTTCGACCGTGAAGCGCTGGAGGTCGAGCTGGACCTTCTCCCGCAGTGGTATTTCAAGCTGCAAACGGGTGAACCGGCCTCGCGCGCAGTGCAGGCGTCGTTTTTCGAAGCATGGTCGCCCTTCCTCGGCTGGCTCGATACTCAGCCGAAGTCCCTGGCCCTGCGCGACTATCACTCGCCGAACCTGCTTTATTGCGAAAGCCAGACCGGACTGCAGAAGCTAGGGGCTATCGATTTCCAGGACGCCGTTTGGGGCAATCCCGCCTACGACCTCGTCTCGCTTTTGCAGGACGCACGGCTGGAGGTCTCCGAAGCGGCCGAGCGCGCGCTGTTCGAGCGCTATTGCTACGGCGCAGCCAAGAGCGATTTCGACCGAGAGGCTTTCACAAAGGCTTATGCCATCCTGGGCGCCCAGCGGAACACCAAGATCGCGGGCATTTTCGCCAGGCTTTCCATGCGCGACGGCAAGCACGCCTATCTGGCCCATTTGCCACGCATCCTGCGCTATTTGTTCAGAAATCTCGCACACCCCGGTTTAAAACCGCTTGCCGCGTGGTATGAAGCGCATCTGCGGCCCTTGGCGGATATCAAGCCGGAACAGGGACAGGGCGCGCCAAGGTAGGGGGATATGGCTCAGATCGAAACCGCGATGGTGCTTGCCGCTGGGCTCGGCACACGCATGCGGCCGCTGACGGATCGCATGCCGAAGCCGCTCGTCACACTCGGCGGGCGAACGCTGCTCGACCATGTCCTCGACCGCCTCGCTATGGCTGGCGTCGGGCATGCGGTGGTGAACGTGCATCATTTCGCGGACCAGATCGAAACGCACCTCGCCACGCGCCACGAACCCGCGATCACAATCTCCGACGAACGCGGCGCGATCCTCGAAACCGGCGGCGGCGTGCTGAACGCGCTCCCGGTTCTGGGAAACGCACCGTTCATAGTCCACAATTCCGATTCCGTCTGGACCGAGGGCGCGCGCTCCAACCTCCGTGCGTTGATGGATGCCTGGGCGCCGTGCCGCATGGACGGACTTTTGTTGTTGGCGAAGCGCGACACAAGCATTGGCTTCGATGGCCGGGGCGACTATCACATGGATGCGTCCGGCCGCCTGACCCGGCGGAGCGGCAACGATGAGGCGCCTTACGTGTTCGCTGGCGTCTCGATCCTGAAGCCGCAGCTTTTCGAGGGTGTCACAGAGCAGGCGTTTTCGCTGGTCAAGATGTTCGACCGGGCAAGCGCACGCGATGCTCTGTTTGGCGTTGTCCTCGAAGGCACCTGGATGCATGTGGGCACACCGGAAGCGCTGATGGAGGCGGAGAGCCATCTCAATGAAGGAAAGCGGCGCCGGGCATAATGCGATGCTGGCCGGCAAGCGGCCAGGGGTCATCCTGAAATGCCCCATGCATGCGCCGTTCATTCCCACGTTCGCGGCAGCCATTCTCGAAGGCTCGATCTGGAACGAGGGTGCGCCCGCCCCGCACGAGCTTCCGCAACTCACGATCTATCTCCCCACTCAAGCGGCGGCGGAACCGCTAAAGCTCGCGTTTCTCGCCCTCTCGCCCGATGGCGCCACCTTCCTGCCGCGCATCCGCGTGCTTGGCGAGGCCGATCCATTGGACCTGTTCGCCGCGTACGGCACGCGCATGGACCCGGCCGCAGCGCTCGAACTCCTGGATGAAGCGCTTGCGGTTCCGCCAGCGTTTGGAGACCTCGCGCGCCGGGTGCAGCTTGCCGCCCTCGCGATAAATGCGTCACAATCGCTGCATGGCACGAGACAAGCGCACGAGCCTCTGTACGCGCCCGTCATCACCCCTGCGAGCGCCTTCACCATCGCCGGACAAATCGCGAGCCTGATCGGCGAGGCACACGAGGAAGGCGCAGACCTCGCCCGCATCGGCCAGCTCGATACCAACCGGACCTCAGGCAGCGAGCAGCTTTCGTTGCAGCTCCTGCTGAATGTCTTGCGCGGCTGGCAGGCGCACAAGGCAAAGACCGGGAAGCTCGACCGCGAAGAACGCCGCAACCGCCTCATGGCCATCGAGGCCCAATTCATCCGTCAAAGCGATGCGCCTATCATCATCGCAGGCTCGACCGGCAGTGTGGCCGCCACCGCCGGACTCATGGAAGCAACGCTCAGCCGTCCGCGATCCGCGATCGTGCTTTATGGCCTGGGCGACGCAAGCCCGGGCGTGGAAGCACACCCCGAGCATCCCCAGCATGGATTAAAACTGCTGCTCACCCGTTTTGGTATCAGCGGAGAGGACGTATTCCCCCTCTCTGCATCGACATCCATTTATGGATGCGGTCCCTCTGCATGGCAAGCTCGCTCCGGCGAGCTTGCTCACGGAGGGTTTTGGGCTGGGGGGAAAGAGGCGGAGCGCCGCGCGGGGTTTCTAAGCGAGGCGCTTCGCCCTGCTCCAGCAACGGCGGAATGGGCACCATACATTGAGCGCCTCCGCAAGCAGGAGAATCCTCCCGCACCTGGACTTTCGATCATCGAAACGAAGACCGTCCAGGATGAAGCGGCAGCCATTGCGCTCATCCTGCGCGAAAGCCTTGAAACCGCGGGCCAAACCGCCGCTCTGGTCACCCCCAGCGAAACCTTGATCGCCCGCGTCCGCCACACGCTCGCGCAATGGGGATTTGCGAGCGCCGAGGCTGCGGATGCCGGCGGCGGGGACAGTTTTGCCGCTCGCGCCTTGTCCTGTGCTGCCAATACCAAGCCCAATGAGCTTGTCGAGCTGTTGCGCCAGGCAAAAGGGAACGCCGCGGCGGACATCCTGCGCGTAGCAGAAATCGTAGACATCGGCGTGTTGCGCCAGATGTGGCGGCCCGTTTCGCTTGCCGGCGTTCCTGCTGCGCTGTCACGCGCGCAGCATGCGGTCGCGTCGGGCGAAGCGCGCCATCCCGCGATAAGGCGCATCGCCGCGGCGGAATGGGATGCAGCGCGCAGCTTGGCCTCAGAAGCAATCGAAGCGCTGTCGCCGCTCATGGCTGCAAACAAACGCGCTCCGCTGCCGGATTGGCTGGCCGCCCACCACCAGGCGCTCACCGGGCTCGCAAGCCTCGGCCTCTCAAGCGCCGAAAGCGCTTCGCTGCAGGCACTGGAACAAGCCGCCACAAGCTCGTTCACGCTCGATCTCACCGAATACGCGGAGTTCTTCGCCCAGGTGATTTCGTCCCGGCGTGCCAGCGCGCTGGAACATCCTCACCCGCGCATCTTCATCTGGAAGCCGCTGGATGCCCGCCTGCTTTCCGCGGACGTGATGGTGCTCGCCGGATTGAACGAGGGCAGCTGGCCGCAGATGACCGGTCCCGACCCTTGGCTCAGCCGCAATGACCGCAAGTTTGTTGGCCTGCAGCCAGCCGAGCGCCGAATCGGCCGCTCCGCGCACGATTTCCTGGCGCTTGCCGCTTCGGCCCCGCGCGTGATCCTCACCCGCGCCAGAAAAGAGAACGGCAGCCTCACCCGCCCGAGCCGGTGGATTTCGCGGATTCAGGTGCTGGCATCCGGAGCCGGCAAGCTGGACACGCTGCGGCCTGAACAACCCTGGCTCGATTGGGCCGCCGCGCAGCGCGCACCCGCAAACGTGGAACCCGCCAGCCGCCCGCAGCCCCGGCCACCGCTTTCCGCCCGCCCACGCCGCCTGAGCGTAACCGCAATCGAAATCTGGTTCGCCAACCCCTACGCAATATACGCGCGCCAAATTCTTGGGCTCGATCCCCTTCGCCGCCTCGACGAAACTAGCGACGCGCGCGACAAGGGCATTTTGTATCACGCGGCCCTCCATGGCTTCTTCCAGGCCTATCCGCGCGAACTGCCGGAGAACGCCCCAGCCAAGCTACTGCACCAGCTCGACAAAGCGGCGGAAGAACTGGGCTTCCACCTCGAAAACGCACCGTTCTGGCGGCCGCGCTTCGCCCGCTTTGCGGAGTGGTTCGCCGGAAGCGAGGCCGCACGGCGGGCCGGCGTCACGACGCTGAAAAGCGAGGTAGGCGGCAAGCTCCAGATCGAGGCCCCGGCAGGCCCCTTCGAGATCACGGCGCGCGCCGACCGCATCGACCGCTTCGGCGATGGCCGGCTGCACATCTACGATTTCAAGACGAGTGCCAATACCGCCAAGGTTTCCGCAGGCCGGGGCGCCCCTCAGCTCGCCCTCGAAGGTCTTCTCGCAAGGGAAGGCGCGTTCGCGGGAATCCCAGCCGGCGCCTCCGCCGAACTCTTCTACGTCGTCGCGACCGGAGGCGAGCCGCCCGGCGAAATCGTCACGCTGAAAATTCCTTGCGCGGAGGCCATCGAAGCAGCCCGCACCGGCACAGGTAACCGCGTCGCGCTTTTCGATGACGCGGCAACGCCCTACGCTTACGAAACGCGCGCGATCTTCCGCGAGAAGGCGGAGAACGATCCGTTTGCGCATCTTGCCCGCGTCCGCGAGTGGTCCGCCGGGACAGACGATAGCGAGGCCGCCGATGAGTAAGCGGCGATCCTTGTGCCAATTCACGCTCTCTTTGTTCGGGGATGAGGACGAGGACAACCGCAGGACTATCGCTGCGGAAAACACCGGCATTCCGGCCCCCATAGCGGAGAGGAGCGCCGCGCCCGGAATTTTGCGAAGCCCCCAGCTAGATTTGCCGCCCGTTCCCCCATCGGAATTACTCGCCGCGGCCGAAGAAAAGCAGCTCCGCGCCGCCGATCCAAACGTTTCAGCCTGGGTGCGGGCGAACGCCGGCACCGGCAAAACCTACGTGCTGGTCCAGCGCATCTTGCGGCTTCTGCTTTCAGGCGCCGAGCCGCGCTCGATCCTGTGCCTCACCTTCACCAAGAACGCCGCCGCCGAGATGGAGGCCCGCGTGCTTGCCGAACTTGGCAAATGGGCCACCGCCAGCGATGCCGAATTGAACGGAAAACTCGCCAAGCTCCTGTCCCGGCGGCCTGAGGCGAAGGAGACCGCGCTCGCCCGCTGCCTGTTCGCGACCGTGATCGACGCGGCGGGCGGCCTTGCGATCATGACCATCCACGGCTTCTGCGAGCGCGTCCTGCGCCGCTACAGCCTGGAGGCAAATGTTCCGCCGGGATTCGCGGTGCTGACGGAGGAGGAAGCGCACGAGGCGCTCACGGAAGCCTGCGCCGGCACCTTCGCGGCTGCTACCGAAGGCCCGATGCGGGACGCGCTCGAATGCGTGGCGGCCTACGCCCGCGAAGACGAATTCGCGCGCGTGCTGGACGCCATGCTGAACGAGCGCACCAAAATCGCCGGGCTATTTGCGATCACGGATGAGGACCATCCCGATCCGCTCCCGGTTATCGAAGCAAGGCTGCGCCGCCTGTTCAACATCCGCCCAGGGGACAAAAGAGACGCGCTCCTGACCCGCGCCGCCACCATGCTCGATTCGCAAACGCTGGTCGGGGCGATTAGCGTGCTAAGCACAGGAACGGCCAACGACCTTAAATCCGCCGAACGGTTCGAAGCGGTGCTGAACGCAGGCGGCGATGAGGCCCGCTGCACCGCGTTCAAACACGCATTCGCCACCAGCGAGGGCCTTCCAAGAACGTCGCTGATGACGAAGCCGCTCAGGGAGGCTGCCGGTGCGCTTTATGCCCGGCTGGTGGACGCGCAGGACGCCTTCCTCAATCTCGATGGAAAGATAAGCGGCCTCAAGCTGGTAGAGGCGAGCACCGCGCTGCTGCGGCTCGCGGAATCCATTTTCGGGCGCTACGAGGATGCCAAGCGCGCCCGCACCGCGCTCGACTTCGGCGACCTGATTGCACGGACCCTGCGGCTGCTGTTCCGCCAGGAGGCCGCCGAGTGGGTACTCTACGAACTCGACCAGCGGATCGACCACATCCTCATCGACGAGGCGCAGGACACGAGCCCCGAGCAATGGGCAATCGTCAAACAGCTGACTTCGGACTTCTTCTCTGGACAGGGCGCGCGCGATTGCGAGCCGACGATCTTTGCGGTGGGCGACGAAAAGCAGTCGATTTATGGATTCCAGGGCGCCAAACCCGAACTGCTCGCCGGTGCAGGCGTGATGTATGAAGAGTTCGCCGGGGAAGCAGGCCTTTCATGGTGCACCGCCGACCTCAACCTCTCTTTCCGCACGCTCTCGCCGATCCTCGACGCGGTCGACGAAGTCTCGGGCGCGCTCCCAGGCCTGCAACAAAGCGGCGCCGTTCAGCATCTGGCCTTTCGCCAGGATAGCGGCGGGCTGGTCGAGCTTTGGCAGCCTGAGCAGGGCGAGAAGCAGGATAAGGGCAACGTCTGGGAGCCGGACACGGAAGAAGCGCCCGCCTCCAAGCCCGCCGAAGCGCTGGCGGCGCGGATCGCAGGCCACATCCGGCATTGGCTCGATAACGGCGAGGCGCTTGCCTCGCGCGGCCGGGCCATCGAGCCGGGCGACATCCTCATTCTGCTGCGCAAGCGCGAGCCGATGGCGCGGCTGCTGCAAACCGCGCTGAAGCGCGAGGGCATCCCCGTGGCCGGCACCGACCGCATCGCGCTAACCGACGAGCTTGCGGTGATGGATCTGCTGGTGCTTGCGGACGTGCTGCTGCAGCCCGAAGACGATCTCGCGCTGGCGACGGTACTCAAAGGCCCGCTGTTCGGGCTTGCCGAAGACGATCTGTACCGGCTGGCCCATGGCCGCGAAGGATCGCTTTGGCAGGTGCTGGCGCACGATCCGGGTTGCGGCCCGCACGCGAAAACGCTGGCCGGCTGGCGCGAGCTGAGCCGGCAGCTCAGCCCGTTCGATTTCTTCGCGCACCTTCTGGAAGCCGAAGGCGGACGCAAGGCTTTCGGCCGCCGCCTCGGAGCGGAATGCTACGACGCCATCGACGAATTCCTGGCCCTCGCCGAAACCTTCAGCGCCCGCCCGCTGGCAAGCCTCGCCGAATTCGTCTCCTTCGCGCGCAAGAGCGCGTCGGAAGTGAAGCGCGAAACCGATCAGGCCGCCCGCGAAGTCCGCATCATGACGGTGCACGGCGCCAAGGGCCTCGAAGCGAACATCGTAATCCTCGCCGACACCTGCGGCACCAAGAGCGCCTCTCCCGTCCCCGTCTACTTCCTGGAAGACGATAGCGAGGCGCCCGCAATCCCTGTCTGGGCCGTGAAGGGCACAGGCGGTCTGCGGCCCATCGCCGATGCCAAGGAAACCGTCAAATCGGCCGAACTGCGCGAGCAAGGCCGGCTGCTTTACGTCGCCATGACGCGCGCCCGCGACCGGCTCTACATTACGGGCTACCACAATGGTTCGCTTCCCTCGGCAAGCTGGTACGCCACGATCCAGACCGCGCTCGCCCCGGCACTTCAGGAAGCGCAGGATTTCCAAGGCCGGACCGTTTGGCGGACGGGCGCATGGGAAAGTCTTACGGCGCCTGCGGCGGGCGTGCCGGCGGCCGAACCGGACGCGCTTCCCGCATGGCTTGCCGCGCCCGCGCCGCCGGAATGGGCACTGCCCATCCTTTCGCCCTCCAAAATCATGGAACTTGCGGGCGCGCCACCGGCTGCATTCGCGCCCCGCTCCGGGATGGAACGCAGCGCGGCCCAGGCGCGCGGAACGCTTATTCACCGGCTTCTGGAAGTCTTGCCGGCCTTACCCGCTGAACACTGGGCGCAAGCCGCCGGACTTATTGCCGCTGCACTTGGCGGTGAGCTTGCGGCGCAGCAGGCGCAAACCACGGCCCAACATGTGCTTGCCCTTCTGGCAACAGGCGCGCTTCCGCAGCAGGAACGGCACATGCTTCCGGAGGCCGGTCTTGCCGCCGCGATCCGGAACGCCGATGGAGAGCAAATCGCGATTATACTAGGCCAGGCCGACCGCATCGATCTGGGCGACACCGGGGCCGCGATTTTCGACTACAAATCGGGAATCCAGCTCGCAGACGGCGCGGAAAAACCGGCTCATCTTGCGCAACTTGCCTGCTACCGCCTCGCGCTGCAGCGCCTTTATCCGGCCTCCGGCGTCCGCGCCGCAATTTTCGATGTGGATTCAGGCCACACAAAAGAAGCCTCTTTACAGGATGCCGATGCCGCACTTCAGCGGGTTTTGGACAGCATTGAAGGCGTAATACATTGAAACAACGCATAAATCTCTGAAATCAAAGCCCCGCCAGGAGCGTTGCGAAAACGTCACTTAGCTGTGGAAACTACGCACGCCCAATTGTTAAATTCGTGCGAATCGGGCTTTCGATTATCTTGTCAATACTGAAAAGCTAGGGGCAAGACCATGGCAGAGAAGAAACCAGCAGCTAAACCGGCCGGGAAGGCCGCTCCGAAAGCCGCCGCCGCTCCCGCGAAGGCCGCTCCGAAGAAGAAGGGCAAGTAAGCCCGACTGATAGTTTTGCAGTGTTCGAGGCGCGGTTTCCGCGCCTCGTTCTGTTTTGGGGGGTTGCGAATCCGGCCGGGCTTAAGCCGCAGAAGTTCCGGCCACGGCGCCGGTAACGTAGCCTTTGCCGGGAAAACTCCTCGCCCACAAGTTGCAAGGACTACCTAAACTTCTACCACGATAATGTCGCTATTCTTTTGAATGGTGCCCGCTGCGAAAAGGATCAGGCAGAGGAATCGCTTATGATACGGATGATCATAGCTTCAATCATACTTGCCGGCGCGCTCGGCTTCGGCGGTGCGAACGCATTTGCGGAGGATCAGGGTAGCGGCCATCGCGGAACGAAGTCTGCGCAAGAAGCATGCACGCCCGACGTTCACAGACTTTGCGGAGCAGAGATTCCGGATGAAAGGCGCATCGTCGCTTGTCTCCGAGCTAATGTTGGGAAGCTCAGCATAGCCTGCAGGCGAGTATTCAGGCGCCACTAAGGCTTCACGGAATCCGCACGGCTTTCAGCCGCCCGGCGAAGCATCCAGTTCCCGCCGGGCACGCTGTTGCGGTCAGCACGAACCGCTGGCCAAGCCGGCGAGGGGAATGCGTGGGCGGCGTACATCACAGCGCGAACTACTTCACCTCAGCCCGTTTTCCATGGGAGAAGCAGCTTCGGTGCCGCAGGCACTAACCGGCGCATCCAAACTCAAGCTTGGCCTGGCGGATTTGCGAGCCACTGACAGCGGCAAACACTCCGGACCGCAGCACGTAGTCCCGGAATTCCGGTAGCTCCGCCAGCGACTGACACCATTTATTGCCGATGCCTATGCTTCTCAGCGCATCAGTTGACGGATACCAGAAGGTAAGGCCGAGCTGCCAAATATCCTCATCCTCCGCTTCCTCGCTGAGAATGAGCTGCCGGGTGAGGTCGATGGAAAAATCCTGGTCCCCATAGTAGATTCCCCATTGGAACAGCAGCATGTCCGCGTCTTCGTGTAACTCGAAAACGCGCCCGGCCGGCCGCATGTCCTGGTAGAAGTCGAAGAGCGCGGCGAAGGAAGCCGGCAAATCGGGAGTAGAGAGGCTGAGCCCCCTGCCGGCGAGAACTGTTTCGAAGACTAGCTGGACTTTTCGCGGGTCGAATTTGTGCATATGCCCCTCCGACTGCGACGGCTTCTTTGTGAGGGCGTCGTGTTCTCAAAGAACGTTGGTCCACATATTCGAAGCAAATTAGCAGGCCGGCCACACTATCATGCATTTTACCTCAATAACGGTCTTGTTTCAATCCGTAGCATGCATGACGATAGGCAGGTGCAAACAGCGCGGTGCCGCCCATTCGTTGGCCAAGCCGCGAATACTCGCAAAGATTCGGCAGCTGAGGCCACGCCGCACCGGACCTGGGCTGAATAGCGCCCGGTTGTGCCGGGGAAAGCTGGAGGCGCGCAAGTCCTTGTTGCAGGCCAGCTTTATGAGTGCACGAAACACATTGTGGACACAGAGTTTTTTTATCTGCTCGCTAAGGTCAACGACGGCAGGGGGCACGATTGTGTTTATTCGACTAATCGCAGTCTTGATCTCGATTTCCTTATCGTCAGCGCTCGCCTCTGCAAATTCAAATGGCACGCAAGGTGGGTCTGTTGGGGCAAAAAAGGAATTGCCACGCACTCCCCGTCAAAGCCCTGCCGGGGTCGCGCAGATTTACTTGTATTGGCCAAGAGATGGGTTGGGATGGCTCAACAGCTTATTGCCAGACATGGAAATCTATGTAGATGACAAAAAAATCGGCACGATGTTGAGCGGTAATTATATTACGACGCAAGTCCCTATCGGCAACCACGTTATTGCTTTTCGGGCCGGGATTTTGTCTTTACCTATGACGCGGAACAATATCAGCATTGCGGAAGCTAATACCAAATATTACTATCGAATTATCAAAACATATATCAATGGCGATCCTAAAGCGGTTCGCCTCGTAATTGAAAAGGCATCCGAAGCGCGCGCGCTTCAAGAATTGAAGGAATTGCATAAGCG
The DNA here is from genome assembly GCA_963767435.1 of uncultured Alphaproteobacteria bacterium. Taxonomy (GTDB): domain Bacteria; phylum Pseudomonadota; class Alphaproteobacteria; order Rhizobiales; family Rhodomicrobiaceae; genus Rhodomicrobium. The sequence goes on from CAVYEY010000045.1 coordinate 110,763, forward strand.
ATAACCTCTCGCAGGATGCAGGGCTGTTGAGCGATTATGCTCCGGCCTCCCGGGAAATCGAGCTAGGCTGCTATCGGCCCAGTTGACGGCCGGATGGGCGGCGCTACGTGTTGGACCAAGCCACGAAAAATTGCATAAATCCGGCGATAGTTCCGCACCGGGCAGGTTCCTCGGACGCCGCCCGTCGTGCCTGAGGCAAGTTCAGCGCCGGGGGCGTCCGAGAAACTTGCACCAAAGTATGGATCGCCAGGCATTCCCGTCACAGCAATATTCGCTTAGAATACGTCCTTTCAAACTGGAGGGCATCATGGCACTGGACACGGAGCGGATAGACGATGCGGTACTGGCGCTGCTGTATCTCACCCTACACGACAATTACCGCGCCTGGAAAAGCTTCGATTGGGACGCGATGAACCGGCTGCATAAGAAGGGCATGATCGACGATCCCGTTGGCAAAGCCAAATCGGTCGTGTTCACCCAGGAGGGATTGCAGCGCGCGGAAGAGCTTTTCACGGCGATGTTCACGAAACCGCCGGAGTGAAGCGGCGGCCGCGCGGCGTTAATGCTAATTCCTGGATCGCCACGGCGGGCCAAGCCGCCTCGCGATGACGAACTGCTGCGGCCGCAAAGGTCAACAGTTAAGCTCACGGGTATTATTATACACTTCGCTTCCATAGCCGCCGGGTTGAGATAATCAATCGGCACTAATGGCTGCGCTTTCCTTACTGGCAAACAACAGGCGCTTGAGCATAGTCATGGCTTCGCGCCTGAACTTCGCTATAAAGCTGGCAAGTTTGTGCGGACGCCCCTGTCGCAAATAAAAATATATGTAGGTCAATACCTGCAGCGCTTCCATGCTGCGATGCGACAAGCCCTTTATCGCAAGCGCATTCCCAAAATATTTGTCGTAAAGGCGCCAGTCTTCCGATAACAATACGTAGTTATACATTCCCTTTTTCGCCATATCCCAAATCTCCGTACCGGGATACGGCACCATGACCCCGACGGATATGGCGTCAGAGCCCAGACGGCCAGCAAATAAAACGGTTTGAAGGGCGGTCCATAATGTTTCGCCTGGATGTCCAATAATAAAAAACGCGCCGGTTTGAAGGCCTGCCCTTTTTGCTGTTGCAATTGCCTCTATCGCTTTATCCTTCTTTATAGATTTATCTATATTTTTTAATATTTTCTCACTCCCTGATTCGATGCCAAAATTGACCAAAGAACACCCTGCCCTATTCATTCTTTTGTACGTTTCAAAATCTGCTAAATTAACCCTTGAATTCGCTATCCAGGGCCAGGTGTATCCTCTGCATATATTGCGATTATCGAGTTTTGTAAGAAATTCATCGATCCACTTCTTGTTTATAGCAAATGTTTCGTCCTCAAACCAGGAATAGCGCTGGCCAAGTTGACTTTCAAGCGCATCGATCTCCTTAAGTACATTATCCACGCTGCGCATTCGAACTTTGCGCCCCAACACCCTCTGGCAAAACTTGCAGCCAAAAGGACATCCGCGCCCGGAAAGAATTGGCCAAGAGGCATCAGGAAACAGATGCCACGCAGGGAATGGTATCGAATCTAAATCTGTGCCATGGGCGTACGTCAGTTTTGACAACGCGCCCTTCTTTGCGGAATGCGATACCGTTCACTTCCCAAAGTGGCATGGTTGACATGCCAACCTGTCTCGCTATCGCACATGCCGTTTCCTCGCCCTCGCCAACGACCGCAATGTCGATGGCCGGGAATTCCTCAAGTGTCCGCTCTGGCAATGCTGTCGCGTGGGGACCGCCCACCATCGTCAGCGTTTGAGGCAAACGGCTTTTCACCTTTTCGCAAACCGCCGATGCGGAAAAAATCTCATGCGTCATTGCCGTAACGCCAACTATATCAGGCGCAAATTCGTACAAGCGATCGGCGACCTGTGCGGCATTCAACCTTTCATGTTTCGCATCGACCGCAATCACATCATGCCCATCTCTCAAAAGGCACGCCCCGATATATCCGAGACCGAGATGGCCATTGCGACTTCTAGTTCTATTCAGTTGAATGTCCGTCAATACCGGGGGATTTATAAGAGCAACGCGCGCCATCCCATCTCCTAATCTGTGCCACGATCCAAGCGGCTCCCCCGGCGATTAACCGTAAATTACGAATATCAGTTTTTACAATTTTTTGAAACCGTCCGTTGGGTGCCTGTGGAAAACGGCCTTTTTCGAAGCCAGGCTTCAGCCCCGAGCCTGTTCCGCCGAAGTTGCCCAACTACGTGGGCGGAAGCGATTTAGATTAGAGGCAACGGACGCGGCGGTAGCGCCGCGGGCATCGGAGGAGCGGGAACGGATGGCCGCCGGTATTACTGCCGGTCGGCCATCACGATTTGCGTGGCGATGAGGTCCAGCGGCACGATCTTGTCAGCGGCGCCCCGTTCGATGGCTTCCTTGGGCATGCCGAAAACCACCGATGTCGCCTCGTCTTGCGCGACCGTCGCCGCTCCCGCAGTGTGCATTTCGAGAAGCCCTTCCGCCCCGTCGTCGCCCATGCCGGTCATCAGGATGCCGGTCGCGTTGCTTCCCGCATACTGCGCCGCGGAACGGAACAGCACGTCCACCGATGGCCGGTGGCGCGACACCAGGGGCCCGTCCTTGACCGACACGTAGTACCGGGCGCCGCTGCGCTGGAGCAGGGTGTGCTTGTTGCCTGGGGCGATGAGCGCCCTTCCGCGAAGCACCGCGTCGCCGTCGGCCGCTTCCTTCACCTCGATGGCGCAAAGCGAGTCGAGGCGCTGGGCAAAGGCCGCTGTGAACTTTTCAGGCATGTGCTGCACGATGACGATGCCGGGGCAATCTAGCGGCAGCGTCTCCAGCACGACCCTGAGTAACTCGGTGCCGCCCGTGGAAGCGCCGATGCAGACGACCAATTCGGTGGTGCGGGCCATCGCCTGGCGGTGCGTTGGCGCGGGCAGCATGACGTCCGCACTCAGCTTCGCGGTGTCGAGCGGCACATGATGTTTGCGTTCGGGCAGCCGTTTCAGGTTCGCCCGTGCCGCCGCCTTGACGGCATCGCAAATGCGCATGCTCGCTTCCAGCAGGCCTTGCTTGGTGTCCATGCGCGGCTTGAGGATGATATCCACGGCACCGGCCTCAAGCGCCTGCATGAGGGTCGCCGAACCCTCTTCCGTCAGGCTTGAGCACATCACCACAGGGATCGGGTGCTGCGACATCAGCTTGCGCAGGAAGGTGATGCCATCCATGCGCGGCATTTCCACGTCGAGCGTAATCACGTCAGGGGCGACTTGCGCAATCCTGCGCGCGGCCGCGTAGGGATCGCTGGCGGTGCCGATGACTTCGATGTCCGGATCGGCGCTCAATATGTTGCTGAGCGTCTGGCGGACCGAGGCAGAGTCGTCGACGATCAAGGTGCGGACACGCTGGCCCATATGCTCACTCCGTGCGAAAGACCGAAGCGGCGACCTGGATGAGCGGCAGCTCAAACCCGGCCACGGTTTCGGAATGTCCGAGGAAAAGAAAGCCGCCCGGTACCAGATGCCGGCAGATCTGGCTCAAGACCTTGCACTGGGTCGGCTTGTCGAAATAAATCAGGATGTTCCTGCAGAAGGCAATGTGCATGTCCCGGTCGACATTGTACGGGGCCTCCATCAGGTTGAGCCGCTGGAAGCGCACTGTGCGGCGCAGTTCAGGCACGATCCGGACCTTGCTGTGCGCGTGGCCTTTGCCGCGAAGCAGGTAGCGCTTTCTGTATTCGACCGGTATTTCTTCGGCCATGGCTTCGGGATAGATGGCCTCCATCCCGACTTTTAGAACCTGCGTGCTTATGTCCGTGGCCAGAATGGAAAAGTATGGAATGGCGTCTCCCATTTCTGCGAGAACCATGGCCAGTGTATAAGCTTCGGCTCCGATTGAGCTGGCGGCGCTCCAGACTTTAAGCGGCGGCCGGTCCAGGTATCCCTGTCCGGCGAGCGCAGGGATCGCTTCGTCCCGCAAGAAATCGAAGTGTTTCGGTTCGCGGAAGAAATCCGTCTTGTTCGTCGTGACGGCATCGATCAGGTCGGTCGAACTCTTCGTCGAGGCCGTTCTTGTGGAACAAGAATTCGCAGTATTCTTTCAGCGAACGCATGCCAAGCGCCTGCGCACGGCGGCGAAGCCTGCACTCCACCATCGTTTTCTTCGAAGGCGGCATCTTGATGCCTGCATACCCTTCGATGAACTGCGCCAAGACCTCGAATTCGCGGGGGCTCAGATAGTCGAGCCCACCGCCGGATTCCTCCGGCGCGGGCCATGCGCCATCCTGAACAACAGCCCGGTTACTCGTACTCATTTGGCTCATTACGCTGCCACGGAGCTAAGAAACGCCTCCGTATCCTCCTCAGTGAATAGACGGGACACATTGAAGATGATGACGAATTTCCCGTCACGATGACCGACGCCGAGGATGTATTCGGAGCGCCAGCGCACACCGATGTCCGGCGCAGGCTCGATCTCGCCCGCGCTCAGCGCCATGACTTCGATGACGCGGTCCGCTACCAGGCCCAGCACAAGCGGGCGGCCGGCTGATCGTGACTTCGAGCACCAGGATGCGGGTCGTTTCTGTCGGCGGGACCGCCGGCAGGCCCAGCTTGAGGCGCAGGTCGAGAACGGGAATACTGCGGCCGCGAAGGTCGATGAGCCCCAACATATAAGGCGGCGATTCCGGAATCCGGGACGCTTGCCGCATATCGAGAATCTCAAGCACCGACTCCACCGGGACGGCGAACACTTCGCGATCGATCGCGAGCGTTACGAACTGGCCTTCCGCGGCGGCCTTTACCGCCGCTTTCGCAATGGCAGCATTCATTTTTTAATACCTTTCGAATTCGCTTTCGTTTGCATCAGGACCCTTATCGCCGAGACTAAGCGAGAATCCGTTCTTGTTGGGCGTGCCGTTCGCATATGGCTTGGTGCCCAGCGTCCTCGCCGGAGGCCGCTTCGACGGAAGGGCTCCTTTGTCCCGCGCCAATTTGATCGCGCCGTTCCGTGCCTTGGCCGGGGCGGCCCCGGCGTGGCCCTGTTCGCCGGTCTTGAAGAAGGCGATGGCGGATTGCAGCGTCTCGGCCTGGCTGGAAAGTTCCTCCGAAGTGGAGGCGATCTCTTCCGCGGCCGCCGCGTTCTGCTGGATCACCTTGTCGAGTTGCTGGATGGCTTGGTTCATCTGGTCGGCTCCGATGTCCTGCTCCCGGCAGGCGGCGCCGATCTCTTCCACAAGCTGCGCGGTCTTCTTGATGTCGGGCACAAGCTTCGCCAGCATCTCGCCCGCGTCGCGGGCAACCGTCACCGTCTGGCCGGAAAGCGTGCCGATCTCGGCGGCGGCAGTCTGGCTTCGCTCCGCGAGCTTCCTGACCTCGGAAGCGACGACCGCAAAGCCTCTGCCATGCTCGCCGGCACGGGCTGCCTCGACCGCGGCATTAAGCGCCAAAAGGTCGGTTTGCCGTGCGATCTCTTGCACGATGTTGATTTTCTGCGCGATGGTCCGCATCGCTTCAACGGCCCGTCCCACCGCGATGCCGCTTGCCTGGGTATCGGCCGAGGAGCGCTCAGCGATCTTCCGGGTCTGGCCTGTGTTATCGGCGTTCTGCTTGATATTGGACGCCATCTGCTCCATGGACGCGGCCGCTTCCCCGGCGGATGCCGCTTGGTCGCTGGCACCGGAGGACAATTGCTCCGCACCCGATGAAAGCTCCCGGCTGGACGACGAAACGTGCCCGGACGCGGCAGAAGCTTCGGCAACCACCTCGCGGAGTTTCAGAACCATGCGATTCAGGGCATTGGCCAGATCCCCGATTTCGTCATTGCTCCTGACGTCGACCTCCTGGGTGAGATCGCCGCCGGCGATGGCGTTAGCCATCGCCACCGCGCGTGTCAGACTGCGGCTCATGGCCCGTGCGGTCAGGAAGGAGATCGCGCCGCAAATGGCCAGGCCGAGAATGAGTATCCAGACATTCTGCTTCACCTGCGCCCAAATTTGCGCGTGGATATCGTCGATATAGACGCCGGAGCCAACCACCCATTCCCACGGCGCGAAGGCCGCGACATATGATATTTTGGGCACTGGCCGCGATTGGCCCGGGCGCTGCCATTCATATTCGATGTAGCCCTGCCCCTCCCGCGAAGCGATCCCAGCGGCTTCGACAAAAATAGCCTTCCCGTTTGGATCTTTGAAATCGCGGAGTTCCTGCCCGTTCAGTTCGGGCTTCAGAGGATGCATCACCATGCGCGCATGGATATCGTTGATCCAGAAATAGTCGTTATCTCCATAACGCAGGCCGGCGACCCTGGCCGCAGCCCGCGCCTTGGCCTCTTCGGCGCTTATCGTGCCAGCCTGGCTGGCCGCGTATTCTTCCTGAATGACAGACTGAGCTACCTCGACCACGTGTTTGAGCTCCGCCCGCCGCTGGCTCTCCAAGCCGGTCTTGGCAGACCAGGTCTGATAGGCGGCAATCCCGATAAGGGTAAGAAAACATAGAGCGATTATGGCGTAAATCTTCGCGCCGATACTTCGCGAGAGGCGGAAGCCAGAAATATTTTCGCCATTTCCAGCACTCTTTCCGGAGTGCGGGCTGATATTTCCGTTGCCTGTGTCTCTCACAACCTGTGTCCTTCTGTTGGAATAGCCCCACTGGTTCAGTACCGTTCGAACCCGGCGTCGTGCTCATCGGCGCCTTGGCTGCCGAGATTGAGCGAGAAGCCGTTCTTATTGGGCGCGCCGTTCGTATCCGGCCCGGCGCTGGGTGTTCTCCCACCAAGCGCTTTTGCCGCAAGCTGGCTTGCCGGCGCGGTCTTGTGCGCCAGACGGATCGGGCTATTCCGCGTATTGACTGAAGAGGAGCGGGCGTGGACCTGCTCGTCACAGCGGAAGAAGGCGATGGCGGATTGCAAGGCTTCGGCCTGATCGGAAAGTTCCTCCGAAGTGGAGGCGATCTCCTCGGCGGCTGCCGCGTTCTGCTGGATCACGTTGTCAAGCTGCTGGATGGCTAGATTCATCTGATCGGCCCCGATGTCCTGTTCCCGGCAGGCGGCGCTGATCTCTTCCACAAGCTCGGCGGTCTTCTTGATGTCGGGCACGAGCTTTGTCAGCATCCCGGCCGCTTCCCGCGCAACCTTCATCGTGTCGCCAGAGAGCGCGCCGATTTCGGCGGCTGCCGTCTGGCTGCGCTCGGCGAGCTTTCTCACCTCCGAAGCCACGACTGCGAAACCCCGGCCATACTCGCCCGCGCGAGCCGCCTCTACCGCGGCGTTGAGCGCCAGCAAATCGGTCTGCCGCGCGATCTCCTGCACGAAGGTGACCTTCTCTGCGATGGTGCGCATGGCATTGACAGCGCGGTCGACCGCCTCGCCGCTCGCCTGTGCGCCCTGTGAGGATTGCTTCGCGATCCTTTGCGTCTGAGCGGCGTTATCGGCAGTTTGCTTGATGCTGGCGGCCATCTGCTCCATGGCCGAGGAAGCTTTTTGCGCCGCCCCAGCCTGCTCGCTGGCGCCTGTGGCAAGCTGCTCCGCGCCCGACGCTAGCTCCTTGCTGCCCGACGAAACGTTGCCGGATGCGGCAAGCGCGTCGCCGACCACCGTCTTGAGCCTGCCGGTCATGCCGTTCAGCGCATCGGCCAGATCCTTGATCTCGTCGTTGGTGCACACCTCAGCGTTCTGGTTTAAATCGCCGCTGGCAATGGAGCCGGCCAGTTTCACTGCACAGGACAGGCCGCGGCTAATGCTGATCGACATCAACAGCGCTCCAGTCACTGCGAGAACGAGTGCCAGGGCTACCGTTCCGAGCAGGATGTTGCGCATATGAACATAGGTCTCCCCAGCTTCGGCTTCGGCATCATTCAAAGCCGTGTGGAGAGTGGCCGTCATGGCACCGATATGCTTGCGGATGCCGCTTGCAACGGTCCTGCCCTCACCGGTCGAGAGGCCAACGGCGCGTCTCTTTGTCAGCTCCGCGCTCAATGACGCGATGCGGCCATTGATGGGCGCCCATTTCTCGAAGCGCTCGAAGAACTCGTCTGCAAGAGCCCGGTCTTGCGCATCCGGCAACGGACGGAACGCATCGCGTTTGCTCCCGATGGCCGAAATCGTAGCTTCAATCTTTTGCCGGGCCGCCGCGGCGTCCGCTTCGGTAGACGCCAGGATCGCGTCGCGCTGTTGAATCTCGATATCCCGAAGCAGAATGAAGACTTCCGCGAGGGCAAGAGAAGCATTTTGGATTTCGGGTGCAGGCTGCATCCCGCTTAGACGGCCGGCAAGCGGGCGGAGCATCGACACGAACTCATCCGTGTGTCCTTCCTGCCTGGCAATCGCAAGAGCCTCCGCAGCGCTGTCACGCCCGCCATATTCGTACATTTTGTCTTGCAACGGAATATATTGCGAGACAAGGCGGCGCAGCTCTTCGAGGTTTTCACGGCCGCCGGCCGGAACGGAGCCAGAGTAAGCCTCCAGCTTGACCAACAGTTTTCTCCGGGTCTCGCGAGACGCCGCTTCATACTTCTTAATTTCGGCAGCATCGGTTGCTAAAATAAGGTTCTTGTCGAGCCTCTGCAAAGTCAGGAAGTCGATTTCGACTTCGTTAAGCTTTTCCAGGCGGTTTACGGGGCCACTCAGAAGCTCCTTCAGGCCGGTGTCGATGGTCGCCAGACCGCTTATCCCGGACCAAGCCGCGATGCCCGATAAAACGATGATGGCGGCAAAAGTACTTGCCAGTTTCTGTTTGATGGTAAAGCGCATTTGCACATTCCCTCATTAGTTCCGTTCGCACGGGTGCCGGGAAGCGAAGCTCTCCCGGCATTGAATTCATGCCTCAATACCGTTCGAATTCGCTGTCCTGTGCATCTGCACCCTGACTGGCGAGATTGAGCGAGTAGCCATTCTTATGGGCCGTGCCGTTCGCAACCGGCTTGGCGCCGAGCGTTTTTGCCGCGAGCTGCTTTGCCGGCACCGTCTTGTGCGCCAGATCAATCGCGCCGCTCCGCGTCCTGACTGAGGCGCTCCGTGCGTGACTCTGTTCGCCGGTCTTGAAGTAGGCGATGGCGGATTGCAGCGTCTCGGCCTGGCCGGAGAGTTCTTCCGTGGTCGAAGCGATCTCTTCGGCGGCGGCGGCGTTCTGCTGGATCACCTTGTCGAGCTGCTGGATGGCCTCGTTCATCTGATCGGCGCCGATGTCCTGCTCGCGGCAGGCGGCGCTGATCTCTTCCACAAGTTCGGCGGTCTTCTTGATGTCGGGCACGAGCTTCGTCAGCATCTCGCCTGCTTCCTGCGCAACTTTCATGGTGTCGCCGGAGAGAGAGCCGATTTCGGCGGCTGCCGTCTGGCTGCGCTCGGCGAGTTTCCTCACCTCCGATGCTACGACTGCGAAGCCCCTGCCGTGCTCGCCCGCGCGGGCGGCTTCGACTGCGGCGTTGAGGGCCAGAAGGTCGGTCTGCCGGGCGATTTCCTGCACGAAGGTGATCTTCTGGGCGATGGTTTGCATGGCTTGGACCGCGCGATTGACAGCCTCGCCGCTCGTCTGCGCGTCCTGCGACGACTGCTTGGCGATGCGCTGGGTCTGGGCTGCGTTGTCGGCGTTCTGCTTGATATTGGCTGCCATCTCTTCCATGGAAGCAGAGGCTTGCTGGGCGGAGCCGGCCTGCTCGCTGGCGCCTGATGCAAGTTCTTCCGCACCCGCCGAAAGCTCCTGGCTGCCGGATGAGACGTTGTCCGCTGCGGCCAAAGATTCGCCGATCACCTTTTTCAGCTGCTCGACCATTCTGTTCAAAGCATCGGCCATGTCCTTGATTTCGTCGTTGGTGCGGATCTCAAGATTACCAGTGAGGTCGCCGTCCGCGATGGAACCGGCCATCGTCACAGCGCGGGACAGGCCGCGGCCGATGCTGAGCGACATCCAAAGGGCTCCAGCCACGCCGATAAGCAACGCCAGGGCCGCGGCTCCAAGCTGCACATTCCGGGCATACACGTAAGTGTTTCCGGCTTCCGCCTTCGCTTCTTCCGCCGCCTTATGGAGACCTACCAGCATCGCTTCGATAATATCTCGAACGTTGGCACTTGAATCCCTCGCCACGCCGACGGATATGTTTGACGCCTGCGCCTTGGTCACTTCATCGCTGAGAACCATAACTTGGCCGTTTGTAGGGCTCCATTTTTCTAATTCTTCGAAAAACTGCTCAACAAGGGCGCGATCCTGTGCATCCGGCAGCTGGCTGAACGCATCGCGCTTGCTCAAAATCGCCGCAACCGTTGCCTTGTTCGCGTCATAGAACGCCGCTTTATCCGTTTGGCCCGAGGCTAAGATCCCGTTGCGCTGCTGGATCTCGATGTCGCGAAGCGCGAGCAGGATATCGCCAAGCGCGATGGAGGCATTCGCCATCTCCTGGCTCGCACGCGCCCCTGCAAGGCGGTCGCGGAGCGGGCGGAGCATTTCCACGAACCGGCCGGTGCCGCCTTCCTTTTGGGCAAGTTCGAACGCCTCGCTATTGCTGTCGCGGCGATTAACTTCAAACATCGTGTCCGCTACGGCAAAGTAATCGTCAATCCCCTTCCGTAACTCATCGAGCTTGGCTTTGTTTGATAGCGTCAGGTCTTTCCAAGCCACCTCTAACTGGTTTCGGAGCTTTTCGCGCAATTCATTTGCCCGCTCTTCATATTTCTTAATAATAGCGCTATCAGACGCAAGCAGTACATTCTTGTCTTGTCTAACAACTTCCCAGAACATGGTGCTTATTTTCTGAAGCCTTTCCACTCGGGTCATCGGGCCCGTAAGGAACGCATTCATACTGTCATCGATGGCGCCCAGGCCGCTTACGCCTGCAAATGCCGTAATCCCGCCCAGCACGATGATCGCACCGAAAGTGGCGGCCAGTTTTTGCTTGATCGTAAAACGCATGAGCTAGTCCTGAGCAGTTCCGCAGACAGTCTATGCCAGCAAGGGGAAGTGAGGGGCGGCGGGAAGAACCGCTGCCCCGTTCGTGTTTCAGTACCTTTCGAATTGGCTGTCCTGCTCGTCGGCGCCCTGGCCGCCGAGATCGAGCGAGTAGCCGTTCTTATGGGGCGTGCCGTTCGCAACCGGCTTGGCGCCGAGCGTCTTCGCACCAAGCGTTTTTGCCGCGAGCTGCTTTGCCGGCGCCGTCTTATGCGCCAGATTGATGGCGCCGGCCGCGTCTTGACCGAAGCGGACCGGGCGCGGCCCTGTTCGCCGGTCTTGAAGTAGGCGATGGCGGATTGCAGCGTCTCGGCCTGGCCGGAGAGTTCTTCCGTGGTCGAAGCGATCTCTTCGGCGGCGGCGGCGTTCTGCTGGATCACCTTGTCGAGCTGCTGGATGGCCTCGTTCATCTGATCGGCGCCGATGTCCTGTTCGCGGCAGGCGGCGCTGATCTCTTCCACAAGTTCGGCGGTCTTCTTGATGTCGGGCACGAGCTTCGTCAGCATCTCGCCTGCTTCCTGCGCAACTTTCATGGTGTCGCCGGAGAGAGAGCCGATTTCGGCGGCTGCCGTCTGGCTGCGCTCGGCGAGTTTCCTCACCTCCGATGCTACGACTGCGAAGCCCCTGCCGTGCTCGCCCGCGCGGGCGGCTTCGACTGCGGCGTTGAGGGCCAGAAGGTCGGTCTGCCGGGCGATTTCCTGCACGAAGGTGATCTTCTGGGCGATGGTTTGCATGGCTTGGACCGCGCGATTGACAGCCTCGCCGCTCGTCTGCGCGTCCTGCGACGACTGCTTGGCGATGCGCTGGGTCTGGGCTGCGTTGTCGGCGTTCTGCTTGATATTGGCTGCCATCTCTTCCATGGAAGCAGAGGCTTGCTGGGGCGGAGCCCGCCTGCTCGCTAACAGAGGGATGCAAGTTCTTCCTGACCCGCCGAAAGCTCCTGGCTGCCGGATGAGACGTTGTCCGCTGCGGCCAAAGATTTGCCGATCACCTTTTTCAGCCGCTCGACCATTCTGTTCAGCGCATCGGCCAGATCCTTGATCTCGTCGTTGGTGTGAACCTCAAAGATTCCCGGTCAGGTCGCCATCCGCGATATTGCCAGCCATGCCTGACGGCGCGGGACAGGCCGCTGGCTGATGCTAAGCGACATCCA
>CAVYEY010000046.1:0-17713 GCA_963767435.1 uncultured Alphaproteobacteria bacterium
ATGAGCGGTGTCCCGGAATGTTGTCATCCAGATTGGCAATCTGGTGCTCCACAATCGCCGCCGCCCGCACTTGAGCCTTGACGGCATGACACCCGATCAAGCCTATTGCGGAGCACGCAGCCCGCTTGGCTGCCTGACCACTCCAATTTGCAACCGGCTCTAAAGATGAAAGAAATCCTTGTCACAGGCGGAGCCGGGTTCATCGGTTCACACACCTGCGTAGCACTCATAAACGCTGGCTTCCGCGTTATTATTCTCGATAATTTCAGCAACAGCGAAAATAGCGTTATCGACCGCATAGAGACTATTGCGGGCGCCCGGCCGGAGCTTATAGAGGGCGATGTGCGGGATCGCACGTTATTGAGAAAGGTGTTTGCCACCTATCCCATCGACGGCGTCATTCACTTCGCGGCGCTTAAAGCGCTCGGCCAGTCCGTGCGAATACCCCTCGAATATTTCGATTGCAATGTTACGGGTACGCTGACGCTGCTGCAAGAAATGCAGGCGGCGGGCATCAAGGTGTTTGTGTTTTCCTCAACCGCCGCGGTCTATGGCGATCCCGCGCAGACACCGGTGGAAGAAAGCTTTCCCCTATCTGCCACCAACCCGTACGCGCGCTCGAAAATCATCGTCGAAGAAATGCTCGACGATTTATATCGCGCCGGCAGCAGTTGGCGGATCGCCAAGCTACGCTATTTCAACCCGGTGGGGGCGCACCCGAGCGCCCTGCTTGGCGAGAACCCTAAGGGCTCGCCGAACAATCTTGTGCCAATGGTAGCGCAAGTCGCCAGTGGCCGGCGCGAAGGGCTTTTAGTGTTTGGAAACGATTACCCCACCCCCGATGGTACAGCTGTGCGAGACTACCTTCATGTCGTCGATTTGGCGCAAGGTCATGTCTCAGCCCTCAATTACCTGGGCGTTCATACGGATATGCTTACCGTGAACTTAGGTACAGGCAAGGGATATTCGGTTTTGGACGTGATCGAGGCCTTTGAAAAGGCCAGCGGCCGCCGGGTAAATTATCGCATTGCCGAACGGCGTCCCGGAGATGTAGCCGAATGCTGGGCACTGCCAGCGAAGGCTGAGCGCCTCTTGGGCTGGAAGGCGAGTAAAATTCTCGACGAGATGTGCCGGGACGCGTGGCGCTGGGAAACTGCCTTCATACAAAACACCTCGAAAGGTTAACCTTTGAGCGATGTTTGGCGTCGTATTTGCAGGGGACAACTGGCGGGCTCAGGCGGCGAAGCGGCGGGCAGCAATGGCCGTCAGCCTTTCCAGCGCAGTGCGCAAATCAGCGTGAACAGGCGCCGCGCGGTGGGCGTGTCCATGATCACCTTGCCTTGCAGCCGTTCGAGCAGCAGCTTGCCGCCTTCGTCGTGGAGTGCGCGCCGGCCCATGTCGAGCGCTTCGATGCGGCTTGGCGGGGCGGTCTTGATCGCCTCGAAATAGTTCTCGCAAACGAGAAAGTAGTCCTTCACCACCCTGGCGAAGGCAGTGAGGGAAAGCAGGAACCTGGCCGTTGGCTCCGCCTTGCCGCCGGCCATGACCGTGAAAGCGAGCCGGTGTTCGGCCATTCCGATGCGAAGCTTGTAGGGGCCGGGCGGGCCGTCCACGAGTTCGAAGCTGTTCTCTTCGATGAGGTCGAAGATGGCGACCCTGCGCTCGTGGTCGACCTGCTGCGTACTGGCCGCGATGGAGGCCGCGTCCAGTTCCACTTCGGCAAGCCGGCATGGGCTTGGCGGCTGATCCTTCTTGGTCATAGCCGGGTCTTATACAGTCCCTTGCAGGCGGACGGCAACGGAGTGGCGATGTCCGCCGAGACCTTCGGCTTCCGCCAGGGTCATCGTGGCCGGTCCCAGCGTTGCGAGGCTCTTTTCGCCGAGTTTCAGGATGGATGTGCGCTTCATGAAATCGAGGACGCCGAGGCCGGACGCAAAGCGGGCGGCGCGGGCTGTCGGCAGGACGTGGTTGGAGCCGCCGGTGTAGTCGCCCACCGCCTCGGGCGTATGGTGGCCGATGAAGATCGCACCTGCATTGCGGATGCGGGGGATCATCTCCTCCGCCACCTCGCAGGCAAGCTCCAGATGCTCCGGCGCCAGGGCGTTCACGAGTTCGGGCGCTTCTTCCATCAGGTTCCCAACCAGGATGATGGCGCCGTAATCCGCCCAGCTCTTGCCGGCGATTGCGCCGCGGGACATGGTTGCGATCTGCTTTTCGACGGCGGCGGCCGTAGCCTTGGCAAGCGCTTCACTATCTGTGATCAGGATCGATTGTGCGGCCTCGTCGTGCTCGGCCTGCGCCAGAAGGTCGGCGGCCAGCCACTCCGGGTTCGAAGCCTCGTCCGCGACTACGACCACTTCGGAAGGGCCCGCGATGGTGTCGATACCGCAGGTTCCGAAGACCTGGCGCTTGGCTTCGGCGACATAGGCGTTGCCGGGGCCTACGATCTTGGCGACGGGGGCTATGGTTTCCGTACCATAGGCGAGTGCCGCCACGGCCTGCGCGCCGCCGATCCGGTAGACCTCGGAGACGCCCGCGAGATGGGCTGCGGCCAGCACGGCGGGATTGGCCTCGCCGCCAGGCGCCGGAACAACCATCACGAGGCGCGGCACGCCCGCAACCTTGGCCGGGATGGCATTCATCAGCACCGAGCTTGGGTAGCTTGCTTTTCCGCCCGGCACATAGAGGCCGGCGGAGTCGAGCGGCGTCCAGCGGTGGCCGAGTTCCGCCCCGATGCCGTCTACATAGCGCTCATCTTCCGGGATATGGCGGCGGTGGTGCTTTTCGATGCGCTCGCAGGCAAGCGCCAGCGCCCCCTTAAGCTCTGGGGCGAGCGCTTCATAGGCGCGTTTCAGCTCTTCCGGCGGGATGCGAAGGCCGGTCTTGCTGAGATCGGCCTTGTCGAAACGGGCCGTGTATTCGATCAATGCGGCATCGCCCTTCTCCCGTACGCCGCGGATAATGGTGCGCACGGCGTCCTGAACGTCAGCGGGCTGGTCGCGGCGGGAGTCGACGAGGGCCTTGAACTGGCCGGCGAAGCCAGGATCGGAAGAGCGGAAAGACTGAGCCAAGGAGACGGTCCTATTTGGTGTTCTGAACGGCTTTTTCAGGCGGCTGCGTGGCATCGCCGTCGAGAATCTTGTGTTCCGGCTTGCATGAAGCCCGCCAGGCTTCGCCCACGTCGTGCAACTCGGCCTCGATGCACTCCACCTCCAGCCGGACGGCGCCGCCGCCTGCGAAATGGAGGGTAATATATCCGGCAGGCGTTTCAAGCTCTTCGAAAGTAATAGCCAGCAACTCGACGACCGCGAACCGCTCGCCGGGCCGGATTTTCTGCACTTGCGCGCGTTTGACCCGGTCGAAGCGCAGGGCGCACCGGCAACGGCGAAGATCGGATTGCTTGCCGTCGCCGTTCCCGGCGGCGAGCCAGTCGAAACGGGAGAGGATCGCCGCGAAATGCTGCTCTGTCGGCATGTAAAGCATGTCAGCAAGGCGTATCACGGCGTCTTGAAGGTGCGCGGACAGGATTTTGAGGTCGTCTGGATCGAGAGCCACAAGTTTCAGCGATTCAGGGCGCATGACGAGCGTCTCATTATTGGAGTTCGAACGTTATTCGATTGCTCTCATGAATGAAGGCGTTCGATGCGTGCTCCGCAAGACCCAAGCTTCTCTTCGAGCCGCTCAAAACCGCGATCCAGGTGATAAACCCGGTTGACGACGGTCTCGCCCTCGGCCATCAGCGCCGCAATGACGAGCGAAACCGAGGCGCGCAGGTCGGTGGCCATCACTTCGGCACCGCGCAGCGACGGAACGCCGCGGACCTTGGCCATGTCGCCCGTGACGGTGATGTCGGCGCCAAGCCGCGCCAATTCCGAGACATGCATGAAGCGGTTTTCGAAGATCGTTTCGCGGATTTGCGATACGCCGTCCGCACGGCACATCAGCGCCATGAGCTGAGCCTGCAGATCGGTCGGGAAGCCTGGGTAGGGCGCGGTCGATACGTTCACTGGCTTCAGCGCCGCGCCGTTGCGGGCGACCATGAGGCCGCGGTTGGTCTCGGTGATTTCAACTCCGGCTTCCCGCAAAACGTCGAGAGCGGCGGGCAGGAGGTCGGCGCGCGCGCCCTCCAGGAGGACTTCGCCTCCGGTGGCGGCCACGGCCATGGCGTAGGTGCCGGTCTCGATCCGGTCGGGAAGAACCGTGTGGGTGGCGCCTTCAAGCTCGTGCACGCCCTGGATCGTGACGGTGTGCGTGCCGGCGCCCTCGATTTTCGCGCCCATCTTGTTGAGGCAGCTTGCGACATCGGCCACTTCGGGCTCGCAGGCGGCGTTTTCGATGACGGTTTCGCCCCTTGCCATGACGGCGGCCATCAGAACATTGTGGGTCGCGCCCACGGATACCTTGGGGAAGGAGACTAGGCCGCCACGCAGGCCGCCCTTGGGTGCTTTCGCCACGACATAGCCGCCGTCCAGGCTGATCTCGGCGCCAAGCGCCTGCAGGCCCGTCAGATGCAGGTCGACGGGCCTCGTTCCGATGGCGCAGCCGCCCGGAAGCGAGACGCGGGCCTTGTGTTCGCGCGCCAGGAGGGGGCCGAGCACCCAGAAGCTTGCCCGCATGCGCCGCACCAGGTCGTAAGGTGCTGTCGTATCCACGATATCGCGCGCGGTGAGGTGCAGCGTGTCGCCCTGGTGGCCGTTCGTGTGCGCGCGCTTGCCGTCCACGGCGGTATCCACGCCGTGATTGCGCAGGATGCGGATAAGAAGGCTTACGTCCGCGAGATTGGGAACGTTCTTGAGCGTGATCGTATCCGGTGTCAGCAGGCTTGCGATCATCAAGGGCAAGGTCGCGTTCTTGGCTCCGCTTATCGGAATCGTGCCATTGAGGCGTTCGCCGCCGGTTATGCGAATTCTGTCCATCTGGTCCGCCCGATAATGTAGCGCCGCACCTGCCCCGTGTGCCGGTGCCAAGCCTTAAGCTGTAGACGGCGCACGCCCGCACCGCAAGACTTTGAGTTAACCGGTGCTTGATTCGGTTCCGGGTTTTTTGTCTTTACGCTTAACGAGGTTGCGGCGAAGCGCTTCTGCCAGCCGTTCTTTCCGCTCCTGGGTCTCGCCCGGCCGGCTCTTGCCTTTGCCGGTTGGATTTGTGGAAGGTGCTTTTGCCATTCTTCCGCTTTCAAGCATGGATGCCGGCGGCGCTTGCGTGGCGCCCCGGACGTTAGAGCACATAATCCGTTGCGGGCGCAACGCCACGGGCTTCCGGTGTGGCGAATGCCGGGATGGCGGGCTGGGATGGACCAGCTAAATTGTTGTTTTGGCGTGGATATCATGGTGCGGGCTGAGGGATTTGAACCCCCGGCCTTCGGTTTACAAAACCGCTGCACTACCACTGTGCTAAGCCGGCAGGAATGTGTGCGCCGTTCGCGCTTGAGGGGAGTGATAACAAATCCGGGTTCCCGAAGCAACATGAGACCGCCGTGTGCGGCAAGTGCAGGGGAAAGTCCGGCCGGCAGCAGTGGCTTGCGCGCGGGGCTGCGCGGCCCTAATTGTTGCTGCCGTGAACCCTTGCCGCGACGGCTTCGAAAGGCTTTGGCCCCATGACATCGACATCGAGCTTGCGCATCGCCTGCGCTCAACTCAATCCGGTGGTCGGCGATCTTGCCGGGAACGCCTCGCTCGCACGCGCGGCGTGGGCGGAGGCACGGGCGCAAGCTGCGGATTTGCTTGTGTTTCCGGAGCTATTCATCGCGGGATATCCACCGGAAGACTTGGTGCTGAAGCCCGCGTTCGTGCAGGCTTGCATGGAGGCGATGCAGGAGTTGGCGAAGCTCACGGCGGAGGGCGCGCCGGCCATGATCGTGGGCACGCCCTGGAACGAGGGCGGCAAGGTCTATAATGCCGTGGCGCTGCTTGCGGGCGGGAAAGTCGAGACGCTGCGGTACAAGGTGGATCTGCCGAACTACAGCGTGTTCGACGAGAAGCGGAATTTCGCAGCCGGGCCGATGCCTGGGCCGGTGAATTTCAACGGCGTGCGGATTGGCCTGCCGGTGTGCGAGGACATTTGGACCGATGCCGTCACCGAGTGCCTGGCGGAGAGCGGGGCGGAGCTATTGATCGTGCCGAACGGTTCGCCGTTTACGCTTGCCAAGCGGGCCGTGCGCGAGAATGTGGCGGTGGCACGCGTCGTCGAGACGGGGCTGCCGATGCTCTATGTCAATCAGGTGGGCGGGCAGGACGAGTTGGTGTTCGATGGAGGCTCGTTCGCGCTCAATCGCGGCGGCAGGCTCGCGGCGCAGCTTCCGGCGTGGGAGACCGCGATTGCGATGACCGAATGGCGGCGCGAGGCGGACGGATGGGCGTGCGTAGGCGGGCCGCTTGCGACGCTTGAGGAGGGGCATGCGGCGGCTTATCTCGCCTGTGTGGCGGGGCTTCGCGATTATGTGGAAAAGAACCGCTTTCCGGGCGTCGTGCTTGGGCTTTCGGGCGGCGTGGACTCGGCGATTTGCGCGGCGATGGCGGTGGATGCGCTGGGGCCGGCGCGCGTGCATTGCGTGATGATGCCCTACCGCTTTACGTCGAGCGAGTTGCTTTCCGATGCCGCGGCTTGCGCGCAGGCGCTGGGCGTGCGCTACGATATCGTGCCGATCCAGCCGGCAGTCGAGGGCTTCAGCGAGATGCTGCGGCCCTTGTTCAAGGGGCTGGAATCCGGGCTGGCAGAGGAGAACCTGCAATCGCGTATCCGCGGCACCACGCTGATGGCGATCTCCAACAAGTTCGGCGGTATGGTCATCACCACGGGCAATAAGTCCGAGGTTTCGGCGGGGTATGCGACGCTTTACGGCGACATGAACGGCGGGTTCAATCCGATCAAGGATCTTTATAAGACGCAGGTCTACGCGCTCTCGCAATACCGCAACGGGGCGCGGCCCAAGGGCTGCCTCGGCCCCGTGGGCGTGGTCATCCCGGAGAATATCCTCACCAAGGCGCCGACCGCCGAGCTGCGCGAGAACCAGACCGACCAGGATTTGCTGCCGCCTTACGATGCGCTCGACGATATTCTCGAAGCGCTAGTAGACCGCGAGGAGCCGCTGGCGGCAATCGTGGCGCGGGGGCACGCGGCGGAGACGGTGAAAAAGGTCGAGCGGCTGCTGTATCTGTCGGAATACAAGCGGCGGCAGGCGGCGCCCGGCGTCAAGATCACCGAGCGCAATTTTGGGCGCGACCGGCGGTATCCTATCGTCAACCGCTTCCGCGAGACGGTAGAATGAGGGCGCAAGAACAAGCTGCCTTGTGCCGCAAAAGGGTAATGTGTGGCTATACCGCTGAACCTGCCGCCCAACCGCTCGACCAGGCCCATTGAAAATTGTACCCGCCAAGCCAGCCGGTAACGTCTACTGCCTCGCCAATAATAAAAAGCCCAGCCACCTGCGTGGCCATCATGGTTTTGGACGATAGCGCCGCGGTATCGACACCGCCCAAAGTCACTTCGGCCTTAGCATAACCTTCAGAGCCCACAGGCAGTAAACGCCAGTTTCTTAAAAGCGCAGCAAACTCCTTCAGTTTCTTATCGGGCAGATTGCCGGCAGGCTCATTCACAAAATGAGTAGTGGTCATCATCTGCGCCAAACGCTGCGGCAACACTTCGCTCAGAATGGTTTTAAGCTCCGCCTTGGGCCGGGATCTCTTGCGCTCCAACAGAAAATCCTCGGTTTGATGCCCTGGCAGCAAATCCAGCGTGATCGGAGTGCCCTCACGCCAGTACGAAGAAATTTGTAAAATCGCCGGGCCGGAAAGTCCACGATGCGTGAACACCATACCCTCGCGGAATGAATGCTTGCCGCAACGTACGGCTACCTCAAGACTGATGCCGCTGAGCGCTTGGATGGAAGCGAGTTCCCCGCCCCCCAGAACCAGCGGCACCAGCGCGGGACGCAGTCCGGTCAGCGGAATTTCAAACTGTTTGGCGATCCGGTGCGCAAATCCGGTCGCACCCATTTTGGGAATCGATAGCCCACCCGTCGCCAGAACCAAAGCTGGAGCCCGAGCCTCCAGGTCGCGCGTTTGCACGCGGAACATATCGGGTTTGGTGATGGCAAGTACCGGCTGATTGAGGCTTATCTCCACCCCACCCATCTGGCATTCGTCCGCCAGCATCGTCACGATGTCCCTCGCCGTATGGTCGCAAAACAACTGGCCCAGAGTTTTTTCGTGATAAGCAATCTTGTGCTTTTCAACCAGCGCGATGAAATCATGCTGCGTGTAGGTTTTCAGCGCGGATTTGCAGAAATGCGGGTTTTGGGAGAGAAAACGCTCCGGGCTGGCCTCGCGATTGGTAAAATTGCACCGCCCGCCGCCTGAGATCAAAATCTTCGACCCGATTTTGCCGGCGTGCTCCAGCAGCAGAACGCTTCGCCCGCGCTGTCCGGCACGCGCGGCGCACATAAGACCTGCCGCACCAGCGCCAACAATAATCACATCGATATTTTTCATCGGCCGGGCTGCGGGTTCCGCGCCACGGCTTCGGCGATCTCGATGCCGTCAACGCTTGCCGTCAAAATGCCCCCTGCATGGCCCGCGCCTTCGCCGGCGGGATATTCGCGCGCGTCAGGCGCGCGGCGAAAGATCGTATAAGACGCCAGTTCGTCCGGTGCAATGCGCAACCGCGCAACCACATGAGTCCGCCCGCTTTCAGATCCTGAAGCCGTCCTGGCACAAATGAGATCGCGAGAAAACTGGCAGACCATTATCGACCCAATGCGTGAAAACGCCGAAATTGTGGAGGCTTTGGCCCGCAATGACACTTGATCTGGACCGAATTATCGACCATTTTTGATATTGGACTAGACGATGGTCCATGAGGAGGACCGTTATGCAAATCTCCGTAACCGAAGCGAAGGCCCAGCTCACAGAACTGGTGCGCCGCGCCGAGGCTGGCGATGAAATCGTTTTGACCCGTCACGGCGTGGCTGCGGTACGTCTCGTGCCTGTCAAGGCGGTGCCCGATGCCAAGACGCGCCGGGCGCAGCTGGATGCGATCCGCCGTGCCGCCAGCGCCAAAGCGTGCCCAGGCCCCAGCGCCGCAAGATCTCAGGACTTCCTCTACGGCGAAAACGGTTTGCCGGAATGATCGCCGTTGACACTTCGGCGCTGATGGCCGTCATCTTGTCTGAACCCGAAGCGGATGCCTGCGCGGCGATCCTGGAAGGCGAGGCGCACGTCCTGATCTCGGCTGGCACCGTGGCCGAGGCCATGATTGTGGCCCGCCGCCGGAATATCGGCGAGGAAATGGCTGCGCTGATCGAGGGGTTGGCGTTTGAGGTCGTTAGCGTAACCCCCGCAGCCGCTCACCGGGTCGCGGCTGCCTACGAGCGGTGGGGGAAAGGCGTGCATCCGGCCGGGCTCAATTTTGGAGATTGCTTTTCCTACGAAGTCGCGAAAGAGCATGCCTGCCGGCTGCTGTATGTTGGCGGCGATTTCGCCAAGACCGATATTGAGAGCGCGCTATAAAAAGTAAGGGACCGGCGCTACCCCATCGTCAACCGCTTCCGTGAGATGTTGCCGTAACGGCCGTCGCAAGCATTAGGACGTTGATAACTGGAGGAACCGGTTATGAGATGCGCCAAAGCTCGATATGCTTTTAGATAATTCTGAAAAGGTGTAGAGCGATCCGCATGGGCGGGTCCGAAGGAAGTTGCAAACGTGAATGAAGAGCTTCAACCGCTTTCCCTCGTCGAGGACGCAGAAACAGGAAACCGGTTTGTCCTATACGCCACGCCGGGCGGAATGGAGCTTGAACTGCGATTCGAGGGCGAGGAGCCGTGGGCCACGCAGAAACAGATGACCGATCTCTTCGGGATCAAGCAGCCCACCATCGCAAAGCACATTCGAAATATCTTCGACGAGCAAGAAGTGGATGAGGAAAGCAATATTCAAAAAATGAATATTGCTCTCTCTGACAAGCCGGTGACGATCTATAGCCTCGATGTCGTGCTGGCTGTCGGGTATCGCGCCGGATCGAAGCAGGCTATATTGTTCCGGCGCTGGGCCAATCGCATTTTGCGGCAATACCTTCTCAAAGGCTTCGTCCTCGACCAGCGCCGGCTTGAAAACCCCAGCGGCCGCCCGGACTTTTTCGACGAACTCCTCGACAAAATCAGGGCGATCCGCGCGTCGGAAAAGCGCATGTGGACGCGCGTGCTCGAACTCGCATCCTTCTGTTCCGATTACCACGCTGCAAGCAGCGCAGATAAGCAGATGTTTTTCGCAACGGTTCAAAACGCGATGCACTGGGCGATTGCGCAGGAAACGGCCGCCGATTTCGTTTACCGGAGCGTGGATGCTGCCAAACCGGATTGCGGCGTCATTCACTTCGACCGGGAGCGCCGCGAGGTTCCCACGGCCGATGAGGCTGGGACCGCGAAGAACTATTATGGCGAGCCTCAAATCAAGGCGTTGAACCTGCTTACAAGCGCCACCCTTGAGTTCTTCGAAAGCCAGGCTCAGCAGGGCCGCCCGACAACGCTTGCCCAGTTCCTTCAGAAGATGCGCGATTTTATTAAGCTGGATGGCCGCCCGCTCATTCCGGCTCAATTCCACGGCAACGTTTCGGACTCTAAGAAAAGGGACAGGGTGGCGCGCGAACTGGGTACGTACCGCGAGCAGGTGCGGCTTGAAGAAGAGGCAAGGGGCGAGATCGAAGTCGGAAAGCTGCTTGAGCAGGCCAGGCAAATCGTTACAGATAAGCGCCAAAAGCGCAGCAAAAGATAAGCCCACATGAGCAAACCCGTAAAAGTCCGTTTCGCGCCGAGCCCCACCGGCCGGCTGCATATCGGCAATATCCGCCCCGCCGTATTCAACTGGCTGTTCGCGCGGCGCGAGGGCGGCAAGTTCCTGCTGCGCTTCGACGACACCGATTTGGAGCGCTCGAAGGAAGAATACGTCGAGGGCATCCGGGAGGATATGAACTGGCTGGGGCTCAGCTGGGACGAGGAATTCCGGCAGTCCGCGCGGCTAGCCCTTTATGCGGAGACGGCGGAGACGCTCAAGAAGGCCGGCCTCTATCCCTGCTACGAAACGGCGGAGGAACTGGAGCGCCGGCGCAAGCGTCAGATGGCGCGGGGCAAGCCGCCCGTCTACGACCGCGCCGCGCTCAAGCTCACGGCCGAAGAGAAGAGCGAGTTCGAGGCACAGGGCCGCGAACCGCATTGGCGTTTCCTGCTGGACCATCGCCGCACCCCCTGGGACGATCTCATCCGCGGGCCCCAGGAGATCGACGCCGCCTCCATTTCCGACCCCGTGCTGATCCGGGGCGACGGCACGCCGCTTTATACGTTCACGAGCGTGGCCGACGACGCGGATGTGGGCATCACGCACATCATCCGGGGTGAGGATCATGTGACCAACACGGCGGTGCAGATCCAGCTGTTCGAGGCGCTGGACGCGGCCGTGCCGGTGTTCGCGCATCATAATCTGCTGACCGGCGCGCAGGGCGAGGCGCTGTCGAAGCGGCTGGGGTCGCTGTCGATTGCCGGCATGCGCGAGGAGGGGCTTGAGCCGCTGGCGGTGATGACGCATGCCTCGCTGATCGGCACGTCGGAG
Organism: uncultured Alphaproteobacteria bacterium; assembly: GCA_963767435.1. Lineage (GTDB taxonomy): Bacteria > Pseudomonadota > Alphaproteobacteria > Rhizobiales > Rhodomicrobiaceae > Rhodomicrobium. Next base: position 11,598 of record CAVYEY010000046.1, read on the forward strand.
GCGCTGCATTCGCAAGAGAGCCTGGAAGCGCTGGCGAAGCTGTTCGATTTTACGAAGATCTCGCGCGCGCCGGCCCGGTTCGATCTGGAGGAGCTGAAGGGGCTCAATGCGAAGTTCCTGCATGCGACGCCTTACGCCCGGGTTGCGGAGCGCTTGAGCGAGAGGAAGATCGGCGGCGGCGAGCCCTTCTGGCTTGCGGTGCGCGCCAATCTGGAAGTGTTCGCCGATGTGGACCGGTGGTGGGCCGTTGTGCACGGCAAGATCGCGCCCGCCGTCGAAGACGCCGGCTTCACCGACCAGGCGCTTGCGCTATTGCCGCCAGAGCCCTGGGATGCCTGGCACTTGGTCCAAATGGACCGAAGCGGTCAAGCAGGCGACGGGGGCGAAGGGACGCGCGCTCTTCCATCCGCTGCGGCTTGCGCTCACGGGCCTGGAGCGCGGCCCGGAGTTGAAGGAGCTCTTGCCGCTGATCGGCCGTAAGAAAGCCGCCGCACGGCTCTCCGGCAAAGCCGCGTAAGGGAGTAATCCGCGCTTCGCGTTATTGTCATACACACAGCGTATTTGTTGTCTTGTCCGAGCAAAAAGCGGGGCGGTCCTGCCCAACGGCAGGCGCATGGCTCCTGTCCAACTGCGGCATTGGAACAACAGGTTCGCACGATGTATGCCGTTTAACGAATTGCTGAGTGGAAACGGCCGGTTGACAGCAATATGCTGCGGCTTCTTCGGAAACCAATACCGCCGATCCCGGCCTGTACGGGTGTCAAGAACAGAGCGGGACCGAAGGGAGGAAATAGCTATGTCCGCAAACCTCGATGAGGCAATGCCGGCAATAACGGCGGAACGCACGCCGCATGGGCCTCAGCCGGATTACGTCATCCAGTGCTTTTCGCCCGAAACCCGCGCCTGGCGCAATTGGGATTGCGCTCTAACCCACACGGAAGCGCGGAATTTATTGGCCAGCTATGAGCGCCGCTTCAGGACCAAGGGCCTCGACTGGCGCATAGCCAGGATCGTCTATACCGGGCCTGTGCAATCCTTCCACGAGGCGCAGCCCGAGCATTAGCAGGCTGCTTCAGTTGCCGCCTCCTTGGCCTTCTTAAGTACAATCTCAGCCACTTCCTCTGGCGTGGACCACTCTGTGCATGGGATGGTCTGTTCGTTCAGATATTGCTGTGCGGCAAGCAGGATATCCGCGGTCACTCGCACGTTTTCATGGCGTGGCAGGCGCTAACGCCGATCTCAGCTTTAGCCCGGGCCAGTTGGTCCAAAACATCCAACGTATCGTAATAGGTCATCGACCCGGCCGCTTGCGGCACAGCCTGCGACGCAACGAGGCTCATCCCGAATGCTGCCGCCTGGACGCTCCGTTTTGGAGGCCATGGATTATTCTCGATAAATAGCAGCACGCTCGAAAGGCTCCCGCTCTGGGCAGCTTCGCCAAAATATTGCGCGGCGTCTTCAATAAGCATCTAGCCCGCATTATTCACGGGATCGCGCGATGATGGCGCAGAGATTTGTTCCAGCAGGACTTTTGAGACCGGAGCCAATACCAGGCGTATTGGCGAGGATCGAAAAAGACATGATGGGACAAAGATCAAGCCAGGGCGCGCGCAGACCGTGAATAATGCGGGCTAGGCGGCTGAGCCTGTCCTTGAACACTATGAGCCCATAGAAGAGCTGGCTTATAATTCCGCGTTCATGAAGGCGGCATGGCCGCCTTCTGGATAGCCCGGGCGCTGCGCCTCGCGACGATTTTGTGCGAGGCGCATCGTTTGTGTTAGCCTAGAAGCTCAGGCGGGAGGCGAGCACCACGTGCGGGAGCTGGAGCACCTTGGCGATGGTGCCATCCGCCACGCGGTCGTCTACGCTCACCAGCGCGATGGCCTTGCCGCCCTGCTCCTCGCGGCCCAGGTTGAAGGTCGCGATGTTGACGCCCTCATTGCCGAGAATGGTGCCGAGCGCCCCGATATGGCCGGGCTTGTCGGCATTTTCCGTGTAGAGCATGTTGGGCGAGAACTCCGCATCCATCGAGATCTTATTGATCTGGATGAGGCGCGGCTTGCCGTCGGAGAACACCGTTCCGCCAATCGCGCGCTCGCCCTTCGCGGTCTTGAGCGTGACGCGCATATAGGTCTCGTAGGCGCCTTCCTGGCCGCGGCGGACTTCCTCGATCTGGATGCCGCGCTCTTTGGCGACAGCCGGCGCGGACACCATGTTGACGTCCTGAAGCAGCGGCCGCAGCGCGCCCGCAACAGCGGCCGAGGTCAGTGCGCGGGTATTCATGTCCGCAACTTCGCCCGCATATTCGAGCCGGATCATGCTGGGGGCGCCGTCCACGAGCTGGCCCGCGAAGGAGCCCAGCAGCTCGGCGAGCCGCACGAAGGGCTTGAGTTTCGGGGCTTCCTCGGCGCTGATCGAGGGGAAGTTGACGGCGTTGGTGATCGCGCCGTTGATCAGGTAATCGGCCATCTGCTCGGCGACCTGAAGGGCCACATTCTCCTGCGCCTCGCCGGTGCTTGCGCCCAGATGCGGGGTGCAGATCACGTTGGGCAGGCCGAATAGCGGGTTCTCCTTGGCCGGCTCGACCTCGAACACGTCGATGGCGGCGCCCGCCACGTGGCCTGCCTTGATGGCGTCGGCCAGGGCGGACTCGACGATTAGCCCGCCGCGCGCGCAGTTGATGATCCGCACGCCCTTCTTCATCGTGGCGATGGACTCCGCATTGATAATGTTGCGGGTCTTCTCGGTCATCGGCGTGTGCAGCGTGATGAAATCGGCGCGGCGGAAGAGTTCGGGCAGCTCGACCTTCTCGACGCCAAGGTCAACGGCGCGCTCGGGCGTCAGGAACGGGTCGAAGGCGATAACCTTCATGTGGAGGCCTTGCGCGCGATTGGCGACGATGGAGCCGATATTGCCGCAGCCGATGATGCCGAGCGTCTTCGAAGTCACCTCGACGCCCATGAATTTCGACTTCTCCCACTTGCCGGACTGGGTGGAGCGGTCGGCCTCGGGAAGCTGGCGGGCCAGCGCCATCATCATGCCGATGGCATGCTCGGCGGTGGTGATGGAGTTGCCGAAGGGCGTGTTCATGACGATGACGCCGCGCGCCGTGGCGGCGGGGATATCGACATTGTCGACGCCGATGCCTGCGCGGCCGACGACCTTGAGCTTGCTGGCGGCGGCGAGAACCTTTTCCGTAACCTTGGTGGCGGAGCGGATGGCGAGGCCGTCATATTGGCCGATGATTTCGGCGAGCTGGTCCTTGTCGAGGCCGATTTTGGTGTCGGTCTGGACGCCGCGGTCGGTGAAGATTTGGGCGGCGGCGGGTGAAAGCTTGTCCGCGATGAGTACGCGAGGGGCTGTCATGGGGTTCTCTCTGTAGAAGCGGAGTTGAAGTTGATTCACCCTTCACCCCCAGCCCCTCTCCCGCAAGGGGAGAGGGGGAGTCTGCGCGCCCGTTGAGAGGGCGTTCCCCTCTCCCCTCCGTGGGAGAGGGGACAGGGGTGAGGGGGGGCTTGTTCTTTAAGCAGCTTGGGCGAGGCCGGCTTTGGCGGCGTCGAAGGCCCAGTCGAGCCAGGGCAGGAGGCCTTCGAGGTCGTAGTGCTCGACGGTGGCGCCGGCCCAGATGCGCAAGCCTGCGGGGGCGTCGCGATAGGCGCCGATGTCGAACGCTACGCCTTCCTTCTCAAGGGTGGACTGGATCTGCTTGGCGACCGCAGCCTGCGCTTCGGGGGTCGCGATCTCGGGATCGACGATCTTGAGGCAGACGGAGGTGTTCGAGCGGGTGGCCGGATCGGTGGCCAGGAAGTCCACCCAAGGTGTGCGCTCGACCCAATCGGCGATGATCTTGAAGTTCTGGTTCGAACGGGCCTGCAGCGCCTTCAAGCCGCCCATCTCCTTCGCCCAGTGCAGCGCATCGAGATAGTCTTCGACGCAGAGCATGGACGGCGTGTTGATGGTCGAGCCTTCGAAGATGTCGCGGTTGACCTTGCCGCCCTTGGTCATGCGGAAGATCTTGGGCATCGGCCAGGATGGCGTGTAGCTCTCAAGCCGGGCCACGGCGCGCGGGGAGAGGATCAGCATGCCGTGCTGCGCTTCGCCGCCCAGCACCTTCTGCCAGGAGAAGGTGACGACGTCGAGCTTGGTCCAGTCGAGGTCTTGCGCGAAGGCGGCGGAGGTCGCGTCGCAGAAGGTCAGGCCCTCGCGGTCAGCGGCGATCCAGCCGGCGTTGGGAACGCGGACGCCCGAGGTGGTGCCGTTCCAGGCGAAAACCACGTCGTTTTTGAAATCGACTTTGGTGAGGTCAGGCAGCGAGCCATAGGGCGCGTCGACGATGCGGGCGTCCTTGAGCTTGAGCTGCTTGGTGATGTCGGTGGCCCAGTCCTTGGAGAAGCTCTCCCAGACGAGCACGTCGACGCCGCGCGCGCCCAGCATCGACCACATGGCCATCTCGAAGGCGCCGGTGTCGGAGCGGGCGACGATGCCGATGAGGTAATCGGCGGGGACGCCCAGGACCTCGCGGGTCTCGTCGATCGCGAGCTTAAGGCGCGCCTTGCCGGGTTTCGCGCGATGCGAGCGGCCAAGGAATGCGGTTTTGAGGTTTTCTACGGAATAGCCGGGGCGCTTTGCGCAGGGACCGGAGGAAAAATGCGCCACAGAGGGGCGCACGGCGGGCTTTGTAGCCGTCATTGCTTATCTACCCTTCCAGATAGTTGCCTCCCGGTGGGGGGAGGTGACCCGCTGCGGCGTATAGGGGCGTGCGGATCACGTGTCAACAGGAAACGATGCGACACAAGGGCTTATACCGCGGATCTGGAACGAAACCTTTTGCGGATCGTGTAAAGTTTGGCGGCGTTTGGCAGGTGGGGGAAATCCAACTTTCTCTAGAAAACGGGAGCCAGTAACCTATAAGACCGGGCATGCCGGCCTTCTTCATCGCATCGATGAAGACGGCATAGGGTAGAACAAGCGAGAGCGGCGCTTTGGGGATTTCGAGAGCGCCATAGGATTTGTACCAGTCCGCCGCTCGCCGGTCCTTGGCGTCGATCAATAGCAGCGAACCGCCCACCTGTGTTGAAACCTGGATGCAGCGCCGCGCCGCTGCGATCAGCAGTTCACCGCCAAGTCCTTGTCCTTGCAGGGCCTTGCTCACCGCCAACCTTCCAAGGCGAAAACCACCGATTGGATGCTGGCCGCCCCCGGCGGGCCGCGCCGCCTCCGGCGCGAGATTGAAATCGATTTGCGCCGGGCTCAGCGTATAGAAGCCGTGCACCGTCACGCCGTCTGCATTATCGACAGCGGCATAGGTCTTCGAAGCACCGCTTTCATGCGCTTGCCGGGCATGCTTCGCCAGGAAGCCGTTGAGATCGTCTTGGCCGCAATCGAACCCCTTGCGATTGTGCCTCTTGGCAATTGGTTCTTCGTGCCAGTCCGGGAGGATCATTTACGGGCGGCGAGCGCGCGGGCAGCCGCCTGCATTTTGGCATTCGGCTTCGGTGGGTTGTCCAGCAGATCGAGGATAAAACGGGTCTGCTCCTCGTCCAGGCTGATCCGCTCGGCCTTCTCGATCACCACTTCCGCCGCAAGGAGCGCATTGCGCAGCACGAATTCCTTCAGGCTCGTCCGCTCAAGTGCCGCCGCCCGTATCAGCCGGGCCTTCTCGGCAGGCGGTATTTGCATCGGAAAACGGCTGGTCTTCTCTGTGGCGGCTCTGGGCATGGTACTATCCTTCCAAATTTCATTTTAGAACTGTTACGCCTCAAAAGCAACGTATGTTCAATGAAAGCACATTCAGCGGAAACGGCCTGCAATCGTTCGTCGCATCTATTCAAATATCGTCACCACTCGCGCCAGAACCTCGTTCAGGATGGCGGCGGGAACTGCCTCGACCTTCTTTGCCCCCCTCGCCACCAGATCGAGTGCGCGCGGCTGATCGCAGCGGACGATGCCCGTGGTTTTTGTTCCGTCCAGCGGGACCGCAAATCCGATGCGCCGGGCAAAGTCGCCGCCGGAAGTGATCGGCAGCACCACCGGCAGCTTTGCCGCCGCGTTGAAATCGTCCGGCGAGACGATCAGCACCGGCCGCCGGCCCCGCTGCTCATGGCCCAGCGTCGGCG
>CAVYEY010000047.1:0-36557 GCA_963767435.1 uncultured Alphaproteobacteria bacterium
CCATCGGCGCGATGTTCGGCGGCTTCGCGGGCGCATTCTTCTCGGCGCGCCAGGGCTTCATTAGCCCGGAATCCTTCACCTTCGCGGAATCCGCCCTTGTGCTTGCAATTGTGGTGCTGGGCGGGCTCGGCAGCCAGCTTGGCGTCGTGATCGCCGCGGTGGTGCTCGTGGGCAGTTCGGAGCGTTTCCGCGAATTGCAGGACTACCGCATGCTGATGTTCGGCTTGGCCATGGTGCTGGTGATGCTCTGGCGGCCGCGCGGTTTGATGGCTGGGCGCACGCCTACCGCATTGCTCGGGGAGACGCACGCGATTTCAGAGGTTCACATCAAGGGAGGGCGCGGCTGATGGACGGCGGCGAAATCCTGCGCGTCGAACAGCTTACCATGCGCTTTGGCGGGCTCACCGCCATCGACAGTCTTTCCTTCTCCGCCCGCCGCGGCGAGATCACCGCCATCATCGGCCCCAACGGCGCCGGCAAGACGACCGTCTTCAACTGCATCACCGGTTTCTATAAGCCGACCGAAGGCCGCATCGCACTGGGCCACGGCTCCGCGTCTGCCTTCGACGCGCTGCCCCGGCTCACCGGCAGCGGCAGGCAGTGGACACGCACACCTGGCGGCGCCTTGTTCCTGCTCGAACGCATGGAGGGCTACGAAGCCGCCCGCACCGCGCGCGTCGCCCGCACCTTCCAGAACATCCGGCTGTTCGCCGGCATGACCGTGCTCGAAAACCTGCTGGTAGCGCAGCACACAGCACTCAATGCCGCGTCCGGCTTCACCATCGGAGGACTGCTGGGCTTGCCCAGCTACGCCCGCGCCGAAAGGCAAGCCACCGATCGCGCCGTGTATTGGCTCCGGCAAACCGGGCTCCTGAACCGCGCGGACGACCCTGCGGGCGATCTCCCCTATGGCGCGCAGCGGCGCCTCGAAATCGCGCGCGCCATGTGCACCGAACCCGTGCTCCTCTGCCTCGACGAACCCGCAGCCGGGCTCAACCCGCGCGAATCCGCCGAACTCAGCGAATTTCTCCTCAAGATCCGCCAGGAGCATGGGCCTTCCATCCTGCTTATCGAGCACGATATGGGCGTGGTCATGGGCATCTCCGGCCATATCTGCGTGCTCGATTATGGACGCAAAATCGCCGAGGGCACCCCCGCCGAAATCCGCGAAGACCCGAAGGTGATCGCCGCCTATCTGGGCGTCGAGGATGCCGAGGTGGAAGCGGCAGAGGCCGGAGCCGGGCTATGAGCTATGCTTCGTCATTATACGCCGCTGGCGCAAAATACGGGCGAATCGCCCTTCACCCTGTCCCTCTCCCCGCAATCTCGCCTTGGCGAGATTGCTATCTGAAGTGGCCAAATCCGCGAGCGGATTTGGCGGGAGAGGGGACGCTTGCTCGACGGTTGCAGCTATCGTTCCCTCTCCCAAGGGGAGAGGGACAGGGTGAGGGGCGCGAGTCCTGGCCATGGCAAGACCGCGCAACAGCAAATGTGCCCTCTATTTCAGCCCTCTCCGGCGAGAGGTTTGCGCCATGAACGCGCCCCCGTCAGCCCCCCTTCTCTCCATCCGTGGCGTCGAGACCTATTACGGCAATATCTGCGCGCTTAAAGGCGTCGATCTCGACGTTTACGAGGGCGAGATCGTGACGCTTATCGGCTCGAACGGTGCCGGCAAATCCACATTGATGATGACCGTCTGCGGCGATCCGCGCGCACGCTCCGGCAAGATCGTATTCGCGGGCCGCGACATCACCGGCCTGACCACGCACGAGATCATGCGGCTGTCCATTGCGCAGTCGCCCGAAGGACGGCGCATTTTCCCGCGCATGACGGTGCATGAAAACCTGCTGATGGGCGCGCTGCTGGCGCCCGGCCATCCCGAAACGCTTGAGGCCGATCTTGCGATGGTGCTCGGGCTTTTCCCCAAGCTTGCCGAACGTCAGGACCAGCGCGGTGGCACGCTTTCGGGCGGCGAACAGCAGATGCTGGCCATCGCCCGCGCGCTCATGGGCCGGCCGAAGCTGCTGCTGCTGGATGAGCCTTCGCTGGGGCTGGCGCCGATCATCGTGCGGCAGATCTTTTCCGTGATCCGCGAGTTGAACCGGAGCCGCGGGCTCACCGTGTTTCTCGTCGAGCAGAACGCCTATCACGCGCTGAAACTCGCGCACCGGGGCTATGTGATGGTCAACGGGCAGATCACGCTGTCGGGCAAGGCCTCCGAGCTGCTCCAGCGCGACGAGGTGAAGGCGGCGTATCTTGAGGGCGGCGCGCATGGGTAGGGTATTGAAATCATAGAGAGGTTATAACCCCTCACCCTGTCCCTCTCCCTCTGGGAGAGGGGACGCCTTCTCAACAGTTGCGGCTGGACTTCTCCTCTCCCATGGGGAGAGGGCTGGGGTGAGGGGTTACAGCCTATGAACCCGATCTGGGAAAACTCGTTCTGGGCCTTTTTCTTCGTCACCCTTGTGCTGGGTGGCGGGGCGGCGCTCGCCATCGGCTGGGCAGCGGCCAAGGGCTGGAAGCCGTTCTGGCAGGCTACGATTTATACCATGATGCTGGGCGTCGCCATCCGATTCCTGCATTTCGGCCTGTTCGTGGGCGCGGCGCTGCCAAGCTGGCGGGAAGCGCAGGGCAACATGCACTCGCCTCACTTCTACATCACAGACACCATCATTCTGCTCGCGTTCGCCGCGGTGGGATTCCGCCTCCAGCGCCGTGCACAGATGCTGCGCCAATATGGATGGCTCGCGGAAAAAGCGGGCCTCTCGGGCTGGCGGTTCCGCAAGCCCTGATCCAAGCCGAATCCTTATCTTGTGCGCCTGAATACCTGGCACACGCGAAGAAGGACAAATATGCGGCACATTCTAGCAGGCCTCATCCTGGCGGCTGCGACAGTAGAGGCAATTTCAAGCGCAGCTGCGCAATCGGAAGTTTCCATCGCTGTAGCTGGTCCAATGACCGGCAAAAGCGCTTCGCTGGGCGCGCAATTCAAAGCGGGAGCCGAGGCCGCCGTTGCCGCCATCAATAAGGCTGGCGGCGTGCTCGGAAAGCAGTTGAAGCTCGTTGTAGGCGACGATGTCTGCGACCCAAAACAAGCCCGCTCGGTGGCGGAACAGCTTGCGGCGAAACAGGTGCTCTTCGTTGCCGGGCACTATTGCTCAGATTCGTCGATACCTGCCTCCGACGTCTATAACGAAGCAGGTATCATTCAGATTTCGCCCGGCTCCACCAATCCAAAATACACCGACCAGCGGCCCAAGGACGGCTTCAGCTACCGCATCTGCGGCCGCGACGACCAGCAGGGTTCAGTGGCGGGCAAGTACCTCGCTGCCAACTTCAAAGATAAGGCAATCGCAATTCTCGACGACAAGACTGTCGCCGGCATGGGCCAAGCTGCGGAAACCAGGAAAGCGATGAACGCCGCCGGCAAGATGGAGGTCTTTTCCGACACCATCACAGCCGGCGAGAAGGACTACAATACTGTCGTTACCAAGCTCAAGGAAGCCAGGATCGACGTTGTCTATTTCGGCGGCTATTACACCGAGGCAGGGCTCATCATCCGGCAGATGCGCGCCCAGGGCATGAAGACAATCCTCATGGGCGGCGATGCTCTTGTTACATACGAACTGGCCCAGATTGCAGGCCCCGAGGTGGAAGGAACGCTATTCACCTTCTCGCCCGACCCGCGCAAAAACCCAGCCGCCGCCCCGGTGGTGGAGGAGTTTCGCGCAAGAGGCGCCGACCCAGACGGCTACGTACTCTACGCCTACGCCACCATTCAAACATGGAAGCATGCAGTCGAAAACGCACATTCCTTCGACGCAACCAAGGTTAAGGCTGCTCTCGATGCCGGCGAGTTCGACACCGTGCTCGGCAGGCTCAAATTCGATGCCAAGGGCGACCCGAGCCTGATACCTTATGTCGTCTATCGTTGGAGCAAGACCAGCTACGAACAGCAGTAATGTTCCCCCGATGCACGCGGCAGCCCTAATCCCAGCAAAATCGTGGTCTTCTGATACTGAATTCACGCAAAAAAGGGAAACTCATGCGTCTCATTCTTGCAGGCCTAGCCCTTGGCGCGGCAAGCCTTGGCGCCATTGCCGGCGCATCCGCTCAATCGGAAGTCTCCATCGCGGTCGCAGGCCCCATGACCGGCGAATATGCAAGCTTCGGCGCGCAGTTCAAGGCGGGCGCGGAAGCAGCCGTCGCCGATATCAACAAGGCGGGCGGCGTGCTCGGCAAGCAGCTCAAGCTCGAAGTTGGCGACGATGCCTGCGATCCCAAGCAGGCCCGCTCGGTGGCCGAGCAGCTCGCCGCCAAGAACGTGGCGCTGGTGGCCGGACACTATTGCTCCGGCTCCTCGATCCCCGCATCCGATGTCTATAACGAAGCCGGCATCGTCCAGATTTCGCCAGGCTCCACCAACCCGAAATACACCGACCAGCGCCCGAAGGAAGGCTTGAGCTATCGCGTGTGCGGGCGCGACGACCAGCAGGGCGCAATCGCGGGCGCCTACCTCGCCAGCAAGTTCAAGGACAAGAACGTCGCCATCGTCGACGACAAGTCCGCCTACGGAAAGGGCCTTGCCGAAGAGACCAAGAAATCGATGAATGCCGCGGGCAAGATGGAGGTTTTCTACGACACCATCACGGCTGGCGAGAAGGACTACAACACCGTCGTCACCAAGCTCAAGGAGGCCAAGATCGACGCCGTCTATCTGGGCGGCTATCACACCGAGGCGGGCCTCATCATCCGCCAGATGCGCGCGCAGGGCATGAGCACAATCCTGATGGGTGGCGACTCGCTCGTCTCTGTGGAATTGGGGCAGATCGCCGGTCCCGAGGTGGAAGGTACGCTTCTTACCTTTGCGCCCGACCCGCGCAAGAACCCTGCCGCCGCCGCGGTGGTGGCCCAATACCGGGCCAAGAATATCGATCCCGAAGGCTACGTACTCTATGCCTATGCCGCGATCCAGGCCTGGAAGGGGGCCGCGGAGAAGGCGCAGTCCGTCGATGCGGGCAAGGTGAAGGCTGCCCTCGATACGGGCGAATTCGACACCGTGCTGGGCAAGTTCAAGTTCGACGCGAAAGGCGATCCGACGCTCACGCCCTATGTCGTCTATAAATGGAACAAGACTGCCTACGAGCAGGAATAGCAATCCCGCGCCTTATGCCGCATGCCAGGGCGCGCGCTTTAGCACTAACGTACGGGAACGGCGCAAGAACCGGCCGGCTGGCTCGCAAACCGGCCGGCGGCCCGTACCGTACCGTCTTTAGCATCCGGGCAAAGACTAAGGTGTGGCAGCAGATGCTCGAACTGAACGACCCGCTCTGGCGCAAGCTCGACGATGCTTATCAGGATCGCGACGTTCCTGAGGCGCTGGCGCGGCTCGCAAGCGCATGGGACAATGAGGAAGCCGCCACGCTGTTTTGGGATAGCCTTTGCCACCAGGACACAAACTATGGCGCAACCTACGCGGCAGTTCCGCACCTCCTGAAAATTGCCGCGCCCGAACCTGCCAGGCCCCAGCGGCTGGAGATCGCGGTCTTTCTGGCTACGGTCACGCTTTGCGCTTTCCCCCATCGATGCGGATCACTTGAGGAGCGCGGCGCCGCGCCGCTTCGGGGACTTCCGCTAAGCCTTGAAGAATGGGACAAAAAGCTCGCCTACTACCGCAGCCTGAATGCGGTTCTCGAAGCGCAGGAAGGGGCCGCTTCCGGCGAAGAGGCGGGCGAACTCGACCATTGCCACGCGGTGCTGGAGGCGGGCACGGTCGATGCCGCCGATCTCGAAAAAATCCGCGCCATCCGGCAGGACTTCATCGGGGCCCTGCCGGCCATCGGTGCGCTTTGCGAGCGGGCACTTCTCGAAAACCCGCAGGAAGAGGACGCTCACCCCTATCTATTGAGCGGCATTGCCACTGCCTGCGGGCTGCACGATCTGGCAAGCGTGCTCAAATGCAGCGAGGAGGGCTGGTTCTCATGCTCCTCCTGCGATTGCGGCTATGAATACATCCTGTTCGGGGACCGGGTTGCCATCTATGCCAATCCGGAGGAGCGGGGCAACGCAGACAAGGCAGCCCTGGATTACAAGGATGGCGCTCCGTCCAGAGCCGATGGCTTTATGATGCCGGTGGAGCCCGGTGCCGCCATCGCCGATCCGCGCGCCGCTGCTCTGCTGGCGCTTGCCGGGCGCGCGGCCAATCCTAAAGCTGCGCTCTTAACGCGCGCTTTCCTGGGCCGCTTCCGCTGCGCAAAATGCGGTGCGGAAGCTTCCATCGCGGCCGGACGGTGAGCTTCGCTTGACGCCCGGCGTGTTATAAACGGCACGAACCCTGCCGCTTTGGAGGCGCTCCGATGCCCACTGGCCTTCGCAATTCGATCACCGATGTCAGCGGGCTTGCCGTTGGCAATGCGCATGACGAAACGCTCGCGTCCGGCGTGACGGCAATCCTGTGCGAACCGGCTGCGGTTGCGGCGGCTTGCGTTTTCGGCGGCGGGCCGGGCACGCGCGAGATGGACGCCATCGCGCTCGAAGGCTCGGTGGGTGCGGCAGACGCCATCGTGCTGTCCGGCGGCTCGGCGTTCGGCCTCGATGCGGCGAGCGGTGTCCAGAGTTACTTGCGCGAGAAGGGCCGTGGCTTTGCAGTTGGCCCCGCGCGCATTCCCATCGTGCCGCAGGCGATCCTGTTCGACCTTCTCAACGGCGGGAACAAGGACTGGGGCCGGCATTCGCCTTATCCCGGCATTGCCTATGAGGCCGCGGCGGCGGCTGCTGCGGATTTTGCGCTGGGCTCCGCGGGTGCCGGCTTCGGCGCGACCGTGGCCGCCCGGCCCTGGCGCAAGAATGCGCGGCGGTCTTGGAAGCGCTTCGGAAGTTGTGAGCATCGCGTGCGAAGGCGGCGCGGCCGTTACTGTTGGCGCACTTTCGGCCGTGAACGCGGTTGGCACGGTTACGGTAGGCGGGACGCGGCATTTCTGGGCGTCGCCCTTCGAGATGGAGGCGGAATTCGGTGGCCTGGGCCTGCCCGCGCCCTGGCCCGCAAACGCGGCGCAACCCTTCCTAAAATACGCGCTTCCCGGCGCCAGTACGACCCTTTGCGTGGTGGCAACCGATGCCGCGCTGTCCCAGGCACAGTGCCACCGGCTGGCGGCGATGGCGGCGGCAGGCATGGCGCGGGCGATTTTCCCCGTGTTCACGCCGCTGGACGGCGATATCGTGTTCGCGCTTGCCACGGGGAGAGTGCCGCTGAAGAACGCATTCGCTGCCCTGCCCTACCTGGGCGCCGCCGCCGCCAATTGCCTTGCGCGCGCCATCGCCAGGGGTGTGTATGAGGCGAGCGGGAGCCTGCCGGATGGAACGCGGAACTACCGGGAGATCTGGCAGCCGTAACCGGCAACAAGCGTCGCCACGCGATTAATCGGCAGCGTCTCCATTTTGCGATGACGCGCTTCCTATAACTATATAGCTAAAATAGACTTATCGAGGCCCAATTTGCGAAAGCGCGAGTCCCAAAAGCAGACAGATGATTAAAGTCCGAGTACAGGCTTTTTCCGTCTACCGACATACGGCAGCGCGGACTGTCCCCAGGACAGAAAAAGCCTAACGCATCGACAAGATCAACCTTGTTTTCTCGAAAGACCTCCAGCTGGAATTCGTGTTGCTGCTGCACATAGGCGCGCTCCCTGCCCTCCGCCGCACGGCCATGCAAAGCCGAGTACGCGAGATACCTAGGCACATCCATTTGATAGGCCGGCGGCTGGTCGATCACCCATACACAAGTTCCAATATCCCGTAGGCGCTGGACAGTTCTGCTCACGGCGGCTCGAAACACGCGTTTCCTCGTGGCTATTCCGGCCGCGTCTTCGTCGTATGTCCCTGCTTCGGCAATGAGCGCTCCGGTCCCTTCCTCCACACCATCTTTTTCCACGCCAGAGATATACCAAGACCATCGTCCGATCAGTATGGCATCTCTTAAGTGAAAACTCGATATTTTTGCAAACACAGCATCGTTAAACTCCGTGCATTTATGCGATGGTATCTGATTGACGCGCCGGATGCCAAGAAGTGGTGGGCATCCGCCATGGGCTGCAAATAGTCCCGCCGTTTCCTTCTGTCTTGCAAGCTCGTTAAAGGTAGGCATCCAAGCGTCGGCCTGACTATCGCCCCAAATGATGAAGGAGGGCTCGATTGAAGGCTTGCCGGCGCGGCAAAAATTGTCGCTTAGTACGTTTTCCGGTTCCTTTCCAATACATTTATCCCGGGCAGGGTTCACATCCCTTCCGCCTTCCGCTAACTGCACTACACTTGGCGGAAGCCTGCCTGGATAACCCTTGGTTGCGATCCCCATAATCGATACGGCAATGCAGCACACAGCGGCAGCCGCCGCCATCGAAAGAATCGCCAGGCTCTTTAGAAATCGCTTCTTGCGGATTGGCTGCTCGATAAATATTGAACTAATAACGGAAGCTGCTATCGTAATGGCAAGAATTAACGCCACATCAGCTACGCCAAGAGTATCGGCAATAATATATCGATAAAAGACAATCGCCGGCCAATGCCAAAGGTAGAGCGAGTAGGAAACTAAGCCTACCGCGACAAGGCCCGGGTTGGACAGCACCGTCTTCAAAAAGGTATTCGCGCCGGAATTTGCGTAAATCATCAGGGCGGTGCCGAGACACGGCAGCAGTGGGTAAGGCAACGCTTCCGTTGCGGCGGCATGCCCGCCGGTAACGCCGGCGGCGAGGAGTATCGCGCCCAGGATTGAAAGCACTTGTTGAAATCCTGGCGGATGAGCGGCAAGCGCAGTCAAAGCGCCGAGCATCAGTTCCCATGCCCGGGACGGAAGCATAAAAAACGTATACGAAGGAAAATATCTTATCCCGGCGCAGGCAAGTGCAAACGATGCCAGTGTTACTAAGGTAATGATCCTTACGATTGCAGCTTTTTGGAATCCGCGCCGTAACATGGCAAACAATAACGCGGGATAAATAAGGTAGAATTGCTCTTCCACCGCAAGCGACCACGTGTGCAAGAGTGGCTTAAACGCTGCGTCTGCCGCAAAATAATCGCCGTGCTGGCGAGCAAAAAATATGTTGCTGATACACAACGAAGTCGCCAACAGGCTCTTGGAAAATTGTTCGAAGTCCGCAGGAAGAAGCCACGTGTAAGCTACTACAAATGAACTAAGCAATACCAGAGTAAGTGCAGGTGCAAGCCGCCGGACGCGGCGGACATAAAAGCTGGTTAACGTCAGGGTTCCGGTTTGAAACCCAGAAAGCAGAAGGCGTGTAATAACAAACCCAGATATGACAAAAAATATATCGACGCCAACTAATCCGCCACTAAATCCCGGCACGGATAGATGACAAAGTATCACGGACACTACGGCAACGGCTCGAAGCCCGTCAACATCGGGCCGGTAGGCATCCTGTTTGGTAGCTAACCCGTACCAAGTGTCCAAATGCTGCCCCCACTGAAGTAATGAAGCAGATCAGGTTAACTCCCTGCCCAGCCGTTGCAACCACGGACACAACTTGGCAACGAACCTATAGCCTCAAAAACCAAGCCACATACCCAAATACTCCCAAACAGTATCCTGTCAAATCCGATTGAGATTAATCAAATCATTCAATACAACGCGTGGCATCTCAGCCACGAAGCCGAAGCGTCGAAGCGGCATTTCAGCCGGCATAACAGGGAGCGCCGCGAAGCCCGCGCGCTCCGGTTGGCAACCCCACAACACTCTGCTTAAATGCCCAACGGCGCGCCGGGCCGCCAGAAGCCCGCACCCACCGGAGGATCGATGTTCACATTCTACTTCTCTCCAGGCAGTTGTTCGCTCGCCACGCACATCGCGCTCAACGAAGCAGGCGCACCCTACGAGTTGCAGCGCGTCGATTTTGGCAAGGCGCAGCAGCGCTCGCCCGAATACCTCAAGCTCAATCCGAAGGGCCGCGTGCCGGCACTTGCCACACTCAGGGGAACCCTCACCGAGACGCCCGCCATTCTGGCGTTTATCGCGCAAAGCTTCCCCGAGGCCCGGCTCGCGCCGCTGAACGATCCGTTCGCGTTCGCCGGGATGCAGGCTTTCAACAGCTATCTCTGTGCCACGGTGCACGTCGCGCACGCGCACGGCCGGCGTGGCAGCCGCTGGGCCGATGAGCCCTCATCCTTCGCGGACATGAAGCGCAAGGTTCCAGAGACCATGGCGGCGTGTTTCGCACTTGTCGAGGACGGCATGCTCAAGGGACCATGGGTTATGGGCGATGCCTACACCGTGGCCGACCCGTATCTCTTTGCGATAGCGCAATGGCTTGAAGGCGATGGCGTGGATGTTTCGAGGCTTCCGCGCGTCACGGAGCATCGCGCGCGGATGGCGGAGCGGGCCGCCGTCAAGCAGGCGCTGGCCGAAGAGACCGCGGGTTAAGCGCGGGTTCGGCCGATGCGCGGTCCTGCAATAATCGGAGCGCGTCGCATGCGTTAAGAAAACAAGGCCAACCCGAAAATGCGGTGGCAAAAATTGGCGAAAATCCCCAAAATTTCGTCTCAAACTGCCGGAATTCCGGCAATGCCATCAAGGTGTGCTGCGCTTATTCGAGGCGTTGAGATTTGCAGGCGGTTCCGGTTGCTCGGTGGCGAGCAGAAGCCGGTCTGCGATTTCGCCATTGACTGCAAACTCCTGCCTGAGGCGCGCCTCCACATCGGGCCCGTTTTTCACGGCGGCCCGCTCGTTCTCCGCGGCTAGAAAGTCCTGCACCGCAGGCGATGCCATCGCCTTCCCGATTGCGGCTTGGAGTTTTCCGGCGCGGTCTTCGGCCAAGCCCTTCGGTGCGAGGATCATCCGCCAAAGGGTTGCCTCCTTTCCTGGAGCTCCCAAGGAGGCCGGAGTGGCTGCACCGGGGGCAAAGGCGGGGGCCTTGTTCCCAAGCACGATTGGGCACTTCGCTTCGCCATTTTCGATCTGCGGCAGGATTGGCGGGACGGTGCCGATGTAGAAGTCCATCTTGCGCGCAAAGAGATTTTTCACGGCGTCCGTGGAGCCCTTGAAACCCTCGCTGCGCTGTACAACGCCCAAGGCATCGAACAGTCCTTCCGCCGCAAAATAGGCGCTGCTGCCCTTGCCATCGGTGCCATAGGTGTAGGCAAGCGGCTTCTGGCGCAGCAGTTGCACGAGTTCTGTACTGTCCGTGGCGGGAAGATCCTTGCGGGCACAGATCATATAATCCGCCTCGAATGTCGAGGCGACGAAAGCGAAACTGTCGAGCGAATACGCGGGCTTCTTGATATGCGGCGCCGCCGTGAGCGGCCCGTTGAACACGGCGCCCAGCGTATAGCCGTCAGGCGCGGCCCTTGCGAGTTCCACAAGGCCTTCCGCACCGCCGCCACCGGATTTGTTCAGGATACCGATCTTTTGCCCCAACAGCGGCTCCAGGGCATCGGCAAGGACACGGGACGATAGATCGGTGCCCCCGCCGGTCGAGGCTGCGATGATTATGAGGATTGACCGGGAGGGATAGTTGGCTTCGGCGGCGGCTTGCTGCGCGGGAAACTGGCACAAGCTCATGCACACCGCGAAGACGGCGAGCCAGGAAATACGCATACGCGTCCCTTTGTATTCCATCTTTGCATCTTTAAACAAATTGGACAGTATTTTTATCCAATGCGGATGCGGCATAAGTTGGATGAAGAGGAAAATAATGCACAACTTGCAGGAAAGGCACGAACGCCCTATCCCAGCGGGAACTCGCTCCTGCTAAAATTGGGGAACGTAAGCATGACCAGCCTGAAAGCCCAATTTCCGCGCCCTTCTGGCGGCGCATAAGCCCGTGTATTCCGCATGGCTCGGCCTTGGCTCGCCGCTGGCCGTCGAGATTGCGGCCGATGCAGGCTGGCATGCGGCGATGATCGACCAGCAGCATGGCACAGGTGGCGATGCAGAACTCGCCGCCTGCCTGACCGCTGCGAAGGCCGCAGGCGTTCCGGCAATGGTGCGCGTTGCGGAGCTCGATTTCGGCCTGATCGGGCGGGCGCTCGATGCGGGCGCGCAAGGCATCATGGCGCCCATGATGGACACGGCGGAGGATGCGGCTAAGCTTGTGCAGGCCGTGAAATATCCGCCGCTCGGGCGCCGCAGCCACGGGCCTTACCGGGCGAAATTCCTGGTCGAAGGCGACTATTTCTCCGCTGCCAACGCCTGGACCGTCGCCTGCGGGCAGATCGAGACGGCGGAGGCGCTTGAGAACGTCGAGGCCATCTGTGCCACCGAAGGGCTGGACATGATCTGCCTTGGGCCCAACGACCTCGCCATCTCGCTGTCGCGCGGGCTGGACCGCAATATCAGGTCGCCGGAAATGCTCGCCGCCATCGAGCGGGCGAGGGTGGCGGCGGCGGCGCGCGGCGCCGTCACGGGCATCTTCGCCAATGATGCGGAGTTTGCCGCGCAGATGGCCGGAGCTGGCTGGCAGGTGATTTCGATCGGCACCGATACCGGGTGGCTTGCCGCCATGGCGCGCCAAATGCTGCCGCGATAAGGCCCAACTAACACCGTCTTCTTAAGGAATTCCAGGGCTTAACACTTCCCAATTCCGCGTGTACGCAATAGGAATTGGGCTTTGGGGTGTTGTATTACCAGGGAGGGGTTCTAATGGGGTATGTGGCCGACGTTCTGATGTATGTGCTCCTGTTCGTCATCATCAAGACGATACAGATGATCGCGAGTTTTAGTTACACGACCTACAAGTCGCTGACGATCCACAACAGCTGGGCGCACGCGTTTTTCCCCGGCTTGCGCGACCGGCTGTACTATGGGCTCAAGGGCGACATGTTCTATTTCGCCGCCGGCATCTTCATCGCCCTTTCCGCCGATAAGATCAGGTCGCTGATCTGGGGATGACATCGCCATTGCTGAGAGGGTGAGTTGCCGGGGCGGCGCGACCGTCACTGCCAGGCGAAGGCTTTGGATACTCCAAGGCCCTCGCCAGCAATGACGGCGACCCCGCTACAGATGAAAATCCCACGAAACGGCAGCCCAGGTTCGCGCAAGAACGGCCGTGTCTCCCGTGGTATTCATGGGCCGCTGATGCGGCCTGAGGAGCAGTTGGCCGGATTAGATAGGCAATTTCAACCGACCGGGAGTTGCGCTGCCTGCCGCCTGTCAACCGCGGGCTTTCCGGCAGAGGGGGACGTTTCCAATTGTTAAAAAGTGTTTCCAATAGCTTACCGGACCAGAAAACCATCGCGTAGTGTGCCAATCGTGCAACTGACCTCTTCCGAAAAAGAAAAAATGACGGATTTTTTTCTCCGGCGGGAGAAATTCTTTATGCGGATGAGCGCTGGGAAAACCGGCGCGCCGGATATCCAATTTCCTCCATTGTAGCTGGAAAACCCGTTTTCGCGCGGCACGCCTGAAAATACTGGGGCCTTAAGGCTGGGGCAAACCTAGCCGGTACAGCAATGAAGCCTTCTGCTCGATCTGCTCCCGCCAGGCCAGGCAGTTCAGCCATTCCCGCGGGATGGCGCTCGCGCCGTAGAGCGCACCGGCCAGTTGGCCCGTTACCGCCGCTGTTGTATCGGCGTCGTAGCCGAGGTTCGCTGCGGCAAGAACCGCTTGCGCGAAGCTGTCATGCCGGTCCACGCACCAGAGTGCTGCTTCGAGCGTATCCGCCACATAGCCCGAGGAGCCGATTTCGTCGCGGGCTTTTCCCTTCCATTGGCCGCTCACGATAGCGCCGATAGCGCCTGGATAGGGTTCGCTTCGCGCCCGCAAGACCTCCGCCTTCGGCCTGCCTTCGATGGCGCTGGCCAGCATGCCGGCGAATGCGGTGCAGGCGGCGACAGCCTCGGGCGCGGCATGGGTCGTTTTGCTCTGGCGGGTGGCCACTTCGACCAGCGTCGCGCGGGCGTTCCAATACCGGATGGCGACGGGGGCGAGCCGCATCAGCGAGCCGTTGCCCGCGGTCTGCGGGGCGGTAGAGCCGCAATGGGGCGCCTTGCTCACCTGCCAGCGGACGAGCGCCTGGCTGGTCGCGATGCCGATGTCGAAGCATTCCCCGGTGCAGGAGTAGGCGCCGTTCTCCCACCAGTCTACGAACCGGGCGAGGAGATCCTGCTCGTCGAAGCCGTCCGGGCGCGCCAAGCTGTCCGCGAGCGCCAGCGCCATGGCGGTGTCGTCGGTCCATTCGCCGGGCTTGAGGCCGAAAGGCCCGCCGCCCGTCATGCCGGTGAGCGGCGGATAGCTGTCCCTGGGCGCGAACTCAAGCGTGGTGCCGAGCGCGTCGCCTACGGCAAGCCCTAAGAGCGCCCCCAGCGCCCGGTCCTCGATTGCTGCAAGCTGGTGTACCGTCACATTAGCCCCGTCTGTTACAAATCATGCTTGTTCGGGGCGTTTTAGAACGCTTCTCGATTTTGAGACAATATAGCAGAAAAATCTTGAGGAACTGCAAAGGGCTATGTTGCTGATACATCTGAAGAATATCTGTGAGCTCCAGCCGATCCGCGACTTGCATATTCGATGCGATTTTATGAAACATGGAAATCTGCGAATTCCGGCCAAATATCCATGAAAAAAGGGCCTTGCGGACATCCGTTTCAGGCCTCTTAGCATGGCAGGTAAGGGAAGCGAGCGGCTTATTTTAGCGCCGTTGGAGCAAACAATGCCTCACTTTGCGATCAGCGTCTTCGACCCCCAGACGGCCGCCCCAGAACTTTGGGCTGCGTTCCATGCCTATAAGCGTGCCGTGCACGCGGAGCTGTGGCCGGACCAGCCGCTGCTGAGCGACGGCGAACGGGAAAGACAGATGCGGGAGGCGGAGCCGCTCATGGAGCGCGTGCGCTGGGTGGCGCAGGCCGGGCAGGAGGTCATCGGCTTCGCGGGCGCCAGCTACCGCAAGACCGGCACGCAGGACGCGGACGCCCACGCGCCATATCTGTTCACGGGCGGGACGGTGCACGCGGGGGCCCGCCGGCAGGGCGTGGGCACGGCGCTGCTGCGCGAGGTTCTGGCCCTCATGCACCGGCTCGATAAGACCGTGCTGACGATGGCCGCGCATACGGAGCCAGGGCATGCGTTCCTGGCCCAGGCTGGCGCCGTGCCGAAGCTTGTCAGCGTCGAAGCCCGCGCGGTCCTCAAGGGACTCGCCTGGGACACTTTACGCGAATGGGAAGGTGCTGGCCCTGCGGCAGGCCTCGAATGGGAGCGCCATGCAGGCCGCGTGCCGCGCGAGAGGCTGCTCGCGCTGCTCCCTGCGTTCACCGCGCTCTTTGCCGATGTGCCGATGGGCGGGCTTGAGATTGGGCCCGTGCGCTTTGAGATCGAAGGCTACGATCAGTGGTACAAAACCACCGCGCGGACGGGGAGCGCGCATCATCTCGTCATGCTGCTGGCGCCGGACGGCAGCGTCGCGGGCATGACCGAGGCCATGTGGGACGCGCGGACGCCGGCCGCCGTCTACCAGCAGCTCACCGCGGTAGCGCGGGGCTGGCGCGGGCGGGGGCTCGCCAAGGCGCTCAAGGCCGCGATGCTGCGGCAGGTGCGGGAGAGCCATCCGGAGGCGGAGTACATGTGCACCAGCAATGGCGAGGGAAATGCGGTCATGCGCGGGATCAATGAGCGCAGCGGTTTCAGGCCGCATCGCAAGTTTGTGGAGTATCAGGTGACGCGGGACGTGTTGGATACGTGGAGTGCGGGGCGGGGCGCCCCCGCACTTTAGTGCACGCCACTAAAAATGGTAAAAATTATCGTTCAGATATTTGATGATGTCCTGCGTCTCTATTGCAGAATAGCTCTTTTCAGCGGCATGACTGCAGTTGTTCAATTGCTCTTTCAACGCCCCTATAGACCGGACCTTGCGATCCTTGCTGGAATAGACCTCGGTATTGTGGCATCGCATGCAATCGGCGTCGGCTAAGCGCTTCCCGGCAGCGCTGTCGCCCGGCAGCTCCGCGGCGTAAGCGCTCTGCGTCAGCAGAATCGTGAGCGATATGTACAGAATTCTCTTCATGCCTTACCTCTTGCAGTGGCCGTTAACCTGTAGCCGCTAAGCCCCAAAAACCCGCGCGAAGATCGTATCCACATTCCGCAAATGCGTGCGCAGATCGAACAGCGGTTCAAGCTCCGCCGCCGGCAGCGCCGCACTCACCTCTGCATCCGCCTTCAAAAACTCCAAAAACGAACCCTCCCCGCGAAAAGCCCGCATGGCGTTCCTCTGCACGGCGCGGTACGCCCCCTCGCGGCTCATGCCCTTCTGCGTCAGCGCCAGCAGCACCTGCTGCGAATGCACGAGCCCGCCGCCGCGCTCCAGGTTCTGCTTCATGCGCTCCGGGTACACAACGAGCTTGTCCACCACGCCCGCAAGCCGCGCCAGCGCGAAGTCGAGCGTCACGGTGGCGTCCGGCGCGATCATGCGCTCGACGGAGGAATGCGAAATGTCGCGCTCATGCCAAAGCGCCACGTTCTCCATCGCGGGCACCGCAAAGCCGCGCACAAGCCGCGCGAGCCCCGAAAGGTTCTCGGTC
This sequence comes from uncultured Alphaproteobacteria bacterium, assembly GCA_963767435.1. Taxonomy (GTDB): domain Bacteria; phylum Pseudomonadota; class Alphaproteobacteria; order Rhizobiales; family Rhodomicrobiaceae; genus Rhodomicrobium. The sequence goes on from CAVYEY010000047.1 coordinate 16,516, forward strand.
AGCACGGGATTGCGCTTGTGCGGCATGGCCGACGAGCCCTTCTGGCCCTCGGAGAAAAATTCCTCGGCCTCGCCAACCTCGGTGCGCTGCAGATGGCGGATTTCGGTGGCGAGCCGCTCCACGGAGGAGGCGATCACGCCAAGCGTCGCGAAGAACATGGCGTGCCTGTCGCGCGCGATGATCTGGGTGGAGACGGGCTCGGGCTTGAGCCCCAGCTTGTCCGCGACGTAAGCCTCAACGCGCGGATCGAGATGCGCAAACGTGCCGACAGCGCCGGAAATGGCACAGGTGGCGATGTCTTCGCGGGCGCGCAGCAGCCGGGCCTTCGCGCGGTCGAACTCGGCATAGGCGAAGGCGAGCTTCAGCCCGAAGGTGGTGGGCTCGGCGTGGATGCCGTGGCTGCGGCCTACCGTGACGGTATACTTATGCTCCATCGCGCGGCGCTTGAGCGCGGCAAGGAGCGCGTCGAGATCGCCAAGCAGGATATCCGCCGCCCGGGTGAGCTGCACGGCAAGGCAGGTATCGAGCACGTCGGACGAGGTCATGCCCTGGTGCATGAAGCGCGCCTCGGGGCCTGCGTGCTCGGCCACGCTTGTCAGGAACGCGATCACGTCGTGCTTGACCTCGCGCTCGATCTCGTCGATGCGCGCGATGTCGAAGCCGCCCTTCTCGCGCAAAACCTTGGCCGTGCCCGCCGGGATCGTGCCCAGCTGTTCCATCGCCTCGGCGGCGAGCGTCTCGATCTCCAGCCAGATTTCGTATTTCGACCGGTCGGACCAGAGGGCGGCCATTTGCGGCCGGGAGTAGCGCGGAATCATCGGGGTCTCTCTAAAGTGCGAAGGCCGCCTGCGAGGCAGGCAGGGTCAGATGATGGGCGTGCAGCAGCCTGAGAAGTGCCGGCGAAGGCGGCTGCCCCGACGTGAAGCGGATTTCTCCGCGCCCGTGTTTTGCGCCGACGCCGACGATATGGCCGGTTCCCGCTAGCACATTGGCGATGCGGCGCGCAATGGCCGGTGCGGGGTCGAGCCATGCGACAGGCCAGGGGGCGAGCGTATCGAGCTTATCGAGGAGCAGCGGATAATGCGTGCAGCCGAGCACGACGACATCGGTCTGCTTGCTGCCTTCCCTGACGAAGGCCGGTGCAATTTCGCGGGCGATGGCTTCGTCGTCCACGGGAGCCCCGCTTGCATGCGCTTCGGCCAGCGCCGCGAGCATAGGCGCGCCGACAAGGGTGAAGTGCGCCTCCGCGCCGAACTGCTTGATCAGGCAGCGCGTATATTCGCGGGCGACGGTGGCGGGCGTTGCCAGCACCGAGACGAAGCCGCTCTGGGTGAGCTGGGCGGCGGGCTTGACCGCCGGCACCGTACCCACGATGGGAATGGAAATGGCCTGGCGCAGCCCGGCAAGCGCGCTCGTCGACGCGGTATTGCAGGCCAGCACGATGCAATCCGGCTCGAATTCGCCGATGCCCGCCTGGATGATGGCGAACAGGCGTTCTGCGAGCACCGCATCGCTTTTCGACCCGTAGGGAAAGCCCGCGTCGTCGGCAACGTAGAGCACGTCCGCCTCGGGCACGGCACCGCGCGCGGCGCTGAGCACAGTCAGCCCGCCTAACCCCGAATTCGACGAAGAGAAGCCGCGGCACGCGGCCCGAATTGGTCATGACGCCGCCATCTTAACACTGAGTTTTGTGGCGGAGGCAAGACCCTGGAAGGGGCGGCGCCATCTCAACGGCCGCGGCGGGCTCCCTCTCCCGCCAAATCCGCTTGCGGATTTGGCCACTTTAGATGGCAATCCCGGCAAAGCGAGATTGCGGGGAGAGGGCGGGGGTGAGGGGCGTTGCGCTATGGCCAGGGCAGGCCCCGCATCAACTGGTCTGCCAATTATCCCTGCGCCGCTTCGGCTAAGGCCTCCAGGCACATTCGCTTAGCGCGCGCTTCGGCTCAATACACGGTTGCGCATTTCAAAGCTTCCGCTTATTGTACCCCGGCTGAACCGCCCGGCGCATTTAGGGCATGCCGTGGCGGTTTCAAAGCTTCTCCCATGAAAGCGATGGCAGGCAGCAACTTATCGGCGCTACCGCCCTTTGGGCTACTTGAGCGCTGGTATCCAAGTTGGAGCTTCGCCGTTTCGCCAGGGAAGACCAAATACGAAAGGAAGCAAAATGCCCAAGATGAAGACCAAGAGTAGCGTGAAAAAGCGCTTCAAGATTACCGGCACGGGCAAGGTCATGGCCGCCCAGGCTGGCAAGCGTCACGGCATGATCAAGCGGTCCCCCAAGTTCATCCGCAATGCGCGGGGCAGCATCGTCCTTGAGCCGGGCGATGCGGCGATCATCAAGAAGGCTGCCCCTTACGGGCTCGGCTGATCGCTTTTCCGTCCGCAACGCAATTATTGGCGCTACCGCCCTCTGGGCTACTTGAGCGCAATCTGTTGGCGCTACCACCCCCTGGGCTACTTGAGCGCAATTTAGTAGCGCTACCGCCCCCTGGGCTACTTGAGCGCAGAATCTTGGAGATAAACCATGTCACGTGTGAAGCGCGGCGTTCCCGCCCACGCCCGTCATAAGGCCGTACTGAAGCAGGCAAAAGGCTTTTACGGCCGCCGCAAGAATACCATCCGCATTGCAAAGCAAGCCGTCGAGAAGGCCGGCCAATACGCCTATCGCGACCGGCGCACGAAGAAGCGCAATTTCCGCTCGCTCTGGATCCAGCGCATCAACGCCGCGGTTCGCGAGCATGGGCTCACCTATGGCCGCTTCATCGACGGCCTCACCAAGGCGGGTATCATCATCGACCGCAAGGTGATGTCGGATCTGGCGATCACCGATGCGGCGGGCTTTGCGGCGCTGGTGGCGAAGGCCCGCGCGGCGCTGCCTGCCGAACTTCTCGCTGCATGAGGCTTTCGGAGCTCACGCTTCCCGAGTTGCTCACCCTGGCTAACGTCCTTATGAGGATGGCCGAGGACATCCCGGTTGAAGACCGGGAAGCAGCGCGGGAAGCGCGCGACGAGATCGCCCATGTGCTGAAGCTGATTTCGGACAAGGAGGATGCGATGGCGGCCTCCTCCGGTGATCAGCTGAATTAGGTCCGGGCTCCCCTGGGCAGCCCTATAGGCGCTACCGTAGCCGCTAGGTTGCGCCATGAACTAAGGTCTGTAACCCCTCATCCTGTCCTTCTCCCTGTGGGAGAAGGGACGCCTTAACAACGGCTGCGACGGGACTCCCTCTCCCATAGGGAGAGGGCTGGGGTGAGGGGTTACAGCCCTCGTTCAAGCCCCCCCGCCCGAATGCTTTTAAGTCAGCGTGCGGGCAATTGCGCCGGGATTGGGGCAACGGCTCCTACGATCCGTAACAGCCGCCATATCTGTTAACGGAACGTGGTTAACGCGGAATCGCGATGCGCGAAACAGGCCAGATTCTGTCAAAAATTCCCTGTTTCAGGCCGTTTTCTAGCATTCAAAACTAGGTTAAATATTGTGTCTTTACCATAATCACGAGATACGTCGAACAATTGTTGCTGTATTATCAATGCTTTACTCCAAATACCCTTTAACCTCCCGGTAAGACACATCTGCTACAATTAGTTCAAATTCGAAACACGCCCAGAATGAGTGCTTTTGGACGTACACAATAGCGTAGAGCCCGCGATCCAGCGGACCCCGCCCTTGACCGCCGGGGGCAAAAGTGGCAGGCCATGCCTGATTGCAAATTTGAGAATACCGATGGACGCCGTTCCCGATAAAACCAACGATCTCGACGCGCTCGCAAAGCGCCTCCTCGGAAGTGTCGAAGCGGCCGCCGATTTGGCTGCCCTTGAGACGATCCGCGTCTCAGCACTCGGCAAAAAGGGCGAAGTTTCCGAGCTGATGAAGCAGCTTGGCACCATGCCGCCCGAAGCGCGCAAGGGCTTTGGCGCCGCGGTCAACGCCGTGAAGGACAAGGTGGCGGCGGCGCTCGAAGCTCGCAAAGGCACGCTCGAAGCCGCAGCCCTTGCCGAGAGGCTCGCCACGGACCGGGTGGACGTTACCCTGCCCGTGCGGCCGAACCCGGCCAGCGAGGGCCGCATTCATCCCATCAGCCGCGTGTGGGAAGAGCTGATGGTGATCTTCGCCGACATGGGCTTCTCGGTCGCCGAAGGCCCGGACATCGAGACCGACGACAACAACTTCACCAAGCTCAACTTCCCCGTGGGCCATCCCGCCCGCGAGGCGCACGACACCTTCTTCTTCGCGCCCAAGGAAGACGGCTCGCGCCTGCTTCTGCGCACGCACACCTCGCCCGTGCAGGTGCGCACCATGCTGGAGCAGAAGCCGCCGATCCGCATCATCGCACCCGGCCGCGTCTACCGCATGGACAGCGACCAGACGCACACCCCGATGTTCCATCAGGTCGAGGGCCTCGTCATCGGCCGCGATGTCCATATGGGGCACCTCAAATGGGTGCTGGAGGAGTTCTGCAAGGCGTTTTTCGAGGTCGATCACGTCAAGATGCGCTTCCGCATGTCGCACTTCCCGTTCACCGAGCCCAGCGCCGAAGTGGACATCCAGTGCGACCGCTCGGGGCCGGAACTCAAGATCGGCGAAGGCAGCGACTGGCTCGAAATACTGGGCTGCGGCATGGTGCACCCGAACGTGCTCAAGTCCTGCGGCATCGAACCCGAGGAGTGGCAGGGCTTCGCCTTCGGCATGGGCATCGACCGGATCGCCATGCTGAAATACGGCATGCCGGATTTGCGCGCGTTCTTCGCGGGCGATTTGCGGTGGCTGAAGCACTACGGGTTCAGCCCGCTGTCGATCCCATCGCTCGCCGGCGGTTTGGCGGGCTAGCGCAAATGCCGTGGCTGAGCGACCTGTGCGCATTGCTCTACACGCTTCCAATAAGGCTGTTTGGAATCCCAAGTCAAAGCACGAAAACGCCCTCCACTAGCGTAGTACTGCTCCAGTATGCACGTTCGTTGCGGCTTCGTTCGATAAGAGGCCGGGGCAGCGGCCGGATCAATACAGTATTCTCCTTGGAACGTCAGGCCGCTACGATAACTACATTTCGGCATTTCACGCTTAGACAAGGCCATAAAATAGCTCAATGCACTCACGCATTTGACAATATCAGATATTTAGGATTAGATTCCTGGATAGACAGCGAAGCCACGGGCATGACGTTCTGGTGGATTTATATGCGCTTGGCCAGCGGGGACTATTTGAGGCTTTCATTCGATACAGAAGATTATTCTGGCTGCGATACTGCCCTGAGGCGCATTTGCGAAGCAACAAAAGTTAGACGATCAGATTTCAACTTCGTATAACGGAAACACGGCAAGCCGGATTTGCGCGCGTTCTTCGCGAGCGATCTGCGCTGACCCAAGCATTACGGATTCGGCCCGCTCTCGATCCCGTCGCTCGCCGGAGGTTTGCCGGGCTAACCCGGACACAAAGCGACAAAAGGCCCCTCTGCGCCAAGCATAATTCCGGCGTCCCTTCTCTCCATGCGGGAGAAGAACCCCTAAGGCCCTTGCACGCTGCCTTCAAGAAAATCAAAGCCTTGCACACCAGTTTTGCCGCCCATTTCGCAAAGCGCTTGCCAAATGCCCGCGGAAAAGCCATTTATAGGGAATTGAGTTTCGGCCGAACGACTTGGCCTCGCCGCTCATCGCGCGCCTGACTGACGACCTCTTCCTAAAAATCTCGACCGCACGAGTTGCGCCGTGGCGCAGCTTGAACACAAACGTACGTAAAGGAAAATCCCATGACTACGGGAACCGTAAAGTGGTTTAACAGTCAAAAAGGCTTCGGCTTCATTCAACCCGACGACGGCGACAAGGATGTCTTCGTTCATGTCAGCGCAGTAGAACGCGCAGGGCTGTACAGCCTGGCCGAGGGGCAGAAGGTCTCTTTCGACATCGTCGCAGACAAGCGCACCGGCAAGTCTTCCGCGGACAACCTCCGCGCCGAGTAAGCTTATAATATAGGCCGCGCAGGCGCCAAGTTCCGGCGTCCGCGCGGCTTTTTTTGCTCAGCCGGCGCATAGAGCCGCAGGCGGGCACGCCCGGCCGCATCGCCTTACCGAAATACGGCATGCCCGGTTTGCGTTGGCTTAAACACCACAGCTTCAGCGCGCTCCCGATCCCGGTTTGCCTGGCAAATTCAAAGGCCATCCCACTGACAACCGCATTGCGCAGGCGCGGCTGCGCGCGCGATCACCGGAATGTGTGGGATGCGTGAACGGTTCACCCCTGTGTTTGCAAGTCTCGCGCAAGCGAGTCCCCAACAGCGTTGGTGCGTCAATACGTCACACTAACGCAAAAGGATATCACGTGACCGCAGCTATTTCGGGAGCCCTAGGCAGCCATGCGCCCCAGTCCATGGCAGGCGCAAGCCCCATGGCCTCCCCCGGACAGAAAATGTCGAACGTTTTCGCCAGCGCTACCACGCGCGGTTCAGGCGTCATCACCCAGGACCAGTTCAATACCGCATTCAACTCCGGGAACACACCGCCCGCCTTCCAGCAGCTCGGTGCCAATGCCGTCTACTCCCAACTAGACCCAAGCGGCACCGGCTCGGTATCGCGCCAGGCATTCATCCAGGGCATGACCCAGCTCATGTCGAAACTCAACGGCTAGATAACGCCCGCTGAGCCTACCTGCCGGCACCGCCGCTTGCGGCTTCGAGGCCGCTCAAGTCAACGGTGCCGGCGGCGTCCACGAAGACATGCGCGATTCCGTTTTGCCTAAGCCACCGGGGGCCTTCTACGCCTTTCAGCATTGCGATGGTGGAATAGAGCCCCGCTTCCAGGCACGTTCCGGCCGCAACGGTAATCGAGCGCGGCCCGCTCGCCGGCCAGCCGGTCAGCGGATTCAGGATGTGTCCGAAACGGCGGCCCTCGATTTCCCAATAGCGCTGGTAATCGCCGCTTGCCGCAACACCGCCAGAGGGAACGAACAGCGTAGCGATTGCGCGGGAAGGTTCGCCGGGATCGCTAATCCCTACCCTCCAGGGCGCGCGATCCGGGTTCGGACCGATAATGGCGATATCGCCGCCCAAATCCACGAGCCCGTGTGCAATCCCGGCCTCCCGGCAGAGCCCCGCGGCCTTGTCCGCCGCGTATTCCTTGCCGATGCCGCCAAGATCAATCTCCATGCCGCCCTGCGGGAAGGTCAGCACGGGCGGATTCCACTCCACCCTTTGAAGCCCGATGCGCGCCAGCACCTGCGCAATCGCTGCATCGCTTGGCAGGGCCTTGGCGCGCGCGTTCCAGACTTCGCGCAGCACGCCCGAGGTAATATCGAACAGTCTGCCCGAGCGGCGGAACGCGTCGAACGCAATTTCGATCAGCTCCGCCGTTTCGCCGTCCACGTCGATCGAGCCACCCATTTGCGCAATCCGGTTGATGGCGTGCACAACGCTGCCGGGCCGATATCTGGAATAGGTCCGCTCGATACGCTGCACCTCCGCAATCGCTGCCCTTGCAGCGGGCGTAGCGGCTTCCGCGCTCTCCGCGTAAAGCAGCAGCTCGCAGTCCGTTCCCATGGCGGTAAAGCTGAAACTCTGTAGTGCGATCATCGGGGAGCCAACCAGGAGAGCCAGTACCTTGCACCGTTGCTCACCTTTGGAGGCGGCGGCTTGCCTGGGACTGGCTGCCGCGCCGGTCTTCCGCAGCCGGTGTCAGACGCAAGCGCTCCGGCACTTAAATCAGCATGGTGACCGGGTCTTCGATGAAGCCCTTGAACGCGGCCAGAAGCTGGGCGCCAAGCGCGCCATCCACCACGCGATGATCACAGGAGAGCGTGCAACTCATCATGGTTGCGGCCACGATTTGATCGCCCTTCACGACAGCGCGTTTCTCCCCGCGCCCCACCGCCAGAATGGTCGCATGCGGCGGGTTGATGACCGCGTCGAAATTGTCGATGCCGAACATGCCGAGGTTCGAGATCGCCGTGGTCCCGCCCTGATATTCGTGCGGGGCCAGGCGGCGGCGGCGTGCGCGCGCGGCCATGTCCTTGACTTCGCTTGAGATTTGCGCGAGCGCCTTGTGCTCGACTCCGCGGATTACGGGCGTGAACAGCCCACCCTCGATAGCGACCGCGACGCCGACATCGGAGCCTTTGTGGATCATGATTTCGCGCTCTGTGAAGGTCGCGTTGGCGTCCGGCACGCGCTGGAGCGCCAGCCCCATCGCCTTGACGATGAAGTCGTTCACCGAAAGCTTATAGGCACCAGGGCCTTCCTTGGGCGAGCGCGCGTTTAGCCTCTCGCGCGCGTCGAGCAGCGCATCGATCTCGCAGTCCACGTTGAGGCGGAAATGCGGGATCGTGGTTGCCGCCTGGGTCAGCCGCTGCGCAATGGTCTTGCGCATGTTGTCGAGCGGGCGGACTTCGTAGCTGCCGGGCTCGTAGATTGCGAAGATATGATCGTCGGGCATTGCCGCAGCGAAAGCCCTGGACGGCACCAGGGCTTGGCCCCCGTTCTGCGGCGTCAAGGGCACGGCAGCCGGCTCCGGCGCTTTCCGCGGGCCCGCGCGCTGTGCTTCGTCCACGTCGTGCTTGACGATCCGGCCATGCGGGCCGGTGCCGTTCACGAGCGAAAGGTCGATGCCTGCTCCGGCGGCGAGCCGCCGCGCCAATGGAGAGGCAAAGATACGGGTTTGGCCGTTTGCCTTGCTCCGAGGGGAATCTCCCCTCACCCCAGCCCTCTCCCCATGGGAGAGGGAGTCCGGGCGTGCCGGTTGAGAGGGTGTCCCCTCTCCCATAGGGAGAGGGACAGGGTGAGGGGTTGCACCCTCCGAAATAGCCGAAACATCCTCGCCTTCGCCCAGCAAAATAGCGATAGGCGTATTCACCGGCACCCCCTCTGTACCCTCCGCGACCACGATCCTTCCCAAAATGCCCTCATCCACCGCCTCGACCTCCATGGTCGCCTTGTCGGTCTCGATCTCGGCGATCACGTCGCCGGATGCGACCTTATCGCCTTCCTTCTTCAGCCATTTCGCAAGCTTGCCCTGCTCCATGGTGGGCGAAAGTGCTGGCATCAGGATCGGTGTTGGCATGTGTCAGTCCTTACGGCTGCGGACGTTGCGGCCAGCGGTAGATGAAGCTCAAATAAGCGAGTGCGAGGTATACGACGCCGCCCATAGTCCATGCGGCCCAGGCTGCGGCCTCGCGCCCATCAAGGAACAGCGAGCGCACGACGATGGGCGGGCCGAGCACCTCCATGCCGCTCGACTTATGCGGCAGCTTCTGCCACGCGAAGTGCAGGCCCTCGCCCAGATATTGCAGGTTCATCGCCATAGCGCCCAGCGCCAGGAATGCGATGCTCACGAGAAGGAACGCCATCGTGCGCAAGCACGGCACACGGTTCAGGAAAAAGTAGAGCGCGGCGATATACGCCGAGACGATGGTGAGGAAGAGCGAGAAGATGGCCGCGGTCGCCTGCGCGGCCTGGATCGCATTCGACAGTATTTCGGACTTCGTCATGTCTGCCCCCTGTATGGAACCAGCCGCCATATAAGCAGCTAACTCCGGTAGAGTACAGATTTGACGGCGGCTATGACTTGGGGCGCTCCGGGCAAAGCAAGCTTTTCGAGGTTGGCCGCGTAGGGCATGGGCACGTCGGCGCCGGAAACCTTGGTGGGCGGCGCGTCTAGATAGTCGAAGGCTTCGGCGGTCACACGCGCGCAGATTTCGGAGCCCAGCGAGCAGACGGGCCACGCTTCCTCGACGGTTACGATGCGGTTGGTCTTGCGCACCGACGCAAGCACAGTGTCCATGTCGAGCGGGCGCAGCGTTCGCAGGTCGATGACCTCGGCGTCGATGCCTTCCGCTTCGAGCTGTTTGGCGGCATCGAGCGCATAGACCATGCCCCGCGACCACGAAACGATGGTCACGTGCCTGCCGGCCCGCGCCACCTTCGCCTTGCCGATGGGCACGACGAAATCGTCGAGCTTCGGAACCGGTCCCGCCACGCCGTAAAGCATTTCGTTCTCCAGGAACACGACAGGGTTCGGATCGCGGATGGCCGCCTTGAGCAAGCCCTTGGCGTCGGCGGCGGTCGAGGGTGCGACCACCTTGAGCCCCGGCACATGCGCGTACCATGCCGAATATTCCTGGCTGTGCTGGGCGGCAACGCGCGCCGCCGCCCCGTTCGGCCCGCGGAATACGATAGGGCACGCGATCTGCCCGCCGGACATGTAATGCGTCTTGGCCGCCGAATTGACGATATGGTCGATGGCCTGCATGGCGAAGTTGAAGGTCATGAATTCCACGATGGGGCGCAGCCCCGCGAATGCCGCGCCAATGCCGAGCCCCGCGAAGCCCATCTCGGTGATGGGCGTGTCGATCACGCGGCGCGGCCCGAACTCGTCGAGCAACCCTTGGGTAATCTTGTACGCGCCCTGGTATTCCGCGACCTCCTCGCCCATGACGAACACGGCATCGTCGCGGCGCATTTCCTCCGCCATGGCATCGCGAAGCGCCTCGCGCATGGTGGTCTGCACCATCTCCGTACCGGCCGGGATTTCGGCGGCAGCGTCATAAGCAGGCGCTTGTTGCCCCCCCTCACCCCCGCCCTCTCCCGCGAGGGGAGAGGGAGCCGGGCGTGCGGATGGAGAGGAAGTGCCATCCTCCGTGGCACGCTCCCCTCTCCCCTCGCGGGAGAGAGGTAGGGGTGAGGGGGCTTTCCCAGCGTACCCATTCGTGACCGTGGCGGCCTCCTCGCCGTCGATCAAAATCACTGCAATCGGCGTGTTGACCTTCACGCCCTCGGTGCCCGCCGGCACCAGAATGCGGCCGAGCCTGCCCTCCTCCACCGCCTCGATCTCCATCGTAGCCTTATCGGTCTCGATTTCGGCGATCACGTCGCCCGGCGCTACCTTATCGCCCTCGGACTTGATCCATTTGGCGAGCTTGCCCTCTTCCATCGTCGGCGACAGGGCTGGCATCAGAACTTGTGCCGGCATAGGCGTTCTTCCCTATTGATCCGTTGTGAATATTGCGGGGCGTCCGGCAGCGCTTCTTCCTGCATCGAGCACCTTCCCGGTATCGCCGTCGCCGTACCAGATTTCCTTGTTGGCCGGGTCGTCCTTCCACCTCCGGAACGTCTCGATCATCTCCGCATGCGGAAGGATTTCGACCTTAATCCCGGCCTTAGTCAGCACCTCAGCCTGGCCATCGTCGTAGTTCTCCTGATCCAGGATGATGACGTGCCCGATGCCCGCGATCTGCGTTGCGCCCGCGCACATGCGGCAGGGCGAAAGCGTCGTTACGAGTGTGGTCCCGGCCGGATCGAACAGCGCCTCCCCGGCATCGCGGAATGCCTCGATTTCACCGTGGGCGGTGATGTCCTTGTTCTGCAGGCGGCGGTTATGACCCCGGCCGATAATTTCCTGGCCCCGCAACACCACGGCGCCGATGGGAATGCCGCCTTCCGCGAGCCCCTCGCGGGCCTGCCCCACCGCTTCCTCCATTGCATCTCTCAAGTATTTTTCCATCCGTACCCTCTGCGATACCGGCTAATCCGCCTCAGCGTTCCAAGAGCCGCCAGACCGTCCAAAGAAGCGAAGGAAATTCGTAGAGGAGAAACACGTGGAACAGCACGAATATGAAGCCGCTGACCACGGTGAGAACCTTGGACAAAAAAGACCCGTGCATTGCTTCCCCATTTCAAAGCACCACGTCCGTATAAAGCTCCCTCGCATCGGGCTCCGGATCGCTCGTGGCAAAATCCGCCGCCGCATTCACGACGCTGCGGATTTCCTTGTCGATGGCCTTGAGCCCGTCCTCGTCGATGCGGCCCCCCGCCAGCATCCGCGCGCGCACCTGCTCGATGGGGTCGTGCTCTGTGCGCATCTTGTCTACCTCTTCCCTTGAGCGGTACTTGGCGGGGTCCGACATGGAGTGGCCGCGATAACGGTAGGTGAGCATTTCGAGGATGTACGGCCCGTTGCCTTCGCGCGCATACGCCACGGCCTTTTCGCCCGCCGCCTTTACCGCGCGTATGTCCATGCCGTCCACCTGCTCGCCGGGGATGTTGAAGCTGGCGCCGCGATGCGAAAAGTCGGTCATGGCGGAAACGCGGTCGATGCGGCTGCCCATGCCGTATTTGTTGTTCTCGACCACATAGACCACCGGCAGCTTCCAGAGCGCTGCCATGTTGAACGCCTCGTAGACCTGGCCCTGGTTTGCCGCTCCGTCGCCGTAATAGGTGAGGCAAACGCGGCCGTTGCTGCGGTATTTGTTGGCGAGCGCGAGCCCGGTTCCCAGCGGCACCTGCGCGCCCACGATACCATGCCCGCCATAGAAGCCCTTCTCCACGGAGAACATGTGCATGGAGCCGCCCTTGCCCTTGGAGTAGCCGCCCCGCCGGCCCGTGAGTTCGGCCATCACACCCTTGGGGTCCATGCCGCAGGCCAGCATGTGGCCGTGCTCGCGGTAGGCGGTGATGACCTGATCGCCCTCGCCAATCGCCATCTGCATGCCCGCCACCACGGCCTCCTGGCCGATATAGAGGTGGCAGAAGCCGCCGATCTGGCCCATGCCGTAAAGCTGGCCCGCCTTCTCCTCGAAGCGGCGGATGAGCAGCATCAGCTTGTAGACGGAAAGTTCGTCCTCCCGCGAAAGCTCAGGCGGACTCGTTTCCACGCTGATACCCTTTGGCAGATCGCCGAGCATGACTTGCCCTTTCCCGGAATGCGCGCCTGCGGCGGTTTGAAGCAGGCAGCACCTATCGGCCTCCCATATAGTTGCTTCGCCTTGTCCCTGCCAGACGGCTGTTTCGCTCCTGCGAAACGGGTAATCTTTTGTTTCTTCAGCAGGAAAGCTCGCCGTGCTGTGGCGATTTACTGCAATATCAATAACTTGACCTAGACGGCCAAGCTTGCGCCCCAAAGGCGAAGCCTGCGCATGCCGCTATTTCTCGCCGTTCACAATCACGATATCGGTCGGCCGGGCGAGGTCCAGCAGCGAGCGCGCCTGCTCGTCCACGAGCGACGTATCGGAGGGCTTGTCCTTCAAGAGTGCCGCGTCGCGTTCAAGCTGCGTGTGCTGGGCCCTGAGCTGGGCCAGTTCCTTGGTCAGCGCATCGAGGCGGGCGTGGATCCGCCGGCTGGCTATGAGCCCATGCGCGCCCCGCACAGCTTCGGCGCCCACGTAGCCGATGAGCCCCAACAGTACCAGGAATAGCGTGAACTGCCGCACTTGCCGCCCCTTGCCTCTCGCTAATTCTGCTTTTCGTCCGCACGTCACGATAGCGCTGCGGTGGTTAGCAGACGGTTAACCCGCAGGCGGATTAGCCTCCAGGAAGCCCTATTGGCACCCTTTTGTCCTAAGCGCTGCCGGTCAAATCCTGAGCGCGCCCAGGACCAGGGCCGCTTCGAGCCTTTCCCTGGGGCCTTGCGGCTTGTCCAGCCCCATGCGGCGCAGCAATGAAGTCTCTGCGGCGCTGGGCGCGGCCCAGGGCGTGCCGCGTAGTGCAAGCCGCGCCAGTTCCATGATCGAGCCACCCGCGTGCTTAAGCCGCGTCAGCGCCGGCACAAGGGCTGCTTCCTCCTCCGTCATGTCCGTGCCGAACGGAAACATGGGCAGAGTGCCGTCTGCCAGCGCCAGACCTAGCGCCCGCTCGATCCGCTCCGGCGTGTTGTCGCGGAACTCGTAAGGAATTTCGTAGCTTCGTTCGATCTTGCGTGCAGCCTTGGCCTGGTGCAGCAAGCCCTCCTGGAACCGGCTGTCCGCAATATTCAGCATGGCGGCGATGGTGTCGCGGTCGGAGAGTCCGCGCGTGTCCGCGGCGCCATATTCCGTCACCACAATGTCGCGCAGGTGCCGGGGCACCGAAACATGGCCGTAGGTCCAGCGGATGTTGGACTGCGCGCGCCCGTTGGCGATCCTGGTGGCCGGCAGCGCGATGATGGACCGGCCGTCTTCCAGTTCGTGCGCCTGGGCCACGAAATTGTACTGCCCGCCGATGCCGCTGACGACGCGCCCATCCTCAAGCTGGTCGCAAACGACAGCGCCCAGTAGCGTCACTATCATCGCGCTGTTGATGAAGCGCGCATGAAGCCGCTGGGCCCGCTTCAACTCCTCGTTCCCGAAAAGCGAGTTAGGGAAAGAAATGCCGGTCATGCGGATGTCGCGCTGCCCCTGGTCCCCGAGATTGCGCAACGCCTCGTAGAGCGCATTCGAGCCAAAGAAAAAACCGGCGTGCATCACAGCACCTTCCGCGTATTCAGCAGCGCTCAGCTCTCCAGCATCGGCCTTCGCTTGCGTTTCCACATCGCCGAACGCCCGCCGCTTCAATATTCCTTCGCGGTATAGCGCCATATAGCCGTCGCCGAATAGCTCGGTCGCGGCATAGAGGCCCTTGGCGAAGGCTCCGGTTTCGAGCGGCAGGCTTGGATGCAGCCGCCCAGCGCCAAGCGATTTGGCGAGGGTGCCAAAGCGGCCGTTGCGCGTCTGCCTCAGCACGAGCGCGTAGGATAGAGCGTCCGCGAAAGCGCCGATGCCGAGCTGGATCGTGCCGCCATCCTTCACCAGCGCCGCCGCGTGGATGGCCGCGGCATATTCGTGAATCGCAACCGGCGCTCTGGGCGGCGCGAAGAGCGGGTATTCCACGGCCGGGCCTTCAATGACGTGGCCGAACGTCCCTGGCGCCGTCTCCGCGGCACCCTCCATGAAAGGCATGGCGCTGTTCACCTGCCCCACGAAGGCCAGACGGGCTCCGGCTTTGCGCTTCTCAAGCAGCGCAGGCAGGATATCGAGCGCGATATCCCCATTCGAGCCGGCGCTGAAGCGCGCAGCCTCCCCTTCCCCACGCTTGGCAACAATCTGGGCGAGCACGTTAACCCCCTGGCTCAGCAGGAAGTTTACGACGTGGGTGTAGTTGATGCTCGTATAGCTCTGCTGCGCAAGCGGCGCATTGAGGAAGGCGCCAGCCTGGAAGAAGAACTCGTAGGCCTTGACATTGGCCGGCAGTTCCCCGCGCTTGAGCGCTTCGATGTAGCCGAGAGCCGGGTAGCCTGCGAACATCCGCTCGACAAGCGGTCCCGTGAACCGGCCCTCCAGGCCTGCTCCTGCCTCGGGCTTCACAAAGGTCAAGCCGGTGTAAATCGTGAGTTCGATGGAAGGATCGCGTACGGCACGCCGGTAGAGCGCGTTCGCGAAATGGATGGGCTTGGCGTTCGCGACCCCGAGCCCCAGCGCAATCTTGCGGCCTACAGCCGAAAGTACAGCGTCCACGCACGTTTCCGCGTCACGATAGAAATTGGGCGCCATGGGTCCCCGCAATGAAAGCCAAGCCATTAACCCAGATCCGGTGGAGGAAAGGTAAAGCCTCAGGCGATGTTCCGGTAAGGGGCAAAAAACCCTCAGCGGCGATTTGTCCGCATGCAGAGGCCATGGCGGTGCACTCCTTTCGAGATTACACCCTGGCCGGTTGAAAACAGCGCTTCGAAGAAACATTTGCCGGCCAGCATGAGCTTCAGGGGAGATACAGTGCCGGAACCGATTCATAGCTACGAGCCGCGGCATGGCCACCGGCTCTCGCACGATCCGTTCAATATGATCGTCGGGCCGCGCCCCATCGGCTGGATTGGAACGCGAAGCACGGGCGGCATCCTGAACCTTGCGCCCTATAGCTTTTTCAATGCCTTCAATTACAAGCCGCCCATTATCGGTTTTTCAAGCTCGGGGCAGAAGGATACCGTGCGCAATGTGCGGGAGACGGGCGAATTCACCTGGAACCTGGTCACCCGGGCCTTGGCGGAAGCCATGAGCCTGACCTCCGCCTCGCTTCCTCCCGAGACCAGCGAATTCGATTTTGCCAGGCTGACGCCGCAAGCATCGGTGCTGATTTCCGCCCCCCGCGTGGGAACAAGCCCCGTGACCTTCGAGTGCCGGCGCACGCAGATCGTCCAGCTGCAAACGGTCGACGGAGACGGGATCCCCACATGGCTGGTTCTGGGCGAGGTGGTCATGGTGCACATCGCAGCGGCGCTTTTGAAGGATGGGATTTACGATACGGCGGGGGCGGGCCACGTGCTGCGCGGCGGCGGCCCGGCCGACTATTTCAGCATCGGGCCAGAGCAGTTGTTCCGGATGACGCGCCCGGAATAATTCATGCCGGCCCGGACCGTGCCCGCGCTTGCAATCCCTGGGCACGCTCGTAACCGAAAATAGGCGTTCACCGCAAATTGCTTATCCCGTTAGTCCCGCCGCTCTCGACATTTCGCGGGAGCCAAGGAGCAGGCATTTGGCGCGGCGTTTACTCTACCGTGACCGACTTCGCGAGGTTGCGCGGCTGATCCACGTCCGTCCCCATCTCGACGGCCGTGTGATAGGCGATAAGCTGGATCGGGATGGCGTAAAGGATCGGCACGGCCAGCGGATGCGCGGACGGCAGATCGAAATGCAGATGAGCCTTCACGCTGGATGCTGCCTCCGGCGCATCGGAGAACACGATCAGCCGCGCGCCCCGTGCGGCGACCTCCTGCATGTTCGAGACCATTTTGTCGAAGAGAACATTCTTCGGCGCCAGGGCGATGACCGGCACGGTCTCGTCGATCAGCGCAATGGGGCCGTGCTTCAACTCGCCCGCCGCGAAACCTTCGGCGTGCAGGTAGGAGATTTCCTTGAGCTTCAGCGCGCCTTCGAGCGCCACGGGGTAGAGCTGGCCGCGGCCCAGGTAGAGTACCAGCGGCGCCTTGGCCAGAACGTGGCCCAGCGCCTTGAACTCGGCCTCCCGGCGCAGCACGTCCGTCATGAGGCGCGGGATTTGCACGAGCGCGCGCACCAGCTCGGCTTCATCGGTGGCGGAAAGTACGCCGCGGGCGCGGCCGGCCGCTATGGCCATGCACGCCAGAACGGTCAGCTGGCAGGTGAACGCCTTGGTGGAGGCGACGCCGATTTCGGGGCCCGCGAGCGTGGGCAGAACGGCACCGGCCTCGCGCGCGATGGTCGATTCCGGCACATTGACGACTGCGGCGATGGTCTGGCCGTGCTCCTTGCAGTAGCGCAGGCTCGCCAGCGTGTCGGCCGTCTCGCCCGATTGCGAAACGAACAGCGCCAGGCCGTCCTTGGGCAGTGGGGCCTCGCGGTAGCGGAATTCCGAACCGATATCGACCTCGACCGGAAGCTTTGCGAAACGCTCGAAAAAGTATTTCGCTGTCAGCGCTGCGTAGTACGCCGTGCCGCATGCAGAAATCGTAAGCTTTGTAAGCC
Source organism: uncultured Alphaproteobacteria bacterium (assembly GCA_963767435.1). Lineage (GTDB taxonomy): Bacteria > Pseudomonadota > Alphaproteobacteria > Rhizobiales > Rhodomicrobiaceae > Rhodomicrobium. The sequence continues at coordinate 33,717 of CAVYEY010000047.1, forward strand.
TATCGAATGGCAGCGTTACGTTTGGAAGCTGAATGGTATTGTCGGAGAACCGCACATAATACGAAAGCGTCCGGCTTACGACTTCCGGCTGCTCATGTATTTCTTTCGCCATGAAGTGGCGATGGTTGCCCTTGTCGATCAAGAGCGCGGAAGCCTGCGTCCGCGTCACGGGGCGGGAGACTTTCGCTCCGGTCTCGTCGTGGAACTCCGCGCCGGATCGGGTGAGCACCGCCCAGTCTCCCTCGCCGAGGAAGGTAACGCGATCCGTAAACGGAGCCAGCGCCATGGCGTCGGAGCCAAGGAACATCTCGCCCTTGCCGTAGCCCACCGCCAGCGGGCTGCCGCGGCGCGCGCCGATCAGAATGTCGTCGCGCCCCGAGAACAGGATCGCAAGCGCGAATGCACCCTCAAGCCTTGCCAGTGCCGACTTTACGGCCGCCAGCGGATCGGCGCCGCGCCCAAGTTCGCGGTCCAGAAGCTGCACCACAGTCTCGGTGTCCGTCTCGCTCTCGAACACAGCCCCGTCGCGCTCCAGCTCCTCGCGCAACTCGCGGAAGTTTTCGATGATGCCGTTGTGAACCACGGCCACCCGCGATGTCGCATGCGGATGCGCGTTGCGTTCGACGGGCTTGCCATGCGTCGCCCAGCGCGTATGGCCGATGCCGCAGGTGCCGTAGAGCGGTTCGCCAGCCAGCCGGCGTTCAAGGGCTGCGAGCTTGCCTTCGGCCCGGCATCTAGTCAGAACGCCGCCCTCAAGCGTTGCGACGCCCGCTGAATTGTAGCCGCGGTATTCGAGGCGCCGGAGCGATTCGACGAGACGGGGGGCTGCAGGCTCATTGCCCAGAATGCCAATAATACCGCACATCGGCTTTATGCCCTCCGCTTCAGCCCCTGAAGGCCGCTCAAAAGATGCCCTGACTCTGGGATAGCGCAAGCCTCAGCCTGGGCCAATTCAAAGAGTGATACAGACTATTTCAACGGCAGGTTAAGCCGTCTTCTCGAATACATGCAGTTGCATAGCCCTATAAGCCGAGCTTGGGCAGGCAGGCACGCCATGTCAAAACTCCTTACCCCTGAAAGCACCCATTTTGATAGCCAAAGGGCTCTTTTTCAATTTGAACTAATTGTAACAGATGTGTCTTGCTGGAAGGTTAAAGTCAAATCGCAAGTAAGCTATTGAAATTATTACAACAAGCGATCCCCAAGTGCGGCAATTATGGTAAAGACACAATATTTAACTGTAGTTTTGGATGCTCGAATCCGGGCAATTTGAACGAGAATTCGAGCAATTTTCGCTATTTTCGAGCTCTCGCGATTCCGCGTTAACCTTGTTTTCTTAAGAAGTGTGGCGGTTGCGTAGGATATCGTAGGCCGCCTACCACGATTGCAACACATTTGGCCACCGGCTCCCGGAAAGGAGGCCGCCGCTTGGCGGGAAAATCGCAACAAGCATCATGGCGGGAATTACCTTAACGAGACCTGGCAATGCAGCGGGCACAAACGAACTCCCGGCCGCGCTATTCCTCAGCGTTCCACCTATTTGCAATCCCAGCATAATCGCACAGGGCGACAATGGCCAGATGCAAGCGCGTCTGAAGGGGCCCCTCCTCGTTGAGGTGCTCGGTTTCTGCCTCGTTGAGCTCTTGCACAAGTTCGCGAAGGCGTTCGCCGGTCATAGTTGTGCTCCTGTGTGGTGCAATGTGTTGTCCGCTTCTTCTTCTATTCGTGGCCTGAGACAGCCGAACATAATGGATATGTGCAAAAATGAAAGCTGCGGCCCGGTGAACGCCGGCGCGGGCGCGGTGGGGTTTCGCTGAGCCGCGTATCGGGATACCGTAATCGCGCACGACTGAGTTTCATGACTCTATACCTGCTTTTCTACATCCGCCAAAGAACTGGACACCCCATCGCCTGGGACGCATGCTTGTCTGAGTTCTTGCAGTATTTCAGCAAAGCTTGCGCGGACCTTGACGCGTCGGAGCTTGCCAGCCAAGCGTGAATCCTTTTCAACAGTTTCGTCAAAGTTGTGCAAAAATTTTCTCGTTCTGGTTGTATTCCGGCCGGTCCGGCGCAATCCTTACGGCCATCCGCGGAACGCCTCGACGCAGCCGGATAAAGCGGCGGGATACCTGCGGAGCTCTTTGAAAAGTTGATCATAGGACGGCGTCATGCGCAGTGGGGCATATGCGCGCGCCATTCCGGGACTTGAAAAGCCAGTTCGCGATGGCCGCCATGTCCTAAGTAAGAGACGGTGCCACCAGTGGCCGGGAGGTCAGTTAGCGGCCTGTTGCGCAGGTTCAAGCAAACTCAAGACAGCCATGCGGCGCGCTAGCAAGAACGAATAAAACGCCAGCGTATTGAGGAAGCTAAGAAATCTTGCTTAGCATCTCGATTGCTTCGCTCCGCTCGCAATGACGGCGAGCGGCCGGCTGGCTATATCAGGGGCGCCCCTTCAGCCTGTGTCCCGCTCCGCCATAAGCTTTTTCTGCAGCTCATCCCGCTCTTCATCGGAAAGCAGGGGCAGCCTCTGCCAGAGGTTGTAGAGATGTTCCACCCAGCAGCAATAGCCCGGCTCCGGGCGGTTCCGCTCCAGGAATTCAAACGCCTTGTGAACGTCATAGGCTATGACCGGGTGCCGGTCCGCCAGGAACGTCAGCACGTCGATGGCGGCGTTCACCGTCCAGTCCATGGGGCCGAGCAAGACCGACATCAAGGCCGCCCGCCGCGCGGAACCTTGCCAGCCTTCGTCAACCTGGGCCGCCACGCACATCGCTTCGAATTGAACGCGGGGCAGATATTCCAGCGCATCCCTGCCCGCCGGCAGCTGCGGCGGATGCACAC
>CAVYEY010000048.1:0-12888 GCA_963767435.1 uncultured Alphaproteobacteria bacterium
CTCCAAGGTGAAGTCGCAGTCGCCTGTGAGAAGCTTCAGGGAATGCGCGGGCATGCGCAAAAATCGCGAGATGGCAGGCCCGAGAAGATAAAGATAGGCGCCGCTGCCCGCACATAGAACCGCGGGCCGCGTCCCTGCGCCGTGCCGCAACTCCTCGACAAAGGCAGACGCGCGTTCGCGCTCGTCACGCGCATAGGCGGCCACCTGCTCACCCGCCGGCGTCAGCAGAAGGTTGCGCCCTGCCCTGCGGTAGAGCGGCTGGCCGAGCCAATCCGCCAGCTTGCCGATTTTTACGTGCAGCGCAGGTTGCGAGATGTTCAGCCCGGCTGCAGCTCTCGTAAAGTTCAGGGTTTGGCTGAACACGAGGAAGGCTTGCAGCCAATCGGCGCGCATGGCGGGTTCCGCGGGCAGGGCTCTACTCCAGCTATAACTTCTATCTATAGCCGCTAACAAATCAATGGTTCACAATTATGACTACTGCCCGCACCATCGCCGGCATGAGCAAAAAACGAACCATAGAACCGCGCATCGGCATCGACATCGGCAGGGTCATCATGGCCCCGGTGAAGGGCGGCAAAGCGGACACGTCCTTCCTGAGTGGAAGCCTTGAGAAGGCCATGCAGACACCGCCAAGCCCCGGTGCATTCGAGAACGTCAAGGCGCTCGCCGCGGCTTTCGGCGGCCGGGCCTGGCTGATTTCCAAGGCTGGCCCTAACGTTCAGCACAAGACGAAGCAGTGGCTCCGGCATTGGGACTTCTTCACCGCAACCGGCTTGCCCGCGGACAATCTGCGCTTCTGCCTGGAGCGTCCGCAAAAGGCGGCGCATTGTCGGCAGCTCAAGATCACGCACTTCATCGACGACCGGCTCGATGTGCTGGAAGCGTTGAGGGAAGACGTTCCGCACCTCTACCTGTTCGGCGAGCAGCCCAAGCTTGATGCGGTGCCTGCCTGGGCCGTTCATGTGCTGGATTGGCAAGCGGCCAGCAGCGCCGTGCTGGCGCAGCTGAACGGCGATACCGGTGACAGCCTCGCCTGAAATTGAAGAGCCAGGCATTTCGCGCGGGGGGCACCGCACCCAGATAGGGATGAAGCCGCCGCGAGCGCAGGACAGGAGCCTCTCATGGCACTTTTCTCGAAGAGCAAAACGTTGATGCCAGAACCCGGCAAAGCCCTGCCTGGCCGTCCCAATCCCATCCCCACCGCCTCCACGCATTTCGTTAACGGAGCGTCGCTCAAAGGGCCGTACCCGAATGGCAGCGAGGCGGCCATGTTTGGCCTGGGCTGCTTCTGGGGAGCCGAGAAGGCGTTCTGGAGCCTGCCGGGTGTGCTCGTCACGGCCGTAGGCTATTCCGGCGGCACCACGCCGAACCCCACCTACGAAGAGGTCTGCACAGGCCAGACGGGGCATACCGAGGCGGTGCTTGTGGTGTACGATCCCAAGAAGACCAGCTACGCCGCGCTGCTGAAGGTCTTCTGGGAAGGCCACGACCCCACCCAGCATATGCGGCAAGGCGCCGACATCGGCACGCAGTACCGCTCGGGGATCTATACCTATTCCGTGGCACAGGCCGCCGAAGCCCACGCCTCCAAGGACGCTTTTCAAGCTGCGCTCAGCGCGCGCGGCTTTGGCCAGATCGCGACGGAAATCGAGCCTGCCGGCGAATTCTACTTCGCGGAGGACTACCACCAGCAATATCTGGCCAAAAACCCGCGTGGCTATTGCGGACATGGCGGCACCGGCGTGAGTTGCCCAATCGGGCTTGGCGCTCCGGCCGGTTAACCCGCATAATTCACGGGATCGCGCGATGCTGGCGCAGAGATTTGTTCCAGCAGGACTTTTGAGACCGCAGCCAATACGGGCGTATTGGCGAGGATCGAAAAAGGCATGATGGGGCAAGGATCAAGCCAGGGCGCGCGCAGACCGTGAATTATGCGGGTTAGGCGGCTCTGGCAGTTTCAGCACCTGGGTGCGCCGGGACTAGCTCAAATCTGCCGCATCGTTGCCGGTCTCGCGCGGATCCATCCAGGCTACCAACACCGCAATCAGAAACATGAATGGCAGCGCGGCGAGCATCGCTGGAATAAGGAACGCCATCCACACAAGGCCTATAAACCTCCGGAAGGCCCTCTTGACCGGTCCAGGACTGTCTGGCAGCGCGACACCCGCAGAACCGCCTAAAGGGATTGTTCCCGCTATGCCGGCTACCTTTGCTACCATGTCCTATTGCTCACTCGCTGTGGTTGAGCTTCTTATTTGATCCAAATATGCGAAGAAGTATTGGCAATCAAGGGTAGAAAGGCAACAGGGTTCATATACCGTCAATAGGAAAGGCCGGGTTCCACAGAAATCCGATTCGTTTCTGGCATGCTGGAGGACGGCAGCAAGGCCGCGGCGTGCGGCTGGGGCGGATGCGAAGCCGCGGCAGGTACGGGATATTGCGGAGATCCTCGGCGAGGCGCTTCATGATGTGGGGAGCAAAGCGCTAATGAAGCAGCGATCCAAACCGGATGGACCTCTCAGGGAACCGGGGGGCACAACCCGAGTTTGCTTCAACAGCAGACGCCGATTCCCGCCTTCGCGAGATTAACGCTGCGAAGACGTCGCAACCGGAGCAAAACTCCGGTGGAAAAGTTTGGATAACCGGGCTCCGGAATGGCGGCAATCACGGCCGCCACCGTACCTCAAGCTTCGCTGACGGCGGCTTTCTTGGCACCGCGCTTGCCCGCAGCCTTGAGATCCTTGGCGGTCTGTTTTGCGGCCGCGTCTTCGGCTTCCTTGGCAAGCCGCAGCTGCCGCAGCTTGGCAGTCTTCTCCAGCCGCAGCTTCGCTTCCTTATCGAGATCCTGCATCAAGCCGCGATCGCGCTTCTGGATTTCGGAGTAGCGTTCCTCGGCCTTCGAGCGGGATGTGCTCATTTGGGGTCCTTTTGTTTACTCAACCGCCCTGGCTACTTGAATGCGGTTGCATGAGTGCTGGCCGGCAGCATGTTGCACCCCTCCGGCAATGCGGACGGGCACACGCCAAAAGAAATCCCGCGGGACGGAAAGCGCCGGAGAGGCTAGAGCAAAGACCGGGCGCTTCAATTGGCCAAGCTGTGTATTAACATGTTAGATAGCGTTCAAATGCGCATTTTCAAGCGCCCGGCGATTTGGGGGCGATCCCCAGGGTATCCCCGCCGCCACGTTCCACAGGTCCGCAATGGGCTGCGCGGTGCAGATTGTCTTGTTATCCACGCTTGGAGCGGTTATATATCGGTATCGAATTTGGCCAGAAAGTTAGGCTGTTTGACCTTGGCGTAGCCGGGCGCACTCCGAAATCTCTCCCAAATCGGCGAAACAGGCATGGCGGCCAGACACGCTGCTGTGCCTTAGTCTATACCCAGCTATGAAAAGGAAGTTTCATGACTACCGGCACAGTAAAGTTTTACAACGGCCAGAAGGGCTACGGCTTTATTCAACCGGACGACGGCAGCAAGGACGTGTTCGTGCATGCGAGCGCGCTTGAGCGCGCCGGCATCCGCGGTCTCGTGGAAGGCCAGAAGGTGTCCTTCGACGTCGAGCAAGACCGCCGCAGCGGCAAGACCTCTGCCGGTAATTTGCGGCTCGAATAGCACATACCGTCTCGCAGACCTGGCCCTGGCGTCTCCGCTTGCGTGGACCGCGGGGGCCAGCATTCCCGCGAAAGAGCGTGTAATAACATCGGCGCGCTCGCGGTACACTTCGTTTGTCATGGCCGGGCTCGACCCCGGCCATCAAGTATTATGCTGCATTCATTGAGCTTTGAGCTTTTCACGGATTGCTGCGGAATTTCCCCTTAAGCAATCCGCGCCGGCGCAAGCATTATCGCGCCGAGATGTAGGCATCCCGCAGCACGTTCTTTTCAAGCTCCAGTTCCTGCACGCGATGCCTGACCACGTCGCCGATGCTGACGAGCCCAGCAAGCTTTCCATCCCTTAAGACCGGGAAATGGCGGATGCGCTTGTTGGTCATCACCTCCATCACATGCTTCGTGCTGTCCTGGGGAGTTCCCGTGATCAGCTTCGAAGTCATGATGTCCCGCACGGGTTTGCCTGCAATCGCGCCGCCGTCGCGGGCGAAAGCGCGCACGATATCGCGCTCGGTGACGATTTCGAGTGTGGTCTCGCCGCTCATCACCATAAGAGCGGCGATATTCTTCTCGCGCATAAGTTCCGCTGCGCTTTTGATCGTGGTTGCTGGGGCTGTGGCGACGACGCTCGGGCCTTTTCTCTTGAGAATGGCTTCAACAGTCATTAAGTTTCATCCTTCTATTGATCGTAATCATGGGATGTCTTTTGCATGCGCTACCGCCTTTCTTGTGAGACGGGTTTCCTCCCTTAGCGGGCGCATAAGAACACATGAGAACTCATCGGCGCCGGGCTATCAATAGCGTTTTTCGAATATGTCCGCGGCTTTTAGCCGCCATTCTAATTTCTTAACCCGCGCTTCATAAATCCTTCATACTGGGCTCGCCAATGCATCCGCCTAGTAAATGCCACGGATGCCCGCTACCGCCTTCAGCAATATTTTGCGGAGGTGGGGCATGCGCATTGTTTTCCTGATTTGCACCTTATTGGCGCTACCGGCCTCTGGCCTGCTTGAGCGCACCTTCCTGTCCGGAACGGCGGCGGCGCAGGCGGCTCCCGAAAAGCGCGTGGCGCTGGTTATCGGCAACAACGCCTATACGGAACTGAACCCGCTCCACAATCCCCGCCTCGACGCGGAGCGCATGGCGCGGCTGCTCTCCGAACGCGGCTTCGACACCGTCTCCTGCGACGGCAAGCGGCCCGGCTGCTTCGACCTCACACGGGACGGGCTGACCGCCGCAATCGCCAAGCTCGCGGAGAAAGCGAAAGGCGCGGACCTCGCCTTCGTGTTCTACGCGGGGCACGGTGTCGGCGCGCCCGAGGGCAACATGCTCGCGCCCGTGGACGCCGATGTGGATTGCGAGCGCCAGCAGGTGGCGCGCGGCGTCCTCGTGGACGAGGTGCTCGAAGCGCTCGCCGGCGCCCGGCAGAAAATCGTCGTGCTCGATGCCTGCCGCGACAACCCGATGGGCAAAATCTGCCCGCCCGCCACCAAGGCCAAGCTCAGCTTCCGCGATTTCAAAATCCCCGATGCCGGCAATTTCCTGCTCGTCTCCTCGACCAAGCCCGGCCAGACGGCGGACGACGGCCTGCCCGGCCAGCATTCGCCTTTCGCCCGTGCGCTGTTCGCAAGCCTCGCCGAAACGCCCAACGTGCATTTCCACCAGGTGTTCGACCGCGTTTCCAAGGCGGTCATCGAGGAAACCTCGAAGGGCAATTTCACGCAAATCCCCGAAATGCTGATTCGCGGCGGCGCGCCCGAAACCTGCCTTGCCGGCGAGGGGTGTGCGGCCGACCCGCATGCGGCGGCGCTCACGGCGGAACTCGACGCGCTCAAGCGCGACCGCGCCCGCGACCAGGAGCTGGGCGAGACCGCGAAGGAATATCTAGCGCAGCTCGAAAAGCAGCGCGGCAAGCCGTTCACCGAGGACGAACGCCGCCGCGAACTCGCCTCGCTCAAGGAAGCCACCCGCTCGCTGGCCGCCCGCAACGACAATCGCGGCGAGCGCGCGCTGGCCAAACTGAGCGCTGGCGAAACAAGCGAGGCAGAACGATTGTTCCAGGAGGACCTCGACGCGGGCGCCGCCGAAGAGCGCGCGCAAGCCCAGCGCCTTCTGGAGCAGAGAAAAAAGCGGGCGGCATCGGCGCGCAACATCGCCGCGCTCGCGCGCTGGAAGGACGTGGCCAAAGCCGCCACCTATTACAAGCAGGCGGTGGACCTCGATCCGGACAACGCGCAAACCTGGGACGATTACGCCCGCGTGGCCCAGGAAGCAGGCCGCACGGACGACGCCAAGGCCGCGTTCGAGCAGGCGGCGTCGAAGGCGAACGGAGACGACGCGGACAGTATCCGCTATTGGGCCATCAATGGGCGCGGCGACGTTCTGGTGGATCAAGGCAATTTGCCGGACGCGCTCAAATCCTACCGGGGCAGCCTTGGCATTGCCGGCCGCCTCGCCAAGGCCGACCCCAACAATGCCGGCTGGCAGCGCGACCTGTCGGTCTCCTACGAGAAGGTAGGCGACGTGCTCGTCGCGCAAGGCAATCTGACCGGGGCGCTCGAAAGCTACCGCGGCAGCCTTGGCATTGCCGGCCGCCTCGCCAAGGCCGATCCCAACAATGCCGGCTGGCAATACGATCTAGGCATTAGCAACGAACGCATTGGCGGTGTGCTGATGGCTCAGGGCGATCTAGCCGCCGCCCTCAGGTCTTACCAGGCGAAGCAAGAAATCATCTCCCGCCTCGCCAAGGCCGACCCCAATAATGCCGGCTGGCAGCGCGATCTCTCGGTCTCCTACGACAAGGTAGGCGGCGTGCTCGTCGCGCAAGGCAATCTGACCGGGGCGCTCGAAAGCTACCGGGGCAGCCTTGGCATTGCCGGCCGCCTCGCCAAGGCCGATCCCAACAATGCCGGCTGGCAATACGATCTAGGCATTAGCAACGAACGCATTGGCGGTGTGCTGATGGCTCAGGGCGATCTAGCCGCCGCCCTCAGGTCTTACCAGGCGAAGCAAGAAATCATCTCCCGCCTCGCCAAGGCCGACCCCAACAATGCCGGCTGGCAGCGCGATCTCTGGGTATCTTACGGCAAGATTGCAGATGTGCTTATCGCCCAAGGCAATCTCGCCGGCGGCTTGTCAAATTGGAACGCCGCCCATGAGATTACCGCGCGCCTCGCCAAGGCCGACCCCAACAATGCCGGCTGGCAGCGCGACCTGTCGGTCTCCTATAACAACGTAGGCGGCGTGCTCGTCGCGCAAGGCAATCTGACCGGGGCGCTCGAAAGCTACCGGGGCAGCCTTGGCATTGCCGGCCGCCTCGCCAAGGCCGACCCCAACAATGCCGGCTGGCAGCGCGACCTGTCGGTCTCCTATAACAAGGTCGGCGACGTGCTCGTCGCGCAAGGCAATCTGACCGGGGCGCTCGAAAGCTACCGGGGCAGCCTTGGCATTGCAGACCGCCTCGCCAAGGCCGATCCCAACAATGCCGGCTGGCAGCGCGACCTGTCGGTCTCCTATAACAAGGTCGGCGACGTGCTCGTCGCGCAAGGCAATCTGACCGGGGCGCTCGAAAGCTACCGGGGCAGCCTTGGCATTCGAGACCGCCTCGCCAAGGCCGACCCCAACAATGCCGGCTGGCAGCGCGATGTAGCCGTGAGCTACGCCAAGCTTGCCGATATTTACCGGCGGCAGGGCGGCATGGCGCAGGCGAAGGACTCGCTCGGCAAGGGCAAGGAGATCATGGCGCGAATGACGGCGCTTTCGCCGGACAACGCGCAGTGGAAGAAGGATCTCGGCTGGTTCGAAGCGGAGATCGCGGCGCTGGACGCCTCGCCCTACGAGGAGGCACGGGCGCAAATCGAGGCGGCTTATGGAGCGGGAGACTTTGCCAAGGCTGCGGCGGCGCAGGCCAGGCTCGCCGCGGATATCGAGAAGGCTGAGCGCGGGAAGGCGGGCAAGCCTGGGCCGGATACGGCATCGGCGATGCTTGGGCTGGCGTGGTACCGGCTGTTCGAGCGCGACTTCGGCGGCGCGCTTGCCGCGTCCGATCATGGCATCGCGCTCAGGCCCGATTGGCTGCCGCTTGCGACCAACAAGGCGCATGCGCTGATGTTTCTCGGCCGGGTGCGGGAGGCGCGAGCGCTCTACCTGCGCTACAAGGGCCAGCGCGTGGAGGCCGGCGGCAAGCTTTGGGAGGAGGCCATCGCCGAGGATTTCAAGGAGTTTGAAAAGCGCGGGCTGAAGCACCGGCGAATGGCTGAGATCGCGGCGCTGCTCGCGGGCAAGTGACGCGAAGGCGCTTCGGCAGCTCCGTCATTGCGAGCGGAGCGGCGCAATCCAGAGGCCGCGGACTTTGAGCTGGATTGCTTCGGCCTGCGGCCTCGCAATGACGAGGATGCGGCCCGAATTCGTTCTGTAAGGCCGGCCGCCCGCCGGGCGCCGGAACTCGCGATGACGCCGGCGGCAGAGAACGGCGCATTGCGCGCCGCGCGCATCCGTTAAAGAACCGTTTCCGCTCCCTACGCGCCTCTCATGTTTAATGGGCGCATGGTAAACGCGCTGGAAGAGGGCGGAATTTGCGCCGTATTTGCCGGAATTTTGCGATTAACTCCGAGTTTTCCGGCATTGAAAACTACGGTTAAATATAATCTCCGATTTTTTGGACTTATCTCTTTGTCACTTCTACACGCTTTCTTAATTTCGTTCCAGATGTTTTCTATTATATTTCAACGCGAAAAGAATCTTTTCGGCCTTAGCTGTTCGTAAATTATTCTCTGCTATATTAACTCAAGATCGAAGGACAGCTCCGGAGCCGGAAAATAGTGACAAATTGCGCAGCCATCGAGCCGGCCGAAGCCCGCCACCGGAGCGCCCCGAAGGCCACCCGGAGAAACCGCTTGCCCCAGGCGCGCTCCGTGCGGACAGTACCGGGAAACATGCAAGGAGCCGTCATGACAGAGCGCGCAGATCGCGGAACCGTTCCGGCCTCGCTTCGCAGCGGCATCGCGGCCTTCGTGGCCATGGACTTCATGCGGGAGGCAGGCGCGCTTCAGGCGGCCGGCGCGGACATCGTGCATATGGAGGTAGGCCAGCCGGGCACGCCCGCGCCGCGGCTTGTGCTGGAGGCGGCGGCGGCAGCGATGGCGGCTGGGCCGCTGGGCTATACCGACGCGCTGGGGCACCCGGGTTTGCGCGAGCGGATCGCGAGGCATTACCGCGAGGCCTACGGGCTCGATATCGCGCCGTCGCGGGTGGTTGTCACCACGGGCTCGTCGGCGGGTTTCATCCTGGCGTTCCTGGCGCTGCTGGACGCAGGCGGCGGTATCGCCCTCCCCGCCCCCGGTTATCCCTGCTACCGCCAGATCGCACGCGTGCTCGGCCTCAATCCGGTCTACCTGCCCGCCCGCGCCGGCACCCACTTCACGCCCCGCGCCGAAGACCTGCGCCTGGCGCTAACCGGCGGCACAGCCCGCGCCGTGCTGATGGCAAGCCCCGCCAACCCGACCGGCACCATGCTTTCCCCTGCGGAGCTGGAGGCCCTGGTGCGGCTTACCGAAGCGGCGGGCGGCTGGTTCATTTCCGACGAAATCTACCACGGCCTGACCTATGCCGGCCCCGCCGCCACAGCGCTTTCCTACTGGGACGGCGCCATCGTCATCAACAGCTTCTCGAAATACTATTCCATGACCGGCTGGCGCGTAGGCTGGATGGTGGTGCCGGAGCGGCTTGTGCGCGTCTTCGAGCGCCTCGCCCAGAATCTCTACATAGCGCCGCCAACGATCTCGCAGCTAGGCGCCGTTGCCGCCTTCGACGCTACGGATGAGCTGGAGGCTTACAAGGCCGCCTACGCCCGCAACCGCGACATGCTCCTGAACGAGCTGCCCGCCGCCGGCTTCGGCAAGCTGGCACCGGCGGACGGCGCCTTTTACCTCTATGCCGATATTGCGGACCTCACAGACGACAGCGACGCTTTTCTCAGGCGCATGCTTGAGGAGACCGGCGTTGCGGCAACGCCTGGCATCGACTTCGACGAGGAGCACGGACGGCACTTCGTGCGTTTCAGCTACGCTGGAACCTTTGAGAACATGCGCGAAGCCGCCCGCAGGCTCAAGTCCTGGACCGGAGCCCGCTAATGCCCCGCCCCGGCTCAGCGCGCCTCCACCTTAAGCCTCGCCAGCAAATCCTTCACCGGATGATTCGCCCAGGCCTGGGTTACGAAATCCCGGTGCTCGGTCTCGGGCGCGGTCGAAATGAAGTAATAGTTACATTATATCTAGCACGATGCACAAAATTATTATATTGATATTCATATGGTCTTTTTCTACGATATGGTCTTGGACCTTTATATGCACACTTATTCACATCCTCCTTGTTTTCTCATATTTTGAGGGAGCATCGTCTGCTCATTTCCACACTCGCAACGAGCTAACCATCTAGCTCTACCATCTTTAACTACAGGTGTTTCGCCTATAACGGTATGTTTATTAATTGTTTGACCTGTTAGTTTTTTAAATCTTCTCATTTTTAATACGTTCCTCTTCGTCAAGTTCAAGCTGGGCGAGTAGCCTCCAACAGGCTTTTCCCAGGTGTGGAACTCCGTCAGTATCTAATACTTTCCCCGAAGCGTAATATTTTACATATGTCTAACTGCTGCATCCATTTGATCCGTTGACTTCTCTCTTGCCCAATGTAAAGGTTCGCCTTTCTACTGTTTGTTCGTTGCCTACAAAAGACACTCTCGCTACAACTTTTAAAGCATGGGGGAAATACTTTATAACTACAGGCTAAAAACCGGAGTCTCTTTTCGTTTTACCGCATCTTCTGTCATACGTCTCCATTCTCCTCAATCTTTTTATCTTCGTATGGCGCAAGTAATCTACTACGAATTTCAGCACTCATTTCCGCTACCTGTAACTCCCCTAAGAAGTTCTTATAGTTATTATATGAGGGTTTTACATATTTCTTACAAAAGAGATAAAGGAGATAGTTAAGGTCGCCGTCGGCTTTAATATCCTCTTTAATCATCAAGGCAACTATATTGTTTAGCATTGGTCTTTTACTTTTTATAACGTAAGGCATTTTACAATTTCCTTTACAATTACCTTTACAATTACCCCTGGTATTTGTAAGTTATCACTTTACATTACCGAATATTCCCAGATACGTCTCAAAATGAGACGAATGTGGAAGCGGTGGGAATTGCACCCACGTTTCCTAGTTCCCAGCATTTAAGCCGAAGAAGGTCGTTAGACCACTAGGACGACTACTCCAGTCGCTACCTATTTCATTTGAGATAGTTCCCTAATCGCTTTTAAATAACTCATTCCCGAATCTATTGAGAGGAAAGGTACTATTTCTCTAGTTTTAGGGTTTAGAACTACCATTGTTCCTCCTAATTGTCCTTTACCAAACCCCTCACCCTCGGAATATGGATCGTCTATCTTATAAGCACCCGTTCGCATCATTACTACGTCTTCGGTATGGGCCTTCCCATCTGACTAAATGTTCAACTGACGCAACGTGATTATGTGCGATAGCGACCACATCGGCTTGAGGCCACCTTAAATCAAGTATTCTCTTGTTGGCGTTGGTGACGTTTAACGCTGAATTAAATCTTGATTTATCAATAACCCTAACTGATAATCCACTCCGTTTGCTCCCTCTTTTTGTTTTAGATTAATGTCATAATTCCTCCATTTGGTAAAAAGGAGATACCTGTTTCCATTTCTTCATTAAACATTATCTCCGTTGGGTTAATACTCGTTTTACCCGTAGTCCAACCCTCGTGGCAACGTGAGCCTACAATAGCAACAAACTTACCCTTAAAATCCTGTACCAATTCTTGTACTACTTTTATATTGAACATCTGGGTTTTCCATTTTGCTCCACATTCCGTCAGGAAATACAAAGTTGTCGATTGTATTAGATAGGGGTATCATATAGGCATTTGGTTCGTTTTTAATCAAATTCATATGCCTTTCCCACGTTTCATAGTCAGTTCCCTCACTGCCTAAGTGCCAGTCAGAGGTTAAGACTATCCCGATTGGGAGCTGGACACAATCTCAACCTTTGGTCCTCAGAGTTTTTTTCTAAACGTCTTAATCTGGCTTGTCGTTCCTTTAAATAGATAGTATGCTCCTGCCACGTTATCGGTTCATCTTTTGGGTCTTCAAATTTCATATACGACATTTTTTTCACCTCTCTTTCTTCCAGTTCTTCTTTCCAATCTTTAGACTCTGCTGGGTTTCTACGAAGCCTCTTAGAGGGCACAGGATCGCCTACACGGGGTTTTTCCTTCAAAGTTACCAACACTCTATACATCTCAAGGTCTGTTTTCCCGTGAATTGGTCTAGTATTTAGTCTAGTCTCTTCACGTCTTTTACTATCTCTTAGACTCTGGGCTTAGGGGGATTCCTAGTCTCTCTTGGTGTTCTCAATTACCAATCTCTTTACCTGCTTTTTGCTCTTTGACCATTCTTAGCATTTCGGGAGTAGGTTTATCTTTTATATTGTGCTGGGTAATAGGGAAGTTCCTGTAGATTACGGGGATCATTCATTTGACGTTTAGTCCAACCCCATTCACGGGCTATACATCTAGGCGTTATATGATCAGTATTGGTTCTTGGTTTTCGTTCAGTCATTTTTTAGTTCTAAAATTACTTACAAATACTACATATTCATCGGGTGGCATAGTCTTTTTAATCTCTATTAATCTTGGGCAATCGGCTATCGCTCTGAAAACCGCAATACTTCAAACCCATCCGATAAATGCTGAAAGGTAATTTTCTCGCACGGTTGCGTACACGTTAATAAGGGTTGGCAAAAATTGCACTCTTTCACTTGAGGTGTTTATATACCTCCCCCTTCGTGAACATTGATCTATACTTTGAAAATCGTGAAGTGTTATGTGTTTTTTTCGGGGATAAAAATCGGCTCTAGCCTGCCTTGTTGTCCTGTGGTTTCAAAGCATACTATATCAACGCATTTCTTACATATCCTGTAAGCCGGTTGATCGTGACTAGGCTTTTCTAATTCTTCGACTCACATTAAAGGTGTTACCGGTGTTTCCGCTTTTGCTTTTCTGAAAAAATCCATTGCCACTCCGATTGCCCAAACTTCAAAAGCATAAAGAATCCGGTATGCACATTTAATTCTCCTTGACTTAACAACGTAAGTTCCGTAATTGCTACGGGAGCTAGAAAAATAACTGCATTTCTAAAAAAGGCTTTAAATTCAGCTTGATTAAGACTCCATTTCTGACTCATATTTCACCTCCTTAACT
>CAVYEY010000049.1:0-29087 GCA_963767435.1 uncultured Alphaproteobacteria bacterium
TACCGTTCCTTCGTTCGGTTGCCTATCATCCGTTTGTCGTGCTCCCAATATCGGGCGCGGCAAAAAAGCGGCTGCACCGGCCAGACAATGAATGTGAGGGCGGTCACTGCCACGATCCGCATGCTGCCACATCGCGGGAATGCCAGACTGCCAAGCCTATTCAAAGTCTTGCCGGCGGCTTCAGCCATAACGCCCCCTGCCCAGCTTATGCCACACGCATCTGGAATTACCTGGAAGGCTGTTACCGGGGGGGAAAAGCCAATAATTCACGCGCGCCGCGCATCGCATCGCCGCCTTGCCGTTTTTCACGCCTTGGCCATCGCCGTTCTGCTGTCATGCGGCGGTGCGGCTAACGCCGGGAGTTGCAGGGATAAGTGCGCCGCCGAAGAAAAGACTTGCGAGAAGCATCCGCTGAGCAAGCGCCAGCTGGAGATCGCCTGCAAATGGGCGCACAAGAATTGCCACGGCCCCAAGACCGATTGCGATGCCAAATACCTGATGTGCGGGACCGTCCAGCCTCAAGGGCTATTGCATGTCATGGACTGCATGACCATTCAGATCGAGTGCCAGGATAAGTGCCCCAGATAGCCGGCCCGCGTCCTTCGCAGCCACTCCAATTCCAGGGGTCCAGGGGGCTAGCCCCCTGGCCTTTCCTTCTCCAATTCCGCTTCTTCCTCCGACAGCATCGCCCCCATTTTCTTTGAGCGCAGCAGGTCGCGGGCGCGGACATAGCGCGGATCGTGCCAGAAATAGAGGCAGCCATTGCAGCCGCGTCCGCAGCAGCCTTCGACGCCCACGCGCGGGGTGCGGAACGTAATGCCTTCGCGCCCGGTGGCAATGGCCGCGGCCAGCTCCTGCCGCCGCTCCTGGTAGGTGTTCTCCGCAGTCTGCCCCAGCTCCGCGGATTGCGCGGCGCGGTCCAGCGCGAGCCGTGCCCAGGCCTCTTCCGGAAGCGCCTGCTCCTTGCGGACCACCGTGTAAGCCGGGAAGTCCGCGCGCAATTGGGCGATATCCTTCTCCTCGTGGAACCATGCGAAGGGGATGCGGATCACCGGCTTCTGCCCGGCGTTGATGCCTTCTTTCGCCGTGACGCGGCCGGTCAGGACGTTCTCGAATTCGTAGATGCGCAGGAGGAGCGGATCGCGCCTGGTGTGCGGCACGAACTCCAGCACGCCGCCCTGCTCCAGCCGGTTCTTCACCGCCATCAGAAAGGCGTCTTCGGTGACCTCGACGATCATGCCGGCATATTCCCAGGCCGCAAGCGTATGCGTGTCCTCGAAATTGTGCGCGTGGTGAGTGAGCCGGCCTTCGTGGAAGCCGAGGCTGTAGCCCCGGTTCGGGATGGTGGCGAGTTCGCGCATGTAGGGCTCGGGCCGCCACTCCGAGGGAGCCGCCCGCCAATCGTCGATGGCCATCCGGTAGGCATGCGCCGTCACCCCGGCATAATAGGCGCCCCGGTTGCGGCCCTCCACTTTCAGCGAGTCGATGCCCAGCGCCAGATAGTCACCGAGCCGCGGCATCATACAGAGAATCCTTGGCATTGAGGATGTAGGAGCCGCGCCCGTCCTCTTCGATCAGCATGTCCTCGCCGGGCCGGTTCTCCTCCTCGACGAAGAACTCGAACAGCTCGCGCGTCTCCTCCGTAAGCTCCAGCTCCTTGAGCGTGCCGTCCTTGAGCCGAACCTTGAGCTTGTAGTTCCAGCGGCAGGAATTGGCGCAATTGCCCTGGTTCGCGCCGCGCTCGGCCATGTAGTTCGACAAGAGGCAGCGGCCCGAATAGGTCATGCACATCGCGCCGTGGATGAAGGCTTCGAGCTTGATATCCGGGCATTTTTCGCGGATTTCCGTCAGCTCCTCGAAGGAGACCTCGCGCGCCAGCACCACGAAATCCGCGCCCTGCGCCTGCCAGAATTGCACCGTTGCCCAGGAGCACACATTGGCCTGCGTCGAGATGTGGAGCTTCAGCTCGGGGGCGGCGGTCTTCACGAAATGGAACACGCCGGGGTCGGCGACGATCACGCCATCGGGGCCAACCTTGCGGATGGTCTCGACAAACTCCGGCAGCTTGGCGATGTCGCGGTTATGGGCGAACAGGTTGAGCGTGAGATAGGCGCGCTTGCCGCGGGCGCGGGCGAAGGCGACGCCCTCCAGCACTTCCTCCAGCGTCAGGTTCGAGCGTGTGCGCAAGGAAAGGTCGGGCGTGCCCATGTAGACGGCGTCCGCGCCATACAGGATTGCCACTTTGAGCTTTTCCAGCGAGCCCACAGGCATGAGCAGCTCGGGGACTTTTTGCATGACATTGAGCCTCGTATGCGGCGCGGATCGAAGTGCGAGAAGCGCTGCCCGCCAGAGCAAACATATGGGGCAAATCCAGGTCTTGGGCTATGTCCGTTCCGTTAACGCTGTTTGTTGCCGAATCCGGGCATTTTGATAATTCCTAGTCTGCCCTTCGGCCTCGAATTATTTCCGCGAGTGCAGCGCCCGCGCCGGTGGCGCAAAGAGCAAGTAATTGATTATGAAAGGTAAATTACACAAAATAGCCACCCGTTTATGGTTGAGATCAAATCTGCGATTATAATTAACCGTAGTTTTGAAAGCCAAAAAAACATTTTTTCCGGGCAATTTTTCGCACAATTCGACCAATTTCAGCGCCATGGATTCGCAATTAACCATACGCGCATTTACCATAATAGGCGCCTACGCAAAACGAACGGTCTTTTAACCTTTGCTCAGGGCGCCTTCGCGGCTGTCAATACCCGGTGTAGACGAACCCGGCCCAGTAATAGGGGTGAGCGAACATCCTTTCGCCGGGGCTCGGCGCTCCCTGCCTGCCCTTCCTGGCTTTCGCCTGCCGCCCGCGCTCCGCATCGAGCAGCGCATTCCATACGGCGGCTGACTTGCCCGCCTCGCCGCGCCGCGCGCCTGCAAGCAGCGCCGCGAGATCGGGCACCTGGGCCTGCGCGTCCGCCGGTTTGAAATTGGCTTTCGCATAGGCGATCAGCTCGCGCCGCGTCGCGGTCCTGAGCCAGACCTTCGCCTCCTTCAGCGCGTCGGCGGGCGCAAGCCCGCCATCGATATGGCGTTCGTAAAAGCGCGCCATGAGCAGTGCCGTGGCCGCGTCGCTCACCTGCCAGAGCGAGCCGATCACGCCGCCCGCGCCGAGTTGCAGAAACGTGGCGGGCAGCCCCACGAATTCATCCGGGTTCTTCGAAGCGTCGTAAAGCCCGGTCTCGCAAGCCGACAGCACCACGAGGCGCGGGTTCCCAAGCGTGCCGCGCGCATCGAGCAGGGCGCCAACCGTGAGGAGCTGCCGGTCCTTCATCAGAAGCCCCGACTGGCGGGCGTCTTCCCAGTCGAACAGGCCGTGGGATGCGAAATGCCAGTAGGTCTTGCCCTTGAGGCCAGCGAGCACGATTTCGGGCGTGGCGCTGGACCGGTCCAGCTTGACCAGCGGCCTGCCTTTGAAGCGGGCTGCTATGGCTGCGCCTTCCAGCTCCGCATAAGGCAGGCTTGCGCCGGGATCGTCGCCGGTTGGGTTGACGGCCTCGGCCAGCGAAGGCGCGTCCGTCTTGGCGGCGGCTCGGGCGGCGGCGAGATAGGCTTCGAGGCTCGGGATGGCGGTGACATTGTAGGCATCGGCGAAACTGCGGCCGGTGGAGGGATCGCGGGCCAGCTCCAGCGGCAGAAGGCCAAGCGCGCCGGTGGGAAGCACGATGACGCGCGTGCCGTCCTTGACGTTGGCCTGTTTCAGCGCGGCATCGAGCTTGCCGGCGAACAGCGTCCAGAATTTCGGGCCGATTCCGCCGATGGCGTCAAGCCAAGCATTGAAGTCTGTTTGCTGGCGATCGTAATCCACACGCCAGCCTGTGGTTTGCCCGGCTTTATCGGTGTGCCGCAACAGCGCCTCAAGCGCACCCGAAGTCAGATCCGGAAACTCGGCAACTGAAATGACCGGAACGCCATCCGTTGCCGTCACGATCAAAATCTTGCTGCCCCACTGCGTCACAATGGGCGCCACCAGCGCACTGTCCTTGAGCAATTCGTTCCGCGCGATGACATCGATACCGCCTTTAACCTGGCTGCGCCGCGCGGCCTCTTTGAGAAGCGCCGCAAGCTTTCCGCGCGCAACGCTCAGGCGCTGTAGCGCCTCCGCGCCTTCCGCGCCCTTGGCCTCCGCGAGCTTCGCCCATTCGCCAATTTCAAGCCGCAGCGACTGGTAGTCGACCCTCTCAGCAAGCGTCAAAGTCGCGGTTTGCTGGCGCAAGGCGGCGGCAAGGAGGAGTGCGCGTCCTTCGCTCAGCGTGGCGAGCGCGGCTTTGGTGTCGCCGTTTCTTGCCTCCGCATAAGCGAGATCGACGAACAGCGAGCCACCCAGCGAAATCACGTTGCCCGCTTCGGTCTCATCGACCCCTTCGCCAAACAGAATAAAAAATGCTCTCTCGCGCCAGCCAGGACCCGTTGTGCATTGGCCCACTCGCCGCGCTTCATCCAGTCCTGCGCAAGCCCCCGGGCAGAGTTCAAATGGTCGCGCGGGAAGGCCTCGCGGGTATAGACGGTCAAGGCCGCCTCGTCGGCGTTGATGGCGGCTTCGATATTCTCCGCCCGGCCACCCTGGATGCGGTTCCGATAGGCGATGCCGAGATTGGTCTGGGTTGCGGCCCAGTCTTTCGGGAAAGCCTCGCGGCTGTGCACGGTCAAGGTCGCCTCGTAGGCCTTGATTGCGGCTTCGAGGTTCTCCGCCCCGCTGCCCTGAATACGGTACAGATAGGCAGTGCCGAGATCGGCCTGGGTCTTGGCCCAGTCTTCCGGGAAGGCCTCGCGGGTCAGGACGGTCAAGGCTGCCTCTTCGGCCTTGACGGCGGCTTCGCGGTTCTCCGCCCGGCCGCCCAGGATGCGCTCATTATAGGCATTGCCGAGATTGGATTGGGTTTCGGCCCATTCTTGCGGGAAGGTCTCGCGCGTGCGGACGGTCAAGGCCGCCTCAAAGGCCTTGATGGCGGTTTCGATGTTCTCCGCCCGGCTGCCCTGGATGCGATCCTCATAGGCGGTGCCAAGATTGTTCTGGGTTGTGGCCCAGTTTTGCGGGAAGGCCTCGCGTGTGCTGACGGTCAAGGCCGTCTCAAAGGCCTTGATGGCGGCTTCGATGTTCTCCGCCCGGCTGCCGCTGATGCGGTCCTTATAGGCGTTGCCGAGATTGTTCTGGGTCTTGGCCCAGTCTTGCGGGAAGGCCTCGCGGGTGCGCACGGTCAAGGCCGCCTCAAAGGCCTTGATAGCGGCTTCGATGTTCTCCGCCCGGCTGCCTCGGATGTGGTCCTGATAGGCGAGGCCGAGATTGTTCTCGGTTGCGGCCCAGTCTTGCGGAAAGGACTCGCGCGTATAGACGATCAAGGCCGCCTCGTAGGCCTTGATGGCGCGTTCGATGTTCTCCGCCCGGCTGCCCTGGATGCGGTCGTAATAGGCGGCGCCGAGATTGTTCTGGGTCATGGCCCAGTCTTGCGGGGATGCCTCGCGGGTGCGGACGGTCAAGGCCGCCTCAAAGACCTTGATGGCGGCTTCGCGGTTCTCCGCCCGGCTGCCCCGGATGCGGTCGCGATAGGCGTTGCCAAGATTGTTCTGGGCCAGAGCCCAGTCTTGCGGGAAGGCTTCGCGGGTGCGGACGGTCATGGCCGCCTCGTAAGCCTTGATTGCGGCTTCGATGTTCTCCGCCCGGCTTCCCTGGATGCGGTCCTGATAGGCGTTGCCGAGATTGTTCTGGGTCATGGCCCAGTCTTGCGGGAAGGCTTCGCGGGTGCGGATGGTCAGCGCCGCCTCGTAGGCCTTGATGGCGGCTTCGATGTTCTCCGCCCGGCTTCCCTGGATGCGGTCCTGATAGGCGTTGCCGAGATTGTTCTGGGTCATGGCCCAGTCTTGCGGGAAGGCTTCGCGGGTGCGGACGGTCAGCGCCGCCTCGTAGGCCTTGATGGCGGCTTCGAGGTTCTCCGCCCGGCTGCCTTGGATGCGGTCGCGATGGGCATTGCCGAGGCTGAATTGGGTTACAGCCCAGTCTTGTGGGAAGTCCTCGCGGGTGCGGACGGTTAGGGCCGCCTCATAGGCCTTGATTGCAGCTTCGATGTTTTCCGCCCGGCTGCCCTGGATGCGGTCGTTATAGGCATTGCCGAGATTGTATTGGCTCCAGGCCCAATCTTCCGGGAACGCTTCGCGTATGCGGCTGGTCAAGGCCGCCTCAAGGGCCTTGATCGCGGCTTCGATGTTCTCCGCCCGGCTGCCCTGAATGCGCTTCGAATAGGCGCGGCCAAGATTGTTCTGAGCCCTGGCCCAGTCTTGCGGCAAAGCTTCGCGGGTGTAGACGGTCAGGGCCGCCTCGAAGGACATTATGGCGGCTTCGATGTTCTCTGCCCGGCTGTCCCTGATGCGATTTGCAATAGGCGATGCCGAGGTCATTTTGGACGTCGGCCCAGCCCTTCGGGAAGGCCTCGCGGGTGTAGATGGTCAATGCCGCCTTATGGGCGTCGATGGCGGCTTCGACGTTTTCCGCCCAGCTACCCTGTGCGCGCGTCAGGTAAGCCTTGCCGAGATCGGTCTGGATACCGGCCCAGAGAACCGGAAATGCTGTGTTCGGGAACGCGGCAATAAGGGCGCCATAAGCAGCGATGTGCCGTTCGTCATCTGTATATGCACGGGCCTCCTTCGCGCCTCCCAAGCCAACGGATATTGCGGCCCGCTCGCCACGCCGCCAAAGTTCGAGCTGGAGCGCAGCGGCCTTTCCGGATTGTTTGATACGCTGGATAAACTCGTTGAGGCTGGGCGCCGGCTGCCCATTCAACGCCACGATGACATCGGCGGTCTTGAGGCCGGCTTCGTCCGCAGGGCCGTCCGGGGCCGTCAGGACGATCAGCAGGGCATTCGGCTGATCGAGGCCGAGCGTCTTGATGGAGGCGGCGTCCAAGTCTCGCAGTTCGGCGCCGAGCCAGCCGGATTCGGCTGGGGCGGGTTGGGCTGCGGGGGGCGCAGCGGGCGCGTTCTCCTGCGCGATTGCGAGCGGTGCCTGCGCCGCCAGGAGCAGCAGCGCGGCCAGCGCGCCGCAAAGCGCCGTGCGAAACGCTTTGAAGGAAATGCCTGCAACATATGCCCGGTTCATGGCCAGCCCCCCAACGCTACGCACCCGATTGATAACTAATTCACGGAAGCGATGCAATTTGGGAATCGGCCGCACCGGCGCCGGGCGCGGAGGAACGCGAACGGAAACACCGGGGCTGGAAGGACGCTGTCCGGCGGACGCTGCCGGCGGGCTGGCCGCGATCCGCGCCGGAGCGCCGTACTACGCGGCTTCGCGGCTCACGACACGAAAGCCGGGCTTTTCAATCGCGGCGGCGAGCCGTTCCTCGCCGGCGGCCTGCGGGTCGAACGTCACGCGCGCCTGCTTATCGGCGAACGACACCGAAACCGTCTGCACGCCCGGCTCTTTCTCGATGGCGGTCTTGACGGTGTTCGCGCAGCCGTCGCAGCTCATGCCCTCAATCCGGAATATCGTCGTTTTCATTCCTGTCTCCTACCTTTTGACCTCCAGCATCCCACACTTTGGAGCTGGCTCTCAAGTCAACCCAGCTTGCCGGAAATTTGAACAAGCCGTTTCTGGGGCATGGGCACCGATTTCGTCAACAGATTCAGTACGGGCACTTTCGCTTCGCCCCATATTCGCGCCAGGGCCTCTCAAGCCTGGTGCCTTACCCTGTCCGCGGGCAGGCCCGGCTTTTCCGCATAGTTATGGAAAAGCCGCCGGGCTCGAATGACCCGGTCGAGGCGAATGTCTGCTTGCGTTTTCTGCCCCCTGGCCAGCCCCATCCCCGCCTCCTCGCGAATCAACCCTATTTTCTCTTGACTTCGCATAAAAAGGCGCCGACGGGAATCCCGAAACTCACTTCCTTGAACACCGTAGCCCCTCGGGGGGAGGGTTGGGGTGAGGGGGTGCGCCCCTCGTTCATGGCAAAACCGTGCATAAGCCTCTTTGCTATTTGCTCATGAAGCGCTTGAGATCTTCGATGCGAACCGTCGCGGTCTGGCCCGCCCCCGCTGCCCTGGCCCGCTCATACCATTCGAGGGCTTTTGCAGGCTCCGGTTCGGCGTTCCTGGCCGCGATTCTCGCAAAGTAGATCGGATCGTACGAGCGCCCCATAACCAGGGAAGCGGCGGGCTCTCCGGATGCCAAGGCCTTTTGGTAGGACCGGCGGGCACCAAGAATGTCGCCATCCCGCATACTTTTGTTGCCCTCGCGGATGAGATCCTCAACCCCTGGCTTGGGAGCGTATGTAGCCGAAGCCTCCGCTGGGTCCGGTGCGAGCGACGCCTGCAGGGTTCCGGAAGCCGCGTGCGGGGCTGTTTCCTGAAATTCGCTGGGCGGCGCGCTTCCGGTCTGCGATTGCCGCTCCGCGAGAACGGCCGCAGGGATCGATAACAACGCCAGGGAAATCGTTATGCGTAGGAACATGCAACGTATCCTCCAACTTAAACGCACGCTAGTTCAGGGCTGGGAAGCTCTAAGCCTATCGTCCAGATGCTTGCTGCGGGATGCGCAAAAGACAGGCGCGAAAACCCAAATGCAGCTTCAAGCATAAACGCCCCAATTGCTGTGCGTTTTACCTAAGGCTCGCTGCAGCGTTACAGTGAGTCGGGACCGTTTTGTGGCGGCGACACGTCACTGATATTTCAACAAAGTTGCGTGGAAAAGAAATTGGCGGGCCGCAAAATGTCCGCAATTGCTAACGGTGCCTTATTCCAGCAAAACCGCTTGCGATATCGCAGGCCGTCTGTTCAGACGGTGTGTTTTCCGTCCTCTTGCACTGGTTGACAAAAGGTTTATCTGGAGTAAGCGCTTACCATGGTAAATGCGAACATGGTAAACTGCAGATCCTTTGCTCAAAATTGCCCGTTTTCTGGCAAAAATACCCCGGAAAATGCCGATTTTCATGCTTCAGAAAGCGCGCCGCAATTAGAGGGTGCGCTCTCCGGGCGTGCCTGCCGCCGTCACCCTTCGATCTTGGAGAAGTCGGCGATTTCGAGGGTCAGCGCGCGGATTTGCGCGAGCAGCATCAGCCGGTTCTCGCGGACATCCGCCTGCTCCGCGTTCACCGTCACCTTGTCGAAGAAGGCATCGACCGGCGCGCGCAGCTTGGCCAGCGCCCCCATGGCTGCCTCGAAGTCCTCGGAGCCCAGTGCGGCCTGCACGTCCTTGGCGGCGGTCTTGACGGCTGCGGCGAGCGCCTTTTCTTCCTTGTCCTTCAAGAGCTTGGGAGCAGGCTTGCCATCGAAGCCGCGCCCATCCTTCTTCTCCTCGATCTTGAGGATATTGAGCGCGCGGCGGACCAGCGCCAGCAAACTCGCCCCGTCCTCCGTATCGAGGAACCGGGAGAGCGCCTCGACGCGCCGCACGATCATGAGCAGGTCGTCCTGCCCCGGAAGTGCGAACACCGCATCAATCAGGTCGTGGCGCGTGCCCTGGTCCCGCAAATAGACCTTCAGCCGGTCGCCGAAGAACTCAAGCAGGTTCTGTGCCCGTTCCGGCCCTAGGACCGGCTGCAGCGAATATTTGGCGGCGATGGCCTTGGCAATCGCGGCGTGGTGATGCCGGCTGAGATCGAGCCCAAGCTCGGCCCAGACGATCTCGTGCACCTTGTGCCGCGCTTCCTCCGCCCGCTGCGTCAACTCCAGGTCGAGCGACAGGCGGACGAGGATCGCGCGCAGGCGCAGGCGCAAGTTCCCCTCCAGGATGATGCGGATAACGCCAAGCGCGGCACGGCGTAGCGCGTAAGGGTCTTTCGAGCCCGTCGGCTTCTCGCCGATGGCCCAGAAGCCCACCAGCATATCGAGCTTGTCGGCCAGCGCAACCGCGATGGAAACCGGGTTCGCGGGGACCGCATCGGATGGCCCCTGCGGCTTGTAATGCTCCGCGATGGCATCCGCGATGGCGGGCTTCTCGCCCTGCGCGAGTGCGATATAGCGGCCGATGATGCCTTGCAGTTCCGGGAACTCGCCCACGGTCTCCGACATCAGGTCGGCCTTGGCGAGGTGGGCCGCGCGCGCCGCCTCGTCCGAATCCGCACCCACAAAGGGACTAAGCTCCCGCGCCAGGAGTTCCATGCGTAGCGCACGCTCCAGTTGTGTGCCGAGTTTCTCGTGGAAGGTTACTTGGCCCAGCAGTTCCGCGAGACTTCTCCAGGGGCCGGCCGCGGTCGTTCTCCCAAAAGAACTTCGCATCCGAGAGCCTTGCGCGGATTACCCGCTCGTTGCCGGCTGCGATAGCCTTGCCGCCATCGGCAGCCTCCAGGTTGGAGACCAGAATGAACCGGTTGGCCAATTTCCCTGATTTTTTATCGCGCAAGGAGAAGCACTTCTGATGCGCCTTCATCGAGGTCATCAGGATTTCCTCGGGTACTTCGAGGAAGCTCTCGTCAAACTTGCCGGAGAGTATCACGGGCCACTCAACAAGCCCCGCATTCTCGTGGAGCAGCCCGTGATCTTCGACAAGAGCGAGCCCAGCTTCGGCGGCTGCCCGATGGGCGCCATCCGAAATCGCCTTCGCCCGTTGTTCTCCTGCGGACACAACCTTAGCGTGCAAAAGAGCGTCTGAATAGTCTGAAATTCGAGAAATTGTTACAACCTTGGGTTGTGTGCTTTTTTCGCCACTCAAGAACCGGTGGCCGTAGGTGGTTGCGCCGCTCTTGATGCCGTCCACCTCGAATTCAACGGGTTTATCGCCGAACAGGCAAAGGATCGAATGCAGCGGCCTCACCCAGCGGATACGGCCAGTGCCCCAGCGCATGGACTTGGGCCACGGGAACTTGCGCACGATGGCAGGCACCGCCTCGGCGATGACCGCCGTTGCGGCACGGCCCGGCTTTTCCGTACGCGCCAAATAATAGTCGCCCTTGGGGGCCTTCACGATCTGGCATTCATCGAGGCTCTTGAGCCCTGCCGCCCGCAAAAATCCCTCCGCGGCCTTCTCAGGCGCTCCAACGCGTGGCCCCTTGCGCTCCTCGACGGTCGCAGCCGAACTCTCCGCCACGCCTTCCGCGATGTAAGCGATGCGCCGGGGCCCCGAAAGCGAGCGCGTGGCCTTAACCGGCAAGCCCGCCTGTTCGAGCGCCTCGCTCATCATACGGGCGAGGTCCTCGGCGGCGCGCGCCTGCATCCGGGCCGGGATTTCTTCGGAGAATAGTTCGAGAAGCAGATCTGGCATGGCGATTTCGCTTAGGTGAGAACCGATGCCGCAGCTTCCAAAATTTGCGGCACAACACAAGCGAAATTGCCAGAAATCCGAGAATGCCCGCGGGATTGTGCCATGGCCGGTACTTCTAACGGGATCGCGCTGCGATTGCGCGGAGATTTGTTCCAGCAGGGGTGAATTCCGGCGCGGCCGGCCGCCGGCCGCAATTCGGGGCGCCTTTGCCTATGCACGCTACGTAAGGACGCCATACCGGTATTCCTCACGCCCTAAAAATACACATTTTGATAGCCAATGGGCGCTTTTCCAATTTGATTGAATTGTAACACAGGTGTTTTACTAAAAAGTTAAGTGACGTCAAAATAAAATACCCGCTTATTATCAGTGCGGTATCGCTCCGTAGACTGTGCAAATTATGGTAAAGACACAATATTTAACGTGTTTTTGAAAGCTCGAATTCTAGCAATTTGAGACAGAAATCGGCCAATTTCAGCCAATTTTGGCCACCTCGATTCCGCGTTAACCTTGTTTTGTTAGTACATATGGCGCGCCTACCACGATTTCGCCCCATTTGCCCGCCCGCCCCTTCGCGGACCGTTTCTGGAAGGCCGATAAGAGACATTCCGGGTCTCTAAAGATACATAAACGCCGATGCCCGCTTTTCGATCACATTGCGGGCGAGGGAGCATCTACGACGGGAAACTTGGGCCAATGCGCAGGTGCCGACGTTCACGCCCCAATATAGCGAATGCGATTGCGGACCTTCGCTCCTGGCCACAGCACTCCTCGAAAGTGAAGCGGCCGCAACTTTCCGCAATCGGGCCCATTCGCCATTCCGTGGAGATCAAGCTATCAACTTGATAGCATGCTGGCTGGCTATGGACCTGTATACCATTGTTTCGCCGTGATAATTTTTGCGAAGTCCCGGCCGAGTGATCTGTTCATGAGGCGAGCAACGAACCTAAGCCCCTTGACATGCGTTGAACAAAGAGCATATATGTGTACATTACCAACATATATGTGAGGTTAGAATGCATAAAGAAATTGGCGCTTTAATTGCCGAAGCAAGAGGGGCGGCCGGCATGACGCAACAGCAGGTGGCGGATAGGTTGGCCGTCCACCAGAGCCGCGTGTCGCGAATTGAAGCTGGCGAGGGGGCTAAGGACGACTATCAGCGGTATCTTGCTGCTGTCGGCTCTGACCACGCCCTCTCTCTTGCTGATAAACTTAAGGTTGAATGGCGCTTTCTTCCGCAGCCATCATTTCGGCATCCCGACTTCGATGTCTTGCTGCATATCGAGAACGCACTGGATCGCCTCGATACTTTTCGTCAAAGCGAAACCATCCCAGCCGTACTGAACGGACAGGCCAACCTTTTGTTTGGCCGCCTTTCCGAGTTCGGGGAATTTTTACTTAGTCTTGACCATGAGATCGTTTACGTCGGCAAGATTGGCGTCGGGAAGACGACAGCGGCTTGCCGTCAAGCCGGCTTGGAGACAGATCCATCGACTGCCGCCGATCTCAAAGGCATGATACTTGATACGGGAGGCGGTCGCACTACACTATGCGACGTGCGCGTCGAACGCGGCGATCGTTTCGCGCTAAGTGTCAAGCCTTTGCCGGACGAAGAAGTTTATCGTCTTGCGACAGAATCCTGTCGTGCGGTCTGGGAGAAGATGCGCGGAGAGGTCAGCGCAATAACAGCGGATTTCAAGCCCGCCGAGGAGGTTGAACGCGCGCTGCGCAATATGGCCGATTTGCCTCGCCCTTCACGGCCGAAAAAAGGTGGGATTGTCCCCCCTGATCCTGCCGCAGCATTGGCAGAGACGACAACTTCATTTGAAGATTTCAAGGCGGAGGTGGCGTCCCGGCTGCGTCTCTGGCGCCGCACTCGACGTCGAATCGAGTACGATGGCGCAGACGAAGCGATGGGGCGTCAGTGGCTAAGAACGACGTTTGCCGCAATTAATAATGGACGTCATTCAGACTTTTCACTCCCGGGTCGCATTATAGTGACCGTCCCATTTGCGCTTGTTTCTGACACCCAGTTTGGTATCAATGTTGTTGACACGCGTGGAGTAGATGGTTCGGCTATACGCACGGATATATTAGAGCATCTCAAGAATAAACGAGCAGTAACACTACTTTGCTCAGAATGGGGAAGTGCACCTGACCCGGCGAGCCAGGACTTACTGCGTCACCTTGCCGAAACAGAGGTGGACCCAAAGCTTAATAGTAGGGTTGCAATACTTGCACTCGCGCGCGCAGGAGACGCGCTGTCCATGCGCCATGATTCAGGTGAAGGTGCGGAAGACATTTCCGAGGGGTATGAAATTAAACGCGGCCACATCGAAGATGCCCTGCACAGGATCGGTATGGTGGGCATTGACATATACATTTTTGATGCGGCCAGCGACGATCCGGTCGACCTCTCGATATTTATTCAAACAAAGATAAAAGGCTTTCGGGCGACCCAGGCGGATGCGGCGCAAAAGACCATAAGCGCTGTGAATCAAATGTTGGAAAATGTCGAACAAGCGCAGGCGCTGGCGGCAGTCGCAACGATCAACAACGATCTAAAGATATTCTCTGGTCGCCATGAAAGGCTCTCATCTGCACGCCGTGGCGCTCATCAGCGACTTCTTCGCGCAGTTCGGAGTAGTCATCCCAGGACAATTTGGGCGACGACACGACGCGCTGGCACATTCTGGAACTTCAATGTCTTTCAGCACCTCGGAGATGGAGCGGCTGCTGAGGCAAAAGTTGCGTGTAGACCAGCGCTAGACGGTCTGCGAGAGATTATTCGTAATCGTTTAGAAGATAATGCATTAGAAACTGCTCATGGGTTTCTGAGGGAATTGTTAGCAAAGGTGGACACATGGGAGGCGGATTTTGTGAAAGCCGCGCGACATCACGCAATCACGTTATACCGAGCGCCGTTGGCAGGCTCAGCAGAGCTGTGGGATAGCTGCGAGGAACAGTACGGCAGCGGGACTGGTTATCGGGACGACGTTACTGCCCGTCTGGAGCGTTGGTTCGACAATAATCGTACTCTGGAAGATGAACTTGGGAGCCGAGTTGACCGGGCCTGGCAGACGACGGTACTTGAACCGCTCGGGCAAGCTGCTGGTGGTTCGTAGAACCTTTTCTCCCGCACACGCCACATGGTTCGGCGGGCAACGTTCTACGGGGCTGGCGAGCAGCGATTGCGCATTCCGACGCGAACGCTCCTGCCGTTTCGATCGGACATCGCCCGGTATTCCGGGACGATCTCGCCCACCAGTTCCGAGGTTCGAATCTCGCTTGCTTCAATGGCTGGCCGGAACGGGTTCGAATACTCGTTCCTCTTTAAGTGCATTTGAGTTTATAATTCGGATTGACAGCTGAATTGTCCGCAATGGGGAGCGCAACAAGGTCGGTGGTGGGGGCGGAGTCTTTTCAGCCCTGCCGGAGACAGCAGCAATAAGATCTGGAAGCCGACATAGCCGCCACGGGATTGCAAGAACAGCGTGAGGGCCGTTATGGACCCAAAACAGGCTCTTGGGCATTCGTTGGGCAAGCCAGGAATGTCTGCTGCTAGCCCAGCCGCACCACCTCGACCGCGAAGTCCCGCGTATGATCGAGCGCCGGAATGCGCGCGCGCACCCGGCCCACCTCGTCCGCATCGATATCAGCGACAATTACACCGGGCTCGGTGCCCGCTTCCGCCAGGATCTCGCCCCACGGCGAAATCGCGATGCTATGGCCGAAGGTCGTGCGCCCATTCGCGTGCCGCCCGCCCTGCGCCGCCGCGAACACGAAGCAGCCATTCTCGATAGCCCGCGCGCGCAGCAGCACATGCCAATGCGCCTCGCCCGTAACCTTGGTGAAAGCCGAAGGCGCGGTCAGGAATTTGGCGCCAGCACGCGCCATCGCCTTATATTGCTCGCCAAAGCGCATGTCGTAGCAGGTCGCGATGCCAAGCCCGCCCCAAGGCAGTTCCGCAACATAGGTGCACCTGCCCGGCTCGAACGTCGCCGATTCCCGGTAGCTCTCGCCCGAGGGCAGATCGACGTCGAACATATGGATCTTGTCATAGCGGCAGACGGTTTCGCCACTGGGTGCGAACAGGAACCCGCGGTTGGCTGCGCGGCGCTCTCCGACTTTGACCGCGAGCGAGCCGATATGCAGCCAGATGCCGAGCTCGCTGGCAAGCCGCGCGAAATGCGTTACCCCTTCGGTATTTTCCTCTGGCGAGATTTTCTCAAGGAGGTGCTCAGCATCGGCCTCCATGACGAGGGTATTTTCCGGCGTCTGCACATAATTCGCGCCGCGTCTTGCCGCTTCCCGGATGTAAGTCTCTGCCTGTGCCAGATTTTCCGGGATGCTCTTGCCCGTCCGCATCTGGACGAGGCCTACCCTGAATTTGCCGCCGCTATCCGCCATTGCTCCGCCTGCTCTTCGATGAGCATCTATTGTGCTCAGCTTTGCAGAAGGCGATCAAGTTCTCCTTTCGCATCAAGTTCGTGCAGGTCGTCGCAACCGCCCGCATGGAAATCGCCGATAAAAATCTGGGGCACGGTGTATCGCCCCCCCGCGCGCGCTGTCATGGCGCTGCGCACCGCGGCGTCGCTCGCGTCGATCTCATCGAAGGCGACGCCCTTGCTCTTCAGCAGGGCCTTGGCGCTGGAGCAGTAAGGGCAATAGGGCGTGGTATAGATCGTAACTTGCGGCATGGACGGTCCTTTTCGCTACGCCCCCGTTCTTGGGTAAGGCGCTTCGGCTTTGCAAGGTTTTTTTGGTCTAAGGAGCGCTTCGGCGGATCGCTTGCGCCAGCCGGCCGCCCCGCGCTCACGCTTTACGTTGTGATTGAGCGAGCAAACGCCCTTGCCGTGCGGAAAAAATTGCAGCATAGTCGCGCCACGGCCCATCCCTTGGCGGATCGGACGTCCAGCCGGACGGCGCGGCATTGAGCGCCAGAAGCGGTCTTGGGGAATAGTTTAATGGTAGAACAGCGGACTCTGACTCCGCTAGTCTTGGTTCGAATCCAGGTTCCCCAGCCAACCGTAAGCCGCTGAACCCCCACGGCGCAGGAAGAGCAAGCGCCGGCAGACACAGCGTCACCTTCAGGAGATCTTCACGCCGGTCAAGATGCGGCTGTGGCGCTATAGGCTGGTTTTGCCCGCCTCAAGCTTTACTGCTGTCTTTGGCACATAGGCCGGCTGGCCCTTTTTGAGGATACCCCTGCCCGGCAAGAAGCTGTTTTCTACGGCTTCGATCCGAAACTCCGACGCGGTCTCACCCGTAACGGTGACGGGTATTTTTGCACAGCCGCTCCAGCCGCAAACTCTAAGATAGCCTCCCATGTCACACCTCCCGCAACTGCATACCATGCTCCTTTCCGGAGCCTTGGTAGCATTATAGCCGCTTAAGCTAGGGAGCCGGTTCACACGATCTAGTCAAATACCCTCACTTTTCGTTTAGATAGGTACAGCAATGCCGCGCAACTGCGCGCGGCCCCGGTAATTTCCGGGTCTACCGGAACAAACGCCCCTTCGACTATTGTTTATACCGGCGAGGAGAGAGCATTCGAAGACGCGGCTAGAACTGCCTGGACCGCGCGAGTTCTGGCCCTCGAAACAACCAAAGCAGTAAATCGGGAAACGCCTGCCATGAATGAACAATCGCTAACTGCGGCTGGAACCCAAGGTTTCCAGGCCGGACGGCTGCCTCTATTCGACCAGATCGCTCAGGGCTTCCTGAAGGCATTGGCCAATCGTGAGGCAAGCGGTGAAGCGTCCAGTTGCCTGCATTATCTGGATGGCGAGGTCAAAATCGATAACACCATATACCCTCGCCGCGTGCTGATTTTGGCCGTCGAAGATATGAGGCAGCCAATGGAAGCGCCGCAGCCCCTTTGTAACGCAGCGTATGCCTTTATGAAGCTTCTTGAGCTCAGGCCCATCCGGGAAGTGAAGTTATATCGCGACGTGGCCACCGCCATTCTACGGATTGACGCGGCTATGCACCTCAGCAGGATAAACGGGGCCCGGATAATCTCCATCCGTAATCCTGTTTATCACTGACCGGGTTGGGCTGAGCAGTTCACGTCCGGTGTCCTTGCTGTACGTTTCTTAAGCGGACGCTTACGTCTCCGGCGAGGGGCGGGCCTCCTTTGTGAAAAGGCAGCCCGTTGGGGGGCTTTTCGACCGTTTCCCGCGTCCTTCACGGGCGGAGCCGGCAGAGACACACCAGCGCCATGGAATGCTGTAATCGTGAGTGAAACGGTGCCCCAGTGTGCCGCACGCGCCGCCAGCCGGCAAATGGGCCGGGATTTCCCGCGGGGGCGCGAATTGCTTGCGATTGCATTCAAGTTGGCGTTGGAGAACGGAATGAAGAAGGTCTTGGAGGCAAAGTTTGCTCCCGCCGATAGCCGCCAAGCGATCGAACCCCTGATGCGCCGGGCGCGCGCGGCGCAGACGGAGTTCGAGGCTTGCGGTCAAGCCCGCGTGGATGAAGCTGTCCGGGCCATCGCATGGTCGCTCTACAAGCCCGAACATGCCCGCGAACTTGCCGGACTAGCTGTCGCGGACACGAAGCTGGGCAACGTTGCCGACAAGATCGTCAAAAAGCAGCGCAAAACCTTCGGCACGCTGCGCGATCTTCTCCGGGTCAAAACGGTTGGCATCGTCGAGGAGGATCCTGCAGCCGGCATCGTGAAATACGCGAAGCCGCTGGGCGTCGTAGCCGCCGTGACCCCCTCCACGAATCCCGGCGCTACGCCAGTCAACAAAGCGATGATGGCGATCAAGGGACGCAACGCCGTCGTCATTGCCCCCTCCCCACTCGGCTACCGGACGACGGCAAAGGCTGTCGAATGGATGCGCGAAGGGCTGGCCCAAACCGGCCTGCCCCCGGATCTCGTGCAGATCCTGCCAGCTCCAGTAACGAAAGAGCTGACGCAAGCGCTGATGGAAGCGGTTGAACTCGTTGTTGTGACCGGCTCGCAAGACAATGTGCGCCGCGCCTATTCGAGCGGAACGCCGGCCATTGGAGTGGGCACTGGCAATGTGCCCGTCATTATAGATGAGACGGCCGATCTTCGTGCCGCCGCGCAAAAGATTGCGGCCTCGAAAACCTTCGACAACTCCACTTCCTGCTCCTCGGAAAATTCGGTGGTGATCGTTGATGCGGTCTATGATCGAGCCATCGCGGCTTTGACGCAGGCCGGCGCCTATCTGTGCCCGCCATCGAAGAAAGAGACCGTCGAAGCCACGCTCTGGCAGGGCGGCAAACTCAACCGGCATTTGATAGCGCAGGATGCGGCTGTGCTGGCGCAGGCGTTTGGGTTGCCGGCGGAGGCGGAGAAGGCGCGCTTCTTCCTTGTCGAGGAAACCGGGATCGGCAAGGGTTATCCGCTTTCAAGCGAGAAGCTGTCGCTTGTTCTCACGGTCTATCGCGCCAAGGACTTTGCGGAAGCAAAGGATATCGTCCGCCGCATTCTCGACCACCAGGGCCGCGGACATTCCTGCGGGCTTCATACCAAAAACATGGACCGCGCCCGCGAACTCGCCGCGGACCTCGACGTCGTGCGGGTGCTCGTGAATTTCGCTCACACTTTCGGCAATGGCGGCGGCTTCGATTCCGGGCTCAACTTCACGCTCAGCATGGGCTGCGGCAGCTGGCAGAAGAACTCGATCTCCGAAAACCTCAATTACAAGCACTTCCTCAACATCACGCATCTCGTAACGCCGATCCCGGAGGACAAGCCAAGCGAGGAAGAGCTGTTCGGTCCGCATTGGGAAAAATACGGCAGGTGATGCGATGAACCTTCTCGAACATGCGGCCAAACAGCTTATCTTGCGCCGGGCCGGGATACCGGTCCCGAACGGCATCCTCTGCCGGACGCCGGGCGAGGTCCGCGCCGCATTTGAAAAGCTGGGACCGTGTGTGATCAAGGCGCAAGTTCCGGCCGGCAAGCGCGGCAAGTCTGGCGGCGTGCGGCTGGTGAACAGTGCCGATGAAGCGCAGGATGCCGCCGCCGGGATTTTTGCGCTCCAGATCCAGGGGCACGCGGTGACGGCGGTGCTCGCCGAGGAAAAGGCCGCCATCGCGAAGGAGTATTACGCCGCTATCCTTCCGGACGCCGCCTCGCGCATGGCAATGGTTCTTTTCTCTGAAGAGGGCGGGATCGACATCGAAGAACTTGCGGAAAGCAAGCCGGAAGCGATCAAGCGCGCCTATATCGACCCGTTCGCGGGTTTCAGCGAAGCAGATGCGGAAAAGCTCGCGGACGGTCCGCACGCGCAAGCGATTGCGCCGGTCCTTGCGAAGCTCTACGAAGCTTTCCGGTCGAACGACGGCGAGTTGCTGGAGATCAATCCTCTGGCTGTCCTGGCGGACGGGCGGACCCTGGCGCTCGATTGCAAATTCACGCTCGACCCCGCCGCGGCCTACCGGCAGCCGGAGCTTGCAGCCGCCGCCATCCCGGAGAAGCGCAACGATCTCGAACAGCAAGCAGCAATTGCCGGACTGAATTTCATAGCGCTCGAAGGCGATGTGGCGATCCTCGCCAACGGGGCGGGGCTGACCATGACGGCCATGGATGCCGTCAGCCATTTTGGCGGCAGGCCCGCGAACTTCCTGGAAATCGGCGGCGAAGCCTATACCAAGGCCGAAACCGCACTGAAAATCGTTCTCTCCAACCCTGGCGTGAAAAGCCTTGCCGTGATCTTCTGCGGTGCCTTCGCGCGCACAGATGTCATGGCCGAAGGCGTCGTCAAGGCTTGGGAGAACCTGTTGCCCGATCTGCCGGTCTTCTTCTCCATACACGGCACCGGCGAGGATGAAGCAAGACGGCTTGTGCGCGAGCGCCTCGGCTTCGAATCCTATGACTTCATGGAAGGCGCGGTGAAAGCCGCAGTGGAGGCCGCCCGTTGATCTTGCGCCGCGAACATAGAGTGCTGGTCCAAGGCATGACCGGCAAGCAGGGCACCTTCTGGGCCGGGAAAATGATGGCGTGCGGTACGAATGTCGTCGGTGGTGTCAATCCGAAGCGGGCTGGAACCGAACATCTGGGCTTGCCGGTGTTCGCCTCCGCCCATGAAGCGATGAAGGTCGTTCCTTTCGACGTTTCACTGATGTTCATCCCGCCTGCTGCGGCAAAGGACGCGGCTCTCGATGCTATCGAAGCCGGCGCAAAGCAGCTTATCGTGCTGACGGAGCACATCCCGTTACAGGATGTACTCGTGATGCACGCCGCAGCAAAAGCCAGCGGCACCCGGATCGTTGGGCCGAACACAGCTGGCCTCGTTACTCCGGGCGAAGCCTTCGCGGGCATCATGCCGGGTCATAATCCGAATATCTTTCAGCCGGGCCGCGTGGGCGTAATTTCCCGGAGCGGAAGTCTCGGCACCCTCATCTGCCTGAATCTGACCCGTGAAGGCTTGGGACAGTCCGCCTTTCTCGGCATCGGCGGCGACCCGATTATCGGCACCACAACAGCCGAAGCGCTCGAAGCGTTGGACAAGGATTTTAAGACCGATGCCATTGTGATGGCGGGCGAGATCGGCGGCGCGATGGAAGAAGAAGCCGCAGCTTATGCTGCGGGTATGACTAAGCCGGTGATTGCCTTCATCGCGGGCCGTTCTGCACCGGCAGGCAAACGGATGGGGCACGCCGGCGCCATCGTGACCGGAAATCGCGGAACCTACCGGTCCAAGCGGCGAGCCCTCGAAGCTGCCGGTGTCAATGTTGTCGATATTCCGCGCGAGATTGCGGGCGCGGTAAAGGCAGCTCTCGCGCTGAAGTTGGCATAGCTATAGCCAGGTGCCGAAGCGCGGCAACCCGAGCCCTCCGGCATCGGATACCATATATAGAGCTAAGGTGCGCTTTTGCTTTCAGCTTTCAGCCTTCAATCTCCAGGGCGGATTTAGGGTGTGCGAGTTGCTGCACATTGTGTGATTTGTTGCGCGTTTTGTGCGCCACCATGCTCGATGCAAGCAGCTACACATCGCGGGAGTTCGTGCGCTTCAAGTACAATTAGCGTCACACTTTGAAACAGTTCGTAACCAACCCGAAGTAATCCGTATCAATCTCATTCTTGCATTAGGTTTTTCACTCAAATGAATAAGTTTTAGAGACAAATGCGTCAAAGATACGGCAGCAGCATTACACTTCTCTATTAGTTTTAACATTTTAGTTAACATTTTCAACATATTTGCCGCAATTTCACCAAAGTTTTCTGGTTATTGTCGAAAATGGTGAGGTGGAGTATGCGTATTCAAAACTATTCGTTAAAGATATTCGGTCTATCCCTGCTAGCTTGCGCGTTTTTTTTCACTATCCCTGCCTATTCTCAGAAACAGCCAGGTTATCTCGACCGCAAGCGCGAAGCAAATGAGAGCGTTGTCACGATCATGGGATTTGGCACGGCCAGCCCCTACACGCTCTTCGCGGAGGATATTCAGAATGTCGTCGATGAGCCCGATGTGCCCGGCGGCCTGAGGGTTCTCCCTATTCTTGGACGCGGCGGCGCACAAAATGCCGCGGATGTGCTCCTGGTCAAAGACGTGGACATGGGCGTCTTCGAGCAGGACGACATTTTGGTTGCTGCTCAGAAAGACCCGGTGACCTTCGCAAATTGGAAGCTGCAGCTTCGATACATCACGAAGCTCTCCAATTCGGAATTCCAGGTCATCGCCAGAAAAGAGATCAAGACCCTTCAGGATCTGGAAGGCAAAAAAGTTAATTGTTTCAAAAAATTAAGCTCGACTTAGCTTGCATGCGATAAAATCTTCGGGAGCATCCTCAAGATCGGCATCAACCAGCTCAATCTCGATCAAGAGGAAGCTGGCGCCAAACTGAGAAGCGGTGAGATCGACGCTTTTGTGAGATACGCAGGTGCCCCTCATGGTGCTTTCAAAGGTTTCAAGAAGGAAGATGGTGTTCACTTCTTGCCAGTCGATGCGGATACGTTGGGACCGGACCGGTACGCCGAGCTTTTAAAGACCTATTCACCGGCGCTCCTGAAAAGCGAATACTATCCTGCGCTGATTGCGGCAGATCAGCCCATTCCTACCATAGCCGGCAACACGCTACTTGCGGTCTACAACTGGACGCCCGGTTCCGAACGCTACAACCGCTGCGCCAGATTCGTGAACGCGTTTTTTGCAAACATCTCGAAATTCCAAGGTGCCTGCCGCCAGCCGAAATGGAAAGAAATCAATATCGCCTACGATCTGCCAGGCTGGACTCGCTTCAAACCGGCCCAGGAATGGCTCGACGCCCGCAAGCAGGCCGAAAGCGCGGCTCCGTCGAAGCTACGGAACGACTTCAATTCCTTCCTGCAGGCCCGGCACGTTTCGAATGAAGAGATATCGAAAGAAAAACGGGATGCATTATTCGCCCAGTTCATGACCTGGTATTCCGAGAGAAACCGCTGACCAGCGAAGCAACCAGGAAAGCTCAGGGGGCGGTATGAATACGATATCTTGCTCTGCAAGCGTGTGGTCCTTCTGCCTGCTGTTATCGGCAAGCCAAGGAATTGCCCAGACGGCCGAGCCCACGATCAAGAGCGCCTTGCGCACCCCGGAACTGACGCCGCGCAAATATCTCGCACAGCAAATCCAGGACGATTTCTCGGTAACAGACGTTACCGGAATAGCCGGTAAGAAAATCTCTCTCAACATCGCATCCAGTGTAAATGCATCAGAGGAAGATCTCTTCGAGATCACTGGAGTCCCCGTGGATGCAACGCTTACAGCCGGAGAGCGCTTCAACGACTTCTGGCTCTTACGGCGGAAAGATCTGCCATCCCTGGCAATAGTCACGGCGGAAGGCGCCACGCACAAAATCACCATCGCGATAACGCGGACGGGTACGGCAAATCGCCTCCCGCTTTCGAGGAATATGATGATCGATATTTCCATCGGAGCGGAAAAGGGAAGCGCAATCGTGACGCAGCCAGCAACGCCGGCGGCTCCAACGGGATATGCACGCTCGCAGAACGAGGCGGTCCTGTTCGAAAAGGCTTATGAAAAATTCAAGCAAGGCGATGTAGCGGGCGCGCGCGCCATCTTCGAATATATGGCGGCGAAAGGCGATGCAGAGGCGGCGGCCGCAATGGGCGAAACCTTCGACCCCATCATCCTGCATCAGCTCTACATCAAGGGTTTAACGCCCGATGCCGCGGCTGCCGCGGCTTGGTACAGAAAGGCGCAGCAACTCGGCTATGCCAAAGCCCGCGCCCGCCTCAATGCGCTCAACCAAAATTAGCACTGCTTAGGGGATGCCTTCCGGCGCTCAGCTCATGCAACGATTTGCCTTCCCAAAAGCGGTAACGGGGCTTGCCCCCTGGTTCTTGCCTTTCGCACTGCTGGCCGTGTGGGAAGCCGCTTCCAGAGCCGGTGCCCTTCCTGAACGGTTACTGCCCGCGCCAAGCGCGGTGGCGGAGGCGTTCTGGGAGACCGTTCAGAACGGTACACTGGTGGTCAATGTGGCGATCAGCACGCAGAGGGCGCTGCAAGGGCTGCTCATTGGGGGCGGCATCGGGTTTGCGCTGGGGATTCTGAACGGCCTCTGGAAGCCGGCCGAAATGCTGCTCAATTCCTCGCTGCAAATGCTGCGCAACGTGCCCCACCTCGCAATGATCCCGCTCGTCATCATTTGGTTCGGGATCGACGAAGCGGCCAAGATTTTCCTGGTCGCATCGGGCGTCATGTTCCCGATTTACCTCAACACTTTTCACGGCATCCGCTCGGTCGATAAAGGGCTGATCGAGATGGCCAAGGTCTACGGGCTCTCCCGGTTCGCGCTTTTCTGGCGCGTCGTCATGCCGGGAGCCCTCCCTTCCGTGCTGGTCGGCCTGCGTTACGCTCTCGGTATCATGTGGCTTACCCTCATCGTTGCGGAAACGATCTCTACCTCCAGCGGGATTGGATACATGACGATGAATGCCCGCGAGTTCCTGCAGACCGACGTGGTTCTGCTCGGCATCGTCATCTATGCGCTTCTTGGAAAACTGGCGGATGTCTTGACGCGCGCACTGGAACGCCGGCTTCTGGCTTGGCATCCGGCTTATCAGGTAAGGGAGGGTGCCAGATGAGTTTGTTCCGGGTAGTTGATACGGTTCTCGATGAACCGGCCGCCAAAAGCAAAGCATGGGCTGTGTCTCACGCGCGCCCCAATGACGCCCACGGTCAGCAAGTCACGTTTGACAATGTCAGGCGTGCGTTCGGCGGCAGGGAAGTGCTGCGCGGCATATCGCTGGATATTCCCTCGGGGCAGTTCGTCGCCGTTGTCGGCAGATCGGGCGGCGGCAAGACAACGATCCTGCGCCAGATCGCCGGACTAGACGGGCCGTCCTCCGGGGCCGTCTACATCGGCGGCGCGCCTGTGACCGGCTTGCAGCGTTCTGTCCGGCTCTTGTTCCAAGATGCGCGTCTGCTCCCATGGCAAACCGTTATCGGCAATGTCGGTATCGCGCGCGGGCCCGGCTGGAAGGAGACCGCGAAGGCGGCGCTCGAAAGCGTTGGACTGGCGGGCCGCGAAAAGGATTGGCCCGCCGTCCTGTCCGGTGGCCAGCAGCAGCGCGTGGCGCTCGCGCGCGCGCTCGTCTCAAAGCCCGGTGTCTTGCTTCTCGACGAGCCCTTTGGAGCGCTCGACGCGTTGACCCGCATCGAAATGCACAAGCTGACTGAACGGATCTGGCAGCAGCACGGCTTCACCACAGTTCTAATCACGCATGACGTAGCTGAGGCCGTTGCCCTCGCCGACCGGGTTCTTGTGCTTCGCGAAGGAACGGTCGCCCTCGACATCCCCATCAAACTCCCGCGGCCACGGCGCGAACTCAGCGATCCTTTAGCCGCGCGGCTACAAGCCTTAATCCTGCAGGAGGTCTGACAAGTAATGCGTTCTACTCCGTTCCGAACGCTGGCAGCGGTTCTATCGCTCGCCAGTCTCCTTTTTGCGGACATGCAAGCGCAGGCCGGACAGAGGAGCGTCAGAATTGGCTTTCAGAAGTCCTCCACCCTCATCATGGTGCTGAAGGCACAGGGAAAGCTGGAACAGGCGCTCGCAAAGACCGGCGTTAAGGTCGAGTGGGCCGAATTCATGGCAGGTCCGCCGCTTCTGGAGGCGCTGAATGTGGGTGCGATCGACATGTCCGCGGATGTGGCCGATACCGTCCCGCTTTTTGCTCAGGCCGCCGGGGCTAAGCTTGTGTACCTGGCACAGGAAGCTCCCTCGCCAACAGCCCAGGGCATCCTCGTTCCGAAAGACTCTCCGCTGAAAACTCCAGCAGATCTTAAAGGCAAGAAGGTTGCGCTCACGAAGGGCACGGGCGGTCATTACCTGCTCATCACCGCCCTTGCCCGTGAGGCATTGCTCTTCAGCGATATCACACCCGTTTACCTGTCGCCCGCGGATGGCCGCGCGGCCTTCGAACGCGGCAGCGTCGATGCTTGGGTAACATGGGATCCGTTCATGTCTGCCGGGCAGTTCCAAGCTGGTGCCCGGGTTCTGACCGATGGCCGGGGCATTGCCTCCTACCAGCGCTATTATCTTGCTTCGGCAAAATTCGCTTCGGAACATCCTGATGTTTGTGCGGCGATCTATAATCACCTGCAACAAACTGGCCACTGGGTGAAAAAGCACCCTGCAGAAGCTGCTGCACTTCTTTCTCCCATCTGGGGCCTCGACGCCAAAATCGTCGAGCAAGCAAACTTCCGCCGCAGCTACGAAGTCCGCCCGGTGAAGAGGGAATATTTGGGCGAGCAGCAGATAATCGCCGACAGCTTCTTCAGCGCCAGCGTCTTTCCGAAACGCGTCGATGCTGCGAGTGCGGAGATCTGGCAGCCTTCTTCCTAGCCCGCGCACCGGGGCTCAGAATCGGCGAAAGGTCTTCTGCGGCAAAGGCTTTGCCGGGGCAGACGAGGTTCCCCGATGGCGAGTTGCATGATGCGGCAGCTTGCAATCACCCCCAGTGCGGCCAGCTTCATGATCCTGCTGGCCTCTTCGAGCTGGGTGGCTTCGAGATCGAGTCCATCTTTCTTCAAGGTCCGGAACAATTGCTCGATGCGCCAGCGCAAACGGTAGAGCCGCACCGCCTCCATGGCTTCCTCCAAATTTCCGGTAGGCAGCGCCGATAGCCTCGAAGGCCGGACGGAACGGCAGAAAAACCCTTTCGAGAAAGGCTCGCTTTCCTGGCTGGCCTGGATCGCAGCCCGGCTTGGCGGCTGGAACTGCTACTATAAAAGCCCGGCCCCAAAACCATGGCGGACGGCTGGAAACGCCTTCAAGCCATGCTCGAAGGCGCCGCCATCGCTATGGGGAGGCTTCAACTTGTTTGAATCCCGTAGCCCTATGGGAGAGGGAGTTCGCTCGCAGCCGCTGAGAAGGCGTCTCCCAAAGGGAGAGGGACAGGGGTTATAACCTCCGTTCATGGTACATCGTCCGCGGATTTCGTATGACGTTGCGCGGGCATGGCGGCAGGCGTCAATCCGGGCGGCCCGCGCCGGGAAGCCTGAGCCAGCCGAGCACGCGCGCCGTGCCAACGATCCAATGTCCGCCCGCGAAAGCAACGGCGAATGTCTCGCGCGTAGGGGCGAACGGCCCGGCATTTTGCTGAACGATCTCGATTTCGCCGCCGCCCGCCCGCGATACGACGGCGACGTGGCCATAGGGGTTTAGCTTCCAGCGGTCGAACACCAGGATGTCGCCGGCCTTGGGTGCGGTGGCACCGCCATCGCGGAATTGCACGAGGCCGCGCGCCTTGTTCAATTCGCCATCGCCTAGCGCCGGATCGTAAAAGTCCACCGCGTTGCCGTAGCTGTCCGGCATGCGGTGATTGAAGTGCTGGTAGTAATAGCGCTTCACGAACTCGACACACTGGTACTTGATACCGAGATTGTACCCGTCCGCCGCGAGGTTCCGGCCTTCGTTGTGTGACACGCCGCCATTGTAATAAACCTCGACGCCATCGAGGCTGTCGAGAACCTCGCCTACCGTGTGGCCGGGGTTCAGATTGAATTCGGGTCACGCCGAAATAGGTAGCCGTGGCGAAGGCCAGCAGTGCGGCGGCTGCGATTGCGATCCTCCTTGCAACCCTCATGTGTCCTTCACCGCTTGTTGCGGAACGAGCCCCGGATCGGATCCTCGCGGATGGCGGCAGGCGCTTGTCCAGTTGTTGCGTAGACATAGACCGCGGTGCGGAAGAGGGTTCCGGGCGTGGCGGCGTATATGAACCTGACGAGGTTCATGGCCGGATCGAGGCAGGATGGCGGCTCTATGGCGTAGCTTTCGAGTAAATCCGGTTCAGCCGGACCCGAAGCGCAACTGGGCAGTCGCCCGGTTGAATGGACTCACGGTAGGTTGCGTGAGTTTTGCGGGGACCGGCCGGGCCGCAATATTCTAATTGCCCCGGATGCGTATTAGATTGGCATGGGCCGATAGGGCCCGGATGAATGGGAGAGCACACCGTCATGCAAATTCAAGGTCTGATTATTCTTCTGGTAGTTGGTGCCGTCGCAGGCTGGCTCGCGGGACAGATCGTCAAAGGCGGCGGCTTTGGCCTGATTGGAAATATCGTGATCGGTATCCTCGGCGCCGTGGTCGGCGGGTTCCTGCTGCCGATGCTTGGCGTTGCCATCGGCGGCGGTATCATCGCCGCGATCATCGACGCCACAATCGGCGCCGTCGTTCTGCTGATCCTCATAGGATTGGTGAGGCGATAGCGCCCGATTTAGAGTTCCGCTTCACTTCCGCAGCAACGGTGGCCGCGGCGGGGCTTATACCAAGGGAAATCCGGGCGCGCCGCAGGGGCTATCGCGGCTACGCCCGGCCTGCTCCCGCCGCTAAATGCTTGCGTGCGGCGCCGGGTAGCATTCCAGCCGCCGTACCTCGTGCATGCCCTTCAGGAACGCCAGCACGACCGCTTCGGCCGGGTGCCAGGCTTGCGCATGCGCCAGAACCTCATCTTCCGTATTTGGCTTGAAAATCCAGGCGCCGAAGCAGCGCTGCCCGGAATGCGCCGTGCTTGAGAGCGCGAAATTCCAGCCTCTCCGGCTGGGCAGTTCTACCGCTTCGTCGAGATCGCTCAAAAAGCGGCGTTCCTTCGGCGCAAACAGGCCTGCAAGCTGCGCAATCTTGCGTTCAAGGGTCTCCGACCGCTGACTGCCGCCTTCGATCTCGGAAACAAGGGTCTCGATTTCGCTCATCGTAAGCTTCCCCGCAAACATTGAAGCGGCTTCGACGCGCCGCCGGTTAAGCCGATGAAACAAGCCAAACTGACCCTGAGCTTACGTTTGGAGCGGGAAGGTGTGAGTGCAGAGGTTGTTAACAGGGGTGTGCAGCGCGAACACCTCACAGGCAGCAAAAATGGCGGCCGTTCCAGGCCGCCATCCAAA
This sequence comes from uncultured Alphaproteobacteria bacterium, assembly GCA_963767435.1. Classification (GTDB taxonomy): domain Bacteria; phylum Pseudomonadota; class Alphaproteobacteria; order Rhizobiales; family Rhodomicrobiaceae; genus Rhodomicrobium. Next base: position 28,603 of record CAVYEY010000049.1, read on the forward strand.
AACATCCACAGGCTGCATCGCTGGAGGCGCTGCCCGCACACGGTCCGAGGCCGTTTCGCCGGGACCGATTCGGGCGGCGGGCAGCCGGATCAGGAAAGTTTGACCGGCTGATCCGGCAAGCAGAGTTGCTCGCGGTCGCGCCAGGTGGGCCGCACGTAGTTGACCTCCATCAGCCGGCGCACGCCGATGATCGGCCGCTTGTCGAAGCCGTGCCAACTGTACGGTCCAGGCGTGAAGATCGCTGCGGCGTTGAAGCCGGCTGACGACCGGCCGCACCATTTCTTGTCGTGGTCGTAGATGTCGGTGCCCCAGTTCTTGGCCTCCGGGCCGGTGCACAGATAGATTACCATCGAGCAGAGCTTTTCATGGATGTCGCGGTGCGGCTCAAGCCAGGCGCCGTTGGTATCCTGGATGTACTCGATACGCAGGTAGCCGCCGTCGATCTCGGGAATGCCGAGCGTCTCCGACATTAGGCCCGCCACGTC
>CAVYEY010000050.1:0-15746 GCA_963767435.1 uncultured Alphaproteobacteria bacterium
TGTTTACTTAACGAGTGTGGCGTCTGCCGCAATTTCAACACACTTGGCCACCTGACCGGCTCCCGCAAAATGCCGGGAGCAGCAGGACTAACCGGATAAGCAACTTCTGGAAATTCTATCACCCGCCGGTGACAGGAGGGAAGAACGCAATCTCCCGCGCATCTTTCACGCTGGCGCTGTGCTTGGCATGCGCCTGATCGATGGCGACGCGGATGATGTCTTCGCGCTCGAAAGCCGCGGCGTAGCCTTCCCCGCGCGCTTTGAGCCACTTTATCGCGTCGGCTGCCGTGGCCACGCCCTCAGGCAGCACGGCCTTCTCCTCGGCCATTCCGATGCGCTCGCGGACCCATGCAAAATATTTGAGAGTGACTTCCATCTCTGCGGCCCATGCCTGAACGAGGATGCGTCAGCCCCTGCGGTTCATTTTTCCTTCGCGGCAGAAGATGTCGTACACGACCGAAATCACGCGCCGGACATCGTCGTCGTTGATGCGGTAGTAGATGGTTTTGCCGTCCCTGCGCGTGGTGACAAGCCCGTCGAGCCTCAACCGTGCCAATTGCTGCGAAACCGTCGGCTGCCGGAGCGAAAGGATGTTTTCAAGCTCCGTTACCGAGCGCTCGCGCTCCGAAAGCAGGCAAAGAAGGAGCAGACGGGTCTCATGCGCGAGTGCCTTCAGGAAATCGCTGGCCCGGCGCGCGCTTTGCAAAACCTTCTCAAGCTGCATTGGGCCTTCGAGACCGCAAAGCTGCTCGTCGATATCGAGGTGAGGCACGGCATCCACTGGCCGTTCGTCGGTATTCAGGGTCATCATGGTCTTCCAGAGGCCAGACGGTCCAGCCGGCTAAGCACCCTTCACATTAAGGTTTGAACAGTGTACCAATAAATGGTCACGCTTCATATTGGGAATTGGCGGCAAAAATCCAACCCACCATTCGTATATGAGAATGTGGGAGGATGACAACCCTTCCGAGTGCGCAAGCGTTAACATTTTTGTGCGGCGCACAAAGGCCGTGGCCGGCTTGCGCTTCGCCTTAGCTGGACGCTAACATCATGGCAGGTTGCGCCGCGAACGGGCGCTGTAACCCCTTACCCCCGCCCTCTCCCTCTGGGAGAGGGAGTTCCGCCGCAGCGGTTGTTAAGGCGTTCCCTCTCCCAGAGGGAGAGGGACAGGGTGAGGGGTTGTAACCTCCGTCAATCGCTCGATCCGCCATTATATCAGCGCGTATGGACCTTAGCCCGTCACATCGAAGGCTGAAAGTGCGGCCATGTTGACGAGATCGCTGTCGCTCGCACCCAGCGAGGCGATCTGCACGGGCTTCGACAATCCCACCAGCATCGGGCCGATCACTGTGCCGCCGCCAAGCTCCTGCAGCATTTTGGTCGAAATGCTGGCTGCGTGGAAGGCTGGCATGACGAGCACGTTTGCCGTCCCCGTCAAACGGCAGAAGGGATATTGGGCCATGGCGCGGCGGTTCAGCGCGACATCGGCGCCCATTTCGCCGTCATACTCGAAATCGGCGCCGCGCTTGTCGAGGATCGTAACCGCCTCGCGGATACGTTCGGCGCGCTCGTTCGCCGGCTGGCCGAAGGTCGAATAAGAGAGCATGGCCACACGCGGCGAGATCCCAAACCGCGAGGCGACACCCGCTGCCTCGACAGCAATATCGGCAAGTTCTTCCGCCGTTGGCATCGCATGAATCGACGTGTCCGCAACGAAGATCACCCTGCCGCGGCTGATGATGACAGACACGCCGATAATCCGCCGGCCTTCCTTGGGATCGAGTACACGCCGGATGTCGTTGAGCGCCGTAGCCCAGTTTCTCGTGACGCCCGTTACCATCGCATCGGCATGGCCGAGCGCCAGCATGCAAGCGCCGAAGATGTTGCGGTCGAAGTTCACGAGCCGCAGGCAGTCGCGGTAAAGATAGCCCTTCCGCTGCAGCCGCTGATAAAGGAACTCCGCATAATCTTTGCTATGCTCGGACTTGGCCGAGTTCACGATCTCGAAGCTGTCGACGTTGTTTACGCCGGTTAAATGGAACGAGTTGCGAACCTGCGATTCACGGCCAATCAAAATCGGATGACCGAGCTTCAAATCCACGAACGAGCTTGCGGCGCGCACCACCTGCTCTTCTTCGGCCTCGGCGAAAACGACCCGCTTCGGCCGCAACCGCAGAGCGTCGAAAATCGAATTGATGAAGCCTGCCGCAGGGTCGAGCCGTGCAGAGAGCCGTGACTTGTAGCCCTCCATGTCGATGATCGGCCGCCGGGCAACACCTAAATCCATCGCCGCTTTCGCCACGGCCATGGGGATGGCGGTGATCAGGCGCGGATCGAAGGGCGCAGGAATGATGTAATCCCGGCCGTAACGGAAACGCCGCCCGTATACCTTGGCGACCGCATCCGGCACATCGGTGCGCGCGAGTTCTGCAATGGCGTGCGCCGCTGCGATCTTCATGTGTTCGTTGATCGTGCGCGCCTGAACGTCGAGCGCTCCGCGGAAGATGTAGGGAAAACCCAGCACGTTATTGATTTGGTTTGGATAATCCGAGCGCCCCGTCGCCACGATGGCGTCGTCGCGAACCTGGGCCACTTCTTCCGGCGTGATCTCCGGATCGGGGTTCGCCATGGCGAAGATGATTGGCTTGTCCGCCATGCTCGCGGCCATTTCCTTGGTCACGGCGCCAGCGGCGGAAAGGCCACAGAAAACGTCAGCGCCCTCAATCGCTTCCGCCAGCGTGCGCGCCTTGGTGTCTATCGCATGCGCCGATTTCCACTGGTTCATGCCCTTTTCGCGGCCGCGATAGATGACGCCAGTGGTGTCGCACAAGGTCACATTCTCATGCCGGACGCCGACCGCTTTCATCAGTTCCAGGCAGGCGATACCGGCCGCTCCCGCGCCGTTGCAGACCACCTTAAGCTCGGATAGATCGCGCCCGGTGAGGTTGGCCGCATTGATCAGCCCCGCGGTCGCAATGATCGCGGTGCCGTGCTGATCGTCATGGAAAACCGGGATGTCCATCAGCTCCCGCAACCGGCTTTCGATGATGAAGCAGTCGGGCGCCTTGATGTCTTCGAGATTGATGCCGCCGAAGGTGGGGCCCATGTAGCGCACGGCGTTGATGAATTTTTCCGTGTCGGTCGTGTCCAATTCGATGTCGATGGAATCGATGTCGGCGAAGCGCTTGAACAGCACCGCCTTGCCTTCCATCACCGGCTTGGCTGCGAGCGCGCCTAGATTGCCCAGCCCCAGGATCGCCGTTCCGTTCGTGATGACCGCGACGAGATTGCCTTTGGCGGTGTAGTCGTAAGCGAGGTTCGGATTTTCCGCGATGGCCTCGACGGGCACGGCCACGCCCGGCGAATAGGCAAGGCTCAAATCGCGCTGCGTCGCCATCGGCTTGGTTGCCACGATCTGGAGCTTGCCGGGCCTGCCTTCGGCGTGGAATTGCAACGCCTCCTGGCGCGTAAACTTCGGCGAGGACGGGTGGCGTGCCTCTTTGGCCGCTGGTTCGGAAATGGCTTTCGGCTTCGCGCTGGCGACGGGTTTGGATGGGGACATCGGTGTTCTTCTTGGATTTCGCGAGAGTATTTCCGGCGCGCCGCAACCGGGCGCTTTTCTGGGACGTTAGCCCCGGTCTCCGCCAAGCACAAGCACCGACGGGATTTATTAGGCGGCTATTTCAAGAACTTGATTAAAGTGTGCGAAAACTTGACCATACGTGTGTTGCAGCGGACGGCTTGAGATACCTTGAAATCTGTGCCATTTTCGCCCTTCGAACTCAAGGTTCTCCTGGCAAGCGGGCGTGGCGGAATTGGTAGACGCGCTGGATTTAGGTTCCAGTGACGCAAGTCGTGGGGGTTCGAGCCCCTCCGCCCGCACCACGGACATGCGCCGCAGTTCGGCCCAAAAAAGCAAAGGGCCGCAATCGCGGCCCCTCCTAGATTAGTGCCAGCACCACGGGGCGATCGGGCAGAGCGGGTCTCTGTAGTAGCGGTGATGACGATGGTAGCGGTGATGGGTGGCAGGAGCCGCCCCGTCGTGATGATGATGATCGTGCACGAGCGCCAGCTGGCCGGCGGGTGCAACGGGCGCTTGCTGCACAAGCGGTGCCGCCGAGGCCGCAATCGAGAAGCCCGCCGCCGCGATTGACGCGATGATAATATGCCGGATGCTCATAAAGTCCTCCCAAAAGAAGCAAGGGGCGATTGCCCCGCACCGCAAGGATAGTGGTGAAGCTCCGAGCCGCGCCACTACTTCTTAAGTGTACTCCCGCGGCCGCCTTGCGCGAAGCTCACTTCTCAAGTGGGGTGTTGCCATACTCACACGACGCACTGCGCGCGGCGGGACGAGCCGGAAATGTGCATCGGGAGGGCCGTTCGGCATAAAAAAGGCCGCGAACCTTGGGGCTCGCGGCATAGTTCAAGCACGAGGGTAGGAGCCACGTGCCGAAAGGAACATACACCTTAAGCCAGGATTAAGCACGCGTTAAATTCTTCTTATGTAAACGAGGGCGCGCATGATGCAAACATGACGCGCCCGAGCCCCTCTGCAGAGGCAGCGAAAAGAGGCCATTCTCTCTGGAACGGGGCTTTTCCTACTGCGCGTTCGCGGCTCGATGGTCGGCCGGGCCGGCGTAAACGATGCGCCAAATGCTGCCGCCCGAATCCTCGGTGATATAAAGCGCGCCGTCCTTGCCTTCGGCGATGCCGGCTGGGCGTCCCCAAACGCGGCTCTCGTCTATGACGAAACCGGTCAGGAAATCCTCATATTCGCCCGTAGGCGCGCCATCGCGCATGATGACGCGCACCACCTTGTAGCCGGTCCGCTCGGTGCGGTTCCAGGAACCATGCAGGGCTACGAATGCCGAGCCGTGATATTCGGACGGGAAGGCGGCCCCATCCAGAAAAGTGATGGCCTGCGGCGCGGAGTGAGGCTGCAGCAGCACATCGGGGCTTGTCACCATCACCGTCAGATCGGGGCGGGCGCCCTTCCAGCGCGGGTCTTCATGATCGCCCATGTACAGCCAGGGCCAGCCGAAGAACTGCCCTTCGTGTACGCGGGTCACGTAATCGGGGGGAAGGTTGTCGCCCAGCCCGTCCCGCTCGTTCGTTGCGCAGTACAGATCCCCGTTTCCGGGCTGTACCGCCATCCCCGCGCAGTTGCGCAGGCCCGTGGCATAGACGCTGGCGTCCTTGCCCTCCGGCGAGTAGACGAGCACGTCGGCCCGGTTCTCCTCGAACCCCCAGGCGGCGCCAATCCCTTTGCGCGCCTGCCAGGAATTGATTTCCCGCTGGGACTTGGACGGCAATCCTTCTGCATCGTTGGATGCCGAGCCGACCGAAACGAACATGCGCTTGCCATCGAGCGAGAAGGCCAAGTCCCTGGTGACGTGCCCGCCAAGCGTTGGCGCAAGCGCGCGCACGACGACCTCGGCCGGCGCCTTCGACTTCAAGTCTCCGCCCTTATAGGCGAAACGGACAACCCGGTTGCTTTCGGCGACGTAGACCCATTTCGGGTTCGGTCCCGCCGGATAGAAGGCGATGCCGAAAGGTTCCGAAAGGCCGCTTGCAAAAACGTCGCTCTGCGCGAGATCCCCTTCTGCGCCAGGCCTCAGGATCGTGACGCGGCCCTCAAGCGTTTCGGCAACGAACAGGTCGCCATTGGGCGCCGTGCGGATCGCCCGCGGCGATTCCAGCCCCTCGGCGAATAGCGTGACTGTGAACCCATCCGGTGCCTTGGGCTTTGTGCCAACCGGGCGCTTCACCTCGCGCGGCGGGCTGCCGGCGGAGCGCGTTTCGTAGGGCTGGGGCAGATCGTTCAGGCCGATCTTATGCCGCCGCCCAGGCTTGTCCTGCCGCCAGTCGTCGAACACCGAGGCGGCGGCCGCGGCTTGAGCAGGTATAGAGGTCAGGCTCGCAATGTATGCGATGATGTCCCGGCGCTCGGACGGGTCGGGTATGGAAAAGGGCATTTCGATGCCCGGAATCATTGCCTGCGGATTTTGAAGGTAGGTATCGAGAATGGCTTCGTCCCAGTTCCAGCCTTTCGCCCTCATCGCCGCCGAGTAATTGAAGTCCGAGGTAGCAACCCTGCGGCCCAATACGCCGATCAGGTTCGGGGCAAGCCCCTTAGTGCCGTCGTCTGTGTGGCAAAGCGTGCATTGCTCTCCGAATAGAGCTCTCCCGCGGACGGGGTCGCCGCTTTGCGCTTGCGCCTGAGGACACGCCAGCGCCAGGAAAAGCGCGGCAGTCAAAATTGCGGGAAACTAACTCATGTATATCACACCCCCATGCAGCGGGACGCGGTATATGCGGCAACCGTCCCGAACGGCGGCCATGCGCCGGACCTTGCAGAATCTAGCAAAACAGCCTCTCTTCTTTGGAGAAGAAAAAGTCCTGCAAAGTCAGCGAATTGTAATCAGATATTAGGGGGGCGTTCAACGGCTATCTCGCGCTCTGCGACATAACGGGCAGTGAACAATACGTGAATCTGGGCGAAATGGCGGCCCTGCGCCCGCCCCGGCGCCGCTCTGGGCGGAAAGCAGGCTATTTCATAGATGGCCGTTCGGGAGGGGCAGCGCCTGCCGCCCCTCCGCTTAAGAACTCAACCGTTATCGTTATTCCACCGGCGGCGCGCATGCCGGGTCCGGAGCGGCTGGCCATCGTCCACATGCCCGCAGTCGTTGAAGCTGCAGCCGTCACGGAAGCCGTGCTTCGCGATAATAGCGCGCGCGTGGTACATGAAGGAGGTGGTCAGGCCCCATCCGCGCTGGTCAAAATCGCATGCGGCGCCGGCGTAATGGCGCGAGTTCGGCACATGGCCGCCATGCGCAAAGCAGCCCACATGCCTGGGCTTATAGCCCGCGGCCACGAAATCGGCGATCAGCGCCTGAAACCGGGTGGCCAGGTGCGCGGCAACCGTAATCGGCCCCGCCGCGGTCGCCACTGTTACCAAGCCGCCGCCATGGCTGACGGGGGCGCCTGTTTCATGCGGCCGCCTTGCCCGCACGACCTTTCGCCTGCGGGACTGGGCCGCCGCATGGTGCGGGCGGTGCGCGGCGTGTGCGTGGCTGTGCTGGACGGCGTAATGGCGCTGCTGGTGGTGGTGATGGTGCCTGTGCCCAGCCTGTGCCGGGAACGATGCGGCCAAAAAAATGGCGGCCGTAGTGAGTAGTCGCATTACAGATACCTCTTTGATCTTGTTATGAGGGTGTCCCGCGGGAGCGGCATGCGCTCACCACCCCGGGTGCGGACCGTGCGGGCTGCTGTCCCGGTAAGGACATACGCGCCGGCAGCAAGGTTCTCGCGTGAATGGACGCGGCACATCCGGCGGAGCCCCAAGTAAAACTCAATTAAGGCGAGGATGCGGCACACTGTTGCCTGTTTTCATCACTGCAAGTATAAACTAGCGTGACTGCAGCTCTGGCCGGCGATGCTCAATCGGGTGCAGAGGCCCGCATTGGAAGGCTCGCCAGTACGCAGATATTTTCAATTTTTGTATTACATATACTGCTCTCCTCTTAGTAAATTGTGGAACTTTCTCTAGTAACCGAAGCTTGTAATACTTGACAGGCCTACTCGGAAGCTCCACCCGTCCAGGTTATGGCGGCGTCCGCTAAGCCTCTGGCGGGGCTTGAATTAACTCCTGTTATGCGCTCAGGCAGCATTTCGCCAATTCCGGAAGGCGCCTTTTCGATTTTGTATAAAATACTATAAAAACTTTTATTATCCGTTAAGAGGCGGTGCGCGTTAACACACTGATCTAATTCGGTAACTATTGGCGCGAAGGGCAGCCAAGCCCCGCCCGGCGCTTCCGCGCATGGTTAACGCAGAAGATTGCTTGACCCCGTAGTTGCTAGGGGGGGGTGACTTGCCGCATGCGCAAATGGAAGATTGCCAAAGCCCGGTGTGCAAGTGCGGCGCAGAGTCCTCACCCGCTTCGCAGGCTGCTCCGCAAGCTTTTTGGGTATCTGGTTCTTGGCGCCGCGGCGGCACCTACCCCAAGGCAGCCGCGCGAAGGTATCGATCACCACTTCACTCCCCATGTCCTTGCGACGTTCCGGAAAGCGCCGTTGTGCGTTCGCCCGGCTCGCCTCTTATTCCTGCCCCTCCTCGCCAGGCTTCTCGTCTGCCGTCTTTTCTCCTTCCCCCTCCGCGTCGAGCCGCACAACCTCCCGCCGCCGCCGCTCCGGCGCCCAAGGCCGCACCCCGCGCTTCTCCGAGGCCGTCCGCACAACCATCCGCCCGTCCGCGATCCAGATCGCCGCCGCCCCCTTCTCCCATAGCGCCCCGCGGTCGAGCAGCACCTTCGGCGCGCGGCACGGCACAAGAATATCCATCGGCGCCACCATGATCGCCGCCCGCTCGCAATCCTCCTGTACCGCATCCGGCTTGATGGTGAGGCTCACCTGCTTGCCTTTCACCATCACGGCGCAGGCGTAGGCGTCGCACTGCCATCCACCGGCGCCTGTGGAGGCTTCCTTCGGTGTGCGCTCATCGCCGTCGGCCTTGAGCCATTGCTGCATCGTGTAGAAGGCACGGCGGGATTTCGGCGCCTGAAGCTTGCCGTCAGGAGCGCGGATGGCCACGACTTTCGCATCGCGGTCCACAAGCACATCGGCCTTGTTGTGCAGCGAGGTGAGCGCGATCCCGATGCCGATGGCCGCAAGTCCCCAGAGCCGCCAGGGCTGCCGCCAGATCAAAAGCCAAATCCCGCCCCAGATAATGACGAACAGCGCCGCGAAGGGAAACGCCGGAACAATGACCAGCGAGCCCGGGATGGCGGCGACCCATTGCGCGATGGTCATCATCGCGTCGATGCCGAAGCCCATCGCCCTCAGCGGCCATTCGTCAAGGCCGAACGGCATGGCGATGAGCGCCACGATCATGGCGGGCATGGAAACGAGGTCTACGGGCGGGCCGCCTACGAGATTGCCGAGCGCTGCGTAGGTCGTAAGATTGTGGAAATGGTAGGCGGAGAAGGGCTCGACCGCGAGGCCCGCCGTCGCCGTGGTCATCAGCACGCCGCCCACGATGTACACAGGCTGCCACGTCAGCCGCTCGCGCACGTTCTTCGCCTCGAAATGCAGGTAGCGGCCGAAGCGCTCGTAGCCTGCAATCAGCGCGGCGGTGGCGGCAAACGACATCTGGAAGCTGAGGTCGATCAGGCTGTCCGGCAGCACGATCAGAATCAAGAGGCCTGCAAGCGCCACATTGCGTAGCGAAAGCGCCGGGCGGTTGAGCAGGATCGCGAGGAACACGACCGCGATCATGATGTACGAGCGCACCGCCGCGATGGCCCCGCCCGACAGCAGGAGATAGACGCTTACGCAGAACAGGGCCGTGCCGCCGGCCAGCGCGCGGACTGGAAAGCGCAACGCAATCGATGGAAACATCGCGAGCACCCAGCGCAGGAACCAGAACACCGCGCCCGCCACCAGCGACATGTGCAGGCCCGAGATCGAGTAGATGTGGGCCAGGCCCGAGCGGCGGAAATCGTTGAGCGAGGTATCGTCGAGCCCGGCGGTCTGGCCAACAGTCAGGGCTGCTGCGATTTCGCCCGTCTGGCCCGGAAGCACGCTGGTGATGCGCGCGCCGATCCACGCGCGAAGCCTGCCCAGCGGCGCGCGGAATTTCATATCGAAGGGCAGTTCGCGCGGTTCCAGCACCTCGGGCTTGGTCAGCACATAGCCGGAGGCGCCGACGGCCTGGTAAAAGCTCATGCGCGCGAAATCGTAGCCGCCGGGCAGCACCGGCTCGGGTGGCGGGCCTAAGATTGCGCGCAGTTTCACCGTGCTTCCAGGGTCGAGCACCACCCCGCCGCGCACGTTCACGCGCACGCGGAAGGGGCGCTTGGCAACCTCCTCGTTCTCATATTTCATGCTCGTGAGCCGGACGATGGCGCGGCCCTTCTTTGGCGACTGCCGGTCGAAGCTTTCCACGAAACCTTCGAGATTGTAGGCGCCGTGGCGCTCCAGCATGTTTTCGGCCACGATGTCCGTTCTGAGCTTGGCGGCGAAGAACCCGGCGGCCATGCAGAGCAGAATGCTTGTAAACAGGAAGGCGAACAGGCTGCCGCGCGCCAGCATGCGCAAGGCGAGTGCCGCGATGAAAAGGCCCAGCGAGAGCGTGAAGTCCGGCTCTTCCAGCAGTTCGAAGTAGATGCCGATGCCCGCGCCGAAAAACACCGGCAGCCATAGGAACCAGCGCCCCTGCTCGGCATCCAGCCGCGCAGCGAGCGCACGCTCCGCCTTGGCGTAAACGCGCAATAGCGCCGGCAGGCGTGCCGGAACCTCTACTCCCAAGGCCGGAACTGAATTACTCACATCGAATGCCTGAACCTGACTGTCTTCGAGACTGTATATCTGTTTTGCCCGTTTGCGGCAAATAACGAGCCTTATGTAGCGAGCGCACCAACGAAAAACTAGCTAAATCATGAAGTTATCCGCTAAATTTAGCGGATGGCAGAACCACACGTAATAAGCGCCCATCAAGGCAAAGCAGGAGGAGATCAAGAAGCAGATATCGGACGTCCGCCAGCGCTGCACCGTGGCCATGCATCGCTATTATGACAAGCGGCAGGCGGTTAAGGAACGGCGGGGGAGTGTAAGGTTGTAGCGGCTACTTTAACCTCACATTAAGGCGCTTTCTAGCATCTTAGGACGACTTGAAGGTGCGCTGACATAGACACTGCAGTTGATTTTCGGCATCCGGTATGGAACGCTTTAAAAACGGATGTAGCTGTTGCAGGACCGCACCCACTCCGTTACGCTCATGGTGCATCGTGGCGGGAAGACAGCCATTGCACCAGAAGCAGCTATAGAGCCCTATAGAGCCACAAAACCATGTCCATCTTCGCGATTTTGATGCAGAATGAACAGCCGCGTCTCGTGGAGACGATCAAGTCCACGTATCCTGACAACCATTACGCTTTTACAGATACGATCTGGCTCGTTTCTGCGAATGGTACGGTTACTGATGTCAGTGCAAAGCTAGGAATTTTTGACCCAAAAGAGCCGTCAAAACCCCCAGTTGGCAACGCGGCCGTTTTTAACGTTTCTTCCTATACTGGTCGAGCCCCTCAAACCTTGTGGGAGTGGCTTAAAAATAAATTAGAGGTGCCGCCAAGTGTCTAATGTGCGCCGAAATCAGGAAGAAGCGGTACCTCCTGGACAATTACCGAATGTCCCTCCGGCGGAATTACCGGGGGTAACACAGACGCGTCTTCTCATTCAAACGCTGGAAGCTAGCTTAAAAGATGTAAAGGACGATATCAAAGAAATCAGAAGTCATAGACACTCAGATTTCATTTACATGATAGCTATGCTCAGTGGTGGATTTTTGTTGTTAGCAGGAATGTTGGTGACGACTTATTTTATTATTGACAATAAATTCGATAAGTTGGGCGATAAATTGGACAAACTATCGACGAGTTCTACTCGCGGCGATGCTAAATTAGAGGATTTATTGGCGCGTATTCCACCGGTTCAAGCACCTATACCGCAAACGCCTGCGCCGCAGAGGTCTAAATAAACTTGGTTAGCGTTGCCCGCTGCCAATATCCAGCCCATACCCGGCTAACAGTAAGCGCCATTGCAAGGGTAACCTACTTGTAGTTAAGCTCGCCATTCGACAGTCGGCGCACAACGGGTCTGACTGTGCGCTTGCTACATAAGGCCGCAAATATCGGCCAACTCCGGATAGAATTGCGGGGAAATGCCCGGATTTCCTGCATTGCCGCTTGGGTAGCGAGTTCCAGATTAAAGATGGTTGCGCCAAGTAAGCCGATTTGATACTTTGCGCCATCGCTTATGAACGCGATGCAAAGAACCCGGACTGAGCAAGACATGCGGCAGGCACAGCAAAATCGCGCGCTGACCATGCGGGATATAGATTCCGCAGCCGCTATAGATCTGCCCCGGGCCTGACCGAATATCTCACGAAGACTTTCGAAGCCGGTCCCGGACGCAGATGCGGTTCGGGAGCCGGAAGGCTCTCGCGGTTTCCCTTACCGCCAATCCCAACGAACTGAGAGCCAAAAGCCACTGAGGTATTCCCATGGCCAAAGAAAAGTTCATCCGTACCAAGCCCAACTGCAACGTCGGTACGATAGGCCACGTGGATCACGGCAAGACGACGCTGACGGCAGCGCTGACGAAAGTCTCGGCCGCTAACGGCTGGGGCGCGTTCGTCTCCTACCAGGAAGTTGCCAAGGCTTCGGCTGCGCAAGGTACGCGTGACGCAAGCAAGATCCTGACGATTGCGACGAGCCACGTCGAGTATTCGACCGCCAAGCGCCATTATGCGCATGTCGACTGTCCGGGCCACGCCGACTATGTGAAAAACATGGTCACGGGTGCTGCCCAGATGGACGGCGCGATCCTGGTCGTGTCGGCGGTGGATGGGCCTATGCCTCAGACGCGCGAGCATATTCTGTTGGCGCGGCAGGTCGGCGTGCCTCGCATTGTTGTGTTTCTCAACAAGTGCGACGTCATGGACGACGCCGAGCTTCTGGACCTGATCGAGCTTGAGGTGCGCGAGCTCCTGTCGAAGTACGGCTTCGACGGGGACAACGCTCCTATCGTGCGCGGCGCCGCGATCAAGGCGCTGCAGGGCGAGAAGGGACCGCTGGCGGACGAGGCAATCCTTGCGCTGTTCGATGCGCTCGACAACGCCATTCCGTTGCCTGAGCGTCTGACGGACAGGCCGTTCATGATGCCCGTCGAGGGCGTGCACTCGATTACCGGGCGCGGCACCGTCGTTACCGGGCTCATCGAGCGCGGCAGGGTGCGTGTAGGCGACGAGGTCGAAATCGTGGGCCTCGGCGAGACGCGCAAGACTGTCGTGGTCAGCGTCGAGACGTTCCAGAAGCTGCTCGACACTGGCGAGGCTGGCGACAATGTCGGCTGCCTCCTGCGCGGCATCGGCAAGGATGAGGTGCGGCGCGGGCAGGTACTGGCCAAGCCCGGCACAATGAAGCCCCGGACGAAGTTCGAGGCCGAGGTCTACGTGCTGAGCAAGGACGAAGGCGGGCGGCATACGCCCTTCTTCGGCAAGTACCGTCCGCAGTTCTACTTCCGGACCACCGACGTGACCGGAACCGTGGACCTGCCGGAAGGCATCGAGATGGTGATGCCGGGCGACAATGCGGGCTTTGTGGTCGAACTGCAGAAGCCGGTTGCCCTGGAGGAGAAATCCCGCTTCGCCATCCGGGAAAGCAATCGCACCGTCGGTGCGGGTGTCGTAACCCGGATCCTGGAGTGATCGCCATACAATGATAGAGGCTGGGGGCGGACGGTATTGCCCCCAGTCAACAGCCTCTTCGCTCAGGCCGCCTGCATGGGGGAAGGGAACTTAAGCGCCAGCGCCTAAACCGTTAGCTTTCCAAAGTCATCGCGATGGATCACGAGCAGGTCTGTGCCGCGCCTGTAAACGGTGGTGCTGAGCACCGGCTCGACGGGCTGCCAGCGCCCGTTCGCATCCGCCTCGCAAAACAAATAACCCAGTTCCGTAGTGATCCCCACAATCGGCGCGCGGTCCCATGGCGTTTCCACCGAAGGCGGCAGCAGCGCCGCGCCTACCTCGCGCTTCCAAAGCCGCGCCAGCCAGATGCCAATGCTTCCGCCGTCGATCTCCCAAGACTTGAACTGGCTCAGCAGCCGGCGGGACGCTTCGGAATAGGCGCGCTCCGGATCGCGCAACAGGATGTTTTGCTCGCAAAGCGGCCGGTCATTGTGGCGCAATTCTTCCAAGGTCTCGAACTCGGTGATGCGGTACACGTGTCCCAAGCCGGAACGGAAACCGTAAATCTCCTGCGTATTGATGTCGCCAACATAGGCCGCGATGACCTTCCCATCCCGGATGAGCGCGATCATGGTGCCGACGCCGTGCGATTGCCGCCGGACGAACGCCTTGGTGCCGTCGAGCGGATCGACCGTGAAGTATCCGGCGCTGCCTTTCGGGGCGATGGTGAGCGCGTCTTCTTCGGCTACGATGCCGTACTCGGGAAAGCAGTCGCGCAGCGAACGAAGGTAGATTTCCTGCGCCTTGCGATCCGCGGAGGTGAAAACATCGGTCATCTCGCCGTCATAGTCCGCCTTCGCGGTAACGTCGAAGACCGTCCGCTCGTTTCGTATGGTGACAATGGCCCGGCGCACCAGTTCTTTTAGTATGATGCCGACGGCTGAGCCGGTAAGCTGACCGTAAAATTTTTCGCTCATTGCAGAACTCGTTTCTGTAAAATCAAGGACTCTCGCGCCGGTTCCGGCACCGGCGGCATGGTGTTGCACGCGCGGCGTGTGTTCCGGTGCTATACAGCATGGATGCCTGTAATCTAAGCGCGAGCTTGGCCCGCATCTCTTAAGCATGCGGGGGCACCTGCTATCGAGGGCGTTGACTTAATCGTGCGGCTGGGTAACTGTCCAGGCCCATGATCTGGATTTTATTCGCAGTTATAACTGCTAGCGTAGTCCTGGCTGTCGCACGGCCGCTCGGACGGGTTGCCGCGGAGGCGCCCGGCGGCGCGTCCGAAATCGAGGCCTACAAGCTGCAACTGGCGGAGCTTGCCCGCGACGAGGAGCAGGGCGGCATCGGCAAGGATGAAGCAGCGCAGACGCGCGCGGAGATTTCGCGCCGCCTGCTCAAGGCCAGCCGCGAAGCCGCTTCTGCCGCGTTCTCCGGCAAGCCCATCGCCTTCAACACGAATTACGCCTTCGCGGGTCTGGCGGCCTTCATCGCCGTTGGTGCTGCGGGCCTCTATGCCCTGTACGGCACCCCTGGCGTGCCCGATCAGCCGCTCGATGCGGCCGAAGATAGACTGTCGTTGTGATGATATAGATAAATCCAAGAAATCCGCTACAAGTCAAAGATTAGTAAATTTCATAAAAGCTAATCTCTCAATTCTCCATAGAATCTTTCACTCAAGATTACTTACCTAAACGGTAATAATCCATATAAAATTGATGGTAAATATCCATACGGATTATGAACCGCAAATGTTCCATGCATGGGTAATCCTCCTCCGTCTTCAAATGCAGCACAACAGACAACTTGTAAATCAATCCATCCTGTTTTATTCACTTGCATATACATATCAATTGTTCCATTAGATTCTGTTCTTCCAATTAAATCATCAATAATTCCAAGTGTTTTATTATCATTTGGATCACGATTTGAATGATAATTTAATACGTAACGCTGTATAAAACTTTCTTGTACTTTAGGATGTTTAAATAATGCTTCATTTTCTTGTAAACATGGCATAAAACCTAAATTTGCTTGTAATTCAAGTAATTCATCCCATTGATCTGTATTATAAGCAAAAACTACAATTTCTGTATTCGCACGGAAATATTTCGGAATTAAATCTAATAATAACTATCACAAAACATTCATTTCAACATTTTTATTTCATTCAAGCTCTTTCTCTTTACCTTTATATAGGAAATCCCTGTTTTTCCATACGATGGACCTAAATTCGTCCCGAAAAACTCGTTCAATACGTTCATAAATCAAATTTGTAGATAATGAAGACGTAGGAGAATCAGGAAAAATTTTATAAATAAAAGAATTTGTTAATTTGATTAAAAATAAAGAAATAAATTGAAAGAGAAAGATGCAACGTGATCGTAACATCTTTCACGCTTTTCGAGTTCTTAAACTCCTTTCTCGGATTTTGAGGGAAAATCAAATAAATAAGATCTATAAATATCTACCAATTAGCAATGTTAACTATAAATAGTATA
>CAVYEY010000051.1:0-90911 GCA_963767435.1 uncultured Alphaproteobacteria bacterium
CGGTCAAGAATAAAATCCAAGGCGTTTTGACACTCCCCTGCCTCAATAATCGCCTGTCCTGCCACCTCTTTTAACATCAACGGGAAAAGATGAAAAGTAAAATACCGGCCTGATAAGCTGTCCCCTGCTTTTTTTAAAATATTTAGCTTTGTAGAACCGGTGACGATAAATTGATAATGCTCCTGGGTTTCGTCAAAAATACCTTTTAAAATATTTTTCCACCCTTTAATCTTATGTATCTCATCAAAACAAACCCATGCTTTTTTACCCTTCACCGGTGGAACGTCTTGAGTAAAAAATAACTCTTGGGCTTTATACCGTTCACGGACAGTACGCAAATCCCATAAATAATAAAGATTCTCCGTGCCCTCTTTTTTTAATTTCATCTTAGCAAGGGTTGTTTTCCCTGACTGCCGGGGTCCAGCAATAAATCTCATTTGTCTGCCCCAGGAAGAATTGAATACTATGTGATCCAATGATCTGTCTAACATGTTGACCATTTTAAATGAATGTTTAAAAAAGTCAAGACTATTTTAAAAGTATGTTTAAAAAAGTCCTTCATTAAAATTGTTCCGCGGTTGTCTTTGGCACCCCCTCCCCATTCAGTAAACCAATATTAACTCCCCCGTTTTAGGAATCAGCTATCTTTTATGCCATATTCCTTATAATTAGTGATCTACTGCGCTTCCCCCAAGCGCAAAAAACCAGTTAAAAACACCCCAAATTTATAAGGGAATCCCGTTATCTGGCTTCCCCAATATTACGGAATACGGATTTCTATAATATACCCGTTATTTAAGGCACGTTTCATATATACAACAACGCTGATATACATGATTTACAGCGCAATAACCGTTATAAATCATTACCGAAATGTTAATATCTCGGTAATTCTATGTTTCAATAATACAGCGTTTTAGGTGTTTATTTACCTGTTGCATGATTATTCCGTTTATTTCTATTAATATAACGGTTATGTTAGCCGTTTGACTCATTATAGAATCATTTATGTTATCGGTACTACAATAGGGCCATAAAACGAACCACACATGAATTTGCTCAATAAATTGCAGTTTCAATGAATATAACGGTTATAGCAACCATTGGGAATCTTATCATTTCGGTTATATTTCATATATTTTCCTTGACACTGAAAACAATTTTTGCTAACATCGGTTAATTGTAAAAAGCAAAAAGGAGGACAATTTGGTAGACAATATTAATATAACAGAAAAAGAGGGGAAAAAATATTTCGTCTTTGCTGATAGCACTGAGGCCCTGATCAAAACGATATCATTAACAACCCGGAATGGGTGGATATAAAAACGGCCGCTCAAATGCTTATGCTGGGGGACAGGCAGACCCGCAATAAAGCAGTTGATTTAGACTGGTCCAAAAAATATGCGAGCATCAGAAACCGACCGGCTTTGTATCTTAATAAAGCTGAAATCGCAAAATATATAAAAGAGAACCCGCGCACTACCCATGCGTCTTTTACAAAACCTGAATCTCAGGAACCGCAGACTGCAGAAGAAACAGCTTCAAAAGGACTTCGAACTTTTGAATCAAAGGAACAGTTTGAGGCCATGCTCAAAACTATCTCCCCGCATATTAAAGAATTTGTTGAATCCCACCAAAAAGACCGGGAAAGGCTTCGTGAATTAGAAGATAAAAAAAGTGTTATGGAGAAAAATGCCGCCATCTGGAAAACCTCTTTGTTCTGGCTAGTCGGAGTATCAATAATAGCAGGGGGGATATGGTGGTCGTCTCATAAAGAATTATCAAACAAGCTCAATGAATTATCACAAAAGATTTCTTCTATGGATCAGGAGCTTTCATCAAAGGACAATGAATTGTCCCAGACTAAAACTTCTTTGATTGAAAAAGACACTGAATTAAAAACCATAAAGGATTTATACAAAATCCAGAATAAAGAAAAATAATGAAAAACGAAACCCGGTATACACTTATTCCGAATTCCGTTTTTGAAAATGCGGCTTGGGGCGACCTTAGCGGTTCCGCAACCAAAGTCTATATAGCTCTATGTAAGTTTTATAACTTTAAAGAACGGACGGCCTGGCCCAGCTTATCTACTATAGCCAAAGCTACCGGGTTAAACTCAAAACATGTAGGAAGGGCAATCAATTCCCTTTGTTTAAGCGGCCTGATTTTTAAGGTAAAGAATACATCCACTAACAACGGGTTTGACCGGAATTCCTATTTTTTACCCGATTATATTTCATATCAAATTGAAAAATTAGAACCGAATCATTCCGCAAATAAAGAGGAAATAGATGAGCTGAGGAAACTTGAAACATATTTATTAAAAGAGATCCAAAAAATAAGAACTATCGCCAAAATGATGGTAGCTACCACCAAAAATAGGGTAGGCACCACTAAAAAATCCAAAGGTACCGCCAAAATGTCTAATGACCTACCACCACAAAGTCCCACTAACAATACTACTATTAACACCACTATTAACATTACTAAAAACGTTAAAGACAACGAAGAATGAACCAACTGGATTTAATCATAAAAGAAGCTTGTCTATACGAGGATCCAGCCAGCATATCGGCGAAATAGATGCCTTAATCCGGATAAAACACGAGGGGCTTGTTCAGGAAATAGCAACAGCCTTAAATGACCAGAAATCCATACCATTTTACAGGAAACTTGTTTCAAAATTTGCGGACCATGAAGAAAGCATTTATAAGTGTTTAAGCCTTACACGGGAAACAGATGAAATTTCCGGGATAAACAAGAGCAGGGGAGCGGTCTTTACCGATCATATTAAAAGAGAAGCTGGAAAACTTGGGATTGAACTTTAATTCCTTAAGAAAGGCTTATATGTTTATTCGGATATCCATACATTCAGTGATTTTGGACTGGATATATTTTTCGTACATATTGCCATCTAAAAGTAGATTACATCTAAGCTGTTAATTGAAAAGTTTTAAACCCTATCCCCGCGGCGGCCACCCCCAGGCCGCATGCAGGATATGGCGGTTTAAATTCACCCCCCCCAAAAAAATCAGTCAATTTTTTCATTTCTGCTTTCGCAGACCTAATGCACCTGTCTGTGCTACAAAAGATATCATTGATCAAACGTATTTTTTTAAAAGCCGTTGAGGCTGGATTATCCAAAGCAAGTATTTAAAGGGATAGCCCCCATCTAAAAAAGCGCGGGGGAATCTCCAGAAATCCCCCGTAAGGTCATTAGAGCCTATCCAATGGGGGGAGTGGCACAAGGACAGCAGAGTAATTTTAAGCTGCCCCAGGGCGGATTATAGGCCAACTTTAAGGCTTTATTTGATTGGTTGCTTAATTATAATTGTCGTTGATCAGCCCTGGGCCGGACACAAAATACCAGCCCGGAAGCGATTGGAAAATAGTCCCAGATACTCCTTAAGAAATTTGACTAGGAGCCCAATGTCCTGAGGTTCCATTGACCCCTGATAGGCCAATTCTGGAGAGAAGGCGGGCCCCTGCAATGCTTCCAGGGATTATCAGCTTAAGAGAAGGTGGGGGAGCTTGATTTAAGGCCGCTTAAGCTAATTGTAGGCCTAAGATTAGGCCTTATCTAATGGTTGCCGGGCCAACAATACTGCGGTCAATTCAAAATGTTCGAATTTAATTCATTGACAGGTCATGACTATTTTTACGTTTACGGATAAAAATAAAAACTGCAGTGATGGCTGCAGTTTTTACAACGGTTTTGGTTTTTAGAACAAATTTTTTACTTTTACGAAAAGAATAAAAGTAGCAGCTATAACTGCTAGTTTTACAACGATTTAAGAAAAAAATAAAGGCCATCATCTATTATAGGGGGACGTTCAGGGGGGCTTAATTTCACTGCTATTTATAATTCCCCCTGCGGGGCTAAAAAATAGACGACCTTTACCGCACAATAGGAGAGAAAAAATAAAAAAAGTTGCTTCGTGGCTCGGACTGTTAGATGTGAAAAGGTTGAGCTTCGAGAACGGGCAAAACGAAAAATATTTAAGATAAATCGGCAACGAAAAACAAGAATCATTGACAGGAAGAATTTTAAATTGTATACTCTTTGTAGATACATCAGAAAGGAGATTCTTATGCACGTTCAAATTCAAAAATGGGGAAATAGTCTGGCGTTTAGAATACCCAGAGCATTTGCCAAAGAAGCAAACATTAGCCAGGGCACGACCGTTGATATTGGTGTCAAAGAAGGAAATTTAATTATTGCTTCGCTAAAAAAGAAGACCTCATTAAAGGATCTTTTAGCCAAGATCACAGATTCCAATATTCATCGTGAAGTAGATTTTGGCATAAGCCAAGGACTGGAGGCTTTCTAATGCATCCTTATGTCCCTGATCGTGGCCATGTCGTTTGGTTGAATTTTTCACCACAGTCTGGCCATGAGCAAGCTGGGAAGCGTCCCGCCATTGTTGTTTCTCCGATTGAATATAACAAAAGGTCAGGATTGGTGTTATTCTGTCCAATTACTAACCAAATAAAGGGGTATCCATTTGAGGTCAGTGTTCCAGATGGCCAGAAGATCCAAGGGGTTATTTTAGCAGATCAGGTAAAGAATTTTGATTGGAGATCACGGGAAGCCAAATTTGTTGAGAAAATGCCCGTACAAATCACGGAAGAAGTAATTGATAGGATAGCAACGCTTCTTGAAATAGGGGAAACCACGCAATAGGGGGTAGGCCCAATAGGGAGCCGGAGGGGGAGAGTATGTTCGATTGGTTTTGGGTATTAATTACTGCGGCGTATGTGGAAACAAGTGACGATCAAGATTTAAAAGACTGGTTTAAATAGGTTTGTAAAGTTACAGAAAAGGCCATACCCGGCTTCGAGCCAGGACATAATTCATCAGGAATGGCCTTTGCATGGCGGGTAGTTCCTAATTCATGGCATGATTTGTTTTAAATGGAACCACCGTGGCCATAGGTGGTACCAGGGGGAAAGGGTCGTTTTTTAAAATTCATTCGATTAAACAGCCAATACGGCGATTTTTGAGCCATTCTACGGCTGCCACAGGGAAAATCCTGTAGAAAATACCGGCACTCGTGGGGGCTGACTAATTTCATTCGTTTCACACAACAAATACATCTATGCGGATGGGGTTATCCGTATGCGTTTCACATCAAACAGTCCGAGCCACGAAGCAACTTTTTTTATTTTTTCTCTCCTATTGTGCGGTAAAGGTCGTCTATTTTTTAGCCCCGCAGGGGGAATTATAAATAGCAGTGAAATTAAGCCCCCCTGAACGTCCCCCTATAATAGATGATCGCCACAAAAGAAGATTGAAAGATGAAAGAATTTAAAATGCGAAAATCAATTCTTGACAACGCACTTAGTAGGACCCAACAGTTGTCATACAGATACTTTTACGCATACTTTAATATACTTGTCAGTATACTTGACTTTATTTTTTAACCTGCTATACTTTCAATATAGGAGGTGGGGATATGGCACAAATTAGTATTTATATAGACGACAGTACTCTTAAACAAATAGAAATTGCCGCTGAAAAGGAGCATGATTCGATATCTAAATGGGTGAAAAAACATCTTGTGTCTTCTTTAAAAACAGCTTGGCCCAGGGATTATTTTGATCTTTTTGGCGCTTTAAAAGATGGTTCTTTTAAACGACCAGCTCAAATGAAATTCTCGAAAGATCGAGAACGGCAAATTTTATGAATTACTATTTAGACACGGATACGTGTATTTTTGGATTACGGGGCCAGTTCTCTGCCATTAAAAAACAGTTACAAAGCTGTGTCCCTGATCATATTAAAATTCCTTCAATTGTTCAGGCTGAACTTTTATTAGGTGTTTTAAAATCTGATAATCCGAAAAAGAATGCCCATTTGGTAGAAAAATTTTTGGAACCATACGAAGTCGTGCCTTTTAATACACAAGCGGCTATTTCCTACGCAAAAATTCGGTATGATCTTGAAAAAGATGGAAAGAGTATCGGTCCTAATGATTTAATAATTGCCTCTACCGTTGTAGCCAACCAGGGGACGCTCGTTACACACAATATTAATGAATTTAATCGTGTGCCGGGTCTTTTAGTCGAGGATTGGACTGTTTAATTTAAGGTAAAGTTACAAATTATTTTGAAGGCAAAATGGCGTGTTTAAAGTTGATCGGGCATTAAAGGGGATTGTGGCGTTAAGAAAAACAAACAGGGAAAATCGCCACAGGATATCTCATAATGTTATACAAATTAAGATTGACAATCTCATAAATATATGCAGAATGAGAACATGATTAAGAGAATACTGACACCCCCCGATGATCAAAGTTTCTTCTTGTTTGGTCCGCGCGGAACAGGCAAGACGACATGGGTTCAAACGCAATATCCCAAAGCGGTCTATATTGACTTGCTTAATGCAGCCACACGAGATCGACTTTTAGCTCACCCCAATCTGTTGGGCGATATGATCCCAACAGACACAAAAGAATGGATCATCATAGATGAAATCCAGTTTGTGCCGGCATTGCTTCATGAAGTTCATAGACTTATCCATTCAAAGCAGTATAAATTTGTGTTAACCGGCTCAAGCGCACGGTCATTGCGACGCAAAGGAGTTAATTTATTAGGTGGCCGTGCAGCGACATGTTCGTTCCATCCGCTATCAGCTCTGGAGTTAGGTTCGCATTTTGACCTGCTTCGCTCATTACAATTTGGGCATTTGCCCAAAGCGTACCTGGGCAAAACCCCACAAAAATATCTGAAGGGATATGTACTTAATTATTTGAAGAATGAAGTCAAGCAAGAGGGACTGACTCGTAATTTAGGGGCATTTTCCCGGTTTATGGAAGTTGCTAGCTTTTCGCAAGGGGGAGTCCTCAATTATGCGGAAATATCCAGGGAAGCAGCTATTGAGCGTACGGTAGTTACAAATTATTTTGACATTTTGGAAGATCTCCTGGTGGGCATACGTTTACCGGTGTTTACCAAAAAAGCCAAACGTCGTATGGTTATGCACCATAAATTTTATTATTTTGACGTGGGTGTTTATCGAAGTATTCGCCCTATTGGGCCTTTGGATATGCCCCAAAGCGTCGCTGGCGCTGCTATGGAGACCTTGATTTTGCAAGAATTACGCGCAGTCAATGACGCGCTTGGATTGGGTTATGATATTTATTATTGGCGCACATCTAATATGAAGGAAGTGGATTTTGTGTTGTATGGCGAAAAAGGTATTATTGCCATTGAAAGCAAATCTTCTTCCAGGGTTAATTCAGGGATGTTTAGCGGATTAAAAGCCTTTAAAGCTGATTATCCAATGGCCAAATGTTATCTTGTTTATGGAGGAGAAGAGCGCGAGTATCACGATGGCATGGATCTAATAGGTGTGAGAGAATTCCTAACGGCATTGCCGAAATTCTTAAAAGGGGAGTCAAGGGGGAAGAAATAAATAAGGAATAAAAAATAAATAAATCGACGCATACCCGTGTTATAATTTATTATGAACGACGACCAAGTAAAAGCATGGATAAATTTAGCAGAGTACGATTTGGAGACTGCTAAAGCGATGTTAGACACTGGCCGGTATTTATATGTGACTTTTATGTCTCAGCAAGCAATAGAAAAGACATTAAAAGCCATATTTGTGTCCAAGAAAAGTGAAATACCGCCGAGAACTCACAATTTACTGTATTTGATAGATATTTTGCAATTAACTGTATCAGATGACGATAAGAATATTTGTGCTCAATTAAACCAATTTTATTTAGGGCATCGTTACCCGGGCAGTATAATGGATTTGGTAAAAGCTATTGATCAGCAAAAGGCAGGTTTTTATTTTGAAAGAGCAAAGGAGCTGATGGGATGCTTAAAACAAAACATAGTTTAGGGCAGTTAGCTATTGAGCTTAAGGATTTCTTGTCAAAGCATATTGGTGTTGAGCATCTTATTTTGTTTGGGTCTTATGCTAATGGTTCTCCCAGGGCAGATAGTGATATAGATGTAATTGTTGTTTCCGATGATTTCAAAGCTATGTCTGTTTTTGATAAAATTAGCTTGTTAGCAAATGCCACGGTGGCAGTGGATTCAAGGATAGAATTAATTGGCGTTACTTCGAGTGAGTACGAGCAGGCCCAGCAGGGGTCACTGCTTAATGGCATAAAGCAGTCATGTAAGGTCTTAATTTAGGAGATAAAGAAACAGCCTGGACGAGCGGCTGTTTGTTTTATGGTCTAAATACTCTTGATTACATCTATAACCGATAGTAAATATAACTATTGATTATATACCTAACCAATAGTAAAATATTTTATGAAAAGAACCGCCAACAAAATAACCCTGCTCAACGACCCTGAAATGACTTCGCTTGCCCCTCTGCCTTCCGAGGACGTCTGGCTGAAAACGCCAGGACCAAAAGCACGAGACGGCCCGCTACTACAAAACTGATCTGCTACAATTCAAAAAATACTTCGGCATAAAGAAACCGGAAGACTATCCAAAATCACCGCCAAACACATAACTCAATGGAAACTGGCCCTGCAATACGGCCCTGGCTACAAAATCGCTGATAAAATCCCTAAAGACACCCCCAAACTCATCGGAAACGGGGCTGTGGCGCGGAAATTGTCGTCTGTTTCCGCTTTATTTACCTGGTTTTGTGGTCAACGGGAGCCATGAAAGCCAACCCTTTTAAGGTCATATCACGGCCAAGTGTTGATAACCACATTGGTAAATCCAAGATCATCAACGAAGCTGAAGCCCGAAAGCTTCTATCTGCCCCCCTGCCCTACACCATCAAAGGCAAGCGGGACCGCGCGATATTATCGACCTTCCTTTATCACGGCTTGCGCCGGGCCGAGGTATGCGATCTAAAAATAAAGAGCATGTATGTTGACAATGGGGTCAACGTATTTTTAATCAAAGGCAAAGGCGATAAAATCCGCCGTGTTCGCGGACGCAACTCAAACCGCCAATGGCGGCTCCAACTCGTCCACCATCACCCAGGGCGGAGGCAACGGCGATCTCGTCAGCGTCACCCAGACGGCGAACGGCGGCATCAATCTGACCACCGTCAGCCAGAGCGGCAGCAGCAACTGGGCCAACATCACCCAGACCGCCATTACCGGCGTGACCAACACCGCCCTAGCTTCACAGTCCGGCACCGGTAACGCGGTGACCGTCACGCAGCACTGAGCCGCATTTTTTAGAGGAAGGGCGTGTTCCCGGACTGGGGCCGGAGGCGGACCGGCCCCCTTCTGTCGCCGGGCGCATGGCCGCAACCTTGCGCTCAAGCAGCCCAGACGGCGATAGCGCCGAAAATTTCACGAGGAAGACATGCGTTTAGGATTTGAGCCATTAGGTATTCTTGGATTTTGGCTGCTCATTGCCGCGGCATCTCCCGCGCCGGCCCAGCAAACCATCACCTATCCGGCTGTCGACGTGCCGCAAATCCCCGGCGGCATCGCCATCATCGCCCAGACCGGCAGCGGGAATGCCGCGTCCGTGGAGCAGCAGGCGATCCTCGGCGCTGGCTTCGCAAACAGCGCGCAAATCCAGCAGAACGGCACAGGTAACACGGCAAGCATAATCCAGCAGGGCCAGCAGAATTCAGCCGCCATCGTCCAGCTGGGCGACAACAACAAGGCGAGCACGGAACAGTACGGCGCAGGTCTCGGCGCGCAGATCCTTCAATATGGCAACGGCTACTCGATCGGCGTGACGCAGTCCGGCACGGCGGGACAGAACGCCCCGCAGATCGTAATCAGGCAGTTTTGAAGCGCGGAAAATCGGTGCCATGATAGGCGTCAGGATCGTGAAAGCCGGCAGCGCTAATACAGCACGCGCTGGACTGCTCACGGCATCACGCTTGAACCAGTAACGGAGAAACCATGACAGCTGGCGCACTTCATTCAGCGGACGCTCGCTTTCCGGGACGCAGGTTTCTGCGGCCCTGGGCAGCGGCGGTTTTCGCAATTGCCGGGGGGCTGACCGTGACAGAAGCAAACGCACAGCAGGCCATGGGCTGGCTTGAGATCCAACCTGCCCAGGGGCGGAACATGGTGCAAATCACCGGACACGCGCTGGCGCTGGACAAAGCCGATGGCCTCGATTTCACCCTCTCCGTGACGCGCAAGAGCCACGGCGGCAAATCGGAATTCGCGCCAGGCGGGGCGGATCAGCCTTGGCGCAGGCGAATCGAAAGTGCTGTCGACGGCGGCGATCAACTTCGAGCCCGGCGACAATCTGACGGTCGAGCTCAAAATATCGGAGCGCGGGCAGGAAGTGTTCAGCACCATCATGTCCGCCAAACCCGCGCCGGATGGCCGGACGCTTTAGGCGAGAAAGCCGGTGCTGCTCGACGGCGCCTGGCTGGAGCGCCCGGCCTATTTTGCGGGCGCCATTCCGGCCAGCGCGCCAAGCATCGCGGACATCATCTGGTTCAGTATCGTCTCCAGATCCCCCAGTTCGGCCATGCCACTCTCTGCAACAGCTTCGAAAGCGCCGTCCAGGGCAAGCTGGGCGAAGCCATGAACCATCGACCACGCCGCCAAAATCATCCCCATCGTACGGGAGTCGCACGGCTCCTCGGGCGCTACGCCGCAGAACGCCCGCACGGCATTTTCCAGAAACGCATACGCCTCGTTTCCCACCTGCTTTAGCCGCTCGGATTGCGGATCGCACATATCGCGCCGGAACATGAGCCGGACCCGCGCCGGGTGCTTCAGCGCATAGGCAACGTAGGCCGTGCCTAGTTCTCTCAGACGGGCGCAGGATCTGCCCCCGGCGCGCTCTTCCGCTGCGCGCAGGTCTTTCGCAAGGTCCTCGAACCCCCTCGCGGCCACCTCGGTCAGAAGCCCGGCCGCATCGCCGAAATGATGCGCCGGGGCCGATGGCGACACGCCTGCGCGGCGGGCTGCGGCGCGCAAGGTGAAGCCGGTCACGCCGCTCTCCAGCAGGATCGCCTCAGCCGCCGCGACAAGGGCATCCTTGAGCGCGCCGTGATGATAATGCTCCCGCGCCGTAATACTGCTCCGCTTTTCCGCAGGCTTTGCCGCCGCGCCGCTGTCCCCAGCCATCTTGACACTGTTCAAATAAGCTGCCACTCTGCATCTTAACACCGTTCAGATCTAATGCACAGCATGGAACGTGCGGTTTCAAGTAGCACCCCGCCGGGCGGGCAGCCCGGAATGCGGTAATTTTGAACGGTAAGTTTGAGCGGCAATCGTACGGGCAGGGACCGCCGCCGGCGCTTAATCCTGCCGCTGTCCGGTACGGCGTAAATAGGGAGGCCCCGCCTTGTCTTCCATGGAAGCCAGCGGCTTCGGTGAAGCACAGTTCCGGCCTATCGCCAAGGCGCCTGCGTGGCAGCCCCGGCTAACCTATCTCATCGCCTGGCGCAACCTCGTGCACGACCGCATGCGCTTCGCGGTGACGCTCGTCGGCATCGCGTTCTCCACACTGCTCATGGGCATCCAGCTCGGCATGCTCCTGAACTTCATGCACACGACATCGATCCTGGTCGATAACGCCGGCGCCGATCTCTGGATCACCGCGCACGGCATAAGGACCGTCGACCTCGCCACCCCCCTCGAAGAACGCCGCCGCTTCCAGGCGCTCAAAGTGGCAGGCGTTGCCGCCGCGGAACCATACCTGCTCGGCTTTGGCTTCTGGAAACGCACCGATGGCGTCCGCGAGACCGTGTTTGTCGCCGGCATCAATCCGGATGCCACAATGGGCAAGCCCTGGAACCTCCTGTCCGGCGCCAACGCCCGCGACCTGCTCTTGAGCCCGGACGGCGTCGTCCTGGACCGGCTGTACGCGGAGAAGCTCAGCGTCGCGTCCATCGGCCAGCTTTTCGAGATCAACGATCATCGCGTCCGCGTGGCGGGCTTTACGTCGGGCATCCGCACGTTCACGCAGTCCCCGTATATTTTTACCTCGCTCCGCCATGCGCGGGCGATGGCGTTCGCGCAAGAAGCCGACCCGATGACCTACGTGCTGGTGCGCGTCGCCGATGGCTACGCGCCGGAGGCCGTCGCCAAGGAGCTGCGGGCGAACGTGCCGGGAGCCGATGTGCTGACCGCGGACGAGTTCTCTACGCGCAGCCGCAACTACTGGCTTTTCTCGACGGGCGCCGGCATTACCGTGATCAGCGGCGCGGTGCTGGCGCTGTTCGTGGGTGTCGTCATCGCCGCGCAGACGCTTTACGCGAGCACCATGGACCGCCTGCCCGAATATGCCACCATACGGGCCATGGGCGGCCCGCGCTCCTACCTCTACGCCATCGTGCTCAAGCAGGCGCTGATCGGCGGGTTTCTGGGCTATCTCGTGGGCATGGCGATAGCACTGGTCCTGGTCTATCTCGGGCGCAACGAAAGTGCAGCCCCCGAAATGACCTGGTGGATGGCGCTCGGGATCGGCGCCGTCATCGAGTTGATGTGCGCCGCCGCCTCCATCGTATCGCTCAACAAGGTCACGTCCATCGACCCGGCCGGGGTATTTCGCTGATGGAACCCGTCATCTCCGCACAGGGCATCAGCCACACCTACGGCACCGGATCGACCGCGTTCACGGCGCTGCATTCCGTCGATGTCGAGGTCCGGAAGGGCGAACTTCTGCTCCTTATGGGGCCGTCCGGCAGCGGCAAGACCACGCTGCTCCACATCCTGGGCTGCCTCCTGCACCCGACCGAAGGCGAAGTCCTGCTGCATGGCCGGTCCATCAAGCACCTGTCCGGGGACAAGCTTGGCGCTTTGCGGCTCAAGCACTACGGCTTTGTGTTCCAGGCCCACAATCTGTTTCCGACGCTGACCGCAACGGAGAATGTCCTGGTCGCATTCGATCTGGCCAGGGGCGAGCGCAATGCGGCTCGCGCCCGCGCCCGGGAGCTTCTGACCATAACCGGCCTTGAGAAGCGGCTCGACGCCTACCCCGCCGAACTCAGCGGCGGCCAGAAGCAGCGCGTCGCCATCGCCCGCGCGCTCGCCGCCGGCCCCGAAATCCTCATGGCCGACGAGCCCACGGCCGCACTCGACGCAGAAAACGGCCTCAAGACCATGGAGCTGTTCCGCATGCTTGCCCATAGCTACGGCCGCGCCGTTGCGGTCGTGTCGCACGACCCAAGAATCGTGCACCTCGCGGATCGCATCATCCGCCTCGAAGACGGCCGCCTTGTCACGCCGGCTGCCACCGCGGTCCCCGCTACAGGAGACAACTCATGATCCAGCACCTGGACACCGGGCAGAGCAATGAACTGGGGAATCTCCCCTCACCCTGTCCCTCTCCCCATGGGAGAGGGGACGCTCGAACTCTCGCTGCGGGTCATTCTGGGGTTCCTTCTCCCATGGGGAGAAGGACAGGATGAGGGGAGTAGCCCTCCGATCCGGGCAGGACCGTGGAACCGGCACAACCTATCTCTCCTCACTTGCACTGCGCGTAACCGCCTGCATTGCCGCGCTAGGCATTTTCGCTACATGCGCTCTGGCCCAACCGCCCGCCCCCACGGAGCCCCCAAGCAGCGCCCTGCCCAGCCGCTACGCCGTTGCCGCCCCCGGCCTCGTCGAACCCGCCGGCGAAGAGCACCTCGTCGCCTCCCAGGTGATCGGCGTAATCAAGGAAATGCGCGTCGAGGAAAACGACACCGTCGAGGCCAACCAGATCATCGCCGTGGTCGAAAACAGCGAACAGGCCGCCCGGCTGGCCTCGGCGCGCGCGGAACTGGCGCTCCGGAAGGCCGGACTCGACAAGGCCCTGAACGGCGCGCGCCCCGAAGAGCTGCGGCAAGCCCGCGCTGCCCTCGCGGAGATGCAGGCCAACCTCGACCTCGCCCGCCGCGACTACGGCCGCAAGCAGCCCCTCGCCCAATCCGGTACAGCATCGGAAGCTGCCCTCGATCTGGCGCTCTCGTCCCTCAACGCCAGCGAAGCGCGAAAGGCAACCGCCGCCGAACGGCTGGCCCTCCTGGAAGCCGGCACCCGCGCGGAAGACCTCGCAGCGGCCCGCGCGCAAGTCGCTTCCGCCGAGGCAGACGTCGCGCTCGCGGAATCCCTCCTCGACAAAACCCTGATCCGCTCGCCGGTTGCAGGCACGATCTTACGCCGCCTGCGTGTCGCAGGCGAAGCCGTCACCAATGTCGATCCAACGCAGATCGCCATTGTTGGCGACCTGAAGAAACTCAGGGTGCGCGCCGAGGTGGACGAGACCGACGTCGCCCGCGTCACGGCAGGCCAGCGCGTGGAGATAACCGCCGACGCCTATCCGGACCGCCGTTTTGGCGGCACGGTTTTCCGCGTCTCGCAGCGCTTCGGCGCCAAGGCCGTTTCGACGGGCCTGCCTGCGGAAAAGGTGGACATGAAGGTGCTGCAGGTGCTGATCGACCTCGATCCGGACGTGAAATTGCCGGTGGGCCTGCGGGTCGATGCCTTTGTGCTAAGCAATGCCGAATCCGCGCAAAGGTGAGGCATGGAACTCCAAACTAAGGTTACGCCCCTCACCCTGTCCCTCTCCCCATGGGAGAGGGGGACGCCATCTCAGCGGTTGCGACCGGACTCCCTCTCCCATGGGGAGAGGGTTGGGGTGAGGGGAGAGACCATGCTTATTGGCAAAACCTCAACCAATCGCCTGCCCGCGATTCCCAGCGTTCATAAATTGGATACAATTTCCCTATTGCCCGAATCACCTCGCCGGAGCAAGCATCGATTGCAGATTTACCCAGACTGACGCGGAGGTCGTCATGGCCCGTGTTTGTTTTCCGTTGGTGTTGCTCGCGTTGTTGTCCGCATGCGCGGCTGAGCAAAATTTACCCTCTGCAAACACGCAGCAGGAATCCCTCGTTTCCCATGCAAAGGGCGTGCTGGCCTGCACGGGTCTTCCCCTTGGCGGGCAGAAATGCGTGCTGGAAGAACCCAAGGCAGAAACTCCCTCAAGCCCCGGAAACGGAAAGGCTTAACACCTGACCTTGCCCCCATGCCCTGAACTAAGGTCTCTCCCCTCATCCTGTCCTTCTCCCCCTGGGAGAAGGGACCCCTGAATTACCCGCAGCGGAATTTCTGGCGTTCCCTCTCCCATGGGGAGAGGGACAGGGTGAGGGGCGTGACCTTAGTTCAGGGCAGACCGTTGCGCCCAAGGCCTTGCCCCCGGTGCCTCCGTCAATGACAAAAAGCGGTCGAAATTTGTGGCCGCCGGTATATAATCTTCGAGCGCGGGCCGGAGGGCTAGGGTTACCACAATCGTGCCTGGTGGCTCTGCCACGTTTCCCTGTCCACAACACGCCCGCGCACCTTTTGCCGCGCCGGGCCCGGCCAGACGGGTTTGCGCGGAAGCGCTCACTTCAGCGAAGCGAAGTATGCAGCGACATCGTCAGCTACCGGCGGCCCGCGGAACCCCACCCAGCCAAGCGCGCCCACGATCCACAAATGATCCGTCCCAGGGTAGATGACGCTTTTCACCGCGCCGCCCTTTTCATGGATGCGCGCTTCGAGCCGGTCGAGATTGAAGCGCTTCACCGTCGTGTCGGAATCGCCGTAAAGCAGCAGCATCGGCGGCTGCGTTCCATCGATGAATGTCGTGACCTGCATGGCCGGATAGCGTTCCGGCGGCCCGAATATGTCCATCAGATCCGGCTCATCCGGCGTGAATGCGTAAGGCCCGGCCAGGCCCGCAAAGCCCCGGATCACGGCGCTCCGGTCCTTGCCTTCATGCGCAAGATAGGCGGGATTGGCCGCAAGCACCGCGCCGGTATGTGCGCCAGCCGAATGCCCCGCAACGAAGATGCGCGCCGGGTCGCCGCCATACTCCAGGATATGATCCGAAACCCAGGCAAGCGCCTTTGCGCCATCCTCCACGAAGCCCGGAAAACGCACCGCCGGATATTTGGCATAATCGGGGATCGCCACGATAAACCCGCGCCTTGCGAAGGCATCCCCGGCAAAGCGGTAGATTTCCTTCTGGCCGCTCGTCCAGCGCCCGCCATAGAAGAACACGATCACCGGAAGCTTTTGCGCCGCGTGCCCGGCCGGCAGATAGATATCCAGCCGCCGCCAAGGCTCCGGCCCGTAGGCGATGTTGCGGACAAGCCCGGTCCGGCTGAAGACCGTAGGGAAATTGAGAAGCGCTGGACCGAGCGTACGTACATCGAGTGCCGCAACTAGCGCTCCCGCTCCCGCGAGCGTCGCAAAAATCGCGGTTCGTGCCTTTGGCTTCATGCTTTCCCGCTCCTGTCTAAGACTACACCCGGAATATCCGCCCGAAGCCCGCGCGCGAACCAAAATCTGGTGCACCTTTATCGAAATTGGAGGCCCAGCCGAAAAGGCATCGGGACAACCCGCGATGACAGCGTGATGTTGCACGAACCGGCGCAATAGCGGCGTCCCCGCCGGAAGTTAACATTCCGTTCGCGCCACCTACGGCCAGGTTATGGTAAATGCGAACATAGTTAATCCGGAATTGTCATGTTCGAAACAGGCCGAATTCTGTCAAAAATTCGCCGTTTGGGGTCGATTTTCAGCTTTGAAAACTACGGTTAATTATAATCGTAGGCTGAGTGTTAACGGCGAATGGCGCTCCATCTGCCCTCCCGGTATCGGTTTTATCGTTGTAAATCAAAGCGATAAATGGAGGCGCCGGCGCTTAATACATCCTAAAGGTGTATCTGCTATATTAGCTCAACATCGAAGCATGATCCAAAACGGACAAAATGAGCATTTTCAGCTTAACGGACCGGATCCCCGGCAGGCCCCAAGGGTGAGATGACGCGAGCTTGCCGGCGCGATATGATCGCGGCGCCAAGCAGGGAGCAGCTATGCAGGGAAAGTCGATCCTTCTGATTATCGGCGGCGGTATCGCGGCCTACAAGTGCCTGGATTTCATCCGGCGCGCGAAGGAGCGCGGCGCGCGCGTCCGCTGCGTGCTGACGGCAGCCGCGCAGGAATTCATCACCCCGCTTTCCGCCGCCGTCCTCTCCGGAGAGCCGGCCTTTACGGAACTCTTCGACCTCAAAAACGAAACGGAAATCGGCCACATCCGCCTCTCCCGCGAGGCGGACCTGATCGTGATCGCGCCAGCGACGGCAGACCTGCTCGCCAAGTTCGCGCATGGCCTCGCGGGCGACCTCGCGAGCACCGTGCTGCTTGCGGCGGACAAGCCTGTACTGGCCGCCCCCGCCATGAATTGGCGCATGTGGGAAAACCTGGCAACGCGCCGGAACCTGTCGCAGCTCAAAGCGGACGGCATCCATTTCGTAGGCCCGAACGAAGGCGGCATGGCCTGCGGCGAATGGGGCGTAGGCCGCATGGCCGAGGTGGACGAGATCCTCGCCGCCGCCGGCCGGCTCCTGGCCGGAGACGCAAAGCCCTTGGCAGGCCGCCATGTGCTGGTCACAGCCGGCCCAACCTTCGAGCCCATCGACCCCGTGCGCTTCATCGGCAACCGTTCCAGCGGCAAACAGGGCTACGCCATCGCAAGCGCGGCGGCGCGGTTAGGGGCGCGCGTCACGCTGGTGGCTGGACCGGGCGGACTGCCTGCCCCCGTTGGTGCAGTCACGGTTCGCGTCGAAACGGCCCAGGAGATGCTGGCCGCCGTAGAAGCAGCGCTGCCCGCCGATATCGCGATATTCAGCGCAGCGGTCGCGGACTGGCGGCCCGCCGCCGTACAGCCCGGCAAGATCAAGAAAGGGGTGTCCGCGCCTGAGATCAAGCTCATCGAGAACCCGGACATCCTCAGGACGCTATCGGAGAAAACCGCGAACCGCCCGGCCCTCGTGATCGGCTTCGCCGCCGAAACCGGCAACGCAGTCGCCGAAGCGCAGAAGAAGCTGAAGCGCAAAGGCTGCGACTGGATCGTCGCCAACGATGTGTCCCCCGAAGGCGGCGTATTCGGCGGCGATAAGAACACCGTTCATCTGATTAGCGGCTCAGGCGTGCAGAGCTGGCCCGAGATGAGCAAGGAAGAAGTGGCGCGGCTCTTGATGCAGGCCGCCGTAGAATGGCTCCAGAAAGCCGGAGGCGGGCAATCGTGACAACAATGCGTTATAGGGTGCTGCCGCATGGAGAGGGCCTGCCGCCCCCGTCCTATCGAAGCGATCTTGCGGCGGGCCTCGACCTCTCGGCCGCCATTGCGGAGGGCGCTCCCCTGAACCTCGCCCCAGGCGAACGCGCACTGGTCCCAACCGGCATCTCGCTTGAACTGCCCCAAGGCTTCGAGGCGCAGGTCCGCCCGCGCTCCGGCCTCGCCCACCGCCACGGCGTCACCGTGCTCAACACGCCCGGTACCATCGATGCGGACTATCGCGGCGAGATCCAGGTGATACTCATAAACCACGGCAAGGAGGCATTCGGCATCGCCCGCGGCGACCGGATCGCCCAGCTCGTCATCACACCTGTCGTCGTTGCGGTCCTTGAACAGGCGGAAAACCTAAGCGTTACAGGCCGCAACACCGGGGGTTTTGGATCGACCGGCACGCGCTGATTGCACCCTTTGTTAACTATCGCATGGGCGGTATGCGTGGTGCGGCTATTGTGCACTGCACAATATGTCACATTTGATTGCTACAAAGCGGCGCCTATGCTCGTTAGACTTGCACTCAAGGAGCGCAACCAATTTGGCGCTCATAGTGCATTAGCGATCCCAGAAGGGGGTTCCAATGGCTGAATCTCGCTGGGGAGGAACAGTTAGAAAGCTGTGGTTGTCAGAGGGCGATAAGTTCCGCGACCACTTGATGAGGCTCGATCGCCAGACACGCCGGCTGCGGTTCGGCATGGCGGTCAACGATGACTTCATCGCAGATTACGCTTCGCATATCGGCGACTCGAAGTGCCTCGTCTACGGCTATTTCGCCGATGGAGAAATGCGCGCAGCAGCCGAAATGCGCCTGCTTGGCGACGGCCAGCCCACGGATGCGGAAGGCGCGTTCTCGGTCGAGCCAGCGCACCAGAACCAAGGCATCGGCACGGAGCTTCTGGGCCGCATCATCCGCGCAGCCCGGAACCGCAACGTATCGCGGCTCTACATGAACTGCGTGGCCGAGAACCATAAGATGCAGCGCCTATGCCGCAAGTACGAGGCGGAGCTGCATTTCGACTATGGCGAAGTGGTGGGCCGCATCATCCCGTCCCTGCCAACCTACATCTCGCTGTGGCAAGAGGCCGTCGACGATTCCAGCGGCTTCGTACTCGCCGCCATGGACCTGAAGGAGCGCGTTTCTACGTTCCTGCGGTGACGTGTGCCGAGTGCCTGAGTCTTAGCGCAGCAACCCCTCACCCCAGCCCTCTCCCAATGGGAGAGGGACAGGGTGAGGGGTTGCTGCGCGTTATGTAGTTCTCTAGTTCTTCGACTTGTCCACCATCCGCCGCTCGGCGATCCACGGCATCATCGCCCGCAGCTTGCGGCCGGTCTCCTCGATGGGGTGGTTGTCGCACTTGGCACGCATCGCCTTGAAGCTCGTCTGGTTGACGCGGTTCTCAAGCATCCAGTCGCGCGTGAACCGGCCCTCCTGAATGTCCGCCAGCACGGCCTTCATCTTCTCCTTGACGCCCGCGTCCACGACCCTCGGGCCGCTGACATATTCGCCATATTCGGCCGTGTTCGAGACCGAATAGTTCATGTTCGCGATGCCGCCCTCGTAGATCAGGTCGACGATCAGCTTCACCTCGTGCACGCACTCGAAATAGGCCATTTCCGGCGCATAGCCCGCCTCGACCAGCGTCTCGTAGCCGGAGCGCATCAGCTCGACCAGGCCGCCGCAAAGCACGGTCTGCTCGCCGAACAGGTCGGTCTCGCATTCCTCGCGGAAGCTCGTCTCGATGATGCCTGCGCGGCCGCCGCCGATGGCGCTGGCGTAGGAAAGGCAAAGGTCATGGGCATTGCCGCTTGCGTCCTTCGCAATAGCGATCAGGCAGGGCACGCCCGCGCCGCGCGCATATTCCGCCCGCACCGTATGCCCCGGCCCCTTCGGCGCCACCATGCCGACGTCGAGATCCGCGCGCGGCTCGATCAAATTGAAGTGAACGTTGAGGCCGTGCGCGAAGAGAAGCGCCGCCCCTTCCTTCATATTGGCGTGCAAATGCTCGCGATAGATATCGGCCTGCAGCTCGTCGGGCGTCAGCATCATCATGACATCCGCCCACTTCGCCGCCTCCGCGACCTCCATCACCTTGAGGCCCTGGGCCTCGGCCTTCTTGGCCGAATTCGAGCCTTTCCGCAGCGCGACGGCGATTTCAGCCACGCCGGAATCCCGCAAATTCAGTGCATGAGCATGGCCTTGGCTGCCGTAGCCGATGATGGCGACCTTCTTGCCCTTGATCAGATTGATATCGGCATCGCGATCGTAATACACGCGCATGGTTGCTTCCCCTTATGGAGTGATTCTTGCTGGCTATCAGGGCGCGGGCGTTGCGGGGGCTCAAGCAAGCACGCGATA
The DNA here is from genome assembly GCA_963767435.1 of uncultured Alphaproteobacteria bacterium. Taxonomy (GTDB): domain Bacteria; phylum Pseudomonadota; class Alphaproteobacteria; order Rhizobiales; family Rhodomicrobiaceae; genus Rhodomicrobium. The sequence goes on from CAVYEY010000051.1 coordinate 20,384, forward strand.
CGCTCTGAAATTGGTGTTACCGCTTAAGCACGTAAGGGCACGAGGTCAAACGAATTACGCACGCGGCGGTTCAGCTTCGGCTGGGAGGCACAGCTTCTCACTTCTTGACTTAATGCGCGTTGAAGGTCATAACGCTTCCCGATACCGCGATTGTGAGCATTCCGCATCATTCCCGGTTTTACTGCAATCGCTGGGGTGTTGTGCGAGCAGGAGGCGAAATGGGCGGTGGCGATCTGCCTCCAGATTACAGGCCGTCAGAAGACGAACCCTTTATGAATGAGCGCCAGCGCGCTTACTTTAGAAAAAAACTTCTTGCATGGCGTGACGAAATCCTTCGCGAAAGCAAGGAAACTCTCGATAATTTGCAGGAGTTGGAACAGCATCCCGACGTTACCGACCGGGCAACTTACGAGTCCGACCGGGGCATCGAGCTGCGCGCCCGCGACCGTCAGCGCAAGCTGATTGCAAAAATCGAAGCGGCCTTGGCCCGGATCGAAGACGGAAGCTACGGCTATTGCGAAGAAACCGGCGAACCCATCGGCATCAAGCGCCTGGACGCGCGCCCTGTCGCCACGCTGAGCCTTGAGGCCCAGGAGCGCCACGAGCGCCGCGAGCGCATCTACCGCGACGATTAACCGGGCGGACTCCTGCAAAGACTGCAATTCTGCTGGGCAGCAAACATGTGTTGAAGAAGTGCTTCAAGCCCCTATTCGGGGCTGAAGCCTTCCTTGAAGACGATCTCAATATCTCGCGGATCAATAATGCTTCCCTCTGGCGTTGCGAGGCAAACGCGGAGTGGCTTGCCCGTGGCGCGCTCGGCTAGGCTGACTTGGCTTTCCTGGCCCATCAAGCTGCGTTCGCCCCAATCCATCATTGGTGCTATTCTCATCGGGGGCGTGGCGCCGGATGCGCCTAACCGGAACCTTCGTTGCTGGGGTGGCGGTGGCGCTCATTCTTGCGGTTCTTAGCAGCAGCCAGGCATTGGTCCCGCTTTGGTAGGATCGCGCGCCTGTCCTTGGGCGAGAAGGGTGGCCCGGCGATGGACCTGCCTTGCCTAGCCCGCATTATTCACGGTCTGCGCGCGCCCTGGCTTGATCCTTGTCCCATCATGTCTTTTTCGATCCTCGCCAATACGCCCGGTATTGGCTCCGGTCTCAAAAGTCCTGCTGGAACAAATCTCTGCGCCATCATCGCGCGATCCCGTGAATAATGCGGGCTAGCGTGTCTGTACTCCGCTGTCCGCTAAGGCTTGAACCTTCGACTTTTCAGCCCTTTTGGCGTCGTCTGACGGCTCGCGCTTGCGGCCCGGATTGCGCGCCGGCACATCCGCAATGCCGATAGCCTCGGCGGCGCGCTGCAACAGGGCCGGGTCCATGTTCGTTCCCGGCAGCGGCTCCGGCATCCGCCCCTTGTGGGCCTCAAGCATGACTTCCTTCCAGATCTCCGCCGGCAGCGAACCGCCCGTAACGCTGCGCATGGGGCTCGCATTGTCGTTGCCCATCCACACGCCGCCCACCCACTGCGCCGTAAAGCCGACAAACCACGCATCCTTGAAGCGCTGGCTCGTCCCGGTTTTTCCGGCCGCCGGATAGTAATCGAGCGATGCCGCGCGCCCCGTACCGCCGGCCACGACCGAGTTCATCATGTCGTTCATGGCGCTTACGGCGCGGGCGCTTACGATGCGCGCCGGCGGGATCTTTGAGCGTTCGAACAGGACGTGCCCGCTGGTGTCCTTGATGCGCTCGACCACTTCCGGCACCACGGCAAGCCCGCCATTGGCGAAAACCGCGAATGCCGAGGTCATTTCGAGGAGCGTCGTCTCCGACGTGCCGAGTGCCAGCGTCATGCCGACATTACGCACCGACAGCACGCCAAGCCGGTTCGCAGCCTCCACCACGCGGCCAGCGCCAACCATCTCAACCAGCCGCACCGCCGCCATGTTGCTCGAATGCGTGAGCGCAGTCCGCAGGTTTATCTGCCCGCGATAGTCGTTGCCGAAATTTGTGGGCTTCCAGCCGCCGATTTCGATGGGGCTGTCGTCGATCAGCGATTCGGGGGTGAAGCCGTTCTCGATTGCCGCCAGATAGATGAAGGGCTTGAAGGCCGAACCCGGCTGCCGCATCGCACGCACAGCCCGGTTGAACTGGCTTTCGGCGTGATTGCGCCCGCCGATCATGGCCCGGATCGCGCCGTCCGGGGTCATCAGCAGCACCGCAGCCTCGGAGGAATGCGCCGTGCGGCCCTTGTTGCGCATCACGTCCTCGACTGCGATCCGCGCCGTCATCTGCAGGTTCACATCGATCGTCGTCTCTACGACAAGATCGGTATTGCCCTTGCTGGTAAGCATCGGCGCGACCTCGGCAACCCAGTCGGCGACAAAGCCGAAGCCCGGCTTAGACGGGGCAGGCTTCGCTTCGAGCCGCGTGGTTGCCGCCTCCGCATACTGATTGATGTCGATCTCGTCGTTTTCGGCGAGCGTGTGCAGGATCGCCTTGGCCCGGCCCCTGGCGCGATCCATGTTGCCGTTGGGGGAATAGTAGGAGGGCGCCTTGATGAGGCCCGCCAGCAAAGCCGCCTCGGCGAGCGTTATGTCCTTCGGGTCCTTGCCGAAATAGGAATGCGCCGCGGCCCCGATGCCGTAATTGCCGCCGCCGAAATAGACGCGGTTCAGGTAAAGCTCCAGGATTTCCTGCTTCGTGTACCGGCGCTCCAGCCACAGCGCCAGTATGAACTCCTCCGCCTTGCGCGACATGGTGCGCTTCGGATCGAGGAACAGGTTTTTGGCAAGCTGCTGGGTGATCGTCGAGCCGCCTTGCTGCACCTCGCCCGAGCGCAAATTGGTGCTCGCCGCACGCAGAAGCGCGGCCGGATCGATGCCAAAATGATAGAAAAAGCGCCGGTCCTCCGCCGCAAGCACCGCTTTCACGACAAATGGCGATATCTCTTTGAGAGGCACATAGGCGCGCCTGACGCCGCGCTCGCCGATAAGCTCGCCGCCGCGCGCATAAATCGCGATGTTCGGCGGCACGTTCAGGTTCATGGCCTCGCGCGGATCGGGCAGGATCGAGGCGTAATAGGAGGCGATGGTGACGAGCGTTATCGCGACCCAGCCAACGCTAATCAACACCCAGGGAATGAGGCGCAGGAGCGGCCGGTGCGCACTGCGGCGCGGTTCTGCAAGCGGGGATTCGTGAAGGAACCAGATCCCCAGCCGCTTGAGGCCACGCCAGATCGATCGGAGAATAGCGCGCGTGAGGCCGCTTAAAACCCGCCGCAATGCGAGGGCGGGAAAGCGCAGGGAGCGGACTACTGCCGCTCCAAAACGCGTGACCTTCTCTGCGCCCCACCTCGCACGCGACAAGTACACGCTACGCCTCACAAATGCTTAGGGCCAGTCCCGCGGGACCAGCCCCTAATTGCTAAAATTTAGCGGTTGCATCTTAATGTCCGGTTAAGAGCCGCAAGTTTCTCGCAAGTTTGGCTCATTTATTTTTCGCCCAGCGCGTGCCGTGCGGCGGCAGCGCTCACGGCGGATTGCCTTGGTCGAAACAGGCAAGCGCGCTATGGGATAAGCTACGCGAATTCTCATTTTGCGCCGGAGGCTGCATGGAAGAAGAGACCGTTCTGGCCGTAGGCGACAAGGCTTGGTCGTCCTGGAGCCTCAGGCCGTGGCTTGCGGCCAAGGTTGCGGGCATCCCCTTCCGCGAGGTGCCCGTGCGGCTGCGGCAGCCGGATACGGCGGCCCAGATCGCCCAGCATTCACCGTCCGGCAAGGTGCCCGTGCTTAAACGCGGCAGCTTCCAGGTATGGGATAGCCTCGCTATATGCGAATACTTCGCGGAGTTGGAGCCCGAAGCGCGGCTTTGGCCGTCAGAGCCTGCGGCGCGTGCCGTGGCGCGCTCGATTTCCGCCGAGATGCACGCCGGTTTCCCGGCCCTGCGAACGGAGTTTCCGATGGATTTCCATGCGCGAATCGCCGGCCGCGTGCCTTTGGAGCAGGCGCGGGCAGACATCTGCCGCGTGGTCCAAATCTGGAGCGGAATGCGCCGCGATTTCGGCGCGGACGGCCCATTTCTGTTCGGCCATTTCACCATCGCCGATGCGATGTACGCCCCCGTCGCGACGCGCTTCAGGACGTACGGCCTGGATCTAGCGTCCTTCGGCGGCAGCGATGGCGCTGCAACGGCCTATATGCAAACCATCCTCGCCCTGCCTCAGATGCAGGAATGGGGCGAGGGCGCAGCCCGCAGCTAGCTGACGAACTCGTCGCGGGTATAGCCCTGAAAATAGAGCAGCGACGTAAGACCGGTGTGGTTGATGCGTGCGTCCGCCCCGGCCGCCACGATGGGCTTCGCCCGGTAGGCGACGCTCAGCCCCGCCCACTTCAGCATGTCGAGGTCGTTGGCGCCATCGCCCACCGCAATCGCATCTGCGGCTGAAAGGCTATGCTCCGCAGCCTCCTTCTCGACGGCGGCGCGCTTGCCTTCGCGGCCCAGAATCGGCTCGGCGATGCCCAAGAGGTGGCCATTCTCCCACAGCAAGGTATTGCCATATTCCTTGGCGAAGCCCGCACGGGCCGCGACGGTATGCGTAAAAATGGTGAAGCTGCCCGAAACCAGCACGGTGTGCGCGCCATTGGCTTTCATAGTCTCGACCAGCGTCCGCGCACCGGGATTGAGCGTGATGCGACCATGCAGCAAATGCTCCAGATCCGCCGCCCTTAGACCCTTGAGCAGGCCGATGCGCTCGCGCAGGCTAGCCTCGAAATCGGCCTCGCCGCGTGTCGAGCGCTCGGTGATCGCTGCAATCTCCGGCCCAATGCCCGCAAGCCCGGCCACTACATCGAGGCTCTCCTGACCGATGATGGTGGAGTCCATATCCGCGGCAAGCATGCGCTTCCTACGGCCGGCCGTTCTCTGGACGCACCAGTCCAGTGGCCTGTCTCCCAAGGCCTCCGCCACCATTCCCTTGATGAGCGCGATCTCCGCCCGTCCGTGGTCTGCAACGGTCGGTACATCCGGCGGACTTTCCGGCGCAGGCAGGATCAGGTCGATAGCCTCGCCCTCAGCGAGCCAGCGGAACTCCAGCGCACCGTTCAAATCGCGTTGCAGCGCCGCCGCGGCATCGAGCAGCAAAGTTTCCTGCGAAGGGGCAGCGGTAACGGTAATCGCGATTTCCATGGTGAGCTTCAATCCCGTGACAAAGATGGAGCAGTCATTCCAGTTATGCAGTAAATCGGCCGCCCTAGTAAGGGGTTTCGTTTGACCCGGCGGGGGCTCTGGTTCTAATACGCTGCCTTGAAACCTCTCAACCAGGAACCCGCCTGATGCCGCTGATTCGCGCCTTTCCCGGCCTGCGTCCCCTTTCCGGCAAAGCCGCCGAAGTGGCCGCCCCTCCCTACGACGTCCTCAATAGCGACGAGGCGCGCGAACGCGCCAAAGGCAAACCCTGGAACTTCCTCCATATTTCCAAGCCCGAGATCGATCTGCCCGCCGGCACCGATCCCTATAGCCGCGCGGTCTACGCCATGGGCAAGGAAAACTTCGGCCGCATGATCGCGGAAGGCGTGCTGAAGCAGGATAGCGCGCCCTGCTACTACCTCTACCGGCTGATCATGGGCGATCACCAGCAGATTGGGCTCGTCGCCGCCGCAAGCGTGGCTGACTACGACACCAACCGTATCCGCAAGCACAAGTTCACCCGCCCCGACAAGGAAGACGACCGCGTGCGCCAGGTGGACACGCTCAACGCCCAGACCGGCCCGGTATTCCTCACCTACAAGCACAGCGCTGCCATCGATGATCTCGTAGCGAAGGTAACTGCAGCCGCACCCGAAATCGACGTCGTCGCCGACACGGGCGTGCGCCACTCCCTGTGGGTGCTGAGCGATGCAGCACAGCTCGATCTCATCACGGCCACCTTCGACGCCATGGATTGCCTCTACATCGCGGACGGCCACCACCGCTCCGCCGCCGCCTCGCGCGTGGCCGCCTCGCGCAAGGCCGCCAATCCGCACCACACCGGAGAAGAGGCCTATAACTACTTTCTGTCGGTGATCTTCCCCGACAACCAAATGCACATCCTCGACTACAATCGCGTGCTCAAGGATTTGCACGGCAACAGCCCAGAAGAGTTCCTGGCGAAGGTGCAGGGCGCCTTCACCGTCGAAAAGGTTCAGGGCCAATGCAAGCCGGGCAAGACCGGCGAATTCGGCATGTATCTGGGCCGGCAGTGGTACCGGCTCACCATCAAGCCGGGGCTGATCCCGGAGCACGACCCCGTGAGGCGCCTGGACGTGAGCCTGCTGCAGGACAACCTCATCGGCCCCATCCTCGGCATCGGCGACCCCCGGACTGCGAAACGCATCGATTTCGTAGGCGGTATCCGCGGCCTGAGCGAGTTGGAGCGGCGCGTGGACAGCGGCGAGATGGCCGTGGCCTTTGCGCTGCATGCCACTTCCATGGCGCAGCTGATGGCGGTAGCCGATGCGGGTGAGGTGATGCCGCCCAAGTCGACGTGGTTCGAACCCAAGCTGGCCGATGGCCTGGTTTCGCACTTGCTCTGATCCGGCTGGCTCGCAGGCTTCGCGGGCCAACAAAAGTAGCGAATATGCACCGCGCGATGACGCTTGATCTTGTCATCGCCGGGTTTCGTCCTGTATAGCAACACCAATCCAACGAATTCGAGAGCGCAAGAGCGCACGCGGAAGGACCCGCCATGAAAAAAGATACTCATCCCAATTATCACAAGATCACCGTTGTGATGACTGACGGTACGCAATTCGAGACCTATTCCTGCTATGGCTCGGAAGGCCAGAAGCTGAACCTCGACATCGACCCCAACACGCATCCAGCTTGGACGGGCGGCAACCAGCAGATCCTCGATCGCGGTGGCCGGGTCAGCAAGTTCAAGAAGAAGTTCGAAGGCTTCCTGAAGTAGCCAGCGGCGCTTCCCGCGAAAAGCCAGGGGATCCTCCCCCTTACCTGTCTCCCTCTGGGAGACGGGAACGGTGCTGTGCGCCTTGCGCAGCACCCCCGATTGCCGCCTGGGCCGGGTGTCCCGATTTCCAGATAGCGGCCGGAAACCTTCAACGTACGCCATATTAACACTCTCAGTTCCTAAACTGGCCATTCGGGGCAGCCGGGAAACCGCATTTCGATTTTGATGTAGTTTAGCAGATACTCCTTGAGAAACAGTTAAGCGACAGGGCGGCGCAAGTTACTGATTGCACTACACAAAATGCAAGCAGGCAGCACCTCCGCGCTCACGTTAACGCAATAGTAATGGTAAATTCAAATCACCAGATCATATTTAACCGTATTTTTGAAAGCTAAAAATCGACCTGAATTGAGGAATTTATTGCAAAAAGTGGCGTGTTTTGAACACGCCGGTTTCGATTTAACCTTGATCGCATTAACCATAAGCGCCGCGTAGGCGGCGTTAGTGGATTCTTTACTTGAGGTGGGAATGCCGAAAGCTCCGTCGCCGGCGGCGGGCGGTTCTGCTCCTGGTCACCCTCAAGATGGGGCCAGAATTCCTCCGCGCGGGCGAGCCGGATGCGCTATTGCTCGCCTTTAAGCCTGACCAAGGTCTCCAGCAAAGCCTCCGGTATAGGCTCCGCCAGGATATCCGCGCCGAGTTTGGTCAGTTGCCGGCCGATGCGCCGCATCCCCGCAATCTCAAGCGATAACACATGGTCGCTGTGCAAATGCGCCTCGAACCGGGCGAGGTCTTCCCCGGCAAGCTCGCCATCCAGATAAGCCGACACCTTAGCGGCAAGCCCTTCGTCTTGCGCGAGCTGCCCGCCCAGTTCTGCACGTCTGGGGCCGTTAGGTCTTTTCAAATCGGTTATCGGCATACGGCGTCTATCTGCAGAAGCTAAGCCCGGTCATGCACAGACCCCAACAACGGCCCCGCAAAACTGTTCCCTCGCGCGGGCACGCAACCGCTGCGGCAAATTTGCTGGCGTTATCGCCTTCAGATTCGTGGAGCGCAATCGAGACAGCAAACGAAAACGCGCCCCGCGCGCCATGACTTTGCTTCAGGCGCGCGGCGGACGCAAGATAGTTCCAAGCGAATACACGCTATGTTCCACCGGGGACTGCGGTGGCAATGAAAGCAGTCTGGCGCAACCGGCTATGACCGGTTGTCGCGAAGCCTCTTGTCCCGTGCCGGATCCTTGACCCGTCCTTGGCCCGTGGGGCCTGGCCGGTTCTCCGACAAGCGTTTGTCGTGCTTGGGATCTTTCACCCTGCCCTGGCCGGTTGGGCCTTCGCGGTTGGCTGAAAGCCGCCGGTCGGCCTTGGGGTTCTTCACCCTTCCTTGACCTGTGGGCCCCGGGCGGTTCTGAGCGAGCCGCTTATCGGCAGCCTTGTCTTTCACACGGCCCTGGCCGGTCGGTCCCATCCGGTTTCTGGCCAGACGTTTGTCGCGCGAAGGATCCTTCACGCGTCCCTGGCCGCCGGTCTTCACTTCGGAAACAGCTGCGGTAGTCATCGCTGTGGCCTTGGTTCTCATGCGCTTGGCGCCCTTGGCGCCGTTCTCTTCTCTTCCGGCTGACATAGTCGGTTTATCCTACTTAGCGATAGAACTGAGCATCTACAACGGGGGGTGCTCAGCTTCTCGCGCTTATGTGATTGCCTAGTTCCCAAAAGCAACAGCATCCACATCCGTCTTTAGAAGCATGGTGAATTTGGATAGTTATTAGCCCCTCTAATCGAGTGTAAGTTTACAGATTTGAGCCCTGATGCAAAGAAGATTCTTGCAACCCTGCCAAAAAAGTTTTTAGCTAAATATAGCATACCGGCGTTTACGCAAAGTTTTCAACAATTTTACAGGTCTGCACCATTAGTATCTCTTATATACCGTCTGCAACGCCCAGTGAATACTAATGTTATTGGTGGTGATGTCACGGTTAATATCATCTGCGCTGCCCGGTTGAATGTCCGTTGCCGAGGCGGAGCAAACAAAACCTTTCCGTAGTGCATGCACACTACGAAGGTACATGCAACACTTGTTGCTCATGCCGCAGCGCCGCAACATTCCTGCGGTCGTGCCCAGCTGATTTTAAGAGAATTACTCCCGCAATCGGGGGAGTTCAATTAACTTTTTTGCAACCGCACATACTTGCCGGGTCGCCAAAATGTCGCGCTGCGGGTGCGGGGCCTTGTCAAGCGGAGGCTGCGCATGGCGATGCGGCGGGGCTGGCGGGGGCACAACACGGGTATAACAATTGAGGAACCCGGCCCAGACGTTCCGGCGTAGCAAGACGAAAGAACTAGTGCGCCCCCGCTGAAATCCTGACCCATTTGCGGCTAGCGCCGGCAGGATTTTCCGCGGAAAAGTCAAATTAAGAAGCGATTGAATCTATTATAACTTATTGGAGGCAAGTTCGCTCTCGATCGAGCAGCACCTGGTGCGCGAACTTGCCTCCGGCAGTACTAGGCGGAGCGACGCTCTGGTCCGCTCCGCCTTGCCGGGCTGGCTTGGCCCCCCTATGCCAGCTCGTATTGGTCACGCCAATCGGAGGCGACGAAGTTGATGATGATGTGCTTGCGGATCGCGTCGCTCATTGGCCGCTTGCCAACTGCATGCCAGGTATTCGGCCCCGGAATGAAGATCACGCCGAGGTTTCTCCCATAAGGTGCGGAGCAGATATAGGGATAGTCGGGCGGGCCGCCATGCACGTCGGTGCCGGCGTTCTTGAGCCTCGGATCGTCCGACAGGTACACCAGCATCGTGAATTTCTTGACGAAGATATCGGTGTGCGGCTCAAGCCAGAAGCCTTCTGTATCCTGGCAGTATTCGACGCGCAGGTGAGTGCCGGTAAGGTCCGTCTTCGTAGCCCGTTCGATGGCGCTCTTCACGCGAGGATCCTTGAAACCCGCCACGACCCGGCGGCAGACCTCGAACTTGTCCTGGTTCTCAGGGTTGAAGTACACGCGCGTGGAGTTGTTGGTCTCGCGCCTGCCGTTAAAGGTTGGGGCTGGCGGCGGGGCGAATGGCAGCGCGGCGATTGCGGCTGCGTCTTCGTCGGGAAGCGGCTTTTCCAAAAGCCAGAAGTCGAAAGGCGAAGTGACGTGCTTCGAACGCTCAAGGCACGCGAGAAAGCTGTCGGCGACGGGATTCGCCGTGGCTGTTGCAACGGTCATGTTTCACTTTCCACTGTAGAAGAACGGGATGAGTTTCTTCACTTTCGACGATAATTTGTGGCGGCCGTATTGGCGGCTGCGGGCGGCGCCGGAGCGCATCCAATTCACCATGATGCAGCGCCGCTCGCCGGCGAACGGTTTATGACCGTGCCAGGAATTGTCCGCAACCTTAAACGCGACGAAGGTTCCTCCATGCGGCGGGACTTCGGCAATGAAATCTTCGAGATCGCGGCCATTGCGCAATATGCGTAACCGCCCGCCGCTCTCGTCCCATGCGCCATTGAGATACAAAAGGCAGCTCGCAACCTTATCGCTCGTATCCGTGTGGATGCGTCCATCCTTGGCTTGAGCCCTGCCCCGGACGGTAATCATGGCCGGCAGCCCTTTGAGGTCGATGCCAAGCTGCTTGCCCACGGCCTCAGTGAACTCAGGCGACTTCATCTCCTCGATGATCGCAGCGAAGGCTGGGCCGTATTTGAGATCCTCAAGCGGATGAACTCCCGGCTTCTTGATGTCTGGAAAGTCGGCGCGAACCTTATCGACGCCGGCCTTGTCCAGCACCTGCGTCACAAAATAGCAAAACGGCTCTTTGGCCGCACTAGCCGAGGCGATGGCTTCGACCTTCAACATCCTTGCAGCTCCTGCTCCCAAAATCCCTCGTGTGGGGACCTGGAGGAGTTGCTATGCAGTTGCCACGGCTTTTTTGGGGCCTTCTTGATCCAAATCAAATTTGGGCCGCGCGTATTGCCACAGTGTTGCGCGGAGGTAGCAAGCTGGAACACCAGCGCAGGCTATGCGGCCGCGCCCCGGCTGGAACTCCGTTTCCCGCATGCGCGCTGACATAACAGCAGGTTATGCCATGAACGAAGGTTATAACCCCTCACCCCAGCCCTCTCCCTATGGGAGAGGGAGTCCGGCCGCAGCCGTTGAGAAGGCGTCCCCTCTCCCATAGGGAGAGGAACAGGGTGAGGGGTTATAACCTTCGTTCATGGCATAACGCTGCCGCTTTAACCGGCCTTAATGCAGGCGCTTGAGGCAGAACCTTATCGCATACCCGCCATACAGGCTTTCGGCCGTTGCGGTGAGCCCCGTCTCCTCCGCCAGCGCCGCAATCTTCGCCCGCATGCCAGGGATGGGCGTAACGGAGAAACGGCTGAGCCAGGCAAGCTGTGCGCGGCGCAACAGCGCAGGATACCGGCTGAAGTCCCCGAAATCGACGATATGCAGTTCTCCGCCCGGCGCAAGCTGGGCCGCCGCCTGCCTCACCGCTTCCTGCCAAGGCGGGATCATCGACAGCGCGTAGGAAATAAAGATACGGTCGAAGCCGCCGAGCCCGAAAAGCTCCTGGGATTGGAAGGTTGTGGCGTCGCCCTGGTCGACGACGATGCGCGATGTGAGCCCGCTCCGCGCAATGGAGGCCCGAGCCGACTTGAGCATAGCTTCCGAAACGTCGAAGCCATAGAAGCGGGCGTCCGGATAGCGCTTTGCGGCACGGATCAGATTGCGGGCGGTGCCGCAGCCGATCTCAAGCACCTGAGCCCCCGCTGGGGGCTTCAGGCTGGCGATCAGCCGGTCGCGGCCGAAAAGATAGAAACGCCGCGTGGCGTCGTAGATGAAACGCTGGCGGCGGTAGATGACGTCCATCTTCTCCGCGGCTGTGCCGGCACTCATATTTATTGCGGCTCCAGAATGTAAAGGTGGAAGCCGCCATAGATGGCAGACCTGTCCTTGAGGGTTAAGGCGCTCGAAGTCTCCGCCGCATAATGCCAACGCGAGAGGATGTGCTCGGGCACACGCCCCGGAAGGATCGTTGTTTCGCCGGCCGTGCGGAAGATGACGCGTGCGCCGGGCCGTGCGGTCCGGGTGATCTCCTGCCAAAGGCCGGTAAGCGTAGCGTCGTTCATCCAGTCCTGCGCGTCGAGCAGCACGTAGCGGTCCAGGCTCGCATCCGGCGCGCTGTCGAGGTAGTCCGTGAACGAGGCATGGTGAACCGAGACCCGCGGCGCGTTCTTGCGCACCACCTCGAAATTCGCCGGATCGAGGTAGGGCGGCAACGGCCCGCCCGAAGGCGCATAATGGCGGCCGAATGCCTGCCATGCGAAATAGTTCTCGGACAGCGGGAAGCCGCAGGCGAGGCGTTCCAGGCGCTTCTTGAGCACACTGGCCATGCCGCCCTCTTCGTCGCCGGCCAAAGCCTTGTACTGTGCTGGCGGAATGCCGAGCCCATAGAGCGAGGCGGGACGGTTGACGAGCCAGCGCAGTGCCCGCCGGTCGAACAGCGGTGCGAATTTCTGCTCGAAGATACGGCGCTGCTCTTCGAGCGTCTGGGCTTTCAGGATCATGCGCGGATTGACGCCGTTGAGCCGTGCCATGAGATGGCTTGCACCGATAAAGCTGCCAAGCAGGCCGGCGCGGTAGACATTGCTTGTAAATTGCTTGATGCGGCGGCGGCGGCGCAATCCGTAGCGCGACTGCCAATAGCTCGCCGTCTGCGCATCAAGATGAGGCAGGATGTATTGCTTGAAGGCCGCAACGTTCTCTGAGGCGTCGGCCGCCCCGAAGAACCGGTAGAAGGCGCTATAGCCGGGCAGGTGACGGGCAGCGGCGAGCTTGAGCCGGTTCAGCGCGACATGCGCGCCGTTGATGTCGACGGCCGCAATATGTTCGGGCTCCGCGGTCAGATAGCTCAGCACATTGCACCCGCCCGAGGCGATGGTGACGATGCGGCTCGTGCTGTCGAGCGCGAGTGCCTCAAGGTCCACCGCCGGATCTTCCCAGATCTGCGCATAAACCAGGTTTGAAAATGCCAGCGTGAAGAGCCGCTCGCGCAAGCCCTCCGCAGAAAGCGGCTTGCTCCGGCACACTGCGGCGCCGATCATTGCGGTGCTCGCAGCCCGTTTCGCCTCCACGACGTTTGCCAAATCGATTCTCCTTACGTTCATTCTGCAGTAGCCATGTCTTTGCGCGTCTGCGCGGCCGTGTTTGCCAAGGGCTTGGAGCCGGCAGCGGACCAGCCAGCCGCCAGTCCGCTGAGTGCGTGCGCGCCTGCGGGCAAAGCCTCGATTGCGGGAAGGGGCGCAGGTGCCGCGATTGCCGGCGCACGAATTGCTGGGCCCGGCTGCCAGCAGATTTGGTGAAATGTGCCATCGTGGTCCTCGGCAATGGCAGTGCAACTTTCGACCCAGTCGCCGCAATTGATGTAGCGGACCCCGCCGATCATCCGGTCGGTCATGTGATGAATGTGGCCGCAGATGACCCCGCTGGCGCCGCGCCGCTTCGCTTCCGCTGCGATTGCCTGCTCGAACTCGCCAATAAAGTTCACCGCGGTTTTTACGCGCTTTTTCAGGTAGGCGGCGAGCGACCAGAAGCCCAACCCAAGCCTGCGCCGGATAAAGTTCAACGGCCCGTTGCACCAGAGCGCGAATTCGTAGGAGCGGTCGCCGAGGAGCGCGAGCCATCGCGCATAGCGGACCACCACATCGAACTCGTCGCCATGGATGACGAGGAAACGCTCGCCAGAGGCGGTCACATGCACGGTGTCGTGATGGATCTCGATGGCCCCGAAATGCATACCGCAATAGCCCCGGATCGCTTCGTCGTGATTGCCGGGAACGAAGACGATCCGCGTTCCCTTGCGGGCTTTGCGGAGAAGTTTTTGCAGCACGTCGTTATGCGACTGTAGCCAAAGCAAAGGACTGCGCTTCAGGCTCCAGAAGTCGACGATATCGCCCGCGAGATAGATCGTCTCCGCCTCGTGGTAGCGCAGAAAGTCCAGGAACGCATCCGCCTGGCAGGCCCTAGCCCCCAGATGAAGATCGGAAATGAAAAGCGCACGATACAGGCGTGACTCGGGTGACACGTTCCCGGCTTGGTTGCTGTCCTCAGGCATCGTTTCGATCCTATCTGCTCGCGGTGACACGGGATCTCTCCGGTGGAATGCGGATGCTAGGGCCGTTCAGAGACCGGTTCTTCGGAGGCCCGCCTTGGCGGCATGACTTCCTGTTTCAAAAGCGCCCGCAGAAACACCAAGGCTCGGCGCCAACTGTAAAAGCGGGCAACCTCCCGCCGGTAATGCAGGTATTCGGCGCCATAGGCGGCCTCCAGCCAGCGCTCCTCTGCGAAGGCCATCAGCACGAAGCTCAGCATCAGCAGCAGCGCCGTTGCGAAAACCGCGGCGGACGATGAGGCGGCGGCAAGTCCCAGATAGGCCGGGATTGCGGTTGCGTATTGGGGATTGCGCGTCCAGGCGTAGATGCCGCCCGTTACAAGCCCCTCGCGGCCGCAATACACGTTCGTGCGGCCAAGTTCGCGCAGCGCCCAGAAGTAAAGGGCGAAACTGACAACGGCAGCGCCGGCTCCCAGACTGCGTTCCGCAAAGAACTCCGGCCACGGCTGCCAGCAGATGACAGCCAGCGCGAGCGTGGTGACGTTGAGACCGCGGAAAAGCCCCCAGAACAGCACCCCCTGCCACGTTTCGTTGCCGGGCGTGGGCCAGAAATGGAACCTCTCGCAGGTAATCGTGCAGAATAGCAGAGCGGACAAAGTCAACCCGAGGACCATCCCCAGTGCGAAAAGCGTGCTTGCCATGCCCGTCCTTGAACTTGGCGATTAAAGTTCAGGGACGCTTAGTCCTGTTTGATGACAGGCATGTGAAACCGCAACCCAGCCAGGTTTCGTAACGTCGGCCTTAAGGAATATGCCTGCATTTTCTCCTGCACTTCCCCCCAAACAGGTGTGAACGCTTCTTTAAACATGCAACCGTAGGTTATGGTATGATTGCGCCACCATGTCCCTTGCTTGAGGGGGCATGGCAGTTAGGCGCCGGTGAGTTACGGCCAAAAAGGCGTGCCGATGGCGTTCGAAAAAGTGGTTGTCCCTGGTTATTCAAATGCGAAGGTTGTTTGCCAGACTGGTGAGTTCGTGGTGTACCGGGCACAGTCGCGCGACAACAGGCAGGTTCTGCTTAAGGTGCCGGCGTCTTCGCATCCTCCCGTAAAAGCGATCCACCAGTTGGAGCATGAGCACGAGGCCGCGCGCGGATTGGACCCCGCTTTTGCGATAAGGCCGCTTTGGATCGAGCGGGGCGCGGGTAACATCGCGCTCGTCCTGGAGGGATTCGCCGGCCGCCCGCTTGCTGCCAGTTTGAATGCTCCTTTGGATTTGGCCCAGTTCTTCGGGATCGCCGCCGGCACAGTCAAGGCGCTTGCCGCAACTCACCGCCACGGCCTGGTCCACAAGGACATCAAGCCGGACAACATCTTCCTTCATGTGGCTGCCGATGGCAGCATCCAGGTGAAGCTCACCGGCTTCGGTGTGGCGTCGAGGCAGCCCCGCGAACGTCAGGCCCCCAATCCTCCGAAGACCATAGATGGCACCCTGGCCTACATGGCCCCCGAGCAGACGGGCCGCGTGAACCGCTCGATCGACGCCCGCAGCGACCTCTACTCATTGGGCGTTACGTTTTACCAGATGCTTGCCGGACGCTTGCCGTTCACCGCGTCCGATCCCATGGAACTGGTCCATTGCCATATCGCCCTTCAAGCTCAGCCGCCGGGCGAACACAACCCGGCTATCCCCGGCACGCTTTCGGCCATCGTCATGAAGTTGCTCGCGAAGAGCCCTGAGGATCGCTATCAGACTGCGGAAGGCCTCAATGCCGATCTCGGCCTGTGCGCCGCCGAATGGCAAGCCCAGGGAAGCATTGAGCCCTTTGCATTGGGGGTGCACGACATTCCGAGCCATCTGATGATTCCTGAAAAGCTGTATGGCCGCGAACGCGAGGCCAATCTGCTGCTTGCCGCATTTGAGTGCATGGCAGCCACCGGAAAGCCTGAACTGGTGCTCGTTTCGGGTTATTCCGGTATTGGCAAGTCCTCGGTTGTGAATGAGTTGCACAAGGCTCTGGTATCGCCGCGCGCGCTGTTTGCCGAAGGCAAATTCGATCAATTCAAGCGCGATATTCCCTACGCCACTTTGGCTCAGGCATTACAGAGCCTGGTTCGTCAGATTCTCTGCAGGAGCGAAGAGGAAATCGCCCAATGGCAGAAGGTGGTGCGGGAGGCTGTGGGGCCGAACGGCCAGCTGGTTGCCGGTCTTATTCCCGATCTTGAGGCGCTGATCGGCGAACAGCCGCCCGTTGAGGAAGTGTCTCCCCAGGAGGAAGAGAACCGTTTCAGGATTGTCCTCCGGCGGCTGCTCGGTGCCTTCGCCCGTCCAGAACATCCTCTCGTGCTGTTCCTGGACGACCTGCAGTGGCTGGACACGGCAACCGTCCAATTCCTGGAGCATTTGATACTCCACCCAGAGGTCAACAACCTGCTGCTTATCGGGGCATACCGCGACAACGAAACTGGCCCGGCCCATCCGCTCATGCTGGCTATCGATGCAATCCGTAAAGGCGGAGCAAGCGTGCAGCAGATTATTTTGTCCCCGCTGGCGGAGGATATCGCCGTTCAGCTGGCCGCGGATGCCTTCCGCTGCGATGTAAAGCGGGCCGGCCCGCTTGCAAGGCTTGTACACGCGAAAACAGGCGGCAACCCATTCTTTATGATCCAGTTTTTGACGGCGCTGGTCGAGGAAGGGCTGGCGGTATTCGACAGCGGAACGGCAAGCTGGCAGTGGAACCTTGATCGAATTCGCGGCAAGGGTTTCACCGATAACGTCGCAGATCTGCTGATATCCAAGCTGAGCCGGCTGCAACCCGCGGTTCAAGAGGCCATGAAGCAACTCGCCTGCCTTGGAAACCGTGCCAAGATCGCGGTTCTGGCCCATGTCGAGGGCAAGACGGCGGAAGCCGTTGAACGGGACCTCCAGGATGCAATCCAAGCGGGGTTCGTTCTTCAGGAGGAAGATAGCGTCCGTTTCGTCCACGACCGCGTCCAGGAGGCCGCCTACCTTCTCGTTCCTGAAAGTGAGCGCCCACGAATCCATTTGAACATCGGCAGGAAGCTTCTTTCGCAGGCAGCACCGGAGGAACTCGACGGCATCCTGTTCGATGCGGTGAACCACCTCAACCGGGGGGCCGCATTGATGACGGACGCCGCCGAAAAAGCGAAGCTTGCAGACCTCAACGCCGCCGCCGGAAAACGGGCCAGATCGTCTATCGCATATTCGGCCGCCAGGGATCACTTCGCTACCGCTGCCGGACTGTTGCCACAGGAAACGTGGGAGTCCCGGTACGAGTTTCAGTTCGCTCTTCATCTGGATTGGGCCGAGGCCGAATATTTGCGGGGTGGATTTGAGGAAGCGGAAGCCCTATTCGAGCTTCTGCTTGCGCGGGCCAAGAGCGATCTAGACAAGGCCAAAATCTACGCGCTCAAGCTGGAGGTTTATCAGGTCGCAGGCAAGTACGACGCAGCGGTCGATATGGGCATCGAGGCACTCCGTCTCTTCGGAGTGGAAATCCCCGAGGATGGCGAAGCCTTGGGCCGGGCGATCCAGGCGGAGGCGGCCGCGGCAACCGCAAATTTGCAAGGCCGCAATACCGAAGAGCTGGCCAGCGCTCCAGAAGCTACCGATCCACAGGCCGTGGCAATAATCGGCCTCATCTCGAATATGGCGGCAGCGGCCTACATTGGTAGCAGGCCCCAGCTATACCCATTAGTGATCCTGAAATCGGTCAATTATACTCTGAAGTATGGTCCCACGGCGGCGTCGAGTTATGCTTACAGCGGCTACGGGATCATACTGACCTCACTCTTCGGCACGCCTTATTCCGGCTACGCATTCTCGGAGGCGGCTATCAAGTTGAGCGAGCGGTTTAAGGCAGTCAGTCTGAGAGCCATCAGCCTTTTTCTGCATGGCCATATGATCAATTTCTGGCTTAAGCCTATCGGCACGGATTTCCCGTTTCTCGAAAAGGGGTTCCTGCTTTGCTTGGATTCCGGGAACCTGGCCGTGGCAAACTACATCGCTCACGGCATCGTATGGCAGGCTATGGAACGCGGCGACGCGCTTGCTAGCGTTATTGAGTTCTCCGGGAAATATACCAGCTTCGCCCTGAGCAGCGGAAATAACGCCGTCTATCAGACCATTCGGCTTCAGCAAGAGGTTATGAAACATCTGATGGGTTCGAGGCAAGGCGAGACCTGCCCCAGTAACTTTGATGAAGTGTCAGTACTTGAAAAATTGGCGTCTACATCCTTTACCACTGGCATCTCGTGTTATCATACCCTAAAGCTTTTCGCGGCCTACTTGATGGGCGATGCCGAGGGCTCGCGGGTCCATGCCGAAGAAGCAAAAAAAGCGCTCATGGGCATGTTATGTACTCCGCCGGAGGCGACGTTCCACTTCCTGAATGCCCTCGCGCTTGCGCGAACCTATCGCAACAACCCCAAGGCGAACCGGGATGAAATTCTGGAAACCCTGGAGGATTACGAGACTAAATTCGGCTTCTGGGCGGAAGACTGCCCGGACAATTTCGCCTGCAAGCACGCGCTGGTTTCCGCGGAGATTGCTCAAATCAAGGGTGACGAGGCACAGGCGGAACGGCTTTTCGAACAGGCCGTCGCATCGGCCAAGGCAAGCGGCTTTATCCATTGGGAGGCGATGACCAACGAAGCCGCGGCCCGCTTCCACCGCCAGCGCGGCCTTCAGACGATAGCGAGGGCCTATCTGCAGGAGGCGCGCTACTGCTATTGGCGCTGGGGCGCACAAACCAAGGTACAGCAGCTCGAAACAGCGCATCCGTGGCTGCTTGAGGAGGGCCAGCTGGAGCGCAGTAGCGGTGCTCCCGCCGCGCAGCTGGACATGATGGCGATCATCAAGGCCCAACAAGCCATCTCGGGCGAAATTGTTCCAGAACGGCTTGCAGAAACGCTGCTGCGCATCGTCATGGAAAATGCCGGTGCGCGAAAGGGATACCTCTTCGCCATTCCCAAATGGGAGCTGTTTGCGGTGGCAGGCACTGGCGGGCAAATCGAATTCCACCACGCCCCCGCAGCCACATTTTCCGGCGCGGCCATATCGATCTTGAACTACGTCCGGCGAACCCAAAAGCTAATATATCTCGCCGACGCAAGCACCGATGCCGGCGACTTCTCCACCGATGAGCACCTTGTGCAGGCGAAGCCAAAATCTGTGCTTTGCCTGCCCATCTTGCGCCACGCAAAACTCGTTGGACTTCTCTATCTCGAAAACGATCTGGTGGCAGGCGCCTTTACGCCGGAACGCCGGACCGTGCTGGAACTGCTTGCGGCCCAGGCGGCCATATCGCTGGAAAACGCCCAGACCTACCAGGCACTGCGGGAAAGCGAATCGAAGTACAGCCGTATGGTGAACACTTCGAACGAAGGCATTGTAGTGCTCGGCACCGATGCAAGGATTACCTTCGCCAACCCCAGAATGGCGGAGATACTGGGCTACACGGCAGAAGAGATGCGCGGCCGCCCGCCCACCGATTTCATGTTCGAGGAAGATGCCGCCGGCTACAACCAGAGAATGGAGAACCGGCGCAAGGGTTCGGCGGAACATTATGAGTGTCACTACCGCCGGAAGGATGGCGAGAGTGTTTGGGTACTGATTTCGGCCACGCCAATTTTCGATGACGAACACCGGTTCCGGGGTTCCTTTGCGATGGTTGCAGACATAACCGGACGCAAACGGTTCGAGGCCGATATCTTGCACCTCTATCGCGAGCAGGAAGAGCGCGCAGCACAACGCGCGGAGGCCTTGGAGCAACTCGACAAGGAACTGGCGGCATTCTCGCACTCGGTGTCCCAAGGCCTGCGGGCGCCGCTCGATGCTATCGACAGCTCCTCGCGCATCCTGATCGAACACTACGGCAGTGCGCTGGACGAACAGGGGAAGCAACATCTCCATGCCGTCCGGGCGAGCGCAGGAGATATGGGCCGGCTTATCGACGATATCGCCGCCTCGTCGCAAAGAACCCGCGGCCACCTCGACGGGAAGGGCGCCGCGGCCCCGGTTCCGAAGGTGGCAGCGGAATAAAAAAACCGCCGGGAGGCGGGGCGTTTCTCTGAAAGTTCAAAATTACTGTGCCGAGACGGGGGCCTGGGTGTCTCAGTTTGAAATTTTGGCCGCTTGACGCGGGCTGGAATCCATGTCGCAAATCCTGTATGCTTAGCGTAAGGCATACGAGGAACCATGAGCACGAAACTGGAACGCCAGGCATATATCCATCGCCGCGCTGAAGAATTGGCCCGAAGCGGCAACTTTCCTGATTGGCTTGGGATCGAACATCATCTGCGATTTCAGGAAGGTTATGCTGAAGCAAGAGGCGAGCTTGATCGGCCTCATTTTCGCGAGCAATTGACTTGTCTATGCAAGCGAGCGAAAGGCGACAGTTCCAATGCCTAAAGGGCCAAGAGGCGAGAAGCGCCCCGCTGATGTGATTGGGGCGGCAATCAAGGTTGCCAAGATCGCAACAGGCGAGATCGAAGAGAATATCGCCACGCCAGAGAAGGAAGGCAAAGACCCCGCTGCCGTATCGATGGGCAAGCGGGGCGGGAAAGCGCGCGCTCAAGCCATGACGCCTGAGCGGCGCGCGGAGATCGCCAAAAAGGCTGCCGAAAAGCGCTGGAAGAAGTAAGAAAGCATGGCACGATAATTTGTAGACCATGCTTGCTCGAAAGCATACGAATCGGTTATCTCCTTTGTGCTTGCAGGAGGTAACAAAGTGACAAACTCAATTCAAAGCAAAGGCGGTAACGCCCGTGCGAAAAAGCTTTCACCGGAAGAGCGGCGAGATATAGCCAGCGTAGCTGCAAGAGCACGCTGGGATGAGTTGTCCAACCTTCCGTCTGTCGATTTTCCAGGGGCGCTAGAACTCGGAAATGTGAGTATCCCCTGTGCTGTCCTAACAGATGGAACCCGTGTTCTGTCTGAGAATGGGATCACAAACGCCATACTGGGGGTTCGAAGCGGAGCTTCGAAAAGAAAGAAGAAAGCGGCAGAAGAGGCAGGGACCCATTTGCCCCTTTTTATGGCCCCAAGGCAGCTAGAACCATTTATTTCTAAAGACTTATACGATGGGCCCTTCAAACAGATTCGATACGTCGATGGCCGCACTGTTGTGACGGGCTACGACGCGCGGATTCTCGCTGCGGTTTGCGAAATTTGGCTGAAGGCCCGCGCGGCCGGAAAGTTGCAAGATCAGCAGTTGGACAAGGCACAGCGCGCAGAAGAACTAATGCGCGCACTCGCGGATATTGGGATTGTCGCGCTTGTTGACGAGGCTACAGGCTACCAAGAGTATCGGGCACGCGACGAATTGCAAAAAATTCTTGCTGCCTATGTATCCCCCGAACTTATGCCATGGTCGCAACGCTTCCCGCAAAACTTCTACGCCGAGCTTCATCGCGTGCGTGGGTGGAAATATGTTCCCGGATCGAACAAACGAAATCACTATATCGGGAAAATAACTAATGAACTGATTTATAAGCAGCTTCCTGAGGGTGTGCTTGACGAACTTCGCCGAAAGAACCCTCGCGACCCGGAAACAGGGAGAAGACGGCAACTGCATTATCGCTTTCTTACCGAAGATATTGGTGATCCTCATTTAGAAAAACAGATTGTCGCCGTGACCACCCTTCTTTCTGTCTCGGACGATTGGTCAGACTTTGCGAGACTGTTTTGCAAGAAGTTTCCCCCGTGCCCTAATGACCTTTTTTCGCTTCCTCCGCCAGATGAGGACGAGAAACATGCTTGACGTTAAGCATAAAAGTTCATGTAGTCAGGGCATGAACAAGCTGCCCACCTCAGCTGCCGGGCTTACCTGCACGCTTTGGGGCTGGGTGGAAGTGATTGCCCTTATCGATGCGAAACAGGAAGCGCCGAAGAAACGCGGCCCTTACAAGAAGCGGATTGCTGCCTAATGTCGATTAAAGAACACCCTTTCGTTGGCACCGTTTTGCTATGCGATTTTAATAGCGGGTTCAGAGAGCCGGAGATGGTAAAGCGGCGCCCCGTGGTCGTTCTCAGCCCAAAAATAGCCGCGAGGCCAGGGCTTTGCACGGTCATAGCCTTAAGCGATACCGAGCCGCATCCAAAACTTCCCTACCATTGCCAGATCGATATACGGCCTTGTTTGCCTGACGGGTTCAACAGCGATGGGGTTTGGGTGAAAGGCGACATGATCTATGCAGTTGGGTTCCATCGTCTAGACTTCATACGCCTTGGCAAGACTGAAGGCGGACAGAGAATGTACCACTATCAGCCGTTAAGTTCCGAAAATATAAAAAAGATTCCAGAATGCGTCTTGAAGGCGTTGGGTTTAAGTGGGTTGACAAAACACTTGCCTTAGCCTACATTAACAACGTTAGCGGCTCTCACTTCGGTGATCCGCGTCTAAGACCCCACCAGGGGCCGTCGCAACGCCGACGATAACAAGTCATGTTGCGACGTAGATATCAGGCCCCGCTTCGGTGGGGCTTTTTTTTACCTCTGCCGGAAACGCAAAAGGCATATCCTTTCGGAAGTCAAGCCCCCTCAAATTTCAAACTACCGGGGCCTGACGCGCTGAAACCACGCCAAAAGCCGTTCAGCCCCTGGCGCTGCCGCCGATGCTTGCGCTAGTCTTCGTATTCTCAAGCACAGGTTTCCAGGATCCCGCCTGAACCGCTTGTCCTCTGCCTGTGGAGTTCTGCGCGGACGGCATCGTGCGCCGCAACCGCTCAGCCTAAATCGCCGCTTCCTTGACGCCGGCCTTGGCAGCCTGGACGTACCATTGATAGGCACGCAGTAGATCCTGCTCGATGCCGAGCCCGCGCTCGTAAAGCACCGCGAGATTATACTGGCTGTCGGGGAAGCCCCCTTTCGCGGCGCGTTCGAACCATACCCCTGCCTCGCGATAGCTCCGCGCGGCAGCGCCGGCATCGCGGAAGCTCTGCTCTTCCGCTCTCTTGAGCAGCATGGCGCCGAGATTGTGCATCGCACGGACATGGCCTGTGCCGGCAGCCTGCTCGTAGAGCGCGGTTGCCCTGGCTTCGTCCTTGTCCACGCCCTCGCCGCGCTCGTATAGCGAGGCCAGCATGAATTGGGCTTCGTTGTGGCCCTGAGCTGCCGCCTTGGCAAACCAGCGCGCAGCCGCCTTGGGGCCGCCATCCAGACTGGTGTCGCTCAGGAACCGTGTGCCAACGCGGAATTGTGCGTCGCGGTCGCCGTGGCGCGCGGCAAATTCCAGCGCCTCCAGATTTTCGGCGGCAGCCTGCTGGCCGCGGTTTGCCTCGGTGGCAGCCAACAGGGTGGGACCGCTCTGCTCGATTCGGGTCTTGGCAGCCGTCCGCAGGGGCGGTTCCGGCGCCTTGACTTGCCGCACGGCAGCCGCTGGCGCAGCAGATACGCGAAGGCTGTCCATGCGGCCTTTCGTGTGGAGATAGAAGAGCGCTGCCGCAGCCATAAGCAGGACGAATGCGACAGTTGCGATGCCGCCTAGCGGCACGTTCTTCTCGTCGTCGAGGAAGCTGGATGCGCCTGCGAAAGCCGGCCGCGAACCGGCCAGGCCGCCATCGGTCTCCGGCTTGATCCCGGCCTTCTGGCGGCCGAGCTTCTCGTTCGCCTTGCGGATGGCTTCGAACAAATTCGGATCGGATGCCGGCGGATTATCGCGAAGCTGAATCGTTATCGAGCCGGGGCTCTGCCGCGGGGCTTGCGCCAAAGCCTGTGCCGCCGCGCTTGTAAACGGCGGAATCGCCTGAAATGGGCACGTGCAATCCTGTTCTTTTTCTGGGCAACTCAGTCACGGTAGCGCCTTGGCTGGCGGAGGGGCCGCGGCCAAGGTAGACCCGGAGCGTATCGTTGACGCGGTCAAGCGCGGCGGTGGTGCGTTCGCCGGTTTCTCGCGATTGCCGGTTGAGCGTACGCAGCTCTTCCTCCAGGCGCCCGGCAGCGCTCGCGTCTCCCGGCAGGCCCTGGCTGGCGCCCACCTGGCTCGCCGCCATCACCGCCGCGCGCGACGCGGTTGCGGCCACGGTCCGGCCCAGGCCTTCCACTGTGTGGCGGGCCGCCATCTCGAATTTCGCCGGGATCTCCTGCATGCAGACGCTGGCCGCGAGGATCTCCTCCGCGGCGCGCGAAATACGGCTTGCATCGACGGCGCCCTGCTCCCGCGCCGCTTCGATGCTGCCGGACATGACCGTAAGCTTGGTGTCGACCGACGTAAGCGTGGTGCCGCTCGGCATGTCCGAGGATATTTTTTCGAGCCGGTCGAGGATTTCCCCAAGGCTTGCCTTGATCTGCTCGATCTCGCGCGTGCCTTCGTCTTTTTTAGTCAGAAGCCGCTTAAGCTCCAGGAACCGGTTGTCGAAATACTCGAAGCCGAGGCAAGATCCGCCAAGCGGCAAAGCACGCGATTCTGGCCAATCCTCATCGGTGAAGGGGCCGAAAGCAAACTCGTCCACTTCGGCGGAGGGATTGAGCAGGCTTGGCTCCTCGCTCAACCTCGCATGCAACTCGTCCAGCGGCGGGAAGCCGCTCCCGGGCTTGGAATTCGTCATCAAATCGCGGTAAGTTCGAAGCTGCGCTTCCACTTCGCTCTGACCGTTGCCGAATACGGAGGATACGCTCTCCTGGGCGGACGAAACGCCGCTCACAGCAGCGCTTTCGCGCACAGCGCTGGCAGCCGGATCGTCCTTGGACGGTCCGCCACTATTGCCGCTGCCGGCGCTGCCGCCGTGCCCGGCCTTCACTGTGCCATGGTGAGCCATAGTTTCCGGAACGCGCTTCTTTCTGCGGGCCCTCTCGAACGTGCTTTTCCGCCTTTAAGCCGTTACTATGCTTACGAAATGCAAACAGGGCGTAAACGCCGGTTAAATATTGGCTATTTTTTTGGAGGAATCGTAAGTATGAGCGCGGGCGCTTGTCACATATGCGGCACGGTGACTGTAGAAACGCGAGGGGCGGGCTTTTATGGTGTAGGACACGAGCTTCAGCGCAGCCTTACGCGTATGCGCGTACACACCGGACTTCTCTCCGTATTTTGCACCCACACGTCAGCTTCGTTGTGCGTACAGGAGAACGCCGATCCGGATGTGCTGGCCGATCTTGGCGCGGCGCTACAGAAGCTGGCGCCCGAAGCCGCAGCATACCGCCACCGGAGCGAGGGCCCGGACGATATGCCTGCGCACATCAAGACGATGCTGACGGCGGTGCAGCTTTCGCTACCTGTACGGAACGGGCGGCTGGCGCTCGGAACCTGGCAGGAGGTGTATCTGATCGAGCACCGGGCTGCCCCTCACCGGCGCCGGCTTGAACTGGATTTTATCGGTGCCGTTGAAGGGGAGTAGGTTAGAGCAGATTCGACTTCTTCTTGATCTGTACGATGGCAGTCACGACATTCCGCGATGCAGCGGCAAACTCGCTGTCCCAACCCAGCACATGCTCTTCCTGCACGTCACGGCCGGAATCGGCCAGCGCGATGGCATCGCCCACGGCGCGATGGAACCGCGCGTGCTCGCTCACGAGGGCCTTGTATTCTGGCAGGCCGGATATTTGGCCCTTGCCGTCGCCATGCAGCCACTTGCCGAGCGGGCAACTGTCGTCGCGGCCCACATCGGCGGCATCGATAGACTTGTCAGGATGGCGGAGGTAAGTCTGCAGCTTCATTTTCCATGCGGCGTGCGCCTTTACCGCTTCGTCGAGATCCATTTTTTGTTCTCCTCTTGCAATCGATTTGCAGCCGCAGGCTGATGGGCCAATCTCGCGAGAGCCTATGCGTCAGATATGTCCCGACTACGTCAGCCGCCGGTTTAGCTGCCAGAATAGCTTAGAATCTATTCACAGCGAGACTTTCACTGTGTATATTGCCCGCATCCGCTTCGAGCTGAAAGGATCCTGATGCACGCGAGCCATAAACCATCTGCTGGGTTGTCCGGCCAATGGCTCATGGCGTGTGCGTGAGTCCTGCCGGGGCCTTAGCCTCCCAATACCTCCGCAGTCCTGCCTGAGCCGCTTGAGCGGTGTTGCAGGCGTGCAGGACATTGGCGGGCTGTAGGCGCAATCCCAAAGAAATGTGAGCCCGGCTGCACCAGCCGTAACGCCGCGCATCTCCGATGGCGCGGGGATCGGCGTGTGCCTGGATTGCCGGGCTTGCAATCCCAATAGCTCGATATCCTGAGAATTTCGATGGCCAGCGAACTGCGCATGGCGCCGGTGGCGCATGCCTGCGAGCTTGAAACGCAACTCCGCCGGTTCCCGCGCGGATACCGGCGGCGGTTGCGCAAGCTGGCGCGGGGCTCAAGCCGCCTCGGCGAATTGATGTACACCTTTCCTGCCCTCGCCTTTGTCCTGGCGGCGGGCGGCCAGACTTCTGCTGCCCGGGCCAAGGCGATAAGGCTCGCTAAGGAAGGGCGGCCTCTGCCGGAGGTGGCTGACGCGTTCGAATTGCCGTTGTGGATGCGCCGGCTTCCGCCAGAAGCGTTCACCGGGGCGTTCGCAAATGTACCTGTGAGCGAGGAGTTCGGCCGCCGCATCGTCAACCACGTCCCCGCCAAGCCCGGCTTGACGGCTATGTGGCTGCACTGGGTGCTGTTTGGCGCGCAGGCATGCGGCGAAAGCTTCGCACTTTGGCTTGCGAGACAGACGATCTACCAGGAGGACGATGCTGGCAAAATTCCACTCCTGCCACTTGCAGCCTACGCTTGGTTTTCCGAGGCTGAGGCAGGCATAGCGCGCGGGCTCATCGGCAAACCATGGCACGGCAATATGCGTTTGGGCGCTGCAGTGGAGGTATGCCGGGATTGGCTGGCGCGCGTCATCTTCGATTGCTGCCATGATAGCGGTTTCAAGAGCGGAAACTGGTTCAAGACGCAGAATGCCTGCGGCTATCGCTTCGTGCCGCTGCTGACGCCTGACGATCTCAAGGAGGAGGGCGAAAGGATGAGAAACTGCGTCGCGACCTATATACAGAAGGCCGCGAGCGGAGCCTGCTTGATTTATTCGATCCAGCACGGCGGACAGCGCGTTGCAACCATGGAAGTCGCGCCTCGCAGGCTGGGACCGGCAATCGTGCAGCTCCGCGCCGCAAGCAATGCCGCCGCCCACAACGATGTTTGGAATGCAGCCAATCTCTGGCTCTCCAGGCAGGGTGGATATCCGCCGGTAGGCAGGGATTGGATCGCGCAGGTGCCGCTCAAGCCCAGTCGCTGGGAGGCGGTCTGGCAGCCCTATGTTCAGGCGCACCCTGCATTGGGCGCGAGCCTGGCGGAGCCCAGCATGCTTACACTTGTGAGCCTGCGCCGCGACATGAACGCGCTCGCAAGGCTGGCGTGATCCCAAGCAGCGCCGCTAGTGCTTGCCACCGGTGGCGCTGCTCAAGGAATGCTGCGAGTACGCCCCGCGGGAAATCCTGACCCATATGCGGCTGGCGCTGACAGGATTTCCCGCGGATCAGGCGTACTAGCAAGTTATTGATTCTAGTGCAGCTTATCCGAGGCAAGTTCGCTTGCGAGCCCTCGGCAAATGGGGGGCGAACTTGCCTCGGGCTGTACTAGCCGCAATATTCCCATGCGTTAGCCCTGCAGTATCCGGGGCCGTAGCCTTCCGCACGGCAGTTCCGGTAACAGCTTCCGCTATCGTACCAGTCCGGGTAGCCGTAATCCAAGCCGAAGCCGAAGAAGGCTCCGCGTCCAAAATGACGATGGTGGTGGTGATCATGGAATGCGAATGTTCTGCCGTTCCTCATCGTCATATGGCGCCCCATAGGACCGTGGCCCATGGAGAAGCTGCGAGGCCCGCTGGAATGGCCCATGGACATGCCGCCGTGGCCCATGCCTCCGGCGTATTTGGCGAGCACGGTTTGGCTCGTTTCCGGCGCGTTCTGGCTACCGGGGGCAGGCGCAAGAGCACCCGCGAAACAGAACTGGCTCGCAGCCAGGAAACCGGCAGCTGCCAGGGTAGCGGTGAGAATTTTCTGCATGTGAAGGCCTCCTTGCCGATGGGTAGATCTCCTTTCCTCGTAGGGAGACAACCCGGCCGGAGGGCTTCAGGTTCACCCGCTTTCTGGCCCAAATAGTATCGGAATGTAATGCCGCAGACGGAGCCGTTTTCTTAGAAGCGTCAGCTTGCCGTTATTGAGATGACCCGCTTTTCGAAACGCATTCCCATGCGCCAATGATCGAACTTTTCCTGGCGCACTCGGAAATATCTTCATTTTCCGGCTTGGCTGCTACATTTTGTTGGGATGCATTCACTCGCACGGGCGGAGCGACCGGTGCCTGCGCCTGCTCCGTGGCGCATCCGGCCAAAAATATCGCTGGAAATAGGGACAAAACACAAACACGGATCATGGTAAGCCTCCGTGCGAGAATGGCGCCCGCGTGCAAATCACATAGCAACCAAGGCCACGCAGCACAATTGCTTTATTGTATCCAAAACGCGTGACGAATGGCCACAACGCGCGGTCAGATGCCGGCGCTGGCCAGCGTCACGGGCGCTTGCCTCGGCTCCCCGGAGAAAAGTGCCTTCATGCCGGGCTTGAGAAACTTGGCGAAAACCGTGTAGGGCACCGTGACGTGAAAATCGCTGCCTGCATAAGGCCCGGATATCGCGGGCGGAAAGTGGAAGGTCAGCCCTGCGGCATTGCCGAGCTTGGTCGACCGGCAAAGGGTGAAACGCTCGTAGACGCCCAGATCGGGCCTTGTGAGATCGAGAAGCGCCTCGCTTTCTTCCTCGCCTTCCTCGCCTGTGCGGTCTTTCAGATCGGCCCGTACATAGGCCGCAAGTGCTTCCAGCGCCTTGGACCTGTCCGTGGCACCTTCGAGAATATCGCCGAGCATCAGCTCGCGGCCCGCTTCCTTGTCGAAGTTCACAGTCCGGAAGCCCGTCACAGGCTGCCCGCCGCCTTGCACAATGCTGGCAGCCTCAAGATAGCTGACGAAGCGCATCGTCCGGAACTGCTCGATGAAACCCGAGGACTGTGAATAGGGCGTCCACGCCGGCGCTTCGCCTTCCTGGCCCTCCCGTGGCCGTGCCGCCGCATCCTGCTCCGCGCCTTTGAGGAACTCCGCCATCTCCATCCTGGCGCGTGCCGTCAGCAGGTTGAACAGCGCCTCGTCCCGGCGCTGCATGTGGATCGGGAACGAGGCTTTGGCGTAGCCGTATTTCGTTTCCTGACTAAAGGTGACCGTGCGGCTGGCGTTCGAGCCCGCGACAGAGAAACCGACGCAAATGCAGATCGCCCAAATGCAAAGGGCGGCCGGGGAAACGAGCAGCTTCAGCGTCTTCATGGCGCTACCACCTCCGGGCTACTTGAGCGCGAGTTCATAGCACGATTATAACGGCTTTTGGATCGCCGCGCGAATAACGGCTGCGCGGCCTTTGTGGCGCGGACCTTCGTCGAGTTCCACTTCCGTCTCTTCGAGCAGCAGGAAGTTGGCGCCGGCGAAATCGCCTTCGAGCTTGGCCCTGGAGCACAGCATATCCGCGGACCTCGGACCGCCGGAATTGTAAAGCTTCTGGAATTCGAGCTGCTCGATTCGGAACGATTCCAATAGGATAAGACCGCCCGGCTTGAGCGCGTCGAGCATCGCCCGGTGCATGCGCAGGCGATCCGCATCGAAGAAATGGATATAGACAGCCGCAACGATATCGTATTGCTCGCGGGGCCAGGTCCAGTCGAGCAGGTCCGCGATCTGGGTGCCGATGGCCACGCCGCGCGCTTTCGCCAAGCCTTGCGCCTTGGCAACGCCAACGGCGGAGGCATCCACCGCGTCCACGGCTAGCCCCTGCTGCGCCAGCCAGACGCCGTTGCGGCCTTCGCCGTCGCCCGGCACGAGCGCGCGCATGCCTGCCTGCAAGCGATGCGCCTGCGAGGCAAGAAACGCGTTCGGCTCGGTGCCGAAGGAGAAAGCCTCGCCGCTATAGCGCTCGTTCCAGAAATTTGCCTGTTCGCTCATCGTGCCCTCGGTAGCCGCGTCCGTACCGGAATATAGGGGGCGCCGTAGGAATACGTCACCTATTGTTTACGCTATCGGCGGGCAAAACTGCGCATTTTGATAATTGTTCGCTGGAGCCGCGATCTGGAATTATTTCAGCGAATCCGCACCAGGCGGCCGCCATGCGCATAGATTTCGCATTATCGTATTGATTGAGCGAAGCAATTTTTACATACAACGCGACGTCTGATGGTTAAGATCACATCTGGGATTATAATTAACGGTAGTTTTGAATGTCAGAAAAACATTTTTTCCAGGCAATTTTGGGCACAATTCTATGAATTTCAGCGGCAATGATTTGTAATTAACCATAACTGCATTAACCAAGGTAACGCCTTACGCAAGATCAACGGTTTTTTAATACTTGTGAGGACGGCTCATTGCCCGGCCATGTGACGGGCATGCACAAAAAGCAAAGCCGCAGGCAACGGGGTGCCTGCGGCTCCTTGGACAGAACGCCTATTAGTAGCGGAAGTGAAAGCCCACCGTACCGGTGATTTGGTACTCATCGGTCTTGGCGACGCTTGGCGACAAAAATCCGGCCTGGCCTAACGTTTCCTGGCCCGTGACCTGCAGGATGATGCCGTTCAGGAACGTCGAATTCGACGAACGGAAGGGCTGCGCGATAGCCGTGCCGCCCAGGTAATAGTATGCGTTTTGGGTGGCGTAGCTAAACTGGTTGCTGCTCACCAATTGACCCGAGTTGAACACCGGTCCCACCGCCAGGCCGAGCTTGTCGCTGGAAAGCAGCAAGCGGGCATGCGGGTAAAGGATGACCTCGTTGTTTAGGGACTCGCTAGCAGCTTCAAGCTGTGCCTGCCCCAGGATCGACAGGCCCGGACCGGCATGCCATTGGCCGTTAGCCGTGATTCCGCCGAACACCGCATCGTTCTGATCGATTTGATTGTTCTGACCGCTTTGATCGTGGGACGGCGTGATGGCTCCGCCGAAAAACGTGTTGACCACAAAGCGCTGGGAACCCGGCCCCGTATCGACGACGTTCACGTTGGCCTCCAAGGTCTGCGCGCCCGTCCATGTGCCGCTAAAACTCTTGGGTGCGCCGCTATCGGTCCAATTGTGATTTTCGCTGACGAATTGCGAGCCATAGGACAGCGTCAGCCAGCTGGTGGGCGTCACCGCGAGCGTGCCTGTCAGGTAATCCAGTTCGTCGGTGCTGTTCTTGAAGGGGTTGGTGCCGGTTCCTTGGTAGCCGTAATTGAGGTATTCGGCAGATACGCCAAACGACCAGCTGTGTGCACAGCGCGTACCTAAGACCG
Source organism: uncultured Alphaproteobacteria bacterium (assembly GCA_963767435.1). GTDB lineage: Bacteria > Pseudomonadota > Alphaproteobacteria > Rhizobiales > Rhodomicrobiaceae > Rhodomicrobium. Next base: position 51,701 of record CAVYEY010000051.1, read on the forward strand.
CATTCTGATACCAGTCGCAGGTCTCGTACCCTCCGGCCTGAGCCGGTCCCGCCAGCACCAGCGTCAGCGCACCGAACAGCCCCATTTGTCTAAAATGCATATCTACCCCCAGCCACAGCATCGGAGGGAAAATAGATTCTTATTAGTTCTTTCTGTCAACGCTTAGGTGCAGTCTTCCTCTCGCTATGTATGACAACTAGCTTGTTTTACGTCTGGCTGTGCCTGCGCGCACACACAATTTCGCGAGAATAGCTTCGTTATTACTACCACAGGTAGCAGACTGCTGTTTGCTATAGAGCACATTCAACGAAGGCTAGGCCGGCGTGTTTGCGAGTTCCACCAGCCGGGCAACCGCCCCTTCCGGATGAAACGGAATCTGGGCCAAGTTCCCCCTCATCCTGTCCTTCTCCCGAAGGAGCCCGAAGGAGAGAGGGACGAAGTGGCCGCGCCGGCCGAAACTGCTATAAGCTTGTCTATCGATGCCTGCTTGCAATCGTGGGCACCAGCTTCGAAAAGAGTAGGCGTGACAAAGTCACAGACAGCGATCTGCTGTCCGTATATTGTCCAGCAAAATTGTGCACAAACAGCGCGAAGCGCGAATGCGCAGCTGAAGAATTCCCCCCAATAGGAGACCGGCGTGATCAAAAGTGTTCACACTACCCGATTTCTTTCTGCCAGCCGGCGCGCAATCGCAGGCGCGGCATCCGCTCTTTTTCTAACGGGCGCCGGCTTCGTGGGCACAGCCGCGGCGGCCGATGTATTCGAAGTCCAGGAACGCGCCATCGACGACCTCAAGGCGGTGTTCGCCACCGTGCGCAGCGCAGACGAGATAGCCGCGCGCGTGCGTACAGGCGGCACCATCGCCCAGCTCTCCGTCACCAGGGGCGCCGAGGTGAAGATGGGCGATGTGCTGGCCACCGTCGCGGACCAGAAGCTAGCACTCAGGATGCGCTCGCTCGATGCGCAGATCGTGGGCCTCAAATCGCGCGCCGAAACTGCCCGCACCGAGTTGCAGCGCCAGGAACAACTGGCCGAGAAGGGCTTCGCCGCCAGCGCCAAGCTCGACGAAGCGCGCGCCTCCTCCGAGGTTGCCGCGAACGCGCTCAAATCGGCGGAGGCCGAGCGGCAGGTCATCACCCAGCAGGTCCAGGAGGGCGACGTGCTCGCGCCCGCCAATGGCCGGGTTCTCGCCGTCCCGGTTACAGCAGGCTCGGTGGTGATGCCCGGCGAGACCATCGCCAAAATCGCGGCCAACGCCTATGTCCTTCGCCTCGAACTGCCCGAGCGCCATGCCCGCTTCGTCAAGAAGGGCGACCCGGTCGTCGTTGGCGGCCGCGAAATGTCCGGCAGCGACGCCCCCATCGGCAAGGGCACGATCACCCTCGTCTATCCCGAGTTGCAGGATGGCCGCGTCATCGCCGATGCACAGGCCGATGGTCTTGGCAAATATTTCGTGGGCGAGCGCGTGCTCGTCTGGATTTCGGGCGGCAAGCGGCAGACCGTCGCCGTGCCCAGCACCTTTATTTTCCAGCGCTTCGGCCTTGACTATGCCCGGCTCCAGGAAAAGGACGGTAAGACCGTCGATACGGTGGTGCAGCTTGGCCAGCCCGCGCGGCTTGAAGCGGGAGAATCGGATTATGTCGAAGTGCTCGGTGGCTTGAGGGCCGGCGACAGGCTGGTGAAGCCATGAACTCGCAGTCGAACAGCCCGAAGGGCGATGGCGCCCGCAATCTTGGCATCTCCGGAAACCTGACGCGGGCGTTCATCTCCTCCAAGCTGACGCCGCTCCTGCTATTCGCGGCCTTGGCACTCGGCAGCATTGCGCTCGTTATGCTACCGCGCGAGGAAGAGCCCCAAATCTCCGTGCCGATGGTGGATATCCAGGTGCGCGCGGACGGCCTCAAGGCGCAGGACGCCGCCAGGCTCGTGACCGAGCCGCTTGAGACCATCGTCAAGGCGATCAACGGCGTCGAGCATGTCTATAGCACGACCTACGACGACCGGGTCGTCGTGACCGCCCGCTTCCTTGTCGGCACCAAAGCCGACGAAGCAATCCTGCGCGTGCACGACAAGGTTCGCGCCAATCTCGACCGGATTCCCATCGGAATCCCTGAGCCTCTTATTGTCGGCCGGGGCATCGACGACGTGGCGATCCTCGTCGTGACGCTTGCGCCGAAGCCGGATGTGGCTGCGCGCTGGACGCCGAACGCGCTCTATCATCTCGCGGAAAATCTCAGGATCGAGCTGGCCAAGGTGGATAACACCGGGCTCACTTATCTCGTAGGCGGGGCGCCCGATCAGAATCCGCGTCGAGCCCGATCCCGAGCGGCTGTCGCTTTACGGCGTGACGCTCGCCCAGCTTATAGACAAGGTGAAATCGGCGAACCGTTCCTTCGTGGCGGGCGAAATCCGCGACCAGGACCACGCCGTGCCCGTGGTGGCCGGCCAGACGCTGCACGGTATCCCCGATATCGGCCTTCTGCTCCTCACCACCCGCGACGGCCGGCCCGTTTACGTGCGCGACGTCGCCAACGTCGTGGTGGGCGCCAAGCCGCTGGAGCAGCAGTCCTGGAACTTCACCAAGGCCGCGAATGGAGAACTGGTCCGCGTTCCCGCCGTGTCGGTCGCCATTGCGAAACGCGCCGGCGCCAATGCGGTGGATATCTCCGCAAGGCTCATAGAGAAGCTCAATCTTTTGCGCGCCGTACCCGGCACGGAGGCGAAGGATGGCGCAATCCCCGACGATATCAACGTAGAGGTCACGCGCAACTATGGCGCGACCGCGAGCGACAAGGCCGACGAACTTCTGTTCCACCTGGGGCTCGCCACGATCTCCATCGTCTTGCTGATCGTGGTGGCGATAGGCTGGCGCGAGGGCTTCGTCGTTTTCATCGTCATCCCCACGACGATCCTTCTCACGCTCTTCGCCTCCTGGATCATGGGCTACACCATCAACCGGGTGAGCCTGTTCGCGCTGATCTTCTCCATCGGCATTCTCGTCGACGACGCCATCGTCGTGATCGAGAACATCTCGCGGCACTGGGGCATGAACGATGGCCGCAGCCGGATTCAGGCCGCCATCGAAGCCGTGGCCGAGGTGGGCAATCCAACGATTATCGCGACGCTTACCGTGGTGGTGGCGCTCCTGCCGATGCTGTTCGTCTCCGGCTTGATGGGGCCGTATATGAGCCCGATCCCGGCCAACGCCTCCGCCGCGATGATCTTCTCGTTCTTCGTCGCGGTGATGGTAACGCCCTGGCTGATGGTTCGCTTCGGCAAGCAGCACGTTGGCGGCCACGGCCACGACGAGGGCGGCGGCTTCCTAGCCAACGCCTACCTGGCCACCGCAAGGCCGCTCCTTGAGACGCGGAAGACCGCGCTGCGCTTCCTCATCGGCGTGGGCGTGGCGACGCTCCTATCCCTGACGCTCTTCTATTTCAAGGCGGTGACGGTGAAACTGCTGCCGTTCGACAATAAGTCGGAGATGCAGGTTGTCGTCGACTTGCCGAAGGGCTCCTCGCTTGAGGAAACCGATCGCATCCTGCAGGCGGCGGCGGATCGCATCAAAACCCTGCCCGAGCTGACCACGATCCAGTCCTACGCGGGCACGGCGGCGCCGTTCAATTTCAACGGCCTCGTCCGTCATTATTATTTCCGCAGCAACCCCGAACAGGGCGATCTGCTGCTCAATCTCACGCCTAAGGGAGAACGCAGCCGCACGAGCCATCAGATCGCCCTTGAAGTTCGCGAGCGGCTCAAAGGTCTGGAACTGCCGCCGCGGAGCGCGTTGAAGGTGGTCGAGGTGCCGCCTGGACCGCCTGTGCTTTCGACGCTCCTGGCGGAGATCTACGGTCCCACGCCCGAGGCACGCCGCGCAACGGCGGCGAAGGTCCGGCAGATCTTCGAAAGCATCCCCTTCATCGTGGATGTGGACGACAGCTACGGCGTGCCGGCTGACCGCCTGCGCGTGGCCATCGACCAGGACAAGCTCGAATTCTTCAAGGTCGAGCAGCGCGACGTGTACGACACCATCCAGGCCTATCTTTCCGGCGTGCCCGTCGGCTATTCCTATCGCGGCGAAGGCCGGCATCCGGTGGAAATCGCCATCGCGCTGCCGAAGAAGGAACTGTCGGTCTCCCAACACACGCTTTCGACACCGGTTCCGGCCAACGCCATCCCCGGCAACCGCTCCATCGTCGAAATGGGGGACGTGGTGAGCCTGTCCAGGGAGCGGGCCTCCTTCCCGATCTTCCGGCACAACAGCCGCCCGGCCGAAATGGTGACGGCTGAGCTGGCAGGCAGCTACGAGGCGCCGGTCTACGGCATGCTGGCGGTGCGCGACGCCATCCACAAGGCGGACTGGGGGCCCGGACAGATGCCCGAAATCGTGCTGCATGGCCAGCCTAACGACAAGTCCAAGCCAACCCTGCTCTGGGACGGCGAATGGGAAGTGACCTACATCACCTTCCGCGACATGGGCGGCGCTTTCGCCATCGCGATCCTGGGCATCTATTTCATCGTGGTGGGGCAGTTCGGCTCGTTCAAGCTGCCGCTGGTAATCTTGACGCCGGTTCCGCTCACGCTGATCGGCATCATGTTCGGGCACTGGATATTCGGCGCGCCGTTCACCGCAACCTCGATGATCGGCTTCATCGCACTTGCGGGCATCATCGTACGCAATTCGATCCTGCTCGTGGACTTCATCCGCCAGCGGCGGGATGCCGATACGCCCCTGCGGCAAGTGCTGCTTGAGGCGGGCGCCATCCGGTTCAAGCCAATCCTGCTCACGGCGCTGGCCGCCATGATCGGCGCCGCGGTGATCCTGGCGGACCCGATCTTCCAGGGGCTGGCGATCTCGCTCCTGTTCGGGCTTGCCTCCTCGACGCTGCTGACGGTGCTGGTGATCCCCGCGATCTATGTGGTGCTGCGGGACGATGGCAGGCCGTTGCCGGAGAAGTGATTTCCGGGAACTGTAACCCCTGTCCCTCTCCCACAGGGCCCACAGGGAGAGGGCTGGGGTGAGGGGTTGTAACCTTCATTCAGGGCAAAACCATCCATTCGGATGCCCTTATGTCAGCGCCTATGCGCTTCATGCGGGTTCCGCACCAGCCGGGCCACGGAGGGCGTCATTGCGAGGCCATCGGCCGAAGCAATGCAGGCCGGTGCCCGCAGCCTGGATTGCTTCGCAATGACGTGGCGCTTTCCTGCCGAATCGCTCGCTTTTGGTGTGCCTGTTGCTGTCACGCAACCACCCAAACTGGTGGGACGATTTGTGGGCGGCAGGATAAGGCGCTGAAAGCGTATGGTATTTCCGATGCAGCACGTTTTTGCGCTAGTGCGTGCATAACTTTAGTAAAATCCCCATAAAGTTGCACAACTCCCGCTTGCCGGGTAATATCCTCTATCCGATGGGTAATGGGCACCGCAATGCGCGGTGCCGGCAAACGGATTTAGTATTGCACATACGAGATGGGGACTGAGAATGAAACTCCGATCCGGCATTCTGGCTGCGGCGCTGGCGAGTACTGCCGCGCTAGCCTCGGCAAATGCGGCAGATATGTATCGAGGGCCTGACGCAGGCGGCTACAAAGACGGTCCGGTTTATGTAGGCGTAAACTGGAGCGGCCTCTATGGCGGCGTGAACGGCGGCTATGGGTGGAGCGGCCGCACCGACAATTTGGATCCAAACGGCGCTTTGGGTGGCGGCCAGATCGGCTACAATTTCCAGCGCGGCCCCATTGTGGTGGGCCTGGAGGCGGATATCGAGGGTGCCGGCATCTCCGATAGCGTTGGCGCCAACAAGTCTTCGCTGGACTGGTTCGGCAGCGTGCGCGGCCGCGCGGGTTACGCACTCGATCGCGCCCTTATCTACGCGACGGGCGGTTATGGCTACGGCCATGTAAGCAATAACAACCTCTCTCAAACACAAGACGGGTGGGTGGTTGGCACTGGCGTGGAATACAAGATCGCGCCTGCATGGTCGGCCAAGCTTGAAAGTCAATTTTTCGACCTCGGCGCCAACAATACAGTTGGCCCCCTTGGCTTGGGGGCGGGAAGCCACACGCAGTTCAGTACACTGCGCGTTGGCGTGAACTATTTCCTTGGCGGCGGCGGCTATGATCCGTTGAAGTAGCGTTGGCCGCGGATAAGAAACGGCGCTTGCGGGTGCCGTTTCTGCTTTAAGTCTCTCAATCGCACTTACTTTTGTTTTGGAAGATGGTGGCAGGAGGCATCCCAAATATGGCCGCCGGGCACTCCTGAGTTCAACGCGAGGGCCGCGCACACGGCCTGAGTACAAGCCGCGCAGTGCGGTGCAGGCTCTTGTAGCATCTGGTAAAATCTCCAGAAGCGCCGCGATAGCCTGATAAGGCCAAGGTTCACTGCAGACGGCCCAAATTCCCAATATATACATGGGTATTTCCGTGGCGCCCTGGCAACAGGTGCATTGCTTATCCCTATTTCCACCTCCGGTTGGTTTCGGTGGCGTGGTGGCTCCTGTAACTAATTCAATAACAGGGGCTACTATTTGCATCGGAGGGTAATTCTATGCTTCATCGGATCCTACTTACTGCGGCGAGTGTCGTCGCGCTGACGGCAACGGCTAACGCAGCTGATATGTATCGTGCACCTGCGGCTGAGCCGGGCATGCCGTACGTTGGCATGAACTGGAGCGGTTTCTACGCTGGTGTTCAGGGCGGCGGAGCTTGGGGCACTCAAGACATGACCAACACGACTGGTCAAAGCGTGAAGCCGAGTGTCAACGGCGGCGTTGTTGGTGGTCAGGTCGGCTGGCAGCACGAGTTCTACAACAAGTTCGTGCTCGGCGCCGAACTTTCTGGTGTTTGGGCCGATGCGAGCGGTTCTGCGACTTGCCAGAATACCAATTACAACTGCGGCGCTAAGGTCAACGATATCTTTGAGGCAGTGGGCCGCGCTGGGTACTCTTTCGGTAAGGTGCTCCCCTACGTCAAAGGCGGCTACGCCAACGTCAATATGGACAGCACCGCTACGCCTACATACGCCGGCTTCAATGGAACCAAGAACCTTAACGGTTGGGTCGCTGGTGGCGGCGTAGAGTACGCTTTCACCCCGAGCCTCATCGGCGGAGTTGACTACTCCCACATTCAGACCGATACCGTTGGCTACGCCGTCGGCAATGGCACGGATCGCAATGTGAGTGCGGACATCGACGAAGTTACCGCTCGCCTCAGCTACAAGACGTCTGCTGGTTACGAGCCGCTGAAGTAGGCTGTAGTTTCGCAGGAATTTGTGAAGCGGCGCTTTAGGGCGCCGCTTTTTTTGTGGTGCGCCCAGCATGGGCGCACTCTTGCGGGTGCAAGTCCCGCCGTGAGTGTAGAGCAAGGTGAAGCTTTGTCCGGTCTGGGCCGCGACGAAGTCAACTGCCCGCAACGGACCAAAGAAACCTCAACTCCCCGAACCGGGGAAGGCAGGCCAATATGCGGGCCTTTTATATTGTACGGAATTCGATTGAAGCGGCTCCGATTACCCCTCGGAAGAACCAGCCTAAGGTGCGGTATAAGAGGGACAAAGGGGCGGCCTGATCAGGTATTAAGAAATCGTGCATCTTGCGTAGGGTGCGGCAGCCGTTAATGCGGATATGGTTAACTGGGAATCCGGGTGTCAAAATTTGGCCGGATTCGAGCAAAAATTGCCCGGAAAAAGCGGATTTTCGGCTTTCAAAACTACGGTTAATTATAGTCGCGGATTTGATCTTAACCCTGGACTGGCGTGCGTTGCGCCAATATTAGCGCTTAAAATCAATAACTTGCCGAAGCCGCCGGGAGCGTGGCGCTTTTCCGGGCGCATTCGCTGAAATAATTCAGGATCGCGGGAACCGCCGAAAATTATCAAAATGCCCGTTTTGGCGGCCGGGCAGCGTTAATGGGAGTTAAGCGTCTGGCTACGGGCTATTCCGTGCTTGCCGCAAGTCCTGCCCCGCGACGGGGGCGCGCACAAATTCCTGCGACGACACCATCGCGAAGAGCCGGCGCAGGTCGCCGCCGACATTCAGGATATGCAACTGCAACAGCCGGTCGGCTTCCTCCGCGAGGCCCTGGCCTATCGCGCGGGCGATGCGCTCGTGGTCTTCGACGGAGGCTGTCAGACTTTTCCCCTGTTCGAGCTGTATCCGGCGGTAGGCGGCGACTCGCTTGCGGGTGCTAAGCGTCAAGCTTATCAGGCAACTATTGCGGCTGGCGCGGTAGATGGTCTCGTGAAAATCCTCGTTGGCGGCCTTGTAGGACTGCACATCGTTCGCCCCGGCACAGTTGCGGCAAACCGCCAGCGCGCTTTCTATCGCTTCCAGATCGCTCTTGATGCACGCCTTTGCTGCAAGCCTTCCACATGCTCCTTCAAGCTCCGCCATCACCTCAAGTACATCGACAAGCTCGCGAATTCCAAGTCTTGCCACGACCGCGCCCCGGTTCCTTCTAAGCTCGATCAGTCCGTTCGCGGAAAGCTGGCGCAGCGCCTCCCGGACCGGCGTCCGCGAGGTGCCATACTTCTGGGCGAGGCGCGTCTCGTCGAGCTTGTCGCCGGGCTTGAGCCGGAGGGACAGGATCTCCTCTTCGATGATCGCCATGAGCCTTTCGGCCTGGGACGCGTTCATAGCTGGTTCCTGCATCGGGAATTACCCCATCGACCGGTGACGATCGTTTTGGCTAAAGGCGAACGGCGCAAGCGCCCGTCCGTATCCTATATCATGCTTGAAGGCGTGCTATCATCAACGCCTTACGCGGAAATGGATTGTTCCAACAGCGGAAGCTAATAATGGATGTCTCGTTCTTCCAGGAGATCCTGGCCAAGATTTCAGAGCGGGGGCGGCAGATCCTCGACCTGCCCGGGCGCCTTGCCGGAAGCGGGGAGGAGAGCTTCGAGAGCCTTTGCGAAGGGCTGGCGTCGAGCAGGGGCGAGGCTTCGGGCGTGGCGCTGGCCCGGCGGATTCTCGACCAGTACCAGGAGGCGGACGCGGGCGGGAAGGATGCAATCTTTGCGTTCCTGGCAAGCCGGTTCGTGCCCAACGCGGCGGGTGCAGCGAAGGCTGCCGAAGCGTATTTGAAAGATCCGGGGCCGGAAGCGCTGGAGCGGCTTGCCATGGCCGTGGAATCGCCGCGGCAGGAGCTTCTGCGCCGCCTCAACCTCGCACCGGGCGGGACGGCGGCGCTGGTTCACATGCGCGAGGATCTGCTTGCCCGCATGAACACCAGCCTTGGCGGCGTGGACCGCGACTTCATCCATCTGTTCAGTTCCTGGTTCAACCGGGGCTTTCTGGTACTTCAACGGATGTCGTGGTCCAGTCCTGCCTCCATCCTCGAAAAAATTATCGAGTACGAAGCCGTTCACGAGATCAAGGGCTGGGACGACCTCCGCCGCCGGCTCGACCCGCACGACCGCCGCTGCTTTGCGTTCTTCCATCCCGCGCTCGTCGACGAGCCGCTGATCTTTGTCGAGGTGGCGCTTTGCAGCGAGATCCCGGGTTCGATCCAAGCGCTGCTTGAGTCGGAGGGCGGGCAGGAGAATGCCGGTCCGGAGCCTTCGGTCGCTGTGTTCTACTCGATCTCCAACTGCCAGGAGGGCCTGCGCGGCATCTCGTTCGGCAACTTCCTGATTAAGCAGGTCGTCGAGGAACTGATGAGAGAGGTTCCTTCGCTCAAGACCTTCGTCACGCTATCGCCGGCGCCTTCGTTCAGCTTCTGGCTGTTCCGCGCGCTTGGCGATGGGCAGTTCGCCTATCTGTCCGAACCGCAGAGGGCGCAGCTGGATAAGGTCCGGGAGCAGGGCTGGAGCGAGCACGAAGCGGAGCAGGATGCTCTCCAGCCTTCGGTTCTCGCGGCGGCCGCGCACTATTATCTGCTGGCCAAGGACCGCACCGGCCGGCCGCTCGATCCCGTCGCGCGCTTCCATCTGGGCAACGGAGCGCGGCTCGAACGCCTCAACTGGCTCGGGGATACGTCCGGAAAAGGCATAAAGCAGGGCTTGAGCTTGATGGTCAATTACCGCTATGACCTTCGAGATATCGAGCGCAACCACGAAGCCTACGTCAACCAAGGTGCTATCGCCGCTTCAAAATCCGTCCGGGCGCTGCTCATGGCACCGGAGAAGCAGCGGGCGCTCATCCCGGCGCAGGAGTGAGGACCACCGATGAGATGGCAGGGCCGTCCAGAGAGCGACAACGTCGAAGACCGCCGCTACGGCGACGGCGGCTATAACGATGGGCCCGGCGGCGGCGGCATGCCGTTTCCAGGCAGCGGCGGCTTCCAGATCCCGATAGGCGAAGGCGGTTTGGGTGGCGGCGGGCTTGTCGCCCTTTTGGTGATCGTTGGCATTGCGCTGCTCCTGGGCGTAGACCCGCGCGTCATCCTGGGCGGCGGCGGCATGGAGATGCCCGGCCGCCAGATCCAGATGCCGCACGCCGCTCCGCAGGCCACCGCGAACGCCGGCGACGACACCATGAAGCACTTCGTCTCGGTCGTGCTGCGCGATACCGAAGACATATGGGCCAAGATTTTCCGCGATACGGGACGCAGCTATACGCCGCCGAAACTCGTGCTTTTCCGGGGCGGCACCCAGTCCGGCTGCGGACTGGCCAACGCGCAAATGGGACCCTTCTATTGCCCCGTAAACCGGAAAGTCTACATCGACCTTTCCTTCTACGACATGCTGAAGCGGCGCTTCCATGCGCCGGGCGAATTTGCGCAAGCCTATGTGATCGCGCACGAAGTGGGCCACCATGTGCAGAACTCGCTCGGTACGCTGGGCAAGGTGCAGCAGATGCAGGCGGCGGCGGGCACCACGCAGAAGAATGCGCTGCAGGTGCGGGTGGAACTGCAAGCCGATTGCTATGCGGGTGTGTGGGCCAAGAATACGGACCGCATCAACAAGACGCTTGAGCCCGGCGATATCGAGAGCGCGCTGCACGCGGCCGAGGCCATCGGCGACGATGCGATCCAGAAGAGCACGCGCGGCTATACCGTACCGGATTCCTTCACGCACGGCACTTCCGCACAACGCACGCACTGGTTCAAGAAGGGCTACGACGAAGGCAGCATGCAAGCTTGCGATACGTTCTCCGACCCGGCGTAGGATACCCGGCCGGACGGCCCAAACTGAGCGTATTGCCCCTGTCCCATAAGAGAACTGGGGGTATACGCAGCTGCGGGACAGGTTGTGTGCTTATCTATTTGAATGCGCAGCCGGTTTTGCAGCCCAGGCGTTTGAAGATCGCTGCCGCTGGGCAGATGCCTGTGAAACCGGCCTGCAACATGTTCAGGCCGGCAAAGGCCGTGAGCAAGAGCCAGTACGGGCTGACGAAAACGCCAAGCGCCAGGCTGAGCAGGACCATGAAGCCGGCAAAACTCAAAACCGCATTGTCTATCGACATCCCTCGTTTTCCTTCAGGCTAAAGGTTGACTGGCCCACTAAGTTTTAACTGCCGGGCCAAATCTCAACGGGGCAAGATGACGCGGGGGAGGGCCCGGCAGTCTTTGGGGGCCGGCAAGAGGCGTGTACTCCCGCCCGGCCGCAGATCTCTCCGAGGGATACTTGAAGCAACTTCACACAGCTCGCCCGTAACTTTTAGCCGCTTTGACCTATAATTTAAGAAATGATGGAAGTATTACGTAACATTTTTCTAAAACGTGAGCATATATGACTTGAATATTTACGAGGAGTTAAGTGCCACCGGCGTAGAGTCCGCGGCGCATACCGTCCGGCTTCTGCTTGAATTGAGCTGCGGCGAGCGGAACGCAGGAGACAGCGGGAAGGACGGGGCTAATGTCTTATGCAGAATTGGGAGACAAATTAAGCGTCGGTATCGCGGAACTTGACGACGATCACGGAAAACTTCTCGCTTTGCTCGCCGACTTGAAGAGCGCCCTGGAGGCGGGAGACGCCAATGAGGCTTTGGGCAGGGTACTGGCGGGGCTGAAGCTTTACATCAACTTCCATTTCGCGCGCGAAGAGGAGCTTCTTGTGCGAACGAATTACCCGGCGTTTGAGGCGCACCGGCGAGAGCATCGGGCGTTCGCGGCGGCGGTCGAAGAGCTGCACCGGGATTTCCAGGCGCGCGCCTCGGAAGCGCTGCCGCAGCAGGTTCTGGAATTTCTTGAGAACTGGCTTTACGAGCATAGTTTGGGGGCGGACCGCGCTGCTGCCGACTATATCAACGCGCACCGGACCGAACTCGAAAGCCAAGCCGCTCCAGCCGAACGGCCCCATGCAGCTTGATGTTGCCGCAGGGTAGCAAGCCAAATACATCCAGCCCGCCTTTTCACGCGGAGTTAATCGCAAGCCGCGTATAATTGGTCTGTGCGCCGTCTGACCCTCGTTTGCATGGAATTGCAGGGCGCCGTGGCTGGGGCGGGCGCCGGAGAAGGCATCGGGAGCGAGGGCGCAATGCCTTTTGTGGAATGGCGAGACGAATTCAGCGTTGGCGTCGAGGCATTCGACCGCGATCACAAGCGGCTGTTTTCGCTCCTCAACAAGCTGCACGGCGCAGTGAGAGCTGGCAAAAGCCCGGAAATCGTTGCCAGGATCCTGGCAGCCCTGAATATCTACGTGAATTTCCATTTTTCGGAGAAGGAAGCACTCTTTCTGCGCACGAATTATCCGGGTTACGAAGCGCAGAAGCGGGAGCATCGGGTGTTTTCGACTGTGCTGGAAGAAATTCGCCGGAACTTTGAAAACGCCGCTTCGGAAAGGCTGCCCCGGCAGGCTCTGGAGACTTTAAAGAACTGGCTTTGTGTGCGTAACATAAAAGCCGATCGCGCTTTTGCCGAGTACCTAAAAGGGAACCGGGCAGGCGGGGCTCTATAAGCCCCCGGGCAAATCGCTCCGCTTTATTCCGCAGCAGCAATTCTGGAAGGACCTGGCGCGCCAGGACCGCCACGCGCCCCGTTCGGCTGCCTCTGGATTGCGGAAGAGCTTGCCCGCTGCACCGCCGAGTAAAGGCGAAAATCGCGTTCACCCTCGCCGCGAACGATGATGCCGGCGACTTCGCGGCCGCCCCTGCGTGGTTAACCGGCGGTTGCCGGGCGGCGGCCTTCGCAAGCCGCCCGCACAAAGCTATGCCCTACGCAGCGAGCGCAGGTGCCCGTTTGAAACTGGGCGGCTTGGCGCAAGCCCACTTCGCCACGGTCGCGATATCGTAGAACCGGCACGCCTCCATCAGCATCCGGCACTCGGTCCAGATATCGCCGTCCGACATCGGCATGAACAGGTCGTGCATGTTGTCTACGCCCAGATAGCAGCGGACGCCCGCCTCATGCAGCTTGGGAAACGGCGCGATGGAGTTGTGCAGCGGGGCGCTCATGGACAGCATCCGCATGCCGAGCGCGGCCGAGGGGCAGATCACGACGCCCATATCGGCCTCGACCATCTTCTCGATGATGCGGTCCTGCTCCCGCTCCTCCTTGGCGCCGAGCGAGATGGCGTGGATGGCATAGACCATGCCGTGCATTCCATGCTCGATGGCCTTGGTCGCAAGCAGTTCGGTCTCGGTTTCGAGCGGGTTGTTCTCCTGGTCCACATGCACCTCGACCGGCTTGCCGAGCCGCTTGGCAAGGTCGAGGACCATATCGAGATGCGCCTCGGGCCGTGGGCGATCACGCGAAGGCAGGCCCCCGCAGTAGTCGGCGAGCTTGCATGCCTCGGCGTATTGCTCGAACGAAGCTGGATCGAGCACGCCTTGCAGCGGCTGCACGCCCACCTCGAAGACAATTTGCCCGGCATAGCGCTTCTTCACTTCCATCGCCGCAGTTACCGGCAGCAGGCCGACCGTGCTGTCGGCATCCACCATCGTCCGGCAGTAGGTGACGCCCTGCGCGATCATCTTGTCGAGCCCGCGGCTGATGCGCTCGATCAGGTCGTCATAGGTGTAGTTTTCCTTGAGGTAGCGGTAGATCTCCCACTTCTTCTGCATGTCGACCTGGGAGAGGCGCAGGTTCTCCATGTTGATGAGGTACGCCTTGTCGAAATGAGCATGGTGGTTGGCGACGCCGCCCAGGCCCTCGACCTCCTCCATGAAGTGTAGGTGCAGGTTCCACGGCTCCCGCTTGTCCGCGAGCTTGTAGCGGAATGTGCCCTTGGACGTGTCGGCGACGAGTTGCTCCAGCGTGGCGATGCCGACGTCGATATCGGTGATGAGCGGGATGCCGTTCTCAATACAGAGCTTGCGGATGAGGCGGGCGTCGGAAGCTTCGTCGTAATCGTCGTCGCCAGTCAGAACATTAATGACAAGATCGAAACGGTTTTCTTTGAGAAAAGTTAGAATATTTGGTGCGTGGCGGTCGGTGATCTTGTGAATTTCGGTACTGTCGATAGTACGATCCGATAGAAATTTATGAGTACCTGGGGTGGAATAAATATCTACTTCTAACGTTAGGAACTGTTTTATTGCTGGAAGCATTCGTTTCTTGTTTTCTTGCCTCCCTGCGCTGATTAAAATCTTTTTCCGGCTCTTGCGACCAAGCAACTTCAAGTTGAAGGCCAGCATTTCCAGCGAAACACCGTCATTCATAGGTTTTACCCCTTCTGTGCAGCCCCCTTTGACTTTACCGGACCAAGCACTTTGCATGCGCACAGGCACCGGCTCGCGGTCCCTTCCCCGCAAATGGTGCGCATGTTGATGTGCAAATCTCTACAAGTCAACCCCAGCTGCACGTTTTTTTGCTAACAAATCTGTTAGCTTCGTGCAGAGGCCGGGATCTTTATAGCTTCACAAAGCCGTTGCTCATCATGCACAGCGTAAAAGACGTGCCGTACATTTCGGCGGCCTTCTCCCGCGCTTTGTCTAGATTTTCCCTGCTGTGGTGTTCGGAGGCAATGGTTTTCTCCAACTCCGCGCTGGCGGTCATCGCCTTGGCTTTGCAGGTGATTTCGGCCAACTGCTGCGCGTGCGCGCGTTCCCCATCGGTCTTGAATTTGCCGGGGTCGGCGAGAGCGAAGTGCATCTCCGGCGGAGAACTTGCCGCTGTCGCACAAGCGGAAAGCGCCAAAATCATCGGTAGAAGGATCGAACGCAGCACGGTTTATTTTATCCAAAACAGAAATAATGTATATCTCTTCTAGCATGCGCAGCACGGCGCAGGCCAGAAAAATTGAAACAAATGTGTGGATTACACCTGCGCCGGGGCGTCATCGTCCCGGAAGGCTGCGGAAAAAAATGAAGCCGGTCAGGCCGAGCGGCAGAAGCGCCAGAATAGCCAAGGGCGCAGCCACGATGTAGCAGTACGGTTCAGACATGAAGCGGAGCGTCAGCAGACAAATCCCGAGGAGAAACAGGCCCGCAATCAGCGGACGGAACGGGAAGCCCAGGGACGTGCCGCAAATCGGGCAGAATGGCATCCCGCGCGTCAGTTCCGCCCTGCAAATCGGACACTTGATCAAAGCCGCCCTCCCTCATGTTTTTGAGGACAAGTTATCGGGCGGAGCAACGCGCCGCAAGTGGGAAGCCGCCGGCTGGAACGTCTGCCGCGAACCGCTGCGAAGGCCTACAGCAGCGTCGAAAAGCATGAATTGATCGCGAACAGGAACACCGCCGACGCAACCATTTTGCCGATTGCCCAAACCCAGGTGTTCAAGGTGTTAGGGGTCGCATCGAAAACGAAGTACACCGCAGCGGGAAGGATTACAGGCCATAAGCAGGCAATAGCAAAGCGGCCGAGCAGCGACACGAAGGTTACGCGCTCCTCTCCAGAACGCCGCCATTCCAGATCGTCGCCTACGTAAAGCACCAGCAATATAAAACCAAGCGCGAGATAAATAATTACAAGATCTGCGGAAAGCAGAGGCGATGCGAGGTTTATTGCTTGGGAAGCGTGCTCCAGCGCTTCGGAGATCGCGCCCACTAGCGGATGGATGCTTGAACGGTAATAGGGGAGCAAGTCGCCGATGACTGGTGCGGTAGCAAAATCGTAAAACCTTTGGGTGAGACTAAATGTCGATACAGCCCCAAGTAGAATTCCAAGCCATCGCAAAGAAAAGCCCATAGTCTTGGCCGCCAAATCATCCAAGCTGCAGCGGTGCTATCACGGCTTAGATGACCGTACAAGGCGATCCGCCTTGCCCATTGACGTTCTATGCACAATTGCAGCATTTACTGGAGGGGCGGCTATTTAATTCCACGGGCGGTGGCGCCAGCAAGTTCGCTTGCGGCAGGCCGGCGCCGCTTGAAACGCAGCTTCAGGGAAACTCATGACCAGCGCACCCAGAGAAAACGGTTTCCAGAAAGGCCGGAACGGTTTGCCGCAACGGGCCACCGCGGCGTTGCGCTTCACGCTGACCTTGCCGTTCAAGATTGCGGGAAGGATTATCCAGCATTCCGCTCAAATTTTCTTCGCGCTTTTCGTTCTCTTTCTTCATCCCCAGCTCAAATGGCTCTTCCGGGTTATCGCGGAGTCCGCGCTCGTCCGGGTTTATCTGAGGCCAGCCCTGCGCGTTTTGGCGACGTATCTCTACGAACCCTACTTTCTTTTTCTGGAAGGGCTGCCCCCGTATTGGGCCACATTCAGCATCGCGCTCCCGCTCGCGATTTTGGAGCCGGCGAAGGTTGCCTCTACGATCCTGGCTGTGGCGCGGCCAAAGATCGGGATCGCGATCTGGCTTCTGCTACAAGTAATAGGCCTGGTACTGATCGACCGGACTTGGACCGCGGTGCGCCCTCAAGCCCGCAGACTGCGGTCTGTGGCGCGCGCGCACGCCTGGCTTTGGCTCAATGCCGAGCATGGAAAATACTGGATCATGAACTCGCAGCTCTACCAAATGGCGGTGCTGTGGGCAGCAAATATGCGCCGCTTCTTCAGCGCGTTCCGGCTTCGCCTGCTCAGGAGGAGAGGCCCCCGCACCTAGCGCTCAGGCAGCGCGGAGCGAGGGAGCGCCGCCGAACCGCCGCTCCCGGGGCCTGTGCGTATGGTTCCCATACGCACTAACATAATGGCAGGTTGTGGCAGGTTGTGCCATGAATGGAAGTTATTCCCCTAGGGGTATAACCGCTCCTATTCCTCTTCGCCAATCAGTGCCTCTTCCTCCACCTCCACGGGCGGGGGCGGCAGGGCCTTTTCCTTGCGGTGCGGCTTCGGCTGCACCTGCGCGCGCTTGTCGAGATAGCGCTCTACGGAGGTGCTGAGGTCTTCGACCTTGTCCTCGAAGAAGTGGTTCGCGCCGGGCACGACTTCATGCGTGACCACGATGCCGCGCTGCGTCTTGAGCTTGTCCACCAGCGTCTTGACGGCGGTGACGGGAACCACGCGGTCGCGGTCGCCGTTGATCATGAGGCCGGACGAGGGGCAGGGGGCCAGGAAGCTGAAGTCGTAGAGGTTAGCCGGCGGGGCCACGGCGATGAAGCCGTCGATCTCGGCCGGCGCATCAGGAGTTGCATCGCAATCCATGCGCCGAACGACACGCCCGCGATCCAGCAGGATTTCGCGTCCGGATTGGCGAGTTGCAGCCAGTCGAGGGCGGTGGCGGCGTCGGAGAGTTCGCCCGGGCCCTGGTCGAAGATGCCCTGGCTGCGCCCTACGCCCCTGAAATTGAAGCGCAGCACCGAATAGCCGCGCTTCACGAAGGTGTAGTACATGCTGTAGACGATCTGATTGTTCATCGTCCCGCCGAATTGCGGGTGCGGGTGCAGGATGATCGCGATCGGAGCGCCGGGCGAGGAATCGTGATGATAACGTCCTTCGATGCGGCCAGGCCCATTGATGATCACTTCAGGCATTTGCAGAAACCTCTTCTTAGCGGCGGCTGCCGTTGCGCTTCGCGGCGCGGAATACTTGACTACGGCAGTCGGAAATCCTATCTATACAGCTCCGGGAAACCGCGGCCCGTGCGAGCCAATTCGGGCGAGGGTGCGGGATTCGAACACGCATATCATATCAGGCGTGCCGATTTCCATTACCTTCGCACAGCGTTTGAAGGAGCTGCCGTAAATGCTGCTGAGTACCAAGGGGCGCTATGCCGTGATGGCGATGGCCGATATCGCCGCGCAAGGCGATTCGAAGCCGCGTTCGCTTGGGGATGTCGCGGCAAGGCTTGAGCTGTCGCTCGCCTATCTGGAGCAGCTGTTCATGAAGCTCAGGCGCAAGGGGCTGGTGCAGTCGGTGCGCGGGCCGGGCGGCGGCTATGTGCTGGGACGCGACGCTTACGCCATCAGCATTTGCGATATTATGTCGGCGGTGGACGAGCCGCTCAGGATGACGCGCTGCGCCACGGACGATGGGGATGGGTGCGTGTCGGCGCACCGCTGCAACACGCATTTCCTATGGGATGCGCTTTCCCACCATATCGAGCAGTTTCTGGCGACAGCCACCCTGGGCGACGTGCTTTATGGCCGCTATTCGGTGCCGCAGGAGGAAGTGTCTCTGTGCAAGATGGCGGCTGAGGCGGAGGCTGCGGAATGAGGCCACGCATCTACCTAGACCATAATGCGACGGCGCCGCTGCGGCCGGAAGCGCGCGGGGCGATGGCGGCTGCGTTTGATTGCGCGGGCAATCCATCGTCGATCCACGCCGAGGGCCGTGCGGCGCGGCGCATCGTCGAGGACGCGCGGGAAACCGTTGCGGCGATTTTCGAGGTTGAGCCGTCGCGCGTCTATTTCACCAGCGGCGGAACCGAGGCTGCGAATTGGCTCTTGCAGCCGCGCGGGCGCGAGACGCTTGTGGTTTCCGCCGTGGAGCATCCTTGCGTGCTTTCCGGGCATCGCTTCGCTGAAGACAAGTGCCGCATCGTTTCCGTCTCGGAAGACGGAACGCTCGATCAGGATGCGCTTGAGGCCGCGCTAGCTTCAGGCCCGGTTGCCGCGATACAAGCTGCGAACAATGAAACCGGTGTCGTCCAGCGGACTGCGAAAATCGCGGAAATGGTGCATTCGAAGGGGGCGATGCTGATCTGCGATGCGGTGCAGGCCATAGGCCGCCTGCCGCTTTGCGAGCTTAAGGGTGCGGACGTGCTGTTCTTTTCGGCGCACAAATTCGGCGGGCCAAAGGGTGCGGGCGCGGCGATCGTCCGCGATGCGAATTTTGCGCCCGCCCCGCTGCTCAAGGGGGGCGGGCAGGAGCGGCGCCAACGCTCGGGCACGGAGAACGTACCGGGTATCGCCGGGCTGGCCGCCGCGCTTTCGGTTGCTGTGGCAGAGCAGACTGAATTCGCGGCCAAGGCGCGGGCTTGGCGGGACCAGCTCGAAAGCGGCATTCGCGCCATCTCCCCTAACGCGGTTGTTTTTGGAGCGGGCGCCGCAGCATTATCTCTAGGTGGTGCCCTAAATGAGGGAATCTCCCCTCACCCTGTCCCTCTCCCCGCAATCCCGCCAAGGCGAGATTGCCATCTAAAGAGGCCAAATCCGCAAGCGGATTTGGCGGGAGAGGGGACGCTCGAAGTTCCGCTGCGGATAGTTCAGGGGTCCCTTCTCCCATGGGGAGAAGGACAGGATGAGGGGAGCGAGCTTCGAGCAGGCTGTAGGGACAGCGCCCGCCGCCTGCCGAACACCACCTGTTTCGCGATCCCCGGCAAGAGTGCCGAGGTTTCCCTGATGGCCTTCGATCTGGAGGGCATCGCGGTAAGCTCGGGCTCGGCCTGCTCGTCCGGCAAGGTTGCGCACTCGCATGTGCTGGCTGCAATGGCTGTGCCGGAAGGCTTGAGCCGGGGCGCGATCCGGGTCTCCACCGGCTGGACCACCACGGCCGCGGATATCGAGCGGTTTTTAACCGTTCTTTCAAGTATTTGTGAGAGCAGGCAGGCCCGGCACAGCAATTGCAGCACCCCTCTTGCAGGGCGTGCTATGTAAGGTTTGTGACATCGCTGGGCCCGCCTGCGATGTAGCATAGGAGCGAACATGGCTACGCCAGTTACGGAAACGGTGCAGCGCGTCGAAGAGATCGGCGTCGACAAGTACAAGTACGGCTTCACGACCGATATCGAGAGCGTGAAGGCGCCCAAAGGCTTGAGCGAGGATATCGTCCGCTTCATCTCGGCCAAGAAGGACGAGCCGGAATGGCTGCTCGAATGGCGGCTTGAGGCATACCGCCGCTGGCGCACGCTGGAAGAGCCTACCTGGGCGCGTGTGCATTATCCGAAGATCGACTACGAGGATCTTTATTATTACTCCGCGCCGAAATCGAGCGAGGGGCCGAAAAGTCTCGACGAGGTCGATCCCGAGTTGTTGCGCATGTACGAGAAGCTCGGCATTCCGCTGAAGGAGCAGGCCGTGCTCGCGGGCGTCGAGGGGGCGAAGGTGACGGGGCCGCGCGTGGCGGTCGATGCGGTGTTCGATAGCGTCTCGGTGGTCACGACCTTCAAGGAGGAACTCGGCAAGGCGGGCGTGATCTTCTGCTCGATCTCCGAGGCCGTGCGCGAGCACCCAGAACTCGTGCGCAAATATCTGGGCAGCGTGGTCCCCACCTCCGACAATTATTTCGCAACGCTCAATTCGGCGGTCTATTCGGATGGCTCGTTCGTCTACGTGCCCGAAGGCGTCCGCTGCCCGATGGAGCTTTCGACCTATTTCCGCATTAACGAAAAGCAAACGGGGCAGTTCGAGCGAACGCTTATTATCGCGGACAAGGGCGCGTATGTGAGCTACCTCGAAGGCTGCACGGCGCCGATGCGCGACGAGAACCAGCTCCACGCCGCCGTGGTCGAGCTGATCGCAATGGACGACGCGGAGATCAAGTACTCGACCGTGCAGAACTGGTATCCGGGCGACAAGGACGGCAAGGGCGGCATCTATAATTTCGTGACCAAGCGTGGCGATTGCCGGGGGCGGAATTCGAAGATTTCCTGGACGCAGGTGGAGACGGGGTCGGCGATCACCTGGAAATATCCGAGTTGCATCCTGCGCGGCGACAATAGCCGGGGCGAGTTCTATTCCATCGCCGTTTCGAACGGCTATCAGCAGGTCGATAGCGGCACCAAGATGATCCATCTCGGCAAGAACACATCGAGCCGCATCATCTCGAAGGGCATCGCCGCCGGGCACTCGGACAACACCTATCGCGGCCTCGTCTCCGCCCACCGGCGCGCGAGCGGCGCCCGCAATTTCACGCAATGCGATAGCTTGCTCATCGGCGATAAATGCGGCGCGCACACCGTGCCCTACATCGAGGCCAAGAACGCAAGCGCCCAGTTCGAGCACGAAGCGACCACCTCGAAAATATCCGACGACCAGCTCTTCTATTGCCTCCAGCGCGGCCTTTCGGAGGAGGAAGCCGTAACGCTGATCGTCAACGGCTTTGTGCGCGATGTGTTGCAGCAGTTGCCGATGGAGTTTCTGGCGGAGACGCAGAAGCTCATCTCCATCAGCCTTGAAGGCAGCGTGGGGTGATGCTGTGACGGTCGAGCTAGCGTCCCCTCTCCCATAGGGAGAGGGACAGGGTGAGGGGTTATAAGGGTGGAGAAACAGGTGAGGCAGAAGGTCAGCAGAGCGCGCGAACTACGCGGCGCTAGCACCGATGCTGAGCGCCTGTTGTGGAAGCACATCCGTAACCGTCAGCTCGAAGGCTTGAAATTCCGGCGGCAGGTTCCGCTGCTTGGTTTCTACGCAGATTTCTACTGTGAGAGCGCGAACCTTGTGGTGGAGCTTGACGGAGGCCAGCATGCGGTGCAGTCCGGCTGGGACAGCAACAGGATGGATGTCCTTCAAGCGGCTGGAATTCATGTTCTGCGCTTCTGGAATAATGAAGTGCTGGAAAATATCGATGGAGTGTTGAGTGAGATCGTGAGAGTGGCGAAGGCGTCATCATCTCCTGAGGCTATAACCCCTCACCCTGTCCCTCTCCCTATGGGAGAGGGGACGCTAGTTCTGCCGGTGGAGCAATCATAATGGCGCTGGTGCTTGCAGGATTGCTGGGGGCGTTTCTCTCGCTGATCGGGGTGGCGCTGATCGCGTCGCCATTCGCGGCGGTGCAGGCGTTCGGGATTGATCCGTCGCATATGGCCGATATCGGGCTGGCGCCGGGGATGGGGACGCGGGAACTGGCGATTGGGCTCGCTATTGTGGCGCTGGCGGCGATGCGGAAGGCAGGGGCGCTGGGGGCGGTGCTGCTGATTGCGTCAATCGTGCCGGCGGGCGATTACTGGATTGCGGGGAAGGCGGTGGGTTATGCCGCGGCGTGGCGGCATCTCGTTACGCTGCCGTTTTCGCTGGTTTTGGGGCTCATTCTGGTTGGGAGGGCTTCGTGAGCTACGGGTACAGGCGCAAGGATTTCGAGTTGCCGTGGGACCGGGCGGCCTGGATCGCGGCGGCGCTGTTCGCGGTGCTCGCGTTCGCGCTGGCGCACGGCTTATTCAGCGGCTGGCCCATAATCCGGTTTGGCGCTTTAGCTGCTACAGTTGCGCTCTTCATTCGCGCTTTTTTCTGGAACTCAGCTTCGCGCTGGCGCAAGAGGAAGCCGCTATGAGTTACTGGTTCCGGCCCAAACGATACGGTTTTGGCGCGACGCCGACGACGTGGCAAGGGTGGCTGCTGACTCTTGGCTTCGTGGCTCTGCTCATCGCGATCGTGCAAGCGCTTGAGTTTGGCATGGCGGGGCCTGAAGCACACCTCTTGGGGATTGCGGCAGCAATTATCCTCGCTTTGCTTTTTACTTGGATCGCTTGGAAAAAGACGGACGGAGCCTGGCGGTGGCGCTGGGGCTCTGACAGGGAAGAACGATAGGACACGGGATGCTCGAAATCAAAGACCTGCGCGCCGAAATCGACGGCAAGGAAATCCTGAAAGGCTTCAACCTCGCCGTCCCCAAGGGCGAGGTTCACGCCATCATGGGGCCGAACGGCTCGGGCAAGTCCACGCTCTCCTATGTCATTTCCGGCAAGGAAGACTATGAGGTCACTGGCGGATCGATTACCTGGGACGGCAAGAACCTGCTGGAGATGAGCCCGGACGAGCGGGCGCATGCGGGCGTGTTCCTCGCGTTTCAGTATCCGATGGAAATTCCGGGCGTTGCCTCGCTGACCTTCCTGCGCACGGCGATGAACTCCCATCGCAAGGCACGCGGCGAAGGCGAAATCTCGATCCCCGAATTCATGCGTGTCGTGCGAGCGGAAGCGGAAAAGCTCGGCATTTCGTTCGAGATGCTGAAGCGGCCGCTCAATACAGGTTTTTCGGGCGGCGAGAAGAAGCGCAATGAAGTGCTGCAAATGGCGCTGCTGCAGCCCAGCCTGCTCATCCTCGACGAAATGGACTCCGGCCTCGATATCGATGCGATCCGCGTTGCTGCCGAGGGCGTGAACCGGTTGCGCTCGCCGGAGCGGTCGATCCTCGTCATTACGCATTATCAGCGGCTTTTGAACTACATCGTGCCGGACAAGGTGCATGTGATGGCGCGCGGGCAGATTTTGCGCTCTGGCGGCAAGGAGCTGGCGCTTGAGCTTGAAGAGTCGGGTTACGCAGGCTATGGCGCGGAAGCGGCTTAAGGGGCGGCGATGACGATCCATCAAACTACGATAAGCCCCGCGCCCACCGCAGTAGAGCAGCGCTATCTCGACCTTTACGCGAGCGTTGCCGATAGTTTGCCCGGCGCGCGCCACCCAAACGTGCGGAAAAAACGCGAAACGGCGCTGGATCTTTTCGCTTCGCTGGGCCTCCCCCACCGCCGTGTCGAGGAATGGAAATACACCGATCTGCGCGCGTTGATGCCGGAGGTGCATCCGCTGGCGGTGCTTTCGGCCGGGGCGGCCGAGGTCAACGTCGAAGCTGCCATTGGAAAGGCGCTCGCCAATCTGGACGCCTACCGCGCTGTGTTCATCGACGGGCTGTTCCGGCCCGAGCTTTCGAGCGTGAGGAACGCAGCCGGGGTGACGTTTCAACAGCTACGCTCCGCGCTCGATCAGGGTTCCTGTGCCGCGTTCGCGTTTCAGGCCGAGACCGGCCGCGATGAGATTGCGGCCCTGACAGCCGCTTTCGCGACCGACGGTGCGCTTGTCTCGGTTGCGCCTAAGACGCGGCTCGCAAAGCCCATCCATTTGATTTTCATCACCAGCGAAGGAGCGCCGAAGCTCACCGTTGCGCAAAACACGGTTGAGATCGGCGATAGCGCTGAAGTCCAGCTCATCGAGACCCATGCGGTGCTGGGCGAATCCCAGGCGCTGGCGTACACCCGGCTTATGGCGGGGCGCGATGCCCGCCTGAGCCACGTCCGCGTCACTGCTGGCGCCAAACAACTCGCTTCGGCCTTCGTGGCTCTGGAGGAGGGAACGCACTACGAGCCGCTGCAAATGACAGTAAACGGCAAGCTTACGCGGGCGCAGATGCGCATCCGCTTCAATGGCCCGCGGGCGCGCTGCCATTACGCCGGCGCGATGCTGCTGCGCGGACAGGCACATGCGGATTTCACGCTGGTAGTCGATCATGCCGCGGAGGCTTGCCAGAGCCGCGAGGTGGTGAAGGCCGTGCTGGACGGGCGTTCGCGCGGCGTGTTCCAGGGCAAGGTGATTGTGCAGCGCGGGGCGCAGAAGACCGACGGCAGGCAGACGGCGAATGCGCTTTTGCTTTCCAATGACGCGGAGTTCGATTCCAAGCCGGAGCTTGAGATTTTCGCCGACGACGTGGTGTGCGGGCATGGCTCGACGGCGGGACAGATTGACGAGGATTTGATGTTCTATCTCAAGGCGCGCGGCATTCCGGAGGTTGAGGCGAAGGCGCTCTTGATCGCGGCGTTCGTGGGCGAGGCGCTGGATGGGATCGGGAATGAGGCATTGCGCAGCGCGCTGCAGGAGAAGGTGGATGGGTGGCTTGCGGGCCATTGACAGAGGGCGCAACCCCTCACCCCAGCCCTCTCCCTATGGGAGAGGGAGTTTCGCCGCAGCTGTTGAGAAGGCGTCCCTTCTCCCATAGGGAGAAGGGCAGGATGAGGGGTTACAGGGCCGGAGAAGCATGATGACGGGAATTAATAGAGAGCCTTACAACGTCGAGGCGATCCGGCGCGATTTTCCGGCGATGTCGCTGAAGGTCCATGGCAAGCCGCTGGTCTATCTCGATAACGCGGCGAGCGCGCAGAAGCCGCAGGCCATGCTCGATGCGCTGATGAAGTCCTACCGCGAGGAATACGCGAACGTTCACCGCGGCCTGCACCATCTGGCAAATGCGGCGACGGACGCCTACGAGGGCGCGCGGACGAGGATAGCCAAATTCCTGAACGCGCCCGATGCCAAGCAGATCATATTCACGAAGAATGCGACCGAGGCGATCAATCTTGCGGCGCAATCCTTCGGCGGGATGGTGATCGGCGAAGGCGACGAGATCGTGCTGACGGTGATGGAGCACCACTCCAACATCATCCCGTGGCACTTCCATCGCGAGCGGCGCGGCGCGGTTCTGAAATGGGTGCCGGTAACGGACCAAGGCGAGTTCCGGCTGGAGGACTTCGAGGCGGCGATTACGCCGCGCACCAAGATGGTTGCTATCACGCACATGTCGAATGTGCTGGGCACGGCCACACCGGTCAAGGAGGTGTGCAAGATCGCGCATGCGCATGGCGCCTATGTTCTCGTCGACGGCAGCCAGGGTGCGGTTCACCTCGATATCGACGTTCAGGACATCGATTGCGATTTCTACGCCATCACGGGCCATAAGATTTACGGGCCGAGCGGGATTGGCGCACTCTACGGCAAGCGCGAGCATCTTGAGAAGATGCCGCCGTACCAGGGCGGCGGCGAGATGATCGAGACCGTGACGATGGACAAGGTCCTCTACAACGATCCGCCCTATCGCTTCGAGGCAGGCACCCCGCCTATTGCGGAGGCGGCGGCGTTGACTGCCGCGCTCGATTATGTCGCAGGCATCGGCAAGGACCGCATCCGCGCCCATGAGGACGATCTGCGCCGCTATGCCGAGGAGCGCCTGCGGCCGATCAATTCGCTCAAGATCATCGGTCAGGCGCCAGACAAGGGACCGATTGTCTCATTTACAATGGAGGGCGCGCACGCTCACGATATTGCGACGATCCTGGACCATTCGGGCATCGCGGTCCGGGCCGGTACGCACTGCGCCGAGCCATTGCTGGCGCGCTTTGGCGTAACGGCTACTTGCCGCGCTTCGTTTGGGCTTTACAATACGCGCGCCGAGGTTGACGCGCTGGCGGAAGCGCTTCTGAAGGCGGAGCAGTTCTTCAAATGACGGAAAACATGGACGACAGCAAAACGCAGATCGACCCCGCACCCTGGGACGCGCCGCAGGCTCCGCCCGCGCACGCCGCCCCTCCTCATCACGATGTGCATCACCATGAGCATCCTTTGCCGGGGCCTTGTGCACATACGGTCGAGGTGGCCAAGGACTTCAAGACGGAGGCCGCCATCCCCGAGGAGGAGCTGGAGCGGCTCACCCAGGACATTATCGGGGCGATGAAGACGGTCTACGATCCGGAGATCCCCATTGATATCTACGAGTTGGGCCTCATCTACAGGGTGGATATCAACGACAACCGCGAAGTGGATATCGAGATGACGCTCACTGCACCGGGCTGTCCGGTGGCGGGCGACATGCCGGCCTGGGTTGAAAACGCAGTGGCGTCGGTCCGGGGTGTCAGCGCCGCGCGGGTAAAGATGGTGTTCATGCCGCCTTGGGATCCATCGCGCATGTCGGACGAGGCGCGTATCGCTTTGAACATGTTCTAGTGTGGCGTCTCGCAATTGCCTACCCCCTTTGTGGCTATCCTCGCGAAGGCAATTACGAGACATAAGCCACACTAGCACTTTGAATCTGCTAGTGTCCCTTATGTCTCCGAATTACCGTGCGAGCGTCCGGCAAATGGGGCGGTAATTCGGAGACGGGACACTAGTTTTTGCTGAGTGGCCGGGGCAAGCCCGGTCCAGGCGGCAGGAAGGGAGCCGGAGTATGGCCAGGCCCAGACCGAAGATCATACAGCTAACCGACGCAGCAGCCGAGCGCGTGAAAGCGATCCTGGCGCGTTCGGGGGGAACGGCGGCCGGTTTGCGCCTGGGCGTGAAGAAGGGCGGCTGTGCCGGCATGGAATATACGATGGAATACGCCGCCGAGGCCGGACCGCACGACGAAGTGGTCGAGGAAAAGGGCGTGCGCATCCTGATCGACCCCTCCGCGATCCTGTTCCTGCTCGGCACCGAGATGGACTACAAGACCGATAAGCTCTCCGCCCGGTTCGTGTTCAACAACCCAAATCAAATCGGCTCTTGCGGCTGCGGCGAAAGCGTCGAAATCCGGCCAGCGCAAGAGTAACGATATGGAGCGCGCTTCGGATACCAGCGCATCCGGCCCATGTTTCTTACAATCTGCACGCGATTTATGAAAAAATCAGGCCGATGGCCTGTCGATTCATGTCAAGTTGGCATGGCTTAAGCGTCACACATCCCATTTGAAACTGTATGCAACCGGCCAGCGATTTGCATCATTGCCTGTTGTGCAATATTGTTTCGTACAACGGGTTTGGAATTTCAGGTGTAGATTGAAATACCGCCCGGGATGAAGAAAAGTTAGTAACAATCGCACTGAGGCCACGGAGTGAAGGAACTGCAGCGGCGTCGCGCCGCCCTCGCCAGGCCGCCTAGCGATGCATTGGACTTAAACCTCCGGTCTCTCGACATTTTCGTGCAAATTGCGGAGAGCGGCGGTATGAGCCCGGCAGCCCGGCGGATGAAGCTGACCCAATCGGCGGTCAGCCAGATGATTCAAAGCCTTGAGCGTTCGCTTGGGGTCGACCTTTTTGACCGCAAAGTTCGCCCGATTGCGCTTACGCCTTCAGGTGCTGTGCTGCTCGACAAGGCGCGGGCGCTTTTGCTTGCGGCGCGGGATGCCATCAAGAGCGTGCGCGAGCCCGCCGCGGCGGCATACCCCAAGCTCAATCTGTGTCTTGTCGAAACGATTGCCGGCACTATTGGACCGGGCTTTGTAAAGAGCATTCAAGGATTTGCCGACCTTTGGTCCGTGCATGCGGGCTTGCACAGCCAGCACAACCGCGCATTGCTCGCGCGCGAGGCGGACATCGTGGTTACGCCGGATGCGCTGGAAGATCACCCCAATGTCGAGCGGCACGAGATTTTGAAAGAGCCGTTCTTCATTGCCGTGCCGAAGGATTTCAAGTGCAAGGTGGAAAGCTTGCCGGAGCTTGCCGCGAACCGTTATCTTGTGCGGTTCAGCGCGCGCACCATGATTGGCCGCCAGATTGAAAGGCATCTCCGGCGGCTCAGGGTGGATGCGAACGGCCGGGTGGAATTCGACAACGCCGATGCCATCCTGGCCATGGTTGCCGGCGGGCTTGGCTGGGCCATTGTGACCCCGCTATGCGCGCTCTTGGGGCGCCCTTTTTGGCCGGAGGTCCGGTTCATGCCCATGCCAGGACCGGCATTTCACCGCCGGATGTACGTGATAGCCCGGCAGGGAGAGCTTGGCGATATCCCCAAGCGCATCGCTTCCGCAGCCTCGGTGTGCATCCGCGACTCGCTGAACGAGCACTTCAAGGATTATCCTTGGATCGTCTCGGGTTGTGAGATTCCGAACCTGAGCAATCGCGCCTCCGGCAGGGACGCAAACAACAGCTGATACCGGCAAGCGTAATGTTTGACCGCCCGCGGCTGCGATGCCGGACGGCGCATTTTCGCGCGGGAACCATCCGCTAATTTTCCGTCAACGCCGCATACGCCGCCACAATCCTTAATACGGAGATGGTTAACGCCGGACCCAGGTCGCTCAAATTGCCGGTATTCTGGCAAAAATTCGCCGTTTCACCCCCGTTTCGACTATTTCCAAACTACAGTTAATTATAATATCGGATTTGAATTAACCATTGGTTTTACACATTCTTAGCACATTTTGCCTTTAAAATCAGTTCTTCTTGCATCCGTGCTGGATTTACCGTTCATAAATTCGTTTGTGCTATACTGTTTCAAAATCGAAAGGCTTTCAAAATGTGTGGGATCGTGCCCGGAATGCCTTGTATCGCAAAGCCCCAGCTTCGGCCGCCCGGCGGTATGAGCCCTGCAAATTGCGGCAAACGGCCAGGGAGCGGCGGCCGCGCTCCCTGCTCTGGGGGCTAAAGCTGGCGCTCCACCAGCATTTTCTTGAGTTCCGCGATAGCCTTGGCAGGATTCAGGCCCTTGGGGCAAACCTGCGCGCAGTTCAGGATCGTATGGCAGCGGTAGAGCCGGAAGGGGTCTTCCAGATTGTCGAGCCGCTCGCCCGTCGCCTCGTCGCGGCTGTCCAAGACCCAGCGCGTGGCCTGCAAGAGCGCGGCCGGCCCCAGATAGCGGTCGCTGTTCCACCAATAGGATGGGCAGGACGTGGAGCAGCAGGCGCACAGGATGCATTCGTACAAGCCATCGAGCTGCGCGCGGTCATCGCGGCTCTGCCGCCATTCCTTGCCCGGGGCGGGCGTTTCGGTCTGGAGCCATGGCTCGACGGAGCGATGCTGCGCATAGAAATTGGTGAGATCCGTTACGAGGTCCTTCACCACCTCCATGTGCGGAAGCGGATAAACGCTAATCGTACCGCTGATCTCGCCGATTGCCTGCGTACAGGCCAGCGTGTTGGTGCCATTGATGTTCATGGCGCAGGAACCGCAGATGCCTTCGCGGCACGAGCGGCGGAACGCGAGCGTTGGATCGATCTCGTTCTTGATCTTGATGATCGCGTCCAGGACCATCGGGCCGCAATCGTTCAGGTCGATAAAGAAGGTGTCGATGCAAGGATTGTCCGGGGTTTCGGGATTCCAGCGGTATATTTCGAACTTCCGCCATCTCGTGCCGGCCTTGCGCTCCGGCTTGTTCCAGACCTTGCCTTTGCGGACTGTTGAGTTTTTCGGCAGCGAGAGCTGAACCATTGGAAACTCCGGCGATGCATGTGACGGGACGAAGGGTAAAGCTCGCGCAATTTGGCAAACATCTGCCGCCTGCGCAAGTCAAAGGCGTTAACTTACCTGAAAGGCGTATTAAGTTCCGTTAAACGACGGTTTACAGGGGGGGCGGGCTGCGCGCAACTATGGAGTTCCGGATTCCTGCTATGCGGTATCCGGCACCGCCGTCTTCTGAAGTGTTCAATGCGGCGGGGCGGGCGTTCGGCGCCAAGCTTAGAATACGACAACCTTATCCGCCTCCAAGGTCACTGCGGCAAGCTCATACATGGTGCTGCGCCGCGCACCGGTCACGATCTCAGCTTCCTTCAAGCCGCGTGTATCCATGCAGGTCCCGCAGAGCAAAACTTGGCCTTTGCTGGCGATTATGCGTTCGAGCATTTCTTCGGCGTTGTAGTAGCCTTGCGGCGTGTTCTGACCATTCTTTGCGGCGAGAACGGCATCCGACATAAGGAAAACGGTGGTCTGACCTTCGGGATCGTTCCTGAGCAGGGCAGTAACGAGCCGAAGAGCATTATGGCAATGCTCTGTTCCGTAGGGGGAATAGTTTACGATAACCAACAACTTCATACGTGAACTCTTATGGCCTGATGTTAATCGCGACTGGTATCATGAGCGTACCAACGCCTGAAGTAACAGGTCCGGGAGGAACCGAAGTCCGGGATTTCTGGGACGGGAAGCGCCGTAACGGCTCGCGCTTTGGCTGCTTGCAAGCGCGTTCCCCAAAAGTTAGGAGATGGTTGCAAGCTCATGTCTGAGGACTGACGAAAAACCACGATCTTGTGCTCCCCTCTTGGGATGGCTAGTACACTCAATCAATCCGTTGAATGTGAAACTGAGGCTTGGATATGGCAGGCACCGCCGCAAAGCAAGCAATCTTCGGTTGTCTTGCCGAAGTTGCCCAAGCGCTGGGCCATGCGCACAGGCTGGAGCTTCTGGAACTCATGGCTCAGGGCCGGTGCAGCGTGGAAAAGCTTGCTGCCCGTTCGCAAATGAGCTTCGCCAACACCTCGCGCCATTTGCAAATCCTCCGGCGTGCGCGGCTGGTCGAGACCGAGCGGCGCGGCAAGAATGTGCTCTACCGCCTGGCGGGCGATGCCGAGGTCGTGACGCTGATGCTCGCGCTAAGCCGCACTGGGGAACGGAACAACTCGGAAGTCAGGCAGGCCTTGAACGGCTACTTCCTGGTGCGGGACGGCGTTGAGCCGGTTTCAAGCGCGGACCTCGCAGCGCAGCTCAATTCTGGGGAGGTCACCGTGCTCGACGTCAGGCACGAGGACGAGTTCGAGCTTGGGCATCTACCCAGTGCGATCAATATTCCCTTCGACCAATTAGCGGACCGGGCCGGCGAGCTTGCGCCGGGCCAGCAGGTTGTTGCCTATTGCCGAGGGCCCTACAGCTTTCTTTCCTTTGAGGCTGTGGCGGCGCTACGCGAGCGCAACTACGATGCACGCCGGCTTGCCGGTGGCTATCCGGGCTGGAAGATACAGGGGTTCCCTGTAGAGCGGGCGGCAAAATAGAAAGCTTTCATTCATATCGTTAGTACGCCCCGCGGGAAATCCTGACCCATACGCGGCTGGCGCTGACAGGATTTCCCGCGGGTAAGCTGTACTAGCGGGGAGCGGAGGGCACTACGATCAGCCAATAGACGCCGCCTGCGACGAAGCCTGCCATCGCTAGTGCCCCGGCCGCTTGGGCGTTTCCGGCCGCGCTCGTCTGCTGCCATAGCGCGGCGGCGAAGATGGCGGTCAGCGCGCCTGTCGCCCCGGCGTAGAACAGGAGCAGGCGCGTCTTAAAAATTTCGCTCAACAGCACGCCGGCGATGGCGGCTGCGAGGAACAGCGCCGAGGCGCCGTCTATGTTGCGGATCGCGTCCTCCATGGCGTTCGCCAGCCGGACGAAGGCGCTGTCGGAGGCGGTGGCTTCGAACGCCTCGAACTGCTGCGTGATCTTGATGAAATGGAACACGAAGAGAGAAATCCATCCGATAACCCCGGACAGGAAAATAGCGAACAGCACTCGTAGAATACGTGTAACGCTCATTGCCCCCTCGCTCCTATTTCAGTTGCGCTGCTGCGCCGGTTTCGCCGGCGCCGTGCTTCGCACTCGCCCTAAGCTTCTCGCTTGCCGATTTGAGCTGGCCGCATGCCGCCATGATGTCGCGCCCGCGCGGGGTGCGGATCGGGCTCGCGTAGCCTGCGCGGTTGACGACATCGGCAAACCGCTCGATCTGCGCCCAATCGGAGCATTCATACGGTGCGCCGGGCCACGGATTGAACGGGATCAGATTGATTTTCGCGGGGATTTTGGCGAGCAGGCGCACCAGCTCCTTGGCCTCGGCCACGGAGTCGTTCACGCCCTTCAGCATCACATATTCGAAGGTGATCCGGCGCGCGTTGGAAAGGCCGGGATAGTTGCGGCAGGCCTCCAGCAACTCGGCGATTGGGTATTTGCGGTTGATGGGCACAAGCTCGTCGCGAAGCTCATCGCGCACGGCATGCAGCGAGATCGCGAGCATCAGGTTCATCTCCGCGCCCGCGCGCCCGATCTCCGGCACCACGCCCGAGGTCGACAGCGTGATGCGCCGCTTCGAGAAGGAAAGTGCGTCCGGGTCTGCGGCAACGGCCATCGCGGCTTTCACGTTGTCGAAATTGTAGAGCGGCTCGCCCATGCCCATCAGCACGATGTTGGTGATCTTGCGCTCCGCATCCGGGATGCCGTGGCTGCTCGCGGGGGCGCTTGAGCCGGGCCAGTCGCCGATGCGGTCGCGGGCCACAAGGATTTGCCCGAGGATTTCGGAAGGGGTCAGATTGCGCACCAGCCGCTGCGTTCCGGTGTGGCAGAAGCTACAGTTGTGGGTGCAGCCGACCTGGCTCGATATGCAAAGCGTGCCGCGGTCCGGCTCTGGAATGTAGACTGCCTCGATCTCAGGCGCGTGCTCGCCTGGCGTCTGAGCTGCAAGCCGTAGCAGCCATTTGCGGGTTCCGTCCTGCGAAACCTGCTCGGCTGCGATTTCGGGCCGCGCAAAAGTGAAGCGTGCATCCAGCTCTGCGCGCAAGGCCTTGGCGATGTTGGTCAAGTCCCCAAAATCGCGCGCGCCGCGGGCGTAAATCCAGTTCCATAGCTGCGCTGCGCGCATTTTGGTCTGCGCTTCAGGCACGCCCGCCGTCCCAAGCGCCGCCATCAGCCCGGGCTTGGTCATGCCTGCAAGCGACGGTTTGAGTGAAGCTGTGCGATTGTCATGAAGCGTTGTCATGCGAGAAGACATAGAAGAACGGAGCGGCGTTAACAAGCGGGAGGTATGCCTGGCAGCGTTCTGGCGCGTTAGCCAGCGCGCCCAGGCGGCTTTGGGGGCCGAAGGGGGTTGCGGCTATCGCAACCCGCTGCAGAACGCATCGACGGCCTTGGCCGTGCAGAGAGAGGCGGCTGGCCAGTTCATCCAACAACTCTCCGGTTCCGTCCACGCCGGGCAGCAACAGGATAGGGA
Organism: uncultured Alphaproteobacteria bacterium; assembly: GCA_963767435.1. Lineage (GTDB taxonomy): Bacteria > Pseudomonadota > Alphaproteobacteria > Rhizobiales > Rhodomicrobiaceae > Rhodomicrobium. The sequence continues at coordinate 85,016 of CAVYEY010000051.1, forward strand.
TTTGCCCAGAAGCGGTCATGGAGCTGCCGGGTTATCGTCGCACGGGTGCAGGCATTGCAGGCCGCATCAATGCCCGCTTGTATGCCGCGCTTCGAGTATTGGCTTGAGACTTAGAACCATTTTCCGGATCGCCTGAATGCTCATCTCGGTCTCTTCGTGCTGGGGCGCTTGCGCGTCCTTGAGCGCCGCTGAAACTCTGCCGATAACGAGATCGATAGGTCCGAAGGTCAGAGCCCTTGCCTGTTTTGCAAAATTCAAGACGCCTTCCTGGAAAACCCTCGATGCTTCGTCCCCGAGTTTATCCAGGATTGGAGCAAAGTCCGCCGCGATGAGATCCGCCAGATCGACGCTGCCGGTACCCGGTGCCCCAGCCTGCAATCCTGCAATCCGGCTCAGATGTGCGGTGAACCCAAGCGCTGCCGGTTCGCTTAGCGCCGCAAGCGACGGCGTCAAGGAAAGCGGCTGACCCAGGACGATCGCAGGAGTGCCAGGCAGAGCGCTGGCCTCCAACAGGGCGGAAAGCTCGGTTCTGACCGTTTCCCGCTCGCTCGCCAGCATCTGGCAGGTGTCGGCGACTGCGTCCTGGAATGCCGCTTCAAGCCGCATGCGCAGTTTTACATCGATCTGGGACGCCTGGCTGGCGAGGTCACTATTCTCAAGCGAGGCCAGCGTTTCGGGAATAAAAGCCTGTACCTTCGCAGAGAGCATCTGCTTGATGAGGCTTACCTCTTCGAAATGAAGCGTATCGAGCCTTTCCACGAAGGCATCGAACCTGGTGGCTAGTTCCTGCCTCAAGGCTGCAATCGCGTCCAGATCCTCTTGTACATGCGCGGCATCATGGGGCAGACGGCGAAGCAGGCTGGCTTCCACCTCGAACCACGCAGCGAGGTTGTGGCCAACTACGTCGATCAAGCGGGTAGCGGCGCCAATCGAGTCGGCGATAGGACCGGTGCTCATCATCTCGGATATCGCGACCGCCAGGGACAACAGGCCGGACCTCAGGAAAAAGGCCTCCGCTCTCGCTTTCCCGGCGATGTCGTTCTGGTTCGGCCAATAGAAACCCAAGCCGCTATCGTCCGGCACGTGTTCGGCCTCTTCCCGGTTCAACGCCTTGTGCGCGTATGCGGCGCTGCCGAAGACGACAGGAATATGCGAGCCGGGAAATTCCTGCTTGAGGGTCGCCGTTACCTGCCGGCCGATTTCCTTCAGGATGTCATCGCCGCCCTTCAGCTCGTCGACCTTGTTTATGAAGATAATGAGCCGGTCTTTCTTGAGGCCCCGCAGCATCCGCAGCAGATTGAGATCGGTCGCGGACAGGGGCTGCCGGGCCGTGACGACGACCACGCAAATGTCGGCGGTTTCGAGGTTCTGTCTGGTGATTTCGTCGCGCACCAGGAAGGGGTCGTTGACGCCGGGCGTGTCGATCAGGATCGTCGGGAAGCTGAAGGCGCCCAGGTCCAGGTAGATATCGGCGGTCTTGGTGATGTCCGAGAACATGCCCTCGGAGCGTTCCGTGACGCTTTCCGCTTGCGGATGCTCGGCACCAATATAGCGGACAAGCAGGTCCGGCTGGATCTCGGGGTAAAGGTGCTCCTTGCCCATGAGCTCTTCGAAGGAGTTCCCCAGCTTGACTCTGGCTCTTTCCTCCATCTGCCTCACCTGGGAGCGCAGAACCTCCCAGTTGAAATCGGGGAACAGCCGGTCGGTTAGCTCGCGGGTACGCCCGCCAAGCGAGAGGCGGCGCCATTCCTCGCGGCTGAAAAAAGTGAACTGGGCGCCGGACTGCGGCTTGTCAGGTACGCCGAAGCTCAACCTGGTAATAACTGCCGTGCACGGATTGATATCTGACGGCAAAAGGTCCGGCTGTTCGACTAGAACATTGATCAAAGAGCTCTTGCCCGCTTTCACTTGTCCCACGAATGCGACGCGGCAAGCCTGCTTGCGGAGTTGCTCGGCCACGAGAGAAATCGACTGCGCAGTTTCACGGTCCGCGTGTTCGATGAGGGTTCTGGCCACATCGAGCACGCGCCTCTTGGTATCGTCCAGGCGCGCACCGACACTTAGCCTGCGCGACAGGGGTACCTGATCCGTTTCACTGGCAGACGGCTTGTCTTGGGGCCCTGACGCGGGCGTTGCAGACAGAACGTCTCTGAGAATCCTGCTCACAGTTTCCGGCGGTGGAGCCATATACTCAGGCTCAGCTAACACTGGCGTCTTAGCGGCCTTTCGCCTTAAAAATGGAAATCTCATCCGTCAACTCTCAGCAAATGTATGGGTGCTGAAAGTGCTTTTACTGCTACATACATTGATACTGCCCCTTTGCCCTCAGGACGCGTACAATAACCAACTGCAGGCTCAGATCCAGTTTCCGCGAAAACGGGTCCGGATTTTTCTCGGCACTGATGCCGAGCGAACACGTTGATGCGGCGGACGGAACTGGTTATCAATCATAGGCAGTCAAGCCTTTTTTAAGGCGGCGAATATTAGCGCGGAAGTTTGTCATATGGACGCAGAAGAACGGCGATTAACAGTCCAAAATCTTATCGCCGCAGAAGGCGCCTTGCGCAAGGCCGCTGCCTCCCGTCCCGGCCTCGAAGGCCCTTGCCGGGCCTTCGGGCGTATCATACGTGCGGCAATTCGGCCCATGCGCATCGGCATCCTCGGGGAGTCGAATTCCGGCAAGTCCACATTGGCCAACTTCCTTGTGGGCGTCCCAACCCTGCCTGCGCTGCCGGTGGCAAATACGAGATTGCCTGCGCTTCTCACATATGCGCCCTCGCCTTACGTTGCGGCGCTATACGAAAGCGGGGAGAGGATCACTCTTTCCGCAAGTCAAAATCTTCAGCAAGGCCCCATCAAGCGCCTGGAGGTGGGGCTTCCCAGCGCGGTACTCCATTCGGTTGAGTTCCTGGATTTTCCCGGCAGCGCAAATGCGCTGGTTCCTGCCGGCCGTCACGAGCCCGTGGGCCACGGCATGGACGGCGCGATCTGGGCCACGGTCGCAACGCAGGCCTGGCGTAAATTGGAGCGGTCCCATTGGCTGCAATTGCCCCAGGCGATCCGGTCGCGCAGCCTTCTCGTTGTGACCTTCTGCGATCTGATCAAAGCGGAAGAAGACGTGAACAGGCTGCACTCCCGGCTCGCCGCGTCCGCGAGGCCCTATTTCCGCGAGATTTGCTTCATGGCAGCGGGGTTCGACGATCCCACCGTAACGGCGGCGATGAGCCAATTCCTCAATGCGCAAATCGGCATTCTGGTGCAGGATTTCTCCTCCGCGCGTCTGACGAAGGCGGCTGCTATCGGGCGCCGCCTGGCCGAAAGCACGCTTGGACGGCTCTAAGGGCTCAACGCGAAATAAGCGCGCGCTTACTTCGCGGGCATGACCTGGCCGCGGATTTCGCCGCCCTTGTGTTCCGCGGTATGTACGTTGACGTACCACTTTCCGCCCTGCAACTCCTTCGCCTGCTCGTCGGTGAGGGTCGCCGAGCCTTCGATGGGGCTTGCCGGATTATCGAACTTGATTGCTACGGGGGCGTCCTTGCCTGCATCCGCGGGGCCGTGGATGTGAGCCGCCGTGGCGGGGCCGCTGAGGCCCGAATAGGTCACTTTCCAGCTGAGCTTCTTGGCGGCGGCGTCGTAGGTCAGCTCGGCATTGCCCGTGCCCTTGCTATCGTTGGCGGGAACTTCCTGCGAGCCCTTGAGGTCGGCCGTGTACATGGTTGCCGCCAGGGCGCCTGCCGTAAAGGCCATCGAAAGAACTGCCGCTGCGAAAATGGCTTTTGCTCTCATGGGACACTCTCCTTTAGGTTGTGAAGGCACGATTTTTTAACGCTCCGCCGCTTAAATCGCGTGCAAGGCGGCGCATCGAACTCCGGCTAAGCCGGGGGCGCCATCGGCAAACCGGCCGTTCCGGGATTGGTTCCGCAGGGCTGCTTTACATTTTCGCGAAGCCTGGCGCGGCCGGGAGCGATAAATAAAATAACTGGCGCTCAAGCGGCCCAAGCGGCGGCGGCGCAACAACAGGAAGGAGGTGATCCGATGTCGAGTGGGAATCTTGCGCTGAGGAAACAGCTTGCGCGTGTCCCGGAAGCGTTGGAGCAACCTCCGGCGTTTGCCTGACACGCAGGATTGAGCCTGCGAAAGCAGCGCGAAACCGGCTGTTGCAATCGGCCAGTCTCACGGAGCCGCGGACGGACCGCGGCTCTTTTATTTTATACGGCGGCTTACTTGCCGTCGTAAGCAGGATGCAGTTCGACTTCCGCCACGGCTACTGCAGCGTTCAAGCCGGTTTGGCCCTGAACGCTCACCGGCTGCAGCGAAATCGTATTGTTCGAGCCGCCAACCAGCACGTTGGCACCGCCGCCGATACCGGCCGAAGCATCGGCCGCCACGCCGTAATACCTGCCGCTGAGCGCCGCCGCCGCAACGCCGCGCGACGGTGCAAGCACGGTCCAGGTCATCAACGCATTGCCGGTGTAGCCCAGGTCCAGCCCGTATTTCTGGATCGAGCCTTCGTAGCGCTCACCGTCCTCGTTGGGATTGTTGTTGAAGACGCAGCGCAACTCTCTGCTGGAGCCGAAGACGAAGCTCATCCCGCCCTTCACGCCGCAGGTAAGCACTCCCGCCGCAACCTTTTCCTGGGCGGCTGCCCCGGTCGCAAAGCCCGCGCTGGCGGTTACGGTAGCGATCATCGCAAATTTTAAGAAGCTCGCGGACATTCTCACCTCCCTCATGCCCAATGGTCTTCTTTAGCACTTTCTTAATAAAAAGAAAACCTTGGCTGAAACTGACGCACTATATGGCGCTTATAACCCCAGCCCTCCCACAGGGAGAGGGACAGGGTGAGGGGTTGTAACCTTCATTCAGGATGCAACCTGCTGTTATGTTAGCGCCCACGGCAAGAAGCGGGGGCTATTTCAGGGGCGCGGAGCTTGGGTGGACGAAATAGTTGACGCCCACCTTTACACTGTCCGCCGTGAGGCTGTTTGTGATGGGGCAGGGATTTGGGTTGCAGAACGCGGCATCGGGCCCGGTCAGGTTAGGCGGGAAAACGTTCGTGGCGCTGCCGAAATCGAAGTGCAGATATTCAGCCTTCACGCTCCACGACGGTGCGATCTTGTACTCGATGCCGCCGCCCGCGGTCCAGCCGCCGAGCCCGCCTGCCTGGAGTGTTTCCGGGACATCGGAGCTGTAGTTGGATACGTTGCCGCCATAATAGGCGTAGCCGCCCTTGGCGTAGAGCAACGCCTTATCGAAGCTGTATCCCAGCCTGCCGGTGGCGGTGAGATAGAAGCCGCCGTCAACCGACGCCCATGAATTGGCCGAAGTGAACCCTGGCGCCACCTGGGTGTGGGACAAGTCCATATAGCCGAGATCCACCTCCGGGCCGAACACGAAGTGCCCGATCTGGAAGTTGTAGCCAAGCTGGCCGCCGCCGAACGCACCGGTAGCATCGTTGTTGTATGAACAGTGGGTTTGACTGGGAGCACACCAGTCGGCATTGGTGTCGTCGACCGCGTCCGTGCCCCAAACGCCGCCAACATGCGCGCCTAGATAGAAGCCGCTCCAGTTTATGCCGGCGTATGGCAAGCCGTCCTTGAAGCCGCCTGCGGCGGGCGAATACATATCGGCCGCATTTGCAGAAGCGAGAACCGCCGAGCCGGCAAGCACGGCAGCCAGAATGCTAGATGGAAGTTTCATGTTTCAGCCCCCGTTAGTTCCGCGACTCACTAATTGTAGGGGGATTCTAGTCCGCAACCGGCTCAATGCAACCACAAGTTGCATACTGCCAGAGAGGTGCGGCCATGTGGCATCGCAACACCGGCTATATTAGCGGCCGGTCTTTCCGCAATGCGCAGGCAGCTTCGGATTGAGCTTCTTGGCTTGGCTGCAATCG
>CAVYEY010000052.1:0-5943 GCA_963767435.1 uncultured Alphaproteobacteria bacterium
GCGCCAGCTTGAGGCGAACGGTCTGACGGCTGAGCAGGCCAGCATAGACAATGAGGCGCTGGAGAAGATCATCCTGAGCTATACGCGCGAGGCAGGCGTGCGCTCGCTCGAACGCGAGATTGGCAAGGTGTTCCGGCATGTGGCGGTGCGGATCGCGGAGACGCCTGGCACGATGGTGCGCGTCGAGGCGGCCGATCTCGTGGAAATCATGGGCCAGCCCAAGTTCGAGAACGAGGTGGCCATGCGCACGAGCGTGGCCGGCGTGGCCACGGGGCTCGCCTGGACGCCGGTGGGTGGCGATATCCTGTTCATCGAGGCGGCGAAAACGCCCGGCAAGGGTGCCCTGATCCTCACCGGGCAGCTGGGCGACGTGATGCGCGAGAGCGCGCAGGCGGCGCTGAGCCTGATCAAAAACCGGGCCGCTTCGCTCGGGTTGGACCAGACGGTTTTCGAGAAGAGCGATATCCATATCCATGTGCCGGCAGGTGCAACACCCAAGGATGGGCCAAGTGCCGGCGTGGCCATGTTCATCGCACTTTATTCGCTGATCGGCGGACGGACGGTGCGCAACGATACGGCCATGACGGGCGAGATCAGCCTGCGCGGGCTCGTACTGCCGGTGGGCGGCATCAAGGAGAAGGTCACGGCCGCAGCGCGCGCGGGGCTGAAGCGCGTGCTGCTGCCCGCGCGCAATCGCAGGGATTACGACGACATCCCAGAGGATACGCGCAAGGCCATGGAGTTTGTGTGGCTGGAGGACGTGGACGGGGCGATTGCGGCGGCGTTCGAGGCGGCGGAACAGGTGCAGTCTGTGCCGCTGGTTACGGTCTGATATCCGGCTCGCCCGCACTTCTTATGTGATCGCGGCGAGGCCGTAACAGCTTGATCCCTGTGGCCTGGAAGGCTGCGGGTGCAACGGGCTGCTCAGCGCTTGCCGCCAAACTGTCCGAGGATAACCGAAGCTGCGCCATGCACGGCGCTCTCGACGTGCTTGAGATGCTCTGCCTGCTCCAGCCTATTTATCTTGAGACCGGTCAGCGCCAGGGCAAGCTCGTCCAGGCTATTCCAAAAATTCTCGTTGTGCGGCAATTTGCAAAACAGACCTTCTGCTGCATCCAGCAGCGTTCTCATCTTTTCAAAGAGTTCCGGATCACCGGCCAAGCCACGGCTCAGGCTTCGCAGCCGGGCAATCAGCTGCCTTACATTGCGCGTACTTTCCGCGCGGGAACGATATTCCTCACCCGCTCCTGGAAACCTGTAAAGCGGTTGCGGAACCGGCGGGTCCACAGTGAGCCCGCTTGCCCGCTTATGGGCCTCCTTTAGTTCTTGCGCCTTGCGGAAGCGTTCTAAAGGTACAACCGTAGTGGATAATGCGCCATTACTGGAGGACATATTTACTTTTCGAGTGTAGAAGATGAACAAAGCCGTCTAAGTTCCGGGGAACATGGTAGAACCCCGCTAACTGCATCCAAACCGCCATACACACGCCGTGTGAACTGCCGGATAGCAGGTTCGCTTTCGAGGTGCGGCAAATGGGGTATTAACTTGCCTCTGGTTGTACTAGCTACAAACCTCCTGCCCGTATAGGCAGCAGGCGTATTCTCCACAACCTATAATAACATACCGGCCGCGTGTGCCGCAGGGCGCGCGCATCGGTTGGACGGCATTTATAACTTATTGTACAGTCGCAGCTGCCTCGGAAACATCGCGTGGACAACCGGGCGCGAGGCCTGCCGCCGGGTGTGGGGAGGAAACCGATGACCCGCCTTTTTCGAACATGCCTTTTCATTCTGTCCGCGGCCTTCGTATCGTTTTCGTTTGCGGCAGGCTCAAGCGCTGCAGCGGAACCCTCCGATGCTGCGGCTTCAGACCTGACCGGCTGGCGATTGCCATCGGCCATCGTGTTGCAGGGCGATTTCGCCGGCGCAAGCCGTCTTCGGCAAATCGCGGGCGGCATCGAGTTCAAAACCTACGGCTCGCCGGCAGGCGAGGGCGAGCCAGCCCCGCTTGCGAAAGAGATTGTTTCGATCCTGGCCAAGCTCGACACGGGCCGCATCCAGATAATGAACCGCCGGCTTAGCGTGGCCGGAATTGCCGGGCGCGAGACCATCGCGCAATTGAAGGAAAGGATTGAGAAGCTGACGCGGGAAGGGGTCGAAATCGCTTCGGTGCAACTCTCCCCCCTCGATCAGGCACCCTTCCACTGGGCGGCTATGCGCTCCCAGCGCGGCGCCGGTCCGCTTCAAAAAATCGAACTCAGCGGATTCGTACCGGGCGATGCCGCCCGGTCGAAACTGATCGGCATGGCCATGGGCCTGTCCACTGGCATGGCGGCCGTCGACAGGATGACGGTGAAGGAGGCTCAGCCCATCGTTGGAGCCGCTGCCGAGCCTGCCGCGCTATCTCAATTGGCGTTGCTCGAAAGCGGGTTCGTCTGGATTTACGGAGACAAGTTCGATCTGGTTGGCGTTTCGCGCCACACGGAGGTGCGGGACAGCCTCCAGGCATGCCGGGCGCTTGAGCGGGCGATGCCCAAGGGGATCGAATGCAAACTCATAAGCATCTCCTTGCTTCACGATGGGGATGTAAGTCTGGCTTCCCCCAGCCGCGAGGCGGCGCGCAAAACCCAAGAAGAACGCAGGCCTGCGGAAGCACCTGCCAGCGCCGATGCCGAACGCTGGCTGGCTGAAGCTCGCGAAAAAGCGGCAGAAGCACGCGCCATGGCCGAAGCCGAACGCCGGGCGGCTGAAGCTCGCACACAAGCAGAAGCGGAACGCAAAGGCGCCGGACAACGGAGCAGCGAGGCTGGGAAACGGTCCCTCGGGCAAGAACTCGAAGCTGCCCACCTCAAAGCGGAACGCGAGTTGCAAGAAGCTCAGCGCGAGACCGCAGAGGCTCGCAGCCGCTCTGCGTTTCACTATGGCGCTCCCCGTGTTACTGCGCAGCCGGATGCCCCCTCCCCTGCGGCCGCCGCGGGCGGGTCGGCCGGAGAGTTGCGCAGCGCATACGGCGGGTACCACAGGGCGCCAGAAGAGGTGTTCAAACCCGTTGCGTCCGCCACTTCCATCGGAGCGGACCTTGCCGGGGATTCCTCCGATCCCCGCATCGTGGACATTCTCTATGCGACGTCGCGAAAGCAAGACAGTACCGGTACACCCGAGATGGCGGCATATTCCTGGGAACACAGCCCGTCCCTGAACTTCGGCAGGGCGCGCGTGAGGATTCCCGACGACCATAAGACCGGCCGGCTGGAAGTGCCCGGCGGAATTTCGATCTTCGGATTCCAGCTGACCCGCGAGACTCCCGACCAGAAGAAGCATTTCATGCTGCGAAGCTGCGAAGCCATGACGCTGGAGCAATGGGATAGCTTGGTGGACCAGCTCAGCCCAAGCGACGCGCTGATTTTCGTCCATGGGTTCAACAACACCTTCGAGGACTCGGTATTCCGGTTCGCGCAGGTCTTGTGGGATTTGCAATATAGCGGGCTCAGGGTCTTGTTCTCCTGGGCTTCGAAGGGAGGCATGGCGGACTACATTTACGACCGCGACAGCGCTCTGAATGCAAGGGAAGGCTTCCTGGAACTGCTCGATAACCTCGCCCGGAAGCACGGGATTTCGAAGGTGCACGTCATTGCCCACAGCATGGGGAATTTCCTGGTCCTCGACGCGCTCGCGCATAGCGGCAAACCAGGCAAGCCCATGGGGCAGCTGGTCATGGCGGCGCCGGACGTGGACCGCAACCAATTCATCGACGACATTCCCAAAGTCCGGGCGTTCTTTCGCGGCATGACGCTCTATGCGTCTTCGAACGACAGGGCGCTGACTTTGTCGATGAGAGCCGCGTCGGGAATGCCGCGCGCCGGAGACGTTCCTGCCGGTGGCCCGGTCATTTTGCAGGGCCTCGAAACCATCGATGTCAGCGCGCTTGGCGAAGAGATGTTCGGCATGAACCACAACACCTTTGCCGAGGCGCGGCCGTTGATCGAGGATATCGCGCTCCTATTGCGCGACGGACACCCCGCACCCCGCCTTGCCGGCGAGCGCCCGATGCCGGACGCGAAGGTTCCGAAATGGTGGCGGTTCGCACATTGAGGGCGCTGACGTTAGAGCGTTCGAATAGGCGGTTGCGCCGTGAACTAAGGGCTATAACCCCTCACCCCAGCCCTCTCCCTGTGGGAGAGGGGACGCCCTAACAACGGCTGCGGTGGGGACTCCCTCTCCCACAGGGAGAGGGCTGGGGTGAGGGGTTACAGCCCTTAGTTCATGGCGCAACCCTGCCGCTATGTTAGCGCGCATGTCATCGTGCCCCACCCAAGCACAATCCGGAATTGCTTCGTTTGCAAGACCACACGTGAACAGCCATCGGAATGTCTTTTTGGTTACATCCTGATACAAAATCTGGGATTGACGGCCCTTACCGGTTGATCGTCCGCGGGTTTTAGTTTTTGACTGGCTGCCGCTTCGCCTGTCAACTTGAGCTGTACCATAGCCATGATCGATATCATTCATTCGCATGCTGGCGCGGAGATGACGTCCGCCCCGATACCCTCCTACTGGATTTTGGAGGGCCAGCCCACAACGCGCATCGCCCCGATCACCAAAAGCCACGATGGCACCTCCAGCGTGATGATCTGGGATTGCACCAAGAGCCGCTTCCACTGGTATTACTACTTCGACGAGACCGTTTACATTCTGGAAGGCTCGGTGACCGTCACCACCGATGACGGAAAGGTGCTTTCGGCCAAGGCAGGGGATGTGCTGTTCTTCCCTTACGGAAGCCATGCGATCTGGAACGTAGAGGACTACGTGCGCAAGGTCGCGGTATGCCGCGACATAAAGCCCATCGTGCTGAACGCGTTCTGGAAGTTTTTCTGGCGAGTGCGTTTTGGGCTTCTGCGCCGGCGGGGATACTACGACCGGCTTGCCGCTGCTGCCTTAGCCCACGGCTTGCGCCTGTAGCTTGCGCCATCGCGCCGCCTTCACAGAGCAAAGCGGCGACCATTACCTTTCGCTAAAACTCCCCTAACGGCGCCTGCCTAGGCGATGCTAACGGGTTGTTGAGACCCCGCAAAGCGCCGGCATTTCACCGTTCGCGGCAGCCGGTCCCGCGAATATGGCCTGCCGAAAAAATCGCATGCAGATCGTTCCAGGAACGCCAAGCCGCATTCCAGCACTTGCAAACTAAGCCGGCTTCCTTGCCACGACGAAAACAGCGCTGCTCCTGGCAGGCGGCTGCCACCGGTAATCAACCTCGAAGCCAGCATGAACGAGGGCGGAAAGCAGCTGGTCCGAGGTGAAGACCTTCACTTGCGGCAGAAGCCCGGACCACTTCCCAATCGGGGCTATGAACCTGAACCACTTAATCCAATCGCCGAGGCATGCAGTGCTCGATATGAATAGCCCCCCGGGCTTCAATATCCGGTACACCTTGGAAATTGCCGCATCCCTATCGTCCAGGAGATGCAAGACGTTCATCCCAAGCACGGCATCGTAACTTGCATCCGGCGCGTCGAAATCGTCGAAGCCCGATTGCTCGAACGTAACGTTGTGGCTCGGGCCGGCATCCGCTTTGCTTCGAGCGATCTCGATCATCCCGGAGGATATATCCATGGCGTGCATATGCTTGACGTGAGGAGCAAGGATGAGAGCGGTCGTTCCCGTGCCGCAGCCAAATTCCAGAACTTCCATGCCGGGCCGCAGGTACTCCTGCGTCACCTGCAGCTTTTTCTGGTAGGACGCCTCGTCGCCGACCGGTTTCCGGGCATAACGGGCGGCAATCCTGTCCCAGAATTTCGCAGCCCGGTATCGCTTCGCCACCTGTTGTCCGGCAGGTTTCCCGCTCTCTTGCGGCAGCGCCCCTGCGCCCCGAACCTCATCATTCATCACGCCGGATATCCTTCCATTCGAGGCCCCCACGGTGCATCACACTACACGGCCGTCCACT
>CAVYEY010000053.1:0-35166 GCA_963767435.1 uncultured Alphaproteobacteria bacterium
CTTTATGGTCACGCCTGAACTCATCGTATTGCTAACATAGGTGATCGTGATGACGAGGTCGGCTTCTCCAAGCCGACGCAAGACTTTGATGATTTCGACGCCTATCGCCGCGCCCGAAAGCCCAGCCCGTCAACAGAACCGTTCCCAATTTCATGTCGACATTCCCCAACCGGAAGTGGGCAGCGAGTCCGGAGGACGAGGTGCCACCATCTGGCAGGACCCGGAAGCCGCAGCCACCGTAGCGGGAACGCCAATCATCGTCAGGAGGGGAGTGATCAGGAATCCGCCTCCCACGCCGAACATCCCGGAGAGAAAACCGACCAGAGCTCCCACCCCGAACAACAAGGGTAGAGGAATGCTGATTCCTGCTACAGGTAGAACCCCCCACATACTGTTGTTTCACCTTCCAGGTCAGAGGTCGCCGGCAGTCGGCCTATGGCGAGGGTAGACTGGGACCGATTGCGAGGCTTCCTGATGGCTATGGGATTCTACCAGGTTAAGCATAGTCGAAGGGGTAAGTACGACTCCTAAAATCATTTTAATAGTCACCAATAAGACCGCGGAAGCCAGTACGATGATCAATTGCTCGCCCCGGAAAAGGCGGCTCAAGCGTGCGCCAATTTGCGCCCCAACCGCGGAGGCGATGGCCAGACCCAGCGCCAGAATGAGATCGACCGTTTGATTCGTCGTTGCTTGCATGTAGGTAATGCCCACGCACAGGAAGAGGATCTGAAAGAGGCTAGTACCCACCGCGACGTGGGTGGCCATCCCCAGAAGATAAACCATCATAGGTAACATTATGAAACCGCCGCCCACTCCCATGATCGTCGCCAACAAGCCGACGAGAGAGGAAAGGGCCAAGGGTAGAAGCACGGAGTGGCGCACTTGCGAGTGAGGAAAATCCGCCTGCCACGGCAGTCGGTCCAGCAAGCCCTGCCCTTCTTCTGGCCTTGTCCGCTTTATGAACCAACGCACCACGGCGTAACCTTCGCAAACTTTCGACAAACATGTAGGTGCCTAGCGTCCCCAGCATCACAATATAGGTCAGCGTGATGACCAAATCGGCTTCTCCCGACGCCCGCCAGCAGCTTGATGGCACGCACGCCAAAGGCCGCCCCGATGAGGCCCCCGGCAAGCAACAACCCACCCATTTTGGCGTCCACATTTCCTAGACGAAAGTGAGCCGCGACGCCCGAAGAGGATGTTGCGACCATCTGGCAGGAGCCAGATGCCGCCGCCACGATTGGGGGGACGCCAATCATCATGAGAGCGGGCGTCAGGAGAAACCCCCTCCACACCAATTAGACCCGAGAGCAGGCCGACCGAACCGCCGATGCCAATCAAGTAAAAAATGCTGAGGCTGACTCCGGCCACTGGCAGAAAAATGGGCATCTTCCGCCTTCCTCCTTCATTCGCAACGCCTCGATCTATTCATTGCGCTTCAACTTCCGGGCACGCACCACCGACGAACCGAGTGCTCACCTTTGCCCCTCCCATGCAACAACAGGTTTTAGTGGCGCAGCGATTCCGCACTCGAAGGAGGCGCTGCTCTGGTCATTTTGGCTCATTTCGAAGGGCACGGATTCATGCGGGGTTTCTGCTTGGTTGGCTGATCTCAAGGCGCCCACAGTGGCCTCAAACTCGAAATTACACTCGCGTACTCGGAATCAGTTCATCAAGGTTTACTGCTGTTACGCCCGGCACCGCCAGCGCCACTTGTTCAACCTCTTTCCGTTCATCGGTTCCTGCGACCTTACCGCTAATGGTAACCTGGCCCCCTTTTGCTTCCACCTCGATTTCGAGGTGCGAGGTGGGCGGGTTAAGGGCAACATTGGCGCGGACACAGGCTGGCTATCGCCAAGGCTTATCAGACCCCAGCTTGACACTCAGGCGTAAATTGAAAGCAGGCACAACTCCGGATGAGCGCGCTTATGCTTTTGCAGACTTGTTCGATATCAATGTTCTCCAAGTTGAACACCACGTCGTAAAGAACCGGATCCTCCCAGGCCACTCCATACAGGTAACGGGTCCACTTCCTTCTTTCTTCGTCAACCTTCTGAATGTAGTCGAGCGCCTCGCTGCCGTGGAGATTCAACCTTTCCTCCACCATCGCCAATCGCTTTTCCACGGGAGCGACGACCCTCACCCTTAGTACCGATCGCGCCCCTTTCAACATCAGATGTCCGGCGTTGCCGTGGTAAACGACGTTGCCGCTTTTCACCTCTTCAGCCAAGGCGGCTTGAAACAGCGCCAGATACTGATATCGCGAATGCTTGAAGCGATCTCAGAAACCCCGGGGGCTTCAGTAAAGCGTCCAATAAGTCACGGTGCGAAACGCCACTCGCAGCCGCTCGCTCGACAATGGCCTCACGTCCGACGCACCGGTAATCCAAACGCTCAGCGAGGCACTCAGCCAGCGCCTTCCCGCCGCTGAAAGAGCCTCTGGAAACCGTAATCACCGACATAACCCCTCCCGTACCGAATGACAGAATACCCACCATCCTACCACAGAATAATCCCCCGGGTGACATTCACGGTTAGTAGGGTTGTGGTGTCATTTGCGAGAGATAGGCGTTGCAAGTGCCAGGAATGTCGGCGCTTCGAGGGTGATCCTGTCCGACGTCACAGCGAGACATGCTCGGGGGCACGAAATGTCCACCGGCAAATGTTTGTGATACCATAGTCCTTCGGCACGGAGTCCGACAGCAATCCACTCATGGCGAACCCGGTCAAGCAGGTTGCCTCTTGGCAATAAGCCCAAGCTCGCAAATTCGCAAGGATCATCAGGGCAAGGTGTACCTCGTCGGAGCGGGTCCAGGTCCAGCAGAACTGCTTACCCTGAAAGCGGCCGAACTACTTCGGAACGCGGATGTGATTGTCTATGATCGTCTCATTCAAGACGGGGTGTTAGCGCTCGCTTCGCCTTGCGCCAGAGCGGATCTATATGGGCAAGCCGGTGGGCCGGCATGATTCCCGCCAAGATGAAGTAAACGAAGTCCTGGTGAGAAAGGCGCGCGAGGGGAAGCAAGTGGTGCGTCTAAAGGGAGGTGACCCCTTCGTTCTGGGCCGCGGCGGCGAAGAGGCTAAGTATCTGGCGGAGCGCGGTGTGCCTTTCGAGGTGGTTCCCGGCGTCTCATCAGCCATTGCGGCGCCCCTGCACGCCGGTATTCCCTTGACCCATCGGGATGTGGCTTCCTGCGTCGTCATTGCCACCGGTCATGAGGCGCACAGAGACGAAGACCGCTTGGACTGGGCGGCACTGAGCAAGCTTGACACATTAGTGTTCCTCATGGGCGTCCACAACGTTGGCAGGATTGCTTCCCGCTTGATTGAACAGGGCCGTGATCCCGCTACCCCTGCCGCCTTGATCCAGATGGCGTATTGGCCGGGCGAGCGGGTGCTCGTGGCGACTTTGGCGACTATCGCGGCGGAGGCTGAGCGCACGAAAGTCCAGCCGCCTGCCACCTTGCTCATAGGTGAGGTGGTCCGTGTGCGAGAAAAACTAAAAAACACTCAGAGCAACCTCCGTGCCTCGGAGACCAGCCCACGGTTCGACCCCGCGCCCATGCCGGATCAACTCTTGCGGATGGCAGCGGCAGGGCTGGGCAGCCAGGTTTTGGGATTCGCCCTCTCGTTGGCATTGTTTGACCAAATGGAAGAATGGCAATCGGCCGCAGCCATAGCCCACCGATTTGATCTGCACGTTGGCGCTGCAAAGGAGATTCTGGATTGCCTGGTGGCGCTGGGTCTACTCGTGCGCCTCAGAAGGTTATCGAAATCTCGAGCTGGCGACCGTCTATTTGAGAAGCGGTCCACCCCGGAGTCTGAAGCCAGTACTCCTTCATCAACTGGCTCTGTTCAGTCGCTGGGAAGCGGTGGCGGCCTATGCTCGCAGCAGTCAAGGGAGCCAAGTGTCGTCCGGGAAAGAAGTTTCCGACTTCGATTGCTGCGAATGTCTGGCCGGCTTTTCCGCTCCCGCAGTCGTGAAGAGACTCGATCTGGCTGAAAAAAGCCCCGTACTCTTGCTGGGTTGGGGAGGAGAAGCTTACCGCACAGCTCTCACCCGGCGCTGGCCTGATCTTGCTTTGGAAATCAGGAATCCGCTGCTGGGCCCTAGCCCCCTGACTGTGCCCCAGGCGAATAGCTATGGAAGCATCATTTTGTCAGGTCTGGTGGCGCGTTCGGCCGAGGAAGAAGATCTTATTCTGCGGGCGTCTGCCGCGGCCTTGCAAGACGACGGCGTGTTGGTCCTTCACGATGCCTTTCTGCCCACTGGTTTGCTGCCTCCCGAGGTGGTACTCGGGGCTTTGGGGCGACACCTCACCTGCCGGCCCGGCGACAACTGGTCCATCGAGCGGCTGCGCAGCGTACTTGAGACCCTCGCTCTCCGCGACGTGGGCGCGGAGTATCTCCCCAGCGGCACGGTGATCGTGACGGCGCGAAAAGGCGGCAATCGTGGCGCTAACCCGTGACGGGAACTGATGCGAAAGGTTCGTTTCCTCATTTGATGGCATACGAAAGATAACGGCCGTCTCCCAGGGAGGCAGCTTCGGAATTGGCAAAATCACGGTTTTCAGGACGAATAATCAGTAACTTATGCTGTGCAATTTTATGAAATGTCAGGTTTGTTATATCCTTCAAAGAGAGGGACTCGAATCCCGGTTCATGGTCCTTACTGCACTCGTCCATCAGCACCTCGCCCCTGATACCAAAGGCCTCCGTGCCTTCTACCGCTCGCACCGCGGCTGTTGCCAGGCGCGGCTCCACCCATGCCGACCAACATAGCATGTCACCAGCGCCCCAGGTGCGGATCCTGCCGGCGTCCTTTTCGGTGGCGCGTAGCTATCCACCGCCACCTGGCCGCTCTTGATAATGTGAAGATACCGGCTGGGCTGAACAAGGAGGGCGCCCGGAGGGCGAGCTAAGGCCAGGAATCAGGCATCGCGTCCCAGTCGCTGCGTAGTGCCGCGACAATTAACCCAGTTATCAATCCCACCCGCGCGGCCCGGTTCGTTTCTACAGCCAAATTGTCGGATTCTAGAAAAAATGTTGGGCATTAAGAGTCAAAGTAGATAAAAAACTCTTGCATTAACAATTAACAAGATTAATACTCCACTTGGTTATGAGTCTGATTCGGGCAGGTTTTGATGTAGAGGCGGCTTTGCCCCGCCAGGTGGCGATCCCGCGTCTGCGGGATCGCCGCTACGATTCCCAATCGCGCGCTGCTGAGCAAATGGAGAAATGCTATGGGCGAAATCGCAATCGAAACTCTAGCGGAAGAGATGTATCAAATGGTTGCCGAATGCGCAGGGAAAAAGAATCTGAAGGCAACGGATCTGACCAAAGCTTCGATCGCCAAGCATGGCGAGGGGGCTTGCGACAAAGACGACTGTAAGAAAGCTATCCGTCTGCTCATCGATTCGGGCCGCTGCGTTTACAGCTATCTGGGTGGATCGTACATCCAGTTGCCTCCCAAGGAGGGCGCCGTCTCCGAATCGTGATTCGCGTGCCCTAAGGCTACCGTGACCGCGCCCAGCACATTGCCGCGCCTCGTCGTCGCCGGACTTTCCGGCGGGTCAGGCAAAACTGTTGTCTCTCTGGGTCTGCTCCTGGCGGCTCAACGCCGGCGGCTGCCTGTCCGGGCATTGAAGAAGGGACCCGACTACATCGACGCCGCGTGGCTAGCTTGGGCGCGGGCGGCGTCGTCCGCAATCTGGATAGTTTCTTGATGGGTTTTGAGAGCGTCATTGCCTCATTCACTTTGAGTGCAGTGCCGGCGGCATCAACCTCATCGAGGGCAACCGTGGCCTCTACGATGGTGTTGATGCCAGAGGCACACACAGCACCGCCGAATTGGCAAAAGCGCTGCGAGCGCCTGTAGTGTTGGTGCTCGACGCCACCAAGGTCACCCGAACCTCGGCAGCCATGGTCCTCGGCTGCCAGCGAATCCTTGCGGTCGATATCGTCGGAGTGGTCCTCAACCAAGTGAGCGGGCCTCGGCACGAACAGGTGTTGCGCGAGGCTATCGAAGTGACCTGCGGAATTCCCGTGCTTGGCGCCATCCCCAGAGTTCAACAAAGCAGCTTTGGATCAGTTCCTCGATGTGGAAGCCGTCCATCTCGCTGCCTGGCTTCAAACCCGGCTTTGCCATTAAGCCTATCTCCCGGCGTACAGCCTTTCGGCGAAGTAGAACGGCAGGCGCGCTTTGCGTATTGCCTGTGCAGCACCCTCTATATCGTACGGAACGCGAAGAAAAGTGATCTCTTTCTTGTCCGTGTCGAAGGTAGCATATGCCGCAGCCGGAATGCCGTCGCGCGGCTGGCCCACGGAGCCTATTACGGCGTGCCAGCGCCGCATGCCTTGCAGCGGGATGGACACCTCGGTCACAGGCACGAAGGCGGTCATCTTGGCGAGCGCTGTAACGCTGAACAAGGCCGGTTTGTGCGTGTGGCCGGAAAAGATGACCTGCGCCTCGGTTGCACGCAGGCTTTTCGAGGCCTGCTCCACATTGACGACATAGATCCACCGTTCCGGCGCGCTCGCATCGCCATGCACGTAGAGCTGGCCCGGCCCGGCATCGGTGAGCGGCAGATTGGACAAGAACCGGCGCTGCTCCTCGTTAAGCTGGCCGCGCGTCCACGCGATGGCCTCCCGGGCTTCCTCGTGCATGCGGTCGCTTGGGTCGGAGATGGCGGAATCGTGATTGCCTTGCACGGCGATGGCACCGGCATCGACGAGTTCCATGACTTTGGAGACGGTCCATGCCGGATCGGCACCGTAGCCCACATAGTCACCTAGCAGAACGTAGCGCTGCACGCCTGTTGCTTCTGCGTGTTCGAGGCAAGCGCTGAACGCTTGCCGGTTCGAGTGCACGTCCGCCATCAGGGCAATCAGCATGTCCTCTCCTGCAAGTTGTTCTTCTTGTTTATATCAATTGGCAATATCGGCCGGTCTGGGCAAGCCCTATTCGACGGGCCGGTAGAATCCAAGAGTAGCGTCAAATATCAGGGGCGCAACCGCGGGCGCGGGCCGGCGGACGCAGCGGTCCACCCGGCGCAGGGAGTTTTCCACACGGCCGCACTCCCGGCTCACCCAGCGCAGGGCGAAAAATGCCGGAACGGCCGCCGCCGAGATAAGCAGAATATGCAACATAATCAATTCCCTACGGAGACGTTTGGGGCTACAAGCCGAAGCGTGCCCAGATTGCGCGTTCCTCCAACGCGGAGATCAAATCGTCCGCGATCCCCTTCGAAAGGCTTAGCCCGTTTCCCTCAATGGAAATGGCTGAGCCCAGGCCCAGCCTGCGCTTCAGGAAGCCGCCCCCGGATTGCATCACCTTGAGCCGGACATGTTCGCCATAAAGCGCGCGCATCTTCGTTCTGATATCCATGATGCCGTCGATCAGCCCCAGATCCAGCGCCTGCCTGCCGGACCAGAACTCGCCTGTAAACAGGCTCCCCCCGGCAGGCGTAATGCGCGCGCCGCGGGCGTCCTTCACCAGCGCGATGAAATCCTCGTGAAGGATCTCCTGGATTTTCTTGAGCCGTACTACTTCATCTGGATTTTCGGGCTTGAATGGATCGAATTGGGCCTTGTTTTCGCCAGCCGTATAGACGCGCCGCTCGACGCCGAGCTTGCCGATCAAATCCGTAAAGCCGAAGCCGGACGAAACCACGCCGATCGAGCCCACGAGCGAGGAGCCATCCGCATAGATTTCGTCCGCGGCGCAGGCAAGGATGTATCCGCCGGATGCTGCGACATCCTCCGCAAAGGCGAACACCTTGCGCGATTTCTCCGTAGCCAGTGACCGGATGCGCTCGTAGATGAGCCGCGATTGCACGGGCGAGCCGCCGGGCGAATTGATCTGAAGCGCCACGGCCGGTGCGTTCTTGACGGCAAAGGCGCGCTCGATGGCGCCCGCGCAGGCTTCAAGGCTCAAGCCCTGCCGCAGAGGTGTGGCCGCGCCGATGATACCGGAGAGCCGGATCACCGGAACAACAGGGCCTTTGGAATGGAAGGGGTTCACCTTGTCCCAGAGCTTGCGGAATCCGGAACCTTTGGGATGCTCGTTATCGCTTGTCATGAACAACCGTACTGAACTGAGGAAGGCTTAGGCTGGTCTTCAAATGTGTACGGAACGAGCGTTAACAAGATTTGTCCAAACAAGACCTTTGTTCGAGGGTGTGTCAGAAAAGCTTCGCTGCATCGCGAAGAACTGCTCTGGCTGGCGCGGTGGGCGTACCGTCTTCCTTATGCAGTACGATCCCCGGTGCGATTGCAAGGGGCGCGCGGCTGCCCTTGATACCGCGAAGGATGACGCGGATCGCGGAGGCTCCTGCCTTGGGGTAGAGGGGCAGGACGCTTAGGGCGCCAAACCGCCCCTCGAAAGCGGCGAGAAGCTGTGGCAGGGCTTCGGCCGTGTGGATCACTGTCGCTGTGCCGCCGGGCTTCGCCGCGGCCGCGAGAAAGCGTAGCCAAACATCGAGGGCGCCCTCCTGCATGGCGCGCGAACGAGCGTTGCGGCCATCCTTGGAAAGCCTGGCGCGCCCGTGCACGTAGAATGGCGGATTAGCGATGACGTGATCGTAGCCCTCCCGCCGCAATCGCCCCTCAAGGGTGCTCCAAGGCGCGCCGACATCCGCTGCTAGGGCCTGGAACCGGCCGGCGAAGCCATTCTCCAGCGCATTCGCCTGCGCCAGGGCCGCCAGCCCAGAATCGGCCTCCACGGCCGTGACGGCGATGCCGGGAACCCGCGCGAGCAGGCAAAGCGATGCGGCGCCCGCCCCGCAGCCCGCTTCGAGCACGGCTTCGCCGTCTTCGGCCGGGCAGGCCGCGGCGAGAAACACCGCGTCGAGCCCGGAGCGGAAGCCCTTGGCCGGCTGACGCACATGGACGCGGCCGTCCAGAAAAGCGTCGCACGTCGTATCGAATGGCATATCCACCGGGCGCCTAAATGATCGTCAGAATCGGCCCGTGTTGCGGGCACGCCTTGAGGCGTTCGAGCCCGGCCGCGGTAATGAGCGCCTTGCGAGCCGGAAGCTTCCCGTCCAAGGCCGATATTCCCAGGGGCGGCGCGTCTGGGCTTACCTGAAGTAGCCGCAGCCGTTCCACTTCTTTGACGCTCGTAGGCAGTTCCGCCAGATCAAGCTCGCTGCGGCTGCCAAGGTAACCGAGCAGGAAGGTATAGGTATCCTCGAACTCGCCTCCGCCCAGAAGGTCGGCGCCTTCGATGAAGCAGCCATGGAAATAGGACTGGATCAGCTCGCCGGTCGTGTTGGCGGTGAAAATCGCGCCTTGAATGAGGTTCTCGCGCTTGCGGCGGTCGGGATCCCAAGCATACTTCCAGCTGAGCTGGGTGACGGTCTGAGTTCCGCGGCGCTTGGCTACCAGCAAAATCTGATCGCTGTCGAACGCAAGCATGCGCCCTTGCGACGTTACCTCGGCGCCGCCGCTGGTTCCGCTTGCCGCCTGGTGGAATTTAAAGAACGGCAGCGCGGTGTTGGACACTTCCTCAGGCTGAATGTTGAGGAGCGACACATTGAACACGGGCTCCAGTCCCGGCACAAGCCTGGTCGAGGGGCGCACGATCCACCAGAGCCCGCCGTAATGGCGGCAAACGTCTTTGCTGCGCTCAAGGTCGATCCACAGCCACTTGAGCAGCGGTTCGTCGATAAAGGTGTCGTCCTTCCCGTTATTGGCCTGCAGCTGCGGAAAGACCAGTGCGAACGCCTGCCGCATCACGGGGTCGTCGAATAGCTCCACGCCGGTCTTCTTGTGCTCGCGATAGAGCTTGAGGACACCGGCCCAATAGGCGCGGTAATCCGCAACCGCGGCAGCGCCGCGGCTATAACGATTGAGAAATGCCTGGGTCTTGTTTTCTTTTTGCTTCTGGCTGCCGGCGATCCCGGCGCTATCGGCAAGCGTCAGGGTCTTGATGCCTTTGCGCGTACAAAGATGCCTCGCCAGAATTCGCAAATAAAATAGCTGGTCCTCTGTTGCGGAACTTGGCACGGGCATAGGCGGAACGGCTGGCGCGGATGCTGCCGGAGCCGCATTTGCTTTTGCATTTCCTGAGGCTGCGGCCCTTTTGCGACTGGGTTTGCTGCCGTCCGCTAAGGGTAACGCTTTCCGGGGAGCGGG
The DNA here is from genome assembly GCA_963767435.1 of uncultured Alphaproteobacteria bacterium. Taxonomy (GTDB): domain Bacteria; phylum Pseudomonadota; class Alphaproteobacteria; order Rhizobiales; family Rhodomicrobiaceae; genus Rhodomicrobium. The sequence continues at coordinate 10,141 of CAVYEY010000053.1, forward strand.
CACAGTATTGTTTGAGCGGGCCATCGAATGTCAAAAAGAGGAGGGGCGCGTTGGCATTCTGCTGCTGTCTGCAGGCATCTGCAGTATTCTGCAGCGCTCTGCAAAAACTGATTATCACGGGCAGCAATCGCTGTACAGGCTGCAGGCATTCCCGCCACCGATGCAGGGCCGGTGACTATCTCTGCGGCAGAGCTGTACAATCCGCGGCTTTCGCTGAAAGCGGCTGCAGGAAACCCCGGATAGCTTCAGGGCCGGCAAAGACGAAAGCAGTATTCTACCCCTGTCTCTGCCAAGCCGGATGCGCTTAGCATGGCATTACAGGAGGACGCCATGGTTGAAGCAAACCCTTGTACAGTATACATAGCTAACGAGCTTGCCAGACTCTACACAATAATAACAAGCGACGAATGGAAATTTGTAATGCTCTCGTTAGGTGTAACAAGAATAATTACATACTACTGCAGCAGGAGCAAGTATGACGAAGCGCGTGAACTCGCGGCGGCAGCAATAATGTTTTCGATCCTCGTCGTCCTGATCGCTGCAACCGAGTGGAGAGCGCCGGCTGCGGTGAGGCAGGTGTTTGCCTGCAACGCGCCCGATGCACGCACTCGCGTTGCCGCAGCGGTACTGCCGCCCTCAGGCCCGCGCTTCTCACCCAGGACCGGCCGCTAGTGTCCCGTCTCCGAATTACCGCCCCATTTGCCGGACGCTCGTACGGTAATTCGGAGACATGAGGGACACTAGTGGCCTGCGTCAGCCAAAATGAGTGGTTCTGACTTGGTCTTTTTCGCCGTGGCAAAGTCGGCCGCCTTGACTGTACGTCCGGTACAGCCTGCGCCGTCCGGCTTCACCACGTCAAAAAATCCCGGCGTCATAACCCCTCATTTTGGCTGACGCAGGCCACTAGCAGAGTCAAAGTGCTAGTGTGGCTTAAGTCTCGCAATTGCCTTTGCGAGGCCAGCCTCAATTGGGGTAGGCAATTGCGAGACGCCACACTAATCGAGGCTCAAGCATACGGGGCGGCTGCCTCAAGATTGGCCGCGCGGGCGTTCAACCGGAGGCGCGGCCAGATGCGTTGCAAGCCCTGCCTCCCCTAGGATCGCCGCACTCTCCTGCCAATCTTCGGCGGCGACCAGCACGCGGCGCGGGAAAGCGCCGATAGACCCCTCCACCACGCTCATATGCACGTCCGCAACCAGCAGCGGAATACCAGCTTCGCCCAACAACGCGTTGACATAGCTGATAAGAACAATATCCGTCGTGCGAAGCAATTCCACCATCGGGCAAGCCCTTTAAACTAAAGCCGGCAGCGGACGTTAAGCCACACAGCTTAATAAGCAAGGCTGCGTTTCACCAATTGACGGGTCAGTTGCGTGCGGACCATAGTGAGTCCCCAAAACGGCCGATTGGAGGAGACTTATGAACCTAGTCATGCAAGCAGGGGAACGCACCAGCCCACCGGCGGCGCTGGAGCCTCTCTTGCGGCTTGTCTCCGCCGGCATGGCCGAGGTGAATGCGATCATCCTCGCCCAGGCGCGCTCGGACGTCGAACTGATCCCCGAGCTTGCCCGGCACCTGATCAATTCGGGCGGCAAGCGGCTCCGGCCCATGCTGACCATCGCCGCGGCCAAACTCTGCGGCTACGAAGGCACGGGCCATATCAAACTCGCGGCGGCCGTCGAATTCATGCACACCGCGACCTTGCTGCACGACGACGTGGTGGACGAGAGCGACATGCGGCGGGGCAAGAAAACCGCACGCATCCTTTGGGGCAATCAGGCGAGCGTGCTGGTCGGCGATTTCCTGCTGGGCCAGGCCTTCAAGATGATGGTTGAGGTCGGCTCGCTTCAGGCGCTCAAAATCCTCTCCGAAGCTTCGGCCGTGATCGCCGAGGGCGAGGTGATGCAACTCGCCGCCTCCAAGAACGTGAACACCACCGAGGAAGAATACCTCGCGGTGATCTTCTCGAAGACCGCGGCGTTGTTCGCGGCAGCCTCCGAAATCGGCGGCGTGATCGCAGGCCGGGGCGACGCCGAAGAGGCGGCCCTGCGCGCCTATGGCACCAATATCGGGCTGGCCTTCCAGCTGATCGACGACGCGCTCGACTATTCGGGCGAAGCGGCCCTACTCGGCAAGCGCGTGGGCGACGATTTCCGCGAAGGCAAGATTACGCTTCCGGCAGTGCTCGCCCACAGGCGCGGCAGTGCGGAGGAGCGGGGCTTCTGGAAGCGCACGCTGCAGGACGGCGACATCCAAGAGGGCGACCTGCACCGCGCCATCGAGCTGATGCGCCGGCACAACGCCATCGAGGAGACCGTCGAGCGCGCCCGCGCCTACGGCCAGCAAGCGCAGGATGCGCTGGCAATCTTCCCCGCAAGCGAGGCGAAGGCAGCCCTGCTCGACGCTGTCGATTTCAGCATCAGCCGCGCCTATTAAGGCCGCCGGGGCGGGGCCGGAACGATAGACCGAAGACGCCCACGGCCGTCAGGCGCGGGGCGGCATGCGGCGGAGGATATCGCGGCCGGTGGAGCACCTGCCATCCGGCGTCAGCCTCACGAGTTCCACCCCGGACGGGATCGTCCGCACATGCAGGCGCCGCAGGGCGGGGCGCCATCGGTGGGCAACTGCGAAATTCAGGCAATCGAGTTCGTCGTCCACCTCAAGCTGGATGCCTTCGCGATCCGCCGCGTCCTGGAGCAGCAGCAGGTCGCGATAGAGACGCTGGCGGTTGCCTACGGGGCCACCGGGGCTGTCCGTGCCGATTTTTTGCAGGGGGGTGACGATCCAGCGGCGGACGCCGAGTTGGGCGAGGAGTGCGGGCATGCCGTCGAGCAGGCTGCGGCGGGAGGGGATGAGCACTGAGTTGACCGCGATCTGCGTGCGGGGCGCGGCTTCGGCGACGGCGCAGGCGATGCCGTCTGTCGTGGCGTCCCACGCGCCGGTTCCGCCGCGGAGGGTGTCGTGGGGGTGCGGTTCGGCGGCGTCGAGCGATACGGCGAGGGTGTCGGGGGGGGCGGATTTGAGCAGGGGCATTGCCGCGCGCAGGTGCGTCCCGTTGGTGACGAGGCCGGTGGGGATGTTGAGTGCGCGGCCTGCGTTCAGCACCGTTTGCGTATAGGGAAGCGTGGCAGGAAGCAGTGGCTCGTAGCCCTGTATGGAGAGCGCGCAGATTGGGGAGGCGGTGACCGCTTCTCCTATATAGCGCACGTAGTCGTCAGGCTGGAGCATGTGTGCGCCAACCTCAGCCCGCTGCTTAATGAAACAAAAGCCGCATGCAAGATTGCAACCGTCCGGCGCCGGTAGAACGAGAGAGAGGAATTTGCTTCTCGGTAGGGAGCAAGGACGTTCACAACCTTTTGGTAATAAACCGATATTCGCCATAACACGCCCCATACCGCACAGCGCCACAGTGTTTCAGTATAGATACAAATGCTTACGATATGCAACGAGACTTCATGCCGCAGTCAAATAACTTGCGAGCACATACCGCAATATGATTCATATAAAAACCTCAAGATAGCCCGATGTAATTGATTTGTAATGTGGAATTATATAAACAGCCGACCGCAGCAACTGCTACACCTATGGGTTTTATTGTAATGGCAGTCGCAATTGCCCAATATATGGAATGCTACTTAGTAGGGCCTGCTGATAAAAAAGCGCCCCATCTGCGCAGCAGACGGAGCGTTTGCAAAACTTAAACAGGATTTGAATTATAAGCAGATAATTAATATCTTTCAAGGAAGTGGTTTAAACGCAATATTTGGAAACCAAGATAATGCAATTGATCGAGAAGCTCTTCGCCTGGAAGCATTTCTTCGGGCGTTTGCGCCTCAGGCATGTGATAATTTAGGCCAAGAATGTGGGCGCTTGCCAAGGCAACCGCGCGAAAGCCTTCAGCATAACGGAATGGCAGTAGCGGCAATTCCACACCCCTGTCCTTATCTTCAATTGTGGCGTAACCGAAATAGCGAAGATCGGAAGTCTCCGGCCATTTGAATGGCGTTACCCAATCGGCGCAAGCGTTGAAGAAAACTGAGAAGTTTCTTTGATCCAGTTGATCCAAATTTCGTCCATAAAGAGCCCGGAACTCAGTCGAGGCGAGCCAGTCAGGGGCGACGGCACTAAGAGTTAAATTGTGGGGAAGAAAAGCTGGTCGTAAAACGCGATTGCGGCCGCCGATGTTCGATAACGTCTGTTCTGGAAAGTTAACCATGTCGAGAAGAACGATCACCGCTCTCGACTGCAACCAGTCCCACCTAACTTTGGAACCGCGTTCTTCGAATGCCTTCAGTGCTTTGAAACGGCTCATCAGCGATTGAACGTTGAGGTATTTCCGCCGAGCATCGAGATCCTCGTATCGTTGGTCGCCAAGATCCAGAACCCATATCAGCGGCCTAGGCTTTTTGTCCCGTCGCTCGATTGTCATAAATGAATCCATCAAGTTTCTAAAGCCGATGAGCTCGTTTTTGGGCTTTGAAATAAGCGTGTGTTCTGGGCTGACTGTGATCACAGCATCGGCTTCTTCGTAGAAACCTGTAATGACCGCGCCGATTTCCGAACCGGGAAGGGCCTCCTTCGTATCCTCGGGTTCGGTGGCGGAAACTGGGCTGTCTCCGACGCCAATCTGGCTCGCAGCATAGTCGGCAACTAGTTCAATCTCTGTATCCTCAAGCAAAGGCTTGTACTCGATTTCCGCCTCGCTATCACCGATCACAGGCCACCGGGAAAGGAATACCTTAAGAAGCGCTTCTGCATCCTTTGGCTGAATGTTTGTTTTACCAACAAGCTTTGGTGTAAGCGATCTTACCAGAGTACCCTGCTCTCTTAAACAAGTATCCAAAAAACGATCACTGTGCCGCGGCTTGCCGCTCGATTTTCTACCCTCCTCCTTCCATTGCCGGTGCACATCTCTAACAAAGCCCATCGGGTCATTCTCGATAGTTGCGCCGACGTGGACGCGCTCGCCTATTTTCTTGAGCGCGCCTTCCAAATCAACACTGTTTGTCATGATGTATTCTCTCTAGAATGTGCCACTTATCGGTTGCGTCTAGCGGCTTGCAAAGCCAGATTAGAATGCGAAACTGATAGCAGCCCTAATCGGTTCCCACCAGAAATACACTTATGCACAGAAGCTGCTAATGTTCGCTTAGCACCGCACTTATGAAAACGATATCTGATTTTTAGAAAGATTAACACCCTGCGCAACACTTCGAGCGAATTCAAAAAACGCTGTTGCGCAAAATACCCAGGGAGCTTTGGCACTTAGGTGAAACTATCGGTCGCAGCGGCAAGCTGACGCAGGCAAAGAAATGCGCCCCGTATGAGGGCGCTTCCTTGCATTCAGCGTGATTGAAGGCGGCTCTGTTACCCAGAGTCGCCTTGCTCGATGCTATTTGACCGAGCTGTCGTCGCCAGAAGTGAATTCCACCAGCCAGCCCCAAATCTTGATCTTGAGCCTTCTGATGTGCCCGATCCTCGCCGCAAGTGAGACCGACAGGATCAGGCTCGCAAAGGCAAGCACCGCGCTCAGGAGAGCCCATAGCGATGGGGTGGTGAAATCGAAACCCATAACAGCCTCCTTTTGTAATGCGCTTCTCGAAATCAAAATGACAATCTAAGTGTGCGGCATTCGAAGAATGGTGTCAAGCGGTTTTAAAAATAACGGATTCTTAGAAGCAGATTGAGGCGGTTATGATATATATAGATACGTTGCAACGCACACGTTTTTTGAGCATGATCTTTTGTTCTTGGAATGTGCGGATGTTTCTTGGATGGAGTGCGACAAAAAGCAGGCGAGCGTGAGCGTCAGCCTGTTCAAAATAGGCAAGTGAGCTGCGTTAACCGACCGCGCTGCATACGCAGGCGTCTTTCCGGAGATTTGCGTGAAGTGGATGGCTGGAATAGAAGCCAGCCTTTCAGGATTTTCCGGCACCGGCACCGGAACTACGGGCAGGTGGCGGTGCCACTACTCCCCCCAGCCAGCTACCGCTTTGGTTTCTAGGTATTCTTCCAGTCCGAACCTGCCCCATTCGCGGCCATTCCCCGACTGCTTATACCCGCCGAATGGTGCCGCGCGCTCATTGAAGGAGCCGTTGAGGTTCACCATGCCGGCGCGCAACCGCCGCGACACCCGCCGCGCGCGTTCGGGATCGCCTGAGGAGACATAGCCCGCAAGGCCATACGGCGTATCGTTGGCGATGCGCACCGCGTCTTCCTCGTCCTTGAAGCCGATGATCGACAGCACGGGGCCGAAAATCTCCTCGCGCGCGATGGTCATCTCGGGGGTGACGTTCGCGAACACGGTCGGGCGCACGTAGTAGCCCTTGTTGAGGCCAGCGGGCCGGCCGGGACCGCCAGCGGCGAGCGTGGCCTCTTCCTTGATGCCGGTTTCGATAAGCGCCTGGATCTTCTCCCACTGCGTGCGGTTAACGACCGGCCCGATGACCGTGCCGGCCTCCCTCGGGTCGCCGGCCTTGGTCTTATCCGCGGTGGCCTTGGCGATTGCCGCCGCCTCTTCCATGCGCGCGAACGGGACGAGCATGCGCGTGGGCGCGTTGCAGGACTGGCCCGAATTCATGAAGCAATGCGCCGCACCACCGCCCACGGCCTTTTCGAAATTCGCGTCCTCAAGGATGATGTTGGCGGATTTGCCGCCAAGCTCCTGGGTGACGCGCTTCACGGTGGGGGCCGCGCGCTGGGCGACGTCGATGCCCGCCCGCGTGGAGCCGGTGAACGAGATCATGTCGAGGCCGGGGTGCGCGGCCATTGGCGCGCCTACGTCGAGGCCGAGCCCGTTGATGAGGTTGAACACGCCAGCGGGGACGCCCGCTTCGTGGAGGACTTCGGCGAAGATCAGCGCGGATGTGGGCGTGAATTCGGAGGGCTTCAGGACCATGGTGCAGCCGGCGGCGAGCGCAGGGGCCACCTTGCAGGCGACCTGGTTCATGGGCCAGTTCCAGGGCGCGATCATGCCCGCCACGCCCACCGGCTCGCGCAAGATCATTGCCGAGCCCAGGCGTTCCTCGAAGGGATAGGTCTTGAGCACCTCAAGCGTCGTCATCAGGTGCCCGAGCCCGGCCGCGGCTTGGAAGCGCTCGGCGAAGGCCAGCGGCGCGCCCATCTCGTCCGAAATGGCGGCCCCGATGTCCTTCATGCGGCTCTTATAGACGCCGGCGATGCGCTCCAGTAGCGCCACGCGCTCTTCGCGCGGCGAGAGCGAATAGGTCTCGAAGGCGCGACGGGCCGCGGCAACCGCTTTGTCCACGTCCGCGGCGCTGCCGAGTGCGACCTCGTACATCGGTTCTTCGGTGGCGGGGTTCACCACCGGCATGGTCTTGGCGGCAACGGGCGCAGTCCAGGCCCCATCGATGTAGAACTTCAGACGATCGGTCATCGCGAAACCCTTTCCCTCATGCGCCGCGGCAAGTGCAGTCTGCCGCGCTCCTTGCCCTGGACAATACAGATCTGACGCAAGCCTGGAATGTCAACGTTTTGGGGGCGGCCTAACGCTTGCGTGAAGAGGGAGTGAAGAAGCCAAGCGCCGGCGTCAGGCAACCGCCTCGTATTGCGGCATAGGCTCGCTGCGGGACAGAAGCACGTCCAGAGCGGCAAAACTGTTGACAACGGCCTTCGCGCCGCTGCGCTTGAGATCGGCGGCGGTGTGGTAGCCCCAGCTCACGCCGATGCCCGGCACATCGGCGCAGGCGGCCATGATCATGTCATAGGAGGTGTCGCCGATCATCACCGCGGTTTCCGGGGTGGCGCCGGTTTCCTTCATCGCCTGCAAGAGCATCGCCGGATGCGGCTTCGACGGGGCGCAATCGGCGGTCTGGATGGTTGCAAACATGCCGTGCAGGCCGTTTTGTTCGATAAAGCGCTCCACGCCGCGATTGGATTTGCCGGTGGCGATTTCAAGCAGAACGTTGGCGCGCTCCGCGAGGCTGAAAAGCAGCGGCGCGGCGCCTTCGAACATCGGTTCTTCGGTATCCGGCTGGCGGCGGAGCGCGATGCAGCGCTCGCGGTAGATGCGGGCGAGTTCGTTCCGGGCGTCTGGGTATTGGTCCGGGGCCAGAAGCAGGAGCGCATCGGGTATGGAAAGCCCTGCGGTGCGCAGGATGTCCGTGCGGCCGGGCGGGGGCAGATCCGCTGCGGCAAAGGTCTGGCTCATGGCCTGCACGATCAGATGCTGGCTATCGATGAGCGTGCCGTCGCAGTCGAATACGATGAGATAGGGTGCGGGTGCCATGCCGGGCCGTCGCCTGAATTCTGGTTGTGCAGCGCTTCTTCCATGCAATGCCAGCAATGCTGGACCAACCCCGGTTACGCCGCCTGCCCTGCCAGGACCGCCATCTTGGTTAATCCCGGCTTAATTGCGAGCACCTAAGCAACAAATAGTTGCTTGGAGTTCTATTGTTTTTGCAGAGTTTTTCTCCAAAAAACGGCGGCCATTTTTGGGAAACTCTGCTTCTTAGTCTTGGTAGCGTTGCGCGTCGAAGCCCAGAAGCTCGAACGTTTTCGCCATGTGCGCCGGGAGCGGCGCGGAGATGTCGATATCCCCGATTTTTTCGTCCTTTAGCGTCAGGCGCCGGGCGTGAAGGTGCAATTTGTTTTCAATCCCGTCCATTGGCATTTCGGCTACGTCGCCGTATTTCTGATCGCCCAGAATGGGCGTGCCCAGGATGTCCATATGGGCGCGCAGCTGATGCTGGCGGCCCGTCACGGGTTTGAGCGAGAGCCAAGCCACGCTCTGCGCGGCTCTGTCGATCACCGAGTAATAAGTCGTTGCGTGCTGGGCCAGTTCCTGCTCGCCGGGCCGGGCCTTGCGCACGCGGTCGCCTTCGGGCCCCGCCGCCTTCACAAGCGGCGCCTCGACCTTGCCCTGCTGCGGCTTCGGTACGCCGCGCACGATGGCCCAATAGATTTTCTGCACCGAGCGCGTCTGGAACAGCCGGCCGAGCCGCGCCGCAGTCTGGCGGTCCTTGGCAACCACGAGGATGCCGGTTGTGTCGCGGTCGAGCCGGTGGACGAGGCGCGGGCGCTCGCCGCCGAACCGGTCCGCCATGCCCGCCAGCAGGCCGTCGATATGGCGCACCGTCTTGGTGCCGCCCTGCACCGCGATGCCGAAGGGCTTGTTCAAAACGGCGATGTAGTCGTTCTCGAACACGATCATGCGCTCGATGAAATCGCGGTCGGCCTTCGACATCCCCGGCGGCGGCTTAAGCGAGGGCTGGGGTTCTTCGGGCGGTGTGGTGAAGTGAACGGGGATGCGGACTTCCTGGCCCGTGGACAGGCGTGCATCGGCCTTCATCCGCCCGCCATCGACGCGGACCTGACCCGTGCGCACAAGCTTCTGTACAAGCGCATGCGGCAGGGAGGGATAGTATTTCTTCAGCCAGCGGTCGAGACGCAAGCCGTCATCGTCCGCGCGTACGGCGCGCTTTTCTATGCTCATGCCGCCAATTGCGCCAGGGCTGGCGCAAAGTAAAGGGGAACGTTGGGGGCGGGCAAGCATCTGTTAACCGGTTTTCGTGGCTTCGGGGCGGGATTGGAGTTCCCTTTGAGATTGAAACAATATAGCGCATTCGCTTTACAGCTTTATTAAGCGCGGAAGGTTTCTTTTAAGTGGCGGGAAGGTAATGAGAATTTTTGCGCAGGTGCCCCCATGCGGTGGCCATTCCTGGTTAATAAGCGATCTGCGATTATAATTAACGGTATTTTTGAAAGCTCGAAAACGGCCTGAAACGCGGAATTTTTTGTAGAAAACGGCTTGTGGGAAACTCGCGTTTCCAAATTAACCATATTCATATTAACCATGGTGAGTCTCTACGCGATCTATACTGTTCGTTAAGACGGGATGAGGCGCCGGAAATGCTCCGTCAGGCTCCGGACTTGCGGGGGCATGGGCAAGCTCCGAAATACGGGTCAGTTCGCAACGTTCCGGGCCAAAGAACCAAAGGCAGGCCACGCATGAATTTCTTCCGCACGATGCTTCTGCTTTCAGTGCTGACCGCCCTGTTTATGGCGATTGGTTTCGCCATCGGCGGCGGGCCGGGCATGACGGTTGCGTTCCTGATCGCCGCGGGCATGAACCTATTCGCCTATTGGAATTCGGACAGGATGGTGCTCGCCCAGCAGGACGCGCAGGAGGTGGACGAAGCCCACGCGCCCGAGCTTTACGGCATCGTGCGCAAGCTCGCGCAGAATGCGGGCCTGCCCATGCCGCGCGTCTACATCATCAATACCGATCAGCCGAATGCCTTCGCCACGGGCCGCAACCCGGAAAACGCCGCCGTTGCCGCCTCCGCCGGACTCCTTCGCATCATGAACAAAGATGAGCTTGCGGGCGTGCTCGGCCACGAACTCACCCATGTCAAAAACCGCGACACGCTCACCATGACGATTGCCGCCACCATCGCCGGCGCCATCTCGATGCTGGCGAATTTCGGCATGTTCTTCGGCGGCGGCCGGCGCGATGGCGAGGGGCCGGGCTTTGCCACCACCTTGCTTATGATTATCGTTGCGCCGATGGCTGCGGGTATCCTGCAAATGGCGATCAGCCGCTCGCGGGAATATGCCGCCGACCGGGGCGGCGCCGAACTCTGCGGGCATCCGCTCTGGCTTGCCGCAGCACTGCGCAAGATCGAGAGCGCCGCGCGGGAAATTCCCAACGAACAGGCGCAGGAAAACCCCGCCAGCGCATCGCTTTACATCATCAACCCGCTGGGCGGCGGCGCCATGGACAATCTGTTCTCGACCCACCCGGATACGGAGAACCGGATTGCGGCGCTCCAAGAGCTAGCGCAGGAAATGGGCCGGATGGACCAGCCCAGCGGCGGAGGCGGCGTCGAGTTGCCGCCGGTGGAAGGCCCGGGCGGGCAGGGCGAACCTGGTCCGTGGGGGCGCGGGCCGGATGGCGGCCGGCCTGAAGGGCATGGGCCGTGGGGATAGGATCGCGTCCGAAGCGCCGTTTCCGTGAGGGCGGGAATTGATTTAACGAATTGGAACGGACTTTTAATGTGGATACCTGCGAAGGCGCGTATGCGCCGGCAGTGCCTTGAATGGAGGGAATCTCCCCTCACCCTGTCCTTCTCCCCCTGGGAGAAGGAACCCTCGAATTACCCGCAGCGGGCATTGGGGCGTCCCCTCTCCCAGGGGGAGAGGGACAGGGTGAGGGGAGATTCCCTCCATTCGAAGGCACCACCCGCGCCTGGTACCGCCAGACGCCTTTCAAGATAACAAGTTGGGTGCATTTCAGTGAAACCGGCGCAAAAAAAGACGCAAACCGAAGGCGCGGGGTTGCAGGCGCGCAAGCTCGCCGCACATTTGCTGGGCGCCGTGCTGCAAAGCCGGAAGCCATTCGACGACGCATTCGCAGGGTCGGAAACGAAGGCCGCCTTCGCCAGCCTCGAACCCCGTGACCGCGCCTTTGCGCGCGCCATCGCTGCGACCGCGCTGCGGCGGCTGGGCCAAATCGAGGATCTGCTTGGCCGCTTCCTGCAAAAGCCGCTGTCCGCCGATGCTTACGAGGCGCGGTTCATTCTGATCGCCGGGGCGGCGCAGCTGGCCTTTATGGAAGTCGCGCCACACGCCGCCATCAGTCTCGCCGTCGATCAGGCCAAGCTGTCGCGCACGGCGCATCGCTATGCCGGGCTGATCAACGCCGTTCTGCGGAAGGTCAGCACGGGTGCCGCGGTTGCGATGGCGGAGCAGGATGCGGCGACGCTTAATGTGCCGGCATGGCTTTGGGGCCGCTGGGTGGATCACTATGGCGAGGGACCGCGCGGAAAATCGCGGCCGCGCATCTTGAGGAGCCCGCGCTCGATCTATCGGTGAAGGCCGATGAGGCGGAATGGGCGGCACGGCTTGGCGGGGAGGTATTGCCCTCGGGCACCGTGCCGCTTTCCCATAAGGGCCGCGTCGAGGAAATCGAAGGCTATGCGGAAGGCGCCTGGTGGGTGCAAGACGCCGCCGCCACCTTGCCTGCGCTGTTGCTTGGCGATGTGCAGGGGGTGCATGTGGCCGATCTTTGCGCGGCGCCGGGCGGGAAGACCGCGGAACTGGCTGCGCGCGGGGCGCATGTTACGGCCGTCGATGTATCCGCCTCGCGCCTGCGCCGGCTGAAGGAGAATCTGGACCGGCTGGGCCTCGAAGCCAAGATCGTGCAGGCGAACGCTGCGAAATGGAGCCCGCCCGAGCCGTTCGACGCGGTGCTGCTCGACGCGCCCTGCTCCGCGACGGGCACAATCCGGCGCAATCCGGATATTCCCTATCTCAAGACGCAGGACGATATCGAGGCGCTTGCGGCCACCCAAGGCCGCCTGCTCGATCACGCGCTGAACCTGCTCAAGCCGGGCGGCCGGCTCGTGTACAGCACCTGTTCGCTGGAGGCGGAGGAGGGGGAGGCGCAAATCGAACGGCTGCTCAAGGCGCGGCCGGATGTCGCGCTGCTGCCGGTGCGGCGGCAGGAGGCGGGTGTGCCGGCGGAGTGCGTGACGCCTATTGGGATGCTGCGCACGCTGCCGTTCCATTGCGGGGGGATGGATGGGTTTTTCGCGGCGCGGCTTTGCGTGCGGCGCGGTAACGCGGCCTGTCAGGCGGTTTAAGTCCGCGGTCTAACTTGGTTGCCGCCCGAAAATGTCCGGTGCCGTTGCTAAATGAATTTCTATTTTTCTGCAGCACGGGGCCGAAAGGTAACCTTGGACGCAACCGGTACTTGAAATTCCGGGGGTAGCTGTGGCTGCTTCGGCGATGCGGCAATCGCCACTGCTAGCCTTTCTGAAACGAGGCGCCTATTATGCGTGCAAGTAGCCAATCTTCGGCGTGAGTTCACACGGTGGCCGGGTTTCCAGGCGGAGTGAAATTGGGCGGTGGTACAGGGTAAGCGGCTGAAGTGGGGGCGGATAGCACGGATCCTGCAGATGCAGAACACACCTGCTGCGCAGGATGCAGAAGGTGCGGTCACCGCTGAACGCGAAGAATTAGAGGAATTATACCTTGCGTTGAACGGTTTGCTTGCTGAAAACAAATCGCTAGAGGAGAAAAACCTCGAACTTCAGGAAGAAATGAATGCCCTGCGCCTGCGTGGCGGCCGAGGACAACAGAGATCTCCATGAAATTTCGATTTCTAATTTGCCGCTGATATGATATGCGTTGCCGAAATGTTCGCCGCGCCATTGAAGCGGTTCCGAAAGAGCAGCTGGGCGCGAATCCGGCCCTGAACAGCCTCGTAGAAGGCTTTGAGGTCACCGAACGTTCACTTCTGGCTGCACTGAAACGGTATAGTGTGACGCGTTTCGATCCTTTGGGCGAGATATTTTATCCTCATCTGCACGAAGCCAAGTATACGGTGAGCGCGCCCGATTTGCCCAATAATACCGTAGTTCAGGTGATCCAGGCAGGCTTTTATGATCGGAGAGCGCCTGCTCCGGCCGGGCGGGGTTGTCGTGGCTCAAACGGGCGCCTCCGCTCAACCTTGGGACGGTGCCGCCGCGGACTACCGGACATCCCTGGTCTCACCGGGCGCTGCCGGTTCGAAGCGATCCGCCCAGCATGCAGAGGCGCCGGAGCGCAGCTTCTCCGTCTTGCACATGCCGGTTATAACTGCGGCGGAGGGCGCTCCTCGCGGACGGGCAGAGAGTGCCTCTAACTACATTCCGGGGGCCGATCGGAATGGGCCTTCATTGCCGGCTTATGAGACTCGGGAGATTTCGCACGCAGCCGGTCCCTCTGAAGATGCGCAAGAGAGAACCAAGGCCGTAAACGGCGCGTTCGAAGCCAAGAACTATGCGGAGGCAGCGCGCCTCCAGGAAGAAATCGCTGCGGAGGTGCGCCGCATCGAAACGGCCGCGGAGGGGAAGCCCGGCGACGGCACCCTCGATGCTCTCCTAAGTCTTTCGTGGTATCAGCTTCTCGCAGGCCAGTACGGCACCGTGATTGCGACCGCGGATCAGGCCGCCGCAATAAACGGGGACTACATCTCAGTCGACACGAATCGTGCCCACGCTCTTATGCTGAGGGGCTTCACGGACGAAGCAAGAATCCTTTACAACAAGCACAAGGGAAAAGAAACCAGGAACAAAAAGACCTGGGATAACGAGGTCTTGGATGACTTCGACGAATTGGAGCAAGAGAATATTAGGCATCCGCTTATGGATGAAATTAGAAGTGCTTGGGCCGCGGAGAACCGCACTTGGTAAGTTGTATGAGATATGAGTATCCGGAAGAGATGCAGGTAAAAATCCCATGCCGCCGCGCGTTAACCCTGCCGCCATTAATCATGCCCCCGCATCCGGCTGCGGGCTTGTGTCCTATCGAGAATTGCTAGCCTTTGCCGGACTGCTTTGCTAGACATACGGTGTCAGGGACGACCAGGGTAATAGAAGAAAAGGTGAAAGTGATGTCCAGGCTGTTGGAAATGCCGGTTGTGCCACAGAAGAGGCAAGGGAGCAGCATGAACCGAACTCGATGAGTTGAACAGGATCCTCCGCAAGCTGCAGATCGATTCACCCGGAATCGAGACGAGCGCGCTGATCTCCGAGGACGGCCTGATGATCGCCCGCGCCGACAACATGAACATGGAAGAGACACGTGTCGCCGGCATGGCGGCCACGCTGCTCAACCTGGGCACACGGGCGGCCATGGAACTGTCCCGCGGCTCCGTGCAGGAAGTGATCGTGCGCGGCGAAAACGGCTACGCCGTGGTTCTCAGCGCCGGCCGCGGCACCCTGCTGCTCGCCGTCACCAACATTCCAGCAAGCTCGGCCTTATCTTCTTCGACATGCGCGAAGCGATCCGGGCGCTGCAGAAAGTCCTTCAGGCCGCTTCACCAAACCCGCGCTTTTTGCCGCATCGCTGTCAGGAGTTGCTCATGGCGGATACAATATTATTCGAAACGGCACCCACCGTAACATCCTGCTTGAGTACTCCGGTAGTGCCGGCAGGCGCGGTGCAAGCGAACCAGCACCTCATCATGCACAATGGCGAGGCCATGCTGCTCGATCCCTGCCCAGGGCCGCGAAGGTCTTCGAAAGAACCTGCGAATAAACCTTGTGCCCGCCGGGATCGAGCAGCATGGCCTCGCCATTGTGCATGATGAGGTGCTGGTTCGCTTGCACCGCGCTGCCGGGACTGCCGGAATTCTAAAGCAGGATGTTACGGTGGGTGCCGTTGTCGAATAATATTGTATCCGCCATGAGCAACTCCTGACAGCGATGCGGCAAAAAGCGCGGGTTTGGTGAACGCGGCCTAAAGGACTTTCTGCAGCGCCCGGATCGCTTCGCGCATGTCGAAGAAGATAAGGCCGAGCTTGCTGGATTTGTTGGTGACGGCGAGCAGCAGGGTGCCGCGGCCGGCGCTGAGAACCACGGCGTAGCCGTTTTCGCCGCGCACGATCACTTCCTGCACGGAGCCGCGGGACAGTTCCATGGCCGCCCGTGTGCCCAGGTTGAACAGCGTGGCCGCCATGCCGGTGACACGTGTCTCTTCCATGTTCATGTTGTCGGCGCGGGCGATCATCAGGCCGTCCTCGGAGATCAGCGCGCTCGTCTCGATTCCGGGTGAATTGATCTGCAGCTTGCGGAGGATCCTGTTCAACTCATCGAGTTGGTTCATGCTGCTCCCTTGCCTCTTCTGTGGCACAACCGGCATTTCCAACAGCCTGGACATCACTTTCACCTTTTCTTCGATTACCCTGGTCGTCCCTGACACCGTATGTCTAGCAAAGCAGTCCGGCAAAGGTTAAGAATTCTCGATAGGGACAAAGCCCGCAGCCGGATGCGGGGGGATGATTAATGCGGCAGGGTGAATGTGCCTGCGGCATGTGGATTTTTACCTGCATCTCTCTCCGGGATACTCATATCTCATACAACTTACCAAGTGCGGTTCTCCGCGGCCCAAGCACTTCTAATTTCATCCATAAGCGGATGCCTAATATTCTCTTGCTCCAATTCGTCGAAGTCATCCAAGACCTCGTTATCCCAGGTCTTTTTGTTCCTGGTTTCTTTTCCCTTGTGCTTGTTGTAAAGGATTCTTGCTTCGTCCGTGAAGCCCCTCAGCATAAGAGCGTGGGCACGATTTGTGTCGACTGAGATGTAGTCCCCGTTTATTGCGGCGGCCTGATCCGCGGTCGCAATCACGGTGCCGTACTGGCCTGCGAGAAGCTGATACCACGAAAGACTTAGGAGAGCATCGAGGTGCCGTCGCCGGGCTTCCCCTCCGCGGCCGTTTCGATGCGGCGCACCTCCGCAGCGATTTCTTCCTGGAGGCGCGCTGCCTCCGCATAGTTCTTGGCTTCGAACGCGCCGTTTACGGCCTTGGTTCTCTCTTGCGCATCTTCAGAGGGACCGGCTGCGTGCGAAATCTCCCCAGTCTCGTAAAGCCGGCAATGAAGGCCCATTCCGATCGGCCCCCCGAATGTAGTTAGAGGCACTCTCTGCCCGTTCGCGAGGAGCGCCCTCCGCCGCAGTTATAACCGGCATGTGCAAGACGGAGAAGCTGCGCTCCGGCGCATCTGCATGCTGGGCGGATCGCTTCGAACCGGCAGCGCCCGGTGAGACCAGGGATGTCCGGTAGTCCGCGGCGGCACCGTCCCAAGGTTGAGCGGAGGCGCCCGTTTGAGCCACGACAACCCCCGCCGGCCGGAGCAGGCGCTCTCCGATCATAAAGCCTGCCTGGATCACCTGAACTACGGTATTATTGGGCAAATCGGGCGCGCTCACCGTATACTTGGCTTCGTGCAGATGAGGATTAAATATCTCGCCCAAAGGATCGAAACGCGTCACACTATACCGTTTCAGTGCAGCCAGAAGTGAACGTTCGGTGACCTCAAAGCCTTCTACGAGGCTGTTCAGGGCCGGATTCGCGCCCAGCTGCTCTTTCGGAACCGCTTCGATGGCGCGGCGAACATTATCGGCAACGCATATCATATCGGCGGCAAATTCAGAGATCGCAAATTTCATGGAATCTCTGTTGTCCTGGCCGCCACGCAGGCGCAGGGCATTCATTTCTTCCTGAAGTTCGAGGTTTTTCTCCTCTAGCGATTTGTTTTCAGCAAGCAAACCGTTCAACGCAAGGTATAATTCCTCTAATTCTTCGCGTTCAGCGGTGACCGCACCTTCTGCATCCTGCGCAGCAGGTGTGTTCTGCATCTGCAGATTCCGGGCTATCCGCCCCCACTTCAGCCGCTTACCCTGTACCACCGCCCAATTTCACTCCGCCTGGAAACCCGGCCACCGTGTGAACTCACGCCGAAGATTGGCTACTTGCACGCATAATAGGCGCCTCGTTTCAGAAAGGCTAGCAGTGGCAATTGCCGCATCGCCCGAAGCAGCCACAGCTACCCCGGAATTTCAAGTACCGGTTGCGTCCAAGGTTACCTTTCGGCCCCCGTGCTGCAGAAAAATAGAAATTCATTTAGCAACGGCACCGGACATTTTCGGGCGGCAACCAAGTTAGACCGCGGACTTAAACCGCCTGACAGGCCGCGTTACCGCGCCCGCACGCAAAGCCGCGCCGCGAAAAACCCATCCATCCCCCCGCAATGGAACGGCAGCGTGCGCAGCATCCCAATAGGCGTCACGCACTCCGCCGGCACACCCGCCTCCTGCCGCCGCACCGGCAGCAGCGCGACATCCGGCCGCGCCTTGAGCAGCCGTTCGATTTGCGCCTCCCCCTCCTCCGCCTCCAGCGAACAGGTGCTGTACACGAGCCTGCCGCCCGGCTTGAGCAGGTTCAGCGCGTGATCGAGCAGGCGGCCTTGGGTGGCCGCAAGCGCCTCGATATCGTCCTGCGTCTTGAGATAGGGAATATCCGGATTGCGCCGGATTGTGCCCGTCGCGGAGCAGGGCGCGTCGAGCAGCACCGCGTCGAACGGCTCGGGCGGGCTCCATTTCGCAGCGTTCGCCTGCACGATCTTGGCTTCGAGGCCCAGCCGGTCCAGATTCTCCTTCAGCCGGCGCAGGCGCGAGGCGGATACATCGACGGCCGTAACATGCGCCCCGCGCGCAGCCAGTTCCGCGGTCTTCCCGCCCGGCGCCGCGCAAAGATCGGCCACATGCACCCCCTGCACATCGCCAAGCAACAGCGCAGGCAAGGTGGCGGCGGCGTCTTGCACCCACCAGGCGCCTTCCGCATAGCCTTCGATTTCCTCGACGCGGCCCTTATGGGAAAGCCGCACGG
Organism: uncultured Alphaproteobacteria bacterium; assembly: GCA_963767435.1. Classification (GTDB taxonomy): domain Bacteria; phylum Pseudomonadota; class Alphaproteobacteria; order Rhizobiales; family Rhodomicrobiaceae; genus Rhodomicrobium. Next base: position 28,318 of record CAVYEY010000053.1, read on the forward strand.
TGCCCGAGGGCAATACCTCCCCGCCAAGCCGTGCCGCCCATTCCGCCTCATCGGCCTTCACCGATAGATCGAGCGCGGGCTCCTCAAGATGCGCGGCCGCGATTTTCCGCGCGGTCTCCTCGCCATAGTGATCCACCCAGCGGCCCCAAAGCCATGCCGGCACATTAAGCGTAGCCGCATCCTGCTCCGCCATCGCAACCGCGGCACCCGTGCTGACCTTCCGCAGAACGGCGTTGATCAGCCCGGCATAGCGATGCGCCGTGCGCGACAGCTTGGCCTGATCGACGGCGAGACTGATGGCGGCGTGTGGCGCGACTTCCATAAAGGCCAGCTGCGCCGCCCCGGCGATCAGAATGAACCGCGCCTCGTAAGCATCGGCGGACAGCGGCTTTTGCAGGAAGCGGCCAAGCAGATCCTCGATTTGGCCCAGCCGCCGCAGCGCGGTCGCAGCGATGGCGCGCGCAAAGGCGCGGTCACGGGGTTCGAGGCTGGCGAAGGCGGCCTTCGTTTCCGACCCTGCGAATGCGTCGTCGAATGGCTTCCGGCTTTGCAGCACGGCGCCCAGCAAATGTGCGGCGAGCTTGCGCGCCTGCAACCCCGCGCCTTCGGTTTGCGTCTTTTTTTGCGCCGGTTTCACTGAAATGCACCCAACTTGTTATCTTGAAAGGCGTCTGGCGGTACCAGGCGCGGGTGGTGCCTTGAATGGAGGGAATCTCCCCTCACCCTGTCCCTCTCCCCCTGGGAGAGGGGACGCCCCAATGCCCGCTGCGGGTAATTCGAGGGTTCCTTCTCCCAGGGGGAGAAGGACAGGGTGAGGGGAGATTCCCTCCATTCAAGGCACTGCCGGCGCATACGCGCCTTCGCAGGTATCCACATTAAAAGTCCGTTCCAATTCGTTAAATCGATTCCCGCCCTCACGGAAACGGCGCTTCGGACGCGATCCTATCCCCACGGCCCATGCCCTTCAGGCCGGCCGCCATCCGGCCCGCGCCCCCACGGACCAGGTTCGCCCTGCCCGCCCGGGCCTTCCACCGGCGGCAACTCGACGCCGCCTCCGCCGCTGGGCTGGTCCATCCGGCCCATTTCCTGCGCTAGCTCTTGGAGCGCCGCAATCCGGTTCTCCGTATCCGGGTGGGTCGAGAACAGATTGTCCATGGCGCCGCCGCCCAGCGGGTTGATGATGTAAAGCGATGCGCTGGCGGGGTTTTCCTGCGCCTGTTCGTTGGGAATTTCCCGCGCGGCGCTCTCGATCTTGCGCAGTGCTGCGGCAAGCCAGAGCGGATGCCCGCAGAGTTCGGCGCCGCCCCGGTCGGCGGCATATTCCCGCGAGCGGCTGATCGCCATTTGCAGGATACCCGCAGCCATCGGCGCAACGATAATCATAAGCAAGGTGGTGGCAAAGCCCGGCCCCTCGCCATCGCGCCGGCCGCCGCCGAAGAACATGCCGAAATTCGCCAGCATCGAGATGGCGCCGGCGATGGTGGCGGCAATCGTCATGGTGAGCGTGTCGCGGTTTTTGACATGGGTGAGTTCGTGGCCGAGCACGCCCGCAAGCTCATCTTTGTTCATGATGCAAGGAGTCCGGCGGAGGCGGCAACGGCGGCGTTTTCCGGGTTGCGGCCCGTGGCGAAGGCATTCGGCTGATCGGTATTGATGATGTAGACGCGCGGCATGGGCAGGCCCGATTCTGCGCGAGCTTGCGCACGATGCCGTAAAGCTCGGGCGCGTGGGCTTCGTCCACCTCCTGCGCGTCCTGCTGGGCGAGCACCATCCTGTCCGAATTCCAATAGGCGAATAGGTTCATGCCCGCGGCGATCAGGAACGCAACCGTCATGCCCGGCCCGCCGCCGATGGCGAAACCAATCGCCATAAACAGGGCGGTCAGCACTGAAAGCAGAAGCATCGTGCGGAAGAAATTCATGCGTGGCCTGCCTTTGGTTCTTTGGCCCGGAACGTTGCGAACTGACCCGTATTTCGGAGCTTGCCCATGCCCCCGCAAGTCCGGAGCCTGACGGAGCATTTCCGGCGCCTCATCCCGTCTTAACGAACAGTATAGATCGCGTAGAGACTCACCATGGTTAATATGAATATGGTTAATTTGGAAACGCGAGTTTCCCACAAGCCGTTTTCTACAAAAAATTCCGCGTTTCAGGCCGTTTTCGAGCTTTCAAAAATACCGTTAATTATAATCGCAGATCGCTTATTAACCAGGAATGGCCACCGCATGGGGGCACCTGCGCAAAAATTCTCATTACCTTCCCGCCACTTAAAAGAAACCTTCCGCGTTAATAAAGCTGTAAAGCGAATGCGCTATATTGTTTCAATCTCAAAGGGAACTCCAATCCCGCCCCGAAGGCCACGAAAACCGGTTAACAGATGCTTGCCCGCCCCCAACGTTCCCCTTTACTTTGCGCCAGCCCCTGGCGCAATTGGCGGCATGAGCATAGAAAAGCGCGCCGTACGCGCGGACGATGACGGGCTTGCGTCTCGACCGCTGGCTGAAGAAATACTATCCCTCCCTGCCGCATGCGCTTGTACAGAAGCTTGTGCGCACGGGTCAGGTCCGCGTCGATGGCGGGCGGATGAAGGCCGATGCACGCCTGTCCACGGGCCAGGAAGTCCGCATCCCCGTTCACTTCACCAACACCGCCCGAAGAACCCCAGCCCTCGCTTAAGCCGCCGCCGGGGATGTCGAAGGCCGACCGCGATTTCATCGAGCGCATGATCGTGTTCGAGAACGACTACATCGCCGTTTTGAACAAGCCCTTCGGCATCGCGGTGCAGGGCGGCACCAAGACGGTGCGCCATATCGACGGCCTGCTGGCGGGCATGGCGGACCGGTTCGGCGGCGAGCGCCCGCGCCTCGTCCACCGGCTCGACCGCGACACAACCGGCATCCTCTGGTTGCCAAGGACCGCCAGACTGCGGCGCGGCTCGGCCGGCTGTTCCATACGCGCTCGGTGCAGAAAATCTATTGGGCCATCGTGCGCGGCGTACCGAAGCCGCAGCAGGGCAAGGTCGAGGCGCCGCTTGTGAAGGCGGCGGGGCCCGAAGGCGACCGCGTGCGCAAGGCCCGGCCCGGCGAGCAGGAACTGGCCCAGCACGCAACGACTTATTACTCGGTGATCGACAGAGCCGCGCAGAGCGTGGCTTGGCTCTGGCTCAAACCCGTGACGGGCCGCCAGCATCAGCTGCGCGCCCATATGGACATCCTGGGCACGCCCATTCTGGGCGATCAGAAATACGGCGACGTAGCCGAAATGCCAATGGACGGGATTGAAAACAAATTGCACCTTCACGCCCGGCGCCTGACGCTAAAGGACGAAAAAATCGGGGATATCGACATCTCCGCGCCGCTCCCGGCGCACATGGCGAAAACGTTCGAGCTTCTGGGCTTCGACGCGCAACGCTACCAAGACTAAGAAGCAGAGTTTCCCAAAAATGGCCGCCGTTTTTTGGAGAAAAACTCTGCAAAAACAATAGACTCCAAGCAACTATTTGTTGCTTAGGTGCTCGCAATTAAGCCGGGATTAACCAAGATGGCGGTCCTGGCAGGGCAGGCGGCGTAACCGGGGTTGGTCCAGCATTGCTGGCATTGCATGGAAGAAGCGCTGCACAACCAGAATTCAGGCGACGGCCCGGCATGGCACCCGCACCCTATCTCATCGTATTCGACTGCGACGGCACGCTCATCGATAGCCAGCATCTGATCGTGCAGGCCATGAGCCAGACCTTTGCCGCAGTCGGATCTCGCCCCCGCCCGTGCTCGCACGGACATCCTGCGCACCGCAGGGCTTTCCATACCCGATGCGCTCCTCTGCTTCTGGCCCCGGACCAATACCCAGACGCCCGGAATCGAACTCGCCCGCATCTACCGCGAGCTGCTCACGCGCTCTCGCCGCCAGCCGGATACCGAAGAACCGATGTTCGAAGGCGCCGCGCCGCTGCTTTTCAGCCTCGCGGAGCGCGCCAACGTTCTGCTTGGAATCGCCACCGGCAAATCCAATCGCGGCGTGGAGCGCTTTATCGAACAAAACGGCCTGCACGGCATGTTTGCAACCATCCAGACCGCCGATTGCGCCCCGTCGAAGCCGCATCCGGCGATGCTCTTGCAGGCGATGAAGGAAACCGGCGCCACCCCGGAAACCGCGGTGATGATCGGCGACACCTCCTATGACATGATCATGGCCGCCTGCGCCGATGTGCCGGGCATCGGCGTGAGCTGGGGCTACCACACCGCCGCCGATCTCAAGCGCAGCGGCGCGAAGGCCGTTGTCAACAGTTTTGCCGCTCTGGACGTGCTTCTGTCCCGCAGCGAGCCTATGCCGCAATACGAGGCGGTTGCCTGACGCCGGCTTGGCTTCTTCACTCCCTCTTCACGCAAGCGTTAGGCCGCCCCCAAAACGTTGACATTCCAGGCTTGCGTCAGATCTGTATTGTCCAGGGCAAGGAGCGCGGCAGACTGCACTTGCCGCGGCGCATGAGGGAAAGGGTTTCGCGATGACCGATCGTCTGAAGTTCTACATCGATGGGGCCTGGACTGCGCCCGTTGCCGCCAAGACCATGCCGGTGGTGAACCCCGCCACCGAAGAACCGATACGATGCTGCACTCGGCAGCGCCGCGGACGTGGACAAAGCGGTTGCCGCGGCCCGTCGCGCCTTCGAGACCTATTCGCTCTCGCCGCGCGAAGAGCGCGTGGCGCTACTGGAGCGCATCGCCGGCGTCTATAAGAGCCGCATGAAGGACATCGGGGCCGCCATTTCGGACGAGATGGGCGCGCCGCTGGCCTTCGCCGAGCGCTTCCAAGCCGCGGCCGGGCTCGGGCACCTGATGACGACGCTTGAGGTGCTCAAGACCTATCCCTTCGAGGAGCGCCTGGGCTCGGCAATGATCTTGCGCGAGCCGGTGGGCGTGGCGGGCATGATCGCGCCCTGGAACTGGCCCATGAACCAGGTCGCCTGCAAGGTGGCCCCTGCGCTCGCCGCCGGCTGCACCATGGTCCTGAAGCCCTCCGAATTCACGCCCACATCCGCGCTGATCTTCGCCGAAGTCCTCCACGAAGCGGGCGTCCCCGCTGGCGTGTTCAACCTCATCGACGGGCTCGGCCTCGACGTAGGCGCGCCAATGGCCGCGCACCCCGGCCTCGACATGATCTCGTTCACCGGCTCCACGCGGGCGGGCATCGACGTCGCCCAGCGCGCGGCCCCCACCGTGAAGCGCGTCACCCAGGAGCTTGGCGGCAAATCCGCCAACATCATCCTTGAGGACGCGAATTTCGAAAAGGCCGTGGGCGGTGGTGCGGCGCATTGCTTCATGAATTCGGGCCAGTCCTGCAACGCGCCCACGCGCATGCTCGTCCCCGTTCGCGCGCATGGAAGAGGCGGCGGCAATCGCCAAGGCCACCGCGGATAAGACGAAGGCCGGGCGACCCAGGGAGGCCTGCACGGTCATCGGGCCGGTCGTTAACCGCACGCAGTGGGAGAAGATCCAGGCGCTTATCGAAACCGGCATCAAGGAAGAGGGCCACGCTCGCCGCTGGCGGTCCCGGCCTCTCGGCTGGCCTCAACAAGGGCTACTACGTGCGCCCGACCGTGTTCGCGAACGTCACCCCCGATATGACTATTGCGCGCGAGGAGATTTTGGGCCCCGTGCTGTCGATCATCGGCTTCAAGGACGAGGAAGACGCGGTGCGAATCGCCAACGATACGCCGTATGGCCTTGCGGGCTATGTCTCCTCAGGCGATCCCGAACGCGCGCGGCGGGTGTCGCGCCCGGTGCACCGGCAACGTAAGAAAGCCCGCCGCGGAGCCCAGATATGCCGGCGAGCGTTTGTCGAGAAACAGCGCCGAGTCCTGCGTCAACGCATAGGTATTTTCGCTCTTGGTCAAGAACCCGATAATCGCGAGCGCATCGCACAAAATACGCATCCCGCGTTCGGAGGTCTGGCACCGATTGCTCAGCGCGGCGGCCGTCCCGTTGCCTTCGCCAATCGCGGTAAAAACTTCCAACTCCAGGGTCCGTCCAAGACAGCGGTATCGTCGCTGCGCCGGATTACATCGAAAAACAGTTCGGGCGAAGGCGGTGTAACACGCGGTGTCGCGGACATGAGTATTACACCTCCCGCTGAATTCTTCCACAAGTGAGCCCACAATCACAACGAATTGAAACCGGTGCCGCGGAATTGCTTCCAGTTGCCCGTCGCCGATCGGGACTTGACCTGCACGCTCGTCTTCGTTCGACGCCTGGGTCAGTACCGCGACTACTAGTACCTTTTAATTCGCGCAATATCATTGCGGCGCGCGCATTTGAGTGATAGCGTACGGCCCACTTTGTTGGGCCCAGCACCAGATACCAATCGCGAAAGAGCGGTAGCTGTGCTGCACGTCCCCGAGCAGACGCCCGCCGGAACTGAGGGCGACGTTGCAAGTCACCGGTGGTTGTATACGCCTATTCTTTTTAGGCGCGTTGTCTTGTCCTCGCCGGAAATAGTTCGAGCGCGCAAGACCTCGCAAAAATCGCAGACCCGTCGCCAGCGGGAGTCGTACCCCCAATCACCCGGGGGGATAGCGGCGATTTCGATCAAAGCACTCGCTGGCTGCTGGATTCCGAAAAGCAGCACGTATGCGGGTCTTGGATTCAAGCCCCCGCACACTGCTTTCGGAGCCTCCATGGAACGTCCGCTTTCCGAGCGCCTGGAAGCGCAAGCCGCCATTAAATTTTCGCCCGACCCAAAACTCATAACCGACAACGGACGTTCGCTTGTGGCATCGGCCAGGGTCATTGTCTGGGCTAATTGTTACTTTGGCGCCACCGGTGAAGCGTCCTACAGCCGCCTATGGACGAGCCAG
>CAVYEY010000054.1:0-17969 GCA_963767435.1 uncultured Alphaproteobacteria bacterium
GCGTCGTGGCGGGCCTGCAGCAGGCAGAGCAGGCGAGACTGGCGCATCCGGGACAGAGGCCGGGAACTGACGCTGCTGGCGGCGCGGCGGCAACGGTCGCGCACTTTGCTCCCCGCCATATTGTCCGCACGGTTGGCTTCTAGTACACCTGCGCCTTGTTTGAGCCTTTTGAATTGGGGGCGTGTCCCATGGTTGTGCGGCGTGGCGCGATTGCAGTCGCGGTTTTTGCGATTTTCACCCTCATGAGTGCGGGGGCTGGCGCCCAAAGTCCGGCGCCGCAGCCGGGAGCTGCAGCCCGGCGGACCTCCGCGCCCGCCGCCGCACCTGCGGCTCAGCCGGCCCCGGCCCCAGCGGCACCGGCCGCCGCCACTCCGGCTCCCCAGACGCCGAAGGTGGATCAGGCAGCCATCGTCAAGAAGGCCAACGATGCGGTGGGCCTCGCTATCGACAGCAGGATCAAGAACTGGCGCGAAGAACTCGACCGGATCGAGCAAGGCATTCACGGCCCGCTGGGCGGCTCCAGGGAACTGAACGAATACAGGACCAGGCTTCTCAATGTGAGGGCCGATGCGGAAGGATTCTGGAAAAAGCTCGAACCGGTCCTCAATTCGGCCAACGAGAATGTCCAGGCGCTGGCGCCCGCACCGGCTCAAAATCAGGCGCCGGAGCCGGAGCAGGCCGCACTCTACCGCGAGGAAACCACCGCCTACGAGGCCTACCTCATCTCGGCGCGGGGCGCGCTGGACGGCACCCACGCCCGGATCAACTCCCTGCTCAAGCATCTCCTGGACATCGGCTTCTCGAACAGGGCCAAGAGCTTGGCGAAACGGGTGCCGGGCATATTCTCGCTGGAGACCTGGAAGAGCGCGCCCGCGGACGTTTTCGAGGTTGCAGACAAAGTGCACAGCACTGCGGTTGCGTGGTGGGATGCTCAAGATGAGGACCAAATCGGCCCACTTCTCGCGGTGGCGGTTGCGTTGTGGCTGGGCTTGAGATTTTTCTCGGCGGCCCTGGTGCGCCGGCTCAGGCGGTGGGATGGGGACGGCGAGCCTGCCTTCTGGCGGCGGGCATCGGATGCGGCGGGCATCATTCTGCTAAGGTCGGTGCCTGCGGTGCTACCGCTTGTCTTCCTTTATAACGCCGCCAACAATGTCCAGGCGTTTCCCGAAACGATCGGGGCGCTTTTTTACACCGCCACGCTGGCCATTGTCGTCATCGTCGTCATAAACGCGCTGATCTCCACCGCATTGTCGCCAACGGACCGGCGCTGGCGGCTCATCCCTGCGTCGAATGCCGCTGCCGTGCGCATGTCTGGCCTGATGCTGACGGTCGCGGTAGTTTACGGCGCGGCAACCTTCCTGCAGCACGCCGCCAGGCTTTTCAGCGCGCCCAATCCGGCAATACTGGCGCTTACGCTGATCCCGAATGCGATCATAGCGCTGCTGGCTGCCGCGACGCTGTGGACGCCGCTTCGCGAAGACAGGGCGGATGGGCAGCCGCAGGCCCTCTGGCTTGGTATTCTGAGGCTGCCCGCGTGGCTCGCCGTGCTGGCAATCGTTGCGACCGCGGCTGCGGGTTATCTCCGCCTGTCGCGCTTCATCGCCCAGCAGCTAATCGTCACGGGTGCGATCCTGACCATCGTCTATCTGCTGCTGTTGTGGGCGGACGGTGTCGCACATGCGATGAGCAAGGATAACTCGGCGCTTGGCAGGTGGTTCGCCTCCGCGTTCAAGCTCGACCACGCCAGCCGGCAGAAGCTGTCGATTCCGGTCAGCCTGCTGCTCAAATTCGGGGTGCTGCTGGCGGGGGTTCCGCTCATCCTCAATCAATGGGAATTCAGCTGGCCGGACATTTTCGAATGGTACCGCCAGCTGTTTTTCGGCTTTCATGTCGGCAGCACCGAAGTATCGCTGGCGGCGTTCCTGGCCTTCATCGTCATCTTCACGCTGGGCTATTCGGCGGCGAAGTTCTTCCAGCAGTGGCTCGATGCGCAGGTGCTTAAGCCTGCCGGCCTGTCGGGGGGCTTGCGCGAATCCATCCGGACGGCGGTCGGCTATATCGGCATCTCGGCGGCGGCGCTGGTTGCGCTCTCCTACGCGGGCTTCAATCTTTCCAATCTCGCCATCGTCGCTGGCGCCTTCTCGGTCGGCATCGGCTTCGGCCTGCAAAGCGTGGTCAACAACTTCGTGTCGGGCCTGATTCTTCTAGCCGAGCGGCCGATCAAGGTCGGCGACCTGGTGGTCGCGGGCGGCGAGGAAGGCTATGTGCGCAAGATCAGCGTGCGCTCAACCGAGATCGAAACCTTCGACGGCGCCAATGTGCTGATCCCGAACTCGTTCTTCATCAGCGAAAAGGTGAAGAACTGGACGCTCAGGAACAACACGGGGCGGGTTACGATCGGGGTGAGAGTTCCGCATGGCACCGATCCGCGGCGGGTTTCGGCGATTTTGCTGCAGGTGGCGCAAAAACATGCCGCTGTAATGGTTGTGCCCAAGCCCTCGGTCTATTTCGACGATTTCGGCGCAGGCACGCTGGACTTCAAGCTTTTCGCCTTCATTCAGGATCTGAACTCCAGCAGCAGCGTCCGCACCGAACTGCGCCTTGGTATCCTCGACGCATTCGAGGCCGAGGGCATAGCCATCGCGTCGGAGCAGACCGATGTTGCGCTGCGCGATGTCGATTGGCTCAAGGATGCGGTTGCGGTCTATGTTGCCCGCGCGTTGAGCGGCCAAGTTCCGGGCAATGGCGCGGGCACTGCTCAGGGCGGGCGCATCAAGCCGTCCGAATAAGGGGGCCCGTTCCCGTAGGCGCTAAAATAACGCTAGGTGGCTGGCTATACTGGGGAATCTCCCCTCATCCTGTCCTTCTCCCCATGGGAGAAGGGCCCTTGAACTGTCCGCAGCGGGAATTCTAGCGTTCCCTCTCCCGTGGGGAGAGGGACAGGGTGAGGGGCGGAAGCTTCGAACATGGGCACTATGGTAGACGGCTAAGCTTATTTTAGCGCCTATGGGGCTCGTTCCCCTGGGGATGGCCGGCTGTGGGGCCTAAGCCTTGGCCTTGGCAGTAGCAGGAACCTCTTTGCAGGGGTTCTTGTCGTGCTTCAGCGTCTTCTTGCCTTGGGGCGCCTTGCCTTTGAAATAGTGCGCGGTTGCAATGGCGGTTTGCGGCTGATCGGGGCCGTTGGTAATCTGCTGGATGCCGTCCTGATACCAGCCGTCGTATTTGCGCGAAACGGCCTCCTCGCGTGCCCGGCACCAAACGACCGCCGATAGCTCGGTGAAGCTGAATTTGTCCGTGGAGGCCGCGGCAAGGCGGAGCGTGTCGCCGCCCTGATCGGTCACGATCACATCGCTGACGGCGAAAATGCCGGACGCAGGCATTCGCGACACGTCCACTGCGCCGATCTGGGCGCTGGGTTGATCGAGGCTCGTACCGGCGCAGCCCGCAAGCGTAAGTGCCGCGGCACAGATTGCTGGCGCTACCGCGCTCCGCGCTACGTGAGCGCAGGTTCGTGCAAAGCGGTTCATCATTTTCATCTCCGGTCCCCCGCTCCGGTTGCATCGACTATGCCCCTCTCGCGAAGCCGCGGCAACACGCGAACAAAGCGTGCACAGCGTTTCTGGGCACTTCTGTGACTTTCATGCCATCCGGCAACTCAAACCTTGCAAGCGTTGCATTCCGGCCCCAGTATAGAGGAACCTTTGGGGGGCCGCAGGCATGCGGCTGAGATCGCGCTGAGGTGCCGGGCCCGGAATGGGCCAAGGGAACAAGCCGCGCGGCAACCCGTTGAACCTGATCCGGTTCGTACCGGCGGAGGGAGGGTCAATCGCATGCATCCATGCACGCTCCCGTCCTCTCCGGCAAGCCAAATGAGAGGAATTCTGGGATGAACGCGCCAATCGATCCGAAGACCGTCAAGCCGGTTCAAGTGACAACGGGCAGTCTTCCCGGCTCGCGGAAGGTTTACGCGGAGGTGCCGGGCTTTCCGGGAGTTGCTGCGCCGTTCCGCGAGATTGCGCTGCATCCGTCAAGCGGCGAACCGCCTTTCCGCGTTTACGATACGTCCGGGCCTTATAGCGATGAGGCGGCGAAGATCGACGTGAACGCAGGGCTTAGGCGCATCCGCGAGCCTTGGGTCGCTGCACGTGCGGTCGAGCGATACGAAGGCCGCGAGGTAAAACCCGAGGACAACGGCCTTGTGGGCGAGGCGCACGCGGCGCGCGAATTTCCGCTGCGGTATCAAGTCTATCATGGCAACCCCTCACCCCAGCCCTCTCCCTATGGGAGAGGGAGTTCCGGCGTGCCCGTTGAGCCGGCGTCCCCACAGGGTGAGGGGTTGCGCCCTCTCCAGGGAATTACCCAGCTTGAGCTGGCGCGCGCGGGCATAATCACCGAAGAAATGGCCTACATCGCGCATCGCGAGAACCTGGGCCGCGTGGCTGCGGTGGAGTGCGCGAAAGAAGCGCTCGCCGATGGCGAGAGCTTCGGTGCGGAAATCCCCGAATTCATCACGCCCGAATTCGTGCGGAGCGAAGTCGCGCGCGGCCGGGCCATCATTCCGGCCAATATCAACCACGCCGAGCTTGAGCCCGTCATCATCGGCCGCAACTTCCTCACCAAGGTGAACGCCAATATCGGCAACTCCGCCGTCAGCTCCTCCGTGGAGGAGGAAGTTGAGAAGATGGTGTGGGCGATCCGCTGGGGCGCCGACACGGTGATGGACCTCTCCACCGGCCGGAATATCCACACCACGCGCGAATGGATCATCCGCAACGCCCCGGTGCCGATTGGCACCGTGCCGATCTATCAGGCGCTGGAGAAGGTGGGCGGCGATCCGGTGAAGCTCGATTGGGAGGTGTTCAAGGACACGCTCCTAGAGCAGTGCGAGCAGGGCGTGGACTATTTCACCATCCATGCCGGCGTGCGGCTCCGCTATGTGCCGCTGACCGCCAAGCGCGTCACCGGCATCGTATCGCGCGGCGGCTCGATCATGGCCAAGTGGTGCCTTGCGCATCACCGCGAAAGCTTCCTCTACGAGCGCTTCGAGGACATTTGCGACATCATGCGGCGCTACGACGTGTCGTTCAGCCTGGGCGACGGCTTGCGGCCGGGCTCCATCGCCGACGCCAACGACGCGGCGCAATTCGCCGAGCTTGAGACGCTGGGCGAGTTGACGAAAGTCGCCTGGGAGCGCGGCTGCCAGGTGATGATCGAAGGCCCTGGCCATGTGCCGCTGCACAAGATCAAGGTGAACGTCGAAAAGCAGCTGGCATTGTGCGGCGAGGCGCCGTTCTACACGCTGGGACCGCTTGTCACCGATATTGCGCCGGGGCACGACCACATCACCAGCGCCATCGGTGCGGCCATGATCGGCTGGTTTGGCACCGCGATGCTTTGCTATGTGACGCCCAAGGAGCATCTGGGCCTGCCGGATCGTGACGACGTGAAGGCCGGGGTGATCGCGTACAAGCTCGCGGCGCATGCGGCGGACCTCGCCAAGGGGCATCCGGCGGCGCAGATGCGCGACAACGCGATCAGCCGCGCGCGCTTCGATTTCCGCTGGGAGGACCAGTTCAACTTGGGGCTGGACCCCGAGGGCAGCCGCGCCATGCACGACGAGACGCTGCCCAAGGAGGCGAATAAGGTCTCGCATTTCTGCTCGATGTGCGGGCCGAAATTCTGCTCGATGGAGATCACCCAGCAGGTGCGCGATTATGCCGCGAAGCTGAACGAGACGCCCGAGATGGCGGCGAAGGCGGGCATGGAGGAGATGAGCGAGAAGTTTCGCGAGCTGGGCAATCGCGTGTATATTGATAATGACGGTGTGGAGAGGCCCGCATGACGCAACAACGTTCGGAACTGCTGGAGCAGGCGATTGCAGAGCTTTCAAGCCTGCCGCTCGAAGAACAGGACCACTTTGCGGCCGAAATTCTCGCTGAACTGGCTAGCGAGGCAGAATGGGATCGCTTATTCGCGTCGGATGCTTCCCAGAGCTGGCTTGCAGCGCAGGCGGAAAAGGTGCGCAGAGAGGAAAAGGAAGGCAAGCTCATTCCGCTCGACTGCGATCCGGATAAGGCGTGATCCGGTCGAAGACCTCAGTCGAGTTTTGGGCGCTATACCGCGCCCTGCCAGCGGACGTGCGGAAAGCGGCGAGGCTCGCCTACCGGCTCTGGGTTGAGAACCCAAAGCATCCCGGCCTTCGCTTCAAAAAGGTCCATGCAACCGAACCATTCTACTCCGCAAGAATTGGGCGGGGCTATCGCGCGATCTGTCTGCTTGAAAATGGCGTCGCAAAAGGGTTTTGGATCGGCCCCCACGATGAGTACGATCATATTTTGAAGCGAAGCTGAGGCCGCGCATTTGGACTCGATGGAAATCACGCAGTAGGTGCGGGATTATGGCGCGCCGGAGATGGCCGCGCAGGCTGGGATGGCGGAGATGAGCGGGAAGTTTCGCGAGATGGGTGGAGACGTTTATGTGCGCCAAAACAAAATATAATTCTGGTTTAGGCCTCCCGGTGAAATCGCGCGAACTGCTTGTTAAGGACTACCTTACGATTGCCTGGGTTTTAAAAATCAGGCTTATTAGTGCGAGACTACAGCTATGGCATGACCTTACTTCGGTCATCCATATTGAATTTGCACTCCTTCAAATGCGAAAAATTTGTGAGGCCATCACCAGATTGTGTCTAATCGCCGGCAACATCGATGGCTTGGCAGTGTCAAAACAAGACTACAATGAATTCGCAGTAGGAAAAGTATTGAAGAAAGTTATTGATCGCGGTTCCAAGCATTTTCCGCGATCTGCTCGCTTGCATGGGCCTGATACGACCGATGGTATGGGTAGATGGGAACTAAATATGACGGCAGATTTAGATCCCGCTGAGCCAAAGAGAATCATAAAGATATGGAATGAGTGCGGTAAATTTTTGCACGATCCGATGCTATATAAGGTCATAAATGAAATTTCCTTTGAAGCTGTAGCTTCGAATTTAAATGCAATTAGGGGCGACAATCAGTGGATTTGGAACAGGTTTTGGCACCATAGCGTTTTAATTGAGAATACATGGTTTTTTATAAATCTCGGCGATGTAGGCAATTCAAGTCAACCTATGATTATCTCTGAAAGCGGATTTCTTGGAGAAATGAAGCCATTGGAGATGGACCCAAAATTAATCGCGGACTTTAACGAGCCAATAGACTGGAAATATCATGGGCATATCTCTACGCAACAAAATAGTTGAGCATCGGCCCGTCTGACAGGATGCGGTAGTGTGACAGCCGGTTCTTGCTAACGTGGAGGCCGCTAACGTAGGCTCACTGCGATCTTGATCTCCTTGTGCCTTACATTAAAGTAAGTAAGCAGTAAGAACGTAAGGCACGCCATGGCCACCGCCACAGTCACTTCCAAAGGACAAATCACAATTCCCGCACCGGTGCGTGCGGCACTCGGTTTGGAAGCGGGAAGCCGTGTCGAATTCGTCGAAGTCGAGAAAGGGCGCTATTTGATCGTCCCCGCCACCGATGAGGTTCAATCCTTAAAGGGCATGCTGCGGAAACCGCGTGCAACAGTCAGCATCGAGCAGATGAAAGAAGTCATCGCGGCGCGCGGAGCTGGGCGGAAATGATCGGATTGCATACGAATATTCTGGTCCGCTACATCGCTCAAGACGACGTCCTCCAAACGCCAAAAGCAACCGCGCCGATCGAAGGGCTAACCGAAGCGGAGCCTGGGTTCATCCCGCTGGTTGCAATCGTGGAATTGGTTTGTGATGCAGGGATGCTATGCGGCCACCAAAGCAGAAACCGTCGCGGTTCTCGACAAATTGCTTCGGGTTCGCACCCTCTGCGTTGAAAATGCTGACATTGTTTCGAGCGCGCTGAGCCGCTATTCCCAGTCGAACGCCGATTTCGCCGATTGCCTGATTGAACGCTCCGCGCATCGCGCAAATTGTGTACGTACAATGACGTTCGATGAGAAAGCCGCGAAGACGGCCGGCATGCATTGGGTGTCTTAAGGCCTTTCCACTGGTGGCCGTGAAAGCGCAAGCATAGGGATTCATTGAAGGACGGCGCCGGAGCAATCCAGGAAAGCAGCTCACTGCGGGCCAAGCGACGCCGCCAGCACGCCAACGAGCTTCTCGATGGCGAAATTGGCCGGCGATTGGCGCACCACGCCTACGCCGCGCCGCTCGATTTCCGCATCTCCCGCTTCCCGGATGACAACCGCCATGACGCTGGCGCCGCGCATCTTGGGTGAGTACCATTGCGCGGTGTAGACGGCGTGAAAAGCGGCAACGCCATCGGAGCGCCCCTTGGGCTTGATGACGACGCCTGCCCGGCACCGCGTCTGATAGGGCTTCGCTGGATCGCGGGGCAGTTCCTGGATATTTTTAAGCTCCGTGGACACCGTGCGATTGATCAGAAAGTAATGGCGCGCAAAAAGCTCGTATCCGGGCATATTGATCTGTTTGCGGTAGCTGGGCGTGATCGATTGCAGATAGGCAATAAGCTTATCGTAGTCCTTCTGGCGGCCCCCCGGGTAGTCGTTGTTCACGGCCCAGAAGCGCTTTTCGCCGGCAAGGTAATGGACGTAATCGCTGATGTTGAATGTCAGGCCATGATACAGGGAGTCTACGAATTCGTTTGTGACTGCCCTTGAATTGCAGGCCGGGGGGCCGCTGCACGCCCCCAGCATCAATGTCAATGCTGCCACAACGCCTGCGGTACGCAAGGTTTTCCCCCTTTGAGAGCCGATTGCTTGGGCGCCGTTCGCCGCCAGGCAGCGCCGCTCCAATCGAACCCGGCGCAACGTCGCGGGCAAATTCGATGAATTGAGGGCCGCATTTTGATGCGTTGGCGGCGAACTGGCGGGCACACCCGTTCCGTGCTCGCGAAACTTTGAACACCGCACCGCGCAGGCTGTGCTAATAAATGCATAAATTACCACAGCGAAGAGAAATAAGCGGTTGAAGTGCAAGAATTTGCTCAACCGGGGGGTGCTTGTGGATTTCGATTAAAACAGTTATTAAAATTTGGTGAAAATTCTGATCGTCCATATGGTGCGTGCACAGACGAAACGGCGCGCCCGCCGTGCACGCAAAGGGGGATTTGCATGGGTCAAATTCGTTCTGAGTTGCTAACTCAGGCAATCTCAAGGCTTTCGAAAATGCCGCTGGAAGAACAGGATATGACGGCGATCGAAATCCTGGCCCAGATCTGTTCCGAGGAGGAGTGGATTCACGTGGCAGCGTCGGAGCCATACAAGAAATGGCAGGCGGCGCAGCCCGATACGCGGCCGGCCGCCATGGCAAGCCTTTGCGAAAGGGTACTCTAGCGCATAGATGAGGATGACGGCGAAGGCGCCTCGCGATTGCAATCGCGCGCGAACTTCCTATACTGCGCCGTCGATCCGTCGCATGCGAACAGAGGCCCGATGTCTCCCCAGTCCCAGAAGCAGCATTCTGCCAATTCCGCCCAAGGGGCGTTCTTTGCCACCCCGCTCAGTCAATCCGATCCGGAAATTGCCAGCGTGCTCGAAAACGAGCTTGCGCGGCAGCGTGACGAAATCGAGCTGATTGCGTCCGAGAACTATGTGTCGCGCGCAGTGCTCGAAGCGGCGGGATCGGTCCTCACCAACAAATATGCGGAAGGCTATCCCGGCAAGCGCTATTACGGCGGCTGCCAAGTCGTGGACGTGGCCGAAGAGCTGGCGATCAAGCGCGCCAAAGCGTTATTCAACTGCGAGTTTGCCAATGTGCAGCCCCATTCGGGCAGCCAGGCCAACCAGGGCGTGTTCCTGGCCACGCTGAAGCCCGGCGATACCATCCTCGGCATGGGCATCGACATGGGCGGCCATCTGACCCACGGCGCGGCTCCCAACATGTCCGGCAAGTGGTTTAACGCCATCCATTACGGCGTGCGCCGCGACACCGGCTATATCGACTACGAGCAGGTCGAGCAGAAGGCCAAGGAACACCAGCCGAAGCTCATCATCGCTGGCGGTTCGGCCTATGCGCGCCAGATCGATTTCAAGCGCTTCCGCGAGATCGCCGACAGCGTGGGCGCGCTTCTGCTCGTCGACATGGCGCATTTCGCCGGGCTCGTCGCGGGTGGCGCGCATCCAAGCCCCTTCCCGCATGCGCATATCGCCACGACCACGACGCACAAGACGCTTCGCGGCCCCCGCGGCGCGCTGATCCTCACCAATGACGGCGACCTCGCCAAGAAGATCAACTCGGCGATCTTTCCGGGGCTGCAGGGCGGCCCGCTGATGCACATCATCGCGGCCAAGGCGGTGGCCTTCGGCGAGGCGCTGCGGCCTGAGTTCAAGGCTTATGCGCAAGCGGTGGTGGACAACGCCAAGACGCTCGGCGAGACGCTCAAGGCGGGCGGCGTGGACCTCGTATCCGGCGGCACCGACACCCATCTGCTGCTTGTCGACCTGAGGCCCAAGGGGCTCACCGGCAAGGCGGTGGAGGCGGCACTCGGCCGCGCGCATATCACCGTCAACAAGAATGGCGTGCCCTTCGACCCGGAGAAGCCAACCATCACCTCCGGCATCCGCGTCGGCTCGCCCGCAGGCACCACGCGCGGATTCGGCCTCACGGAGTTCGCCCAGGTGGGCAATATGATGGTCGCAGTTCTCGACGGGCTGAAGCAGGGCGACAACAAGGCACGCGACGCCGAAGAGGCCGTGAAGGCGGAAGCGCTTGCCCTGTGCGGCCGTTTCCCAATCTATGCAGGCAGCAGAGGGTAGGCAGGCATTCGTTGCTTCGCCAGCGAATGCTCGCGTGGGTGCCCTTATTCCTGTAGAGTTGCTGCCCACAAACCGGTGGCCATTGTTGGGAAACTCTGCCTAGACCAAACGGCATCCTTGCCGGAAAACCGGGGTGAAAAATGCGGTGCCCCCATTGCGGCACTCTCGATACGCAGGTGCGCGACAGCCGGCCGTCCGAGGATCACACGGCGATCCGGCGGCGGCGGTCCTGCAGCGTGTGCGGAGCGCGATTTACGACCTTCGAGCGCGTGCAACTGCGCGAGCTGACTATTGTGAAGCGGGACGGGCGGCGCGAGCCGTTCGACCGGGACAAGCTTGCGCGCTCGATCGGGGTGGCGGTCAGGAAGCGGCCGGTCAGCCAGGAGCAGATCGACAAGCTCGTCAGCGAGATTGCGCGCGCGCTCGAAAACCGCAACGAGGCCGAGATCGGCTCGCAGGAGGTGGGCAGCCTCGCCCTCGAAAAGCTCAAGGATCTCGACGCTGTGGCCTTCATCCGCTATGCGAGCGTCTACCGCGACTTCCGCGAGGCCAAGGACTTTCAGCGCGTGCTAGGCGAACTGGTCGATAGTCTGCCTCGCGCCAGCGAAGACAAATGAACCGGACGCCGGCAAGCTTCGATGTCTGAGGCTAAGAATTCGAGCGAATCTCCCCTCACCCTGTCCCTCTCCCCATGGGAGGGGGGACGCCAGAATATCCGCTGCGAACAGTTCGAGGGTCCCTTCTCCCAAGGGGAGAAGGACAGGATGAGGGGATGTGCGGCCAGTGAAGGCTGCGCCATTTCCTCTCTGCACTGCGAGCGCTGGACATGAACGGCCAAGGCGCGCCTTTTCCCCCCGCACGCATGGCGAGCCTCATGCTGCGGGCGCTGTTCCTGGCCGAATCCAACCTCGGCGCAACGTCGCCCAACCCTTCCGTCGGTGCGGTCCTCGCGGACGCGGGCACGGGAGAGATTATCGCCAGCGCCGTCACCGCGCCGGGCGGCAGGCCGCATGCGGAGGCGCAGGCGCTTGCGGCTGCCGGAGAGCGGGCGCGGGGTGCTGTGCTGTTCTGCACGCTTGAGCCGTGCAGCCATTTCGGCGCCACGCCGCCTTGCGCTCAGGCGGTGGCGGAGGCGGGCATTGCGACCGTCGTCTATGGCTCATTGGACCCAGATCCGCGCGTGGCGGGACGGGGCCTCAACATGCTCAAATCGCGCGGCGCTACGGTTTTGCGCGGCGATTTCGTGAAGGAAGCCGATTGGCTGAACCTGGGGCACTCCTTGCGCGTGACGGAGCGGCGGCCGTTCGTGCAGATCAAGCTGGCAATAGACGCACAGGCCCGCGTGCCCGTTGGCGCAGGCGGCAAGCCGGTCTGGGTTACGGGCGAGGCGGCGCGGGCGCAGGCTCATTTGCTCCGGGCGCGTGCCGATGCGATCCTCGCTGGCAGAAAAACGGTCGAGGCCGACGATCCGGAACTGACCTGCCGGCTGCCGGGCCTCGAAGACCGCTCGCCCATCCGCGTGGTGCTGGCGCCGCGCTGCGATATTCCGGCCGGCGCGCGGCTGTTCGCCCGCGCGAAGCCGCCCGTTTGGATCGTTTGCGGCGACTCCGCCAAATGCGGCGATCTGGGGCGGCGGAGCGGGGTGCGGATTTTCGATGTGGGCGCATCGGCTAGCGGAAGGCTCAACCTTCGCCTGGTTCTCCAGCGCCTTGCCGCGGAGGGCGTCACGCGCCTTCTTGTGGAGGGCGGCCCAGCCACGGCTGGTACTTTTATCGCCGAAGGACTTGCGGACGAAGTCATTCTGATGCAAAGCGAAGTGCGGCTCAATCCTGGCGCAAGCCTACCCGTCTTTGGTAGCAAGGCGATGGAGCTAGTCACATCGCAAAAACTCTATATATTGGCGGCTCGCTCGAAGGCCGGGCCAGACACCGTCAGCGTCTACCGATCCACAGCTCACTGGCAGGTTTAAACCGCTATGTTCACAGGTCTCGTTCAAGCCAAGGGTACAGTCCTCTCAGCCGATAGCGGCCGCTTCGCGGTGGCCTGTCCCTGGGATCCGGCCACGATTGCGCTAGGCGCTTCCATCTGTTGCGACGGGTGCTGCCTGACCACGACGGAGGTGCAGCCCTATAAGGGCGGGGCGCTGTTCCGGCTCGACGTGTCGAACGAGACGCTCGCCAAAACCACGCTCGGCAATTGGTGCGAGGGGCGCGGCATCAATCTTGAGCGCTCGCTCAAGGCGGGCGACGAAATGGGCGGGCATATCGTCACGGGCCATGTCGATGGCGTCGCCACCGTGCTCAGCGTAACACCCGACGGATTTTCCAAGGTCTTCGAGATCGAGGTTCCGGAAGCCCTTGCGAAATACGTCGCTCCCAAAGGCTCCGTGGCGCTCGGCGGCGTGTCGCTCACTGTCAACGGAGTATCGGCGCGGGTTTTCACCATCAACATCATCCCCACAACGCTCGACGTTACAACATTCGGGGAACTCAAGCCCGGCGACACCATCAACATGGAAGTGGACTTGATCGCCCGCTATGTGGCAAGGCTCTTGGGGCAATAGGCGGAAAGTCCATGCAAAACGATAACTTGCGTACAATCGATCAAGACGAGATACACCGGCAGTTGTCGTCTACCGAGGAGATCCTCGAAGACGCGCGGCAGGGCCGCATGTTCATCCTGGTGGACGCCGAGGACCGCGAGAACGAGGGCGACCTCGTCATTCCAGCGCAGATGGCCACACCGGATACCATCAATTTCATGGCGCGCTTCGGGCGCGGGCTGATCTGCCTTTCCATCACGCCTGAGCGGGCGGACCAGTTGCACCTCCATGCCATGGCGCGGTCGAACCAGTCGCGGCATACGACGGCGTTCACTGTTTCCATCGAGGCGCGCGAAGGGATTACGACGGGCATTTCCGCGTACGACCGCTCGCACACCATTGCCATGGCGATCAATCCCGAGAAGAATTTCCGCGATATCGTGAGCCCAGGCCACGTCTTCCCGCTGGTGGCGCGCGACGGCGGCGTGCTGGTTCGCGCGGGGCACACGGAGGCCGCGGTCGATATTGCGCGGCTTGCCGGGCTCATGCCCGCCGGCGTGATCTGCGAGATCATGAACGACGACGGCACCATGGCACGGATGCCGGACCTGCTGGTGTTCGCCCAGCGGCACGGCCTCAAGATCGGCACCATTGCGGACCTGATCGGCTACCGCCGCCGCCAGGAGCGGTTCGTCCACGTCGTGGAAGAGCGGGAGGTCGAAACGCCCTATGGCGGGCCGTTCAAGCTTCGGGTCTATGTCAATTCGGTCGATAACACCGAGCATTTGGCGCTGATCAAGGGCGACGTATCGACGCCGGACCCCGTGCTCGTGCGCATGCACGCGGTCAACATTCTCGAAGATTTGTTCGGCTTCGGGCGCAATAGCGGACGGCGTTCGCTGATCGAGCGGGCCATGCGCCGCATCGGCAAGGAAGGCCGCGGCGTTATGGTGATCATCCGCGATACGTGCGAAGGCGTGATCCAGTCGAGGCTCGGCGAGATGGCGCCGGCTTCCGCGAATGGCGGGGCTACGGAAAAGCGCTTGATCGACTATGGAATCGGCGCGCAAATCCTGCTCGATCTCGGCGTCAAGAACATGGTCCTGCTATCGAACTCGCCGACGCCGAAGATTGTGGGCCTCGAAGGCTATGGCCTCAACCTCGTCGCGCGGCGGACGATAGACGAATAATGAAGAACGCATCCAGCTATAGAGGGCTGTAACCCCTCACCCTGCCCCTCTCCCTCAGGGAGAGGGGATCCTCGAACTACCCGTCGCGGAAGTTCCAGCGTCCCTTCTCCCATAGGGAGAAGGACAGGGTGAGGGGTTACAGCCCCAGAAACATTCGGGTCATCGAGATGAAAAATCCCATCCATATCCTCGTCGTAGAGGGACGCTTCTATCACCACATTTCCGACCAGCTCATCGTTGGCGCGGAGATGGCGCTGCGGGAGCAGGGGGCTTCCTGGGAAACCGTGATGGTGCCCGGAGCGCTCGAAATCCCGCAGGTGCTGGCGGCGGCAATCGATGCGGGCTTGTTCAGCGACAAGGCTCCGCAGCCGTTCCATGGCTTCGTGGCTCTTGGCTGCGTCATCCGGGGCGAGACCTCGCATTACGACATCGTGGCGGTTCAGTCCGCGCGGGCGCTCATGGATTTGGCCATCGCGCGCAGCGTTCCGCTGGGAAACGGCATCTTGACTGTAGAGACCGAAGAGCAGGCTATTGCGCGCGCGGCCGTATCGGGCAAGAATAAGGGTCGCGATGCCGTGGAGGCCTGCCTTGAAGTTCTGCGCCATAAGCGCGACTTCGCAAAGCGGGCGCAGTAACCGTATTTGCCGCGCCGGCATGAGCCGGCCTGAACCTCGAAAGCCTGAACATGCATACGAACGATGACGGCGCGGGCGGCGAGGAAGCTGGCGCGCCAATAGTTCCGTCCCGGACGCGTGCGCGTCTGGCCGCCGTGCAGGCGCTTTATCAGATGGAACTCACGCAGCGCGACCTGAGTCAGGTGCTGGACGAGTTCGTGAAGCACCGCTTCGGAACGGCCGACATCTATGCGGGGGCGGACAGCGGCTTTTTCCGCGACCTGGCCTCGGGCGTGGCGCACGCGCAGGCGGCGGTCGATATCGTGATTTCAGAACAGCTGGCCGAGGGCTGGCGGCTGTCGCGCATTGACAGCATCTTGCGCGCGATCTTGCGCTCCGCCGTCTACGAGCTTTTGGAGAGGCGGGAAGTGCCCGCGCGGGCCACCATCAACGAATATGTCGAGATCGCCCACGATTTCTTCGGCGGCGAGGAGCCGGGTGTTGTGAACGGCGTGCTGAACCGGGTGGCGCGCAAGAACAGGCGGGATGAGTTCGGGCGCAAGGGCGGCGGCAAGCGGAAGAATTGACGGCTCCGATGCTCCGTTAAAATGGAGTAAAGATGCGTAGGCGTGCGGCGATGGTTAATGCCGGCATGGTTAACGCGGTTTTGCGAGGTCCCGAAGAGGCCGGATTGAGCGAAAAATTCCCCGTTTTGGGCCGTTTTTCAGCTTCCAAAACTACGGTTTATTATAAAAGCAGATTGGCTGGAGATAAATAGGCCAGCTCCGGCGCAGGCAAAAACAATGTGAAATCAATTGTATAGCGCTTAACGCAATCTCAAGGCATTTCTGCTAAACTGATTCAACATCGAAGAAGATTACCCGAGGCCCGGAAAACCGTACTCCGGCGTACCGGGGAACACGTTAATTCGCCGCACGAGGCGGCGTCCTTGGAGCGGGGTTGCGGGCCCCAGTCGCCCGCCGGATTGGATACCGTCTATGCCTGGGTTGGGCGAAATCGAGTTGATCGCGAACTACCTGGCGCCGCTGGCGAGCCATCCGGGCGCGCTGGGCCTCAAGGACGATGCGGCGCTTCTGACTGGGCTTCCGGCTACAGGGCTCGTTATTACGGCGGATGGGCTCGTTGCGGGGGTGCATTTCTTCGAGGACGACGATCCGGGGGACGTGGCCTACAAGGCGCTGGCGGTCAACGTCTCGGACCTTGCCGCGAAGGCCGCGCGGCCCCTCGCCTATACAATGACCCTAGCGCTGAGCGAGGCGCCTTCGGACGAGTGGGCGCGGCGCTTTGCCGGCGGGCTTGGCCGGGCGCAAGCCAAATTCGGCATCGCGCTGATCGGCGGCGATACGGTCACGGCGCGCGGTTCGTGGTGGATTTCGATAACGGCATTCGGCGAGGCGAGCGCTCGCGGCCTCGTACCGCGCGGCGGCGCCAGGGCCGGGGATGTGCTTTATGTGAGCGGCACGCTGGGCGATGCGGCCCTGGGCCTGCAGTTGAGGCAAAACGCGGGGCTTGCGGCGCATCTATCGCCGGAAGAGCGGGAGTTTCTGCTGGGGCGCTATCTCTATCCCGAGCCGCGGCTGGCGCTGGCGCAGGCCCTTGCGGCCGAAGCCTCCGCCGCGATGGATATATCCGACGGCTTGGCCCTCGACCTCTCCCGGATGTGCGAAGCGTCGCAGGTTTCGGCTAGCGTTTCCATGGCGGATGTACCGCTATCGGAGGCTAGCAGGGCCATTGCGGCGAAAGACGCTGCCGCTATGCAGACGATTTTGACGGGCGGCGACGATTACGAAATCCTGGCCGCTGTTCCGGCTGAACGGGCAGGGGCTTTCGAGGCGGCAAGCCTGGCGGCTGGGGTTCCGGTTACGCGGATTGGCGCCGTGACGGCGGCAGGGGCCGGTGCGCCGCGGTTCCTGGCCGCCGATGGGCAGGAGCTTGTCTTAAACGCAAAGGGGTATGAGCACTTCAAGGGGTAGCCGTAGCTGCTTGGCTACAATTTCGCTTACAGGAAATATTGTTTCGTTTAGGCTTGCATCATTATGCATCTGGAACTCATTCACGCCCCGGCGCAGGGCCAGGCAAGGCCGGTCAAGTTGCTCTTCGTCCATGGCATCTGCACGGGTGCCTGGGTTTGGGAGCGAAGTTTCCTGCCTTACTTTGCGGGTCTTGGCTACGAGAGCTACGCCGTAAGCCTGCGCGGGCACGGCAAGAGCGAAGGCCGCGAGAAAATCCGCCAGTTCGAACTTGCGGACTTCGCGGAGGATGTGGATTGGGCGGTTAAGCAGATAGGCGGGCCGGTTGTCGTGACCGGCCATTCGCTGGGCGGCGCCGTCGTACAGAACTACGTGAAGCGCGGTGGCGAGGCGGCGGGCGTTGTGCTGTTCTGTTCGGTTCCGCCGCATGGTTTGCTTCGCGCCGCGATAGCTATGCAGACCCAAAATCCGGCGCTGGCCCGCGAGTTGCGCAAGGCGCTCCTTCTGGGCCTGCGCGGGGCCGATCTCGACGAGATCGAAGCCGGGCTGTTCGCGCATCCACCTTCGGCCGAATTGCGCGCGATGCTGTTCGAACGGATGGACGATATCGCGGAGGCTGCAAGCAAGCAGGCAATGGGTTGGCCTCCGTTCGCGCCTTTCCCCTGGGGCATGCCCAAGCTCCTCGTTACCGGCGGGGACCGGGATGAGTTCGTGCCGGAGGGCGATGTGCGGATGACGGCGATCTACTACGGCGCGCGAGCGGTGATCGTAAGGGGCGGCGCGCATGCGATGATGATGGACACCAACTGGCGCGATGCGGCCGGGCCGATTGGGGATTGGCTGCAGGAAACATTCGGCGGGAGGCTATGGAATG